>CAWEQU010000012.1:0-491405 GCA_963811305.1 uncultured Chloroflexia bacterium
TCATGGGCGTGGACGCCGCGGTAAATCTCATCTTCAAAGACCAGATAGAGTCGAGCGACAACCCCGAAGATACCCGCAAGCGTCTGATAGCCGACTACCAGGAAAAATTCGCCAACCCATTCGTAGCTGCCGCCAGGGGCTTCATAGACGACGTAATCGAGCCGCGCCAGACCCGCCCCAAGCTGATCAGCGCCCTCCAGATGCTCCGCAACAAGCGCGACACCAACCCGCCGAAGAAGCACGGGAATATCCCCCTTTGAGGCGGTCATGAGTTACCCCGAATTGTTAGCAAGCCCACCGAAGCCCACGAAAGCGTAAAATAATTCTTTCTTTTCTATCAAAATGAGCGTCGCAGGCGCTCATTTTGATAGAAAAGCCATCCATCATTGGTGAGGAAATGGGGCTTAAGGTACGAGCGCAAGATGCAGGGGAATCACGTTTGCCCTTCCATGCATTCCAAGATTGGGGAAAACTCACCTGGTATGCTATTGACCTAGATTACCCCTCGGGGTATACTCACATCAGTCAGGTGGACGTGAGCTTTCGGGTTCTGTCGCCAGGCTATTGAAGCCCCGGACGGTCCGTCAGAATTGTATAAGCAGAGCACGTCAGTGCGTATGCCAAACAGTTCTAAGGTCAATCCGGGGTTTTCCTTTGCGCGCGTGATTGAGAAACCTGGAAAAGTCCTTGTAATTTCTCGATTAAGTTTGTATCATATGCAAACAGTGGTCGGGCACGACAATTGCGCACGCCCATCGAATGCATAAAATACCCACGACGTGTAGGCGGGATAGCCTGGATGCGATACCTACGGCAGGCGTCCCTGAGGAGGTGATGCATCTCACAGCATAATCACAAGCCCTCACTTCTACTGTCGGCATAAGGGCATGCCGGCGAATATCTATATAACTAACCAATGGAGGAAAGACATGGCAAGAAAACGATTCAGCATATTGGCGCTTCTCGTTATCTCCTCGCTCGTACTGGCTTCGTGCGGCGGTACAGCAGATCCGACCGCCGTACCTGCCACCTCGGTGCCAGCCACAGCGATGACTGTTGCCACTGTAGCACCTACGGCGATGTCAACAGACACGACGCCTACAGCTATGATGCCGACACTGAGACAGCCACTACGACCAGCGGTGGAGACAAGCCCTTCGCGGGCAAGACCGTCACCATCTTTGGCGTGGCTGCCGACGAGCAGGCCCAACTCTTCCAGCAAGAGTTCGACGCCTTTGAGGCGCGTACCGGCATAGATGTCAAATATGACGGCAACAAGGACTTTGAGACCTTGATCCGTGTGCGCGTCGAGGGCAACAACGCGCCCGACATCGCCCAGTTCGCTCAGCCTGGCCTGCTCGCCAGTTTCGTAAATCAGGGCAAGGTTGTTGATCTCAACTCTTTCATGGATAAGGCCATGCTGGAGAAGCAGTACTCGAAGACCTTCCTCGACCTTGCTACGGTCAACGGCAAGATGGCCGGTCTATGGCACAACAACGACGTCAAGAGTCTCGTCTGGTATCCTAAGGACGACTTTGACGCCAAGGGCTACAAAATACCCACCACCTGGGACGAATTGACGGCCCTTACCGAGAAGATAGCCGCTGATGGCACCACTCCCTGGTGCATAGGCATCGAGTTCGGCGGGCGCGACCGGCTGGGTCGGCACCGACTGGGTAGAGGACATCATGCTCCGCACCACTACCCCTGAAAACTACGACAAATGGACCCGTGGCGAGCTGAAGTTCAACTCCCCGGAGGTCAAGAACGCCTTCGATGTGATGAGCAAGATATGGCTCAACGAAAAGTACGTCTACGGCGGCACCGCCACTATCTTGACTACCGCCTTTGGCAACTCTCCCAAGCCGATGTTCGACAACCCGCCCAAGTGCTATCTCCACCGCCAGGCGAGCTTCATCACCAACTTCTTCCCCAAGGAAGCTAAGGTGGGCACAGATATAGACTACTTCTATCTCCCGCCCATTGACGCCACATATGGCAAGCCGGTGCTTGGCTCAGGCTCTATCTCCGCCATGTTCAACGATCGTCCCGAAGTACGCGAAGTGATGAACTTCCTTGCGACAGGCAAGTCGATGAAGATCGAGGCCCAGGCGGGCGTGGCAGTAGCCCCTCATACCGATGCAGACCCTAGCTGGTATCCGAACGACGCCACCCGTGGCTTCGCCAAGATACTCCAGGAAGCTACTACCTTCCGCTTCGATGGCTCCGACCTGATGCCTGCCGCCGTTGGCGCAGGATCATTCTGGACGGGCATCGTCAACTGGGTCGGTGGCACTGACCTCGACACCGTCCTCAGCACTATAGACGCCAGCTGGCCGAAGTAGTAAGCGTAAGAATTACGAATTACGAATTACGAATTACTAAATCAATTCGTAATTCGTAATTCGTAATTCGTAATTACCCAAGGGAGAGCGTTAGATGCAACGCACTGAAAGGATTCCTCCTCCCCAACAAGATTCTTTAGCGCAGATTCTGCGCATTCTTCTCACCATAGCAATGCCCATCCTGACCGTCCTCGGTCTATGGTATGGGTTCTTCTTCTTGCGCGACAGCGACGCCCCCCAGTTGTTAATCACTGTGGTGGCGATCATCTGGGGCGTAGGGGGTATAGTGCTCCTGTATATCCAGTTCAACTGGCTGGTGGAGCAACTCCCCACGAAAGCACGCACATTCGTGCAGCCTTACGTGTTCGTCGGCCCGGCCATCCTTATGCTAGGTTGGTATCTGGCCGTGCCCACCATACGCAGCCTCTGGCAGAGCTTCTTCGACGCTACCTCGTCAACGTTCGTGGGCTTCGCCAACTATATCTTCGCCTTCACCAACCCCGCGATGTTGAAGTCCTTCCGCAATAACATCGCATGGATGGTCCTGGGCACCGGCATGAGCGTTGTCTTCGGGCTTCTCATCGCGGTGCTGGCTGACCGCTCGCGTTTTGAGGTCGTTGCGAAGTCGCTCATCTTCCTTCCGATGGCTATCTCATTCGTCGGGGCCGGGGTCATCTGGAACTTCGTTTACTTCCGCCGACCTCCCGACTCTCCACAGATCGGCCTGCTCAACGGCATCGTCACTGCCTTTGGAGGGGAGCCTGTTGCCTGGCTCACCAAAATCCCCTGGAGGGACCTCCCCCTGGCCGACTTCTTCTCGTTCAACAACTTCTTCCTGATAATTATCCTGGTCTGGCTCCAAACCGGCTTCGCTATGGTCCTTCTCTCAGCCGCGCTGAAGGGCGTGCCGGGTGACATCCTCGAAGCGGCGCGCATAGACGGCGCGAACGAGTTCCAGGTCTTTTTCCGCGTCATCCTCCCTTCCATCAAAGGTACAATCATCACTGTCTCTACCACCATCCTGATTGCTACCCTCAAAATATTCGACATAGTGTTCGTCATGACGAACGGTAACTTCGGCACGGAGGTGATAGCGAGCCAGCAATATAAACAGATGTTCGTCTTTGGAGACTACGGGCGTGGCACCGCCATAGCCATCATTCTGCTGCTGGCCGTCGTGCCTGTCATGGTCTATAACCTGCGCCAGTTCCGCGAGAGGAGGGCTTTCTAATGAAAACCTCGCCTGGAAGGATAATTTCGGCGATCATCGTCAACGGCCTCCTCCTCCTCCTCTGTCTCATCTGGACGATACCCACATTTGGTCTCTTCGTTTCGTCGTTGCGCACCCCGAACGACGTTCGCTCCAGTGGATGGTGGACCGCCGATATCACACGCCTGACGCTTGAGAATTACGATCACGTGGTGAACGGCGGAGAGTACGTTGACCCTACGCTACCTGGTGGCATAGCCCGGGGCGACAATGTAGGCCAGGCCTTCCTCAATAGCGTTACCGTCACCGTCCCCTCCACCCTGATACCGATCCTGATAGCTGCGTTCGCGGCTTATGGCTTCGCCTGGATGAACTTCCCAGGGCGTAAGTTCTTCTTTACGCTCGTAGTGGCGTTACTGGTGGTGCCTCTCCAAATTGCCTTGATTCCCATACTGAGGGACTACACCGCCCTCAACCTGACCGGCACGTACCTGGCAGTGTGGCTCGCGCATACCGGCTTCGGCCTCCCCCTCGCAACCTACCTGCTATTCAACTATATAAGCCAGCTTCCGAGGGACCTGCTTGAGTCTGCCTTCATAGACGGCGCGTCGCACTTCAGCATCTTCTACAGGCTGATCTTGCCCCTCTCCGTGCCTGCCCTGGCTTCCTTCGCCATATTCCAGTTCCTGTGGGTCTGGAATGACCTGCTTGTGGCCCTCGTCTTCCTCGGCACAAACCCCGAAGTGGCCGTGCTCACGCAGAAGCTCAAGGATATAACCGGCTCGCGCAACCAGGAGTGGCACCTCCTCACAGCCGGGGCCTTCGTGTCTATGATCGTGCCCCTCCTCATCTTCTTCGGCCTCCAGCGATACTTCGTGCGTGGATTGCTGGCAGGGTCGGTGAAGGGTTAGGTTATCAAACAAAAATGGAGGCTGACATGGACGACAAACCACTATTCCAGGGTATGGACGAGTTCGAGAGGACTTACGCCCCCCAGCAGCTACCACCCGATGATGCTGAGAAAGCCCGCGTGGTGGCAGAGGAGGGTGGCGTTGACGACCCCACTCTCAGCGAGCCGCCCTCTCCCGCACCCGTCGCCAGCATGGGCAACGCTCCGAGCGCGGTAGCGGCCCCACCAAACCAGGGGCACGAAGACCAGGGCGGCGCACCCGAAGACCCCAAAACTGAGGCGCGCTACCCAATCGAAGACTAACGCGATTTCCGCTATATACGTATGCCTGTAGGGGCACGGCGCGCCGTGCCCCTACTTTATAAGAGCAAAGAGACTATGAGCAACAACGACGATTGGTATAAAGACGCGATAATGTATGAACTGCACGTCAAGGCCTTCCACGATGGCAACGGCGACGGCATTGGCGACTTCGTGGGCCTCACGCAGAAGCTGGACTACCTGCAAGAGCTGGGTATAGACTGCGTATGGCTCCTCCCCTTCTTCAAGTCGCCACTGCGCGACGACGGCTACGACGTCGCCGACTATTACGAAATCCACCCCAGCTACGGCACGGTAGCCGACTTCAAAGCCTTCTTGAAAGCCGCTCACAAGCGCGGCATACGCGTCCTGACCGACCTCGTGCTCAACCACACCTCCGACCAGCACCCCTGGTTCCAGGCCGCCCGCTCCTCAAAAGACCCTCGCAAGCGCAACTACTACGTCTGGAGCGACGACCCCAATCGCTACAGCGGCACCCGCATCATCTTTACCGACACCGAGCTATCCAACTGGACCTGGGACCCCGTTGCGGGGCAGTTCTTCTGGCACCGCTTCTTCAGCCACCAGCCCGACCTCAATTACGACTACGAGCCTGTGCGCAAAGCCATGCTCAAAGTCATGCGCTACTGGCTCGACATGGGCATAGACGGCTTCCGTTGCGACGCCGTCCCATACCTCATCGAGCGCGAGGGAACCAACTGCGAGAACCTGCCGGAGACGCACGTATACCTGAAGGAGGTCCGCCGCTTCGTAGACGAGCGTTACAGCGGCAAGGTGCTGATGGGCGAGGCCAACCAGTGGCCCGTTGACCTCTTACCCTACTTCGGCAACGGCGACGAGTTCCACATGGCCTTCAACTTCCCCCTCATGCCGCGCATCCTCATGGCCGTGCGGCAGGAAGACCGCACCCCCATCATGGCGATAGTGAGCCAGCTACCTGAGATACCGGAGAGCTGCCAGTGGAGCATCTTCCTCCGTAACCACGACGAGCTTACCCTCGAAATGGTCACCGACGAGGAGCGCGCCTACATGTACCGCGAATACGCCCCCGATCCGCGCATGAAGATAAACGTCGGCATCCGCCGCAGGCTCGCGCCCCTCCTCAACAATGATCGCGGCCAGATAGAGCTCCTCAACAGCCTCCTCTTCTCCCTCCCCGGCACGCCCATAGTCTACTACGGCGACGAGATAGGGATGGGCGACAACATCTACCTCAAAGACCGCGACGGCGTGCGCACCCCCATGCAGTGGGACCCCGACCGCAACGCGGGCTTCTCCAACGCCGACGCCGCCCGCCTCTACGCCCCCGTAATCACCGACCCCGTATTCAGCTACCAGGCGGTCAACGTCGAGGCGCAGCTACGCACCCCCAACTCCCTCCTCCGCTGGATGCAGCGAATGATAGCCCTGCGCAAGCAATACCCCGTCTTCGGGCGCGGCGACATCACCTTCCTCCACCCTGAGAACAGCTCTATCCTGGCTTACATCCGGGAGCATGAAGGCCAGAAGATGCTCATAGTGAACAACCTCTCCCGCCACCCCCAGGCTGTCGCCCTCTCCCTTGCACCTTACAGCGGCGCAACCCCTATCGAAGTCTCAGGCGGCACCCACTTCCCCACCATCACCGCCGAGCCATACCATCTCACCCTCGGACCGCACGCCTTCTATTGGCTTGATCTGAGCCATTAACGGTCCTGAATGGGAGTCAGTTCGCAGAAGGCTAATTTAGGCGTAGACGCGTACCGTAAGCTCGTTGCAGCCCCGCCCGGCACATGAATGTGCGGGCTACACATACGAAGCCTCCCTTCGGAGGCTGACCTTCTTTCCTCAAACTGATTATTCTACCCACCAGCCCGCGTAGGAGGGCTTTGTATGTGTAGCCCGCACATTATGAATATTAACAACTTGATCAGGTAATGGGAGCAAATCATGTAGGGGCGACCCTTGTGGTCGCCCTGGCAGTGAGCAGCCGAGTTGTAACATGGGCAGGGCGACCACAAGGGTCGCCCCTACATTCTATTACCTGATTAAAGTTGTTAATGCTCATTATGTGCCGGGCGGGGTCTGCGGACACGTATGCAGATTATTTTGTAAATATTCGCTATCTGCCGGGCGGGATTCGTTCCCCTCACAGCTTCGGCTCTGGCGGGTCTCCTCTGCCTCCATCATCAGTGCAGAGCGCCGCTAATACTCGCTCGAACTGTGCTTCAAATATAGAGTTATCGTGCTCCCAACCCTCGAATTTGGCTACAGAGCGGCTCTTTATCTGGGTGGACAGGGCGCTCTTACATTCTTTCGAGAAAACATATCCGTCAAGGTCCAACGGGATCACCGCCCACACACGCCTCTTCTCCTCCTTCAGAATCGTTTGCTCCTTCTCAAGGGCGGTCTTCAACTCGTTATCTACCCACCAACTCTTAAGCGAACTCTCAGAGCAGCACAAGAGCACCTTGTCCCACAGACGTATGCCTCGATCTATGCTCTCGTAGACCGGATCGCCAGGGAGAAGCTGGTGCTCGTCCAGCCAACAGCGTATGCCCCTACCTTGAAGCCCATCATACAACCTGCGGGCAAAGCTCTTGTCGGCGTGGCTGTAACTAATGAAAACTGAATAGAACTCTACAGGCTGGCCTCTGAGGGTAGCCTGCAAGACAATGATCTCGTCCGGCACGCCAGCTCCTCTGAGGAATATCTCCGGTATCTCGCCTTTGGAGAGGTAAAGCGTGTCTATCCCAACGGTTGAACGTCCTATGTGCTGGACTTGATCTAGCCCCTTTGCTGTGCTAAGGTCAACGCCTCCAAATACAGTCCACCGCATTCCTGCCGAGCTGAAGTTGGTCCCTTCGAGCTGCGCATTATTAAAGTTCGCCCCATCAAGGTTTGCTCCATCAAGGTTCGCCCCAGTGAGATCCGCCCCAGTGAGGCTCGCCTTAGTAAGATCCGCCCCAGTGAGGTATGCTCCAGTAAGGTCCGCCCCAATGAGGTTCGCCCCGCTGAGGTTCGCCCCGCTGAGGTTCGTTGTAACGAGATCAGCACCTCTGAGGCTTGCTCCAATGAGGTTCGCCCCAGTGAGGTATGCTCCAATGAGGTTCGCCCAATTGAGGTTTGCGCAACTGAGGTTTGCGCAACTGAGGTTCGCCCACTTGAGGTGGACATGAATGAGGTTTGCCTCACTGAGGTGCGCTTCGGCTAGATCGGGCACTATACCGAGATCCTGTTCTCTCCACCTATTCCAAACGTCCACACTTTGCTCTAGAATAGCCAAATGCTCAGGTTTTGCCATAATCCACTCCCCTCATGCCGCAACCTACAAGCCGACCACGCCCACCGTCCACCTGTTGTAGTAGATGCATTATACAGCATAGCCACTAGAGATAAGGTCTACACCGCTCGCTCGATTTGTTATACTTACGCCGAAGGGGCACCAACCTATGCAGAGCACAGCATCAACCGTTGACGCCTACCTTGAGACCGTTCCGCCCCAACGGCTCGCGGCGCTTACCAAACTTCGGGAGCTATGCCTTAAACATTACAAGGCTACGAAGAAAGCATGGTGTACGGGGGGCCAACATATAGCAAGAATGGCGTTGTAGAAGTCGGTTTCATGAGCCAGAAACAGTACATCTCGTTCTACGTGCTCAAAAAGGATGTCGTGGATAAATACCGAGACCAGTTGAAGGACGTGGGTAAAGGCTGCATACGCTATCGAAGAGCTGAGCAAATAGACTTTGAGATTGTCGAGAAGTTGCTGGAAGGAACTATAAATTCATCTGCCGATATTTGCCCTTAGTATATACTTATGTAGATATTGACAGTTCGCCCAACCATTGATATAATGTGGTTGTAGCAAGTGAGCTACGTATAATCGAATAGCCCCGTGCAGCCTGCGTGCAGCCAGTGGATTCCAGTGTCGCCAAGTGCGACCAGCGACCACTGGCTTTTTGTTTTGCAAATTGAGGTGGGGCACGACAGGACTGGTGGAGTTCAGCTCGGTCTAGCGGCTTAGTGCCTCTGAAGTGCAGATTGATCATGCATAACAGGGACGTAAATAAGTGTGGTCAGGCCTTCAGAGTAGGGGGGAGAAACAGATGAAGAAAAGAATCAGAAAAAGGGGTAAGAGAGTAGATTGGCTGGAGTTCGGATTAGCAATAGCTGCACAAGTGTTAGCCAGCATCATTGTTATACTGTTACTGATTGTTATCGGTGGGTCTTAGGCCTCACAATAATCAGCATCCATTGATACCTAAGGGAAATGTTGACTCTTCCACATGAGCTTCCTGCTCCTGATGGTGTCAACCTGCCCCCATCATATCTTCGAGCGTCACCCCGGAAGCGCATATCGGACATTCCGCTGGCAGCCAGACCTCATACGGGAGCTGTGCAATATACTCCAATGCAAGACCGCGCTCCCGGCAGAAGTGCTCAGCCTGAGCGCCCAGGACGAGCAGAGCGCCCATAGCTACCGTCTTCGCGCCGTTCGCCTCAAGAGCGGCAAGCGTACCGCGCACCGCCGACCCTGCACTTATCGCGTCGTCAACCACCGCAACAGCTTTGCCCCGCACCATGCCGCCCACCCCACCGGGGATGCGATACTCCACCGGGTAGAGGGCACCAGCATCCC
This sequence comes from uncultured Chloroflexia bacterium, assembly GCA_963811305.1. Taxonomy (GTDB): domain Bacteria; phylum Chloroflexota; class Chloroflexia; order QHBQ01; family JADMIH01; genus JADMIH01. The sequence continues at coordinate 9,408 of CAWEQU010000012.1, forward strand.
GCACAGCAGGCACGAACCTCTCCGCATAGTAGAACTCAACGTCGAGCATAGAGGCAACCGCCTGGGCGAGAAACGCCCCGCCAACCAGCGGCCCGCACACCGCCTCGATACCATGCCCCTTGAGCCGCGCCGCGAGCGCCTCAACAAAAGGCTGGATACGCCCCGGCATCACGAACAGCGGGTCAAGGTCGAGCCACAGCCCGCCGTGATACCCCGACTCCAGCCTGAAATGTCCCTTGCGCGCACTTAGAAGGTTGAGAAGCTCCTGCTCCATCCTATCCCCTCATAGCCGGGGCCAAAACAACTCCTCGCTCGGCCCGGCGCTTTATGGAGCGCAACCACATCCTGCGAATGAGCACGCTCCCCACATAAATCACACGCCAGTAGCCCGCGAACTTCCTCCTGGATAGAGGGTCAAGAGCGCGGATGCGAGTCTCCGTGGATACCCTGGCGCTCCCGTCGCTGCCCGCCTCGATCTGAAAGTTGATAGCGGCTTTGGCAAAGCCTGGGCGGCTGAACGCCATAAAGTCCTGCGCGTCCTTGATCCCCGATGGAGCGCCGCCCGAAAGCTTCCAGAACTGCCCAATCGTTCCGAGCACGATCTCCCGCCCCGGTTCCTCGGCGAGCAGTACGAAACCGCTACACAATACCTGCTTCATGACAGGCCGTCCCCAATCGATCTCGCGTTTCGCCTTACCCCTGATGCGAGCTGGCAGGGCACGTATCGCCAGTAAGGCCCGAACGAGTGGTATCTCCAACCCTGTAAGGTCGCTGATGGCGCTATAAATGCGACTCACAGGCGCATGAACTTTGATCGAATGCACCTCGTTGAAATCCCATTCCGGGATGAATCTTATCGAGCAGCATAATATGGGCCGCCTTTCTATCTCTTACCCTTTTTCGTCAGCTTCTCCAGGCTATGATGGATTACCTCTCCACACTCATGTTATGTGATTTATTTCACAAAGTCAATAGGGCCATAGATGTATCTTCACGAACTGCCAACACGGCTTCGCGCCCCTATCTCGACGGGCTACCTACCCTGACGGCAAAGTTTGGCACCCCATGCGCGTAAGCGTTCCTACTGGAGAAAGGGGCACTGCACAGGACCACAAACCGCAACCTACACCTTAAGAGAAGGCTATGTAGGTTGCGGTTCCAGCCATGTCAGAAGCACCATCCTCCTTGTAACTTCACTTCAAATCTTAAGGAATTCCTATTTGAAGTGAAGTTGGGACACCTGGCCGCTAGCCTCTACTTCCCCGGCTCACTCCCCGCATAGAGAGGCCAAAACCGAACCGCTCACTTAAGAGAAGCCTATGTGCGGTCTGGTTTTTACAAAGTCATACATGGGAACAATGCCCACCTGACCAGTGCTGTTCGCGGGTTCTTAGACTGCGTCCAATTCAGACCCTGATACCCTGTCCTTACCCTAACTATGAACGTTCACCCGTACCCCTGCCCTTGACCCTCTATGTGAAAATTGCTACAATCCATTGCGACCACCCCGCCTTCCCTACGATACCCAGTCAACGAAGACTCACCCACCATGTCTGCAACCCATCACGCATCACGCATCACGCATCACGCCCCACCCGCCACCAACCCAGACGCCTCCCTTCGCGGCGACGAAAAGGCGCGCTACGTGCGTGGCATGTTCTCTCGCATCGCCCATCGCTACGACCTCATGAACGTCCTCATGAGCTTCGGGCAGGATGCTCATTGGCGTAAATACGTAGTTCGCCTCGCCTCCCCAACCCCCGGCGGGTTAGCTCTCGACGTGGGCACGGGCACGGGTCGCATCGCCCAGGAGCTTGCCCGCAAGGGCGCGAAGGCCGTCGCCGTAGACTTCACCCCCGGCATGATGCTGCAAGGGCGCGCTGAAGGGGTGGGCCGCGCCGAGCCTGTCTACTTCGCGGGAGCCGATGCCCTCAACCTTCCCTTCCCCGACGCGACTTTCTCTTGCGTCACCACTGGCTTCATGATGCGTAACGTCGTTGACATCGAGGCAGCATTCCGCGAGATGCGCCGCGTGCTGGAGCCGGGTGGACGCCTCGTTTGTTTGGAAGTGGGCCGCCCACGCTGGGCCATCTCCCGCTTCTTCCATACCATATACACCCGCAAGGTCGTCCCCATCCTGGGCCGCCTCGTCGCGGGTGACGCCGACGCTTACACCTATCTGCCAAGCTCCATGAGCAAATTCCCATCTCCCGATGGCCTCGCCGGTATAATGCGCGCTGCCGGCCTGCGAAACGTTCATTTCAAGCAGCTTACCTTCGGCGCGGTTGCAGTCCACCACGCTGTGCGCTAAACTTACACATACTCTGTAGGGGCGGCTCGTGAGCCGCCCTCCCACTCTAATGAAAGAAATTGCTGAAGAAATCATAGGTGAGGGAGGCATGTCCGAGGAGGTCATGTCCGAAGAGAGCGCGCCCGGCCAGCCAATCCCCGACATCGTAATCCGCCGCCTCCCCATCTACGCGCGCAGCCTCCAGCACATGGCCGATCAGGGGGTTGAGACCGTCTCCTCCAGCGACCTGGGCACGCGCCTCGGAGTAAGCGCCGCCCAGATACGCCGCGACCTCTCCTACTTTGGCGAGTTCGGCAAGCAAGGCAAGGGCTATAACGTCAATTTCCTGCTGGCCGAGGTGCACAAGATACTCGGCCTGGGGCGCGATTGGCCTATCGCCCTGGTCGGGCTGGGCCACCTGGGCCGTGCCCTCCTCCACTACGACGAGCTACGGGAGAGGGGTTTCTGCATAGACGCCCTCTTCGACCACAACCCCAGCAAGGTCGGTGAAAAGATAGGTGGCCTGGTAATACACGACATGGACGACCTGCGGGCAGTGCTAACCAAAAAAACATCCGCATGGCGATCATCGCGGTCCCAGCCCAGGGCGCTCAGAACGTATCCGACGCCTTAGTAGATGCGGGCATCCTCGCCATCCTCAACTACTCCCCCATCACCGTCCAGGTCCCGCCCCACGTCCGCCTTCGCCAGATAGACCCCGTTGTCGCCCTCCAAAGCATGACCTACTACCTGGACGACGGACGGCGGACGGCGGACGACAGATAAAAGGCGAAAGACGGCAGAAGGCAGTAAGCAGTCAGCAGAAGAAATACTCTCACGGATCACGTTTCAGCAGCTATCGTCTATCGTCTATCGTCTATCGTCTATCGTCTATCGTCCGTCGTCTGTCGTCCGTCGTCCGCCGTCCATCGTCCGTCGTCCGTCGTCCGCCCCCTACCTCTCTCCAGACAAATCCGGGGCCAATCCGTAGTGCTCTCGCGCCTCGGCTACTATGAAGAGCGAGCCGGTCACCAGTACCAGCACGTCGTTGCCGGTTGTGGTGCGGATTGTCTCGGCCAGCGCTTCGGCTCTCTCCAGGGCAGCCCTCACGTTCCTCTCGATCTCCACGTCCAGCCCAGCCTCGACCGCCTGGCGCGCTACTTCCTGCGGGTCGGCGGCGCGCGGGTGCTCCGAGCGCGTTACGATCACCCGCTCCACCAGCGGCCCCAGGATGCTCCTCCGACCACCCGCCTATCTGTTCTAGCATACCCTGTATGTCCTTGTCCTGGCCGATGCCGAGTACCACGACCACGTTACGCCTGTGGAAAAGCTGCGCTACCGCGTCGTGCAGTTTCTCCATAGACTCCACGTTGTGAGCGCCATCCACTACCACGACCGGACTGCGCTTCACTATTTCCATCCTGCCCGGCCACTCCACGTTCAGAAGGCCACTCAGCATCGCCTCCCTATCCATCTCGATCCCCGCCTCTACCAGTATCGGCAGGGCCGACATTGCGACGGCGGCGTTCACCTGCTGGTGATTGCCCAGGAGAGGGAGATTGACGCTGGTCTGGATGTCAGAGGATGTTCCTTCGGTGTTTGCGAAAGCCACCGTGAATATCTGGTGCGAAGGCAGCCCATCCTCGTCCGAGACCAGCTTGGGAAGCTGCTCCGTGCTGATATATGCCTCCCGCCCCACCGTAATAAGATGCGCCCCCTGGCACTCCACTACTCGCTCGATGACGGTAGCGGCCTCGGTCTCCTGGGGCGCGCTGATTACATGCCCGCCCAGCTTGATGATCCCCGCCTTCTCTCTGGCGATAGCCTCCAGCGTATTGCCCAGCACCTGCGTATGGTCCAGGCTGATAGACGTGATAACAGAGACCACAGGCTCAACCACATTCACCGCATCAAGCCTACCCCCCAGGCCCACCTCCAGCACGGCCACTTCTACCCCTTTCTCCTTGAAATAAAGAAAGGCCAGCGCGGTGGCAAGCTCATAGGTGGTAGGGAGCATCTCCGGCACGCCAAGCCCCTTTATCTTCTCGACCACCGGCTGCAACCCCTCGACGATGCGCGCCATATCTTCAGGACTTATCATCTCGCCGTCAACCCGGATGCGCTCCCTGAAGGTATGCAGGTGCGGGGATGTATAAAGGCCTGCCCGGTGCCCCGCTTCCCTGAGCATCGAGGCGAGCATAGCCGCCACCGAGCCTTTCCCCTTCGTCCCCGCTATTACCAGGCTCTTGAAGCTGCTCTGTGGCTTACCAAGCAGCCTCATCAACAGGCGCACGCGGTCCAGCCCGTCCATCTCAAGCGCATAGTTGATACCGGGCACCTTCTCGTAATTGGTGAAGCTATTTAGATAATCGTAGGCTTGCTTGTAATTCATCAATCTTCATTCCCAGGCTATGTGGAGGGAGCTATAATGCCCTGATCGTGAGGATTATATCAGAAAATAGACCCCTGCCATAATCAGGCAGAGGTCTTATTCAGTTTATCTAATAATGGCTCAACGGCGCTTAGCCCGCACCAGGTTCATACCTGCCACCGCCGCTCCAATACCCGCAACCAGGAATAGCGAGGCCATTATGTAGGCGGCTATATCTCCTGTCTGAATCATCGGCTTCACCAACTCATAGGCCAGCCAGATGTACATTATCCCTACCAGTAGGAGCAGCCCGCCGAACAGTAGCCTGGATGCCATCTCCCCTCCCGATAGTAGCGCATTATCCTATCCGACCAGAATTATATCATATTTCCCTGGTCCTGGAACAAAACTCAGAAGGTGTCCACGAACTGCAACTCTATACCTGTCATTCTGAGCGAAGCGAAGAATTTAGAAATCTCTGAGCGTGTACTGTGGAAAAAATCCTGAATTCTTCACTGCGTTCAGAATGACACTCCTTGCTTCACACTTTTCGGACGCCCTATCAGAATTCAGAATCCCTGGTTCAAAGCAGGTTTAGTCGTCCCGTGCTACCACCCTCCACCCGGTCCGCTTCGCCACAAGCTTGAGCGCGATAGCAGGGGAGACTCTCGCGGCGAGACGCTCCAGCCTCTTCCAACGCTTACCGCCCACGAGCTTATGAAGCCGCCGGGCCAAGTCGTCCAGGGCAAAGGCAGAGAGATCGCCTGCCCACTTGAGTAAACCTGCTGGTCCGAGGACGCGGGCTGTTAGCGCGAATACGCCGGGATAGTGCCTGGCTGTGGTTAACATTATTTTGAGATACTCTCCCAGTGTGTACCTATCTTGCAAGAAGCGGACGGTTGTTTCCGGCCCAACATCGCCCAGCGCCCGGCAGAATATATTCATCAAGCGGTTGGTAGCGGCAGGATCGCTTCCGCGCCAGGGCTGCATAAACCTGCTGAAGACCCATGCCACGCGCAAATTAGCCTGGTGCGGACTGATCGCCTTCAAGTGACTCTCTTCCAGGAGATCATGCTTGAGAGCGAAGTTGATTAGCCCGGCAACGCGCCCAATGTGGCGGACGAAAGACCCGAAACCGCAGAAAGTCAACGGCGATTGGCCCGCCGCCGAGTCGCCCAGGCAGAGCAGTCCCCTGGCGGCAGTACGCCCGCTTCGCCCATAGCGAGCAGGTATGTAGCCGAAGACGGGACGCAGGTGGCGATATTGCCCGCCGCCTGACGGCTTTCGGTACGTGGGGAGAAGGTTGAAGTATCGCTCGAAGAGCCATAGAAGGCTCTGTCCCTCTGCCTCTTTAGCCCCCGTTCTGTCGTAATAGAAGAGATAGACCGTCGTCTCATTCCCCCGCCCAGGAAAGCCCTCCCAAATGAGTTGTCTCTCCTGACTCGTGGGCGCTACGCTCACAAGCACATCCCCTGTGGTGTGGTCCGCGTCTAGCCCCCCTACGACCGTACCTGCCGTTGGACACACACCATCAAAGGGTAACCCACCGTTTAAGCCGACTGCGATTGGCGACACCGACCCCATAGTGTCAATTGCTAGCCTTGCCCTGTAAAGCTCAATCCCGTATGGACCTTCGACCTCGAATACCGAGGCTACCGGTCCCTCCTTCGCCAAATGGAGCTTGCGGAAAGTGCGCCCTTCTAGTATTGTCCCTCCCGCCTGAAGGAATTTGGCGCGCGCGAGGTCCAAAACAGCTTGCGCGTCCAGCGCCACATCCAGCACACCACGGAGCTGCAAAGGGCAGGCTGTCACGCCCGTGCCTGTTGCATCGAATGAGATGAGGCCACGAGCGTACCGCGTGCCGACTGTCTTACTGATCTCTTCCGGCGTAAAGATGCCGTGCTGCACGAGTGCATCAAGCTCACGCTCTGATATGTTCCACTCGCGGTGTGCCTCGCCCACACGCTGCCGGTCAAACACCAGCACTTTGAGGCCGCGCCTGGCGAGCGCCGTACCCGCTACCAGTCCAAGTCCACCCCCCGCTATCACCACATCGTACCAGGCTTCAAAGGGGCAGTGAGGAAGGGCGTTCTCATCCTTCACAAAGTTGAATGGCTCTAGCTTAGAACCGCCCTTACCGAGGGCGACCCACCGCCGTTCCAACTCTATCACTGCGCGAAGCGCGCTCTCTCCTCCGGGCATTGACGAAAAAGCCGCTACCGTGCTTGGGTAGCGGCCCGCCATTTGCTCGAAAAGGGAAGATTGTTCGCGTGGAATGAGCATAAAGCTTCTAGACAACTCGCCTGCTCGCTATCCGGGCGCGCATAGCCGACGCTGCGGGTAGGAGGAGCAACCCCGCCGCTATCCCTCCCGCGAAACCGGCGAGCATCATGTAGCCAGATGGGCTATCCCATACGCCGAGGTCCCACAGCATCACGTCGAACGCCCACGGCATAAAGCCAAGAGATAACACCCCCAGTTTGGTCATCATGGACGCACGCTCCCACCGCGTCCATAGGGTTTGCCATCCCAACTTAGCGAATGGCCCAAACCCTTCACCTGCGCGACCATAGAGCAGCCGCACTACCCACAAACCCCATACAGCCGCCCAGCAAGAGAAGCAGACGGCAACCGGCTCACCCAAGAACATCATGTGCACGCCCACCTTCGGGCAAACGGTTTCCCCGATAAGGTATATTCCATCCGCGAAAGGCTTGAGTATCGGAAGGCCAAGCGCCATGAACAGAGGCGCAACGAGCGGCCCAGCCAGCAATACCCAGAGCCACAAATCTTGAAACCAGGGTCGCGGCGACTGAGATCGCAACGTGCTTCGCTCGCGCTCAGCAGCCCCTATTCGATTAGCAGTTGTAGCATTTTGCATAGCTGTCGTCCATTATACCACCCACTCTACCCCTGAGGGGAAGTCAATCTTAGGAGTTTAAGACTACAATGTAGCAATCTAACTGTAACTCCATACATGTCATTCTGAGCGAAGCGAAGAATCTAAAACTCTATCCATACGTTCAAGCTCGGAGATTCCGAACGAAGTGAGGAATGACATATGGAGAGTCGTTGCCCCATGCGACATGTGCTCTCTCCGACTTCGTGTCAATCCTCTTCACAAATCCAGCGAGCGCTTGAGCGGCGAGGTGACCGCTCCTCACCGCCCCCTCCATGGAGGCCATATAGTCTTGTCGCGTATAATCCCCCGCCAGCGCGAGATTGCGTATAGGTGTGCGTTGCGTAGGGCGGAGAGCGTCGCTGCCGGGCACTTCCCTGTAAATTGAGTTAGGTATCCTCACCACCGAGGCGTGAGAGACCTTCGCTTGCGTCACCTGGGGCCAGAGCTTGCATAGCGCATCCATGCACGTTCGCGCAATCTCTTCCTCCCCCATGTGCCAAAGAGGCTCGGCGGGTGCTACCGCCATCGAAATCAGCGAGCCGCCTGTGCGATCATAGAGTGGGCTGACCACCGCCAGGTCCGCGAAGACCGAGAATGGCGCGTCCGCCGTGAAAAACAGGTTGTCCACTTTCGAGACGTACCTGTCGAGCCATACCTGCACATTCATCACCGGGACCGACTTCAATCGCCACAGGCTGCGGAAGTAAGGCATCTCTTTCAACGCTGTAGGGATTAGCTGCCGGGCGCTGTGGAGAGGCGCGGCCAGCACAACACCGTCCGCCTCCAGCGTCTCCCCTCCATCAAGCCGCACACCCGTGGCTAGTTGCTGCCCACTCGCATAATCCACCATCAGATCAGTAACGCGAGCATCGCACCGCACTTCGCCTCCACGTTTCTCAACGTAATTTATAAACGGCTGGTGCAAGCGTACCTGTGGCGGGCCGTCCAGGAAGCCAACTTTAGACGCGCTCGCTTCCCTGGAAAAGTGGTGGAATACCGTCGTCATTGGGCGGGCCGACATCTCACTCGCCGGGAGGAAGCCCATCGAGAGTGCGATAGGGTTCCACCACTTGGTCAGCACCCCCTCGGCGATGCCGTAGCCATGATGCCATTGCTCATACGTCCGGTCGTCCCACCGCGCCACCTTGTGCAGAGGCATCAACCAGGGGCGTATCAGGGCGCGAACATTGGTCAGCTTCTCACGCCACGTAAGAAGGTCGTTGCCCGTAAAGGCTACGATGCCGTTGAAGGGCGCTGGAATGTTGGGGAACCTGAACTTGGAAAGTCGCCCACCGGGGCGCGCCACGTAGATGGTGTGCTCTTTCCAGAGGATATGCTCATACGCTCCGACGCGCCGCATCATCTTCAGCAGCTCGCGGTAGCACCCGAAGAAGATATGCAGGCCCGACTCGATAGTATAGTCCCCCTCGTCCCAGGAGGAGACCTTCCCTCCCGCTACAGGGCGTTTCTCCAGCACCAGCACCTTGTGGCCCGCGTCCGCGAGGTCCGCCGCCGCCGTCAGCCCCGCCAGCCCCGCGCCCACTACTATTACCCTCACTCCAACTCTCCAATCAACCCCTTGCCCGCGAGCATATTCCGCATTTGCGTAAGGGCGGCACGAGTGCGGGTCTTCACAGTGCCTATGGGCTGGCGCAGGCGCTCGGCTATCTCTCGCTGAGTCAGCCCCTCGAAATAGGCCATGACTAGCATCTGGCGGTGGGGTTCTGAAAGCCCTTCCAGGCCGCCACGCACTATCTGGCTCTTCTCGCTTGACCAGACCTGCTCGTATGGGCCAGGTCCATCATCGACCACTACATCCACAAGCGTCCCTTGAGACGTCCGATTCTCCATAAAGCGGCAGAGAAGTGTGGTCACTTCCTCTTTTCAACCTCCTCAGCCTGTCCACAGCGCGATTATGCACCAGCGTCAGGAGCCAGCTCTTGAACTTCCCACGCTCCGAAGAGAAGAGGAGCGGGTTGGTCCAAAGCTTCAGGAAGACTTCCTGCACTACCTCCTCCGCGCCTGACGGATCATGCAATATCTTTAACGCCAGCCCGAAGCAGCTTCGCACATACCTGTCATACAGTTCAGTCAGGGCCGCCGAGCTTCCAGCCGCCACATCGCTCATCAATCCTTCATCGGTAGCCAAAGGGATTTCATAAGCCAGAGGAAAAATATCGGTTGTTACAAGATCAACGTTCATAAGTTGGAATTCTTACGCATCACGCATCATGTTCTATCGTCTATCGTCTATCGTCTATCGTCTATCGTCTATCGTCTATCGTCTATCGTCTATCGTCTATCGTCTATCGTCCTTCCTCCGTGCCGCCCACCATATACCCGGGAGGGAGCACAACTTCTCACTCATACTAAGGTGCGCCCTGCGAGAGAACACGTCGTAGCGGGCAGCCCTTATCTTGTCGAGTATGCCCCGGTAGACGGTTGCCGCTGCTGCGACGGCCATCCTGCTATCCCTCGGAAGGAGGGCTATGCCAGGCATCGCCGCGTCATAAAGTGCATGGGCGCGCTCTATCTGGAACTCAACCAGCCTTCTGAAGTCGCGGTTGATCACCCCCGCAAAGAGCATCTCGTCCGTGTAGCCGAAGCGCGCCATATCCTCCGCGGGAAGATAGACCCTGCTCGCTCTCGCGTCCTCGCCTATGTCCCGCAGGATATTCGTCAGTTGCAGAGCGATACCCAGTTGCACGGCATACGGCACGGCCCTGATAGTTTCCGCCCCCGTGACATACATGCTCATCAGGCCGACCGTGCTGGCGACTCTGTAGCAGTAGACCCATAAGTCGTCCCAAGTCTCGTACCTGTCTATAGTCAGGTCCATCCTGATCCCTGACAGCAACTCTTCCGCCAGGTGCGGCGGCACGCCAAATCGCAGGCGCGTATCAGCCCAGGCTGCGGCCACAGGGTGGCTGTCGCTCGCGCAGGAATTGCCTGCCTGCACGGCCCATCTATCGAGCGCGGCACGGGCGTTATCTCGGGCCAATTCGCGGTCGGGCAGTGTGTCGGCTGCGTCCACCAGGTCGTCGCTGGTCCGGCAGAAGGCATATAGAGCCATAATGCCGTGCCGCTTTGCGGGGGGTAGCAACCTGGCGCTGAAATAGAAGCTCTTCGAGTGCTTGCGGATAATCTCTGTACAAGCCTGGTATGCCCACAGCATCTCCCTGCCTGGCCCTCTCTTCTCCAGCGCCTGAACTCTTGCCGGTCTGCTTATTACGTGCAGAGGGTAGCGTGAGGGACTCGGCAAGACGGTCAAACACCTGCTTACTCACAGGCGGGTTGACATGGCTGTGTGGGAAGCCCCTCGATAGCGGCCCGTAAGACATAGAGGCGTTACGCTCCAACGCTCACCTCCAGGTCTGATTCTTCATATGAATCAATTGCTCCACCTTCAGCGTTTGCGCTGATTTTCGACGCCACCCGCTTCCCGCTCAAAACGGCCCCTTCCATACTCGCCATGTATTCCTGCTTGGTGTAATCGCCGCAGAGATAGAAGTTAGGCACGGTGGTTGCCTGGTCCGGGCGGTAACGGTCCATCCCCGGACGCGCCCGGTAGACCGACTGCGGGATGCGCACGACGGTGCTCTTGAGGAGCTTTGCATTACGTGCAGATGGGTGCCTCTCGGTGAACTCCCCCATGACTCGCTCTGTAAGCTCCGCATCGCTCAGGCGGAACCACTCAGCGGCGGGCGCTATCACAAGCTCGACCATCGAGCGTCCCCCCAAGGACTTCTCTGAAGTCAGGGCAAATCTGCCCCAGCTCCGCGTACACCGACATGTGCGAATGGCTTGAGAAGAGGAGGTTGCGCACGCCCGTGACGGGGCGGTCGAAGTAGAGTTGAACGGTCATCACGGGCACGCCATGCAGGTGTCGCAACCCGCTAAACGGCTCCTGTGCGCGAAGGCCATCCGGCAAGACCTTCCAGAGATTGTGTGCTGGCATCGCAGAGATATATATGTCACCTGTGGCTACCGATCCACCCTCCAACTCAAATCCCGCAACCACGTTCCGGCCAGGGGCGTACAATACGCGCCGCACCTTAGCCCCCAACTGCACCTCTACTCCACGCGACTTGAGGAGCGCCAGAAGTGGTTGGAAAAGTCTCGTCTCCGGCGCACCTTTGAGGAAGGCGACACGGGACGCGTCCGTCTCCTTGCCGAAGTGGCTGAGCACTGTAAGCAGTAGCTTCGCCGACACCTCGCTGCTCGTGCCAAAGTTGAGTGCGAGGGCCATCGTGTCGAAGAAGCCTGCAAGCGAGCGGCGGCTAAACCCGTGACGCAAATGCCACTCCTCGTATGTAAGGTTGTCCTGCCGCGAAATGTACGCCTGGTTGCCAAGTATAGGCCACAGCAGGCCGATGCCGGTCCGTAACTTATCAGGGTTCGTGAGCACTCCCCTGTTGCGCGCGATAGCGGTCAGGCCATGAAAGGGCGCTGGTAGCCGCTTCGGGAAAACGAGGGGCGATAACACGCCGCCGGGATAGGAAAAGGTAAGGGCGTGCGGCATCCATGTGAGGTTGTCATACAGCCCCACCTCCCGCATGAACGAGAGAAGATTGCGGTAAGCGCCGAAGAAGACGTGAAGGCCGCTCTCCAGCCAATCCCCATCTGCATCTTGCCATGACGAGGCTTTACCCCCCGCAACGTCGCGCTTCTCCAGCAGGACCACGCGGTATCCCGCATCACTGAGGTATTTGGCCGCTGCCAGCCCCGCAAGTCCCGCGCCCGCTATTACTACCTTTAGCTCACCCATAATTCGATCCAAAGTTCTGGTTCAGACTAATCTTAACCTTCACGCCTCATCATCTATCGTCCATCGTCCATCGTCCGTCGTCACGCATCTCGTTTCACTCTATCGTCTATCGTCTATCGTCCGCTATGACGGCTGCACCGGGGTCGTGGCTAGGTGAGGGCGAACACCACGCCCCGGCTTCCGCGAAGCTATAATAGCATATCTCCATAATCTTTGTCAATAGTTTGTTCAATTAATTTCTAATCTCGTGGTTTTCCTTAGCATCTCTTTTGGTCTCAATTGAAGCACTACAACCGCGATCAGGATGAGCACCCCGCCCAATAGCTGCTCGACCGTAATCGTCTCCTGGAACACCAGCGCGGCGAGCAATACGCTTACCGTAGGCTCCAACGTACTGATAATAGCGGCCCTGGACGGCCCGACATAACGCAGGCCCGCGAAAAAGGTCGTGATAGCCACCACCGTCGAGACGAGGGCGAGTCCCGTGGCCCATACCAGGCCGGGCAGGCTCACTTGCAGTTGCAGCTCCCCCGATAGCGCGCCCCACGCCAGGTAGGTAAGTGCGGCGGAGCTAATGATAACCGCAGAAGAGAATATAGGCGAGACCGTAGCAGTATATTTCGCCCCCGCGATTATATAGCCCGAATAGACGGCTGCTGCTGCCAGTGCCCAGGCGACCCCCGCTGGTTGCAACTCGCCTAGGGCGTTGCCCCCAGCAGTGAAGAGAGTCGAGAAGATGCCGAGTACCATCATCGTGCCTGCACCTGCAAGTGCCAGCGCCCCAAATTTCTGGAGCGTAAATGGTTCCTTGAAGAAGAGCCAGGCGAGCAGGGCTACCAGGGCGGGATAAGTATACAGGAGCAGACTCGTAGCGGTTATAGAGATGATATCTACGGCGGTAAAATAAGCGAAGGACTGGCCCACGTAACCTAGCGCGCCCATGGCAATCAAAGGCAATATCCGTGCCCATCGGGTCCCCTCCGGACCCTCTCTCTTCTCTCTTCGCTGGTACGCCCAGAGCGCCCACATTACCACTGCTGCAATTGTGAAGCGTAGCGCCAGCAGAGTCTTGAGGTTGACCCCCTCTGCGTAAGCGAGCTTGGCGAAGACAGGCAGCGCGCCGAACGCCGCCGCGGATACCAACACCAACAGTACCCCTCTGCTGACGGCGCGTCCAGCAGTTCCTTTTATAGTACCCGCCTCGTCCGTTCCCACCCATTTCTCCTATTTTTCGATAAAACTTGAATCCTGCGAGACTCATTTTGCGTTTAAGTAAGTGAGAGGTTCATAACAGCCCGCCGTTTACGGGAGTGTTGTACCCTTCTCTCAACTGGTCCAGGGGATAATCTAAGTGCGCCAACTTGCGCCGTTCGGTGTCCCCCATAGGACGAATTATACAAGGCAACGCGCACGGTGGCACGCGGCCCGCAGAATGGAAAGCTTGTGCTGAAGCAGGTAGCCAGGGTCCTAACAGATAACATCGAGCAGATCGTCAGGAGATGGGTAGACGATCTGCGCGCCAGCGCGCGCACTGAGGTGCAGAACCAGATGCTCACCGCCGAGATAGTGGACAGCATGAAGGGGATCCTCGCCAACATCGCAGCTGCCATTGCAGAGGGAGCAGCGCCCGGCGACGAGACCGTGCCTATCAGCCTCATCTCGGCCCGCGACCCTGGTGAGCATCCCGCTTCCGCCAGGTCGCGCGGGACGAGACCGTTGGCGGGGCCGCTCCAGGCTGCCCTCAACGCGTCGCAGGCCAGTGGCAAGCTCCGCCATGACCAGGGATACGAGGTTCACGAGGTCATATACGAGTACGTAAGGCTGCGCCAGGTGATCTGGGATACGTTGCGTGCCTCAGAATTGGCGGATAATCCTGCTCTAAGTCTCGACTTGCCCCGCTATGTTGATAGGTTACTGGATGAAATAATGATGAGCGCCGTCGAGAGCTTCCACGACGTCTCCATACGCGACCTTGAGAAGCGCGCCATCCACGATCCACTCACCGAGCTATACAACAAGGATTACTTCCAGCAGCGTCTCCATGAAGAGATGCGCCGCGCTTTACGCTACAGCCAGCCCCTTACCCTTGCCATGCTCGATATGGACCGTCTCAAGGAGATAAACGATACTTACGGCCACCAGACTGGGGACGCGGTTATCATCGCCGTCACAAAGGCCATTTGCGACATCTGCCGCCAGTCCGATATACCCTGCCGCTATGGGGGTGACGAATTCGCCGTCATCCTCCCTGAAACGGTCAAGTCACAGGCTGTGGTCTTCGCCGAGCGCGTTGCACGCGCGATTGCTTGCCTCACGATTGTGGTTGGCCCAATGGATGCTCGCGGTCGTAATCCTGGCGAAAGCACCCAGGATGAATTGTTGGCGGCAAAGAGTACCCCCTTGACTCTGCCCGCGCCAAGCCTCTCGATTGGGCTTGCTTCTTTCCCCGAAGATGGACGCAACCCTGAGACATTGATCGCTAAAGCCGACGCCGCCCTCTATAGAGCCAAGCGCGAGGGGCGTAACAGGGTTTCCTTCTGAACGTTTGAAAGTAGGAGTTAGCAACTGGTAGCCAGCAATTTGGTAGCTGGTATGCCCAGTTGACCCCTGGTTGATTACGCCTCATTCTACCCCTTATAGCCTTTGTAAGAACAAGACTCCTCTCCCTGTCATTCCGAACGAAGTGAGGAATCTCCGAGCTTGCCAGGTGGAGAGACCTTTAGATTCCTCACGTTGTTCGGAATGGCAGGCAAAAGGATACTTCGTTATTCAACACTGTTAGTCTCATAATGCTGTTCTCAAACAGATTCTTAGAGAAGAAAGCCCCTTCAACATGACTGAAAGTCCAAACGAACCTGATGGACAGGCCGTCGATGAAGCATCAGCGTCTGCGGTAAGTGTCCAGGTAGAAACGCGGGCTCCGCGCGTGCCCACCGTTATAGTGATTACGGTGAGCGTGCTGGCCGTAGTGCTTATCTCCTACCTGCTCTACCGCACCCTGCCGTTACTGCTCTTACTATTCCTGGCATTATTGGTCGCCACCGCTATAGAGCCGGTGGTGAACTGGCTGCGGCGCGGCCCATTCACCCGAAGCGCGGGCATACTTATCGTTTACACTGGCCTCTTCGTGGTGATTGGAGTCATCAGCTACATCCTCTTCGCCGTCTTCTTCTCCCAGTTAGGCTCACTGGCAACCTCTCTCGATACCCGCGTCACCCAGATGGAGAAGGACGTAGTGCAGATAGACGAAGGCAAGCCATCTTTCCTGCGCGACCAGGCCGTCATGCTTACCCGCGCGGCGAGGGGGGTAGTCAACAATCTCAAGCGCACCGACACTCCTGTTGGGGAGAAGGAGGCACTCGAGGCGGTAACGCACACCACCTTGACCCTGGCAGAGATATTCTTCGCGGTCACCACTATCTTCGTGGTAGCCTATTACTGGCTGATCGAGCGGACGCGCTTAAAGCGCGCGTTCATTTCGTGGTTCCCCGCCGATAGAGCTAACCGCATCCGCCGCGTGTGGGACGACATCGAGGTGAAGGTTGGCGGCTGGGTGCGCGGGCAGTTTATACTGATGGCGACCGTCGGCGTTCTGAGCGCCATAGGTTATTTTGCTATAGGGCTGTCATATTGGCCCGCGCTTGCCCTCTTTATCGCCCTCGCCGAGGCCATCCCGCTCGTCGGCCCCTACATCGGCACCGCGCCTGCTATTATTGTCGCGCTGACCCAAGCTGGGGAACGACGGGTTGCTAGGTCTTCCTGGGCGTGGGGGATATTGGCCCCCTGACGCGGGCGCTGCTCGTCGTAGTGTTCGCGGTGGTGCTGCAAACTATCGAGGGGAACGTGCTTATCCCTCGCGTGATGAAGCACTCGGTCGGCATAAGTCCGCTCACTGTGATAATCAGTATCATCTTTGGCGGGGTGATAGCGGGGTTAGCCGGGGCGCTGGTAGCTGTCCCTTTGAGCGGGGCGATACAGGTAGTCGTGCAGGACATCAAGGCGGCGCACGAGAGCGAGGCGAAGTTCGAGGCCGCGACCGCGGACGCGGAGGAGACCCGCGCCAAAGAGGGAGAGCTGGTCACCGCCCATACGACGGCGGGAGAGACCAAAACTAAGGTAGAAAGTAAAGCCAGCGCACGAGGTGCTAAGTCAACATGAGCGATACAAGTGACATAAGCGTATACACTAAGCGTTTGGAGCGTGCGCGTGCCTCTATGCACACACACGGCCTTGATTTCCTATTGGTCGGACTGGGGGCGGACCTTCTCTATTTGATAGGCGCGCAAAGCCGCCAGACCGAGCGGCTGACGCTGCTAATAGTGTCGCAGGAGGGGCCTGCCACTATTTTGCTGCCCGCATTTGAGGCCGCTACCCTGCCGTCTCTTCCCCAGGACGTCTTGGTGGTCACCTGGGGTGAGAGCGACAACCCTGCTCGCCTCGCGGCGGGAATTATCTCCTCCGTCAACAGCGTTCAGCCGGGGGGTATGTATTGCACGTGTGGGGTCAGCGACACGCTCTACTCGGTTTTCCTTCTCCGCCTTCAAGCCGAGCTGCCCCGTGCTGCCTTTACCACCGCGGGGCCGGTCCTCGCTGCTTTGCGCCAGATAAAGGACGAGCGCGAGATCGAGCTTCTGGCCGCATCGAGCGCGGTTGCCGACCAGGCGTTCACTGCTATCTGCCAGCGCCCCTTCGCAGGCCGCACCGAGATGGAAATAGGCCGCGAAATCGCCTCGATGCTGGAGGCGGGTGGACTTACCGTGCCCGCCTTCCCGATAGTCGCCTCCGGGCCGAACAGCGCCTCCCCCCATCACCATACCGGCACCCGCCAAATAGAGCGTGGAGATATGATAGTACTTGACTTCGGCGGCACGTTGCAGGGATATTACTCCGACATCACACGCACCGTTTTCGTAGGGGAGCTGCCCGATGCGGATTCAGAGAGAATGCGCGTCTACAACCTCGTAGCGAAAGCACAGGAAGCCGCAGTGCGCACGGGGCGTCCCGGCATGACCTGCGAGCAACTTGACTCCGTAGCGCGGGGCATACTTACCGAAGGTGGATACGGACAGTTCTTCTCCCATCGCCTGGGTCACGGTATCGGCCTGGACGGGCACGAGCAGCCTTATCTTGTGCAGGGCAACACAACCCTCCTGCGCGCAGGCATGGCCGCCACAATCGAGCCTGGTCTCTACCTCCCAGGCGACTTCGGAGTGCGCATTGAGGACACGGTTGTCTTCACAAATGATGGTATAAAACGTCTCAACAACGTCACGCATGATGTTGTTATGGTTAATTAGCCACACTCGCAAAAAGCTAACCTGACACTTCACTGTCGAAAGAGCATTAAAGAGGATTCGGTGTAGTGAACCCTCTTTTAATGCTCTTTCGACTTGCTTCCCATTGGGGAGAGGCTAGAAGGTGGAGTTTGCACAGGGCAAGAACCTAAACTTGCACCTTAAGATAAGCTTATGCAAGTTGAAGTTTTGGAGTGAACCCCTTGGACCAGACAGTGGATTAAGTCACGTTCTCCACCATCTGGTAGTGTAGGGCCTCAAACTCGACGGGCGGTAAGTAGCCCAAACTGGAATGAAGGCGCTTAGCGTTGTATACGTTTTCGATGAACTGGCCGATGTTCGCCTCGGCTTCTCCAAATGTGCGGTACTGCATTGAGATAGACCTCCTCTCGCTTCAATGTCTTGAAGAAGCTCTCCGCTTTGGCATTGTCGTATGGATTACCTTTAGCTGACATACTCATCAGCGCACCTACGCTTTCCAACCTCTCGACGTAAGCGTAGCTTGCATACTGCACTCCTCTGTCAGAATGGTGCATCACTCCAGGCTCGAACTCGGCGTGTGGACAGAGCCATATCAAGAGCCGCCAGCGTCAGGTGTGTATCAATGCAGCGAGAGAGTTGCCAGCCCACACACCGGCGGGAGTAGGCATCGAGTATCGCCGCCAAATAGACAAAGCCGGTGGGTAGTCGTATGTAGGTGATATCCGCTTGCCAGGCCTGGTCAGGTGCGTACAACACCATTTCCTTGAGCAGATTTGGATACGTTCGAAAGGAGTGCTTCGAATCAGTGGTCGGTATAAAGCGGCGTTTCAGTTGACAGAGCAACGATCCTTCCCGCATTATCCTCAGCACCCGCTTGTGGTTGACCAGATAGCCCACTCGTGCTAGAGCTTTGGTGATGCGGCGATATCCATAGCCTGGAAACTCCAGCACCAACTCTTCGATGGTGGCACGTAACTCGACATCACCATCACCATCACCATCACCATCACCATCACCATCACCATCACCCTCATCATCATCCCTCTCTGTTGGTTTCGGCTCCCTACCCGATTGCCTACCCGATTGCCTACCCAACTTACCCAATTGAGCATAGTACCAGGCTCGGTTGACACCCAGCAGTTGACATAGGCTGCTGACCGACAACTGAGGGTGTTCTTGTAGAGCTTGGGTAATCAAGGCGTGTCGCTCCGGGACTTGCTTCCCGTGAGGAGGGCGGCTTTTTTTAGGATAGAGTTCTCCAAAGCGAGCTGACCACAGAAGCGCTCCAGTTCCTCAATGCGTGCTTGCAGCGTCTGGGGTCCGTCTGGTTCGAGTTGTTGCTTGGGTGTGAAAGCTGCTTCTCCTCGTGCTTCGTACTCATGTCGCCAGCGCGCAAACAAGCTGTCGGCTATATTGTGCTCCCGGCATATCTGAGCCGGTCGGCGCTCACCATTGGCTACCTGCTTACACAATTGGAGCTTGAATTCTCGTGAATGATATCTTCCTGGCATCTGTTTCTTCTCCTCTGTTGGCTGCTAGTATACAGCCCTTGGGGAGAATATGACTTGCCTTCCTGTCTGGTTACAGGGGTGCAGTCCATTTCATCCCCTGCCAGGAACGCTATCCTCCATAGAACCTGACCTGATGCTTAGGAGTTCCTTATATCAGGTCAGGTTTAGCCCACCTGGTTTCTGGACGGGGCCACAAACTGCTCTGCGCACTTAAGGAGTTGTTATGTACAGCGCAGATTCTACCAGCGTCATAGGCACAAATCCTCCTTAGAACTTCACTTCACATCTTAAGGAATTCCTATTTGAAGTGAAGTTGAAACCACTTGGCCTATAGCCTCTACTTCCCTGGCTCCCTCCCCGCATAGAGGGATAGAGTCAAAAACCGCAACCTACACCCTAAGAGAAGCCTATGTAGGTCGCGGTTTATGCCACCGCCAGAAGCACCACCCTCTTAATTACCTGACCCCACATCTTAAGGGATACTTATTAAGGGATACTTATGTGGGGTTGGGTTTGGGCCTCTTGGCCTTACCCTGACTTTGCACCTTAACTCGTGTGGATATTGTTGACAGAACATTAGTTCTATGCTATCGTCACCTTGATAGTATCGAGGAGGCAGTAGGTGTCGCACGGCCAATCTATCAGCGCGAATGGTATAAAGGGACCATCTGCAAGAAGATGGGTCGCCCATGTAGACATGGACGCCTTCTTCGCGTCGGTGGAGCAGCTTGACGATCCCACCCTTTTAGGCAAGCCCCTAATCGTAGGCAACTCGCCACTCACAATGGAGCGGCTGCGCGAGCTGGCTGCCGAAGCACAAAAGCTGCCTCATGTCCCTGAATTCATCAAAGGCATCAGGGGCGTAGTAGCCTCCGCTTCATATGAAGCGCGAGCCTTCGGGGTGCGCTCTGCTATGCCCCTGGCAAAGGCGCTCGCTCTATGCCCTGAAGCCCACGTACTCCCCGGACGCTTCGACCGCTACCGCGACGTAGCACGCATGCTACATCAGGTGTGGTCCGAGTTCAGCCCCGTAGTCGAGCCTATGTCCCTAGATGAAGCCTACCTCGACCTCACCGGCATAGAGCTAACCGATGGGCCAATAGAGGGTGTCGGGACCAAACTGAAAGCCCGCATCCGCGAGGCCACGGGACTTACCGCCTCCGTAGGCATCGCCCCCAACAAGCTCGTCGCCAAGATTGCGAGCGACTTGCGCAAGCCCGATGGTCTCGTCATCGTAGCGCATGGGCGCGCCTCTGAGCTCTTCGCGCCGTTGCGAGTGCGAGCCTTACCCGGCGTCGGGCCACGCACCGCCGAGGCATTGGAGACCCTGGGCATCAAGACGCTAGGGCAGCTTGCCTCAGCCCGCGAAACAGTCCTGGCCGCCTCTTTCGGTCTAGACCACGCCCGCAGCCTCATTCCGCCGCGCCGCAGGCGAGGACGACACCCCCGTGCAAATACCGGGCATCCCCAAATCTATCAGCAAGGAAGAAACACTTGTCGAAGACGAAACCGACCTCCACAACCTCAAATCAATTCTGAGAGGTCTGTCCGACAACGTCGCGTGGACCCTCAGGGGCGACGGCTTCCACACTCGTTGCGTCTATATCAAGCTGCGCCTTCTCCCCACGCGGCGTGCTTGGCGACCCGAGGGACAGGGGTTCGGTAGGCTGATAACGCGGCAATGCACTCTCCCCATGCCGACCGATGCAGGCCAGACTATCTACGACGCTGCCTGCTCCCTCCTTGAGACCGCGTATAAGAGCACCGGCCTCGCCTCTGGAAGTGAGATGGTGAGGTTGCTGGGAGTTCGGGGTATCATCCCTCGTGCCCAATTCCGACCTCGATTTGCTCGCGCCCCCTCCTCAGAATGGGCATCACGACACCATGCCGGTACAACTCACTCTCGAAGAGGCACGCACCGAGAGTAATAGTCTCAATCCCCAGCACACCTCGCTTGACGCGAGCATGGACCACATCAGAAAGCGCTTCGGCTTCGGCGCAATCTCCTTCGGCACGAGCCTCTCCATGCGCGATAACGACGACGGCTGGCGCGAGATTGAGAAGAAATGACTAAAGGCGCATTTCAACACCTCACCGCAACCCGCTTCGTTCACCCTCACGCATCACGCATCACGCATCACGCATCACGTTTCTTCGTCCATCGTCCATCGTCCATCGTCCATCGTCCAAATCCACTCCACGCCCCCGCACGTTGGTTTTGTAAGGAAGATGTAATTTGTAAACGCTTGCGGACGTTTACTGGTTTAAGGTACAATCATGGCATACTTATCGTATGGTGGGCGGGAAGCGCCCGCTTTAGAGGTCTGAATTGAGCTATTCTAGAGGGGACATATGAAGCTCCAACGCCGGATTACCCGGGTTCCCCGGACATTTCCCCCGGCTTCTAGCCCGATCTCCGATGGCGCAAACGGCTCGGAAAACGGCAGCCACACCGACGACAATGGTGCTGAAGATGTCGAGGCACACGCTCAGATAGAGAGCGTGAGCGTTGCCGACACAAATGCCACCGACATAACCGGTACAGTTGAGACCGTCGAGACCGCGCCTGTTACCAATGGCTCAAGCGACTCGCAACCTCCTATCGTTGAGGCTACAGAGATTGCACCTGAGACTGATGTCTCCCAGCCTGCTACCGATGAGATTGTTGAGGTCGCGCCCTCGACCAACGGCTCAAGTAGCACCCCTACGGTCAGCACCCCTACGCCCGGCAAGACCCTGCCCACGCTTCCCAAGCGGCGGCGTAACGCAATGCCTGCCGAGACGGAGGTAGTTGCGCGTCCCCTGCCTCCCTTACCCTCCAAGAAGGGCTTTGCAAAGACTACATCTACGTCACCTACTCCTGTTGCCGCACCTACGGCTCCAGTTGCGACCGCTCCCCGACCAGCCTGGCGCTTGTTCCTTACCTACGAGAACATTTTCTGGCTCGCGGTCTTCGCGCTGGCGATATTCACTCGCTTCTGGGACCTGGGCACGCGCGGTATCCACCACGACGAGAGCCTCCACGCGCACTTCTCAGAGGTGCTCTATATAGGGAACGGCTACATCCATGACCCCATGATGCATGGGCCGCTCCAGTTTCACCTTATCGCCTTCATGTACTGGCTCTTCGGGGCTACCGACGCCACCGCCCGCTTCGCATCGGTCTTCTGTGGCATCTTCGTGGTGATGTCGCCATTCTTCCTGCGCAAACAGATGGGACGCGTGGCTGCGATGGTCTGCGCCTTCCTGCTGCTCATTTCGCCTGCCATCCTCTATTTCAGCCGCATGGCCCGCGAAGACGCCATCTTCTCAGGTATGGAGATGATAATGCTGGTCGGGCTGTGGCGCTTTGTCTCGACCCGCAAGCCCGCCGACTTCATTATCTTCTGCGCGGGCCTCTCCTTGATGTTCACCATCAAAGAGACTTCCTTCCTGACGCTGGCGATAATTGGCATCTTCTTCCTGGCGCTCTTCGCATACCAGGCAGGGTACGCGATACTGGCCGCCTTAGGAGGCTATCTCGCGGCGGCTGGCGGCTTCTTCATGTATGTAAATGGCAGTATGAAAGCGGGCACGCTGGCCGGACTTCCCACTATCCCTAACCAGGGTCCCGACACGAATCAAATTATGACTTTCGCCGGTAGGTTCCTAACCCACCCCCTTATCTACGGCCAAGCTATACTCTTCGTGCTCTTCATTGTAGGCGTTACGCTATTGATGCGTAACCAGCGCAACTCCCTCGATTACGAGCCTATCCCCAGCACTGTGCCTACCAGAAGGCGACTTCGCCCCGCACTGGCGACAGCAGGTGCAGACGACGCCGGGAATGGAAGCAGCATACCGAGCCGGGCCGTAAGACCCTCTACCACCGTATCAACTCCAGTCTCGTCTAACGGCCAGGACGCGCCCAGGCCCCAGGCAACTGTAGAGGGGGCAAGCGGCGAGATCGAGGCTGATGAAATTCACACGACCTCCGATGCCGACGCGTTTGAGGCTCAGGAGGTGTGGGACCCGCGCAGCTTGCAGCCGAAGCCGGACACCGTGCTGGGACGTTACCAGCCAGGCTCGATACCTCATCTGCTGGGCGCGCTCTTCTCGCGTCCCAAGATTATACTGGTCGGCTTCCTGGTTGCCTTCACTATCTTCTTCACTCTGTACACGGTCTTCTTCACCGACATACCTCATGGCATTGTGTCGGGTCTATTCGCGTCACTTGGCTACTGGATGGGCCAGCATGACGTCCGGCGCGGCGACCAGCCCTGGTTCTACTACTTCCTGCTCATACCCTTGTACGAGCCGGTAGCCGTCTTCTTCAGCGTGGTCGGGACGGCATTCTTTAGCTGGCGTGGCATAAGGTGGCTAGTGCGCCGCAGGCAGGGCGAGTTGGCGCGGGGTGAGGAACCCCCTCGCTCGCTTGGGGCGTTCAACACCGACCGTCCCGTGCCGTTCGCCAGTTTCAACTCCTTCCTGCCTCTATTCCTGGTAGTGTGGCTGGTCGGGACGGTAGGCATTTACAGTTGGGCGGGGGAGAAGATGCCCTGGCTCATGATGCACATGACTCGCCCCGCCATTTTCCTCGCTGCATTCTTCATAGGCGCTCTCCTCCTATCGCTCGTCAAGCGCAGACAGGAGAGGTTAGCCGATGCGGCTGCCTTCGCCTCCAGCGGGGTGGTAGCAAGCGCGCCCGCCTCCATAACGACAAATGGATCGAACGGCGTGCCCGCACGCAGACGCACGGCTGCCCGCGCTCCCCAGCCGGTGGTTATCACGGCGCAAGACCCGCCCTGGGTGACGTGGAGCCAACCCGGCTCGCGCTTCCCGCTCGTCTCATTCCTGACGGCGTTCGTGGTGCTGGTAATAGCCTGGGGCCTCCTGATGAATGGCCTCGGCTTCAAAAACAATTATGCCGCATGGGGCTGGACCTGGATTTACCCGCTCCTTATTATCGTCATGGTAGGTGGTTATGCAGTGTGGATAGGTCCTGGGCGCTCCCTGCGATACCTCGGCCTGGGCATATTGACTGTGGGTCTCATGTACCAGTTCCGGTCCGCTATCAACCTGGCGTACAACGAGCCTGACGTTTCCACCGAGCTGGCATCTTACGTGCAGACCTCGCCCGATGTGACGCGTGTTATGAACGAAATTGAGACTTTCGCCAATTACAGCGCGAGCGATACGGGTACCAAGGGCGGGAATTCCCTCAAGATCATATACGATGCCGACACGTCGTGGCCGATGGAGTGGTATTTACGGGACTACAATAAGATTTTCATCGGGGATAGTGGCGCAAACCCGCCGACGCCAGCCGCAGACGTGCCGATACTCCTGCTTGACTACGAGAAGCACAAGAACAAGGTCAACTTCCTGCCCAACTATATCTCGCAACGCTATGCCATGCGCTGGTGGTTCCCGCAGGAATGGTACATGCAGCAGTTCCTACCCACGACTAAGCAAGGTTCTGCTCCGCAGCAGGTGGGCGAGGCCCTCCACACTATAAGTATCACCGTCACCGAGCCGAAACTTCAGTCCACGCTCTGGAAATACCTCATCTTCCGCGAGCCGCCGCAGCCTCTTGGCTCGACCGACATGACCCTCTACCTTCGCAGAGACATCGCGCAGTTGTATCATCATCTGCAATATGACGCGCCCCCCTCAACCGACGTTCCGTGAGCGGCGAGTAGCGAATGAACTTTGAACCTTGAACTTTGAACCTTGAACCTTGAACCTTGAACTAACTATTAGAGGAGAAGAATGGACAATCGTCGTCTTAGCGCCCGCGCTGATATAGGCATGGCCGGCGCTCGCAGGAGTGAGCCAACGCTCCTGACCTGGCTCGACCGGGCGATAGAGCTGACCCGGCTCAACTGGGAAACAATCGCCTTCGTGGGCATCATGCTGGTGGCCTTCTTCACACGCCTGTGGGACCTGGCCCCTCGCGCCATGCACCATGATGAGTTTATACACGCCTACTTCTCAAACCTGTTCCTGAAGTCAGGCGATTATACGTCAGGCGCTTCCCAGGGCGGCTACGACCCCGTATATCACGGCCCGTTCCTCTACTTCATAACCGGGCTTTCCTTCTTCCTCTTCGGGACGAACGACTTTACGGCCCGCCTTATGCCCGCGGTCTTTGGGGTAATCCTGGTTGGCCTGATATGGCTGCTACGCCCCTTCATCGGCAGGGTAAGCGTGCTGGTTGCCGCGCTGATGGTAGTGCTCTCTCCCAGCATCTCATATTACTCGCGCTCTCTGCGCCACGATATTTTCGCCCTTACCGGCACATTGCTCCTCTTCATCTCGATCCTCTGGTTCATACGGACGCACCAGTCAAAATGGGTCTACCTGGGAGCGCTGGGGTTGGCGGTAGGCTATACCAGCCACGAGCTTACCTTCATAATAGCGCTCATATTTGTGCTCTTCCTCGCTTTCGCTGCGTTTGCTTTCCCAAGTTTCGCAGGAAGGGTGGTGTACTCTGGGCGGGGGGCATCCGTTGAGCCTGTCAATCCGGTGCGTAGCGCTATCTCCGCGCTGGGCGCGCAACGTTGGACCCTTCTGGGTGCCTTCCTGCTTTTCCTCGCCATCTACGTGGTCCTTTTCACGAATTTCCTGACCAAGCCGTGGCTCGTAACTACGGGCATAACGGACGGCTTCGCGTATTGGACGACCCAGCATGGTTTCGCTCGCGGCGACCAGCCTGTATTCTATTACTTTCTCCTGATGCTCATTTACGAGCCGCTGGCTTTCTTCGCCGGGTTGGGCACGATTATCTACATGATAGTGACGTGGGCCACAGGCAAGACCGACTCTCTTGCTCTGGGCAACGCTGTTGATGTAGAGCCTGAGCCTGCCACCGCTACGGCTGTCGACCCGTATGGCGTGCCCCTCCCTGCTATCGATGGGCTGCGTGGATTCACGCTCGCCTTCCTTGCCTTCTGGGCGCTGGGAGCGTTTATAGCCTTCTCCCTGGCGGGCGAGCGTATGCCCTGGCTCAACATGCAGTCCGCCCTTCCATTTACACTCCTGGCCTCAGCCGGGCTTGGTCGCCTGGTAACACGGCTCGACTGGCGGCAGGCGGTCAAAGGGGGTGGCATCCTCATTGGGCGTGAGCGTGGTGCTCTTTATCTTCGCGGCTTTCAGCCTCATGGCCCACATCGGCGAGCGGCTCGGTAATCGGCTCGTTGTTCCTGGCAATATCAGCAAGGCAGACTTCGACTTCCAGATGGGGGCAAGAGCAATAGGGCTATTCATCTTCGCTGCCGGTCTACTCGCGCTCGCTGGGTGGCTGGCGTACAAGATGATGCCTGGCCGCGCCCTGAAGATAGTCGGCCTGACGTTCGGCCTGATATTCCTCGGATATGGCCTGCGCTCGATGATGCTCATCAACTACAGGCATGGCGACGTGCCGGTGGAGATGTTGGTCTACACCCAGACCTCGCCGGACGTGCCAATCGTCGCGGAGATGATCAAGCGACTGTCGCGCGATGTGACCGCCTTCGATACCAACCGCAACGCCGACGACGTAACGGGCGGACGTAGCTTGAGCATCGCCATTGACGAGACCGAAGCAATTACCTGGCCTTTCAACTGGTACTTCCGCGACATGCGCAACTACAGGTACTTCAGTGCCGCCAGGTGGAAGGCGGGCGAGACCAATCTGGTGGCTTCCGACCAGCCAGTCATCCTGGCAAGCCAGGCCACCGAAGACGAGCCTAACTTCAAGACCTTCCTGGGTGATAAGTACACCACCAATAAGTACGTGCTAAACTGGTGGTTCCCTGAGCTGAACACTTATAAGAGGCGTCTGACTACCGTTAACGCGCAAGGCCAGCCCGTGGATGTCATCAAGACCAACGACCAGGGCCAGTCTATTCCCGCAGACGAGGGCGACCTGGGGCTCACATGGCGCTGGCTCACCGGCAACGGCATGAAGTACATACTCTATCGAGACCCGGGCCGGGACGAGAAGGGGAATGAGCTAAAGCTGGGCAGCCGCGTTTTCTACCTCCACGTACTTAAAGACCTCGGTGTAAGGTTGGCCTGACGCCGCCTGCGGGAGGCACGTCCGCTATCGGCACGCCGGACAATCCCGACCCTAAAAGCCCTATCCATAAAATGACCGACCTGGGTACAGCCGGCTTCGAGCGGGGGCAGTTCAATCTACCCCGTGGCATTGCAATCGCGCCGGATGGCAGCTTCTACGTAGTGGATACCGGCAACATGCGCATCCAGAAGTTCAACGCCCAGGGCGTCTTCCAGCAGATTATCGGCGGTGTCACCGGCGATGCCGGGGGGCAGTTCAAGCCCCGTGAGCCTCTAGCACTCGGTGATGCAGCAGGCGGAATTGCGGTGGACAAGCAGGGCAATCTCTATGTGGCCGACACCTGGAATTATAGAGTACAGAAGTTTGACGCGTCAGGTAAATTCCTCACCTCCTGGGGCGGCTTCATAGAACTGAGCAACTCGGCAACCAACGCCGATGACCCCGCGAACAATAGCAAGTTCTATGGCCCGCGTGGGGTCGCAATCGGCCCCGATGGCAACGTATACGTGACCGATACGGGCAATAAGCGCGTCTCGATTTTCGACCCTAACGGGACGTTCGTCAGGCAGATATCGAGTGGCCTGACCGCTGCCAAGTCTACCCAGAACTACCCATTCAACGGGCCGGGCGAGATGAACGAGCCTATGGGCATCGTGGTTGACGGTAGCGGCAACGTCTACGTCGCGGACCGTGACAATAAGCGCATCCAGAAGTTCGATAATACGGGCAAGCCTGCTGCCCAGTGGCCCGTCCCCGCCGGTGGCTACGATGTCATCGACTTGTACACGGAGCCATTCCTGGCACTCGACGCGGCAGGAAATATCTACACTACCCTCCCCAGCGCTCAGAAGGTCGCCAAGCTCAGCCCGACCGGGCAAATCCTGGGTGAGAAGACAGCCGAGGGCGCAGCCACCCTCAGGAAGCCCACTGGCATAACCGTAACCGCCGATGGCACGATCTACGTCGTTGACACCAATGCCAACGGTGTAATCAACTTCGGCAAGATACAGCCCTAACTTACTTAGGGCTAAACATCAGTCATCTCTACTTTTCAGCGAGCATACTGACGCACTAACAACTCTTTGAAAAAGGACAAAAATAAAGGTTCGGCGAGCCGAACCTTTATTTTTGTCCTTTTTCAAACTCCCCTCCCCAATGGGGAGGGGTCGGGGGTGGGGTTTGAAGTGAGTTTATGCATGAGCTAGGCGCGTATCTAAAATTTGGGATGCCCGTTGTTTCAAGCTATCGATCCTCGCCGTGAGGCTTGACGGCGATAAGCGCGATAGTAGCTCCCTTGCGCAAAGCGGCGGCGACCGGGGCATAAACAAGGCTTGCGCCTAATAGGAGTGGGGCGCAGGTGAGCACAGCTAAATCCTCCAGGGCAGCCGTGCGCCGAGAGCGCGTGTGAACCTCGCGCTCAGCATACCCCTTTACCTTCGCGGCGGGCGTGCGCAGGATGTCATACAACCTGTTCGGGCGCAAGCCCATGTTGTTGAGGGCTGTCTGTGCAAAGCTGAAGAAATCATATTCCGTAGAGAAGAAGCTTCGCTGGGCGACCTGGAAGCCCTCTTCATCGAGGAGACGCTTCAGGGTGCGGGGCGTGAAGTGGGTGAGGTGACCCGGCACGTTCAAGTGGAACCAATGCTCACGGCCCCAGCGCGCCTCCCAGCTCCCAAAATTGGGTGTAGCTAGCAGAAGCCTCCCCCCCGGCTTGAGAATGCGGCTGACCTCTTTCAGCACCTCTCTTGGCGAGTGCATGTGCTCCAGGACGTGCCAGAGGATAATCAGGTCGAACTCACTGTCGGGGAACTGTGCATCTTGCAGACTTTCAGTGGTTACGGGCAGCCCCAGGACGTTGCGTGCGTATGAGGCGGCGTCCTCGCTTAGCTCGGTGCCGCGCACGTCCCAGCCGCGCTCTCGGAGCTTATGGAGCAGCAATCCACGCCCGCAGCCGATGTCCAACGCCTTGCCGGGACGTTGCTTGCGCTCTATCTCCCACACCCGGTAGCGGTAGATAATATCGAGCATCCACTCAACGACATGGGCAAAGCGCCGCCCGCTGCCGTAGTAAGCGGGGGGGTAATACCTTACAATCTCTGCTTCCGAGGGTACCGGCGATGTAACGTGCAGGCCGCACTGCTGGCAATACCCCACCTGGAAGCTGTCGCCCGTGACGTAGTCTTGCGCGGAGAAGTATGGCTTGAATGACTGCGCCGGGTGGTCACATCTGCACTGCGGCGTGTGGCTTCGTTCGCTTGGCAACCGGAGTCTCCCTACATATGGTGGATGAACCTGTAGGGGCGGTTCGTGAACCGCCCTGTATCCCACAAGTGCTGTCAGCACCAGGGCGGTTCGTGAACCGCCCCTACAGAAATCGAGAGTAAAACATTGACGCTGCTAATCCCAAAATGATACAATGATAGTTATAATGGAGTCGCGGTCCCATATACAAGAGAACTCCTCTATAGCCCGCGTCGCTTCATCGCGCCAGGCGTGGCCTGCCCGCAGGGGGCTGCAAGTACGGCCTTCTAAGACCCTGCCTTTTTTCAGCGCGCCTGATAACAGTAGTGAAGCGCCTCCGGGGAGCGTCGAGCCTACGACGGACATAGACCATTCTCTAAGCGAACCGACTCGCCCTGAAGCGCAGCCTATGCGACGCTGGGAGCCGCTCGCCGTCTTCCTGGCTACGTTCGCGGCACTGGCCGCCATGATACCGCAAATGATTACCCACCTGGACCCCGTGACGGGTGATGAGCCATTCTACTTGATGACCGCCATCAGCATCCTGCAAGACGGCGACCTGAACGAGTGCAACAACTACAGGGCGCGTAACGAGATTCAATTCTACCCGGCGTCCTACGCGGGAACTAACGTGGCGGCCAGGCTGTTCCCGGTCCTTCCCGAGGGGTGGCAGGGTTGGGCAAGAGCGCCCTACCCGCTGTCGCCGCACCCCGCCAACCTCTATCCCGCGAGTCGCGAGTGTCTGAGCACGAACCCCAGCATAGCCTTGCCTGCCGACGGGTCGCGTAGCGAGCTTTACTCGAAGCACGGCCTCGGCATGACGCTCCTGGTACTGCCAGGGTTCGCCCTGGGAGGTCGCTTCGGGGTGATGATCTTCCTTTCTATCCTGGCTGCGTTGCTTGCGACCAACGTGTATCTGCTGGCGCGGGAGAGCACCGGTAAGAGGCTCCCTGCGGCGCTCACGTGGGTGGCGTTCGCCCTCGCTTCACCCTTCTTCGCTTATTCCTTCCTCATATTCCCTGAGATGTCCGCCGGGCTGCTGGTGCTGTATGCGTTCCGCCGTATCAGGCTGTGGAACAACAACCCCTGGCAGGTCGCGGGCATCGGCGCGTGTCTGGCATTCCTCCCCTGGCTGCACTATCGTTTCCTCCCGCTGACCCTGGGCCTCTTTATCTACTTTATCTACCAGGATAGAATTCACCATGCGGGGCGCAGACTCATGGGCTATGGATTGGTGCTGGGGCAGCTGGTGGTCTCGGCGGCCTTACTCATGCTATTCTTTTATCACCGCTACGGCCAGATTTACCCCGACACCTCTGACCACGCCGGGATCAGCGACTTCGCGGGCACTCTGCGCGGGGCAGTAGGCTTGATGCTCGATGAGCAGTGGGGCCTCCTGATTTACGCCCCCATTTTCATACTCACCTTCGTTGGACTCTTCTTGATGGCTACGAAGCATGCCTGGCGCAAGGACCTGCTCTGGATAGGTGTTGTCATCGTGCCTTACTATGTTCTGATCGCAAATTACGCGCAATGGTGGGGGGAATGGGGACCGCCTGCGCGCTACCTCATCTCTGTGCTGCCTCTGCTTGCTTTACCATTTGCACTTTCCCTGGAGTGGATAAAGAGCGTAGCGTACAAGGCAATCTATGGACTGCTCATGGCAGCGGGCCTCGTTGTTACTTTGGCTTTCGCATACCAGCCCCAGTGGATGTACAACCAGCCGCGCCCCTTCTGCGGGAGCACTCTTTTCCAGCAGGGGATGACACAGCTAATGCCCTGGCTATTCGGCAGATTCAACCCCGCCGTTCTGAAATGCGCTGAAACACCTTTGACGGAATACCCTGTGGACGAGTCTCCTACCCTCTTTTGTAGCTCCATACTTTATGTATGCAGCGGATAAGACAGGCTTCTATGGCGACCTGGCTTCGGTGACCGCATGGAGAGCGAGCCTCGGACCCGCCGCGCTCTTCGGGTTTATAGTGGGAGTGAGCCTGATGTTAGCCCTGTGGCAGGGGCGAAGAGAGAGCGAGCTTGTGTTAGAGCCAGAACACTCACACCGCGACCCTATAACGCCCAACATGCCGATAGAAGAGGTGCCACGCGTATGAAGACGTGGCTATCAGAGGACCCCGGCGTACCCGTGGCCGACAACCAGAGCGCCGCGACGGCACCCGATGAGGCTCCATCTTCGGAGCCGTCTAATGGGCAAGAAGCGGCCAGCGCGCTCTCTACGGCCTCCCCTCTCCCCGCAACTCCAACGCAGGATGCCCACGGTGGCAGATCAGCCTGCCGGTGCGCCAGTTGCGCCGGAGGCCGCGACTACTAAGAAGAAACGTGGTGCAGGATTTTCCTTTGGCAGGATTGGAGCGCGTATCGCCGCTAATCCTATCTGGCGAACTCGCGGCCTCTGGCTCGGCGGCACGGGGGTTGGCCTCGCCATGTTCGCCCAGAAAACGCTCACCGTCGACGGGCAGGTGGTGCCGTCCATACGGTGGTATGCCCTGGCAATATTCGTCATGCTGGTGGCGTGGCTCGGTACGTACAAGAATAAGAGCCTAATCATGGAGCCTGCGCCCCAGGTCCGGCGCGTTAGCATTTTCAAGACCCTCTTCAGGCGCACGCCAGCAGCCCCAGCTTCCCCTCAACAACCCGGACAGCCGCAGCCTGCCCCGGCTTCAACTACCCTCCCAGTGCGGGCGAAGCGTAGCAGTGTGCAGGCGCAAACTTCTTTGCCTACAAGAGTAGCAGGAAACGGAAAGAAAGCAATTGTCGCGCCTGTAGTGGAAGCTGAAACTACAAAGGTTGTGGTGGACGCAGGTAGCAAGTCTGCTGATGGCACGGAGCGAGAAACCCACCCCAAACTAAGCCCCAGGTTCTTGGGCAAAGCCCAATTCAGGCTAGCCGATTTCAACCTCCCCTGGCTACCAGCGTGGCACAGGCTGACCTCGCGTTACCCATTCCTCGCCGGATCGTGGCCCAGGTATGTCATCGCGGCGCTCGCGCTCCTCGTCAACCTCTACAGCGCCGACCAGCTTCGGAAGGACTATTACTCGCCTTTGGGTGGCTATGGATGGCTCCTGAGCCTGTTGATACTTGCTGCCGCCTTCATAGGCGAGCGGAAGAAGCCGGTTCTCCCATCCGACCCCCATGCGAAAGACATCGAGGACCGGACACGCGTGCGCCTGCCGCGCCGCGTAGAGGTCGGCGTGTTCATGGCGATATTCCTCCTCGCATTCGGCCTGCGGCTCTTCAGGCTTGACGACTGGACCGGCCCGATGCATGGCGACGAAGGGGAGTTCGGCATGAACGCCATCTCCATCGTGAATGGCGACCGCATATCGCCATTCATGACCGGATGGTTCTTCCACCCCAACTTCTCCTTCTTCGGCATCGCCGCGATGATGAAGGTATTTGGGACGGGGCTGTTCGGGTTACGCATTCTGTCGGCCCTCCTCGGCGCGCTCATGGTCATACCCTTCTATCTCCTGGTGAGGATGTGGTTCGGCGTGCGCATGGCAATCATCGCCAGCCTCCTCCTCTCCTTCATGGACGTTTCCCTCTACTTCGGCAAGCTCGGCCTCAACAACATCGAGACGCCGTTCTTCATCGTCCTGGGCCTCTATTTCTTCTTCAAAGGCGTTCGGAGCATGAGGACGCTCGACTTCGTCCTCGCGGGCTACGCCTTCATGCTCACCCTCTATTTCTACTTCGGCGGGCGGCTCACCCCCTTCCTCGTGATAGCGGTGGTAGCCTACATGTTCCTGATTATGCCCATCCTCCGTTTGCCGGGCGCGTACTTCGACACGCGGAGGCGCGAGCCTCACCTCAAGCGGGCGCAGGCGCTGGGCAGGGCGGCGCTCCACCAGTTGCGCGGGGTAGGGCAGTACGTGGGGAGAATTATCATCTTCGGGGTAGCCTGCCTCTGCCTGGCATCCCCCTGGCTGGTCTATTTCCAGGACCACCAGAACGAGATGAACACCCGCGCCAACGAGAAGCTGATCTTCAACCCCGGCAACCTGGGTGTTATCTCTCAGCAGACAGGCGCTATCCATAGCCCCCTATATTTGGGCCTGCGGATGCCGACTGAGAACGACATCTATCCCTTCCTCCCCGTCGTCTTCGAGCAAACTCCAACCAGCGTCAAGCTGAACGACGATGGCTTCTGGCCCAGGGTGCTGTGGACTCAGACAACCAAGAGCCTCTCGATGTTCACCTATCGCAAAGACGAAAGCTCCTTCTATACCTTCACAGGTGAGTCTGCCGCCAAGCCAATCGAGGCTGCGCTTCTCATCCTCGGCATAGCCTGGGCACTGTGGCGCTGGCGCGATACGCGCATGGCGGTCCTATCGATGTGGTTCTGGCTCACCATCATCGCTGGCGGCGCTTTGACGATTGACGCGCCTTACATGCCGCGCCTGGTAGGTCTCGTCCCCGCCCTGGCGATATTCATCGCGATTCCCCTCAACAAGATGGCAGCAGAGTTCATTGGCGCGTTTGGGGCCTTTGGACGTGCGAAGGCATGGATTAAGATGAGGCTGCGATTGGGCGTGGCGATTTCGGGGCTGCGCTGGCCGTGTTACTCCTCTACCTCGGCTTCCAGAACGTCTACGACTACTTCTCGCGCTACATGGCGTTCCAACCTAACCGGGAGCATCTAGGCAAGGCCAACTTCGTGCGCTGGATGAA
This sequence comes from uncultured Chloroflexia bacterium, assembly GCA_963811305.1. Lineage (GTDB taxonomy): Bacteria > Chloroflexota > Chloroflexia > QHBQ01 > JADMIH01 > JADMIH01. Next base: position 43,497 of record CAWEQU010000012.1, read on the forward strand.
CGAAAAGGCTATCTCGGAGGGGAGGCCCAAGCCTCAATACTACGACATGGGCCACCCTTTCTATTACTGGGGCTACGGCATCAACCGCTTCCTGAACCTGGGCACGCAGGGTGTGGACATGACCAACCCCACAAACGAGCTGCCCGTGTTGAACAACGACGACCGAGACGTGGTCTTCCTGGTGTGGGATTACACGAAACAATATCTTCCGGTCATAGAATCGTATTATCCGGGAGGCGAGAAAGCAGACTACGTTTACGGGCCGGAGAGCGGTCCAAGCAGGCCATTCGTCTATTACCGCGTGAAGCGCGAGCAGATCGAGGCGCGGCGGCGCTCCCTCGCTACCTACTCGCCCACGGGCGGCGGGACTGCCATCCAGCGTGAGGAGGATGGGGTCGGGAGCGGGGACTCCCCGCCGCCCAATCTCACCTATCCGGTACGGGCGACCTGGACGACCAACATCGTCGCACCTTCCGCCGGGAACTATCGCTTCGCCATCGATGCGCAGGGCGACGGAAGCCTCATCATTGATGGCCAGCCTTTCCTCGCCACTTCCGCTGAATCAACCCGCGCCGAGGGAGAGCTTGCCCTGGCGCGGGGGCCACACGAAGTCACACTTACAGGCGCGCTCGCGGACAGCGCCCAGAAGGTCAAGCTTGAGTGGACTACAGGGGGCACTGCCTTCACGCCCATCCCACGCCAGTACCTGTTGAGCGGGCCGGGGAGGGGGCTGCTTGGCGAGATACGCGCTTACGGGAGTGGCGACCTTCTGGCTCTACCCACACAGGACGGCACGCCCATTCTGACGGCACGCGTAGATGGCTTCCTCGGTTTCAGGCACTCACCCGAGGCGCTGAGCCAGGGTGCGCTCAAAGTTAGCTGGCGCGGCACAATCACCGCGCCGCAGCCCGGTTCATACAACTTCAGCGTATTCTCAAATGGCGACAGCGTAGTGCTCATTGATGGGCAGGTAGTCGTAAGAAACATCACGGGTGGTATCGATCCCCACGAGGGGAACGGACAGGTAGACCTTACCGAGGGGCCGCACCAGTATGAGCTTAGATACAACTGGACCGCTGGCACGGGCTATCTTGAGGCGTCATGGGTGCCACCCGGCGGGCAGAGGACCCTGATCACGCCCGATGTGTTGCACGCCAGTGGCGGCATACTCGACCCTAACTCGCTGGCGTCAACCCTCCCGCCCGTGCAACTGAAGCCGGACCCACCCGCCGCGAAGGTAGAACCCGAAGCTGTGATTGGTACTGGCGATGGCATGTTGAAAGCGAAGGGTGTTGCGGTTGACAGAGATGGGAACATTTATGTAGGGGATAGGGGTAACCACAAGGTTGTAGTGTACTCACCAGAGGGCAAGAGGATAAGAGAGTGGGGTAAGGCTGCACCTGAGGTAAAAGAAGGGCAGCCAGTACCTGTCCACCAGGGAGGGGAGTTCAACGACATAAGTGATGTAGCCGTAACCCAGGACGGTACGGTGTACGTGTTCGATGCCACCCCTAGGGTGCAGGCGTTCAAGACCAACGGGGAGTACATAGGTAGCTTCGAGCAGGAGCAGCTAAACCTGTACGGCCCTAATGGCATAGCCGAAGCCGTCCCTTCCAAGGAGAATGAGGGCAAGACCCTCGGACTGTACATAGCAGTGACGGGGCAGAACCGTGTATTCAAGCTCCCCTCCGTGAGCGACGTGCTGGCTGGCAAGGCAGTGCTAAAGGACAACAGCGAGAACGCTACAGGGACGGAAGGAGACAGGCTGGAGCAGCCAGTAGACGCTGTGGCCGACCCGAACGGGGCGGATGTGCTCTATGCGATAGACTTGAAGGAGAGGATAGTCCAGCTAAAGCCAAAGAGCGAGACGCCCAGCCCAACAAGAGAGTGGGGAGTTAGCGGGCAGTGGAGAGTGCCCATCGGTAAAGAGGATGGGGGGAGCAGGCTGGCGGTTTCGCCCGACGGCAAGCGAGTATACATGAGCGACCCCGACCGACGGAGAGTAGCCGTGCTCAATGTAGAGAGCGGAAATGTAAGCTACTTCGGCAGAGAGGGCGGCGGGCCGGGCGAGTTCGGGAGGCCGAGCGGCATAGCGGTCAACTCTGCTGGTCGTATTTACGTTGTAGACAGCGTACGAAACAACATCCAGGTCTTCTCACCTGAAAAGGTCGGAAAATAAGGGTACAATATAGTATGGCAACGCAAGAATTCAACTCACACGCTCCAACCCAATTCGAGGCTTCGCCCGCGATAAATTCTCCAGCCGCTCCTGCCGTAGAGGCTGCGCAGGCTGCATCGCGTCCCAGCGTAGACATCCTGGGCCTTGCGAAGCGGGCGCTTGCTTATATCTGGCGGGGGAGGGGACTCTTCGGGGGGCTGCTGGCTATCGGCCTTGCGTGGCTTGGGCAGCAGGCCCTCCTCGCCCAGAACGACTACCAGACCTCCACTCGCAACTATATCCTCGCCATTATCATCCTGATTATCTCCCTAACTAACCCATCATGGGAGCTGGTGCGGCGCTTCAGGGCTAAAAGAGTTTCCGTCGAAAAAACTGTCGCCTCAACAGCGGACACCGCAAACTCAGCTACCATTGAGCAGACTGCCACAACAGCGCAGGACATATCTCAGGCTGATATAGCATCTCCTCCGCAACAGGTAAATATAGCGACAAGCCCAGACGTTGTCCTGGCGACGGTGCCAACACGAAAAGTTCGCACCCGTACCGCCCCCGTCGTAACAGTCGTAGAGACAGGCTCGACGGAAGTTACTGCTGAGGTTGCCTCGCCCGCAAATGTGCAGGCGGATGCTGTACCGAGCCTGAAGCGTCTTCTCTCTGCGCCAGCAACCCTTTGGCAGCGTTGGGTAAATCTGCGCGCACGATTGGGCCTGTGGGTTACGGTGCCTGGCCTGGCACTGGCTGGCGGGCTGGCGACATGGTCGGCACTCGTGCTCTTGCAGGACATAAAATCGTCGCTCGGTGGGTGGCTATGGGCAGCTTCATTGATGGCGCTCTTGCTGACCTTCCTGGGCGCTTCCGGGTGGCCGCGTGGTGACGGGCTTCTCCCCGGTCCAGCGAGCGATTTCTTCGCCAAGGGGATACCCACGCTCGCGGCCCGGTGGGAAGCCATACTCGTCGGCGCTATGATGCTCCTGGCGGTCTTCCTGCGCCTGAACGACCTTGAGTACCACCCCGGCATCTTCGGTGACGAGGGCGAGCAAGGTATGGACGTGCGCGGCATAGTCGAGGGGAGGCCCACGCCCATCTTCGGCTCTGGCTGGTGGCAGGTGCCCAACCTCTCATTCTACGTCTGGTCTTACACCATTCGCATCTTCGGCGACAGCATGTTCGGGCTGCGTATGTTCTCCGCGATAAGTGGCATCGTAGCTGTCTGGTACATCTACCGCACGGCCCGCCTCCTCTGGGGGCCGCGAGCGGGTCTCATCGCGGGCACAATGTTAGCGGTCTCCCCCCTCGCGCTACAGTTCAGCAAGTTCGCCAACGTAAGCTCCGCCACGAGCGCGCTGTGGGCGGTCGGCTTCTTCTATTTCTTCATGGCCCTCCGCTACCGCAAGCCGAGCGACTGGATATTGGCCGGTTTCTTCTGGTCCCTCAACCTCTACTTCTACCCCGCGGGCAAGCTGATCATACCGCTCGTGGGCGTTGCGGGACTCTACTGCCTCATACGCTGGAGGCTGGAGTTCTTCAAGCGCTACCTATTGGGTTTCGTGCTCCTGGGGGTGACCTTCGCGCTTACCTTCATGCCCTATTACATCTTCTCCGACAAATACGACAACCCCAAATGGTATGGTTTCGCGGGGCGCGCAGGCGAGACTTCCATATTCTCCCCTCAGAACCAGGGAGCTACCTTCGCCCGATTCAACATCCCTTACGACCCCTCGTGGGCGGGCCGCTCCACCCTGGAGAATATCCGCACCAACCCCGGACCCTGGGTGCAGCTTATCTACCAGCAGAGCCGCGAGACAATGGACGTCCTCTTCCGCCGTGGAGACCAGGTATCCTATTACCGCCTGGCCGAGCCGGGCCGTCCCGTATTTTCGCCCTTCTGGGCAGTGCTCGCATTATTGGGACTGGCCTATGCCGTCTGGAAGCTGTGGGACGCGCGCTTTGGCCTCGCGTTGCTATGGTTCGGATTCGGCCTCGCCGCGTCCATCCTGACGGTCGATACGCCCAATCTCCAACGCTTCACGGGCGCATGGCCCGTTGCTATGTTCTTCCCAGCAGTGCTGGTGGATAGGGTCTTCGCCGCGGGCTGGCCCATCAGCAAGAGCCTGGCACGCCGGTGGGCGACGGTGCCTGTAGCGGCCCTGCTCGTCTTCCTGGCCGTCATCTCGTACAACGAGTACTTCGTCGATTACAAAGCGGCCTGTCCATACTGCCGCGATACCGTACAGGCCCGCTACGCCCAGGCTCTCGGCCAGGACTACAAGGGCTACCAGCTGGGCGTGGGCAACGGCTACGACGTCTATTTCGCCTATGGCAGCACTCGCTTCGCTGCGAAGGGCGTCGAGGGACGCGAGATGCTGACCCCGGCTGATACTCTTCCGCTGATAGACAACAACGGCAAAGGCGCGGCCTTCATCGTTTACGGCCACAACGGTGACTACCTCCCCATGCTGCGCGTCATGTACCCTGGCGGGATAGAAGAGCCAGTCAAGAGCCACGACGGCATGGTCCAATTCACCTCTTACAAGGTGACCCGCGAACAGGTGGCGCAATCCCAGACCTTACATGCCACCTATACCGCCCAGGGCGGCGCGACCCTCACGCGAGACGAGCCGTCGATAGGCAACGTGCAAGCGCCTGGCAGTAAGGTCATCTCACCGCCAGCTATCGCATACCCCGCGACCGCGACCTGGCAGGGCGGCCTGGTAGCCCCTACATATGGCGCGTACACGCTCGCGCTCGACGGTGCCGCTGAAGAAGTAACGCTCATGCTTGACGGGCGTACTCTGCTGACGGTCCCCGCGCTTGATCCTAACACGCCAACGGAAGCGCGCCAGGTTGAGATGGTGCTTGCGAAGGGTTTGCACGACATACGGCTCTCCGGCACGTTGCGCGACGCCAACAGCAAGCTACAGCTTCTCTGGTCGAGCGGTGGCCCTCTGACCCCTATAGAGTCGAAATTCCTCTACAATGGTCCGACCGGAGGATTGCTCGGAGAGATCGGCCCCTGGTCGGGCGAGGCTCTCAAGTCCCCCGATCCCTTCGGCGGGCAGGCTCGCATGTCCCGGCGTAGCGATCCCTTCATTGGCTTCCGCGAGGCAAGCGTATTATTAGGTGGTTCACCATATGTAGCACGATGGCAGGGCGCGCTAAACATCAGCGTCGAAGGTGATTACGGCTTCGGCGTAAACACCGGCGGATTCGGCCCGGCTACGGTGACCATTGACGGCCAACCAGCGTTTGGAGAAGGCCCAGGCGGCCTCGGCACGGGCCTGATACACCTTGCCGCAGGTCCACACCAGGTAGACGTTCGCTATGCAGCCCCTGGTGGTCTGTCGCGCGTGGAGTGGCTGTGGACGCCACCCGGCGGGCAGCCCGAGCTTGTCCCGCCCACCGTCCTCACCCCCCTCGCACGTAGCTGGCCTCGCTCCGAGCTGCCCGACGCTCCTATAGGCCAGTTGCCCCCGCCCCAGGAGATAGCGCCCGACATCAAGAAGCCTGACCTCACCTTCGGAGAAGGTCTTAGCAAGCCCAAAGGCATTGGGGTAGACAACGATGGGAATATCTACGTAGGGGATAGGGGTAACCATAGAGTAATGGTCTACTCGCCCGATGGCAAGAAGCTGAGAGAGTGGGGCAAGGCTGCACCTGAAGTGAAAGAGGGACAACCTGTACCCGTCCACCAGGGAGGGGAGTTCAACGACATAAGCGATGTAGCCGTAACCCAGGATGGCACGGTGTACGTATTCGACGCCACACCGAGGGTGCAGGCATTCAAGACTAGTGGGGAGTACATAGGCAGTTTTGAGCAGGAGCAGCTAAACCTGTACGGTCCTAATGGCATAGCGGAAGCAGTCCCTTCCAAAGAGGATGAAGGCAAGACCCTCGGATTATACATAGCGGTGACAGGGCAGAACCGGGTGTTCAAGCTCCCTTCCGTGAGCGACGTGCTGGCGGGCAAAGCGAAGATACCCGAGGTCGCGGAGAACCTTGCCGGAACCGAAGGTGATACGCTGGAGCAGCCCGTAGATGCTGTAGCCGATCCGAGTGGCACGGGCTTCGTCTACGAGATAGACCTCAACCGGAACAATGAGCGCATTGCCCGCTTCGAGCCTACGAGTGACACCACAGGCCCAACAAGAGTTTGGAAGATCAGCGCGCAGTGGCGAGTGCTCATCGGCAAGGAAGATGGAGGGGCCAGACTTGCCATCTCACGAGACGGTAAGTGGATATACATGAGCGACCCCGACCGCAGGAGAGTAACCACCCTCAACATCGCAACCGGCGAGCTAACCTACTTCGGCAAGGAAGGCCCAGGCGAAGGCGAATTCGGCAGGCCAAGCGGCATAGCCGTCGGCCCCGATGGGCGCATCTACGTCGTAGACAGCGTAAACAACAACGTCCAGGTCTTCACCCCTTCCAAGTAACACTCTCTTTTTTCAGCAATCAAAATGATCGCCTGTGGCGATCATTTTGATTAGGGCTTGTCTGCAAAACCGCCCGGCACATAAATGTGCGGGCTACCTTTTACGAAGCCTTCCTTCGGAGGCTAACTGTCAGCCCGCGCAGGCGGGCTTTGTATGTGTAGCCCGCACATTTATGTGCCGGGCGAGATGACTTAGCAAGTTTGCAGACAGACCCTGGTAAAAACCCCCAGCGGGAAACCTATTTCTTGGCTACTGCCCACATATTGAGCCTCATCTCGAAGTAGCCGAAGCGCAATTTGGTCATATCGAAGCCTGCCCTGCCGAAATACCAGCCCAGCAAGGGGAGGGTATATGCGTAGACGTGCTCGTTTATTTCCTCCGGGCTGACCAGGCGGACCTTCGCCATGAAGTGCAACAGGCCGTCCGACCACGCCGAAGGCGTCGTAATGATTATGATGCCGCCGGGCGTCAGAGTGCGGTATGCCTCCTTGAATAGCGAAACCAGGCTCGTAGGGTTGAGGTGCTCCACGACCGCGAGCATGGTTATCACGCTGAAAAAGTTGTCCTCGAAGGGAAGCTTAGGTTCGGCGTTGAGGTTCAGGGTGTTGAAGTGGATGTCGGGGGGAATAGCCGATGGAGAAAGCTGGTCAATTGCGAACTTCTCCTGGAAGTAAACGTGGGAGAGAAAGTACGGGTACGACCCACACCCGATATCGAGGATGCGCCCTGAGCGCAGCTTGTCCGGTATCATGCGGTTGGCGCGGCGGGCGCGCTGCTTCGCCAGCCACGGCTCCAATATGCCTGAGCCTCGCGTGGTGTGGGTATGTTTAGACTCCGCGCTATCGACGTGCATTTTTCCTCCGGTTTATACCAGTATTAGACTAGTTGCCTGCGCAAAGCAGATTCCTAAGTGTAGCACAGAGACCTCACCTGGCGCAACGTATTCACTTCGCTTTATCGTAATGCTCTAGATATAGTGGCAAGCGCGAAAGGTTATCCTGAAACCACTTTACGGTGCGCTCAATACCTTGATCGAGCGTGTAGCTCGGCTGCCAACCGAGTTCTGCGCGCAGCTTCCGGTTATCCGCGACCCAGACATTAGTGTCCCAACCTCGCTGTGGCATTCATCCCCATTCAGGCTCGGCCTCGATCTCCATCACTCGCCTGGCTACTTCGACTATCTCGCCGAGCCTAGTCTGGATGCCCGTGCCCACATTGTACACAGCCCCCGCTTCCTCCACGGGCCTGCTGGCAGCCATCAGGTAAGCATCTACCACATCCTCCACGTATATATAGTCACGTGCTATATCCGGGTTCACCAGGGGGGTAGCTTACCCCGCAGGCCGGACATGATAAGCGCAGGCACCAGGCGCGCCGGTTCTTCATACGGCCCGTACACGGAGTAAAGCCGCAGAGTCGGTATGCGGGCATTTCGACTCTGCGCCATGTATCTACAGAAAAGCGTAGCCGATGCCTTCGTAAACGCATAGTAGCTGTTCGGCTCCAGCCATTCCGTTTCCGCGGGCGCATGGTCTTTGTATCCGTACTCGGAGGATGACCCTGTATTGACAAATGCCTCGAAGCCTGCTCGCAGGCATGACTCGACCAGGTTGATGGTCCCGGTGATGTTGGTCGCCACCATGCTATCCAGGTCGGTCTGCCACGAATAAGCGCCGTGAGCCGCGAGATGAAATACCCAATCGGGCCTGATAGCGCCGACGACACGGGCAAGGCTTTCTTTGTCAGTAAAGTCTACCTCGTGCGAGTGAACGTCATCTCTGATGTCACGGATACGCCAGGGATTATTAGCGGGGCGAAGCAATAAATGAAGCTCGTGGCCGTCGCGTAAAAGGCGGCGAGCCAGGTTCGCGCCGACGAAGCCCGTTGCCCCGGTAACTACTACGCGCTTCATAGTCCTAACCGGGCAGGAAGCCCTTGTAATCGAATACTTCCAGGTACTGCCAGGTGCGCGAGCGTATCTCATCGCGTTCGCGTGAGGAAAGTTCCCCGGCGGTGGCACGGTTCGCTTCTGGAGTGGCTTTACGGATAGTCCCCCAGGGGTAGACCTCCTCCAGTGCTGCTCCATTCCAGGTCGGCGCTTTTAGCGACTCGGCACTCTCCAACCCCAGGGCTTCGCAAACAGCGCCTAGCGTCTTCAACGAATCGGCCATCACATCCTCCGCACGCACGATATGCATACGGTCCGGGTAACTCTCCTTAAGTAGCAGCGCATGGTACTGGTTGAGCGTCCAGCCGAGCATATAATGTGCGAGAGAGAGAGGCACCGGCCGCTTCTTGGTATCGGCATAAGCCGACCAGGGATTCCGAACACGTGCAGAACGTGGGCCTGGGAATGTCTCGCAGAATCTTGTCCGCATCCACAATAATGATCGGGCTGTAGCCAACATGACTACTTCCTCGCCGGTGCGGTTGATAATCTTTCCAAGCGTCGAACGTCGCGCGAAAGAATGCCGCGACATTGTTGCGCGCGCGAGCGGCCACTGTCGGCTTTGATGTAACTGCTCGTAGATCGCGGCGCGCTCGTCGTCCGAGAAATCAAAAGGCATGTGCCGGAACTTGCTCACATTTGGCGTGCGCGCCCGCACCTTACCTCTTCGTCGATGATTGCCTTGATAATCCTCAGCAGGTGTCGCGTCGAGAGCGAAGACCGGCCAGCGATACTTCACCGGAAACATCGAGGACAGATGATCCATTACCATGCGTGTGCCGATCTGGGATTCAAACGGATAGACGAACATCTGCGGGTGCCCATCGAGAAAGCGATGGGTGATGTTACCCGCCGTTTTCATACATCGCACCAATCATCAGTAGCCGAAACTCTTTACTCATTCACTATTCTCCTATTGAACATAGCTTGAAGGCGTAGAACAGCTTCTTTTCTCGGTCGGTCGCGCGCTTCGCGCCCGCACGGAAGGGAAAACCTGATGTCGATTCCGCCGGTAGCGTGTCTATCGCGAATATCTGGTTGCCGTAGGCCATATCATGCTCCCGGCAACCTCCCCCGATCTTGTGTCCACCGCGTGTATGCCGCATACGACTCGCGTCCACGTCCAGTCCAGGGGCATACTGGCGGAACCTCGGTATTACCCTGGACGTACCAACGAAAGCGATATCCCCCTGGAAAGCACAGCCCGCGCTGTCCAGCCGCGCAAGCGTGGCGACAGGCTCGAACTTGCCGTAGCTGCCGACCCCAACTTCTCCGTAACCGCTGTTATCTACCCATACCTTACCGCCGTGTAAGCGCGCCGAGTGGGGACGCGTCAGACCCCGTACTATGGCTTCCCTTGTCGCCCCTAGAAGATAACTCCACGCTTATCCACGGGGAAGTTCCTGTGCCCGGGACGCCGCGCGGAAAGTTTATCGGTTGAGGCGGAAAAATAGGAGCTCTACAGGTCGGCCCCTGCGGCGATAGAGTTGAGCTGGATGGGTCTTGCCCGAAACACAGGTCCATCTTCGGTCTCGATGCAGCGCGGCCACCAGACACGCTCATACCCCTCATGGTCGTCAAAGCGCACAACCGCGTTTTGCCCAACCGCATTGGCATGGAGGACGCCGCCGACGAGGGCCAGGTCGTGCATATACAGGCAGCCAGGAAAGAAATGGGAGCGGACCGGCACGAGCGGGCGGTCAGTCACAGGAGCAGGTTCCATATCGAGCCGTGGCACGAGGCCCGTGACGGGTGCCAATTCGTAGAGTTGATTTGGATTGCGCGTGCTGGCAATGTATACCACGTTGCGGCTGCGGTCGGTTGCCAATCCGGAGGGGTGCGGCATAGGCATGTAGTATATAGCGGGCACATCCCCTACAACGCGCATCGCCATAACCATGTGCTCGTATTCTCTTGTGACGAAGAGTGTTATCCCGCAAGCTGCCAGCGTCTCCCACCATGCTCCCTGTACGCTGTAGCTCAGCAGTTTGGGGTCTATGTTGGTAGCCGCCTCCCACTGGCTGGCGATTTGTGCCGTGTCACGCCACTCAGCATTGTGGCGCGCCCACAATGCGCCTAATTCCTCTTGAGAGATCATGGGTCAGGCACCGCGCTTTCGCAAAGTCTGGCGCAGCTTATAAACCCCCCAATACATCTTCAAGGCCGAGATATAGCGTGTCGTCGACTTGCCGCCATGTCGCCTCGCGGAAAAGATGGGCACTTCCAACATGCGGTACCCTTCCCTGCGGCAGATGGCGCTGAACTCCGCATCGATCAAATCATCATCCCTGGTAAGGGCGAGCAGCTTCTGGAGCGTGCGCGGGAAAACTTTGGGCGTGCCATTTATATCCCAATTGGAGAGGTCAAAAAGAAAGCGACATTCCAGGTTGTATAGCAGGGAACCGAGTCGCCTGCGCCAGTTCTCCCGGATTCTTCCGGTTGGCCTTTATGACTGCCTGTGGATACACCACGGCATAAAGTAACAACAGCGCGAGGTCTTCGGGACTTGTGCGTGCCGAGTTGGTATAGCAGAGCAAATCACCTTGCGCCTCTTTCAACCCCAGCTTTACGGCCAGGCCCCACCCACCCTTCTCGCTCTGTACCACACGTACCGGTGAGTATTGCTTCGAGAGCGCCTGGCACACCTCCAGTGACCGGTCCCGACAGCCGTTTACGACCAGTATCATCTCATGTGGAAGCTCTGCTCTAGTTAGCGCCTCTTCATATCTCTCTACTATCCCGCGAATGTGGTCGGCCTGGTTGTAAACAGGCAGGATGATCCGAAATGAGACGCGAAGTCATCTTCCCGCCTCGCACAGAATCCCAAGGACCATCTCAACCAGGGCTTTGCTGGAAAGGTTATTTACTTCCTGCAAGTAAGCCTGGCTGCCTGAGAGGCCGTGCGGTGTAGCTTTGACCCCACAACGTATGACCCGGCAGCCAATACCGTGCTCCGCGATTACCTCGGAAACTAACGACCCTACGCCGCCTACCGTGTAGTGAGCTTCCACCGTGATTGCCATTCGGAACCGCTCGAGAACACTCGTCAAATCATCGATTGGAGCCGGATTCAGGCTGGCTACTACCATCACAGCGCACTCGATGCCTTGAGCGGCCAAAACCTCGGCGGCAAGCACAGCCTCGGATGCTATGCTGCCCATCGTAATGATAAGGAGATCAGCGCCTTCCCGAACGATTTGTGCGCGCCCAAGCTCAAAACGCCCTTCGAGGCCCGGGACTACGGTCTTATCATCCTTCCCTATCCGGTAATAGACAGGGCCGGGTAAGTCCCACGTTGCCAGGAAGGCGGCGCGAGCCTGCTCGTAGTCGGCAGGCGCGATCACCGAAATGCCGGGTTGGACGCGCATTACCCCAACGTCTTCCAGGCCGTGATGAGTAGGTCCGGCGGTGCCGTATTCGAATCCTCCCCCCACACCCACGATGCGCACGGGCAATTGATGTAAGATCGGGCCGTTGCGGATGAATTCGTAAGGCCGTAACGAGGCGAAGGTGACGATAGAGTAGACGAATGGGATGAAACCCGATTCTGCCAGGCCTGTGGCGAGGCCGACCATGTTCTGCTCGGCCACACCGACATTGAAGAAGCGGTCGGGGAACCTCTCCGAGAAGGGTTCTAAGGCCATATAACCGAGGTCACCCGATAGCAACAGTATGCGGGGGTCGCGCTCGGCCAGCTCGGCGAGAGTCTTCGCGAATGCTGCTCTCACGGCATGGCCCCAATCTCTTCGAGCGCCTGCTGGTACTCTTCAGGAGACATAGGCCAGTAATGCCACTTTATCTGGCGCTCCATGAATGATACGCCCCTACCGAAGACCGTATTCGCGACCAGGACATGTGGCGGGCCTGCGACGGTGTCGAGTCCGGCGATAGTCTCTACCATCTCGTCTACGTCATGCCCGGAAACCTCATGCACATCCCAGCCGAAGGCCCTCCAGCGTTCGGCCATGGGGGTCAGGTTGAGGACCTGCTCCGTGTAGCCAAGCGCTTGCTGTCCGTTCAGGTCAACAATCGTGATAAGGTTCGAGAGCCGGTGGTGGGCGGCGAACATAACCGCTTCCCACAGAGACCCTTCATTGCATTCAGCATCGCTGACAACGACAAAGACGCGCCGGGAGGAGTCCTGCAAGCGCGCCGCCAGCGCAGCTCCCGCCCCAACAGAAAGGCCTTGTCCAAGCGATCCGGTGCAGAAGTCCACACCTTTCAACGCGCGTTCCGGGTGGACGCCTACAGCGGTGCCATCTCCGCAATACGTGCAGAGGTCTTCTTCCGTCAGCCACCCCTTGAGAAAAAGTGCCGCATACAGTGCCAGTGCCGCATGGCCTTTGGACAATACAAACCGGTCCCGGTCTACTTCATCACAGTCGGAGATGCGGAGGACGCTGCCATATAAGGCGGCCATAATGTCGGCGATAGATAGGGCGGACCCTATATGCCCAACGTGGGCGCGGTGTGACTGCTCAAGTATGATCCGCCGGATTTGGTGTTGTACAGGGGCTGGCAGCATTTATCCCTACCTTAGAGGGTATTTAGCGGACCCTCTACCATGAGACTCGTTTTGCGCCTATTTTGGCTCGTAGTTTTCCTAGCATAACGGCTTGAACGGGTCGATGTCAAGCCGGGCGAGGAATTAACCCGTGAGATGCTTGACATGCCGCCTCTTTCTTACCTATAATTCCGGCGAGGCGCGTGGCACGCACGCTGGGTGAGCTTGATATAGTTATCGCTTTTCACAAGCAGCATTATACAGAGCCTTGTCTGGCCTTACCTTGCCTACCCTGGCAGCCTTGTTAGACTATGCCCGAAGACAAAGAACCCTTCCTACCCCCCTCTGAAGAATTTCCTCCCACTGTGGGCATTGTTGGTGAAACGCACCCCAACGATGGAGCCGCGCCTTTAGAAGACCTCAGCCCAGCGGCTGAAGGCTCAGATGGTAGCAATGGTGCTGCGGTCCTTTCGGGTAGGCGGCGCTTGCGCCGTGTTTGGGTAGGCGACCCACCCTCAACTCTCCCTGATCCGCAGTCAGCTCCAGTTATTGAGGCTGAGCCTGCGATTGAGGCTGAGCCTGAGGCCGTACCCCAGCCTGATGCTCTAGCTGTTGAAGTTGACGTGAGTGAGACGCTCCCTGCTTCGCCCGCATCCCTACCTGAGCTTGACAGTAAGCCGGAGACCCCTGACCTTCAACCGGCTGGTGATACCCCGGTTCCGGTTGCTGAAAAGAAACGTGAGAGCCGCACTTACCCCCAATGGCTGCGCGTGGTGCGAGTGGTATGGACCCACCGGGGTGTATGGCTCGGCCTGGCAGCCATCATCATGAGCGCCTATGGCCAGGCGGCTCTCTTCCAGGAAGACAGGCGCGTACAGGCTGCGTGGCTGCTGGTGGGGGCCATGGTCCTGGCTATAGGGGCATGGAGTGGCATCCCGGATGTCGCGCTTCTCACCCAGGCCCCGGGGCCGCGCAGGCGCTTTTTGCAATTGGTGAAGTGGCGGCGAGGGCTTGCGCTGCGCCTGGCCGGGATTGGCGCTTCCCTCTGGTTGCTTTGGGCCTCCTTCCAGGCCTGGTATGCGAAGCCCCAGGAAGTTTTCGGCTCCCAGGGTTACCTGTGGCTGGCGAGCATGGCTCTCCTCTTATTATCGTGCGCCCGGTGGTATCCCACGGGGAAAGAGGAGAAACGGCTAGAGCCACGCTGGACCAGGCGCGAGCTTATAGTGCTATCCATTATCATGCTGGTTGCCCTCGTCACGAGGCTGGCGTGGCTTGAAGAGTTCCCCTGGCGCATCGACCCTAACGAATGGTTGGCGTGGAACGAATCGATAAAGTTCATGCAGGACCCGCCTACCATGTCGGTCTTCACTACGACCTGGCTGGAAACTGGCCTGCCAAGCATGTACTTTTGGTTCGAGGCGATACCAATGCGCCTCTTTGGTGACGGCCTGGCCTGGATACGCTTCTTGACGGCGTTCCTCGGCGCGGTCTTCGTCATCCCCATTTACTTGCTTGCTCGTCTACTGTGGGGGCGTATAGCGGGTGTGGTCGCGGCTACCCTGGTGGTAGGCTCTTCAACGCTTATCCAGCACACCCGCATGACGAACAACAACATCTCGACCACTATCTTTTGGACCTTCTGCTTTTATTTCTTGTTGCGCGGGCTGCGGTCGCGTAAACCTGGCGATTTCGTATGGGCCGGGCTCTTCGCGGGCACCAGCATGTACACCTACTATGGCACGCGGCTCTTGCCCTACGTACTGCTGGCGTTTCTAGGCTACATGATTGTCTTTCACTTCCGTGCTTTTCGGGAGCGGATCGGCCACTTCGCCCTGGTTGTGGTTGGCTTCGTAGTCGGTTTCGGCCCGCTGATTGCATACTTCACACGCAACCCCGACAAGTGGGCGGGACGTGGGATATACGAAATGATAATACCGCCCACCATTCCAAACACGTGGGAACTGGTGGTAAGCGACTGGAACGTTGTAACACGCGAGTCTGATCAAGAACTTCTTGAGCCTCAGCGTAATCCCCGCGCGCGACACTTTTTACTGGGCACCCTTCTTCCGCCCTCTTAAATTGGTGCTGTTGGTGCTTGGTGGCGCGGTCTTGATATGGCGGTGGCGGCAGCCTGCCTCGTTCCTGATCCTGCTGTGGGGCCTTAGCATAATGTTGGTGGCCTCCATAATCGATATTCCGATCAACCCTAACCCTAATTTCCCGCACTGGTCGCCCGCCTGGACGGTAGCTTTCCTCGCCTTAACCTTGCCTTTGACACTTTGGTTGCAGTCCCTCAAACGCCTGAAGTGGCGGCGCTGGTGGTGGGCAGGGTGCGTGCTGGTCGGTGTATTCGTAAGCTGGATTGCTTTCACGAACATGCACTTCACCTTCATTACCTACCCGAAAACTGTGCCTACCGATCAGTCCAGCAGGGCCGTACAGGCGCGTTTCCTCGCCCAGGTAAAAGAGAATACACTGGTGAGATATGTCGGTTGCTGCTCGTTCGATTACGAATACGGCAGGGCATTTGCCCGCCAGACCTCTGTAGGCCAGCTTATGAACGCAAGCCGCCAACTGCCTCTGATAGGTGATGCGCAGCACGATCAGATATTCTATATACCTGGCTGGCCGAACCCCTATGTGCCGATCCTGCAATATTATTACCCGGGTGGGCGAACGGAGAACCTGCAAGGGCCTGACGGGAATTACGCGGCTACTGTGTACACTATAGAGGCTGCACATGTAATGAGCCGTTATGGAGCGCGGGTGATTGTGATGGACGCTGCGGAGAAGGCTACACTGGCGACCGGACAGGTTGCTAATGTAGGCGCTCTACCCCTGGGCAGTGCCGCCTTTTCATACCCGGTAGTCGCCACCTGGAGTGGGGCGTTCTATATCAGCACTCCAGGTTCGGTCCAGGTGCGAGTTGATGGGGCTGAGGCATCGGGCTGGGTGATGAGCCAACCCGGCGCGCTCAATCGACCTCTCGACCTGGACGCAGGCTGGGTGCCTTTTGTAATTAAGGCGCGACTGGATAATCCTACTCAGCAACTGCGCTTCCTCAAGGCCCAGAACGGCACGGAGTTGGAGATTACGACGCCATATCTATGGCCGGAAGGGGCAAACATGGGCCTGGCGGTGACGCTGGGGGTCACATCTGCCATTCGCGTGGACCAGTTCGTTGGCTCGACAGGGATACGCCCTGATGAGAATTACTTGCAGCCTGGAAGGCTCCCTATGGAGGAGGCTAAACAACTCTTCCGTCCCCTGCCCCTGACTCCTCAATTCTCAAACGGGGATGCCTTGGGTCGATGGAGCGGCGAGCTTTACGCCGAGGGCGGAAATTATCAAATGGAATTGCATATTGACGGTCTCGCACAGCTCCTTATCGATGATACGTTCATCATCAATAACTGCACCCCGCTACCCGGTGGTGCCGCGATAGTAGGTCCCACGACTATGACGCCGGGTTGGCACAAGGTAGAATTGAGATTGCAGACCAATGGCCCTGGCGGGGGTCTCGTCCCCAGGGGATTGGAATGGATTTGGACCCGTCCCGATGGCGTTCGAGAAATCGTGCCGCCGACGCATCTACGCTACAGTCCCATCGCTATGCCTGACACCGCCCCGGTATGGCCGCTACCTCCTGCGCCAATAACGTGCGGCCCATAGTTAGACCCAGGGTTTCACTGTGACTGTGACAGATGAAGCAGAGGCTGTCTCAAAAGCCATACCGGCCCGCATGACATCGCGGCGCGCCCTGCCGCACTTGTGGAGCTGGCGGGTCGTGTATGCCGGGCTGCTCGCCATCGCTCTTGCAATGCTCGGTGAGGCCATCATGCGCGCCCAACCCGGTATTCTTGGTCTCTCTCCGGCGGTTGGCACTGCCCTCGTGCAGATAGCGGCATTGTTAACTGGCCTGGTCGCGTGGGTGCATGATGGTCCGCGCACCAAGCGCGCTCACAACCCCTCACCCCCTCCCGAAACCGGCTCTGATACTCCTGCCGTGCTCACTCGCCCGGCGCGAAGCCATCCTTCAGCCTCCTCTGTAGCGTCCCAGGAGGGCTTTATAGGGCGACTTGCCCGCAACGCCCAGCGATTTCCAACTCTGCGTGCCCACCTGGGCTGGCGAGGCACACTTGCCGGTCTTGTCGTCGTGGCTTTGTTAGCTCTGTGGCTGGGCCTACTTCTGCGTGTCAGCTTTCGAGACCCGTTGGCCCCCTGGATATGGCTAGCCATGCTGTGCGCCCTCGCCCTGACCTTCGCGGGCGTGCGACCCTGGCCTGCTGGCAGTACCCTGTTGCCTCACGACCCTGCCGAACCCAGGGTAGAGCCTGCCGTGAGCCGCCGCGAGTGGCTCATCGTGGCGGCGATAATTCTCACGGCGGCAGCCCTGCGGCTCGTGAACCTCGAAAACATACCTGTAGGCCCTTACATTGACGAGTTCGGGAGAAGCGCTCGACGCGCGCTTGCTCAACAGGGGCCAGCTGGTAGCCGGTGAGCCATTCAGTTTTTTCGGTACCGGGTGGTGGGGCGTGCCCAGCTTCTACTTCTGGCTGGTGGCGCAGTCGCTCAATCTCTTTGGAGACAACCTCACCGGGGCGCGCATGGTCCATGCCCTCATGGGCATCGGCACGGTATGGTATACGTACCGTATCGGCAGGGTAGCCTGGTCGCCTCGCGCCGGGTTGATTGCCGGGGCGCTCCTATGCGTCTCCGACTTCGCTATCCAATCGAGCCGAACCGTAACGGTCAGCACCACCACCCAGTTCTTCTGGACGGCCTGCTTCTACTATCTCTACCTGGCATTGAAAACGCGGCGGCCCCTCCACTTTGTGCTGTGTGGGATTGCCGCGGGCTTCACGTTGTATGGCTATGCGTCGGGCAAGCTGCTGGTCCTCTCGATGCTGGCGATAGCGCTCTATCTATTGGTGCGCTGGGGCTTGATAGGCATAAAGAGGTATCTACCTGGGTTGGCGCTGATAGCGCTGGCGGCGGGTCTGACCTTCGCTCCCAACGCCCTGTACCAGCTTACTCAGAAGCCCGCTGCTCTGACCGAGCGCTACAACACCGTCACGATTTTCACACCCGCTGAGCAAAATAGGATATTCGCTCAGTACAACACGAACAGTTGGGGCGTGGTCATCCCTCAACAATTTGCACTTGTATACCGCGCGTTCGACGTGGGGGAGGAGCGCGGCCCCTTCTACCCTACAGGGCAGCCTGTCTTGCCCGTGCCCTGGGCCGCGCTATGGGTAGTGGGCACAGCTTACATGGTTTTCCGGCTGGGTGATGCGCGATTTGCGGTGCTCGCCCTGTGGCTGCTGGGTGGGCTGGCAGGCGCAGCGTTGACCAAAGACACCCCCACTTTGCAGCGCGCGGTCACTATGGTGCCCACGCTCGCGCTCATCCCCGCGCTTTTCCTGGACCGCGTGGCGAGTGGCCTCCCACCATTACGAAGGCTGCGCTGGGGACAGGCGCGCTCACGTGTCGTGCGCTGGGCGCCCAATATAGCCATCGCCGCGCTTGTGCTGCTCATAGGGATGCAGACCCTTACATTCTACTTTGGCCCCTACACCGCCAGGGCGAACTACATCGAGTACACGCTTGCTGGCCGCTACGTCGAGAAGCTAGACCCTGAGCATGACATTGTTTACAATACGGGCACGCCCATACTTTTCGGCGACCCCAGTCCCCTCTTTTTCCTTGCCAAAGACGTACCCCTATCAGGTGCGGTCAACGTTGGCGATTATCTACCTATAACCGATAACAACGGCAAAGACGTCCATTTCCTCGTCTCGCTACCGGAGGAGGACCTTTTTGGGGCCTTGCAAGCCTATTACCCAGGCGTCATCAGAGTCGTGCTAAGCAAGCCTGACGGCACACCCGTAATCGCTGCCTACCATGTGACCGCAACGGAAATTGAAGCTCAGAGGCACGTAACCGCTATTTACAAATCACCTCGCGGGGCGCAAATAGAACGTCAGGAAACCAGGCTGGGGACGTTGGGCCTGGAAGGTGAAACGGCTGACTTGCCCCCCTTACTCAGTTACCCCGCCAGGGCGGAGTGGGCCGGAGGGCTGGTCGCACCGGCATATGGCACGTATCACGTCAAGTTGGATGCGCCCGCCGGGGCGACACTTACTCTCGATGGCAGGACGGTTCTCACAGCTACCGGTGGCAGCGGAGTGTCGGCTGAGGCGGAGTTGGTGCTGGCAAAGGGTGTCCACGCTGTACGCCTCTCTGGCACACTCGACCATGCACAGCAGCGCATCGCATTAAGCTGGGGGAGCAATACCGGAGAGCCTTTCCCGGTCGGCCCGCAATTCCTTTGGGGCGGCGGAGGGGGAGTGCTGCTGGGGCAATCCTACCCCGCCGCAACCGACCCTAGCTGGTTCACCGCGCCGGAAGTGCCTGCTGGAGACACCCAGCCCCTGGCCGCACGGCGCGACGGCATTGTAAGCTCGGGCTACATCAACGGCGTGCTCGCCGGGGGTACAAACGTCTTCGCAACCTGGCGTGGGACGCTACGCATCCCCGTTACGGGTGAGTACATCTTTGACGCCAGGACTTCCGGACAGGTGAGCTTGTGGCTCGATGGGGAGATGGTTGGTGCCGTAAATATCGCCAACGTGCTTCTTGTGTGGCCCGTTACCAGGACGCTGACTGCCGGGGACCACAAATTAGAGGTGCGCTTTGGGGCGTTAGCAGACGGCTCAGAGTTCCACCTCTTCTGGCGACCGCCTGGCGGGGCGCGCGCTCTATTGCCGCCGTCAGCCCTAGCGCCAGGCGATGGAGGCGTGTGGCTAGCCGCGGAGAGGCCTCTCGTGCCAGGCGTCGAACAGTCGCTCTTCGGCGTGGTATCTAAGGCTGAAGCTAAATACCTCGCTACCTTCCAGGGCGGCGCGGGCCCGCCCCTATCTAACCCGTGCGGGATAGGTGTTGATGGCCTGGGCAATGTCTACGTGGGAGACACGGGCAACCGGCGTATCGTCGTCTACGCTCCTGACGGCAAGGTTCTACGTAGCTGGCCCTCTCAACCGGGTGATGCGCAGAACCCCGCGCCCGGTGAATTTGGAGAGATACGCGACCTGGCGGTGAGCGACGATGGCACGGTCCATGTGCTGGATACAATTGGCCTGGGAGCCGCTGGCAGGGTGCAGAGCTTCAGCAATACGGGCAAGCTGCTGCGGGTCCTGACCCCCGAAACGCTGGCGATGTATGGTCCCAACGGCATCGCGGTCGATACAGACGGCACCCTGTACGTCGCAGACACCGGCAGACACCGCATAGTGCGGATACCCCCCTCGTCCGATGGTACCCCACTCTCAGAGATTGTCTACCCCAACCCCACGGGTAAAGTGCCTCCTCCCGACTGGCTAGACCTGCCCTTCGATGTGGTAGTGGGCCGTGTCGCTGATAATGCCCCTGCCGGTGGAGACGCTCAATCCCAACTCTACCTGTACCTGGTTGACATAAAAGGCAGGATAATAGAGATGCCCCAGAAAGAGAGCAGGGCACTGCCGCGCCAGTGGCGCTTACCAATTTCATCGCCAATGGCGGGGGCCTCGGCTGATGCCAGGCTAGGTATCAGCCCTGACGGCAGCACGGTATATATGACCGACTCGGACCGCCAGAGGGTAGCCGTCCTTGACGTGGCGAGTGGCAGGGTCTCTTATTTTGGGGAGCGCGGCGCAGGAAGCGGGCAGTTTGGCGGGCTGAGCGGCATCGCGGTGGGTGGAGATGGGCGAGTTTACGTGGTCGACTTTATCAACGGCAACGTCCAGCTTTTCACGCTTTCTAAGCCGTGACTATATTGGTCGTGGAAGTGTCTAAATGGGGAGTAAAGTAGGGGCGTGGCGCCGCCACGCCCCTACGGGCCATATCTACCCTTTTCGCCATTTTTTGGTCGGCTATGCTCGCCACTATTCAGGAACAGCTAGTATAATAGATAGCGTTCGCATTACCAGGAAGGCACGGGGAGTGCTAAGTATCTCCAGAAGAGTTATATTTAGCCTCGTGTGAAGGAGAGTTTATGGGGAGGGGAACTAAAGATAGCCAGGCCGGGTGGAGCATGGGCCACACGGGCCAGGGTGAAACTTCCCAGACGAATATAAGTATGGCAGCGCAGCCACCACGCGTCGTGGTGGTCATGCCCGCGTACAATGGAGCTAAAACTGTAGCTAAGACGCATGGCGATCTCCCCAAGGATGTCGTGGACAAAGTTATCCTGGTGGACGATGCCAGCCAGGACGACACCGCCGAGATAGCGCGCCGCCTGGGCCTCGACGTGATAGTGCATATCCAGAACAAGGGGTATGGCGGCAACCAGAAGACGTGCTACATAGAGGCGCTCGCGGCGGGGGCGGATATCGTCGTGATGCTCCACCCCGACAACCAGTATGACGCCACCCGCGTGCCCGCCATGATCCAGCCGATCATTGACGGCAAGGCAGACCTCGTATTAGGCTCGCGCCTGCTGGAGGGGCGCGCCGCTACGCTCAAGGGCGGTATGCCTATTTGGAAGTACATCTCTAACCGCTTCTTGACGACCGTGGAGAACCTCGTGCTGGGGACCCGCCTTTCCGAAGGGCACACAGGTTTTCGTGCCTACTCGCGGCGATTCCTGCTCACCATACCTTTCCTCCTCAATTCGGACGACTTCGTGTTCGATAGTGAGGTGATAGCTCAGGCCGTCGCCTTCCGCTTCAAAATAGCCGAGGTGCCTGTGCCAACTCGCTACTTCCCCGAAGCCTCCAGCGTAGGCTTCCGCCGCAGCGTCGTATATGGCTTATCGACGCTGAACGTGGCGCGCAAGTTCTGGTTGAACAGGATCGGACTGAGGCGCTACCCCATCTTCCGCAAGAAGCTGTCCGACATTGTGAGTCGAGAGCACCGAAAGCGTATTTTTGGTAATCAGGAGCAATAGCTTGTTCAAATCGAAGCAATTTATCATAGGAATCGTCATCAGCCTCATATTCCTGGGCTGGGCGCTCTACAATGAGCGGCTTGACCAGGTGTGGGCATCGCTGACTAAGGCACAATACTGGGCGCTCATCCCTGCGCTTGCCCTCTATTTTTTGGGAGTGTGGGTGCGAGCGGTACGATGGCGAGCTCTCCTGAAACCTATCGTTCCGAAGATTGGGCTGGTGGATACATTCAAGGTTGTAGTAATAGGCTATATGGCAAACGACGTGCTCCCCGCCCGGATAGGTGAGCTTGTCCGCGCCTATGTGTTGAGCATACGCACGGGAGTGCGCAAGACTGCCACTCTCGCCACCATCTTTGTCGAGCGTGTATTCGATGGAATTACGATGCTAGGCTTCGCGGCGGCAGTCATACTCTTCGTAATCGTTGTGGACCGCGACGCTCTCAGCACCGGGACCGGACACACCCTGGGTACGGTACTGACTCAGTTAGACATACCTATCATACTTGGCTCGGTGCTGTTTCTTGGGCTGCTGATCGCTTTCGTGTCAATCGCATCCTCCCGCGAGCGTGCTGAAAAGGCAATCGCCTTCGCTTTACGCTTTATGCCTGGAAAGGTGCGCGAGCGTGGGGCGCGCCTGGCTACCTCGTTCGTTGATGGTCTTGGGTCCCTTCGCAACGCCTCTAGCCTGGCTTCGGTCCTGGGTTTCTCTATAATAGCCTGGTTATGCGAGACCGGGATGTATTATGTGCTGGGCACCTGGGGATTTAATCTGCGAGGCAGTGATGGGCAGCCGCTCCCCTTCTACGCATATATGCTCGCCACCTCTTTTGCCAACCTTAGCACGCTCATTCCCCAGGCGCCAGGCTTCGTAGGCGTGTTCGACGCTATAGCCAAGTATGTGCTCGGTAGCGCCTTTGGCGTTGCGAGCGACCTGGCAATATCCTACGTGCTTGTGCTCCATGCAGCCTTGCTCGTTCCGGTTACTATCCTGGGCTTCGTCTACTTGTGGCGGGAGAGCCTCTCATGGAAGGACCTCACCGGCCTGGAGAAGACCCGCGCCGCCGCCTCCAACCAGGCTCACGAGCTGGAAGGTCCCTTTACGGACATCGAGTGGTCCAGGAGGGGAAAATAACGCAAGGGGATGCTGAGACCGCTTTGGAGGAAGCAGGGGAACAAGAACCACCATCCGAAGGTAAGGACAAGGGCACGGACGAACCGCCAGGAAGCGCACAACCAGGTAAATCGTGGACCTGATACAAGCTCTAATCCTCGGTTTGGTACAGGGTCTTACGGAGTTCCTCCCCGTATCCTCGTCCGCGCACCTCTTGATAGTGCCCTGGCTCTTCGGCTGGCATGGCGGTGCTGTTACGAGCATCCCGTTCGACGTTGCCCTCCACATGGGCACGCTACTCGCTGTGCTGGTCTACTTCGCGTCGGACTGGCGGAGGGTGACTGTCGCGTTCGTCCGCTCGGTCATCGAGCGGCGCATAGGTGACGATCCCGACCGCCGCATTGCATGGCTAATCATACTCGCCTCGATCCCTGCCGCCGTAGTGGGCGTGCTTGCGGAGAGCCAGATTGACGACCTCTTCCACCAGCCTCAGAACCTCCAGCTTGGCCTCTACATCATCGCCGCCATGATGATAATTATGGGCGCGCTGCTGCTGGTCGCTGAACGGTTGGGGCAGCGCCAGTATGAAATCGAGCATATTGGCATCAAGACGGCTATGATTGTGGGTCTGGCGCAGGCGCTCGCGCTCATACCTGGCGTGTCGCGCTCAGGGAGCACCATAACCGCAGGTCTCTTCCAGGGCCTGAAGCGTGAGGCAGCAGCGCGCTTCTCCTTCTTATTGGCGACGCCCATTGTGCTCGCGGCAGGCGTGAAGAAACTGTACGACGTTCTGAAGTCGCCAGAAGGGATACAGGCGAGCGAGCAGATGGGCTACATGGTAGGCTTCGCGGCGTCAGCCATCTCCGGCTTCCTCTGCATCTACTTCCTCATGCGCTACTTGCAGCGGCGCTCCACTGCGCCCTTCATCATCTATCGCTTCCTCCTGGGCGCAGGTATCATAATCCTGCTGCTGGCAGGCTTCAATGTCTGATCTGATGTAACTTACATCTGGATAACCTACATCTGGACGAAAGTGCCACCTACATATTTAGGCTAGGAACCCTTTGCTTTGTGAAAGGGTCGTTTTGTCTCATGCGCTAGCGTCCCAAGCGCTATTACTTTTGGCCCTGAATCAGCCCTTGTTGCTCCGCATAGTGCTGGCTGATCGAGAGACGAGCCTGGTTGCCGATCGAGTTGGACCACTGCTGGTCGTAGCCGTGGTTCGCGAATGGAATGCGCGCCAACGTAATGTCAGCTCCGGATGCACGGGCCTGCTCGACGAAGCGGTAGACTCCCAGGGAGGGGATCAACCCGTCCTTCTCCGGCTCGATTATCAGGGTCTGCGGCGCCTTTGCTGACAGGTAGGTCGCCGAGGAAATCGCCCGCATGCGGTCAGGGAACTGCTGAGGCGTCCCGCCGATGTATCTGGAGGTGAAGACCTGAGGCTCTGTGCCGGACAGGGGATAACCGTGGTCATACGCGTCTTGTGGGTCAACTACCGGGTAGACGACGACCACCGCACTGGGGACCGGAACCTGACCGCCACAACTGGACTCGGCTTGTCCCAGTGCCGCGGAGTAGGCGAGGTTGATCGCGAGGTTGCCACCGGCCGAGTTGCCAGCGACCACGATGCGTCCTGGGTCCCCGCCGAAACGAGGTGCGTTCTGCGCGGCCCAACTCAGCGCGCAAGCTACTTCTTGCGGAGCCTTATTCCAGGTCGTCTCAGAGGCTGTCGCCAGGCTGTACTCGACACTCACGACCAACCAACCGCGTTCAGCGAACCAGCGAAAATCGCTGGCGTTGAAGTCAGCCTTGCCGCCGATCCAGCCTCCACCGTGGATGTATAGCATGACTGGTGCGTCGCCGCTGATGCCTGGGGCAGTGCTGCCGTCACTCACGGAACGCCAGATCAAGGCCTGCAAAGGCTGTCCGTCTGCGGTCGTGTACGTCTCGCGCGCATCAGGGGGCGGGGTAGTCGATGAGAGCCAGAGACCAGTGATGGGGTTAGCCGAACCGCCGGCTGCAGCGACCGCCCCCAGGATCTGCCCCGTAATTACCATGGATGCGAGCAAAGCAGTGGCGGCGACGATGCTTGTAATGGTCGCCAGCCTTCGTGGTCTACGGCGAAGCCCCGCAAGACCGACGACCAACGCGACCAGGCTCAGCAAAACCAGATGGGGACCGACGACGGGCCAGAAGTTCGAGCTCCCGTACGTAACGATGTTACTCGTGGGATCAAAGAGTACCCCGATAGCCATTAGCACCGTCAAGCCAGTGATCACAAGGCACAAAACCACAGCAATATGCCAGATCACACGCAGCCACATAGGCCACGTACGTCCAGCGGAAGAGGCTGAATTCAGATTCCTTCCAGTTTACAGTCTGACTCATGTTCGTTGTCCTTGCTAGAAATGACCCCTGGCATTCCGCCAGGGGTCATTTCTTCTCGCATTTCTCGTGCCACAGACTCTTCTCACTCCCATCCCAATCAACGCAACTAGACCCGACAAAGAGGAACGCCCTCCTTGTCGGGTCTAGCTCTACCTTTTACAACCGCTACCGCAGCATTATATATCTACTGCTTAACGCCCACAGGGGTCACTATAGTGCACAAAGAAGAGGCCGTCTGTATAGTTGTACCCCGCTGCCCACACATCGGTCGAGGATACAGCGTCCACCGCCGTCAGGAAGTCCGGTGCCGTACCCCAGTCGCGTTCAACCTGGTTCCATTGCGTGCCGTCCCAGTGTATCATCAGCGGCACGGTGCCGCCTACGGCGAGAGATTTGTAATAACCCACCGCCCATACATCGTTGGACGATATCGCCACCACGTCGTTCAGGTTGATTGAGTTATTGGCCGGTTCGGGGGGTGTCACCTCGCTCCAGAAGCTCCCGTTCCAGTGCATAGTAATGTGGTAGAGATCGTTGCTCCCCACGGCCCAAACGTCGTTGCTTGACACCGCCGATACAGAGGAGAGTTGGTTGAAGGACCCGCTTGGCACCACGCTCCATTGCCCCCCAAGCCCGTTCCAGTGTATCGTCAGCGTCCGCGTCTGGCTGGCTGGGGCATTCTGCTCCATAGAGTAACCCACCGCCCATATGTCGTTGGCCGAGATCGCATCTACCGAAGTCAGCACGTTGGAGAAGAAGCCCGTGTTCGGGCCGGGCACCTGGCTCCACGATGTGCCGTTCCAGTGTGCGATGAACATCTGGAAGGGATAAGGTGATCCGCTCCGGAAATATCCTACTGCCCACGCGTCGTCAGCCGACACCGCTTTTACGTCCAGCAGATAGTTCTCGTTCGTGCCTGGGTTCGGGGTGGCAACGATGCTCCACTGCGTACCATTCCAGTGCAGCGCCAGCGTGCGACCGTTATGGGTACCGATGGCCCAGATATCGCTCGCGGAGACGGCTGATAACTCGAAGAGATAAGTAGACTCTGTACCGACATTGGGGCTGGGCACGATGCTCCACTGCGTGCCGTTCCAGTGCTCGATCAGCGTTCGAGCTGTGGTCCCCGCATAGTTAAGCCCAACGGCCCAGATGTCGTTGGCCGATACTACCTCTATCCCGTACAGGGCACTTCCCGGATGGGCGGCGGGAACGTCGCGCCAAAACAGCCCGCAGTTGGGAACGGGGGTGTTCGTCGGCGTATTCGTCGGCGTATTCATAGGCGTAGGGGTGCGCGTGGGTGTGCGGGTGGGAGTGGGAGTGCGCCTGGGAGTATTCGTTGGCCGCGGGCGCATCGGTTCCGCTGCAGCGGCATCCTCGGACGCTTGACCTGAGGGTGACTCCCCTGTCACCGCCGCTGCAGCCCCCGGCGCAGTCAGGTATGCCAGGCTCGCAAGCAGCACTAATAACCCTACTAACATAGCCGTTACCTGGATCGGTCTCCTTCTCACGTCTAACCTCCTTGTTGCTAACTATACGACACAATAGTCAACTCCGGGCATGGTGCGACGTCTCATCAGGTTGGATGTTGCCGGTATAGGAGATATACGAGAAGGGTTACACGACTATGTTATCAGCGTTGCCCTGGATCTTTCTTGTTCATGATTGACTGGCGGATTCGTCCGTGCTACGATTACGTGCAGGAGTTGCCGTATAGGCAAGCGTGACAGTTTGTGCCTGTGCATACTGGACATCACAAGACGAAAGGGTGTGGTTACATGGCAGCTATTATTGACGGGCAAAGAGTGATTCAGGTTGGCGTAGTTGAGCAGCTAAACAGGTATCCTGTTAAATCTATGCGTGCGGAAGCGCTCACCGAGGCGAATGTGACATTCGAGGGGATAGCAGGGGATAGGAGGTTCGCTTTTATACAGGGACACAAGCGCACCAATTTCCCGTGGCTGACCGCGCGCGAGATTCCCCGCATGATACTGTATACAGCCAGGCTTGTTGATCCATCGAGTCCCGATAAGTCCGATGTGCTGGTGACAACTCCCGACGGCAAAGAATTCGATATCTTCAGTGAGGAGTTGCTTGCGGAGCTAAAAGAGCAACTTACCGAACGGGAGCGCAACCAACCCATTTACCCTGCTCACTTGAAAAGTGCGTTCGATGTAACACATGTCTCCCTTGTAACCACCCATGCACTCAAGAAGCTGTCAGACCTGGTGGGCGAGGAGATCGAGCCTCGGCGCTTCAGAGAGAATCTCGTCATCAACACGCATGCCAGCGAGCAGCCTGATGAACAAAGCTGGATCGGCAGCCGGATCATGATCGGACAGGGGGAAAGCGCCGCAATAGTGGCTGTGACAAACAGCGACCATCGCTGCATGATGCCCAATCTACACCCCGATACGGCGGAACAAGACCCCCGTATCTTGAGAAATATCGCGCAAAAGCAAAACAACATTATGGGCGTGTACGGCTGCGTGGTACAGCGCGGCACGATTCGCCTGGGTGACCCTGTCCACCTTTGTGCACTCCTCCTGATGAGTCGCACCTCGTCTCAAAAACCGTTTCACAATCGTCCATCGTCCATCGTCTATCGTCTATCGTCCATCGTCCATCGTCCATCGTCCGGCCACTCCGCCCGAAACGCACCCACGTGCGCTTGACACGCACAGCCGCGTGCCATATAATAGTTTGGTTGACTCCAAAATAGGACCTTTTTTCGATGGACGCTTATACATCTAATCCTGACCTCATTTTCAACATCGCGCAACTGCTAAAGGAGCCTGTAGGCTCTACGCGCAAACTCGACCTGGCGACACCGGAGCTTACGCTTTACGATGAAACTGACAGCGGTGCGAGCCAGGGTCAGGCCAGAATTGAGGCGCGTAGCGTCGAAGGAAACGCCAAGGTCACCACGTTGCGCGATGCCGTGCTCGTGCAGGGAGACGTAACAGCTGACGTGGGACTGGAGTGCAGCCGCTGCCTGGAAATGTTCGACTTGCCCGTCGAGGCCACCCTTGAAGAGCAGTTTGAGCCGGTCATTGACGTGTACACGGGCGCACCCGTCCGCCGGGAAGAGCACGAGCATAGCGACACCGCGTTTCAAATTGATGCGAACCACATGATGGACCTCACCGAGCCGGTGCGGCAGGCGCTCCTGGTGGCTCTGCCGATGAAGCCCCTCTGCCGGGAGGACTGCGCGGGCATCTGCCCCCAGTGCGGAGCTAACCGCAACGAGACCCAATGCGGGCACACCGAAGAGACGGTCGATGATCGCTGGTCTGGCCTCCGGTCACTCCGCTTGGAGGACTTCCCGGCAAGCCAGAACAGAGCTAATTGACATATAGTAGCGGGTAGCGAGAGACTGACCACTAGCTGCTAACCACCAAAAGAGGAGAATAAAGAGCTATGGGTGCGACACCCAAACAGAGGATTTCACGCAAGCGGCGCGGAGACCGCCGCAGCCAGCAGCACCTCAAACCCGTGCAGCTTGTAGAATGCCCGGAGTGCCACAACCCCCGTATGCCCCATCGCGTATGCCCCATCTGCGGCACTTATCGCGGTCGCCAGGTGCTCGAAGTCAAGACGGCTGAGACGACAGCTTAGTTCAAAGTTCAAGGTTCAAAGTTCAAAGCACACTTACGACTTTGAACCTTGAACCTTGAACTTTGAACTTAACACTCGTAGAGGAGCTTAACGTACAGTGCCTAAGTTCGCGGCTATCACAGGCTGGGGTAGCGCGGTGCCTGAAAGGGTGCTGACCAACGCCGACCTCGCAAAGATTGTTGATACCTCGGACGAGTGGATAACTACCCGCACAGGCATCCGTGAGCGCCATATACTCGCTCCAAACGAGTTCGACCTCCACACTCGCCGTAGCCGCCTCACGGAAGGCGCTTGAGCGGGCGGGAGTCTCCCCCTGGCAGGTGGAGTTGGTCATATGCTGCACCGCCAGCCCCGATTTCCTATTTCCCGCCACCGCCTGCCTGGTACAAAACGAGATTGGCGCTGAGAACGCGGGTGCGTTTGACCTCGAAGCAGGTTGCTCAGGCTTCATCTACGGCCTCAGCGTCGGCACGCAATTCATCAAGTCAGGCGCGTATAAGACGGTCCTGGTAGTGGGCGCAGAGGCCCTCTCTCGCTTCATAGATTGGCAGGACCGTGCCACCTGCATCCTCTTCGCCGATGGCGCGGGCGCTGTTCTGTTGCAGGCTGCTGACCACAAGTGCGGGCTGCTTTCATTCGTGCTGGGGTCTCATGGCGTAGGGGCCGATCTCATCAAGCTCCCGGCGGGTGCAGCAGCCAACCCTGCGAGCGAGCAGACCCTTGCCGACCGGGGCCACTTCATCAAGATGAACGGCCAGGAGGTTTACCGATTCGCCGTGCGCATCATGGGCGACTCGGCTGTGGAGGCGCTTGAGAAGGCTGGCCTCGACTACGCCGACATCTCTCTCTTTGTGCCGCACCAGGCCAACCTCCGCATCATCAACTCTATTGCAGAACGGCTGCGCCTCGACCCCGAAAAGGTCTTCATAGACATCGACAAGTACGGCAACACCTCCGCCGCTTCCATCCCCATAGCCCTGTGCGAGGCTATCGACCAGGGCAAAGTCAAGCCCGGCGATAACCTCTTATTCGTGGCGTTCGGTGCGGGCCTGACAAGCGCGGCGGCCATCGTCAAGTGGGGCTGCTAGGCATGGACATTAGCTTGCTGCCAGACCCCAACTCTACAGCCTGGCTATTCCCAGGGCAGGGTTCCCAGGTCGTAGGCATGGGCAAGGAGCTGTATGACACATTCCCCGAAGTGCGCCGCATCTACGCTACCGCCGATGCTCTCTTGGGCCGCTCAATCTCCACTCTCTGCTTCAACGGCCCGACCGACCTGCTCCAACGGACCGACAACGCCCAACCTGCTTTACTAGTTACTGCCCTCGCGCACCTAACCGCCCTGCGGACGACATATCCCGGAAGATTTGACGATGCGCGCTTCGCCGCCGGTCATAGCCTGGGCGAGTATACCGCGCTGGTCGCGTCAGGCGCTCTCTCTTTGGAAGATGCCCTCGCGCTCGTTGCTGAGCGCGGCAGGTTGATGCACGAGGCAGGCTCCACCGGCGGCACTACCACCGGCATGTCGGCAATACTCAGTCTACCGGAAGAGGAACTAGAAGGTGTGTGCAAAGAAGCGGATGTAGACCTCGCCAACCTGAACGCACCCGGCCAAGTGGTGATAAGCGGCCCCATAGATGCTCTTGAACTGGCCGGGCAGCTTGCGAAAGCGCGCGGCGCAAGGCGCGTTATGCCGCTACCTGTGAGTGCCGCTTTTCATTCGCGCTGGATGCGCCCCATGTCCGAGAGCTTTGCCCAGGACATCGAGCGCGCGTCCTTTCACGAGCCACACATACCTGTGGTTGCTAACGTCACAGCTCAGCCCGCCTCAATAGACGAGATACCAGACCTCCTGGTCATGCAGACCTATTCTTCGGTGCGCTGGGTAGAATCGGTACAATACATGGTAGAACAGGGTGTGCAGGCTTTCGTGGAGATAGGCCCTGGTAAGGTGCTGTCCGGCCTGATCAAGCGCATCGCGCCTGACGCACAGGTGCTTGCATCAGACGATCTACTTGCTTAAGTGGCATACTAAAGAACAAAGGAACAAGAGATGAAAGATAACATGATAGTGTCCGATCCAACTGTTATGATGGGAAAACCAGTTATAGCTGGCACACGCATTACAGTCGAACTGATATTAGAGAAGCTTGCGGCTGGTGAGACTATCGAGCAGCTATTAGATGCTCATCCCAGGCTTACCCGCCAAGGAATTCAGGCAGCTCTGGCTTTCGCAGCCGAGTTGCTGCGTGCAGATGTTGTTTATCCTATACCCGCGCACGCAGAATGAAAGTAATCGCTGAAGTCTCCTTCTCCCCCATCGGCACGGCTACGCCCAGCCTCAGCAAGTACGTCACCGCCTCCCTTGCCGTCCTCACCTTACATCCAGAGGTGAAGTACCAGCTCAATCCAATGGGGACCGTGCTTGAAGGGGAGAGACCGGATATAATAGCGGTAATCGAAGAGATGAACGAGGCCATCTTCGCCGCAGGCGCTCTCCGCGTCGGCACCACCCTCAAGATAGATGAGAGACGAGACAAACCCGCCTCGATGGAACACAAGGTAAAGTCGGTTCTCGAAGGCCTGAAACGTGATGCGTGATAATAGATGATGGACGATGGACAATTGGTGCATAAACTCGTAATTCGTAATTCGTAATTCGTAATTCCTAAAGAACCTCTGCGCCCTCTGCGTCTCTGCGGTGAACCATAAATAATCTTGGCGTTCTTGGTTATCTTTGCGTCTTGGCGTTTCAATAATCACGCATCACGCATCACAAAAGCCTATGTTTGAACGAGTACTGATAGCGAATAGGGGAGAGATCGCGCTACGCATCATGCGCGCGTGCCGCGAGCTAGGCATTAGCTCGGTCGTGGCCTACTCGGAGGCGGACCGCGACACTCTGCCCGTGCGCCTCGCTGACGAAGCTATATGCATTGGCCCCCCTGCGCCTGCACGCTCCTATCTACACATACCTTCCGTGATAAGCGCTGCCGAGATGGCTGACTGCGACGCTATACATCCCGGTTACGGCTTCCTATCTGAGAACCCCTATATAGCCGAGATATGCGAGAAAGTAGGCATGGGCTTTATTGGCCCCAGCGCCGAAGCAATCCAGTCAATGGCGAACAAAGTAGAGGCGCGCAAGCTGATGCGCGAGTTGGGCCTCCCAATCATTCCCGGCACTGAGGACGCTCTTTCTGAATGTGGAGCAGGCCAGTACCGTCGCTGAGGAAATTGGCTATCCCCTCCTTATGAAGGCGGTGGGGGGTGGTGGCGGGCGCGGTATGCGCGTCGTAAACTCTGCGGACGAACTTCAAGAAGCCTATAATGTCGCCAGGAGCGAGGCATCGCTTGCCTTCGGTAATCCTGACGTATACCTGGAGCGCTACCTGCGCCGTCCGCGCCACATCGAGGTGCAGGTGCTGGCTGACCGTTATGGCAACGTGGTCCACCTCGGAACCCGCGATTGTTCTCTCCAGCGGCGGCACCAGAAGATACTGGAAGAAGCCCCCGCTCCCGGCCTCCCCACGAGCCTGAGCGAGCGCATAGGCGAAGCTGCGGTGCACGGCGCCAAAGCTATCAAGTACCACACGGTAGGCACGTTCGAGTTCTTGCTGGATGACACGGGCGAATTCTTCTTTATCGAGATGAACACGCGCATCCAGGTTGAGCACGGTATCAGCGAGATGGTGACCGGCCTTGACCTGGTGAAATGGCAGATCAGAACTGCTGCGGGTGAGCGCCTGACTATGAAGCAGAAGGATATCACTCTCACCGGACATTCCATCGAATGCCGTATCAACGCAGAGGATGTCTCTCGTGGGTTCATGCCGGGTGGTGGGTTGGTCGAGCTATATCTGCCGCCAGGCGGGCCGGGAGTGCGCGTCAACTCGCATCTTTATTCTGGCTATACGGCCCCTTCCAATTACGACTCGCTACTGGGCAAAATCATGACCTGGGGAGCGGACCGCACTGAAGCCATCGTCCGCATGAAGCGCGCTCTCGAAGAGTGCCTAATCGTCGGCCCTCCAACAACCATCCCCTTCCACCAGCACATCCTCAACGACTCCAGGTTCATTGAGGGAGAGATACACACCGGCCTGGTGAACGACTGGATGGCCGAGCAGCAGCTAGATCAAGCCGCCTCACTCCCTAAAAGCATATCTGGAAAAGCTTCACTTAACGGCAGGGAAGCCTTGTGAAACCCACCTCGTAATATCTAGTGCGTAAGAGCTTATTCACCGAGATGCCATAAATGTATCATTATTATTGAACCACATAGACGTATCTATGGTAAGGACTAATAAGGATTATCGCGTCCCGGTGTCAATTTTAGAACGTGTCTAAGAACAGAGTTTGGAACAATAGTGTCTATGGCTAAAGAAGCACCATCCTCCTGTCAT
This sequence comes from uncultured Chloroflexia bacterium, assembly GCA_963811305.1. GTDB lineage: Bacteria > Chloroflexota > Chloroflexia > QHBQ01 > JADMIH01 > JADMIH01. The sequence goes on from CAWEQU010000012.1 coordinate 77,019, forward strand.
TCTGAGAGGGTGTGCAAAAAGAGAAGCACCAATTAGCCTGTCATTCTGAGCGAAGCGAAGAATTTAAAACTCTATCCACACGGCCAAGCTTGGAGATTCCTTGCTTCGTTCGGAATGACAGGCAGAAGCTAATTGTTCTTACACAGCTTTTTAGACTTTGGACTTTGGACCAACAATAGGGAGAACGTCTACATGCTACAAGATAAGCTAGGGACCGTGCGAATCGCGCCGAGCGTGCTCGCGATGATAGTCAGCCTTACCGCGAGTGCCGTAAGGGGCGTGGCCGGGATTAGTCCGGTGTCGCGCCCCCCAAATAAGGTGCTGCCCCGCCCCAATACAGGCAATGCTACCGGAGTTAGCCTCCAGGTGCGTAACGGGGCGATACTTGCCGACGTTTATATCGTCGCAGAGCCTGATACCAACCTCCAAAGATTGGGCCAAACCGTCCAGGAGAAGGTACGCGAAGCTCTAGACCAGATGGTTGACATCCCGGCAGAACAGGTCAATGTTTACATCGAAGACGTCAGCGATGAAACGTGAAACGTGAATTCGAAATCCTCAATAAACCTCTGCGCCTCTGCGTCTCCGCGGTGAAATCCATCGTCCATCGTCCATCGTCCGTCGTCCAATTCCACCTTCCGCACTTAAAAAAATGCCCTCGGCATCCCGTCGCCAGGCCCGCATCGTCGCACTTCAAACCCTCTACGAGATCAACTCGACCAGCCATCAGGTCGCGGAGGTGCTTGAGCGTAACCTTGAAGAGCCGACCTCGGAGAGCACGGGAGTTATCGAGTTCGCTCGATGCTGATGGGCGAGCCTTTGCCACTATGCTCGTAGAGGGAGTGCTGGCGAACCGGGACGAGCTGGACCGTATCATCGTCGGTTCGGCCCCGAACTGGCCGATTGACCAGATGTCGCGTATCGACAAGGGCATATTAAGGCTTGCAATTTTCGAGATTCTGTTTGATAATAAGGTGCCTTTGAAGGCGGCGATAAACGAGGCTGTGGAACTAGGGAAGCGGTTTGGCAGCGATAGCTCCAGCCGCTTTATCAATGGAGTACTTGGGACTATAGCCGACATGCGCCAGGCGCAGGGGCGGCGAAAACCGCAGAAAAATGGAGAGCATCAGCCGGCAGGCGCGAAATCCGCAATCCAAAATCCGCAACCTGAAATCGTGGAGTAGCTATGGCACCCCCGCGCAACGAAATTTATAATAGACTGCGCGTGCTCGTCGCCGATGGGCTGGGCGTTGATGAAGATGAAGTAACCTGGGACGCGAATATTTATGATGACCTCAATGCAGATGCTGTAGAGTTTCACGACGAGGTAATCTCGCGGATTGAGGATGAGTTCGAGGTCACGATTGATGATGCCGATGTGCCCGACCTGACCACGATACGCGAAATGGTCGCGTACATCGCTGAGAACATGTAGCTTCTTATTCATATTTACCTTAAGAAGGAGAGACCTACGATGGCAAGCGGAACGAACCAGTTGGAAGATCAGGCGAAACAGTACGGGGCTGACGACACCGAGATCGAAGGGAAAGACAATGAGGAATTGACTACCCTGGTCTTAGAGAAGTTCGCACAGAAAGAGTACAAGGTTGACGCCTCTGAGACCGAGGGTAAAGATAAGCGAGGGATGATAGAATTGCTGGTGAAGAGCATGGTTAGCGATGTGCTCAAAAAAGACAGCAACGACATTACCTCAAGCACCTCCTTCAAGGACCTCGGTGCCGACTTGCTCGACATGGTAGAGCTATTGATGCGCATCGAAGACGTGGTTCAACTCTTTGGCGAGACGAAAATCGCTGACGAGGACGCGGAGATAGATACGGTCGGTGAGGCGGTAGACAAAATAGAGCAGTATATAGACACCTCGGTGAAGGCCACGTAAGACGAGACCCACTCAAAAACGCGGTAGAGCCACGGCAGGGTCTACCGCGTTCTCCCTTCATGGCATCTCTTGCTAGAGGGTAGCGCCTTCAGCATACGGCATAACGCCACCACCGCATCATGAGCACGACGGCACCCTCCTCCGGCCTACGTTCACGCTCGCGGCGCAAGAAGCGAGCACCCCAGGGCACGTCCAGATTCGCCCCGACGGCAGCCGCGACGTTGAGCTACCCCTGAGAGAGCACCTCGTTGAGTTACGCTCGCGGCTAATCAAGGCTGCCCTCGCGGTTATCGTTACCACCGCTATCAGCCTCACCTTTGCCGAGCAGGAGGTAGCCCTGCTCACTTCCCTGGCGCGCCAGGCACTCCCCGGCGTCGAACACCCTTTGATCGCCCTCAAGCCTACCGAGACCTTTGTGGCCTTCGTGAAGGTGGCCTTCATCACGGGCCTGGCGGCTTCTATGCCTGTGATCGTGTACCAACTCTTCCGCTTCATGGCTCCAGGCTTGCAGAAGCGCGAGAGGCTGTGGATACTTTGGAGTTTGCCCGGCATCACTTTCTTCTTTGCGCTGGGCGTGCTATTTTGCTATTTTGTCGTGCTGCCAGGCGCGTTGGGCTTCCTCCTCAACTTCGGCAGCACTTATGTGCAGAACACCCCTACCGTCTCTGAGTTTCTCAGCTTCGTGACACGTTTCTTGTTCGCGGTCGGGCTAGCGTTTGAGACGCCCTTGATCGTGTTCATGCTGGCGAAACTGGGCGTAGCTACGCCAAAGCGCCTGAGCAAGTTCCGGCGATGGGCCATCGTCCTCGCCTTCGTAATCGCCGCCATCATCACTCCCACCCCCGACCCGATAAACCAGATCGTGGTCGCCATCCCCATAATAATCCTCTACGAAATCGGCGTCCTCTTCGCCCGCCTGGGTGTCCGCACCCCCAAGACCGCGCCTGTGAAACGTGAAACGTGATGCGTGAGATTAGTATCTAACTCGTAATTCGTAATTCCCCAAGCACCTCTGCGCCTCTGCGATAAACCATAAAAATCTTGGAGTTATCTTGGCGCTCTTGGCGTCTTGGCGGTTACATAATCACGCATCACGCATCACGCATCACGTTTGACAGGCGCAACCCTTATGACGCGCTCATTCTTGTATGTGGCCGAGCCTGGGGGGCCATTTGCGATCCTGCGGACGTATCGCCGCTCCGTGTACAGCACGTCAACCTGGGCATCGCTTCGCAATTTACTATAAGCGGCGGCTAGAGAGGCTGCCTCTTCGATGTCCTGCTGAATAACGTCGCCAGCAGCGCGCAAGATTACGTGCGCGCCTGGCACTCCGCGTGCGTGGAACCACAGGTCCTCTGGAGCAGCTAATCTGAAGGTGGCGGTGTCATTCTGACCCGCCGTGCGCCCTACCAGCACCTGCGTCCCACTTCGAGTGCGCGTGCGCAACGGTTGTGGCGTCTTGTCCTGCGTTTTGCCTTTCTTCTTAGCAGGCTTCTTGCCGCCTTGCTCTTCAACTGGCTTACTGGCTGTGCTCGCCCTGGTGCGCGCCGCACGCGCTTCAGCTTGCACTGCCCTAATGTCGTCATAGGCGGCTGCTACCTCGAGAAACTCGTCAGCAGGCCATCCCAGTACTCGACGCTCAACTCGGCTGCTTCGACCAGCGCTGGCACACCTTCGTGGGCTGCCTTCGCCTTGCGGTACTCTCTGAAGATGGCCTGGGCGTTCTCGACGGGAGTCAATCCAGGGTCAAGCTCGATTGCCACCCCTTCCTCCGGTAGCTCCAACCTGTGCTGGCCTGGCTGAAGGGTGTGCATGTATGACAGTACCATCTCGCCTTTATGCCGCAGCTCTTCAAGCGCTTCCAACTCTCTTAGCTGCTCGCGCAGGGCAGCCAGCTTGCGCCCCTCTCTGCCAAGCGTCTCCTTTATCTCTGCTTGGACCTGTCCCTTCAGTGCGCTATGGCTCCCCAGGCTCCCCAGGCTCCCAAGCGAGGCATAGTAGCTGCTTATCGCGTCCGAGATGCCATCATGTGCGGAAAGCTCAACGTTCCCACTCGCCAGGTGCGTGAGGGCATATGGCGCGAAATCGATAGGCGTCCTGTCTCCATCAGCACTAACACGCCATGCAACGGACGACTTCTCGCTGGTCCCTTCACTACCAAACATATGCTGAAGCTGAGTAAGCAGACTTCGCCAGCTTATCCGGCTGGGTAGCGACGCTCTCCGCGCGTATGGCGGTGTCGCCCAACGCCCTGAAAGTCACTTCGCGGGCCAGGGTAGGACTTACGCCGAGGAATCCCCCAACCAATCCCTTCCAGGCAGGTGCTTTGCTATCCTCGTCACACACCTTAGTTAGCTCAAGAGATAAGCTGTTGATGCTCGCCCGCATAGGGTCGCGCTTCTCCTGCGGCGGGGGTGGAATGTATTCCCTCTTCGGCAGTGTTACTCGGTAGCGGTTGATAGCAGGAGGGACGCGTTTGATGCTATCGAGGATAATCCCGATCCGCGCCCACCAGCACAATATTGCTCAAGCGACCCATGACCTCAACGTACAGTCGCACCTCGGTTATTGGCGCATCATAATCTTCTTCCTCGGCGGTATCTTCCTCATGCGGGCTATCCCTAAAGTCCCCCTCAAGATGGTACTCTTGGTGCTTGTCAGTGGCGATTCTTTTTGGCTATACTAAGCACAAGTACACGCTCGTATGGGGGCTGGTACGCGTCCAGCAACGTCCCGCCGCGAACGTATTTTCTCAGCAGCAGCAAAAGAGGTGGGCGCTGCTCAGGGTCCCTGGTCGGTGGCGTTTGCAGCAGGTGGATGCGAGCGTGCTGGGGATGTGCCGACATCAGCAGGTGGACACGCCCTGTACCTCCCCTATAGATTTCCAGGCTGAGGGATAGCGGGCCTGGTGCCAGGAGATTTTGAATACGCCCGCCCACCACCCGCTCCTGTATCTCTCTTCTCAGGGCTGAAATGGCAAGGGCGTCAGTAGGCATAAGCGTTCGTAATTGGTAATTAGCGGCTAATCGTGCAGGGAAATCCTGCGACCAATATACCAAATACTTTTCACTCTGAGCCAGGATAACTTTGAACTTTGAACTTTGAACTTTGAACTTAGACTTGGATAGCGTGAGGGCATGGGGGAGAGCGAGCAGGGTAGCAGCGAAACCCCTCTGAGCGGGCAAGGTGTAGAAACAGGGGGCGCTCAAGGGGCTGTAAGTGTGGTAGCGGGGTTGCCGGAAACTCTCGAAAAGCTGGTGGCGGCACAGGGTCCATCGCCAGAGATCGAGGAGTTCATAGACCGGCCCACGCCCGCCCTGTTGGTGGTGCTCACGGGGCCATCGGGAGTTGGCAAGGACGTGGCTTTGCAGCGGATGCGCGAGCTAGAGGTGCCCTTCCACTACGTGGTGACCGTTACGACGAGAGAAAGACGGCCGGGCGAGATTGACGGGGTGCATTACAGGTTCGTCACCCGCCAAACTTACAGCGAGATGAAGGCGAGAGGGGAGCTACTGGAAGACTCGGAGGTGTACGGCAATCATTACGGCGTGCCGCGCAGTGAGGTTCTAGAGCCGTTGCGCCGTGGCGAAGATGTCATTATGAAGCCCGACGTGCAGGGCGCGGCGAAAATGAAAAAGCTAGAGCCGGGGGCCATTTTCATATTTCTGGCCCCGCCGAGTATGGAAGAACTGGCGAAGCGGCTCTATTACCGGAAGACAGAGGACCCCGACGAGCTTAATATCAGGCTCAGGGTAGCCAGGCAGGAGATGCAGGCGTTACGCGACTTCGATTACGTAGTAGTCAACCATCACAAGAGGTTGGACGAGACAGTGGAGGCGATCAGGACCATAATTCGCGCCGAGAAGCTCAAGGTACACCCTTGCCGCGTCCGGCTGGTGAATTTGGAAACGTGAAACGTGATACGTCGTAATTCGTCACTCGTAACGTCCACCGTCTATCGTCCGTCGTCCGCATGGCGAAAGGGGTAATCTAATGATAGGTACGCTAAATGGGGAAACCGAACGCTTGCTGGCTCAAGGGCAAGACGCGGCTCGCAAGGGCGATAAGGCGTCGGCCCGGTCGCTGCTCACACAGGTCGTGGAGCGCGACCCGCACCACGAGCTGGCATGGATGTGGCTCAGTGGGGTCGTAGAGGAGCCTGAAGAGCAGCAGATATGCCTGGAGAATGTGCTGGTAATCAACCCCCAAAACGCCAAGGCGCGCAGGGGACTTGAGTTCATCAGCACCAAGACGGGTATCCCCCCTCACTATCCGCCCGTGCCCAACGAGCATAACACCTCGCCCTCGGAGTACACCGCCCCGCTCACCGCCAACTCGCCCCTATTTGCCGAGCTATCAGGCCAGTGGCCGTCCGTCAATTCTTCCCCGTCGCAGGGCGACTCAGCTTCGGAAGGCTCTGAAGCCTCCGCCGCGTTCCTGGCCTGGATGCAGTCTCCCGCCCCCGCTACGTCCGAAGACGGTGGATATGGGGCCGCTTCGCCCTTACTGCCGCAGTTCGATACGCAAGAGAGCGCGGATAGCCAGGCTATCGGCTGGGGCAGTCCCGCCAACCAGCCCTTCAATCAAGAGCAACTCGATTGGAACCAGCCGCCCTCACAGTTCAACGTCATGTCGTTGGCAGACGGTGTGGACGATAGGCTTGCCCAGTTCGAGTCCGGTTCAGGTAGCGTACCCCCCTGGGCGGAGAGTGGTTCTCAGCAGGGTGATATTTTCGGCGGAAATGCTATGCCGTTCGGCGCGGACTCATTCGCTCCATGGCCGGGGGTGCCCTCGGTGCGGGTGCCCCGTTTGCAGCTTCGGGTGCGGCGGGTGCGTCCGCAAGTGCGATTGGGCCAATGGGCCTACACTCCGATAGCCATCTCCCTTCGCCGTCTGACCTTCCCAAGTTTGACGAGCCTGCCGAGCAGCCCTGGTACTTACAGTCAGACCAACTCTCACCCACAGACAATAGTCACTATGCTGGCAAGGGCATGTCTGAGACTGGAGACCTCTCCAGGGGCGCTCGGAGAAGAAGAGCCTCACCGAAACGGTTGAATGTCCCCACTGCAAAGCCACCGTTGCCGATACCTCCCTCTCATGCCCTCAGTGCAAGTATAGCTTCTTCGTCAACTGCCCCCATTGCCACGAGCTGGTGGACGCCGCCGACGCTAAAGAAAGCGCGGACGAGCCTTGCCCTTACTGCGACAAGCCGATAAACCGCTTGCAGCTTGGAATGGCCGGGACCGATAGTACCATCTCATACAAGTCCACAAAAGCCAGCGGCGAATCGATGTCTAAGGAAGCGATGGAGCGTCTTGAAGCGAGAGCGTAAAGTAAAGCGCGAGATGAGCTTCAGGTGGGTAACGGATGTTGTGTGGCTTGTGGCGATAGTCGCCGTAGTTTGGGCGCTCTCCCAACTCCCAACCTGGCTCCATCTCGCTGGGACAGTACTAGGTAGAGAGATGACATACTAAAAACTCCTGAAAAAAATAAAAATAAAGGTTCGGCGCAGCCGAACCTTTATTTTGTACGTTCTTTCAAAGCTCCCTAGTGGCGAGTCGCTCACCTTGACTGGATAGAGCGGGAGGGGTACTATAGTAGAAGCGCCCGGTGTATGCGCCTGTAGCTCTAATCCTTCGTGAGCGAACGGGCTTCGCGCTGACACCGGATAATCTGCCTACAGAGGGTCCGGTTTGACAGGTAACAGCAGTACAGGCGATGGGCGCATCGCTCCTGCCTGATAACAAGGTCATCAGCCTCCGAGGCCACCAGGTAGCGGAGGAGGCGCTTGAGAAGTCTTGTCCGAGCGGACCGGCAGACCCCAGGTTATCCGGTGCTGCTGGCGAAGGCGCTCGCTATGGGCCAGCCACTCCTTGCCGCAGTCACCCGCCGCCTCGACGCATCCCGGCCCCACGAGCTTCGCAGGCTTGGCGACCTCGTAGCTCGCTTCCCCAGCCGCATCACGGCAGTGCAGGCGCTCGTACGGGCCGCTTCGGACCGGCGTAGCGCGGATAGGCGGCGCATGGGCGCGATCATGCTGCTGTGCAGCCAGTACCTCAGCGCGCCACCCTCGGACGACCTGCTGTTCAGCTTGCGCGACCCCTCCGAGGCTCTCGCCAACACCCTCATGGGGTTGCTAGACGCGTGCGCCGATGACCCTCACGTGCTGGCCGAGTTCGAGGGGTACTTTCACGTGCTGCTCACCCAGCCCCCCGACATCCTGTATGGCGCTGTAGGCAAGCTGGCGCGTATGAGAGAGCGGGCGCTGGGCGCTCTCAGACTGCTCGGCTCTGCACCCCCACCCTGACATCGCCGATGCGGCGATAGAGGCGCTGGCCTCCGACCCCTCTCCCGAAGGGGCGCGCACTCTCACAATGCTTGAGCCTAATCTCTCATCCGAGGCTGCCCGCGTCGTCGCCCGCCATCTTCAGAAGCTACGTCTGAGCGGTTCGGCAATCGCCGCACTTGACCACTCCAGGCGTGGGATGCCGGGCGCTCGCCAGCGCGATTGACGGCTGGGGTAATCGGCTGCTGTGGTTCCGCGTGGCGCAACCCGGTTCGACGCCATTGCTGCTCGGTCTGTTGCTGCGGGACAATACGGGACTTGTCGAGGCGACTGCGGCGACAGGCTCACTCCTGGCGCGCTTCCCAGGGCCGGCACAGGTCGGAGCGCAACATGCGCCCTTCGTCTACCGCCCGCTTGACCCCGAACCCAACTACGCAACCGCCACCTGCATCGAAATCCCTTTCACCTATGGCCTCCGCATCTTGCGTGACGAGGTGCGGAAGAACGGCGCGACCTCCACTCCCCTCCCTCTTGAATACCAGCTACTCTTCCACCACATCTGGCGATTTGGAGGTGAGTTAGACGCCGACCCCGGTAATATCCTACCCGGCGGACGAGGCATCTGGCGAAAGCGACGTTGAGCACGAGAGCGAGCTATTATCGAACCAGCTATTCGAGGGGTGGTACATATCGAGCGACGGCACGCAAGGGGTAGCCGAACGGGTGGCGGAGCTAGATAAGGAGATGCCGCACGAGCTATCCCACGACAACTGGCGCGTGCTCCTCCCAGCCCTCATCCGGTTAGCGCACGACGAGTTCGGGCCGGAGCTTCGAGCTGAGTACAGCCAGAGGCTGAATTTCATGGCTGAATGGCTGTGGATCGCCGGGCATCACCGGGAAGCATCGCTGGCGGCCTCGGCTTCGCGCACCATGCTGCAATCCCCCCCCGAAGCTAACCTCTTCGTCCTCAGGCTGATCCAGCGCGGCGTACTGGTCGCGCTCAGCAGGATGTAACGGTCCAAAGTCTAAAGTCCATCGTCTAGTACCTTCCCAACAAAGTTCTAGTAGAGACCGCCCGGCAGATAAATCTGCGGGCTATACAGAACAAAGTCCCCCTTCGGGGACTATTCGGCTCAGTCCGCGTAGGCGGACTTCGTTTTATGTAGCCCGCAGATTTATCTGCCGGGCGGGGCCAAACCTATCAGTATTTAGTTGCTACAAGCACTATCGTCCATCGTCCGTCGTCCATCTTACGCGTACCATGGACTTCGGACTATTCATACACTTCGCCCCGTATCGTCGCCAGGAGGAGCGTGACTTTGCCCGCATCCATGTCATACAGGGCGTAAGTCTGTATCCAGCGGTGTACAAGAGGGCGGTCTGGGTGTTGAGGTATCTCCGGTCCCTGCCAGCATACAGGGTCCACTTCTCGCCGTTCTTGCCCGTCCCAAATGCCTCCACGCTTAGAGGCTGGCCCGTGAAATCGCCCGCCATGAGCAGAAGCGCGCGTGTGGAGGCCATAAAGTCGGGGAGCGAAAGTGAGGCATAGTCAACATTTGCCAGGCGGTAGGCTTCTGAGCGGATTGCGTTTTCTACGCGGGAGCGGGCGTCAACTGCTTCTTGCCAGCTTTTCCCCGCACCCGTAGGCTCAAGCCATGTGATACCGCTTTGCCCGGCTACGGCCCTCACCGACTTCCCCTTCTGGCACAGTTACTAATGGCATAGTTGGTGTTGCAGTGGTAAGCCTGAACAGCACGCGGTGGCGAAGAGGGCAGCCAGCAGGGGCAAGCAACGTATGACATATCCCATCAGCCCACCTCCAGGAGCGCATAAGGCTTGTCCAACACCGACGCCGCGACGTTGTACACAGGTATGCCGCCAGGCGTAACACCGGCATGTGTGCCGTGATGCGAATGTCCATGCACAACCATATCCGCGCCGAGGCGGTCTATAGGCTCGCACAGGAGGTCGGTGCCCATGAAGGGTATAATCTCCGGGTCCTCGCCCAGGACTGTTGAGCGTATCGGTGCGTAATGCAACATGACCACCCGGTAATCACTGTCCAATCGCTCAAGCCCAAGACGAATCTTGCTCGCTTCAGCTTCGGCCTCCCTCACCCACACGTCTACGGCAGGCTCGTAACCCGGCCACGACCGCGTTCTTGCCGAAACCACCCTGGAAGCCTTTAGCACCCACTATCCCCAATGTCTTGCCTCTTACTTCCAGGCGGTAGGTGTCTCCATTTAAGACCGCTACGCCTGCCTCAGTAAGTAGGTGGACCACCTCTCTCACCTTGCCTGCGTGCTGGTCGTGGTTGCCCAGCACCGCGACGATAGGTATCTTCACCTCAGCAAGCTCTCTCAGCAGAAGCCGTGCCTCGTCCGGGTAGCCATTATCAGTCAGGTCGCCAAGTAGGAGCAATACATCGGCGCGTTCGTTGACGTCTCCGAATCTTCGGGCCACGCTTCCCGTACATGGTAAGCTAAGGTGCAAATCCCCCACCGCCGCCAACCGTATCATTCTTGCCCCTCACAACAGGCGAAACTGAGAGCGTGTTTAATAACAGGACTCCTCTTCTTGTCATTCTGAGCGGAGCGAAGAATTTAAAACTCTATCCACATACCCAAGCTCGGAGATTCCTCACTTCGTTCGGAATGACAAGGACAAGGGATGCTTCATTATTCGAGGTTGTCAGTTCCATAATGCTGTTCTTAAACAGGTTCTGAGAAACAGTTTGCTCTATGCCTTGCGTGCAGTATAGAAAGGCGCACGTTAGAGTGTCAAGGAAGAGTTCATCTGTAGGGGCGGTTCGTGAACCGCCCTGGTGGGGACGGCACCTGTTTAGGACACCGGGCGGTTCACGAACCGCCCCTACTACCTTTAGCACTTACTCAAGGCACGCGATTTGCCCTTGCAAACCCGATGGCTTATACTCAAGATGACTACGAGACTATCATATACAACTCAAGAGCACATATATGCCAGTATACGAATACGAATGTAAATCATGCGGGACGCGGTTCGAGAAGGTGCAGCCAATTACCGCCGATCCCATCACTGAATGCATAAATTGCGGGCAGGGTCCTATCCGGCGCATCTTCCACCCGGTAGGCGTTATCTTCAAGGGGAGCGGCTGGTATATAACCGATAGCAGGAAGTCAGCTAGCGCTCCTGACGCTGATAAGTCTTCGTCTGCCAAGAGCGACGATAGTAAAGATAGCAAGCCCTCGAGCGAAAGCAATAACGATAGCAAGCCCTCGGGTGATGCCAGTAGCGCGGATTCCACTACGACTAAGGCCACAGTCACCGACTCCTCCTCGGCAGACTAGCCTGTAGCCCAGAGTGTAGCTTCAGTTGGCAGAGTGGCTTTATGGCAGGCACGCAGTAGAGGAGGCGTTGCGCGCAGGCCGCCGCAAGGTCTTCCGCCTATTGCTGGCCGAGGGAGAGAAAGCGAAATCCCCCTCGCATGAATCCGCCACCGGCATCGCTGAGATGGCTAAGCGTGCAGGTGCCAGGGTCGAGAAGGTGCCGCAGGCCAGGCTTGATGCTCTCCTGCGCGTTGGCCGCCATCACCAGGGCGTCGCCGCCGAGGTATCCCCATTCGAGTACGGCACGCTGGCAGACGTCGTGCAGCTATGCCGCGATGCAGGCCCGCGCGCTCTCGTCCTCATCCTCGACTCGCTACAGGACCCTCAGAACTTCGGCACCCTCTTGCGCACCTCTGAGGCGGCAGGCGTCACGGCTGTGGTCATGCTTGACCGCCGCCAGGTGGAAGTCACCCCCGCCGTCGTAAACGCCTCGGCAGGGGCCGTCGAGCATCTCAACATCTGCCTCGCCAACAACCTCCCCCGAGCCATAGAGACGTTGAAAGAGGAAAATTTATGGGTATACGCGCTCCAGGCTGAGCCTGATGCAGTAGTATATACCTCAGCCGATCTTCGCGGGCCTACAGGCCTGGTGGTTGGCTCAGAGGGACGTGGGGTTGGCCGTCTCGTGCGCGAGCGTTGTGACGGCGCAATAGCTATCCCTCAGATGGGTAAGATAGAGTCGCTGAACGCCGCTGTCGCGGGGTCAATCGCGCTGTACGAGGTGGTGCGTCAGCGTTCAAAATAGCGCTAAGGGTAGTGGAGCGGGCCACAAACTGCTCTGCGCACTTAAGGAGTTGTTATGTACAGAGCAGATTTATCCACGGCCAGTAGCACCAGCCTTTTTAGGTCGTGATTAGGAGTACGTATGGGTAACGAAGCACCATCCTCCCTGTCATTCTGAGTGGTGCATCTTGCAAGTAGGTGTAAGTTTGTAGGGGCGGGTCCCCGTGCCCGCCCTGTTGGCTGTCGACAGGATCAGGTGGGGGAGAGGGCGGGCACGGAGACCCGCCCCTACAATGTGGCCGCCTTTCTATCACGAACTTGCAAGATGCACCACTGAGCGAAGCGAAGAATCTCCGAGCTTGGACGTGTGAAAAGAGTTTTAAATTCTTCGCTTCGCTCAGAAGGTGTCCAAAAAGAGAAGCACCAATTAGCCTGTCATTCTGAGCGAAGCGAAGAATTTAGAAATCTCTGAGCGTGTACTGGAGTAAAAATCGTAGATTTTTCACTGCGTTCAGAATGACACTCATTGCTTTACACTTTCCTTTACACTTTTGGACACCCTCTCAGAATGATAGGCAAAGGCGGATTGTTCTTATACAGCTTCTTACAACCTAACCTCCCATAATTATCCCTTAACATGTGAGGTGAGGTTTGGTACATCTGGCCTCTACTATTACCAAATATCCTCTTGACGCGTACCCCTATTTCTGCGTTATAATGGAGTTGACAACGATGTCACCTACCGGCACACGAGCATGAAGGGCACTAAGCCCAGGCGGGTGCGAGGTCTAAGAGTTGTTGCGACCCTTGTTGCCTTCCCGCCGTGAATATAAAAGCTCCCATTATGGAGGCAATACGTGATCGAATTAGAGACAGCAGTCAAAACAAAGAAAGCAAGCGATGTGTCCGCCAGGCGAGCATCTTCTGGACCCACACCCGAAGAAGCGCTGCTGGAGGAACGCAGAGACTATTATCGCGGCCTGGTAAGCAAGGTCTTCTCAGGCGAAAGCTCGCGTGGGTGGGATAAGCCTCGCAAAGAGCTTGCAGGGCTTTCTCTGAACGAGGCATTGGCGATGTACACCGCCATGCGCACATCCCGCGAGATAGACATGATGATGCAGCTCCTCCAGCGCACGGGCAATCTCTGGTTCTCCATAGCAGGCGCGGGCAAGGAAATTATCAACGCCGCCTTCGCCGCGCATATGCGCCCGGACGACTACAAGCTCCCCTATTACCGCGACCAGACCCTCGCCCTTTGGAGTGGCATATCGCTCCTCGACATCTTGCGTCAGAGCGTAGCATCCCGCTTCGACCCCCAATCAGGCGGGCGGCAAATGTCCTCCCACTTCGGGTCTGTCGAGTTCAATTTTCCCACCGGCTCAACCATGACCGGCTCCCAGTGCCTCCCCGCTGCGGGTGCCGCTGCCGCGCTCAAATTAGAGCGCAAGCTAGGCAAAGCGTACAGCCGGGGCGCTAAACAGGGACTGAATGACACTATCGTCTACACTTCCCTCGGAGACGGCACGACCTCAGAGGGAGAGGTAGAGGAGGCCATACGCGACGCCGTGCGCGACATGTCTCCAATCGTCTTCGTCATCCTCGACGACGAATGGGCTATCTCCACTCCTGTAGGCCGCAATATTCCCGGCGGAAGCGTGTCGCGTCTCTACAGCCGCTACCAGAACCTCAGCCCGGAGCACAGCCTGGAGATATTCGAGCTGGATGGACGGACTTCGTAGAGTTGTATACGACTGTTGCGAAGGTTGTGGAGCATTGCCGTAGCGGTAAAGGTCCCGCCCTGGTCCACGCGCACGTCACCCGCCCGATGAGCCATTCCTCGGCGGATACCCAAGCATATTATCGTAGCGCCGACGACCTGACGAAAGAGACCGGACGCGATCCTCTAACCAGGATGATTGCCTTGCTGGTCAAGGCCGGCGTAATCGAAGAGAAGATAAAGGAGCTTGACTCCACCGTCACTGGTGAGGTGCGCAAGCACGCAGAGCAGGCGGTGAGCGAACCCAAGCTCGACCCCGCGACGATTACACACCACATTACCTCCACACCCTATGACCTGCAAGTTACCTCATTCCGTGAGCAGGAAGCTAACACGCTCGTTGAGGATAAGAGCACCGAGCCTATCCCGATGCGCGACCTCATCACCCGTGCGCTGATCGAGGAGATGAAGAAGGACGAGCGTATCGTCATCTTCGGGCAGGACGTGGCCGACTTCCCGATCCCCGACCCTACGGGCAAGCTGAAGGGGAAGGGCGGGGTATTCCATGTGACGAGAGGCGTAGGCGCTGCCTACCCAGACCGTGTCTGGAACGCGCCCCTGGCCGAGGCCACCATACTCGGCACGGCGATGGGTTACTCACTCGCCGGCTTCATGCCCGTGATTGAAATCCAATTCCGTGACTATATTCACCCCGGCTGGCAGCAGCTAGTGGACGAGATCGCCACTCAGCGCTGGCGCTCCAATGGCACCTTCGCCTGCCCGATGGTAATACGCGTTGCCTATGGCGACTTCCTCGGAGGCGCGGGTGCGATCTGGCACAGCGAGGCGGGCGTGGGGCCAATAGCCCACTACCCTGGCCTGCGCGTAGTCGTCCCCTCGCTCGCCTCTGATGCAGTGGGCCTGTTGCGCGAGTCTATCTTGTCAGGCGACCCTGTAGTCTTCCTAGAGCCGAAGTCGCTGTACGAAGCGAAGGTGTCAAGGTCTTACTATCCCGGACCTGACTACAGAGTGCCCCTGGGATCAGCCCGCGTGGCCCGCGAGGGGAGCGACCTGACCATCGTCACTTACGGCAACCTCTGGCCTCGCTCGATGGCTGCCGCCGACAAGCTGGCCGCTGACTATGGCATCAGCGCAGAGGTGATAGACCTGCGCACCGTTGACGCCGGATACGACCGTGGGGCCATCCTCAAGTCGCTCAAGAAGACGGGATATATCATGGTTGTGGACGAGGACCGTGCCATAGGCGGCTTCGGATCATCCGTCACGTCAGAAATAGCAAGCAACTGGTGGCACCATCTGAACGGCCCCATAGGCCGCATCCACCCCAAGTTCAGCCGCGTCTCCTATGGTCCGGCAGGCGAAAAAGCCGTCATGCCTAACCCCGATGATATAGTGGCAGAGGCTCTGCGCGTGCTGAGGGGCTAGTTAGTTGTACATAATATGAAAAAGAGTGCCGACCCGGCACTCTTTTTCATATTATGTACAATGTCCTCAGAGCATGATCGAGTAAAGTGATGAGAAAAGGATGCCGCATAACGAAGCACTCTTTTACCTGTCATTCTGAACGAAGCGAAGAATCTAGAAATCTAGCCACCTGGCAAGCTCGGAGATTCCTCACTACGTTCGGAATGACACTCATTCTTCATTCGTTCCTAAACACACTCTAAGGATTTTATCTATGAGAAATGAACATAAAGAGCTACCTACTTTCGCATCCCTCGCTGAGCTAGAAGAGTTCTTCGAGACGCACGACATGGGTGATTACTGGGAGAGTATGCCTGAAGCTCACTTCGAGGTGGATATTACGAAGCGAACGCGCCTGATGCCAATAGATGCGGAACTGGCGTATAAGCTTGCGCAGATCGCCAAGCATCGTGAGACTACAGTCGAAGCTCTTATCAACTCGTGGTTGAGAGAGAAGGTGGGACAAGTAGGGTGATGCCGAGATATAGTGTTGCTATTTCCGGGTCATTCCGTGTCTATTGTTCGAGCATAGCGTCAACGACTTCGAAGAAGCGATAAACTTGCGGTATAGCCTCCACCGTCACACTACCGCCGAGTGCCTCCACCTGGGGCATAATCCCCTCCATTGAGCGGGCCATCTCTCGCAACAATGTCATTTGGTCGGCGGGTTGTACGGGCGGTAAGCCAGTGCGCGTGTCCTTATGTCCCGGCCTCTCTTCTCTCAGGCCGACCAGCCACTCCGCTTCCTCCAAAGCATCGCTCAACAGCCCGAACATGGAAAGCGCGCCCCACCTTTGCCCGCGAGCGATTTTCTTGGCAGTTATGTTGCACATGGCCCAGAAGAAAGCTACCTGGTTCGTAGCAAGTTCGGCGCGCTCCTCCACAGTAAGGGACTTCGGTGGATCGGCTGCTGGCAGGCCGAACTCTGTCAAATAGGAGTGGTATATCCGCCGGAATTCGCGCGCCCGATTGTGGCTGCCAATACCAGTCAACCTGATGTAGTCCTGATTCACCCGCGTACAGCACCAACAAATATGCTCCCCCAGCTGGCGCATTCTGTGGCGCTTCCTCTATAAGCAGAGGCTTCCCAATCCCGGCAACGTATTCGCGCCGTTCCGCGCTCACAGCCTCCATATGCTCGTCCGCTACAACCACCCACAGGTCAATATCGCTCAGTTCGTCAGCGTTATCATCAGCCAACGAGCCAAATAACCATGCAGCCACGCATCGTTTATCTCTCTTGAGGAACTGTATAGCGCGCTTCAGCAATTCTTCTCGTTCGTATAGTCGCACATCTAACATAGGTTTAGTTGACATAATTACTTAGAACCTGTTTAGCAACTATGATAAGGGCAGAGGAGCCTGCCATAAAGAAGCACGTATTTACCTGTCATTCCGAACGTAGTGAGAAATCTAGGTCTCTATCCACCTGGCAAGCTCGGAGATTCCTCACTCCGTTCGGAATGACACTCTTTTTATACTCGTTGTTATACACCCTCTTAAACTCGTGAATGAGGACTTTACCCAGCGTAGTTTATCTTACCTTAAAAGGACAATTGGAGCTTATACCGCGTAACCGCGCCGCAGCCAGGGCACCCATGCAACTATGAGCGCAACCGCCAGAGCCACCACCCACGCGCCATATATGAACGCAGCAGGCGGCCCACCGATGATCCAGAACCATGCCGCCGTGACGTTACCTGCCACTACCGCGAGGCCGGTCAGCCCCATATGCCAGTCTAATGCCAGTTCCCTGGAGCCGGCAGGGACCAAATCTGTAATCAGATCATCATGCACGCCCAAAGATAGGGCGGTGTATGCGCCGTAGAGAAGCAATAGCACCCAGGCGATCCACGCCTGTGACGCAAATATCCATCCTACGTAAAGCAAACCAAGCCCGGCATAGCCCGTAATGAGTACAGGGAGAGGCCCCCACCTCTCGTGCAACCTGCCGAGCCGGGGCGCGAGCAGAGTTGCCACCACTTTGTGTCCAAAGTAGGCCAGTACCACAATCGCCAGCGACTGCTCAAGACTTCGCCAGCCTCAACACAAAGAACCCCACCGACACGTTCCCCAGCGCAAAGAGTGTGGATATGCCCAGGAACATCCAGAAGCGAACGCCGAGAGCCGCTTTTGGATTTTGGATTTTGGATTTTGGATTTGATATTTCGGGTGATGCGTGATGCGTGATGCGTGATAGGGCTGCTTCTTCATCCTTCGTCCTTCGTCTTTCATCGCTTCTTACAAATAGAAGCGCGAGCATGGCAAGTATGCCCGGCACGGCAGCCCAGGCGAATATCGCTTGCAGGTTGCTGAGTACCAGGAGAAGGAGGAGGGTGCTGACCAGCGCGCCAATGGTTGCTCCAAGCATACCGCTGTGCTCATGAAGCCCCATGACCCGTGCCATCCCCGGCGCGGCGTTGAGCCTTCGATGAGCTTATTCAGCGGGTCTCGGCGGATACCCTGGCCTACGGTATCCAGCAATGTGATGAGGAGCGCTCCGGGCCATGACGTGACCACCGCGAGCAATGGCTTGACCGCATTCGAGATGCCATACCCCAGCAGCACCTGACCCTTCTGAGCCTTATCTTTGTTTGAAAGCCTCCTGGCGGCGATACGCACCACCCCGCCAATACCCTGGGCAATACCCTCGATAAGCCCCGCGACCGGAAGGGGAGTCTGCATAGCCGTTACCAGGAAGACCATGCGCAGGGGAGTTATCATCTCGCTCCGCACTGCGGAGAAGAAGCTAGCCAGGCTGAGAGCAATTACGTTTCGTTTAGAGGTTCCAACTCAACCCTTGAGGTGGCGGGTAGTTGGTAGCTCGCATCCGCGGCTGGCAATAGCTGACTTCCGCTCGCTATCTGCTCATTACTCATCACTCGCTACTATTCCTCTTCGAGAATAATCGGCGGCTGCACCTCGCCCGGCACCCAGAGCACCGCTTCCAATTCGCCCTGCGGCGTGAAGCGTTCGATGACGCCGAGCTGCCAGTCGGCAACGTATACCCGGCCCGTTTTATCCTGCGCCAACCCACCTAGAGACTGGAACTGGCCCGGCGAGTATCCGGTTATTATAGAACCCGCATTACCAATGGTCCCAAGCAGGTCGCCCGTATCGGGGTCTATTCGCACTACCCTGCTATTTGCCAGGTCGGCACCCAAAATCTCACCATCATTTGTAGCGAGTATCGTCTGGTAGCGAACGCGCGCCGCGCTCGCCTGGGGCGGAGGCGGAGCTACCTCCTTCGCACCCGTGGCGATATCTATGCGCCCCAACTCGTTTGGCCCCAGGACCAGGAGCTTGCCTTTGCCATCGGGTGCGACCCCGAAGGGCTGGTAGTCCAGCTTCACTTCCTTCTCGATACGTGCCTCATAGTCCATGATGAATACAGAGCCGAATCCTGAGCTGACGTAAATGTGCTCGGCGTCCGTAGCAAGACACCCCCTGGCCCCGGCAAACTTCTCAGGCAGGGCGAACCTTTTCGTGACCTTACCCTCTCTGCTCATCCTCACCAACTGGTTCGTATAGGGATCGATCATGTACAAATTGTCCATGTGGTCCGTGGCGATCCCACAGAAGGGAATTGGCGCTGTGTACGTCACTCCAATGCCATTTGCGCCGGGTGTAGGGATGGCGGTCGGCGATGGGAAGCCTATGGGGAGTATGCCAGGGTCAGCACTGCCCGCTTCGGGCGCGAGGGCCGGGCGTATAGTTCCAAGTGGCACGCCTGACGGATCGAAGACCCATATGTAGCCGCCGCTGGCAGCAGTCGCGTAGAGCGTACCGTGGCTGTCAACTGCCAGCCAGTAAGGTGAGAAGTTGTTGGCGGGGATCGGCGTTGAAAAGGAGGTTGAGCCGTTCAACCTGAGCGCGTTGGATATTGTAGCCGTGAGTGTCGGCCCGCCCGCGCAGGCAATCACCACTACGACGGGTATCGAGATAGCCATCATGGCCCGCCTGGCCCACATAGGCGGCCTCATCAAGAAAGCCCATGACCCCGCTACCAGCATAAAGAGCGCGCTCCGCAGAGGCCATACCGTATTCGTAGAGATGCCAAGCCTGGTCGGCTGCGTGGTAAGGCAGAGGGCGATGAGCAGGAGCATCAGGCCGGAGCCTAACAGCACCCCATCTAATCGCCCCTTGTACACCCCCCAGCCCGTTACAGCAATACACAAGAGCACGACTACGTACGTCTCGATGAGATGTGGGGCGAAGCCGTAATAAGTCGGATTTATGGTTGCGAGTATAAGCGTGGCCGCCGATAGAAAGAACGAAGGCAATACCAGGTCGGTGCGCCAGGGTTCGATCTCCGGCTCGGTGCCGAGGGGGTCGCGCCAGGTTATTCGTCGTTTGTGTTCCACAGGCATCAGGAAACTGAAGGCGTAGAGGCGGTAAGTTCGGTGGCTGGCATCCGCACGGTATCGATCCCTAGGATCAGTACAGGAACATCTATATCAGCTATCCCACGCGCCCGCAGGTCCCATACAAATTGCTCAAAATAGGAAACCCCAGATGACATCTCCTGCGCAAACTGGGCAATTGGGACGATCTCTATACCCGCGTCAATTATCCCCTGATTCTTGAAAATCGTCATCTTAGAGCAGACGTTGTAGACCATGAACGCATACTTTCCAAATTGGATTTCCACTCCAAGCTTTTCTTTGACGAAATCCATATCGCGGAAGGCCCCTTTCGTAAGTGTCTTTGCAGTGTAATCCTTCGTGTAATACTCAGTGGGATATTCGCAATATACTTTCCAGTGTTTCCAATTCAGTAATCCAAAGTGCTGATTGAAGGCTCTGTTCAGAGATGCCGGACTGTAGAGCACACGGCCCCTCATAGTTTTCTCGGTACTTATCTTGGTCTTATGCTCCTCTGCGTTTACAGAGCCTATAACACTTTCTACCTCGGCTAGCAGATGAGGATAGCGGTCTTGAATAACAAACTCCCCATCCTTGAAAGAGAACCTCCCGGCTATTATCATTCTACTTTCTCTTCGGGCTTATTCCATTGCAACGGGATTTGTGCCACCTTCTCCTTACCCGACGGCTGGTGGATAGGCGTACCAATCTGTCGCAGCTTGAGCCGTCCAGCATAATAGTCGCTGATGCGTCGTCTGGCTAACGTGCAATACTCCTCTTCACGGTCAATACCTACTGCTCTGCGGTTGTTTTTTGCGGCGGCAATAAGTGTGGAACCTACTCCTGCGAACGGGTCCAGGACCCAGTCATCTTCGTCCGTCATCGCCAGAACGCAACGCTCTACAAGCTCAACGGGGAACTGGCATGGGTGCGAGGACTTTTCTGGGTGGTTCGACTTCACATTAGGTATGTCCCAAACACCTGTTTCCCATTCTTCAGCAAGGAAGCTCCAGAAATCGGAGGGGTTCTTACCTAGTGGATTGCCACTCGGCAAGCCACGTTTTTCTCCTTTGAAATGTAACTTCCCCGGATACTTGGACGGTACGCGAACAGGGTCGAGGTTGAATTTGTAGTCGGAACTCTTGGTGAACCAGAGCACTGTTTCGTACCGGCCTGAGAAGCGGTGCGAAGCGTGCAGTCCATGCTCGAAGTGCCACACGATGCAATTCCGCAATTGAAGGCCCAACCGCTTGAAAATAGGGTAGAAGTGGATATCCAAAGGGAACACTTCCCCATCATCCACGTAATTGCCTACTTGCCAGCATATGCTACCTGTTGGTTTCAGCAGTCGCACAAGTTGTGCGATGGTAGTAGCTTGCCAATCCAGGTATTCGTTGAGGCCAATTTCCTTTTCGTAACTTTTCCCAATATTGTACGGGGGTGAGGTGATGATAAGTGAAAAGAGGCTATCTGGTAAGCGGCTACAAGCTTCTAATGTATCAGCCTGCAACATCACCAGGCGTTGGTCTAGGCCGAACTGGTCGGAGACCATGGGAGCAGGCTCAAGCTCCAAGCCAAGCTGTATTCCTTCCAGGCCATTTGAGCTTACGTTCCTCATACGCCTAGAATAGCACACACAATGTGGGTTGGGCAAGTAATGGTTCCCAATCTTGGGCTATAGCTTTATGGTCTTTTATCTACGGCTTTTCCAGCCCATGTGCCTCCAGCAGTGCTTCGTCCTCCAAAATGCGCGCTGTGGGACCGTCCGCGACTATTTCGCCGCCGTCCATAACAACCGTACGCTGGCATAGGTCGCGTACGAGGGGGAGGTCGTGCGTGGTCACGAGTATCGTTTGTGGGAGGTCGCGCAACAGGTTGATCAGACCTCGCCGTGCGCGTGGGTCCAGCCCCGCCGATGGCTCGTCCAGCACCAGGATTTCAGGGTCCATCGAAAGCACCGTGGCGAGAGCTATGCGCTTCTTCTCCCCGACGCTCAGGTGGTGGGATACCCTTGCCGCGTACTCGCTCATGCGCACGGCAGCCAGCGCCCTGGTGACACGCTCGCGTACCTCAGCTTCGGGCAGCCCCTGGTAGATCGGGCCGAATGCCACGTCATCAAAGACGGTCGGTGAGAAGAGCTGGTCGTCCGGCGATTGGAACACCAATCCGACTGCCGCCCGTATCTTCCCCAGGTTCTCCTTCACCACGTCGAGTCCGGCTACGCGCACCTTCCCATGACCTTGCAGGATACCGTTCAGGTGCAGCATCAGCGTGGACTTCCCAGCGCCGTTTGGCCCGACCATCGCCACCTTCTCACCCTGCCCGATGGTGAGCGACACGCCACGCAACGCGGGGTGCCCGTCAGGGTACGAGAAAGTGAGGTCGCGTAGCTCTACGGCTGGCGGCAAGTCATCGGTTACGAGTGGTCGATTGGCGGTCATAGTCGATTCGAGATGGATCATACTGTTCAGAGCCTCAGCAGATAAGACAGCCCTAGCAGCGCGGCCAGCAAAACCAGCCCGAACGCGAGCACTACCCATTGGGAAGGTTCCACACGCGGCCTCGAAATCGTCCTTACCTCGCCGTTGTAGCCGCGAGCCGCCATCGCGGAATAGATACGGTCCCCGCGCTCGAATGACCTCAAGAAGAGATTGCCCGCCATGCCCCCCGTAACGCGGGCGCGCCACGCGATGCCGCCACCTGCTTTCACGCCTGCTCGCCCTGAGTCGCCGCTTCTAGATTCCCTGGCCCGCATCAGGCGTTGCGCTTCGTCAGCCATCACGAACAGGTAGCGCCACATCAGCCCAAAGATAGATACCAATAGACGCGGTATCTTTATGCTACGCATAGCCATGAGTAGGTCGGGGAAGGGCGTAGTTGAAGATAACACGATAGCCATCTGCACCGAAATCCACGACTTCAGAGCAACGCTGACAAACCTCTCCAATCCCGGCTCGAAGATGGTAAGCCCGCCCACAGGCCCCAACGGAACTACGAATAGGGTATTACCGCCCGACATGAAGACCAGTGGAAGCGCCGCCAGCACGAATATCAGCGCCAGCGACGACCTCCGCAACACCTTCATCACCCCGATCTCCGACAATATCTCCACCGACAGGGCGAGCGTCAATAAAAGAAGGTAAATAGGCCATAGAGCTACGGGCACCAACGACACCGTTAGGATAAATGCCAGGGCCAGCACCAGCTTGATGCGTGGATCGAGGCGGTGTATCGGGCTTACGCCTTCCTGGTACGGGTCAAGGAAATGAACGTGCATGGTTGTTGGTAGCTGGTAGCGAGTAGCTGGTAACTAACAACTCGCTACTCACCACTCACTACTAGGAGGCTGTTCCGCGCTTACGCCTTGTGTAGGCCACCGCCATAGCCACCCCAAAGACTACGATCACGCCGATGATGCCTGCCAGGATGGTGGCAAGCTGCTCGTTCCCGATACCCGGCACTGCGTAGTCAGGGATGATGGCGTAGCCTGGGTTTTGCGCTTTGTCAATGAAACCGTTCTGCTGGGCGACCCATTCAAGCCCGTCAGGGTTGGCAGAGGCAATCGGGGAGAGGATAGCCAGCATCAGGGCAAGCGCCAACCCCACCACCCATACCAGCCTCCCCCCTTTAGGCTGAGCGTCTCCAAGCTTCAGCAGGTCGCGGCGGCCCGCATACACGAAGGCAAGCGCGCCTACGGTGATGAGCGCTTCCCCGACGCCGATTATCGTGTGGATACCTGCCATCGCTGGAATTGCCAGGTCAGCGGGCGAGCTACCGGAGAGGGCAAGTTGGAGCGCTGCAGCCAGTGAAGCAACAAATATCGAGAGCCACGCCGACAGCGCTCCTCCAACGAATACCCCCCAGGACTGCCCACCGGCTAGCTTCTTTATCGTTCGATATACGAAATAGGTGACGGCCACGCCGATAAGTCCCATGTTGAATATGTTGCCGCCGAGCGCCAGCAGCCCGCCATCTTGGAAGATGAGCGCCTGGATGCTCACCACACTGGTCATCACCAAAATCGCGGCCCAGGGGCCAAGCAAGATAGTGGCGATGGTCGCTCCCATCAAATGGCCTGACGTGCCCCCCGCTACGGGGAAGTTGAGCATCTGCCCGGCAAAGATGGCTGCCGCTACCACTCCCATGAGCGGGACTTGCCGCTCGCCCAGGTCCTCACCCGCTCTCACCAGCGCATACCCTACCGCCAATATCGCAAATACCCATAACACCGACGAGGTCGCAACCGACAGAAACCCGTCTGGAATGTGCATGGCGACCGGCGCGAATAACAACATGATTTTCTCCTGATTTTGCCTGTTCTGGAATTCAAAGACCCGGTTTTGATAATGCTTTGCTCCAACAGTATACAGCTTGTTGCAACTAGTTGCAAAGATAATACGCAATTGCGGGCACGTTGGATTTTTGACAACTTTCCCCCTGCGGTCTATACTCAATTGTTATTTCCTCCCCCGCAAGCGCCTGTCGCATAGGACACCCAAATGTCAGCCATTACTCCTGTCACGCGAGAATATCTGGAAACCATTTACAACCTTACTGTCGAGGGCGACCCGGTGGTTGGCGCGCGCCTGGCCGAGAAGTTTGGCGTATCGGCTCCAAACGTAGCCGAGGTGCTCAAGCGGATGCAGCGTGACGGCCTCATATTGATGCCGGGGCGGGGTAGGGGCCGCCAGGGAGAAGGGATAGAGCTTACTGACGAAGGGCGCGCCAACGCCGAGGTGCTTCTGCGCCAGCATCGCCTCGCGGAGCGGTTCCTGGTGGACATCCTCGGCATGGACTGGGTGCAGGCGCACGAGGAGGCCCACAACGTCGAGCGGGGCATGTCCCCTGCCGTCGAAGAGCGTCTGATGACGGTGCTGGACAACCCCCGCACCTGCCCTCACGGAAACCCTATCCCCAGCAGCACCATGAACACGGTCGAATACCTGCGCGAGCAGAGAGCCTTGCGCCTCATCAATGCTCCCCTGGAAGCGGTAATGAAGGTGCTCCTCATCTCCGAGGTCGTAGAAGATGAATTGGCTCTGCTCAGGAGCCTGGGCCAGATGGACATCATGCCAGGCGCGACTATCACCGTGCTTGAGCGCGATGATGCAGGCCATACCTTGAAGGTAAGCATCATACCGCGCGGCGATGGTGGTGTAGAGCGAACAGCTTCTGTTACGTCTGACCTGGCTGCCAAGATATGGGTGCGAGCGCCCGGACCATAAAGGAAGCCCAGGTGAGTACAAATGTACTTACCAGTTGAGTATACCTGTCTGTATTCAAGCTACCTGATTTTACGATATATTTCGGGCAGGCCGGCAATCGTGCCTGCTTCACGTTTTGCAGCCGGTCTTGATTAGATGGCCGCTGGCATCTGGGTTGGGTTCGAAGGTTGGGGCGCACTCCACCAGCCTAGCTCTCAGTCCAGATGCCAGTGTCCATCAGTCACCTTCACCTTTACCCTCTATAAACAACTTCTTGAAACATGAGTCATCCCGAATTTAAGATTTACGCTTGGCAAGCGTAGAATCCCAAGTTCAAAATAATAAAAAGGGTGAACATTGGCGGCGCAGCCGCCAATGTTCACCCTTTTTATTATTTTGAAAAACCCCTCCCCACGCGTGGGAGGGGTTGGGGTGGGGCAGTGGGACGGTTGTGAACATGAGGCAGGCACGAATATAAAATTCGGGATGACTCATGTTTCAATCTCCACTCCCCTTTGGGAAGGAGTGAAGGCTAATTTATGGTCGCGTGCCGTTCCGTGCTATAGATGTAGCAGTTGGCGTCCCTATCGGGAGCGTCGGCAAGATACTGGTTGTCGTTGCGACCGCCGTGTTCGTAGCCACTGCCGTAGCCGTACTTGTAGCTACCGCTGTATTTGTAGGCGCGACAGTGGGCGTAGGAGTAGGCTCTATCTGGCGTGCCCCATAAATTATCTTGGCCGCCTGTCCGCGGGTGACATTATTGCCCGGCCTGAAGTATGGGCGGTTGCCCGGCTCCACACACGGTTCCGCAGGGGCACCGCATGGATAGCCACCTATAAGCCCGCGCTGCGCCATCCGCTCTATCCACATGTAGAAAGCGCTGTCAGTGGGCACATCTTCGAAGGTCTGCGTTGTGACCGCATTATTGTAGCCGAAGCCATTTGAGACCATCTTGGAAAGCTGGCCCCTGGTCACTTCGAGGCCAGGCCTGAAGTAGGCTCTGTTCTCCGAGTTGCACGGCTCGCCTGGTCCACCGCACGGGTATCCACTGACAACGCCCGCGTTGTACGCATACTCAATGAACGTGTAGAAGGTATGGTTATCGGGCACGTCGGTGAAGTGAGGAGCGCCTTGCAGGTTCGCGGGCAAGCTCGCGCCCAGGGCGATAATCTTGGCCGCCTGTCCGCGGGTGATGTTGTTGAATGGCTTGAAACAGGGGACGCCGAGGCTGTTATCACATGGGGGCACAGTGTTGTAGCCTGTCATCACGTTGTCGCTGGTGAGTGCCATCACCGCTTCATAGAAGAAGTCCCCCGGACACACATCCTTGTACTGCTCATTTGGGCACCTCGGCGGCACCGGGGTGCTGGTCGCTACAGGTGTGGCTGTGGCTACGTTACCGTCCTGAATGACCCCATTTATGTAGTAGGTGGCCTTGCCAGAAGCGGAGGGGGCATTGAAGGAAGAGTGGATGTAACCTGTACTGTGCGCTATGGAAGCCTGCTTGGCATATTCGTTACCGAAGTAGTCTTCAACTGGCCGCTCTTCCTCTGAGAAGACGGTGCCGGACCCGAAGATGTAACCTGTCGTGTAGTTATCCCGCCCTCTACCGTTGTCGGTTCCGTAGATGATGTGCGACCTATTCATGTTATCTACTGTGACTGCAGCCCAGAATTGCTGTGTCTCGTCATCACCTCCGTCTGCGTCTCCAGCGACCAGCACTAAGGGTTGGTTGTCCCAGCCCGTATCAGGCTTCCACTCGCGGTAGTACATGTCGGTGTTGCGAGGTGTAACGTGAGGGCACTCTTCGTCGGCCCAGGCTGCGCGTATGCCGCCGGTGCGGTCAGCTGCGAGGGAAGGCCCATAAGTGTTGGAATCATAGTCACAGCTGGCACAGCAGGCCGCAGATATGTTCTCGATCTGCCAGACCCCTGGGGAAGTCCTGATACCAGTATGAACGTCGTTACGCCCGTTGAGCGCCAGCCATGCGGCCATCACCACACCGTTCTTGCTCACGGTTATCGCTATGTTGTTGGGGCGGTTGTCCTCAGTGACAAGCTCATCTCGGACTGTCCAAGTGCCCGCAGCGTTGCGTGCGAAATAGTGGATGTTGTTGTTGTCCCGCGCCAGAAGGACGTGGGCCGTATCGTCGGGGCCAATTGCCAGCGCCGTGGGCTTGTAGAAACCGCCGCACGAGTCTGGGATGGTTTCCACCGTGGAAAGGCCTCCATCCGCTTCAACTATAGCATAGCCGCCGCAGGTAGCACTGGAACCATTATACCTAAAGAAGACCATATGGCGGCGGCCTAGCGAATCGGTCTTTACTGCCACATTGCCAATTTCTTTCCAATTGGCGTTGAAGACATTCCCGCAGAAGAATTCGCCGTTGACTATATCGTTGCTGCATTGCCTGATCCGCCCGAAGGCATGGTTTTCAGACTTCGTCACGCTGCTCCCATGCAACCGTGACTGCTCCGTTCAGAGGAGAAGCGGCTACCGTGGAAGTGTTGTTGTACCAGCCGTCAGGGGTAACGTCAATAGGATCTATCCACTCTGCTAAAGGAGCCTCACTTTGGCCCTGGGGTATGGCTGCCATTACGGTAGGGGTGCCGTTACCCATAAAGGTGGCGTACACAGAGGCCGCCACCAGCATCAATGACAAGACCGGCAGGAGTACCGGAGTAAAGTTCTTTTTCATGTTTATGTGTATCCTCTCTCTACTCTACTAACGGCTGCCCGCTTGCTGTATGCGAACATTGTCGAACTGCGCGCCGGTGTTGGCGAAGGTCCATACGCCGGCCCAACCTGAGTTGAAACTGCCATTGTTGGCGCTGAGTATTTGCTTGCCCTCTACCGACACTACAATACTGCTACCTGACAGGTCTACCGTGACGAGCTGCCAGGCGCTGTATGCATATCCCTGCCATGCATCTGCGGTGGCCTCTGCGACTTTAGATGCACCCGTTGCGGTAACCTCGTACAAGGCCGCTTTTGGAGTCTTGTAACGCAGATTGGGGTACAGGTCGAGGCGATAATAACCGGCATCGGAGCCTCTGAACACCAGGCCTACCGGTGTGCCTGCCGTAGGGAAGATGTGAGCTTCGACCCTACCGTTGCTAACCGAGAGGCCCTTGATAGCCAGCACTGAAGGCTCGTCAACAGACTCGCCGTTGGCGTCACCCCACTGCTGCAATCGTCCGTCCCTTGCACCCCAGGTCGCGGGTGCGGTCTGGACCGTTTGCCACCCGTCAAGATTGCCTGAGAAACCTTCCTGGAAGACTGCCGGGGAAGATGATTCGGGAAGTGCCGGCGCGTCTGGCACGGCAGGCGCTTTCGTCATGCCGGCGCTCGCGTTGGGAGACTTCACGATAGGTCCGGGTGGGACCGTAACGCCTTGTGATTGGCGCGCTCCAAGCGACACCACTCCTATAGCGACCATCATCAATGCTACGACCAAAATTAGCTTCTTGTTGTTAACCATGAATGACCGATCTCCTTTCGTACGTTGCCTCGCGCCGTTTCCAGGTCGTACTTACCTGATCAAGGGCATCGCCTGGATTGATTGTAATGTACTTGCTCTTCTCGGCGTGAGTTATGCCCCATACCTCGCTGGGCAGGGTCTCCTCCGGCCTCTCGCTCATAGCCGCGATTATGACTACTATCATTACTGAAGATGTAGGGGTGTAGGTAGTGGCCAACGCCTTTGTCTACGTAGCTTACAGGGATAGGAGCGCCTCTAAAGCATCAATAACCATAAGGCGATAAGAGCGAGGCTGGCACTTGGGTCCGAGTTGAGTATAGTGAACTGACCACGGCAATGTCAAGCTTGCACCCTAGCCTTTTGGTACTAACTCCACCTCTCTTTTATGCTGTAGGCACCCCCTCCCACGCTCAATGACACGCCAATATCGCGCCAGAACAAGCCCCAATACGGGTTAACACTTACAACGAACTATTAGTCGCAAGGTTGCAAGCTTTTAGAAATTTGCAACTTCAAAACTGCCGACCAAACCGATATATGAGCATTTGACGATGGATGAAAGCCGAAAGCAACCGGCAGCCCATTTCTAAGATCCTGTTTAGCTACTATGGCGAAGGTTGAGGAGCCTGTCGTGAGGAGCGTGCCGTAACGAAGCACCCATTTCCTTGTCATTCCGAACGTAGTGAGGAATCTCCGTGCCTGGTTGTATGGATAGAGCTTTAAATTCCTCACTGCGTTCGGAATGACCCTCTTTTTACATTCGTTGTTATGGACCCTCTAAGTAATTCCTAGAGCGCATCACGTTTCACCTGCGTGTTACTTCTACACTCTCGAAACCGAGGCTGATGAGGCGACTGTCCCCAGGCGGTATCTCGGCAGGCTGGATAGAGCTTATCTCCAGCCAATGATCTCCGGGCAAGAGGTCTATATCTGTTGTGACTTCCTGTGCTGGATAGGGGTTTATCTCCTTGCGAACGATCTCCTGTCCGTCGAGTGTTATGAGCATCGTTCGAGGCTCGGTGTTTGTATAAGCCGCCAGGCGCACGCGCACCGGCATCGCACGTTCGATGGGATTTTTGACCTGCACCCAGGCGTGGCCGTCGGTCCAGCGCCAGCGTCGCTCTCCGGCGCTCTCGGTGCCATACCATCCATCTCCCAATCCGACGAGCGGGCCGCTCCTCGATTGAGGTGGTATTTTATATACGGTCAAGGTGGCATCGTGGATTAAGGGAGCTATATTATGCTTCCCAAAGAGTGCATCGGCGGCCTCGCTAACCCTGTCATCCAACCCACTGTTGCCGGTCGTGTAAATTGCTATGTAGCGCACGCCGTAGTAGTCGAATGCTGCCAGCGCGGTATCGGCAATAGTAGGCGTAACGATGTCCGGCTCCAAACCTGACAATGCGCCTGCCTCCGACCTGCTCAACTGGGCAATACCGGGCGTGGCATCGAACCAGGGGTAGGGATATTTGCGTGCTGTATAAGCGAGAAGTATCGGATGCTGGTGAACGGTCTGGACGAGCATCGATGGTGGTACTCTTACAGCGACTGGCAACTCCATCACTGCTTCGTGCAAGCCCTCGGTATCGCTGGCCGCGATACTTTGGAAGAAAGGGTGTATGGTAGGAGTGATCAGTGTACGTGGTATTCCCACAAGCTCAATTGCTGCGAGTATGCCAATCACCGCAAACAGCACAGCTTTTACCCGCGAATGGCGCACTAATTTCGCCAGCGACACCAGCCCAAAGGCTGCCAGCACTGACAAAGCGAGCGATACCACGAGGATAAATCGTAAGGGCACCCGCGCCGCTCCCAGGAACGGCACCTTGTTCAGCAAGAAATAGGGCATTGGCACGCCTGTGTCGTTGCCCCATACCAGCAGGTGCGGCCCCATAGCAAGCAGTGCGAAGACCACAGCTACTGCGAGCCAGAAGTAGATATGGCCTCTCCTGAGTTGCTCATTGCCACCTTCCCTGTCACGGATGCGCTTACGTGTAGCCAGCGCCACCGCTACCAGGGCTATGACCGTCCACCCGAGCGCGGGGTTACCTCCATGCGGGTTGATTGCCGCATCGTTGTACCGTGCAGGCATGGGAAGGAAGAGCGAAATGAGGTCCGCTGAGTTAGCGATAATCGTGCTTAGAGGTGAGACCAGATAGTCCCCGCCCTTCGCGCTCTCAAGCACCATTGCGATGATGAGGGGGCTTAGAATAAGGCCCGCGCCCGCACCGATTGCAGCCGCTCGAACGACTAGACGACGGACGATGGACGATGGACGACGGGAGGCGATTTCAGCTTGCTCTTCCTCTGCCGTCCGTCGTTCGTCGTCTATACTCTGTCTGCCGTCTGCTGTTACCAACCTTTTCCTCTGTATCCACACACTGCCTATCTCCCATACGACATACAGCACCGTGAATAGAACCAACGCAGTGAAGAAGTACCATGTAGAAAGGGCAGACGCCGCCAGGGAGAGTGTAGCACCCAGCAGCCAACCCCACCCTCCCGCGGGCAATCCTAATGCCTTATTGCCTAGTCCCTTGATGAGGCACAGGATGTAAAGAGGTATCCACCCCATGCTGATCTCTACGAGCTGCCCCAGGTCGAAAGAGGTGGCAGCGACGGGGCACATGGCGAAGAGCGCACCACCCACCCACGCCGCAGGGCGCGGCAATCCTAGTACTCTGCATAATGCGTAAGCCGCCGTCGCTGAGAAGACGATGTGGGCCAACCTCAGCAGGTTGAATGCTGCCAGCAGCCCGAACCCCGCCTGTAGCGGTATAGAGAGCACCCCGTTGAGCGGGTCAACGACATGGTAGACGAGAGATTGGCCGCTGGGGTAATGAAGGTAGTCTGTGTAATAAGGGTTCGTGTGCAGAGTCAGTAGCGAGAACTTTACCCACCACAGATTCCATATATGAGGGTAGAAATCCGACCCCCTCGCAAGCACCGCCCGTTCAGATAGGTAGAGAGGTAGCGGCCACGCGAACAGCATAGCGAGCGCCCCATATCCCGTAACAACGAGCAGGCGCAACCTCCATACCGAGGCGCTCCACCAGCCAAATGAACCGTTGACCCTCTCCACGGGGTCATTATAGCAAATAGGTTAGTTGCTGGTAGCTGGTGGTTATAGTTGTTTGTGGTTGGTCCTTGACTGCAAGCTTTAACTCTCCGCAGGTGCTAGCTACTTTGAACAACATGATGGTCGGATTGGTTGCTTACAGTGGCGAGATCAAATTGTCTCTAGCGCAACGACCCTTTGGCCTATCGTCTGGAATGCGCTATGTAGACCTATTCATTTTCGCGACGTTCCCACTCCTGATTTTGCATCAGCCCTGCCTGCTCAAGAGCATGTTTTGACAAAGCATTTGCCCTCAAATATAATCCCTCTATCATGCATCGTGTTCTGTCCTCATTTACCCTTTTGAGAGTAGTCGTTATCCTCACGAGTCCACAAAGGCTGATGACACGATGCCCACTAAGCAACTAGGTGCGCAGTCGTCAAGCAAAATACGCTTGGTTGCTCACCCGATGTTGTGGACGTTCATTGGGTGTGCAGTTCTTGCGGCCCTGTTTGCTCGCATACCCTTGTTTAACCTTACCTCCGGTGTTGCAGGGGGGGACCTGGACGGGTATGAGAACATGTGGAACAACTACTGGGTCAAGACTGCTCTGTTCGACCTGCACTCCAGCCCCTACTTCACCGATTACCTGTACTACCCCACCGGCATCAGCCTGCGCTTCCACACGCTCAATCCCTTCAACGGTCTGCTAACTCTCCCCTTCAACTTGACCTTAGGGTATATACCCGCTATCAACCTCCTATTCGTGCTATCGCTCGCATTGACCACCTTCTTCACCTTCCTGTTCATCAGAGACATCGTTGGTAGAGCCTTGGCAGCATTCGCGGGGACTGCCGTATTCGTCTACGCAAATACCCTCGTAGTCAACTTCCTAATCTATGGGCAGAGCGAGAAGCTCTCTATGGAATGGCTACCTCTCTATTTCTTCTTCATGTTCCGTGCACTTTATGGACGCCCAGTGTGGGGTACGAGCAGTACGGGCAGTATGGACAGTACGGGCAGTATGGACAGTACGGGTGGTATGGGCAGTACGGGTGGTATGGGCAGTACGGGCAGTACGGGCAGTAACATGATACTCAGGAGGGATATGCGTCATTGGCCCGTATACGCGGTCCTCTCAATAGCAACTCTCGTAATAATGGCCCTCACCGACTGGCAGTATGTGATGTTCAGCGTATTCGCCACGATATTGTATGGGATATTCGTATTGCTACGGAGAGTTCCATGGCGGGAGAAAGGGGTCATCTTCGCAAAGCTTACCGGGATCGGGGGAGGCTTCCTACTAATAGTAGGACCGACCCTGCTTCTGCCGATGCTAAGAGAAGCGATAGCATCTCCGTGGCTGAACGTAAGCCAGAGCAGCCAGAGTTGAGCACTGAACCTGCAGAGCTGCTGGCTCCAGGGGAGGGAAATCCAGGGTACCTAACGTATGGTATCGCGTTGTTGGGGTTGATAGGCTCGTGGAGAAATGGAGGGTACGAACGGCAAATGGGCATATTCTGGACGATAGCGATAGGGATATTTTATCTGATGGCGCTGGGACCAGAAGTGATGGTGGGGGATAAGAGCACAGGGGTCCCGATGCCCTACTCGCTATTACAGTATTTACCGGTATTCAGTATAGGTCGTGATCCTGGTCGGTTCCAGACCATCGCTATGCTCGGCATTGGCTTGCTCACCGCTTTCGGCTTGCGTTTTATCTTCGACCGGGTGCGGTCGCTCACCAGGAGGCAAGCCCGATTTGCGCTATTTTCTACCTACAATGGTGTCATAACGGCCTTGCTTGTGGGGGCCTTCCTGGTGCCGACTCTGTATGGGTTTATGGCCGCAACTGGCGAAGTCAAGATAGATCAGCCTGACTGGCCCAATTTTTACAAACAGATAGCCAATGACGAGGAGGTCTATTCGATACTCGAACTTCCCCCGTTCACGGAGAAGGGCCGAGGCGAAAACCACTACATGATGTATCAAGTACTCCACAATAAACCTCGCTTTAGTGGGCGCTGGGCTCGTGACCACAAGCTCACAAATCCAAATAATTTTGTAAAGAACGCGAGTTTCTTCCGCCACTTTTGGCTGCTCGATTTCTCTCAAGAGCGAATAGATTACAACTTTCCAGAACGAGATTTTCTGAAGAGAACCGATTACAGGACCCAAGGTGTTCCTATCCTGAACTATACGAGTACACGCTACATAATCTTGTATAAAGAGGCTATTAGCCCTGACATCATGCCTCGATATACGAGCCTCATGAAACAGGTGTTTGGTGAGAGTGTTAGCCCGTACTATGAAGACGGGCTCATGACCGTATATAAAGTGCCCGATGCTCAACCTGCTGCCGATCCAATTACTCTAGATGTAGGTGAGGGCTGGTTCGCCTCTGAGGTGAGAGGGGACGGGGTAGTATTTCGCTTGGCCGACATAGTAAATATAGAGCCTACACTGAAAACTGACCTGCGGCCCGCTGAACTGTATACGATGAATCTGACAAAGCAGCCCATTCGGGCAAAGCTAAGCTTCATGGTCTCTACCTTTAAGGAGCCGCGCACTCTTGATCTGGCAATCAATGGCTATCCGTTGGCTACAATACAACTCAAGCCTGAGGAGAATCCTAAGTCAGTATCCTTAGATATTACCTTGCCAACGGGCAACAACAAGATTACTCTAGGCAGCCCGGAGCCTCCGCTGCCAACAGGCAATCCAAACGATAACAGGCTCCTCTCGTTTGGGGTATACACAGTTGAGCTAAACGCCAGGTAAGTAGATAGGCCCACCTAAGAAAGCGTTATTTGTTACTTCGTGCTACTTCACACCTGATTTACCATCACCCTATGGGCTTTGACACTCATGCGTGCTGAGTGTATAATTCGATATGTAATAGCATCCCCATTGCGCGCGTAGAAACTATTTTCGGCTGACGTGCGTTAATAGAGATAGAGAATCCACAAGCCAACTTTGTACCATAGCAACATTGCGCCCCGGTATCCGGGAGGGAAAGATAGGGAAAGATAATGACTGATAATAAGTGGCTCAGGAACAGCTTTGTCTGGGTGATCATCATGGTAGCCATGCTGGTCCTCTTCTTCACCTTTATGAACAATCGCGGCTCGTCACCGGAGATTCCTTTTTCTCAGGTCGTGCAGGACGTGAAGGAACATAGAATATCCCAGATAATAGACCGCGAAGAAAATAACACTATCACTCTCTGCTACGGCGATTGTAAGACCGCTCCCACAAAGGTCTCGCAGAAACCGTCCACGACCAATGACATCTATACCATTCTAGTGAGCGCCGGCGTCACCCCAGATGAAATGAAGGGGCTGGTGGTGAGTGTCGAGAAAGCCCCTCAGCTAGGCAACTACCTGGGCATACTCGGCTTCTTGCTGCCGACCATCGTGCTTGTCGCCGCGTTCCTATTTATGATGCGGCAGGCGCAAGGCACCAACAACCAGGCCCTCTCCTTCGGCAAGTCCCGCGCTCGCCTCTTTACGGGCAACAAGCCGACCATCACCTTCGCCGACGTGGCTGGTGTGGAGGAGGCCAAGCAGGAGCTTACCGAGGTGGTAGAGTTCCTCAAATACCCTGAAAAGTTCAACGCCCTGGGCGCGCGCATCCCGCGTGGCGTCCTACTCGTAGGCCCACCAGGCACGGGCAAGACGATGCTGGCGCGAGCGTGCGCTGGCGAGGCGGGCGTGCCCTTCTTCTCCATTTCAGGCTCCGAGTTCGTGGAGATGTTCGTGGGCGTCGGCGCGAGCCGCGTGCGCGACCTCTTCGACCAGGCCAAGCGCAACTCCCCCTGCATCATCTTCGTGGACGAGATTGATGCGGTAGGCCGCCATCGCGGCGCGGGTCTGGGAGGCTCCCACGATGAGCGCGAGCAGACCCTCAACCAGATACTGGTCGAGATGGACGGCTTCGACAGCCAGACCAACATCATCGTGGTCGCCGCCACCAACCGCCCTGACGTGCTCGACCCCGCGCTCTTGCGCCCTGGCCGCTTCGACCGCCAGGTAGTGCTCGACCGCCCCGACATCAAGGGCCGCGTCGCCATACTGAACGTCCACACCCGCGGTAAGCCGATTGACAAGAACGTCAACCTGGAAACCATCGCCAAGGTTACGCCCGGCTTCTCCGGCGCGGACATCGAGAACCTGGTGAACGAGTCGGCGATCCTCGCTGCCCGCCGCAACCGCAAGACCATTACTCAGTCTGAGGTCGAGGAAGCGATAGACCGCGTAATCGCCGGGCCTGAGCGCCGCAGCCGCCTCATCTCCGACCGCGAGAAGGCGATCACCGCCTACCACGAGGTGGGCCACGCGCTCGTAGCGCGTATGCTCCCCAACGTGGACCCTGTGCATAAGATCAGCATCATCTCGCGTGGCATGATGGGTGGCTACACCCGCGTGCTGCCGGGCGAGGACCGCTACATGTGGTCCAAGTCGCAGTTCAAGGACAACCTGGCCTTCGCGCTGGGTGGGCGTGCAGCCGAGGAGATCATCTTCCAGGAAGTGACCACCGGCGCGTCGAACGACATCGAGCGCGTGACCGAGATGGCCCGCCAGATGGTCATGCGCTACGGTATGAGCATCAAGCTCGGCCCCATGGCGCTCGGCAAGAAGGAAGAGCTGGTCTTCCTGGGCCGCGAAATCTCCGAGCAGCGCAACTACTCGGACGAGATAGCCTACGAGATAGACAAGGAAGTGCGCGCCCTCGTCGAGGAAGCGTACGAGCGCGCCAAAGAAATCCTGACCACCTACAGGGAGAAGTTGATCGAGATCAGCGAGCTTCTCATCGAGAAGGAGACGCTGGACGCCGCCGACTTCGAGGCCCTCTTCGAAGGTATGCCCCGCCCGCTGCCTCGCCTGGTACAGCCTCCTGGCCGCGAGCCTGTCGCCACCCCCCCGCCCGTACAGCCTGAGAGGGCACCCCGCCCCGGCCTACAGCCCGGCATGGCGACTATGGAGCAGACGCCGGAGAGGGATATATCCCAATAGTCAGTTGAGGAACGTAAAAAGGGGACTGCGTCAAGCGGTCCCCTTTTTCGTATCCGTTTTCACCGCCCTTACGTAGTTGTTTGCACCGGAAGGCTATGCTATACTGTACTAACTAAAGTAGCTCTTAGTTACCAGGGGGTTATCATGTCTTCAGGCGGGTCTTCTTTCGGCGCACAAAGGTCGGTCCTGCGTCTCGCCCAATCTTTGGATAGTGAGGGTAAATATCGCGTCGAGCTTACCTACAATGGGCCAGGCGATCCTCTCCCGCCTGCCGTTTCTCATTTCCCCTTCGATCTGAGCAAAGAGGAACGAGAGGACCTCCGCTGGTACTTCGAGGACTATCTGCAACACCCGATTGACCCTACTCCCAAGATTGCGGCGCGTATCGAGCAGTGGATGGAGAGCAAGGGAGAAGAGCTATTCACCAAGCTCTTTAAGGCTAATGAGGATACCAGCCTCTTCTGGGCTGCTATCCGCCAGGACTTGCAGAACACCCGTATCGAAGTGTCATCAGGTGTGCATGAGGCGGCCTCTATCCCCTGGGAGCTACTGCGCGACCCTTACACCGGCACGCTCCCGGCTTTGCGTGCCGGAGCTTTTGTTCGAACTCACTCAAGCCCTGTCTTTCGCCCTCAACTCCCCTCTACCTCCTCCGGTCCTATTCGCATCCTGCTGGTGATATGCCGCCCGCGTGGGGGCAAGGATGTGCCGTTCCGCTCCGTTGCCAGCCGCATTGTCAGGGGCCTGACTGAAGAGGCGCGCGCCCATTTTACTCTTGATGTCCTGCGCCCTCCCACTTATGAGCAACTAAGCATAACGCTTCGCCATGCGCGAGATGCTGGTGAACCATATCATGTGGTTCATTTCGATGGCCACGGGGCGTATATTGATCTGTCTAAAGTGCCTAAGGGGTCGCTCGATGATATTTACCCAAGCAAGCCGAGAGCAGGTCGGAGAGGCTACCTTTTATTCGAGAACCCAGAGCGCATCGGGAACAGGCGCTATGTAGGCGGTCCGGAACTGGGAGCGCTTCTCACGGAGGCGCAGGTTCCAGTGCTGGTTCTAAACGCTTGCCGCTCTGCACATGCCGAGGCTCCCATCGCCCCTGAGCATGTAGACGATATCACGGACCAGGGGGAGAACCTGGCCGACGACCATGCCATCGTGAGCGCTTACGGCTCATTTGCCCAGGAGGTAGCGGATGCCGGTGTAGCCGGCGTGGTGGCGATGCGCTACAATGTCTATGTGGTTACCGCCGCGCAATTCGTTGCCGACCTTTACGCCTCTCTCACACAAGGCTACACGCTCGGCACGGCGGTGCGAGTGGGACGCAGGAAGCTGCATGATAGCCCCATGCGCGAGATCGCTTACGACCCAGTGCGTTTGCAGGACTGGTCAGTGCCGGTGGTGTACGAGGCTGCTCCTATCTCCCTATTTCCCAGGCAGCAAGGTAACGATCAGATCAAGATTGCCATTCGAGACGCCAAAGCCACGCCTGCCCGTGGCGATATCGATTCCCAACTCCCCAAGCGCCCAGATGTAGGCTTCTACGGGCGCGATGAGACCCTTCTTGCCCTGGACCGTGCCTTCGACGGCCATCATGTCGTGCTGCTGCACGCTTACGCCGGGAGCGGTAAGACCACCACCGCAGCCGAATTCGCCAGGTGGTACTCTCTTACAGGGGGCATAGAAGGCCCTGTCCTCTTCACTTCCTTCGAGCAACCCATATCTCTCCCTAGGACGCTGGACACATTTGGGCGGGTGTTTGGCCCCGCATTGGAGCAGGCGCAGACAC
Source organism: uncultured Chloroflexia bacterium (assembly GCA_963811305.1). Lineage (GTDB taxonomy): Bacteria > Chloroflexota > Chloroflexia > QHBQ01 > JADMIH01 > JADMIH01. The sequence goes on from CAWEQU010000012.1 coordinate 115,416, forward strand.
CCTGGTTGGCGCTGGACGACAAGCAGCGGCGCGAAGTGGCCCTTGATGTCATGAGGCAAGTGCCCCTCCTCTGGATATGGGATAATGTAGAGCAGGTGGCGGGCTTCCCTGCGGGCACTCCCTCTACATTGAGTGCGGAAGAACAGATAGAGTTGGCGGACTTCCTGCGCGACGCAAAAGATACACAGGCGAAATTCCTGCTCACCTCACGGCGCGACGAGCATGCATGGTTGTACAAGCTCCCTACCCGTGTGGAGATACCTCCCATGCCGATGCTGGAACGGTTGGAACTGGCAAAAGCCCTGGCCTCGAAGTACGGAAAACGTCTGGACGATGTTGAGGACTGGCGACCCCTCCTGCGCTACACTCAGGGCAACCCTCTGACGATCACGGTAGTAGTGGGCCAAGCCCTACGCGATGGCCTCTCCACGAAGGCGCAGATTGAGGCTTACGTGGCTCGATTGAAGGCGGGAGAGGCGGCCTTCGAGGACGAGGAGAGTGAGGGCCGCACGAAATCGCTTGGTGCGTCGCTCGGCTATGGCTTCTCCAATGCCTTCACCGAGGAGGAGCGCGCCCAACTTGCTCTACTACACCTTTTCCAAGGCCTTGTGGATGTGGACGTGTTGCGCACAATGGGTATTCCTAGTGAAGCTTGGAGCGTTCCCGCTTTACGTGGGCTGACCCGCAAAGCAGGCCTCGCCCTGTTAGACCGTGCCGCCGAGGTGGGCCTCCTTACTGCCTTGGGCGCTGGTTATTACAGGATCCACCCCGCCCTTCCATGGTACTTCAAAGGCCTCTTTGACCGCTACTATAGCCACGATCTTGCCCTCACAACTTACGCCTTTGTGGAGGCGATGGGTTATAGGGCGAACTATTACCATTATCAGTTTGAAAATGGCAGGGAAAATGTGATTGGCGCATTGACAGCCGAAGAGGACAACCTCTTACACGCCCGGCAACTTGCGAGAGCCAACAGTTGGTGGTCTAGTGTCCTTGGCACAATGCAGGGCCTCTTAACGCTCTATGAATATACAGGCCGTAAGACGGAATGGAAACGGCTAGTCGAGGAGATTGTGCCAGATTTTGCGGATCCTGCCACCGACAGCCCTCTGCCAGGACGCGAGGACAACTGGTCCGTGGTTACTCAGTATCGTGTACGTCTCGCAATGGCATCTCACCAGTGGTTAGAGGCAGAGCGGCTACAGAGGACTGATGTAAATTGGAATCGCGAACGCACTGCCTCTCTGGTCATGTTGCCACCGGAGCAGTTGAACGATTTACAGCGAAGCATGATACGTACACTAGCGATTAGCCTAGCAGATTTCGGTGATATACTGCGGGAGCAAGGCAAGCCCGAGTGCGTGCAAGCATATGAGGAGAGTTATGATCTGAGGCATCGTATAGAGGATAAGCCCGGCACAGCCACCCTCGCTTACAATCTCGGTCACGCCTACATAGACCTTCCTGCGTTACGTGACTTGAACCAAGCTGACCGCTGGTACAATCGCAGCCTGGAACTTCGTGAGCCAGGCGACAGACTAGGCCGTGGGAAATGCCTGATCAGTTTAGGCATCGTGGCTTACGAGCGCTTCAACGATATAAGGGAAACTGATCAGGCAAATGAGGAGTTGCTATCTCACCTGAACACAGCCCTACAACGCAACATTCAAGCGATTGAGCTACTACCTTCCGATGCACTAGAGGACTTGGCGATTGCGCACAATCTGGTTGGTATCGTCTATAATACCGCAAGTAATCTTGACCGCGGATTGTTGCACTGGCGGGAGTCTATTCGCTACGCAGAAGCCGCAGGTGATAGCTATCGTGCAGCTCGGGACCCAATTCAACATTGCGCTTGTTCTTAGACAAGGTCGCCGCTTCGATGAGGGGCTGCTGTACGCACAAGCTGCTTTACGCAACTACCAGGAGTTCGGCCCCGGAGCGGCAGATGAGGTGCATAATACGCAAGAGTTGATTGCTGCAATTGAAGCTGATATGGAAAGCGTGGAAAAAGGAGGCTGAACAAATGTCTACGTCTAACTGGTTCGATGACCTGCCGGTGCTGAGTAAGATGCCGCCCCAGGAGGCGATAGGCAATCTGCGCGTGGCCTGGTATCCAGGTAATGGAGAAGGCTACAAACTGAACTGCAAATGTTAAGAGAAGTCTATTTGTAGTCCAGTTTCAGCCAGCGTCAGAAGCGCAATCCTTTCCCAAACCTAACCTCCGGTGTTAAGGAAAGTCTATCGGAGGTTAGGTTTGGCCCATATGGCCTCAACTTCCCTGGCTCTCTCGCGGGATAGAGAGACCAAAAGCGCACCTCACATCTTAAGAGAAGTCTATGTGAGGTGCGCTTTTTGCAAAGTAATACGTGGACATAATGCGCCTTCTGTCTGGGCGGTTCGCGAACCGCCCCTACACCCCTTTCCCTCATCCCGACTCTCAACGTTTGCTCAACCCCTCTATTTTCCACACGCCCCTCCCTTCATGGTACAATTGCATCCGTACATCGCCGCCCTCCGCCAGAAGCTCACCCAATATCCAACCCATTCACGCATCACGCATCACGCATCACGCATCACGCATCACGCATTATCGTCCTTCGTCCTTCGTCTTTCGTCCGTAACACCCCATATCTATGCGCCTCAAACACCTCACCCTCCACGGCTTCAAGACCTTCGCCCCGCGCACCGATCTGCGCTTCGGTGAGGGGCTTACGGCTATAGTCGGCCCCAACGGCTCCGGCAAGAGCAACGTGGCCGACGCCGTGCGGTGGGTGCTCGGCGAGCAGGCCCTCTCCAACCTGCGCGCCAAAAAGACCGAAGACCTCATCTTCTCAGGCTCCTCCAACCGCGCCCCCCTCGGCATGGCGGAGGTCTCCATCACCCTCGACAACGCCGACCGCCTCCTCCCCCTTGAGTTCGCCGAGATAACCCTCACCCGGCGTGCCTTCCGCACCGGCGAGAACGAGTATTACATCAACAAGAGCCGCGTTCGCCTGCGCGACGTGCTTGAAATCTCTCAGTCGCTCGGAGAGGCCTATACCGTTGTGGGGCAAGGTCTGGTGGACGCCGCCCTATCCCTGCGCCCAGAGGAGCGCCGCGAGCTGTTCGAGGAGGCTGCGTCCATACGGGGCTACTTCACCCAGCGCGAAGACGCCCTCCGCAGGCTCTCCCGCACCGAGGAGAATGTAGCCCGCGTCAACGACCTTGCGTCCGAGTTAGAGCCGCAGGTCCGCCGCATGGAGCGCCAGGCAAAGCAGGCCCAGGAGTACCAGAAGCTGGAGTGTGACCTTCACACCCTCCTCAAAACGTGGTACGCCAGCAGGTGGGCGCACTCCATCGCCGCCCTCCAACGCGCTGAGGAGGCCGAGCGCGAGGCAGAGCAGACCGTCGCCGCCCGCAAAGCTGAAGTCGCTACAAAAGACGCTGCCCTTCAGGAAGTGCGCGCCCGTGCCTGGGGCCTGGTCGACTCCGTATCAAGTCTGCACGCCCGGCGCGCAAAGATACAGGCCGCTCATGCCTCTAAATCGCAGGCTCACGCCGTCATGGGCGAGCGTCTCCTCTCCGCGCAGGGGCAGCGCCGCACCCTCCTACGGGAGCGGGCTGACCTCTCAACCTCTCGCACAGCCCTGGAGCGCCAGTTGCGCGTCCTCGAAGCTGATGCCGCCGAGCGAGCCGCTGAGATCTCCACCCTCCAGGAGTCCGAGCGTGAGGTAACTGCACAACTCGCCGCCCTCGACGCGCAGGTGAAGGAAGCCGAAGCGCACCATTCCACTTGTGCAGGCAAAGTGGACGCTCTCCAGCGGCGCGTCTCCGACCTCCAGGGACGATTACGTGACGCCCAGGCGCAGGCTGCTAAATGGGCACGCTCCGCCGAAGAAGGTGAGGCAGGGCTGGTCGATTTGCAATCACAACTTGACGCGGCTGAACTCGCTCTGGAGAAAGCACATTCTGATCTCCTCGCCTCGCAAGAAGCCGTCGGCCAGGCGAGCCGTGCTCAATCCGCCGCAGGCGCTGCCCTGGACACGGCCCGCTCCGCCCGTTCTGCTGCCGAAGCCCACCGCCGCGACCTCTTGCGCCAGGGTGACGCGCTTGCTTCCCAGATCGCATCCCTCGTGGGGGAGCAGCAGGCCAGCCTCTACGGCGGCGTGCGCGCCGTCGTTGCCGCCTCGAGGGATGGCCGTCTATCGGGCTACGTGGGCACCGTCGCTGAATTACTACAGGTCCCGCCCGATCTCGAAGTCGCCATCGAAGCTGCTATGGGTGGTCGCCTGCAAGAGGTGGTCATGTCTCGCTGGGCCGACGCTGAGCGCGCCATAGCCATGCTCAAGCAGACCGGTACGGGCCGTGCAACCTTCCTTCCCCTCGATACCCTTCGCGTGTCACCCCTATCCTCTCCGCCGATGGGCGCGGGCATCGTTGGGGTTGCATCAGACCTGGTCAAGTACGATCCCTCCCTGCGCAGCCTAGCCGAGATGCTCCTGGGACGATTGCTCATCGTGGAAGACCTCCCATCGGCCCGAAAGACCATCACTAGCCTCCACGCGAACGCGCCTTGGACCCTCGCCACGCTCGACGGTGAGGTGGTCCGTCCAGGAGGCTCGGTAACTGGCGGCTCCCACACGCGGGCAGGCGATAAGCAGGCGCAGGGCCGCACGCTCCTCGCTCGTGAGCGCAAGCGCAGGGAGCTAACCTCTGCACAGGAGGCGATTACGAGCGCACTGGCCGAGGCGGAAAATGAAGTTGAGGAGGCCGACGCCGCCGTGCGCAGATGCGACGCGGCTGTGGTGCAGGCAACCGCCTCCGCTGATGTCGCCCGCAAGCAGCAGGTCGCCGCGCAGGTCGCACACGTGGAGCGGCAGGGTATCGTCTCGCGCCTTCGGCAGGAGATCGCATGGCGCGAAGGGCTGCTCGTCGATGCGCGAAAATCGGCCCAATCCACTGCGAATCTGCAAGCCGACCTCTCAGCTCAAATCGAGGCGGCTGAAAAGCAGGCTGGCCCTCTACGCGAGGAGCTACAAGCGGCCAAGTCACTCCTGGACGCACTTACTTCTCAACGCCAGGAGGTCATACACTCCACCGGCGCGAGCCAAACGCTCATCGCTGTTCTGGAAGAGGCGCTCCGCAACACCCAGGCTCGCCAGCATGATTTGCGCTCTCAATTGGAGCGAAATAGCTCGCAGCACACCGCGCTCCAACAGCGTATCGCTCAAGCTGAGGAGGAAGAAACGCGCCTCGCCAGCCAGATAGACGCCCACACCTCGGAAATGGACACTCTGGCCCAGGAGCTTGCCCAGATAGAAGCCCAGGTAGGCCCGTCGGAGCTAGAGGTGAAGTCGCTGGAGGGAGATGTCAGTCGTGTCGAGGCCGAGCAGTCAGCCCTTCAAGCGTCCCTCCTGGAGAGCGAGACCCTGCACAGCCGTGCTATGGTTGAGCGCGAGCGTTGCGTGGGTGTGCTCGATACCCTCTGGCTTGAGATAGCGGAAGAGCTAGGTGAAGACGCCACACCCGCCCCTGCCCACGTGAATGGAGCGTCAAACGGCAACGCAATTCTATCCGCAAGTGCAACCCACGGAAGCTGGCGCGACCTGTGGGAGCACGATCCTAGCTATAATAACCCTCCTATGACACTCTCACTCGACGCACCTGAGGTACATATCCCTTTAGCTGAGGGTGAGATGGCCGATTTAGAACGACGAATAGTGGCGCTCAAGTCGAAGCTGTCGCGCATCGGTCCAGTAAATCCCCTGGCTCTGGAAGAGCACGCCACCCTCTCCGAGCGCCATACCTACCTTCGAGGTCAGCTCCAGGACCTTGCATCAGCCGCCGAGACCCTGCGCCGCGTGATAGGGGAGCTTGACCGCACCATGCGCGAGCAGTTCGCTGCCACCTTCGCCGAGGTGAACGAAGCATTCAGCGCTTTCTTCACGACCCTATTCGCGGGCGGCTCTGCCCGCCTCGAATTGACTAACCCCCAGGACTACACTGCCACCGGCGTCGAGATTTCCGCCCAGCCTCCCGGCAAGCGTATGCAGACCCTCGCGGCTCTCTCAGGTGGCGAGCGCGCCCTCACCTCGGTGGCCCTCCTGTGCGCCCTCCTCAAAGTGCGCCCCGTCCCCTTCTGCGTGCTGGACGAGGTAGACGCCGCCCTCGATGAGAGCAACGTCACCCGCTTCCGCACCGCCCTCCAGGAATTGGGTGCGAAGACCCAGTTCGTCATCGTTACCCATAACCGCGGCACCATCGAAGCCGCCGACACCCTCTACGGCGTTTCGATGGCAGGCGACGGCACCTCCAAGCTCCTCTCCCTCAAAGTCCCGGCGTGAGTACGAGATTAAACGCCAAGATAACCAAGAGCGCCAAGATTATTTGGGGTTTGGAGCCTTCTCTCCGAACCTCTGCGCTCTCTGCGTCTCTGCGGTGAACCCATAAAGAATCTTTGCGTTCTTCGTTCCCTTTGCGTCTTGGCGTTTAATAATCACGCATCACATTTCACGTTTCACAGGTCGCAGACCCCCCTCTTGTTGTATAATAGCGAGGCATAATGCTTGCTTACCACTCCGTGAGGATCACCCCATCAGGAGGGCTATATGGATAAAACGTACAACGAGTTTCAAGGCACAGACCTCGACCTCGACGCCGATTTGGACTTCGATGACGACAGTAACGACCTCATCCCCATTCTGGGTCTGTCTGCTGCCGTAGCGGCTGTCGTAGGCGCAATTCTGGTGCTAGCCGGGCGCAGGCGCAAGCCGACCCCCAAAGAGCGCATTGAAGATATGCTCGAAGACCTGGGTAAAGAGGGCAAGAAGCGCGCGAAGACCGTCGCCCGCGCCGTAGGCAAAGTTGACCTCGGCGATATGCTGGGCGAGGCCCTCGACAAAGCAAAGAGCGCAGCCGGCGATTTCGACCTCGGCGATACCGTGAGCGACGTTCGCAAACATGCTCGCAAGATGGCTAAGAACGCAGACCTATCTTCCATGCTGGAGGACGCAATAGACCAGGCACGAGAAGCCGCCACATTCGCTCGCCACCGTGCGGACGAGGCCTCAACCTTCGCCAGGCACCGCGCCGATGACGCACGGAAGGGCGCATCTAAGGCAGCCTCGAACCTCTCTCTACCTGATATTGACGGCAAGGATGTCGGCAGTTTCCTCGAAGCTATCAAGGACAAAGTGGCAGGCGTCATAGAGTCGGTGCGTAGCGACGTAGCTCCCAAAGCTGTGGAGGCCGTCAAGGAGAATGTCATCCCCGCCGCCCAGGAAGCCGCCAGCACAGTCGCCCGCACCGTGCGCGAGGACGTTATGCCCGCCGCGCAAGACGTTTTTGAGCGTGTGCGCGATGATGTGATGCCTGAAGCGCAAAAGCGCGCCGGTAAGCTTATTGAGGATGGTGCTCTCCGCAAGCGCGCCCGTACTGTTGGCCGCGCTGCTGGTTCGGGTGCGGGAAGCCTGGCCGAGATGGCGCGTGGGCTTGCCCTTGGGGTCGTGGGGAAAGTCATTCAGGAGGTCCTCCCTGGCGCTCAGAAGGTCAGTGGCAAAGCGCTGGAAACCATGCTGGATGACTTTATACCTGCCGCAGGCCGCCGTGCAGGAAGGGCCGCAGGCAAAGTGGGTGACATAGCCTCTCAGACCCCCGGTGCCCTATCCGACTTGCTGGGCGCGGCCCGTGACAGGGCGCAGGATGCGCTCGACAAAGCTGGGCCACTCGCCGAGGATGCCGCTACCTTCGCCCGCCACCGTGCGGACGATGCCGCTACATTCGCCAGGCACCGCGCCGACGAAGCTCTCACCTTTGGCCGCCACCGTCTCGGTGACGCCTCCACTTTCGCAAGTCATCGCGCGGGCGACCTCGCCTCTGCCGTGAGCCACCGCCGCAACGGCGTCTCAAAGGGCGTATCCAAAGCAGGCAAGGGTGTAAAAGGCGCAGTCGGAGGGGTGGTTGGCGGTGCTACACACCTCACTCGCGAGACCGCTCGCATACTCTTCTGGCTCTCTCTACTCGGCGGCTTGCTCCTGATGGTCTTCGTCCCCGATAAAGAGCGTCAGAAGGAAATTATCAACAACGCCCTCCAGTTCTTCGGCGAAATCCGCGAAATGTGGAACGACCTGCAAGGCCCAGATGGAGACGACGAGCTAGAGGTAGATGAAGGGCAATAGATTAGACGATAGACGATGGACGATAACGAACTTCAACACTATCACGCATCACGTTTCACCCTATCGTCCATCGTCCGTAACACCATACCATGTTCAGCTTCTTCCGCCGAAAAGACAAACAGCAACAACCCACTGAAGAGCAGCTACAGGAGCAGCAGCAGAAGGTAGAGGAGGGGCTGACGCGTACCAAGCGCGGCTTCTTCCAGCAGATCGTCTCCCTCTTCGAGGTGGACGAGATCACCGAGGACATCTGGGAAGACCTCGAAACTCTCCTCATCCAGGCCGACGTCGGGGTGGACACCACCGTGATCGTCCTTGACCGCCTGAAGCAGCGTGTACAAGCTGACCGTCTCAAGAAGCCCTCCGCCGTCTATGAAGCGTTACAGGACGAGCTTGTCTGGGTTCTCGAGAAGCCGGAGCGCGACCAGGCTGCTAGAAGAAATGGTAGCACACCTAAAGTTGAAGGTGTTGAAGGTGAGGTCGTGGAGGCCCGCCCGTACGTCATCCTCGTCGTCGGCGTGAACGGCGTGGGCAAGACCACCACCATCGCTAAGCTGACCAAGTATTTGCGCGACCAGGGCAAGAGCGTGGTCATCGGCGCGGGCGATACCTTCCGTGCAGCCGCCATCGAGCAGCTTCAGATTTGGGGTGAGCGCGTGGGCGCGCCCGTCATCCGCCACCAGATAGGAGCCGACCCAGGCGCTGTGGTCTTCGACGCTATGGAAGCCGCGAAGTCGCGCAACGCCGACGTGTTGATAATCGACACCGCAGGTAGGCTCCATACCAAGACCAACCTCATGGAGGAGCTACGCAAGGTGCGCCGCATCATCGCCAAGCAGCAGCCGGGCGCGCCTCACGAGACCATCCTTGTGCTCGACGCCACCTCCGGGCAGAACGGTCTCCAGCAGGCCAAGTCCTTCATGGATGTAGCCGAGGTGAGCGATGTGGCCGTAGCCAAGCTGGACGGCACGGCCAAGGGCGGTATCGTCTTCGCCATCGCGCGAGAGCTAAACCTCCCCGTGCGCTACGTGGGCACCGGCGAGAAGATAGGCGACCTCGCTGAGTTCGATGCGCGCCAATTCGTTCAAGCGCTATTTTCATAGTGCGGAAAAGGTGTAGGGGCGTGATTTATCGCGCCCTGGAGGAATCATGACACGATCAGACTATGAATACAGGGGCCTTATAGCAGCCTCCTGGGACCTATTGCGCGGCGATACTACTCAGTGGCCGGACAGGTCCTTCTTCAGGGACGCTATTGCTGAGAGCGGCCAACCCGTTCTCGACGTCGGCTGCGGCACGGGTCGCTTGCTTCTCGACTATCTTGCTGACGGAGTTGACATTGAGGGCGTTGACAACTCGCCGGAGATGCTCGCGCTCTGCCGTGAAAAGGCGGAAAAGCTTGGTCTGCAACCCACTCTATACCAGCAAGAGATGGAGGCGCTCGATCTGCCGAGAAAGTATCGCACCATTATCGTCCCGTCCAGCTCGTTCCAACTGGTAATTGACCTGGAGGATGCCTCCGAAGCAATGAAGCGCTTCTACAGCCACCTTGAGCCGGGCGGGATGCTCGCCATGCCCTTTATGATCCTCTGGACGGAGCCAACCACCGAGAGTGTGTTCACACACAAAGATTGGCAGCAAACGGGAGAGAAGGTCAGGCCCGAAGATGGCCTCACCGTGCGGCGATGGTCCCGAAATGGCTATGACATCCCCAACCAGCTTGAGCACGTCCATGAACGTTACGAATTGCTCCGCCATGGAGTTGTTGTCTATTCAGAGAACCACTCTCGCTCGCCAGGTGTGCGCTGGTACACCCAGGAGCAATCCATCGCTCTTTACGCAGATGCAGGCTTCACCGACATTCGCCTCTTCAGAGAGTTCACGCAAGAGCCTGCATCCAAAACAGACACGATATGGACAGTAGTCGGCAAGAGACCATGAGGCGATGGTATAATAGTAAGGAATACTCTGTGACCTTTGCGTCCTTGTGTTTAGATATTCTTAGAGAGAAACAAACATGTTTGAAAGCCTATCCGACAGACTAAATGCCGCCTTTACCCGCCTTAGCGGAAAGGGACGGCTTGACGAGGCCGACATTGACGAGGCGATGAAGGAGGTACGCCGTGCCCTCCTCGAAGCCGACGTCAACTTCAAGGTCGTCAAGACCTTCGTGGAGCGAGTGCGCGAGCGCGCCATCGGCCAGGAAGTCCTCAAGAGCCTCACCCCGGCCCAGCAAGTAGTCGCCATCGTCCACGACCAGCTTATCGAGCTACTGGGGGAGGCCGCCCGGCTCGAGATCCTCCAAGACCCCTCCCACCGTCATCATGATGGTCGGCCTCCAGGGTTCGGGTAAGACCACCACCGCCGCCAAGCTCGCCCTGCAATTGCGCCGCGCCGGGCAGAACCCCCTCCTGGTCGCCGCCGATATGTACCGCCCCGCAGCCGTCCACCAGCTCCAGACTCTGGGCAAGCAGCTAAATATCCCCGTCTATTCGGAGCCGCAGGGTGCCAACCCCATCAACATAGCCGTCAACGGGGTGCGGCAGGGGCAAGTCGGCAATCACAACACCGTAATTCTCGACACCGCAGGCCGCTTGCATATAGACGAGATGATGATGCAGGAAGTGGCTACTATCAAGAGCCGCCTCAACCCCACCGAGATTCTGCTTGTGGTAGACGCCATGACCGGACAGGACGCCGTGCGCGCCGCCTCGGAGTTCAACGAGAAAGTAGGGGTCACCGGCCTCATCCTGACCAAGATGGATGGCGATACTCGCGGCGGCGCGGCCCTCTCGGTGCGCGAGGTAACGGGCGTGCCTATCAAGTTTATAGGCACGGGCGAGAAGACCGATGCGCTTGAGCCGTTCTACCCCGACCGCGTGGCATCGCGCATCCTCGGCATGGGCGACGTGCTGACCCTCATTGAGAAGGCCCAGGCCGAGTACGATGTCGAATTCGGCTAAGGCGATGGAGAAGAAGCTCCGCACCGCCACATTCGATCTGGAAGACTTCCTCGGCCAGCTACAGCAGGTCAAGAAGCTCGGACCCCTGGAGCAAGTTTTGGGCATGATACCCGGTCTCGGCCAGGCAATGCGCCAGCAGCAAGTCTCGGTGAAAGATGGCGACTTCAATCAGATCGAAGCCATCATCCGCTCCATGACCCCAATGGAGCGCCACCGCCCGGAGGTTATAGACAGCAGCCGCCGTCGCCGCATCGCCCGCGGTAGTGGCACTACCGTCCAGGACGTAAATGGACTCCTCAACCAATTCAAGCAGATGCAAAAGATGATGAAGATGATGACAGGCGGTGGAGGCGGTGGCAAGGGCGGCAAGGGTAAGCGACGCATGATCGCGAACCTGCGCAACATGATGCAGCAGTAGCGGATGAGCGTGGACGACGGACGATTGTTGGCAGATTTACATCAGGAACATAGCAACATAAACACAAAGAGCGGCTGTCAACTAATCGAGTTGACAGCCGCTCTTTGTGTTTGTCATAGAACGAGCAAGAATCAGCAGCTCTTAAGTGCTATCTGGCTGGACTTGTATCTCAAATGACCGGAAGGGAGGGGTCTCTTCTGGGGCGCGTCGGCCCAATAGTAATCCACTTACCGATACATCTTCATCCAGAGCTTCCCAACTTATGCCATCGCCATCAGCGATGAGCCGCCACCCTTCTCGCGCCGGTGGCTGGGCGTGGTAGAGCCTGGGATACCATGAAAGGGGCACGCTGATAGTGCGGCCATCGGTGAGGTCAACATGCATCCTCTCTGCGTCGAAGCGGACCCTTTGTGCTCTTGCTTCCTCTATAGCCTTCAAGGGATCATTCTGAACAGTACGCATACCACGTCTCCAACATCTGCTCCTGGTAGCCAGAGATAATCCTTTCTATCTCTCGTATCTCACTTTCATTATAACCTCTTGACCAACCCAGTGCTATTGGACTTATCCAGAACTTGGCCCGCCGCCCTCCCGTCTCCACGTGGGTGTGGGGTGGTTCAGCACAATCTGCGCTGTAGAAGAAAAACCTATGTCCTTTGTACCTTAGCACTGTGGGCATAAGTAGCCCTTCGATGATTTGATGATTTGCTGGGTAAGCATACTTTCTACTTGCGCGACCACCCTAATGTCAAGGCGTTTGGCACCCAGGCAAAAATGTGTTCGCCACAATCTTCGAGGCCTGCCCTCTCGTCACCGGCAGGTTAGGGCGGAAGTAAGGCCTGCTCTGCGCGTCGCACGGTTCCGCCTCCCCCGTCACAGGGTTCGCTCCACCGCACGGGTATCCACCTATTACTCCGCGTGCAGACAAACGCGAGATGAACGCATAGAAGGTGTTTGAGGGGAGCACGTCAGCGAAGAACTGCTCTCCAGGCGGGTCTCCATACGCCGCGCCGTTCGACACTATCTTGGCAAGCTGAGCGCGCGTAGCGTCAGCGTTCCACCGGAAGTACGGCCTGTTTCCGGGGGGCACGCACGGTCCAGATGGCTCGCCGCACGGGTACCCGGTCATAAGCCCTCGCCGCTCCAGCCTGTTTATCCATACATAGAACTGGTTTGTGGGCGGTACATCCTCGAACACCTGCGGATTGGGATCCTCGTCAAACGCCGCCGCGCTAGACACCATCTTCGATATCTGCCCTCGCGTGATGTTGTTCCCGGGTCTGAAGGTCGCATCTGAGTACCCGCTGATAATGCCTCTGCACGCCAGGCATCTCACGAATGGATAGAAAGGATTGCCTGCTGACACGTCCGAGAACTGCACAGGGCACGCCGTCGGGCTTGGAGTACCGTTACCGGGTGTGGGTGTGGGCTGCGCCGCCGTGATCTCCCCGAAGACCGCCAGCCCGGCGAGGAACGTTTCAGGCTCCGTATCGAAATAATCTATCAGCCCGCCCGTCGCTATATCGATCCTGTATATCCGCCCCGACGTGTATCCCCCCGTCCAGAAGGAAGTGCCGTCCGGGTCGAGGTTCTGTCCGAAGAGGGTGCCCTGCTCGCCGTAGGTGCTCGCTTCGTAGGTCTCTATCGTTGTACCCGTGAAGCTGAGGCGGTAGACCTGGTTATTACACGCCACCATCACCTCGCCGTTGAGGCGCACCCTAAGCGCGAAGCACGGCCCGTCAAGGTCCGACCTGAAATCGGGCATCTGCGAATTCGTGCATACGTCGAACCTCTTGACCGCGTTCCCTTCCGACGTGTAGAACATCGTACATTGGTCCGACGCCAGGTCGAGCCAGTCTATTCCCCGGTCTTCAACCTGGGGGCTGTACGTCGCCAGCTCCACGCCATTGGAGTTGAACTTGAAGATGCGGGCGCTGTCGTCCGACTCTCCAACGTAGATGTTGCCTGCCGCGTCAACTACGCAGCTTTCCGGGTGGCTGCTGAAGGGTGATCCCCAGGGGTGGCCTATCAATATCCCCTTGTTGTTGAACTTGGTCATGCTGTTCGCGGTCCAGTTCGTTACGTACATGTTGCCCTGGCCGTCGAAGCACATTCCCGTCTCTTCGTTGCTGGCGCTCGTCGTATCGAGCGTATCGGCAAGCGTCCCGGAGGGGCTGAAATGCTTCACCTTGCCGCTGCCCGACCCCGCGAACACGTCTCCACGCTGGAAGGCCACCCCATCCGCTACTGCCACGTGGGTCTGCTGCAAAGCGAGGGCCATAAAGGTGACCACCAGCAAGCCTATAGCCGCAAGGACCCAACGAGCGTTATGTGCGAAGCTCTCTTTCATCCGTGACCCCCTCCTGACGGGCAATGCCCGCGCTTCCCTAAAAAGCTGGTGCCAGCCATTATATGGAGAAGGTCACGACGAGTTGTCTTATTTGCACATATGTGTATTACTCTCTCGCGGGTATCACCACCTCGTAAGTGCTTACGCTCCCGCCGCCCATAGGTCGTCCACCTTGTCCTCCTGCTTGCGCATGAGACCCTCCCATCGCCGCAGGCACTTTTGCGTGGGCCTGCTCATGGGCCTGACTTTGCATCCATGCGTCCAGGCTCTCCTGGTCGGCCCAACGTGTCATCGAAATATATTCTCCTTCTCCTTTGAGTAGCTCGAAACTGATGAACCCTGGGTGCCTGTCCACCAGCCCCGCTCTATTCCTGAACCTGTTTGCTATTCCTTCGCCTTCCTCCTCGCTCCCTACGGGTATGCGCACCATAACGACTATCATGGCGTGTGCCTCCTCTCCAAATGTGGTAAATTATAGCACGCCGTCCGCCACGCAACGTCACTGAACGAGAAACGCATGGAAGAAGCAGAGAAGCCCGAACAGGTAATTGCGCCTTCCGAGGAGAAATCTCCTGTGGAGCGGGCGCATACCGTGCGTCGTGCGCTCAAAATCGGTTGCCTCACTCTCCTCCTGGCGATGTGCGGTTGCCTGGGTGCTCTGCTCGTCGCGCTCCAATCTGGGCCTGTGACCATAAGCCTCCTGGGTGGCACCACCCTTCGCATCGGCTCCGACGACTTCGTTCTCAGCAATTATTCGTTCCGGGAGGGAACGACCTTTTCCTTTGACCTGGACGGCAACGGCGAGCGTAATATCCTCGAGTTCCGGCATATCGAGGACGAACATAGACTAGAAGTAGTCATCCATCACGCCGACAGCCAATCACAAGGCGACACCCATTTACTGACCCTCGATGTGCCCTGAAATAAGACTAAACCGCCAAGATAGTTTCCTGGCGGCTCGATAGGCATACGATTTATGTAACGTGCGAGTGAGGCACTGCGTATATAATGGGCTAATTGAAAGGAAGGTTAGGAGCAAGTATGATGAACTTCATAAGGAATCAAAGAGCGAGCGGTCAGCAGCAGGCATCAGTCCGCTCGGATCGCGTCAAAGGCGGCCCCATCGTCACCATAGAGGAGCAGCAAGCGGGCAAGCCCCAGGCTTCGGGTATGTCGCGGCGGCTGCCCGTCCCTCGCTCTCGCCTTGAGAGCATCGCTTTCTGGATAGTCGGCCTGGCGGTCGCCGTGCTCGTGCTGCTCTTTATAGTGCCCTCGCTATTCGGCGCGTTCGCCACCGCCTTATACACCTCGATCTTCGTCGCCTTCCTGATCTCTCCAACCTCAGACGGCCCTCCGGTTGGGCGAATACAGTCCTGGGGCGGAAGGTCTTCCCTGTGCTCCACACGGGCGACGGCGAGATATGGAAGCTGGCCGTTGTCAATGCTATGCTCGTCTTCGTATTCGCCTTCTCATTTGACCTACTGGCCCGCTATATCACGCCCCTCTTCGCGGGCGTGGTGGTATTCGGTGGCCTCATTGCACTCGGCATCTTCTGGGGCCGAGCTCGCCGGGTTATAGGTGGCCCTTAGCCCTATAAACTGAAGTAGAGCATGTCACCAAATGCCGCCCGGCAGATAAATCCGCGGGCTACACATACGAAGCTTCCCTTCGGAGGCTCATTCCCAGCCCGCGTAGGCGGGCTTGGTTTATGTAGCCCGCAGATTTATCTGCCGGGCAGGTTCTATCGCGTAATCCTCCAGCCCTTAGCTCTCTCCAGCCTGGTCGCCTTCCTCTTGGCCGATAACCTCCATCAACTCAGCCCCGTACTTCTCCAACGTCCGCTCACTTATCCCCTTTATCGTCAGTAGCTCTGCTGGGGAGGTTGGTCTACGTTGGGCGATGGCTTTGAGCGTCTTGTCATGTGAGATGACGTAGGGAGGTAGCCCTTCGCGGTTGGCCGTCATGCGCCGCCACGCCCGCAGCCTCTCGAATAGATCATATTCTGCGGGTGTAAGCTCACGATCCTCGCTCGCAACGCTCTCCACTTGCTTACGCTCGTATTTCGGGCGCAACTCAGGCTCTCGAGACTCGGCTCTTTCGGGTTTCTTTTCCTTCTTAGGCTTGAGGGTTACAGTGCCGGTCGGCACTCCTTCCAGGCCATCCGGCGTTATTTCCAGCAGCCTGAAGCCATCCTGGTGCTCGTAGAAGGCGAGGTAGCCCTCTTCCACAAGCTGGTCAATTGCCCGCTCGATGGACGCTTTCACGGCTCCCGCCAGCGCGCCGAAGTGCCTGATGCGATCTGCCTGCACGTTGCTCGCAGCCGACCCCATTAGCGCGTTGACCAGGCTCGGTTTCCCGGCGTTGAACGGAAAGCTCGCAAGGCAGCTTACGATAATCTGCCCCGGATTGTCGGGTAGCTCCGCGACCTGGCTAGCTCTCAGTTCAGGGCGGTCAAGGGGCGGCGCGCAATAATCGCAGCTTGTCTCGCAGTTGCCAATCGCCTCTCCCAGGTGGTGCGCCAGCATCCTGTGCCTGCACCTGTCCGTCGTGGAGGCGTACCCCATAATCTGCTTGATGGCAAGCTGGTAGACCTCGTCCTGCTGGCTCAACAGTTTCTCTATCACGGCGGACGCGTTCTTGGGAGCGGCCACGCGCTCTACTACTGGCTCGCGCCTCTCCCCTCTGAATCTTACCCAGCCTCGCTCCTGCCAGCCGAGCATCTTTCTCTCTAACTCATCCGGCGGCATACCAAGCGTGTTTGCCAGGTACGTGGTATCTCGCTTGAAGTTTTGCCCTTCGACCAGCCCCGCCGCACCTACAAACCTCCTGAACTCCTCATCTTCCGCTTGCGAGCCGGAGGCCGTCAGGTGCAGCATAGCAGTGCGGGGAGCGTCGAAATGCCGGAGGATAAGCCCTGCACGCTCCAACATGCTCACGCTCACCCGCGCCTGCGTGCCATCCAGCTTCCCCTTTCTCTCCATTGCTCCCCTGTCCCAGCGTGTCCAGGTTGGCGAATGCAGCTTTCCCTTCGGGCACGTAACGCGCGATCTCCCTGTATGCGGTCCTCAGCTCCTCAACCCCAAGCATCTCTTGCCGCTTCCAGCGCGTGAGATTGCTCCTATCCCCCTGCGTGATGAACAATACGCACCTCGACGGCCTACCATCGCGCCCCGCTCGCCCCAACTCCTGCACGTAGCTCTCGAGGGACCCCGGCGGGCTGAAATGCACGATGAAGCGCACGTTGCTCTTATCTATCCCCATGCCGAACGCGATAGTCGCCACTATCACGCGCACTCTGTCGAGCATGAACATCTCCTGGGTGCGCGTTCTCTCTTCGGGGAGCATCCCGGCGTGGTAATGAGCCGCCTGCACGCCCGACCGCCTCAGCATCGCCGCTAATTGCTCGCATGTCTCCCTGCTCCTCGCGTACACGACACCTGATCCGCGCTGTGCCCGGCATATCTCTATGAGCCGCCTCATCTTACCCTCTTTGTCGGCAAGCTCCTCTACCTCGTAATAGAGGTTGGAGCGGAAGACGCTCGCCACCACCGGCTTCAACGTTCTTCCAAGTTGTTGGCCTATCTCCTCGCGCATCTGGGGGGTCGCAGTCGCGGTGAGGGCCAGCAGGGTAGGGCGGCCTAACGTGGGTAGACATTTGCCGATGAAGAGGTAGTCTGGTCTGAAATCGTGCCCCCACATCGAGACGCAGTGCGCCTCGTCCACAACCAGCATCGAGATGCGCGCCTTCCGTAGCGCGTCGAGGAAGACTTGCTGCCGCAACCTCTCCGGCGCGCAGTACACCAGCTTGTACCGCCCCGCCAGTATCTCCTCCATGCGCTGCATCGTCTCGTCCAGCCCTAGCGTGGAATTGATGAAGGTCGTCTGCTCGTACACCTCTCCTGGCAGCGAATCGAACTGGTCTTTCATCAGCGCGATCAGAGGAGAAATCACCAGCGTCACTCCAGGCAGGAGCATGGCAGGCAGCTGGTAGCAGAGCGACTTACCCGCCCCCGTAGGCATCACCGCGATGGTATCCACACCGGACATCACCTGCGAGATGACCTCTTCCTGCTTCCCCGCGAACCGCTCGTGCCCGAACAGCCGGGTCAGCTCTAGCTGGACATGGTCTCGGTCATATCCCACCCTATAAGCTTGCGCGTTACTCACCACAGCCACAAAATCCTCAAGAAATGTCTAAGCTAGATATCTAAGCAATAATCCACAGACAGGTCCATTTCCATGCTTGCTACAATTCAAGTTTACCATATTCGCTTCTAGGGCAGGCTCTCCGTGGGACGGGAGTTTGAAAAAGCATCAAAAGAGGGTTCGGTACAGCCGAACCCTCTTTTGATGCTTTTTCAAGGGCTTATATTAGCCCTGATTTATCTATCTGGCCTGTTCTACATGGCTCACGGACTCTGGCAATCAGGGAAGAAGGTATTTGCTACTATCTTGCTTGCCTGTCCTCTCGTCACGTTGGTGAAGGGACGGAAGTATGGCCTGTTCTGGTCGTCACATGGCTCTCCCTCTCCTCCACATGGATACCCACTCATCACACCAATATTGGTGAGGCGCATTACCCATAGGTAGAATGGATTGCCTTCAGGCACGTCCGTGTAGTATAAGCCAGTAGGTGTGCCCCCCACCCCTGCCGCATTACTCACTATCTTGGATAGCTGTCCTCTGGTAGCGTTGGCGAAGGGCCGGAAGTATGGACGGTTATCAGGTGGGTTGCATGGCTCCTCCGGCACTAAGCCACAATTGTAGCCTCCCATGTGTCCCCTAATCGATAGACGGTTTATCCACTGGTAGAAGGGGTTAGACGAGGGTACGTCCTCGTATATCTGAGGACCTGGGTCTTCCTCAAAACCAGCAGAGTTACTCACCATCTTGGCTATCTGCCCCCTGGTTATCTCGTTACCTGGGCGGAACGTACCATCAGAGTAGCCTGAGATGATACCTCTACACGCCAGACACCGTATCCAGATGTAGAAGGTGCTATCTGAGGGCACATCTATGAAGGAGATGGTACACACAGTAGACGTTGCACTAGCTATAGAGGTAGCGGTAGGCACAGAGGTAGAGGTAGGTACATTGGTAGGCTCAAGGGTAGCTGTAGAGCCGCCAGGCGTTTGCGTAGGCGGGCGTGGTGTGGCACTTGGCACCACTACCGTGTTGCTAGGTACAACTGTGTTCGTGGGCACGCCCGTAGGCACAGATGTCTGAGTCGGTGGTCGCGGAGTGGCGCTAGGCACCACTGCTGTATTGGTAGCTATAGCTGTGCTGCTGGGTACAGTTGTATTTGTTTGTATGGCTGTAGGTACGAGTGTGGCGCTAGGCTGGCCCGGCGTCTGACTCGGCACGGTGGTTGCCGTACGCGTCGCGGTAGATGTGAGCGTGGACGCAACTACCGTGTTAGTGCTGCTGGGCGCCAGGGTAGCGGTTCTGGTGGTCGTCGCTGTGGCTGTGGCCAGCGTTGTATTGGTGGCTACCGCGCTACTCGTTGGGACACCCACCGTGGAGGTAGAGGTAGCAGCGATGGCTGTACTTGTGGTCGTGGATGTGGGCGGCATGGGTGTGGAGGTAGGGAAAGGCGAAGCTGGGGTGCGCGTAGGGGCGGGTGTACCAACTGTGAAGGTGGCCTGTGGGGTTACTGTTGGCATAGGCGTCACTGTTGCCTGGGCGCGGGTGATGGCGGCCAGAGCGTCGACTCGACCCCAACCGAAATAGTTGTTCGGGATTTGTGTAGGTGGCGTGCCGCCGCAATCTGGTGTTTGTCTATCGGGCACAGTCACCGCGGGGTTAGCGCTCAGCTGAAGCAAGGTCTTTGTCTCGGTGATCTGGCGTGCCAGGTCAGGCCGCGCCGACCACAGCAGCGCTACCACTCCCACGGTATGCGGACCCGCCATCGACGTTCCCGATAGATTTCCATATTCTGTGTCGCTCCCTCTCAAAGATGAGCGCACGTTCACCCCAGGCGCGGATACGTTCGGCTTCAGGCGCATCGAACCGTCTCGAAGTACTGGGCCACGGCTGCTGAAGTCCGCCAGCGCATTTGCGATGTCTATCGCCCCGGTATCAAATGTTGCCTCGAATATCTGTGGCTCCCACGCTATTGTGGAGCAGGCGGGGCCGTCATTGCCTGCTGACGCCTCCACGAAGATGCCCGCCGCCTGGCTATTCTCTACCGCCGGCTGCAGTATGATACCTGGACATCCTTCTATGCACGTCCAACTGTTATTCTCTACATGGGGACGCAAAGTGGGGTTGGGGTTGTTGCCGTCAAGGTCATGCGGCGCGAGGAAGAATTGGAAGCACTCCAGATAACTTACCGGGTAGCCAACTCCTCTATCCAGGTTGCGACAGCCCATCCACTTTGCCCCCGGAGCCACGCCTACCTGATTGCCCTGGCCGTCATCGCCGTTGGTAGTGCCGGTAGTGTGCGTGCCGTGCCCTCCGCCGAGCAATTCGTCGTCATCGCAAGGCTCTCTAGAGGGCATAAGGCCGCAGGGATTTCCTGGCGTGGGCGCACGGATGCCGTCCCACCAGTTATAATTGTGGTCGGCGGTAGCGCCGTTCCAACCCCGGTAGTGGCCTTTGAGGGCTTGGTGGGTCCAGCGCATCCCTGTATCCGCGTTCCCTATCACCACCCCTTGCCCTGTGTAACCTAGCGCCCACACTTCCGGCGCTCTTACATTCTGCACGCCCCAT
This sequence comes from uncultured Chloroflexia bacterium, assembly GCA_963811305.1. GTDB lineage: Bacteria > Chloroflexota > Chloroflexia > QHBQ01 > JADMIH01 > JADMIH01. The sequence continues at coordinate 136,017 of CAWEQU010000012.1, forward strand.
TCTGGCGCATTAGGTATGGCCGGTGATGAGGATACCCGGATGGGGTCAATAGCCTTGAAGGGGCGATTGTCCTCGACCTTTCGCACGTCAGGGCGGGCAGCGATGCTTTCTACGAGGGCGCGGTCCCCCACCATGTAGAGCGCGTTGGATATCCAGAAGACCCGGTAGGTGACGCCCCTCGCCTGGAGCATGGCACGAATACCCGTCTGGGTGCGGTCCGCGTGCGCTGTGAGTGTGTTGTAGACGTACCACCCACGAGCGTCCTGGTCTTTCATACTGTAAGCGGCGGTAAGGTTAGCCTGCTCTTCCATGAGCACCAAAAAGGGAGCGCTCTTACCGTTGGCGGTGTCCTGCAACAATTCGGCGCTGATCTTGCTGAGCGCTTTTGCCGAGGGTAGTGTCTGGGCCGATACCTCTGAAGAGGCTATTTTGGCGGGAACACCCGCACTGGCAGCGCGCTCCTCCCTGCTCAGCATCATCGCTACTATAAACACACAAAAAAGCGCCACTGCAAGTAGGCCTGCGCGGCGGCGAATTGGCATTATGCCTCTAAACTTTACCAAGACTCTGCTCCTTCCTGTGGTGGAAATGCAGCCAATGGACTCGGCTCACGTTCTCATGTGCGTGGCGATGTTTGCACAAACTGTGCCGCCACTGGATACAGCACCCATCTGGAAAGTCAGAAGGCGCAGAGGACCAGGATTGCCGGTCATACTCTGCGCCCTCTCTATATCTGGTTTGCAGTAAAGGGTATCTTTGCGTCTGGGAACTAACCCACGTTATGCTTACCTGGCAGGCATCTGACAGCCGGGGAAGAAGGTGTTAGCTACTATCTTCGATGCCTGACCCCTCGTCACGTTGGCGAATGGCCGGAAGTAAGGACGGTCCTGGTCATCACATGGCTCACCTTCCCCACCACATGCGTACCCGCCCATAACACCTAGCTGGGTGAGGCGCATTATCCATACGTAGAATGGATTGTCTTCCGGCACGTCCGTGTAGTACAGCCCTGTCGGGTCTCCTCCTATCCCTGCCGCATTGCTCACGATCTTGGCAAGTTGCCCCCTCGTGGCGTTAGCGAATGGGCGGAAGTAAGGCTTGTTGTCAATCCTGCAAGGCTCGCCATCTCCGCCACACGAATAGCCACCCATGATGCTTCTGTTCGCTAGACGGTTGATCCACAGGTAGAAAGCGTTAGAGATGTCTACGTCCTCGAACATCTGCGCGCCAGGGTCGTCATCGAACCCTGCTGAATTGGAAACGATCTTAGCTATCTGCCCCCGCGTGACATCAACGTTGGGGCGGAAATATCGATTCCCTTCACCATCGCATGGCTCGCCCGGACCACCACATTGATAGCCCCCAAGTATCTGGTGGCAAGCGAGGCACCGCACGTAGGGGTAAAAAGTGTCAGCAGGTTGCACGTCGGTGAACTGCACCAGGCAAATCGTTGGTGTAGCCGTTAAAAGTGGAGGCTACCGGCGTCGCGGTAGAAGTGATAGTCGCGGTCCCGGTAGATGTGCGTGACGGCTGTACAGGCGTGCTGCTTACCGGTATTGTGGCTGTGGGCGTGCCTGTCTCAGTCGCAGTAGGCGTGGCAGATATGATGTGCGTAGCTGTTGCAGTAGGAACAATAGTATTGGTCGGGATGGCCGTGCCGGTGGACGTCGGCAATGAGGTGCCGGTTGGGGTGGGACTTGACGTGTAGGTAGGCACCAGGGGCGTAGGTGTAAGTGTAGGTGTAGGTGTACCCGTCGCCGTAGCTGTAGACGTCGCGGTCGATGTGGCAGTACGAGTTGCGCTTGCGGTGGCGCTTGCGGTGGCGGTGGCGGTAGCCGTGGAGGTAGGGGCTACGGTATGCGTTGCGGTCGAAGTAGGGTCAGGTGTGGGCGTTGGGATGCTTATCGTGTAGGTGTCCACCACCGCGCTCGCGCGGGAGTAAAACCGGAATGTGATACTGCTCGCGGTAGCCTCAACCAGTTGCGCCCCGTAATCGCCATTGTATCTCACCACGCTCCCTTTGACCGGTGTGCCAAAGTCATAAATGCTACGACCGCCTAACCCGTTGACGAAGTAAGGGAAGCCGTCCCTTATGATACGCTCATAGTCGTGATCGTGCCCGCTGAGCACAGCGCTTGCGCCCCACGCCTGGAAGGGCCACTGTAGTTCCGCCGTCGAGCCGTGCTGGCTGGAGGAATACGATGGGTGGTGGAAGTAGACCAGTTTCCATGTCTCAGTAGTTGCTGCCAGGCGATCTTGCAGCCATCTCCCCTGTAACGAAGTGCTGGTGATGCCGTCAGGTTCGTTCGGGTCGCTATCTACCGCGAAGAAATGAACACTGCCCCAGGCGAAATCATAGTAACGCTCGTTACCCGGTAGAGTAAAGTAGTTGAGATAGGGCTGCGCGCCTGCTGTATACCAATCGTGGTTTCCCAGGCTTGGAAAGAAGCGGTTTATTTCGGCCCCGCCGCCGTAGCTGCCGGTGTATGGATAGATAAAGTCGTGATAGTATTGCCCAATATTGGCATCTATCGTCGAGGCCTCGCCCAGCGAATAGTTGTTGTCTCCGGTAGTGATGATGAATTCGGGACTCCAGCCATGCACCATATTAGCGACATCCAGTTCCGGCTGGCTCTCGTATCCATAATCCCCTATTACCGCGAAGCGCGTCACCCCAGGCACGGGCGTAGTAGTAACCACGGGCGACACGGGAGATGACGGCGGCAGGCCAACCGGCGTGCGAGCAGCCGCGCCCATCAGCATGCCGGAAATGGCAATTACCACCAGAGCTAAAAGTACCCTGTAAAGAACGACCTTCATCTTGCCTACAGTATATACCACCCAAAAAGAGAAAGAATAGGGCTGTTTTCACTGAGAAAACTAGCAATTTCCGTTTTAGAGAAGCCTATGTAGGTTGCGGTTTGCTCCCTTGCCAAAAGCCCTATCCTCTTTAAAACCTGACCTCCCATCTTAAGGGATACTTATGGGAGGTCAGGTTTGGCCCGCCTGGCGAATCAAAACAACGGCTTTATACTCTTGCCTCTGGATAAGGGAAATCGGCGGGCGTGGCAATAGAACTATCCACGTACCCGCGCAACGCCGCGTTGCAGGCCGCCAATCCCCAGTTAAGGATCGCCCTCCCTTTCCTTATCAAATCCGCGTTTTGGGTGTGGATTTGATGAGGAAAGCAAAGATTATATGGTGATTTTGCCCATTTCGCATCTCTTCCACACTTTTCCCCACTTTATCCCCACCCAACTCACACCAATCCCACAAGTTCCCATCCCCGTGCTATGATGGGGGTGTGGGAGACGGACGACAGTAAGCAGAAAGCAGAAGGCAGACTTTAGGGTACTGAACGTGATGCGAAAGTTCTAACCGGTAATCTCTATAAACCCTCTGCGTCTCTGCGGTGAACCAATAAATAATCTTGGCGTTCTTGGTTATCTTGGCGTCTTGGCGTTTACATGATTTCGGACTTTGGACTTGGAAAGAGGAGCACGGAAATGCTACAGGCCACACCTTCAACTCTACCCTCCATCACCGACCTGCTGATCAGGGGCAAGCAGGCCGCCATGAGCGGGCAGCGCGACCTCGCCCGCGAGATGCTCGCCCATGTTGTTTATCTGGAGCCTGCAAACGCCGAGGGGTGGCTGTGGCTCAGTGGCGTGGTGGAGATGCCTGAGCAGGTCCGCTATTGCCTGGAGCGCGCTCTGCGCATAGACCCCGGCAACTCTCGCGCTCAGCGTGGCATGGAATGGCTCAACGCCCGCCAGAAGGAGGTAGACGATGCCCGCGCCGCAGCGGAGCGCGTCAAGCCCTACTGGCAGACCTCCAAGCCGAAGCCCCTACTCAACCTCGTCAAGGGTGCGGCTACCGCATCCGGCGAGACCTCCACCCGCAAGCCCGCAAGCTGGACCTCCATCGGCCTTACCATCCCCAACTCGCGCGTGTCGCGCAGCAACGCTCCCACGCTCCCCGTATCGGGCAGCACGCTTGAGCGCCTCACCTCCACGAATACAGCCGCAGGCCCCTCGACAACCACCAACCATGCCTCCAGCCGCGCCTATCGTGAGGAAGTGCTGGCCGTTGATGACGATCTATCACCCCGCTTCGTCAGCAACTTTGCCATCCACAATCTCATCAAAGCTATACAGAAGGTCACGGGGGAGGTGGGCCTCGATGCCATGCTCCGGTTGGCGAGCCTGGACGAGTTGAAAGGCGCGCTTCCTGCTCCCAACGAGGACGCCGCCCTCAACTATACCCGCTTCAGCGCCTTCGGGGAGGCGATGGAGGAGTTCTATGACCGCGCCGTTGAGACGATGGAGCAAAAGGTCGGGCGCGAGATGTTCCGCATCGAGCTCGGCGCATAAGGGCAAGCTCGCCTCGATGAAGGGTATCCAGTTCAAGCTGATGTCCGCCGACAAGAAGCTAGAGCACATCTTGATGGAGCTTGCCGACGCCCACGCCCGCATGGGTATGGACGCCTACTTCGAGGAGCAGGACGGCGGCTATATGTTCGTCATTGAGACCTGCCCCTACTGCTATGGTCGCCTCACCAACGCAAGGTGCAACGTCACCGTCGGCTTCCTCGCCGCAGGCATCGAATGGGCCACGGGCCACTCCATGCCCATCGAGGAAGTCAGACTGCCGGGGCGTGGACGAAGCATACTGCGGCTACTGGATACCGACGGCGTGAAACGTGATGCGTAATGCGTGATTATTTGTCATATCAACTCTGGGGCGGCTATGCCGCCCCGTTCTGTCTGCTGAAACCTGCCATGCAGGTGCTCGTTACACTGACAAGAGGTTCATCAGTCGAGGGAATATGGTCCATAGACGAACACTGACATACATACTTTTGCTCGCCCTTTGCGCTCCTTCCTTAGCCGGGGCTAGAGCGAGTGGTCCTGCGCCCTTCCTGGGCAATACTCAGGCACAGGAAGCGCCCACGGGACCGAAATGGATCGCTCCTAGGGGAGGCAAGCCATTCTTCGTGATTGGCGCTAATTATGAGGGCGCTAACGACCGTGCCTGGCTGATGTGGGAGGATGACCAGTTCGATATTGACGTTATCGATGAGGACTTCGCCAAAGCGTCTTCGGTCGGCGTCAACACTCTCCGTATATTCGTCCAGAAGCCTCTGCGCGACGACATCCTGGCGGACGACTTCTCCAAGCTGGATGCGGTGCTGGGCCTAGCCCGGCGCTACAACCTCTGGATTATCCTCACCTTCACCGACTGGCCCGAACCGGACCTCCAGCGTGCCGCCGACCTCAACCGCCGCATAGCCGCGCACCTGACGTCCGAGCCTTCCATCCTCGCCTACGACACCAAGAACGAGCCACAGTTCACCGACGTTGCGGGCGCAATCTTCCCATCCTCGGTCCCACCCGTGCCGCTGCAATCGCCTGACACTATAAACACATATGGCGAGCGCATCCCGCGCGCCTCCATAGGCGAATACCGCCGGGGTGAGGGCAAGAACGTCATCCCGGCGCGCATGACCGATGATCAGGCATATCTGATGGCGAATTACTACAAGCTCTACCTGGAGTTCCTCGATACGAGCAGCGCCTGGGTAAGCTCTCATGCAGGCACGACCACTATTGATTACATGGGTTCCCCGGACTCCGCCTCGTGGTGGGCTTTCCTGAACGCGATGGATGCGACCCTCATGGCCTGGAACAACGTCCAGATGGACCCCGTGAGGAGCGCCGACCCTGGCCGCCTCATAACGACAGGCTACAGCAATATGATACTGGCGCGGATGCCCTCTAACGGCGCGCTGTCGTTCCATTCACTTCACAGGTTCACGTCGCACGGCGCGGGTGGTGTCAACGTCACATTCCGCGTTCTTGATGGCCTTCAGCGCGCCTTCCCCACGCAGCCCATCATGCTTGAGGAGTTCGGCTATCCGGGCCAGGTTGGCTCGTCTGGCGGGGGCGTGACCGGCTTCGACCCGCGCACCACTGCGAACCTGGAGTCGGCGGTGTGGGCTTATCTCTACAGCAAAGGCTTCGCGGGAGGCGCGAAGTGGATGCTCAACAACTTTACCCAGGGCTATGACCCGGCGCAGAACTCCTATGGCCTCTTCGACAACAGCGACCAGCCTAAGCTGACCGCCTATGCGCTCCGCCAGCTTTCGGATACGGTACTGAGGTCATCGCCCGGCACTATGCTCCCCACCGTGCGCTCGGAGGACAACTTCGCCGCGAGCTACGCGTACACAGCGCGTGGCGTGCTGGTGGCGGGAGGCAAGGTCTACACCTCTACCAACCTCACCTACGCATCCGCTGCTCCATCGCAGGTAGTAATAACCAACATGAGCGGCACGCTGACGCTCTTCTCCACGGACGTATCTACCGTCACGCTAAACCTTCCCGGCACATTTGGAGTACCTGTGGACGAGCTATCGAAGGTGACGCTCATGGGCCTCGACCCACGGGGGCAGCCCTGGACGCCTCCGGTGCCCGCGCTCAATGGTGACTGGCTCAAAATCAACCTGAAGCCTCTCTATAAATACCGTCTGTTCGTGCTGCCCCGCGCCGTCGAGCGCGCCGAGGCACGTATCGATCCCGACTCTGTCTACTTCCCGCAGGTCGGTCACAACCTGAGCGATGACTTCCTGCGCTACTGGCAGACATATGGCGGCATCCCCATCTTTGGCTATCCCCTTACCGAGGCGTTCCACGAGAACGGCTACCTGGTGCAGTATTTCGAGCGCAACCGCTTCGAGTACCACCCGGAGAACACTCCCCCGTACGACGTGCTCCTGGGTCGCCTCGGAGCCGACTACACTACTGGTAAGGTTTATCTAGGAGTCCAGCCCTTCACCTCGGAGCCGAGCCATCGCTACTTCCCGGAGACAGGGCATTCGCTCAACTATGCCTTCCTGGGATATTGGGAGCGCAACGGGGGCCTGGCCCTATTCGGCTACCCTCTCTCAGAAGAGATTAGGGAGGTCAGCCCCACCGACGGCAGGGAGTACACCGTCCAGTATTTCGAGCGCGCACGCTTCGAATATCACCCTGAATACCAGGGGACCGATGCAGAAGTGCTGCTGGGCCTGCTAGGAGTAAGCACTCTCCAGGGCAAGGGTTGGCTACCTTAGCCTATATGTTCACTTTTCTTTCCCTTCCAAATATTTGGAATAGAAGATTTTCCCCAGGCGGCATGTTAGAATTGGGGTATGCCCCAACGGAGTAATCTCAACTAATGTTGGCAGGCCGACTACGCGGGCCGCTAATAGCTCAGGTGGCGATGCTTGGCGTCATCCTGCTCGTTGCAGCCTGGCTGCGCATTGCGGGTCATAACTGGGATGAAGGCCAGCAAATCAACGTTGACGATTTCTACGTCTCAAAGGTCGCCCTCAAGAAACTGAAGTTGCCTCCTGATACTTCTCTCGGCACCCTCCTGGACCCCAGGCTAAGCCCCTTGAATCCCCGTGTGGATGGTGAGTTCTTTGTCTATGGGACCCTCCCCATTTACGTGGTAAAAGCCACCTCGGTTGCTATCTCTGCCGTTACTGGCAACCCCTATTTCGACGGATTGGGTGGCATTCAGCAGACCGGGCGCATCGTTACCGCTCTCTTTGATACGATCACTGTGCTGTTGGTCTTTGCAGTCGGCGCGCTCCTATGGGGAGCATGGGCAGGCCTGGTAGCCTGCGCGATATATGCACTTGCTGCTCTGCCTGTACAGTTCAGCCACTTTTTTATCACCGACCCCTTTATGGCGACCTTCATGACCGCCACGCTCCTATGCAGCGTGCTATTCTACCAGACGCGGCGCTCTTTGTTCTTGCTGCTTGCGGGGCTATGCGTGGGCCTGGCGATGGCATGCAAACTGAGCGCTGCGCCCGCTGTTGCGCTGCCCATCGCTGCGGCACTCATGCGGGCGCTGCCAGCGGAGTTGAATGCAAGCCGCAAAATTGATTGGAGGCACGCCCTTGCATGGATAGGTCTGGCCCTGGGAGGGGCCTTCCTGGGACTGCTCGCAGGCGACCCCTTCGCCATTCTGGATGCCCTCAACTTACCTGGGATATTATCCACGCAAGCCTCAATACAGAGCGGCGAGATAGACCAGTGGTTTACGCGCAAGTACGTAGGCACCTGCCCGGTAGCGCATCTATGGGGACAGCTAATCCTGCTGGGAGCCGGTCCAGTGGTGGGGCTTGCTGGGATGGCAGGCCTTGGTAACGTGATTACACGTGTGTGGAGAGAGCGCCGTTGGGCAGACAGCTTGCTCCTGGTAGGCGCGGGTATCTATTTCGCCTCGATTGCTCTGGTCGAGATAAAATGGGTCCGCTACCTGGTGGTGCTCGTGCCTTACCTCTGCCTCTTCGCTACCGCGTTTGGCTTCTGGGTGTACGAGCGCGCCGCGTATCGAGGTATGGGGCCTATCCAGAGGTGTGCAGTGCTGGCAGCGCTCCTGGTGTCCGCCCTTATCGGGGGTCTGGCAGTCAATACTATCTTCAGGACCGAGCACACGCAAATAGAGGCTTCCAGATGGGTGTACAGCAACGTCCCGCCCGGCAGCCGGATCGGAATTGAGAAGACCGCGCTTGAAATGCCCCTCCCTCTGAATGAGTACAAGGAGCAAAGAAAAGGATATACGTTAGTGAGCATGGACCCGCTGGCCGACCTGCCCAGCCAGAAGGCAGTCGAACACCCTGCGCACTCAATTGCATGACGTGGATTACGTTATATTGGATGCGACCCAGGCGCTGAGTACCGTGCCCCGGCTCCCCTGGCGCTACCCTGTTCAAATACGTTATTACGACTTGCTTTTGCGTGGGCAGTTAGGCTTTTCGGTTGCTCTCCACGCGACTTCGTACCCACGCATTGGCGACCTCAAGTTCCCTGACGATGGAGGCTGGGTAGACCTATCGTTCATGGACTCCAGCCACCCTCCTATCTGGATACTCAAAAAGGAGCGCGACCTGAGTTATGAGGAATGGTCCGCACTCTTCGCGGAGGCGGTGAAACAACCTTCTGTTGCCTCCAGGCAAAGACCTTAGCACAGGCAAAGGCCTTAGCTGTTACTGGCCTGCATCCCTGACCTCCAGCGACAGCAGGTATGGTATGTAGCGCCCGCCCCTCGCGTCGGAGGGGACTACAAGTCGCGTGAGGCCACCGCCTAGGGGGATGCCATCTTCCTCGTAAGCGATCAGTACGTTTACGCCTGCGTATGCAGGGTCTATCTCACCCCACGAAAGTACAGCCGAGCGCCTATCGCTGCCTGTACCTGTTGCCACGATGTACTTGGTGAGCAGCCCAACCTGCCTATCGCCCGTTGTTTGCACCCCTGCCTCGTTGAGCAGTTGTAGAAGAGGCACGCCCTTGTAAGTGTGCGTACCCACCTGTCCCCCGGCCATGTAAGTCACCTGGACCGTCACCGGGTTTCGTGCCGCGAGGTCCGTCGAGGTCAGGCTCAGGGGCTTCGAGACGGTGCCAGTTATCCGCAGAGTATTGCCTGTGGGGGTTATAGGTGAGACGGCGCGCACTTCGAGTTGCGTGAGGCTGTATAGCGAGCGCGCTCCGCTCTTGTCCGAGGGGATCACCAGCCTCCCAGGTGACTGCTCCCCCTTCAGCTCTGCGCCGTCCTGCTCATAGGCTACTATGGCCTTCGTGCCCGCGAAGATGGGATCGATTTCTCCCCAGGATAGCACCGCCTTCTGCCCATTGGCTCCAGTTGCTATCACGTACCTGATCGGCAAATCTCTGCCTGCATTGCCCTCTCCACCTACTTCCTTCAGGAGGTCAAGTACCAACGGCCCCTTGTAGGCGTGGGTAGTACCGTTATCCTCCGCGAACTTCACCGAGAGGGATTGAGCCTTGCGGGTCTTGAGGGCATCTATGTCTAGCGTGAGAGCAGCCTTGACCGTGCCTGTAATAACAAGCTTTCCAGGTGATTGCGTGCCAGGTGTAGTCGGTGTTGGCAATGAGGAGGATCGCCCGGCGTCTTTGTAGCGCCAGTCGTAATAGTGCTGGCCGATGTTGCCCATCTGCACCTGGAACTCTTTGGGGAAGGAGGGCACATAGGTCAGCACGCGCCGCTCGAACGCCTGTATGTACACGTCAACGTCCCGCTTCCCCTCGATCTTTACCTTCGCGGTGTACGGTTCAGTAACAGGCAGGCCGGAGGTATAGAACCAGGGGTCGCTCAGTCGGGCCGGGCTCGATTTGCCTCCCACCCACACCGGCCCGCTCGCGTTGAGGAAGTCCCAGAATGCTTTGGGGATGTTGTGACCCGTCACAGGCTCATAGTACGCGATTGTCAGAGCCTCGACGTTTGTGGTGGCGTTCCCAGGTGTGGTCTTGCCATCCTTATCTACACGGTCAGAGGGGACCTGTCCTACACGGCTGACCGCCTTGCTCATGAGCTTGCCGAAGGTGGAATAGGTGGGGGCGTTGGCGTCGTCCGTGTCGGAGGCGAGCGGGATTTGCGCCGGGTAGCGATCCACAAACTGGGTATTGCCCACCTGCATCCTCCCCGTTATCAATTCGACCGTGAGGAGGCCGTTGGTGACGTAGAAGGGGTCACTTTTGTTGCCGTTGGGGTTGTTTATCTCCATGCGGCTCTTGTCGAAGTACTGCACCAGCCGCTTGCCGCCCGCGCCCTCCGCGTATGCCTCGGTCAATTGCGTGCCGGGTGATGGCCCCCAGTAGAATGAGCGCTTCACCGTGCCATCGGCTACAGGCTTGTCTGTCCGCTCCCAGGTGGACTGGAAGGTCGGGTCCCCGAAGCTCTGCGCCCGCGTTGTGCCCATTCCCCCGCCAACTAGAGTGAGAGCGATAATAGTGGCAACGACTATGTTCAAGCGTGCGTTCTTCAAGAGGTGCGGTCCCTTCCGGTTAGATGCTATACACGCATTCTAACTACCTCTCCCGGCACGCGTCAACGGTTAGGGTGAAGATTTAACAGACATTTTACATGGGACGATGGACGATGGACGATGGACGATGGACGATGGACGGTGAAACGTGATGCGTGATTATTGAGGGATTACCGACTACCGCTCAGAGAATATTCTGCTGGCGCGAAGAAGACCAGGATTTCCAACTCCTCTGTGATGGAGTGGAAGCGGTGCTCGATATTTGCCGCCACGTACACCGTCGTGCCTGGCTCGACTGCGCGGTCCTCGCCAGCCACGTTGATAGCGCCTCTTCCGCTCACTATGTAATAGACTTCGTCCTCTGTATGAGGCTTTTGTGGGTCTGTGCCCCCTGCCGGGAGGACATACAGCCCCATGCTGAGCGAGGGTACACGCAAGAACTCAAGGTAGAGTTTATCTGAGCTTTGTTGCGTGGATATCAGGTCACGGATTTCGAAAGCTTCCATGTATCAATCTCCTTAATCTAAGAGGGTGTTTAACAATGGGTGTAAAAAGAGTGTCATTCCGAACGTAGTGAGGAATTCAGAAATTTATCCATACATCAAGCTCGGAATTTCCTCACTACGTTCGGAATGACAGGTAGAGAGGTACTTCGTTACGGCAGGCTCCTAACCCTTCTTCCTGGTCGTTAAACTCGGCTCTACGGTAACAACTCGAAGACGGCCTGCGTATCGGACAGCGCATATTCCTCGAGATCGGGGCGGGCGTCGAGTATTGCGGGGTCTACGTCCCACGTGCGCCTCTCGTGAAAGTCGGCCAGGTGCTTCAGTCCGGGCCTGCTCTTCAGGTACTCGTATGTGCCCTGCCAGTGCTCTTGGTAGCCGTTCGCGCTGACCACTACGTAGCGCACGCCCCACTCCCTGAGCACGTCAAGCGCCTTCGCATCGGGGAACTCTTCAAGGACAGGGCGTGCAGCTCGCCAGGGGAGCGGCTCGAAGGTGTCATACCCATAGGTGATAGGCTTGCGATAATAGGTGCTCCACCAGAGGGCTGGGCCGGACTGGGCGGGGGCAGAGAGCGTGCCCGACAGGGGGAACTGCATGATAGAGCCTGGGGGTGCGGCCGCGAGATACTTCGATGTTTCGGTAGGCTCGACGTGGCTGCTGCCCCACTGGAAGGGGGCGGTCCAGAGGTCGGCCAATAGGAGGCACATCGCGGGTATGACAAGCCACCTGCTGTTTCGCCGGACCCATTCGCTTCCATGCGCGCTGAGAGCTACCCACCCTAAGCCCATCAGCACGACCACCGCCAACGCCGCCAGTATGCCGAACCGGGCGTATACGCGCATGGAGGAGTAGAAGGGGAACCAATCGTACAGGATGCGCCCCGGCAGCGGGATTGGCGTAGAACCGCCCGCCATAGTCCACTGCACCTGCCCTTGCGGCCCGTGCAGAGTCGAGCCCCAGCGAGAGGACGATTATTAAGGCCAGCAAGCCTGCCCAAACAGGCCAGAGACGATTTTGGATTTTGGATTTTGGATTTTGGATTTCTATATTCTGCCTACCACCTTGTGCTCGCTGCCTTCTGATTAGTGCCCAGCCTGCGAGTGCTATCGCTACGGGGACCAGGCCCAGGTAGAGGGAGCTTTCGTGGATGGGGCGCTCCGATTGGGCGCGCATGGATGGCTCGCCCCAGACGGGCTGCAACTGGTTGGGGATGAGGTAGTCGGTGGGGGAGGCGGAGAATTCGTCGGCGGCTTTCGCGCTATGCGTCAGACCGCCCTTGCGCCAGAGTTCCAGCGAGGGTAGAGCGGCGGGTCCGGCTACGACTGCCAGCACTGCCACTCCTGCTAATGCGGGCCGGACCAGGCTCTTGATGCTGATCTCGTGGCGTATCGTCCAGAGGCGCACGATTGCGTACACCGCCAACGCTAACCCGACCATGTAGGCGTAATACCACGTGCCTAGCGCGGTGAGGGCAAGGCAGAGGCCCATTAGCGCGCCGTGCTTCACGCTACGCGTTTTCAGCGCCCGCTCAAGGAAGTAGAAGGTGAGGGCGATCCAGCCGGTGCCAAGCTGCTGTAAATGGCCGGGGTAGTGCGCCATGCGGTATGCGCAGAAGGCGAAGGCTACCGAGGCCAGGAGAGCCGCGCCCTTGCTGCCGCTGATCTCCCTCACGAGGAGGTATGCACCAAGCCCGGAGATGACGAAGGAGAGGATGGTGAGGAGGTTGTACGACGCCACGTCCCCGAAGAGCGCGCCAATGGGCACGCCGGGTATCGTGTTGAGGAAAGTTGGCTCGCCCTGGCCGAGGCTGAAGCCGAAGGGGGAGTAGCTGTTGGGGTCGAAGAGGGGGGATTGGTGCGTCTCCAGGAGCGCGGTCCTGAACCACCAGAGCTTGTAGAGGAAGGCGAAGTTGTCCCCCGGCCACCCAGGCATGGTGTCCCTCAGCCTGGTAGCGAGCGGCCACGTCATGACAAGGGTCAGTGCCAGCAAGAAGAGAGCTACGGCGGGCAGCTCCCATCTTGAGTTTGCGATCCTGGTGAGCCAGGCGAAAGGACCCTGCTCCTCCTGAGGCCCCAGGTAAGATCGTTGGGATTGGTAAGCCCGGTGGGTGCGGTAAGACCAGATGAGGAGGAGGGCGAGAGTCGCTAACCCCACTACCCACGCCGCCACCGGCAGGGCAGCTTGCGCGGGTGCGAGCAGGGTCCACAGCATGAGAAGTGCGGAAGCTGCTCCCCCGGCAATCCAGCTATTTCTTGACGAGCGTAGCCGTCCCCAGAGGAGGCCCAGGATGGGTGCGAGCGCCGCCAGGAGCAGCCACAATCGAGGCGGCCAGGTGAGATTGAGCCTGCCGGGCTGTGCGGCTGTGCTTACCTCCGTGACGGCCATCCCCAGGCGGCGGGTGTCGTTCTCGCTGGGGTAGAATGAGTCGCTCTCGATTACCAGGCGCACGTCGGGGAAGAAGCGAGGGCCGACTGTCGTGGTGTAGGTGTTCCAGCCTGGCTGCGTCCGGAATTCGCCGATAGTATGGTTGTCTACCAGGAGGCGAAAGGAGGGGGGATTGACCGCGTCGGGCCGCGCCGGGTTGAGGGTGATGCTGACCACCTGGCTGCTCGCCAGCGCGGGTAGCGATACTGCGGCGAGGGAATGGCTCCACCGGAAGCCGACTTCGCCCGATTTCTCGACATTGTAGAAGTGGCTGGCGTGCGTGGTGGGGTTGCCCAGGTCGAGCGTCACGGGAGCGGGCTTGAAGAGCTGCCACCGGGCAAAGAGGAGGATGATCGATGCCACCGCGAGACCTACGGCAATCGCGAGCGTGGGCAAGTGTCGCCGTAGTGGGAATCTTGTCACGCTGACGCCTCGCGCCTGCGATAGGTTATTCTACCCGTCAAGTAAGAGAGTGAACGGCAGGGGCGAAGCAGTTCGTTTCGTTCCACGCTGGGATGTTACCACGCGAACGGCTGCCAGTCAATGAAGTTGAAGGCAACAGACGTTCAGAGTTGTGGTAAGGAAGGGCTTGTGGGGTCCGAATGGGACCTGGCTGGATCGCAGGCACGCCTGCAAGAAGCCGCGAACCGCCCTGGTTAGAAGGGGCATTGTTATCACGAATGTCTTTGCGAAAACCAGACCCCACATAGGCTTCTCTTAAGATGTGGGGTCTGGTTTTGGTCTCTCCAGGCGGAAAGAGCCAAGGCAGTAGGAGTTTAGACGTCATGTGGCCCAACTTCACTTCAAATAGGAATTCCTTAAGATGTGAAGTGAAGTTATAAGGAGGATGGAGCTTCTGACGCTGGGTGAATTTGCTCTGCACATAGGCTTCTCTTAAGTGCGCAGTTCAGTTTGTGGCCCAAACCTAACCTGATATAAGGACCCCTTAAGCATCAGGTCAGGTTTTGAGAAGGCTGGCGCTTTCGGCAGGGGATGAAACTTCAGCTTGCATAACCTTCTCTTAAGGTGCAAGTTTAGTTCATAGCTTCCATCTTACTCCCAATTTGAACACTTGTGTAAGGTAGCCGTTCGCTCCTCGGTGACTACTTAGCGCTACCGCGACCAAATCGTAACCAGGGTGGACCTATAATGCCAGGCTAGCTGGGTCGCTTTGACGCCCTTAACTAGTATGCGCCTGGTAAGTCTTTCTTCATTATAGGAAGGTGCTAGCTCAACAGAACACTAACAGCAGTAGTGCTATACTATTCTTACTCATTGAGGGCGTACCTCCCAGGTTGCACCTGAGACTAGAGAGGTTAGTTGCTGCCTGCGGTATCCTCTTTATTTGGCTTCTATATCTATTTCTATGGTTGCTAGATTTCGACCTACGGTTTGAGTGTTTGGGTGTTGAGGACCTAACTTGGCTTCATATATTGTCAAAGCACGCCGCATAAGGGCAGCGGCCTGCCGGACATTGCCGAGGTCTGCGTCAAGCAGAGCCAGGTTGTTCAGGCTAGCAGCGGTCTCAGGGTGGCCAGGTCCAAGCACCTTCTCCACAATAGCAAGGGCACGCTCATACAAAGGACGTGCACCAGCATAATCCTCTTGCGAATAGAGGAGACTAGACAAGTTGTTCAAGCTGCGGGCGGTGTCAGGGTGGTGCGGACCGTGCACTTTCTCGCTGATAGCAAGGGCACGCTCATACAGAGGACGCGCACTTACGTAATCCCCCTGTGATTTTAAGCAGAAGAGCTAGGTTGTTCAGGCTTATGGCTGTATATGGGTGGTCAGGTCCAAGCGCTTTCTCTCTGACAGCAAGGGCGCGCTCAAATAGAGGACGCGCACCCCCGTAATCTCCTTGCGAATAGAGGAGACTAGACAAGTTGTTCAGACTTGTGGCGGTGTCAGGGTGGTCAGACCCAAGCACTTTCTCTCTGATAGCAAGAGCACGCTCAAATAGAGGACGCGCACCCTCGTAATCCCCTTGTGCTCTTAGTAGCTCGGCAAGGTTGTTCAGACTGCGGGCAGTGGATGGGTGGTCAGGTCCATGCACTTTCTCACTAATGGCAAGAGCACGCTCATACAGAGGACGCGCACCCTTGTAATCCCCAATATGTTGGAGGTGGTAGCCGAGGTTGGCATACAATGCGGCTGCCAACTCATCTTCACGTTCCTGGGTGAGATCAGTAACGTAGCGCAGGTGGGGCTGCAAGGCCAACAAAGGGCCAGGAATTCCCGCTTGATTGAGGTCGAAAGCTACATCAACTAATATCTGCTCTACTGCTGACTGAGCCTGTTGGTCCGAGGAGGCGCTACGGGTGAATATCGCCAGTAGGCGGTGTAGGCGTAGCGCGCCCTCAGCTTCGACCTCAAGCAGTCCCAGACTTGAGAGGCGGGTGAGCGCATCGTCTGTTCGGAGAGGGTCTTCAGCTTGCGGGGTAGTTGCAGAGGCCACTTCTGGCAGATTGAGAGTTCGAACGAGCAGTTCTCGCGGTATGGGTTCGCCAGGAGCAAAGTGCGCGGCACGCGCCAGCAGTTTGAGTGCTAAGTCGTCGGTGGGGTCAGTTGGGTCGAGGCGGTCATAACTGAGAGCGAATGTGCGACCTACGTGTAGGTCATGCCTGGTAGGCGAGATACTCAATCCTTCTCCGGTTAGCGACCTGTGGTTGAGAAGTTGTGGACTGCGCAGGTTTGACAGATAGGTTGATGGAGAGATGGAGTATCGGTATCGGTGAAGGGAGCTACCCGCCAGGTGTAGCGCAAGCGGCAGGTCGCCCAACTCTTCGGCTATGGTATTGAGATCGGGATCGCCGGCGGGTAGGTCTGGCCGAAATTCGCACAGTAGAGCAATACTCTCCTGGCGGTTGAGCACGCCAAGAGACACTGCAATAACACCAAGCGAATGGTCCCATTCGTGACGCCTGCTGGTGACGAGCACTCGGCAGCCTCCGGCTGGGGGTCGCCAGTTATCTATCAGCGCTTCCTCCTCGCAGTTGTCGAACACCAGTAGGCGCGGAAGCGGACTTTGCCAGGCAGAGAGCACATAGTAGAGTTGGTCGTCAAGGGGTAGAGCACTAAAATTAGGTGGCAAGTGCTGAGAGGCAGCGCCCCGGCAGGCAGCAATCTCGGCGCGGACCGCCCCAGGATCGGCGAAGCTGAGCCAGTAGACCCCACCCTCGAAATAGCGCCCATATCGGAAGACGAACTCGCAGGCAATCTGTGTCTTGCCGATGCCGCCCATACCTGTGGCCGCGGCAATCGGGCTTACAGCAGCCGTATCTCCGGCATTGAGGACTCGTGCGAGCGCCTTTCAAGTCCTCTTCACGTCCGACGAAAAGAGGGTTGCGTGTGAGAGGCATCCGGGAGCCATGTGGGAGATTGGGGCTTGGAGATGGTAGGTTGTCTAGGGGCAACTCAGCGAGTCGCTCGACGGCACGTTTCAGTATAGTTTCATCGATGCCCTGGGGAACGACACCTTGATAGTAATTGACGGTTGTGGTGTTGTAATCACCCTTTACTGCAACGTTGCGGTCACCGTCAATACTCTGTGAATTTTCAGGCATAACTACTCCTTGGGCATGTTGACGCTCGTGGTATTGTAGTTACCTTGTACTCCAACATTCTGGTTACCCTGAATGTTCATAATGTGTGCTGCCCCGCCGGGTTGTGCCTTAATCTGCTCAATCAGCGCCTGCGCGGCTTGCAGTATCTCAGGGTCCTTGTCAGCTTGAGCTGCCACAACCTCCTCCTGGAGAGTTTGTTTACGGCCCTCAGAGTTGGGTTTGGTCTCGACTGCGTCTACGGCTTTAGCTACATCGCTGTCTCCACCAAACTTGCGTTTTAGAAGGCCTTTAAGTCCATTATAGGCATCAACAAGTACATTCCCACTTACTGTTTGGACGCCCTGGGCTAAACCCGCGCCGACGGCAGCAATTATGGCGATAGTGATAGGATCCATAGCATATCCTCCATTTGAACTAGCTGTAGATAATAGCAACTGATGCCAAGTAACCTGGGGGCAAGTATTTTCCGGTCATCTACCAACGTGACGCAATTAGCTTCATACTATGGCTCAGTATAGACCCACGCTAATCTTAAGTCAACTCACCATGGCTTAAAACAGGAGAGGTCTTCCAAATGTCGGAAGACCTCTCTCTCTTTGGGGGTGACCGAACGGACTCGAACCGTCAACATCTTCATCCACAGTGAAGCGCTCTGCCATTGAACTACGGTCACCACGATTGCTAATTCTAAATTATAAATGCTGAATTATGAATTGGCAAGACCAACTTAGAATCAAAATTCATAATTTAGAATTGTATAGAGGGTTAGTCGGGGCCTTGCGGGGCGAGTAAGCCGAGTTCTGTTTTAGATGGCCATCTATCTATGCTCTCACCTCTGACCGGCTCGGCGAGCCACCTGTCACGCCCGGCAAGCCGGACGCCGCGGTCATTTCGGAGATTGCTGCAGGGAGGATTGCCCTTTTCACTCCGCCCTTGCGAGCGGCATTAGTCACTGTTGCTCTCACCCTTGCAGGCTTTCACCTGCGCGGGTGCCGATCTGGACTGTCGGAGCCGGCGACCGGCCCCTCCCACGCTTTCACGTGGCACCCTGCTCTATGCAGCTCGGACTTTCCTCTATCCCACTTGGGGACAGCGGCCATCCTGCGCCGCAAAACCTTGCCTAACCCTATCGTCGCCTATGCCACACCCCCGAAGGGATGTGTCCTTTGTTAATGATACATGGTCGTGGCGGAAATCGCAACTCCCAAGTACCGGTTCCGGGGCAAGGATTCGAACCTCGATAGGCAGTATCCAAAGTCTGCAGTCTTACCATTAGACGACCCCGGAATGACCCGGACTTAATTTTACCCCATTCGTTATGCTCGCGTCAACGTCCTTAAGAAGTATTCAAAGGGACGACGGACGATGGCGTGAAACGTGATGCGTGATTGTTGAACCGCCAAGACGCCAAGAGCACCAAGAAACCGCCAAGATTTTTATGGATTAATTAACCATCGTCTATCGTCTATCGTCTTTCGTCCAGAGGACCGGAGGGGTGGAACGGGACTTGCAGTAGTACATTCTTATAAGGGAGTATCGGGCCGGGATTTTAGGGCGCACCTGAGTCAGCCAGATGCTTAGAAGGAGATGGAAGTACTATGAATGATAGGCCAACCCAAGTAAATGTCAATAGCAGGCGCAACCCGCCTCCGTGGGTGTGGGCAGCGGCTGCCGTAGCCGCGCTGCTGCTCATAGTTCTGCTGGTGTTGCTCTTCAACAAGCCGAAGCCCGCTGCGGATGTGCCTCCTACCTCGACGGCGACGGCGCTGGTTGTAGTGCTCGATACGGCAACGCCTCTGCCTCTATCGACGGTTCTGGTAGAAGTGACCAGCACGCCAGGCCCGCCGCAGGATACGGCTACTCCCGTAGTTGTGGTGGTGACAGGCACGCCTGGAGAGCCGCCAACCCCCGTTGTGATAGTAGTGACGGGTACGCCAGGCCCACCTACCGCTGTGCCACCGACGCAGGCAGTACCTCCTACTCAAGCGCAACCCACATCAGCACCACCGACTACGCCACCTCAGCCTACGCAGCCGCCGGTTCCTCCCACCGCTGAGACGACGCCTACGGTTGACGAGACGGCTACCGCTCTAGCGACCCTTACAGTTACCGCTACACCCTCCGAGACCCCTACACCTACACCATAAGGTTGAGCATGTACAAATGCACATCAAATCCCCACCCCCAGCCCCTCCCCATTGGGGAAGGGAGTCTGAATAAAAGTATCAAAAAGCGTTCGGCACAGCCGAACGCTTTTTGATACTTTTATTCAAGGGAGGTCTACAACCCTTCTACGAGGTCTCGCCTGTAGGAGTGCTGGGCGCAACTGTGCGTCTCCGGGGGCGCATGATGAGCCAAATTGCGAGCAGGACCGGTACTGCCCACCAGAGGAAGACAGATGCGCTGATTACGACTTTGCCCACACCTGCCAGCAGGTCAAGCGAGGCGTTCCATGCCTGGAGAGCTACCTGCGCAGGGTCCCAGCCCTCCGTGGGCTTGACATCCGCGATGGGGGCGGTCTCAGGGAGGAGACTCACAGTGATGGTTGACATCTCGGAGCGCTTGGCCAGGAAGTTGAGCCGCCCCTGCACGCGCTCTATCTCCCCGCGTATCTGGCGCAACTCGCGGTCAAGGGTAAGCACGTCGTCAATCTCCGTGGCCTTGCCCATGAGGGCCAGGATGCGCTGCTCGGTGGCTTCCTGGTTGCGAAGCTGCGATTGCAGGTCTGTGTACTCCTCGGTAACATCGCTGCTGGAAACGGTCTCCTGCACAGGCTTAACACCCATCTTGCGAAGCTGGGAGACTACGCCGTCGAATTCGCGTGCGGGCACCTGCAAGGTAATGGTGGCAACTGTATAGTCGCCGTCCTGGTGGCTGTCGGTCTGAGTGACGAAGCCGCCACGCGCTCCCGCGATGCCGCGCACTTCATCGAGACTCACACCTACATCTTTGACCTTGATTTGAAGGTTAGCGGTGCGCACGATCATCCTGTCCCAGGGCTGGCTCTGCTGAGGAGGCAGATTGCTGGATTGGATTGGCGGCATCATGTCGCCGCTGACCATCTTGTTGGTGGAGGTGTCCCCGCTGCCTGCTAGCCCACTATACTCTGATAGGGGTTTATTTGGAAGAACTATGCTCGAAGCTGCCGGCGCGGATGCTGAGTTCCTCGTGACGCTTAGCCCAACGCCCGCTACGATTAGCGCAGCCAGCGTCAGCGCGCCCCACACCATCCAGGGCTTGAGCCGCTTACGCTTGCTGGTTACACCACCACGAAATGAGGTTCTGATACGCCTCACCATCCCTTTCCAATCTTTGCGTTCCATCTTAAGCCTCCTGAAAGCTGATAGTTGTATGCGCCGTCCCGACTTGATACCTAATTTCTAGGACGAACGATGCCTCCCATAAGTTCCCGTAGGGGAAGATGGAATAAAAAATGGACTGGCAATTCTGCCAATCCATCACTGCTTCGAGTGGAAGCCAGATGTCAGCCTACCATAGATTCCCGCCACTCCTCTATCATATCGGCGTGCTCCTCATCGTGATTCACGAGCACGGTTATGCAGGCAGCCATCGAAAGGTCGGCATGCTCGTCGCCCGGTGCGGGGGCGAAGAGGGTCTTGTTGTCCGTTTCGCGCAGGAAGACCAGCAGGTCCTCCCTGGCGGCCAGCATCTCGGTTGCGGCTTCGTCAGGCGTGGCGCTCTTGGTGGCTTCGTGGCCCTCAGCGTTGAATATCTCAATACCGTCTTCATCGAGGTCAAGGAATTCGGCTCGCTCATCATCGAGCATTTTCTTGAAGGCGTCGAGAGTGGCGTGGTCCCAGGTTGCGATGTGGGACAGAATGTGCGCAACAGACCAGTCGCCGCAGACGCCGGGCTGTTGCATCTCCTCGTTCGTGAGGCCAGCGTAGGAGGCGAGGAGACGCTCACGTGCGTCATGTAGCTGGCCCGCGAGCATCTGCCTGCGCGCAGTAGCCAGGAAGTCCATCTAGCTTCTCCTTCTGGACGATAGACGATAGACGATAGACGATAGACGATAGACGATAGACGATAGACGATAGACGATAGAAAGTAAGTTCACCGCAGAGACGCAGAGGGCGCAAAGATTTTATGGAAGAACATGACCCATCGTCTATCGTCTATCGTCCGATAACGCTACTCCCCGACCTGCAATATAATCGCGTCGCCCTGGGCCATGCCGGAGCAAATGGCTGCCATGCCAATGCCGCCGCCTCGCCTGGTAAGCTCGGTTATTAAGGTGAGTATGAGACGAGCGCCCGACGCGCCTATGGGGTGGCCGAGGGCTATAGCGCCACCGTTCACGTTCACCTTGTCTTCTTTGAGGCCGAGGCGTGACATGCTGATCAGGGTTACGCTGGCGAACGCCTCGTTGATCTCTACGAGATCGAGGTCGTCTACCGTCATGCCAAGCTTCTTGAGGGCATTCTGTCCGGCCATCGCAGGCACGTAGGCTAGGTAGGGAGTATCCCATGCGGCCTCTCCGTACCCAAGTATGCGGGCCAAGGGCTTCAATCCGTGCGCCTTCGCGTACTGTGAGGAGGCGACGACCAGCGCGGCTGCCCCATCGTTGATGCCTGGGGCGTTGCCCGCCGTGACAGTGCCATTGGGATCGAACACGGGCTTCAGCTTGGCTAGGGCCTCCATCGAGGTGTCGCGCCTGGGGGCTTCGTCCGTGTCAACAATAATGTCCCCCTTCTTCCTATCCGGGATCGTTATGGGCGCTATCTCCTCGGCGAAGTAACCTTTCTCAATCCCCTCGATTGCCTTCTGGTGTGAGCGGTAAGCCCAGGCATCCTGGTCGGCGCGGCTACACTCCTCCTCGGCGGCTACGGTGGAGCCGTGCGTGCCCATGTGCACTTTCATGAGGGGGTCGGTGAGGCCATCGTGTATCACGCCGTCCACAAGCTCGCCGTTGCCCATGCGCAGGCCCCAGCGCGCCCCGAACGAGTAGAAGGGGGCGTTGGACATGCTCTCCATGCCCCCGGCTACGACGAGGCTATGGTGGCCCAGGCGTATCAGGTCGCTCGATAGGGTGACGGCGCGCATACCGCTCGCGCATACTCGATTGATGGTGTCAGACGTGACTTCTCGCCCCAGACCTGCTTTGAAAGCCGCCTGCCGCGAAGGGACCTGGCCCAGCCCCGCCTGGATTACACAACCCATGATGTTATGCGTGACATCTCCCGTGTCGATGCTCGAACGCTCCATCGCGGCCTTCATCACGGTTGCGCCTAATTCGATTGCCGATAGCGGTGTGAGTGCGCCGCCGAACTTGCCGAACGGGGTGCGTGCGCCCCCTAAGATTACTGGGTGGTTGTTTGTAGCCATTTCGTTTGTCTCCTTTTTACTTTCGCCTGGCGTCTACCAGAGCCTGGTTACGCTGTAATTGTCGAATGCTACGTCTGCGCTGACTATGGGTATTTGCTCTACTGTTGCTTGAGCGATTAGCAGCCGGTCGAAGGGGTCTTTGTGATGGAACGGCAAGCCTGCAACGACATCAATGTGATTTATTGTTATTCCTATCAGATCTATAAGGTTTCTGCTCAGTTGTTGCGGTACGAACTCCGCAAAAGGTAAACCCAGGTTCAATTTGCCCATGCTCATTTTGATTGCTATTTCCCAGAGGCTTGCAACACTAAGCAATCGCGAGTTATCTGTGTTCTCGATAAGCACTCTTGCTTCGTTGCTCAACCGCGTATCGCCGCTGATGAACCACAGAAAGGTGTGAGTATCCAGGAGCAACCTCAAGGCATATACTCATCGAAGTCTTCTAATGGCGCATCGAAATCATCTGCGATCGTGATGAAGTCCTTTTCGCACTGCCAAACTGTGGGCCGCGCTTCGATTGTTCAACCGGCACTAGCTGGACTAGCTGCTTGCCGTCTTGCGTGATAAACACTGCCTCGCCATTGATAGCTGAGGCTATCAGGTCGGGCAGCTTCGTCTTAGCCTCTTCCGCGCTGACTTGTACCATCGATTCTCACCTCACCACTGTATTGTCGCCTCGTCCGGCAAGCGCCGTATCCTCTTTTAGTTGCCAGGCGTGGGTGTCGCATCTCGCTCTGCGTTCATCGGGAATGGGAAGGGGTAGTGCAGGGCGCTTGTGGCGTCATAGGCATCTTTGCGGTCGTAGCCGGGTGCGGGAGGAGGTGGGCATCGGTAGGGCTTGTCCTGGCGGTAGCCCAATGCGTACTCGCCTTGCATGACGGTGTGTATCTCCCGCGTGCCCTCGTATATGACCGCGCCACGGCTGTTGCGCAGGTAACGCTCCACAGGGTATTCGGACGAATAACCATACGCGCCGTGCACCTCGATGGCGTCGTTCGCGCTCTCGAAGGCGACGTTGCAGGCGTGCCATTTGGCGAGCGAGGTCTCGCGGGTGGTCTTCATGCCGTAGTTCTTCATCCACCCAACGCGGTAGCAGAGGAGGCGCGAGGTTTCGATGCCGAGCACCATCTTGGCTATCATCTGTTGCACTAGCTGGAACTTGCCGATCGGGCGGCCGAAGGCGTCTGGCGCTCGTTGGCATACTTGACCGAGGCATCGAGGCAGGCCTGCGCGAGGCCGACCGCGCCTGTGGCGACGGTAAAGCGGCCCCAGTCGAGGGCAGACATGGCGATGGCGAAGCCTTCGCCTTCCTCGCCTACCGGTTCGCTTTCGGCACGCGCACATCCTGAAAAATAAGCTCGCCCGTGTTGCCGGCCCGAACGCCGAGCTTGCCGTGTATCGTGCCGGTGGTGAAGCCCTCCATGCCGCGCTCAACAATGAAGGCGGCCATGCCGTGATGCTTCTTTGAGCGGTCGAGCGAGGCGAATACCAGGAAGTGATCGGCTACGTCGGCCAGGCTGATCCAGATTTTGGAGCCGTTGAGTATGTACGAATCGCCGTCCTTGCGGGCGGTGGTGGCGATATTGCCCGCGTCGGAGCCTGCGCCTGGCTCGGTCAGGCCGAAGGTCGCCAGCTTCTCGCCCTTGGCCTGTGGCACGAGGTACTTCTGCTTCTGCTCCTCGCTGCCCCACTGCAAGAGGCTCAGGCGAGTTCAGGCCAACGTGCACGCTCTGTATGACCCGGAATGCGGTCTCGGCGCGCTCTATCTCTTCGCAAATCAGGCCGAAGGCGACGTAATCGAAGCCCGCGCCGCCATATTCTTCCGGTATCGGGCCACCCATAAGGCCAAGTGGCCCCATCTTCTTGAGCGCAGCCCAGTTTATCGTTCCCTGCTCGTCATGCTCCCGTGCATAGGGAGCGATCTCTTTCTGCGCGAAATCGAATGCCAGTTTCTGTACGGCTCTCTGCTCTTCGTTGAGTAGAAACTCCATCGGGGTTGCATATCCTCCTAAATATAAACTGCCCCATTTTTAGGGACACTTTGCTCCACATTACCTGACCAGTCTATCATAGGGGCATGGGAGTGTCAACTGCTTTGAGACGACGGACGACGGACAACAGTAGACGATAGACGATAGACGATAGACGATAGACGATAGACGATAGACGATGGGCGATGGGCGATACATGACGGACGAATAGGGCTGTCAGCGGAAGGGTGCCATCCAATCGAAAGTGTGTAACGTGATTGATTAAGATAATCTTGGAACCGCAGGGCTTACTCGCTTGACAGGTCCCCAACTCCTGCTATAATCAAGGCGACAGCACCACGTAACTGCATCCCATAAGAAAGGGATAGCCTGTCATTAACCACGGCGCAACCCAATCAATACCATGAGCCGTACTGAAGCCGACATTGCCAGGGCATCGCAGGCTGGCCCCGGAAGCGGCCTGCGCGATGACCGCATCTTGCCGGAGGTGCGCTGGACAGCTGTAGTAGTAATTGTGGTTTTGCTGGTCACAGTCGGTGTCCTCTACGTGCTTCCTGAGCGCACAGGCGAGTTGTTCGCCTGGAAGATAAATCCCCCGATGTCGGCAATATTACTGGGAGCGGGCTATGGAGGCGGCGCGTGGTTCTTTGTTCGTGTGGCCCTGGCATACCGCTGGCATACTGTTGCCAATATCTTCCTTCCCACCACCATTTTTGTCTGGTTAATGCTGGCAGCGACGCTGTTGCACTTTGACAAGTTCAGCAAGGATACCCTGGCTTTCAACCTCTGGTTCGTCATTTACCTGATCACCCCAATCTGGGTGCCTTTCTTGTGGTACCGCAATCGTGTGAGGGACCCCAACGTTGTAGAGCCGGGAGATATTGTCGTGCCGAGGTCTATTCGATTAGCATCGGCAACAATAGGGGTAGTTGCACTGGTCTTTGCCGTGGTCCTATTTGCACTACCGCAATTTGGAAGCGCCGCGCTCAACATTTGGCCCTGGCAACTGACCCCTCTCACAGCAAGGGTCACCGCAGCCGCCATATCGTTTCCCGCAGTTGCCTGGGTAATTCTTGCACGCGACCCTCGGTGGAGTGCCTGGCGCATACCTCTTGAAGTCCAATTAGTGGCGCTTGGATTGACTCTGCTTGGCGTACCCCGGTATTGGGGCAATTTCAGTGGGAACCCGTGGATATTTGTCGGGGTGTTGCTTGCCCTGGTGGCGGCCACCATCTTTCTGTATGTTACTATGGAATTGCGCCGCAGAGGAGTAGGAGTGGCTGGAGCGGTTGGGTCTTCCTGAGTGCAAGCGGCAGCCATCGCACGCAATTGGTAAACCTATTTACCCAACTGAGGGTATGAGGAGTGAGGAGGAAACTTGGATACGCAGATAAAGGTCGGCGCGCACATGTCTGTCGCGGGTGGGACGTACAAGGCATTGCAGCGTGGGAAAGAGGTTGGTTGCACGGTCGTGCAGGTCTTCACGAAGAACGCGAGCCAGTGGGCTGCCAAGCCTATAAGTGAGGAGGATGCGGCGCTATTCAAGTCTACTTGTAGCGAGACGGGCTACGTGGCTGCCGACCTGGTGGCGCACGATTTGTACCTCATCAACCTCGCTACGCCGGACGATGCGCTCTGGGAGAAGTCGCTACAGGCGTTTGGACATGAGCTGGACCGCTGCGCTACTCTCGGTATACCTGGGTTGGTGACGCACGCGGGAGCGCACATGGGGTCGGGTGAGGAGAAGGGGCTGGAGCGCATAGCGGCCGGACTCGACCGGGTGCTAACCGAACGCCCAGGCCAGAATGTGACGGTGCTCCTAGAGACCACTGCGGGTCAGGGCACATCCCTCTGCTATACCTTCGAGCACCTGGCATCGGTGCTTGAGATGTTGCCCATCGAGCACCGTAACCGCGTCGGTGTCTGCTGGGATACCTGCCATCTCTTCGCGGCGGGGATCGATTTCACGGATGACTATAAATATGAGCGCATGGTGGAGAGCTTCGACCGCATCGTGGGCCTGGACAAGCTGAAGGCCATCCACATGAACGACTCGAAGAAGGGCCTCGGCAGCCGCGTCGACCGCCACGACCATATAGGCCAGGGCGCGCTCGGCCTTGAGCCGTTCCGATATATTATGAACGACCCCCGCCTCGCCCACCTCCCCAAGATACTGGAGACGCCCAAGGGGAATGCAGGCGAGGAGACCGCCAACGATATGATGAATTTGCAAGCTCTTCGCGGGCTGGTGGCCGGCGGCTAGATTTCGGACGCTTCGATTTGGACTTCGAGCAATTTGGCGATAAGCACTCAGCACTGATCCATCTCAATATTCGAATGCGGGCATGCCGCAGGTGCCACGCCGAAGGGTTCCTCAATGAGCGGGAGTCGGTGCCCATCGCCCGCCCCCCTGAGCCTGACGCGCCCGTGCCGCGCATTTTGCTGGTTGGGCAGGCGCAGGTTTGCGCGCCACGAATGAGAATCGCCCTTTCGCAGGTCTCTCCGGCGAGAAGCTGCGCGACTGGTTCGAGATGGGCGGCATCCCACGCGAGGACTTCTGGCGAAAGATACACTTCAGCGCGGTCACGAAGTGCTATCCTGGTCGCCTACCAGGGGCGAGGGGTGACCGCGTGCCTACGCCGAGAGAGCAGGAGCTTTGTCGCTCCTGGTTAGACGCTCAGCTTGACATAATCGAGCCGGAGATAGTGCTGCTTGTCGGGTTGCTGGCAATCCAGACCTTCCTGGGGCGGGTAAGCTCATTGACCTCAGTCGTGGGGACGGGCACGATAAAGGACGGGGTTCGATATTTGCCGCTGCCGCATCCGTCGGGCGTAAGCAGGTGGCTGAACGAGCCTGAGAATGTGCGGGCTGTCGAGCGCGCTATGGGGATTTTGCGGGCGTGGATTGAAGAGGTAGGGATTTAGCGTCTGATGTGAATATGAGAATCTGTATGAAAACACTATTAAGCATAAGTGTCATTCCGAACGAAGTGAGGAATTTCCGTGCTTGGATGTATGGATAGAGTTTTAAATTCTTCGCTCCGCTCAGAATGACAAGGATGGTAATGCTGTTTCTTATAAACAGGTTCTAAGGGGGAAATGTGGTCCAGGTAGTCTCGCTTTTGGGGTCGATCCTCATTTTGGGGGCGTATATCGCCAACCAGTTTCGCCGGATCGGTCCATCAGACCTCTCCTATGTGCTGTTGAACCTTGTGGGGTCCGCGATACTGGCAGTGGTAGCGGTTATCGAGCAGCAGTGGGGTTTTCTGCTGCTGGAAGGGGTCTGGGCTTTGGTGAGCTTGTGGTCAACGGTCAAGCTTTTGATGAAGCAGTCTGATGGAGTGCCTCATTGAGAGATATGTAGCCCGGCACCTGGAGTTTCTCTTAATGCCTCTTTGGCAATGAATGTAAAATGAGTGTCATTCCGAACGAAGTGAGGAATTTAGGTCTCTATCTACCTGGCAAGCTCGGAGATTCCTCACTCCGTTCGGAATGACAGAGAGTGATGTGCTGCATCACTGTAACTCTTACGCTCGTCATCATTGTTGTTATACAACTCTTATTTTCTACACCCTGTCAATTGGGTGGGTCCGTGTGGACTACGTGCTCGGTCCGCTCGGGGAGCGCTTTCAGTCCTTCCTTCAGGAATGAGGGTAATAGAGTGACGCTATCCAGCGCGTCAAGTGAGTGCCACTCGAATATGAGTGTTATAACTTCGGGTTCGGCAACCTCGTAGCCGTAGAAGCGTGAGGTTCGCTTGAGGAGATCGGAGTTGTGCGGGAAGGACATCAGGAAGTATAGCGCCAGCTCGTGCCATGACGTGTCGAGGTAGGTGAAGAAGTTTTCGACAACCCATAGCAGGCGCTCGATTTCGACTTCGACCTCAAGCTCTTCGCGCATCTCACGCTTCAGGGTCTCGGTAGCAGGCTCTCCAATCTCGGCCCGGCCACCTGGCAGCGTCCAGAAGTCCTCGCTTTCGCCTTTGTGGAGCAGGATGTGGCCTTCGTGCAGCACAACGCCTACGATTCGGTAGTTGAACGCGTTGCGCTCACTCTTGAATGTAATCATCATGTAGGCGACCTACTTCATTATGTGGCCGGCGATTACCATGCGCTGCACCTGGTTTGTGCCTTCGTATATCTGGGTTACTTTGGCGTCTCGCATGAAGCGCTCCATGGGGCTGGCTTTGGTGACGCCGAACCCACCCAGCAGTTGCACGGCGTCCGTTGTGACGTGCATGGCTGTATCGGTGGCGAATAGCTTGGCCATGGCGGCCTCTTTCGCGTAGGGCTTGCCCTCGTCGTAGTTGAGCGCGGCCCTGTAGGTGAGGAAGCGGGCGGCGTCTATGGCGACGTGCATGTCGGCAAGCATGAAGCTGACCGCCTGGTTCTGGCCGATGGGCTGGCCGAATTGCTGCCTCCCTTTGGCGTGGTTGAGGGCGAAATCATAAGCCCCCTGCCCAAGCCCCACTCCCTGCGCGGCTATCTCTATGCGCCCAACGTCGAGCGCGGCGAGGGCGATACGCAGGCCGCTACCCTCGCTCCCCAGAAGGTTGTCGGCGGGTATGCGGAGGTCCTCAAGGTAGACCTCGCGCTGTACGGAGGTGCGCACGCCCATCTTCTGGATGGGGCTGCCGAAGGAGAGGCCGGGCGTCTCCCTGGGGATGATAAAGGCGCTTACGCCCCTGCCGCCCGCGTCCGGGTCGGTGGATGCGAAGAGGACGTAGGTATCGGCCTCGCCGGAGTTGGTGGCGAAGGTCTTTTTGCCGTTGAGGACGTAGCTGTCGCCGTCGCGCACCGCCCGCGATTTCATCGAGCCGGGGTCGGAGCCTGCGCCCGGCTCGGTGATGCTGAAGCAGGCGAGGGTCTCGCCCTTGCACATGGGGGTCAGCCATCGCTCTTTTTGCGCTTCGGTGCCGTGCTGCAATATGCAGGTCATAGGCGCGAGGTGGGAGGCGAGCACAAGCACCTGCGCCGATTCTACCCTGCCAATCTCCTCAAGGGCGATGATGTAGTCGAGAAGGCTGCCGCCCCCGCCGCAATATTCCTCGGGGAAGGGTAGCCCCGCTAACCCTGCCTCAACGCACTTGTCGAACACCCACCTGTCGAAGGTGCCCGCTTCATCGCGTTCCGCGACGGTGGGGGCTAACTCGCGCTCAGCGAAGTTCCTGATCCGGTTGCGAAGCTCAATCTGCTTCACACTCAAGTTGAAATCCATAAGCTCCCCTAACTACTTGATTTTTGAAACGCAAAGACGCAAAGGCGACAGAGAACGCAAAGATTCTTTATTATTCACCGCAGAGACGCAGAGACGCAGAGGTTCGTTATTAGTTACGAGTTACGAACTACAAGCTAATCTCACGCATCACGCATCACGTTTCACGCTTTCTCGCCCATGCCATCAAACGCTCACCCGCTGCGTCTAGCGTTTCGTCGCGCTTGGCGAAGCACCATCTTGCAAGGTTTGCGCCCTCCGCGGGGTTGCTGTAGAAGGCAGAGGGTGGGATGCAGGCTACGCCTACTTCTGATGCCATGTACCTGGCGAAATGTACGTCACTTTCGAAGCCCAGACCTGAGATGTCGGACATGATGAAGAATGTGCCCTGTGGGGTTATGGGGTGCAAGCCTGCTTGTTCTAGCACCGTGTTTAGCTTATTGAGCCGTACCGTGTAGTCGGATTGCAGGGCATCATAGTATCCACGCTCGTCGGCGGTCTCGAAGGCGAGGGCGACTGCCTCCTGCAAGGGTGCGGCGCTGCAAAAGGTGATGAACTGGTGGATGCGCCTGATGGCCTCGGTGAGGTCTGGTGGGGCGAGCACGTAACCGGCCTTCCAGCCTGTAACTGAGAAGGTCTTGGACGCGGAGCTGATGGTAACAGTACGCTCGCGCATGCCGGGGAGGGTGGCTATGGAGATGTGCTTGTTATCGCCGTATACAAGATGCTCATAAACCTCGTCGGTGATGGCGAGAGCGTCATATCGCTTGCACAGATCGGCTATGAAGCTCGAGCTCGTCATGGGTGAAGACCTTGCCGGTGGGGTTGTGGGGTGTGTTGATGATGACCGCACGGGTACGTTTGCTGAAGAGCGAATTCTAGGTGGGATGCGTCGAACGACCAAGCAGGGGGGCGGAGGGTGACGAACTTCGGGATGCCGCCTGCTATCTCTATAGAAGGCACGTAGGAGTCGTAGAACGGCTCGAACACAATAACTTCGTCGCCAGGGTTGACGAGGGCCTGTATAGTATCGTAGATAGCTTCGGTGGCCCCATTCGTTACGGTGACCTCGACGTTCTCATCGAAGTGGAGGCCCATACAGCGCTCGGTCTTGGCGACGATTGCCTTGCGCAGCCTGGCCGAGCCATGACTTGGCGCATATTGGTTGACGTTGCGGGCTATTGCGTCCTGGGCCGCTTCTTTGAGCCAATCAGGTGTGGGGAAGTCGGGGAAGCCCTGGGAGAGGTTGACCGCCTTGTGCTCGGTGGCGAGACGGGTCATCTCTGAGAAGATAGAGACGCCGATGGGCTGCACGCGCCGCGCCATACGGGTTATGTCAGTAGGTGAGTACTGGGTGGTAGCTGACAAGAGACGTCTCCTGGAAGTTACGAGTTACGAGTTACGAGTTACGAGTTACGAGTTACGAGTTACGAGTTACGAGTTATGAGCGGGATATTATAACACAAGGAGTGGGGGCACGAGGTTTGCTTTGTCAGCTACAGGTAGATGCTGATATCTTATCCCAGGAGGGGCTATGGAGAAAGAGTCTGACAGAGGCTTGATGGTAGCGACGGCGCTGGCGACGTTTGCTGCCGCGCTTGGGGTCTCAGGCGGAACGAACGTTGTGATGTTGTTGACCAAAAGCGATTTGATTAAGAAGCACAGGCCAACACTTACGTTTAGGTCCGCGATATTTGGAGATGGGTTAATTTTGCCATTCGTCAATGTGCTAATGATGAATGCATTCAAGAAGTGGAAGCCACGCCTCTCAGGTACGGCTATAGCTCCTGTGGTTGGGGGGAGCGCAATATCGCTTCTTTTTCATATAGCACAAGGGAAGAACGGTATGGTCAACTGGACTATGACGAGGCCCTGGAAGTGGAACCTGCTTGGGTATTATCACTTCGTATATATGGCGACGCAATTCTCGTACATGCTTCTTTACCTCACGCAGCTAGGTGGCCGTTGGGCGAAGGGAGAAATCAGCGGGGAGCAGAAGCGCGACCTGGCTCTTATAGCAGCTAACATGGCTGCTTTCGCTATTCTGCTCAAGACAGATTATGATTGACGATGGATGATGGACGATGGACGATGGACGGATAAAACGCCAAGACGCCAAGATTACGAAGGACGCCAAGATTATTTATGGGTATTAGGCACAGAGGCATAGAGGCGTAGGATTCTTTTTGGTGAGTAGACACCCTATGATAACTTGGCGCTCTTTGCTTTCTTGGCGTCTTGGCGTTTAATGCTGTCTATCGTCCGTCGTCCGTTACGGACAGCACTTCGAGCTCGAAATCGAGGATGCGCCAACCGGGGCCGCGTGATATCATGCGAGCGGTGATGATGTCCATTTCCTGCCAACCTTCGTCTGGGCCTGGGGTGGGCTGCCCCTTCGCGGGGCAAGGGCGCACGCGGCCACGTATCGTTTCCTGGACTTCGCCATTTTCGAGCGGCACCGTCAGCTTTTTTTGTTCATCTTCTGTCTTGGCGGGTTTCTCTTCGACCTGGTAGCGGCGAACTCGGTCGGCGGCCTCTTTGATCGATTGGTCGAGGGCCGAGGAGGGCGTTACGAGGCCGGGCGCGAAGTAAGCGCGGGCATCGTCCAATTCGCCCGCTTGCAGGTGAAGCAGATAGTTGTGGAGCGCACCAGTCGAGGTGTGGGGGCTTTGGACCTGCTCAAGGCAACCGCCCAGGGCGAGAAGCGCGGAGATGCATAATAGCGTGGGCAAGACGCCCAGTTTACGCTGGCTGTTGTGTCTAATGCTCAATTATCGGACCTGGGAGGAGATATGCAATACGACCAGTTAGGAAGAGTGCTGATTATCCTGGGTGCTGTTGTCGTTGTGGCGGGTATCCTCTTCCTGGTGCTGGGTAAGACGCCGTTCGGGCGTCTCCCTGGAGACATCACTATCACTAATGGCAATTTTACCTGTGTAGCGCCAATCGTGACAATGCTTCTGGTCAACTTGGTCGTGACTATTGTCGTGAATATAGTTCTCAGCTTGTTCAGGAGATAGACCGGCTTACTCCTCTTCCTCATGTGGCTCCTGATGCTCGTGATGGACTGCCTTGCGCCTGACTATTCTGTGAACCTCGATGTTCTTTATTACGAAGAGGGTGAACCAGGTGAGAAGCGTCGTGAAGACTGCCAGCGTGAACATACCCAGGCCGGCTACTATCCCTATCGAGGCCGTTATCCAGATGCTTGAGGCAGTGGTCAGGCCGCGGACCGTGGAGCCTGTACGGAAGATAGCCCCCGCCCCCAGGAAGCCGATGCCCGTCACGATCTGGGCGGCGAGCCTCGCGGGGTCGCGCACCGTGCCGAGCCTCGCCAAAGCCGTAGATGGACGCGACGGTAAAGCAAGCCGATCCTGCCGACACGAGCATATGGGTGCGAAGCCCCGCGGGCCGCTGCACCCTCTCCCTCTCGAAGCCCACCACTCCTCCGAGGACGAATGCCAGCAGCACGCGTGTCACGGTGATGATGTCGATTTCGCTGAAAATGAATATGTTTTCGTGCATTTTGCCCCCCTGATGAGGGGCATTATAGCTCTAAAAGTCCTCTTTCATAATCTTCTCCACAAGAAAAGGCCGCTCAGCGGCCTTTTCTTGTGGAGAAATATTCCTGGGTGAGTTATTACTTCTGCTTTTGGAGCTCCTCGCGAATGTATTTGACCAGGCTCCAAACCTCGTCCTCGGTGTAGCCTTTTCCGTATGCAACGTATCCTTCACCGAAGGCGGGCATACCTGTAAGGTTGACACCGTGGGCTATTAGCCAGTATAGCTGTCCGTCGCTCTTTGTAACTACAGGGTCGCTCGTAAGGTCTATCGCAGGGGGGTACATCGAAGCTCCGGTCTTGCTATCACCCCTGCCGCTCGGCCCGTGGCAGAAGTTACACCCGATAAGCTCCCTGCCCCCATAATCACCTTCATCAAACAGCTTCTTGCCGGTTGCGACATTGATCGAGTTCGCGCTCAGGCCTGCGCTTGTCCGCGTACTCGCCTGGAATCATGATCCAACGCTTTGCGAGGTCGGTTATTTGCGGCTCAAGGGGGAGGGGTTTCTCGGTGCGCAGAAGGGTCGTGCCTCCGACGTAGGCGGTTGCTCCACCGCCTGCAAGGAGGAAAAGGAGCAGAGCTATCCAGCAGCCACAGCCCCGGCCACGCTTCTTTTCATCTTTCTCATCTTTTTCCTTTTCGTCAGTATCGACCTTTTCAACCGTCTCGGCATTTACGTCCCGATTAGTATCCAACACTGACCTCCTTACTGATTTAGGATTGCGAATTTCGGATTTCGGATTTCGGATTTCTTCTGGATTGCGTGATAGTATACTATATGCCTTTTCTATTAACGGAAGAGAGGTAACAGCTATGACGCGGGATGCTGAATGGAAATCCGAAATTCGCAATTACTCGTCGTGGAACAGCTTCTCGCCTGCTCGTACCTCTACGGGGAGGTTGTTCTCGCCGGGGGGTAGGGGGCAGGAGTAATAGGGGCTGTAGGCGCAGTACGGGTTGTAGGCGCGGTTGAAGTCCAGGATGTAGTGGTCGCTGGCGCGTTTATTCAGGTCTATATAGCGTCCTGCTCCGTAGGTCTCCTTGCCGCTCGTCTTGTCGCGGAAGGGGACGAAGAGCCTGTTGCCGTGCAGCGGCTCGTCCGCCGGGGGCATGAAGGCCGTGAGCCTCAACGGCTGGCCGTCAAGCTCGAACTCCAGGCGGCCCAGGCGGGTGTACTCTTTGTGGTCTCCGGTGGTAGTCTGCACTTTGAAGATACCGGGGTGCGCTTCCTCCACCAGCGTGGCTACGATGCGATACCCAAGGTCAACCGGGTAGTAATTCAACCCCTGGAAATGGTGCCTATCCTCATGCTGGAGGGGTGAATCTTCGCTCTCCTGGAAGAACCTGTCCTTTTGTTTGCGGAAGGCTTCCAGCTGGCGTCTGGCGGCGTCTTCATCAGACGTTGCTTGAACCGGGGCGGCTTGTGTCGCCTGGGGCCTCGCCTCGTCTCTTTCGTGGTCATGTGTCATTTTTTTGCTCCTCAACTTTCGCCGAGACCCTCCCGGCGCATCACTGATTATAGCATAACATAGGCGTCAATGCGCGGTGGCGGACGGACGATAGACGATAGACGATAGACGATGAAACGCGATGCGTGATGCGTGATGCGTGATGCGTGATGCGTGATGCGTGATGCGTGATGCGTGATGCGTGATGCGTGATGCGTGATGCGTGATGCGTGAGGGGAGAGGGGTTTCATTTATTCAACGTAGGTTGTTGTGCTATACTCAAAATATCCTCTTGATTATCTATCTGTTAACTCTGCGTCTCTGCGATTTAAGACAATCTTACCTTTGCTTGTATGTCAACTTTACATAATCATCTACACGGTAACGAGACCATTCACGTTCAGATCACCCCTGCGGGGGAGTTGCGGGCGCGGGCTGCGAGGCTGCAAGCTCTCATGCGGGAAGCTGGATTCGATGGGGTGATGGTCACGCATAACGCGGACGTGTTCTACCTGTCGGGCGCGGTCCAGCAGGCGCAGCTTTACCTTCCTGTAGAGGGGTGGCCTATGCTCATGGTGCGCAAGCACCCAGGGCGGGCAACTTTATCGAGCGCGCTCGATGAGGGGAGCGTGGTCGCGGTACGCTCACTGCGAGAGCTACCTGCTCTGATAATGGAAGCTGGACCTGCGCCTAAGCGTATCGGCTTCCTGCTCGACACGCTACCCGTTTTGACATATCAGGCGTACCAGAAGGCACTCGCACCTTTGGGTGCGGAGTTGGGGGATGCCTCTATGCTGGTGCGGCGGGTGAGGGCAATCAAGAGCGAGTTTGAGGTAGAGCAGATACGGCGGGCGGCTGACGTAGCCGATGCGGGTGTTCGAGCCGCAGCGGTGCATCTACGTCAAGGGGCTACGGAGGTTGAGGTGGCGGCCCAGGTGGAGGCGGCTCTGCGTATCGCGGGGCATAGCGGCACTCTCCGTATGCGCTTCTACGGGCAGGAGATGCACATGGGACATCTGCTGGCGGGGGCGTCAGGGGCAGTACCCTCCTTTATGAACTCGCCTACCGGGGGTTACGGGCAGGGACCGTGGGCACCTTACGGCGCGGGTCCGCGTACCATCCGGAGGGGAGAGCCGGTTTTCCTGGATTATTGCGGCGAGTGGGGTGGGTACATTGCCGACCAGACGCGGATGCTGTCGGTAGGCCGCCTCTCCAGCTTCTGGCTGGACGCCTACGCGGCCATGCGCGAGGTCGAGGACCACCTTGAGCGCGAGGTGCGTCCCGGAACGACCAGCGGGCAGGTGTTCGACATGGCGGTGGAGCGCGCCGCTCAGCTTGGCTACGGCGATAATTTCATGGGGCCACCTGAGGAGGAGTTGCCGGGGCAGCGAGTTCCCTTCGTGGGACATGGGGTCGGACTTGAGCTGGACGAGTGGCCTCCTCTGCAACGCGGCACCGATGCACCTCTTGAGGCCGGGATGGTACTTGCCGTCGAGCCGAAATTGCTATTTACGGGGAGGGGAGCGATAGGGATCGAAGATACTTATCTGCTCACCGCGGGAGGACTCGTCGCGCTCACCCACTCGTCTCGTGAGATAGTTGAAGTAGGGTGATGAAACGTGATGCGTGATGCGTGATGCGTGATGCGTATTGCCCGGCCCGTGAGAAGGTAGGGATTTCTTAGGCATGGCAGGTCTTACCACCAGACCGAGGCGGGCTGCCGGTACGGGGGGACAGGTTCCGGGCGCTCCTGGCATGGCGAAGGGCGATCCGCTCCAACGTGTTCAAGCAATGCTGACAGGGCCGGAGCCGCGATGGGCGCGCCCTTTGTTGATGCTCATGGTGGCTGCATCGCTATCGGTGGCGCTGGTCGCGGCGCTATTACAGCTTGCGCCGGGCGTTGAGCCGCGAGCCTTCGAGCAGCACTCCGGTGACGCTGTAACCAAGGGCGTGGAAGCTTCTCTGATAGCGCAGAGCTTTCGCAACCCCGCGAGCAACCTGAGCCGGATCGACCTGGCAAGCTCAGTGGTTGGCGCTATACCAGCTGAAGGTAAGGTACGCCTGGTGCTGGGCGATGGGCCTGAAGGGGACCTGGTATATGAAGCCCCGCTGAACGGGTTACCATCGTACAAGGGTTACGCGCTTTCCTTCAGTTTCCCCCCTATCCCAGATTTGGGGGGCGTCACCTACACAGTGGTGCTGGAGACCCCTGGCAGCCGTCTGAGCAGGGCTATCGAACTGACTTACAACTCCTTCGATGCGCTCTCGTCGGGGAGCATGTACCTGGATGATGTGGCGCAACCGGGAGACCTGACACTCTCGGCGTATTACCACTACGGTTTCTCTAGCCTCCTGGGGATGTGGTGACTGCGCTCACGCGTGACGGGTGGCTAACCCTATGCTGGTTGCTCGTGCTGGTGCTGCCCGGCCTGACGCTGCTGGTGTGGCTGCCGAACCGTCTCAGCCCTGGGCAGCGCATCCTCGCCGCGCCTTGCCTGAGCGCTCTCGCGCTCCCCGTCTTCTACCTACTGATGCGTGCGGTTGGCATAAGGTTAGGAGATGCCGGTATCTGGGCGTTGGTAGTGTTGTGCGTGCTTGCACTGGGTATCAGGGGGCTCAACACGGGTTCAAAGTTCAAAGTTCAAAGTTCAAAGTCGGAAGAGGGCCAAAATCCAAAATCCAAAATCCAAAATCCAAAATGGGAGGATGTTGCATTCTGGGAACTCTTCTCAGGCGTGCTGTTCATCACGCTGGCGAGCAGGCTGCTGTCGTTGCGGGATGCGTATGCGGGCGCGGGCCTGGACGCTTACCACCACACGCTCATCTCGGAGATGTTCATACAGAGCGGAGGGATACCCTCGGACTATCTGCCATACGCCCCTCTCGCCTCCTTCACATATCACTTTGGCTTCCACTCGCTCGTTGCGACGGTGGGCTGGCTGGTGGGACGTACAGGCGCGGGAGATATGATGACGCTCATGCCACTCGCCGGGCAGATAGCTGACACCCTGCCAGTATTGGCGCTTACCCTCTTTGGGTGGAAGGGTCTGGGCAACAGGTGGGCGGGGCTTGCAGCGGGTGCGCTAGTAGGAGTGGTAAGCGTTTTCCCGGCTTTCTACGTCAACTGGAGCCGCTACACGCAAGGATTGGGGCTGGCGTTGCTGCCTGTAGCGTGGGTCCTGCTTCTGGAGGCGGTTGGCCGCCCGGTCCCCGTGGCAGGCTCTACCAGGCCCACAGGGGCGGTCACATGGCGAAGCGCGGGCCAGCAGTCGGGGCCGTATATGCTGGCGGTGATAGGCACGGTTGGCCTGGCGCTCACGCACTATCGCATCGTCATAGTGTACGCTGCCTTCGCGGTGCTCTATCTGGCGTGGCGGCTATTTGCCTCGATCAGGGCGCGCCAGCGGATGGCGGATGCGCTTACACCAATTTGGCGGGCACTAATTGTGGGGGTGCTCTCTTTAATGGCGTTGTTACCCTGGCTGGTGAATTTGCGACAGAACTTCACGACCAACTTCGTGAACCGCGACCCATCTGCTACCCGTGAATATTACGATCTCAACCGTACCATTGGGCCGGGAGCTGTTGAACCATTGGGGTCTTGCTGCTCATGCTTGTGCTGGCGCTGGGTGGTGTGGGGTGGGCGTTCCGGCGGCGAGACCCCCTGCCGTTGCTTCCCTCAGCGGTCTGGCTTCTGTTGCTGCTGTGGTCTACGCCTTCCGCATTTTCTGATCTGCTGACCTTCTATTGGTTCTGGCTAGCAGGGGCAGCCCTGATGGGAGGCTGGGCGTGGACTGTAGCGCGACGCAAACCGCTTGCATTGCTACCAGGATTGGTAATGCTCTTTTTGCCGCTATGGCCGGGTATCTACCCATTCAACTTCCGGCTCCCCTACGCGGGCTACCTCGATGCAACCACTCTGGTACAGGGCGCGTGGCTGCCACTCTCTCTGCCCGCGGGTTATACGCTGTCCGAATTAGGAAGGTGGATAGTTGGGCTGGGCGGCCCCTATAGAGCTACGACCAGACGCGCATGGCGCTACCTTACGGCTGGGGCAATAGCCGCGATAGTGCTGGTTGGCGGATTGGCCTCCGGCTCGTCTCTAGGGGTGATGCTGGACGGCAATCCTTATATCGCTCAGGCTGATGCCGAGGCTATGAAGTGGATGGCGGGGCACATCCGGCCAAACAGCTATGTGCTGGCGAACCCTTTCGCATTCCCATGGGACAAGCCGCCCAGGGAGTCTATTCACGGGTCGGACGCGGGGCTATGGGTCCCACTGATGGCAAGGGGTGTGCGGTCATCCGTGCCTCCGCTCCCTGCTTACAACGAGCGGCCCTTCGACCCGGAG
Organism: uncultured Chloroflexia bacterium; assembly: GCA_963811305.1. Lineage (GTDB taxonomy): Bacteria > Chloroflexota > Chloroflexia > QHBQ01 > JADMIH01 > JADMIH01. The sequence continues at coordinate 175,260 of CAWEQU010000012.1, forward strand.
TATATTGATAACTTGCGAAAAGTGGTGGCCTTCGAGCCATTCCAGGACCCTCGCGTGAACTGGGGGAACTCAGGAAGGCGGGGATAACGCACGTCTATGTTGGCTCGCGTGGGGGCGCGCTGTACGTGCCTGCCCTCGGTGAAGAGTCCGGAGGTAACGCAGGTTTTCCATAAGGATGCGGTTTGGGTGTTCGAGCTGAAATAGATGATTGCATCAAGCGGCGTAGGGGAGGTAGGGGCGTGCCGTCGGCACGCCCCTACAGATGTAGTTTCATCAAGTGATGGGCGAGGCATCCTGAGGGGTTTAATTTTGATATACTTTGTTCAACCGATGGGCGAATTATATCAGGGTAACGACCAACGTTGTTACACACCAATATCGTGAGGGAAATTACCGAATGAACATGTGGAAGAATGTGCGCTCGCGTTGCATAGTGGGCTTACTTAGTTTATTAGTAATCCTGTTGGCTGTGGCCCTGCCCCGTCCTGGAAGTGGAAGGGTAAATAGACTGCCGACCACGATAGACCAGGCCGATTATGTGCCGGGTGAAGTCATGGTCAGGCTGGCGCAACCAGGGACTATCGTGGCGGAAGAGGGCAAGCTGATCGCCTCCTCACCTGGCTTGACCAATATCCTGGCGGGCCTCCCCTTCGACACGATTAACGAAATCCTCCCAGGCACATACAGGCTCTCCATGTCGGGCGAAGGTCGCGGGTCCAAAATTGACGTGATGTCTGCCATCGCTATGCTCCAAGTGAGCAGGGAGGTCGCATCTGCCCAACCGAACGCTATCTACCGACTCATGGCTACACCCAACGACCCGCAGTACGTAGGCGGGCAGCAATGGGGCCTCACCCAGATCAGGGCTGAGCAGGCGTGGGACGTCACCAAGGGTAGTGGCGACATCATCATAGCCATACTCGACACGGGGACGGACCTTAGCCACCCTGACCTCGAAGGTAAGATTGTGCAAGGGCACGACTTCCACAATAACGACAACGACCCCTCCGACGACGAGGGGCATGGCACCTATACCGCGGGTATCGCGGCTGCAATCAGCGACAACGGCACGGGCATAGCGGGCGTGTCCTGGGGGGCCAGGCTGATGCCCATCAAGGTGTTAGGGGCTGACGGCAGAGGGTCCGAATCGAATATAGCCCTCGGCATTCGCTGGGCGGTTGACCACGGGGCGCGTATCATCAACGCAAGCCTGGGAGGAAACCTGGATACAAACGTAATGCGTGACGCGGTCCTCTATGCCCATGACCACAGCGTGCTGCTGGTAGCCTCCTCGGGTAATACGCCCGATGGCAACCCCAATTATCCCGCCGCCTTCGATACAGTGCTCGCGGTAGGTGCGACCGGGCGCAACGATACCTTTACAGGCTTCTCCTCCTGGGGTCCGTTCGTGGACGTGACCGCACCGGGCGTAGGCATCCTGGGCACGGGGATAGATAGGGGCTATAAATACGCAAACGGCACCTCTGCCTCCTGCCCCTTCGTGTCCGGCCTGGCTTCGCTTGTATGGAGCGTGAACCCGTCGCTCACCGCCGACCAGGTCCGGTGGATTATCGAAGATTCGTCGGATGACTTCGGCGACCCCGGTTTCGATGAGCACTACGGCAAGGGACGGATAAACGCGGAGAAGGCAGTGCGGATGGCCCAGCAGGGACCACCGCCTGCGCGCACGGCTACCCCCATCGGCCAACCTACCAGGACAGCGGTTCCGCAGCCGACCCAGCCTTCAAGCCAGGGGGCTAGCCTCCAGGTAGATAGCAAGCAGGTCTTCCCCGGCTCGCTCGTAGCTATGCTGGGCGCGGGCTTCGGCCCCAACGAGTTGATAAACCTCGATATAAAGCTGGCGGACGGCACCACCAAAAGTATAGGTAGCGCGCAGGCCGACGCGCAGGGTGCGTTCAGGGCAGAAGCAGCCCTCCCTACCAATATACAGGTGGGCAAGATCACGCTAACCGCGTCCGGGGCAACGAGTGGGCGTAAGGCGTCGGTCGAGCTAACGGTAGAAGCGGGGTCGCCCGGCACTGGTGGCCAATCTACCGTGAAGGGTACGGTGCGCGGCAACCTGGCGGGTGCTGTGGTGCACCTCAAGCCTTCCCTGGGGGTGAGTGGCGCGGAGCTTACGGCCCAGCCTGATGCGAAGGGCGCGTACAGCTTCACCCGCCTCGCGTCCGGCTTCTATTCGCTATCGGTAACGGCTCCGGGTTCTCTTACCGCCGGACCGTTCAGCGTGCAGGTGGATGGCAGCGCCGCAGATGTGAAGACGATAGATGTGACGCTGGCGGCCACCCGGCCCGTCGCGCTCGATAGGGTGCCGCCGGTAGCGAATACCGCTACGCAGATCTACTTCCCGCCCGTTGGGCATACTCTTAAGAATGCGTTCCTCAAGTTCTGGCAGCAGAATGGCGGCCTCCCGGTCTTTGGATACCCACTCACGGAGGAGTTCCAGGAGGTCAGCCCCACTGACGGCAAGACGTACACGGTGCAGTACTTCGAGCGCAACCGATTTCGAGTTGCACCCTGAGTTCGCGGGCACGCGCAACGAGGTGCTGATGGGTCTGTTGGGTGTGGAGATGACCAGGGGGCGCACATTCCCGCCCGGCGCGGCCTTCACAGGTGACGCCACTCACGCCTACTTCCCGGAGACGAGGCACTCCCTGAGCGGCCCCTTCTTGAAGTACTGGCAGCAGCACGGCGGCCTCCCCATCTTCGGCTACCCTATCTCCGAGGAGCTGATGGAGAACGGCTACCTGGTGCAGTACTTCGAGCGCAACCGCTTCGAGTACCACCCTGAGAATGCTGCTCCATACGATGTGCTTCTCGGGTTGCTGGGGACGGAGATAATGAAGAGGAATGGGTGGATCGCGCCGTAAACTTTAAGTAGATGTAACAAAGCTCTGTAAAGGCGGTTATCGAATAGCCTCTACAGAGCTTTTTTCATGATCTCTAGTTTACCTCTTAACTTTGAGTGGGTGGGTAAGCAAAGAGGGAAGTGCTCAACTGAGTGTAGGCTATACTACATGTATCTCGTCCTCCATGACCATTTTGTGATCATGATGCGAAAACGGGAGGAGAAGCTTTCGCCTAAGAAAAATTCATCGTAACCTAGCAGACAGAAAAGTTTACAAGATGGACCAGTTTCTTCGACTAACTGGTAGTTAGACGAAATTGCCAAAGAAATAGGCTAACAAAGTTGGATGGAGAAGTCAAGGCGTAACGCGCTACGCTAATTGAAAAGTACCTAGAAATCGCTCAAGAAGTAGTGCCAATCACTCATGAAGATTACAGCTATAACAGAAAAAGTTACCACAAATCAGTCTAGGCTACAGTCCTAATCCTGCGCGGGAGATGGCTGTAAGCAATTGGATATGTGCGGCCTGACGAGCAACGGACCAATTTTCGTCATCGGGCTCATCGCCTCGGAACGATACAGTTTCAAGTTTGCCCCTGATAGGCATAACTGAAGAAAATGGTTTCATAGTAACCTCTAGCCAGAGTACGTCACCTGGCTTGGCACCTTGATCGGCTAACGACTTGTCCCGCTCCATATTCATCTTATTATGAACCAGCCTGTACTCCAAATGGACGCCAAGCTTACCTTGGTAATCAAACACCGTAGGCAGGTGTAAATCTGCTATTAAACGATCCAGATGCATGCCTGTTGGTATATGGAAATACAACTGTACAGGGATAGTTAGGCTGAAGAGATTCGACGTGATATAGACTGTGCTGCCACTGCTATCGTCAGTCAGTGGCATTGCTGGCAAGCCTACGGGACGATGAGTCGCACGAGCAGCGAATGTATCTTCTTTCCATAACTGAATAAGGTTGCGGATGCCCAGCAGACTATCAGGAAAAAGATCAATCTTCAGGCGAGGCGCCAGTAATGCTGGTACTGGATAATCTTCTAACCTTCCGACAACTAGAAACTTACGCGACTCCTGAATAGTGCGATACAGCGCAGCTTCCCACTCGAGTTGTACCCATGGACGCTGCGATGCCGCCTTCGACCATAAAAGGAGACAATAATCACATTTCGACAATGCGGCCTCCATGAATTCTAAGAAGTTATCCCCGAGGCTGATCTGCTCGCGATCCAACATGACCTCAATTCCTACTGCTCGTAGATTCTTAGCTACATATTGCGCCTTCGCAGCATCAATACCAGCGTGCGAGATAAATACTGAGTTTGCCAATGTTCTCTCCGAGTCCAGTGCAGCTAACGAATAAGAAACGGCGAATTAACCTGCGCCATAGAGTACATAAGCTGCCCAATTTTCACCTTCTCGCATGGTAGGACCGAGCTCCCCAGTAATACAACGACGTTGGGTTGCCGCCAAGCATTCAGCAGGTCGTCCACCCTGCAAAAGTTGTTGATAAAATTCCATTTGGAACTGAGCAGCCCTCTCATCTCGGATAGGCCATACGCTAGCTAAGACGCTGCCTGCTCCGGCGATCAGGAACGCAGGCACTAGACCATTCATGATGGGTGTACTAAGCTCCGCTTGGGCTGCGGTCACGCACCCAGCTAGGTTCACAAAGCAGCCGGAGTGTAGCAGAAACTCGGTAAGTATACGGTCTTCAGAAAGCTCGCCGCTATCTCTACCAACGATATCCGGTGCTAGTAACAAGATAGGCGTTGAGGAGGATGTTCTTACACCTGTATGGCAAGCTATATGTATAACATCCGCCTCACGAACTGCATGTCGCAGTGCAGAAACCGTAGCATGTGCTCCTTCCAGGATTCTGGCTTCCTTGCCCATGCTGATGAACATGTCAGCCACACTACGAACTTCCTCGAGAGCTCCACACGAGCTGCTCAGTATCGGGCCGCAATGGATCCCCCAAGCAGATTGCAGAGTCCGCTGCACGAGTGCCCTTGGCTAGGGAGGCTTCTAGGATCCCCGTACCAGGAGTTAAACTGATGCGCGCTCGCTGACACAGTAGGAGACCTTCTATAGGCAGCGCCGAAAACGGTATTAAGTTGAAGCGCTGGTGTACAGATATAATCAGGAGGTCATTAGGTGATATTTCCCTCAAGCGCTCTACGTGCGGGGCGAAAAGCGCCGAAGAGATTTGCTTTAGGAATTCCTGGTCGAACGAGGAGACGGGTGTGCCTGAACCATCGCCTCTACTACTAGCCTGCAAAGGCGGGGGCAACAGCTGTTGAGAAAGTGTGGAGCCCCCTTCCCAGAGCATGTAAGTCCATACCGTATCACCGATGGGCCATACACCCATTAGGGTTGTATTCGCGCCCAGTTTCTGCAAGCGGCGCAGTAGCGCTCTCATATTGGAGATGTCAATATCGGTCGCGTCTACCCAGCGCCCATATCGAGGATCACGCAGACTGATATCGCGTCGCTCCTGAGCCAACTGAGCATCAAGGCGCTTAAGATCAGAGGCGATTTTGGGATCATTAGGGTGCCAAACTGAGCGTAGACGTATCGATTCTCGTTGTTGTGCTAGTTGAACGAGTTGTTGTGCTGCCTCTCCAGCAGGCTGGATGGGAGTACCTTTGATCAGGGCAGATGCTGTCGTGGCTGCTTTTACGCTTTCAGCGACAATTATCGCTTCAGGTACATCAGCGCCAGCAGACACACACCTTAGGGCCATATCCGCAATGAATGAACTTGGCCTTAATGACGAGCTACTATGGCCACGCCCTATTTCCTCGCGGATCCATTCACGTGCAGCATCGCGAACATGCGTAAGGGCATTAGGCCCATCTCCCCGACTTTAAGGCTCGCTCACCCAAGAAGCAGTATGCAGTCCATACTCGACCATGGTCACCAACTTGGCTGGAATATCTTATAACCTTGTTGGCATAGGCCTCGGCCGCATCAAGCGCGCCTATCTCATTCAACAAAGACATTAGCCTATGAGCCTGTATACCGGCAAATTCCCACCCTTTTATCTCCTCTGACAAGACTATTGCCTGCTCCAACAGACTCCCGAGCGCGAGTTTTCAATATATCTGCCCTGAAGCCGTTTGGGAAAATGCGCCTCAACACAGGCATTGCAGCTTCACTAATCTGTACAGACCGGAATAAATCATTACCACTCACATTACTCTTTCTGAGATACTCGGCAACCTCCTCCACAGGAACGTCAGCACTGAACAAACTGTGAACGTTTACGTGGTCAGCAAGATCATCGAGCACGGCTGCTAGATTAGCCATATCACCACTGAGTTATACTGTATCTCAGACACCAAATTCCTGTCTTCATCCCTAGCCGAGTGGCTGGCTTCCTGAAGGAGTGCCTTGAACTGCTCAATGCAAGCTGGATAAGCGTCAAGCGCCTTAGCAAATCGTCCAGCATGGAAATCCACCAGTGCTTGTCTGGAAGGCTCTTGAAGCCTCAAAAAGCGCTGAGGCAAATCGTCGCCTTCTAATAAGCCGTTGACCGCAACTATCTCTCGCACCATACTCTCCCGCTCCCATACAGATTCTTGTCGGCGATCAAGCTTGTAAAGAATACGAGCTTTACCCTCAGCAAGAGCAAGAGCCAACAAATTGTGCTGTGGATGATCTGGCGGAACGATTTCAAGCATATCCTGTGCACGAGCCATGGCAGCTTCAGCCAATGCAGGTTCACTCAAAGCTAGATAAGATTTCGGACGTACCCAGGGCAAGTATTGAACGAACAAGAGCGGTCTCCACGTGTGCTTGGGCTACCCCTTCTGCGATTAGACTCCATGCAAGATGGGAGTAATAGTCCGACTTATTACCATGAGTAGGTGGTTGACCAGCTGTAAGGAGGGGCCAGTCCTTGCCAATGTTAGGTATCATCTTGAAAATCAGGGTCTCAGCTTCATTCAATGGGAGGAGACCAGAGGTCATCTTGTGGCTAAACTCGGCAATGAGCGTCCGCATAGCGATAGGTATCGCTCCTGCCTTTTCCGTAGTTTGGTCGATATAGTGGCACAACTCGCTAATGGAATATGCGATGGCGTTGCTGCTTACGTTTGCACTTTCGGTTTTCGGTGCGCCCGCCATTGCGCCCACCAACCAAGACTTCGCTCAAGCCGTTGGAAACGAGAACTCCAAGATTTGATCGTACTCCTTAATACGTCTTGTACCAGCTGGTGGTTGGTACACCGCGAAATTAGAGCTCTGATTCTCCAAGCACATGACAATGCCTCCAAGGGATCATTACAGCCTGGCGGGTCTACGATCCAGACTCTGAGTGGTACGCAGGCAGATTCACCACACTTCGCACAGACATCATTATTGATGCGTCCTTCCCGAAGAGGCTGCTCCAGTTCCCTTGCCTTAGTAAAATCAACACCATAAGCGCGGAGGGCAAGCCTATCGGTTCCACAACGCCCGCAGGTTACCATTAGTATGCACCAGTGTGAACCGGGTGTTGGTTGATATGATGTGAAACTAAGCAATGGGGCGCCAGTGATCGAAATGATTTCCTCTCGAATTTGGTTAAGGTCGCGAACGGGGCTGAGTGTTGGTCCCTCTGGACTGGGCAACCTACCCGCAATGGCTCGGAGTATTCCCTCATAGAAAAGAGGTGCCAATAGATTTGGTACTGAATGCGGCTGAATTGGTTCAGCTACTGCCTCGTCAATGAATTGAGTATGGACTTGAGCATGCAAAAGGAGAAAGAACAAATCGTAGTGTTGAAGGAATCTCTATCTAGCCTGTCGCTATGATCATTTACTAAGCGAATGCACTCCTGATTCATCATAGCATGGAAATATGGTGTTCGCGTAACGGGCAGATTGGCAATCAAACTCTCGAAATCCGAGACCGACTTGGCGGAGTAGAAAGCTTTGAAGGCTTGATCTATTTCCTGGGGATCTAAACCTGCAGGTCTGTAAACCATCATTAACCCCCTACTCGGCATTCGCATGGATACATGTTGCCAAGGCCGAATAAAAGCTCTGCTTTGGTAGATGACACTAGTTTCAGTGATTTAGGTGGTTCACAGAACGGCCACAATGCCTCATTGTAATAAAGGAAGTGGGGTGACTTGGACTACTTGTTTTCGTCGGCCATGTAATAACGTGTCCTCTCCTGATACAAACAACTTATCTTTTAAGTCACGAATATTGCTGGTTTTCTCCTTACCTCTCGCCCAAAGTGGGGTCCTGTTCATAGAACAGTAATTACATTGCCCGCCCGATTATAGCTGTTGCCGAACGCTCAATACTCATCCGCCTATACACAAATCAAGCGATAACTTATAGATCTCTCTAAGCGGAAACCATCCCTTGACAAGGCGGTTTCGCCTAACTGGCACTTAGACGAAGAACAGGATGGTAGTTACAGCTATTATAACATAGAAGCCTACGAGTAAAGACAGCGCTCAACGCAGAGCAACACCGCAGAGTACAAGGAGTTCTTTATGGTAAAATGTGGGAAATGATCTCGCTAACTCCTAAAAGGAACTCATTGCGTACTCTGCGTCTCTGCGGCGAATACATAAGAAAAGTTGGCACTCTTCGTCTTCTTGGCATCGTGGCGTTTTCGTTGTTGGTCGCCCTGCTTTTATCAGGTGGGGTGAGCCGGGCGCAGACTCCTTTCGCCGACAAGTCTTTCCAGCAGATATGGGAGCGCACCGACGCGCCGGTCCTTTCCGGTGTGGTGAAGCGTAGCTGGTACTGGGGACCCGCGCCCGGCACGGTCATGAACGAGCCGTACTCCGGTAGCAAGACGGGGACGCGCCAGGTCCAGTACTTTGACAAGGCCCGCATGGAGATCAACAACCCCGCTGGGGACCGCAACAGCGAGTGGTTCGTAACTACGGGGCTGCTGGTGGTGGACCTCGTGTCGGGCAAGCAGCAGGTGGGCGATAAGGAGTTCGTGCCCCGGCAGGCTGCCGAGATCGCGGTGGGCGGCGACGGCCTCGAAAGCGACCCCGACGCGCCGACCTACACCTCCTTCAGGCCGGTCTCATCTATCATGGTACCAGGCGCTAATCGCGCTCCCAGGCTTACCGGGCAGAGCGTCACTGCCACTATCAACCGCGCAGGGCAAGTTGGGAGCAACGCCGCTCTCGGCCTGTACGCTGGCGCGAAGCTGGCGGCTTATGTTGACGTCACGGGGCACAATATCCCCCAGGCGATGTGGAATTTCCTGAACCTGAAGGGACCCGTCCAGCAGAACGGTGCGATTGTGCAGGGGCAGACTATAGCCAACTGGGTCTTCGTCATGGGCTACCCTATTACCGAGCCGTACTGGGCGCGTGTCAAGGTGGACGGCGTCTACCGCGATATTCTCTTCCAGCTTTTTGAGCGAAGGTCGCTGGCTTATCTGCCGTCCTATGTGGAGGGGTGGCAGGTGCAGATGGGGAACGTCGGGCAGCATTACCAGCGATGGCTATATGGGGGGCCGCTCCCTACGCCGCTCGTGACTCTGCCTTCGCCAGTAGTGCCTCCACTTCCGCCCCCCATCGATGCTACCTTATCTCCTGTGTTGGCGCAGGTGGGTGTGACTCTCACTGCGTCAGTACGAGGGTTTACTCCAGGTGAGGGGATAGTGTCGTGGTTCACGAGGCCGGACGCCACTACCAGTGACGCTCGCATCGAACCTGACGGCAGGCGCGGATGGAACGGTGGATAATATCATGGTGCCAACCGCCGGGTTGTCGCCGGGATCGTGGGCGATCACCTTCCACGGCAAGGTAAGCCGCCACGAGTCGATTGCCTATTTCTACCTTACCGCACCACCTCCGGTGAGCGCGACCAATACACCGTCTGCCTTACCGACGGGGACGGCTACGGTGCCGAGGACTTCAACTGCTGGCCCTACGTCCACCCGGACGCCCACTCCTCCGAGGGGAAGCGCTTCACCCACGGCCACCTTCCCGCCCGTGCCGACACAGCCTCCAACAGGATTGCTTCTGTCGGTGCGCCCCGGCTATGGGCCTCCGGACGGTCAATTCACTTTCACGGCTTCCGGCCTGTCGCCAAACGAGCCTGTGCAGGTAAAGTTCACGGACCCGAATGGTTCGGTGGTGTACCCGGCAGGCTCCAATAATGGGAGGTACACGGCGGGACCTGATGGCCGCCTGGAGATTACGCTTGTGCCCTCGCAGGCGTTTCCATCTGCGCCATTGGGCAACTGGCTTTTCGAGTTGCGGGGCGAAGAGTCAAACCAGGAGGGCGTGGTAGGATTTACGCTACGGTAAGCACCATAGAGTGATTAAGAAGAATAATGGAAATCATCTGAGGTGATTTCCATTATTATTCGCCATTTAGAAGCTCTTGAAGCCACCTGGCTTCTTCGAGTGTGAGGGAAGCATTCTCAAGTAGATCGGGGCGGCTCTCTAACGTCCGCTTGAGAGCTTCGCGCCTGCGCCAGGCGTCTACCTGGGCGTGGTGGCCGCTGACCAGTATGGGCGGGATGCCCCAACCTCTGAAATCGGCGGGGCGGGTGTACTGGGGGTATTCGAGCAGCCCACGGGCGTGCGACTCGTCCTCTGCCGAGCCTTCAGCCAGCACGCCGGGGACCATCCGTGATACGGCGTCTGCGACTACCATCGCCGCAAGCTCTCCGCCTGTCAGTACATAATCTCCAATACTGATTTCGTCCGTCGCTAGATGCTCGCGCACTCGTTCGTCTACGCCTTCGTAGTGACCGCATATGAGTATTAAGCGCTGGTACTGAGCCAGTTCTACAGCTACCTCGTGGTTGAAGAGTCGCCCCTGCGGACCCATCAGGATGATGGGCACTTCAGAGGGAGTTGGAATGGGGGATAAATCGCCCGTCAGCGCCTCGGCAGGGGGTTCGTAGAGGGTGATGCCGGGAGGAGGGTCGGGTAGAGTGTAGACCCACTCCACTGCCCTGAATAGCGGATCGACTTTCATTACCATACCCGCGCCGCCGCCGTATGGGTAGTCGTCCACCGTGCGGTGCTTGTCGGTGGCGTAGTGCCGGATGTTGTGGAGCCGTATGGAGATGTGACCCGCCTCCGCCGCTCGCTTCATTATGCTCGCGCCGAGCACGCCGGGAAACATCTCCGGGAAGAGGGTCAGGATGTCGAAGAGCAAGGCTCAGTCGTCCTCGTCAAAGAGAGGGTCGAGTATAGAGGGGGGCTTGCTTGCGGGGGGCTTGTCCCTCCCCGGCGCGGAACTCTTTCTTACCTGGCTGCGAGGTGGGTCCAGGCGTTGGACCTCTGCCCAGTCCTGCGTTGGAGGAGCGCCCACTCGCCCGGTTATCAAGCGGCTCGAAGAGGATGGTGCTCTCGAAGGTCTCGACCTCGAAGGCCATTAGCTCTGGCTCGTCCATGTCTAGCGCGGAGATGGTGGATGCAACATCGCGTGCGGCTGCGTTACCGGCCCGCATCGCTCGCTCGCTTACCTGCTTGACGCGAAGCTCTGCCTCCTCCAGCATGTCTCCGCACCTGTCGGCCAGTGCCATACCTTCTTCGAAGGCTGAGAGCGCCTCTTGCAAGGTTAGATTTCCCTCGCTGAGCTTTCGCACGACTTCCTGCAAGCTCTCAAAGCTTCGTTCGAAGCTCTCTCCGCTCGCCTCGCGGCCATTCCCATTTGCGCTTCTGCCAGTAGCCATCTTTCTATCCTCTCGATCAAGTCTTCTGTGGCTTGAATTGTTATCATTTTCGGTCCGTTCGGACCGAAAATGATAACAATTCAAATAGATTTGTTTTGTTGGGTTTCTCACAATTTTCATCTTCCAGATGAAAATTGTGAGAAACCCAGGTTTAATATTAGGAGTGTGACGTGTCTACGTGTGTTCGCGTATGCGGAGTGTTTCTACACGTGCGCCGAATGCGCCGTTTGAGACGCGTATCTCTAGCAGGTGGCCCGCTTGCGTATCGCCTATGCTGCTCACTACATCTCCTGTGTTGAGGTCGCGGACGATGGCGTAGCCTCGCTTCAGTATCTGGAGGGGGGAGAGGGCGTCCAGCCTTTCTTTCGCACCCTTGATACGCTCTCGCTCGATGCTCAGGCGGTGCGATAGGTGGGTCTGGAGCGAGGAGGCGAGGGTTGCCAGGCGCTGGCGGTCGTTACTCACCTGCCACATGGGCGATAACCGTTGCACTGGCTCTGCTCCGATTGCAGCTCGTCCCAGGCAATTGCCAGCCTGCCGTGCATGTCGTTCACCATGAGCCTGCGCCACGACTTCGACTGCCTCCTTGAAGTCTTCGATGTCGGGGGTAGCAAGCTCGGCGGCGGCTGAGGGGGTGGGGGCGCGCAGGTCGGCGACGTAGTCTATTATGGTGAAGTCTGTCTCGTGTCCCACGCCGCTTATTACAGGCACTTTAGAGGCGTAGACGGCACGAGCGACTACCTCTTCGTTGAAAGCCCAAAGCTCCTCGATGGAGCCGCCGCCCCGCGCTACGATGATGAGGTCTACTGCCTCATTATCATCCAGGGAATTGAGGGCTGATAGCGCTCCCGCGATCTGGCGGGCCGCGCCTTCACCCTGGACCTGGGTAGGAGCGAGCAAGACTTCAGCGATGGGGTAGCGCCTGCCCAGGACGTTGAGGATATCCTGCAATGCGGCTGCCTGTGGAGAGGTGACGATGCCGATACGGCGAGGCATGGGTGGTAATTCGCGCTTGCGGTCCTCGGCGAAGAGGCCCTGCGCTTCAAAACTCGCCTTGAGTTGCTCGTACGCGAGGAAGAGCGCGCCCTGGCCCTCCTCCTGGAGCATATCTACATAGAATTGGAGGTTGCCTGTGCTCTCGTAAAGGGAAACGTGGCCGTGCGCTACCACCGCCGCGCCATTCTTGGGCAGGACGGTCTGCCAGATGGCCTGCTGCCTGAAGAGGACGCAACGCATCTGCGCGTCCTTGTCCTTGATGGTGAAGAAGTAGTGTCCTGAGCCGGACTGCGACAGGTTGGAGACCTCGCCCGATAGCCAGCAGTCATACAGCGCCGAATTGCTCTCCAGCAACTCACGCAAGTATGTTACAAGCTGTCCGACGCGGAAGATGTTCAGTGGGTTCATGGCTAGTTGGTGCTACGAATGTCTTAATCACAAAGAACACAAAGACACAAAGGCCACGAAGAATTCTTTGGGTTTTACGAAGAACGATACTTACAGAGTTCCCGGAGTCTGGTCAGGTTCATAACAGCATAAACCATTAATAAATTTTTGTGGTCTTTGTGTCTTTGTGTCTTTGTGTTCTTTGTGATTAAGAAATCACGTTTCACGTTTCACATTTCGTCTCTTGATACGTCGTCTGATCTTATCCGAAGGGCTGGTGCGTATGCGTTTTTTGAAAAGGAAGAGGAGGTTGTCTACGCCGTCCTTCCAGGCGTACAGCTTGGTCTCACCTATGCGCTCGCTATAATCTATGTGGTACTCTCCGAAGCGGAGGCGGAGGTTGCCGATGACCTCCAGCTTGATCTCCTCAGAGAAGGGCATGCCGCCGTTGCGCGGCTTTATTTGGTCGAACACCTCGCGCCGGAAGACCCACATGCCTGACTGCGAGTCGGCTATCCACTTGAGCCAGAGGATGCGAGTTACGTAGGTCAGTATCTTGTTCCCCAGGACGTTGCGGAAGCGCATTGCCTTGCTGTTGCGGAGGGGGAAGCGGCTGGCGGAGACGAAATCGTAGTCGTTGGCGAGGAGGTAGTCTATTATCGGCGCGATTGAGTAGGTGGGGTATGTGCCGTCGCCGTCGGTGGTGGCGACGATGTCGCCTGTCGCCCTGGGGAGACCCGCCTGGTAGGCATTGCCGTATCCCTTCTTCGTCTCGAAAACTACCTCCGCACCCATCTCGGCTGCTATCTTGCCCGTCTCGTCGGTGGAGTTGTTGTCAACTACGACTATCTGGTCTACAAACCTGGGTATCTGGCGAAGCACCGCCGCGATGCCATGTTCTTCGTTGAAGCAGGGGATGACCACCGACACTGAAAGGCCTTTGTACATGAGGCTCCTGGTAGGCTGATGCGTGATGCGTGATGCGTGATGCGTGAGGATAGACGATGGACGATGGACGATGGACGATGGACGATGGACGATGGGCGGTGATGGGTGATTTGAGAAGGATTTCGTGTTGTTGTAGTTGGGTGATGGCCGTGTCGGAATTATAGCATAGGGGTGTTTGGGGTGTAAAATTGTGCTATAGTGGTCGCGGTTCCTACTTCTGACGGGGAAGTTGATGTTTAGAGGGGGATTTATGAAGATGTCCGGGCGTAGGGAGGTCGCGTTCCTTATTAGCCTCTTGATCCTATTGGTTGGAGGAGAGCCTTTGTCGCTCGCGCAAGGGACGGGGCCGGCGTGGCCGGAGAAGTGGATGTCCGACAGCGCGTTTTATAGGGTGTGGTCGCGGGAGGAGTGCGCCCGTTGCTATGAGGCTGCCGTGCGCTCGTGGCTGTGGGGGCCGGTGCCCTTTGCAGTTGCCAATGAAGTATTCGTCGAATTCACTCACCAGGAAGCGGCTGGTCACATACCTGGACAAAGCACGGATGGAGGTTAATGACCCTTCCGCATATCAAAACTCGCAATGGTTCGTCACGAGTGGTCTGCTGGTGAAGGAGATGGTGAGCGGGTTGATGCAGATGGGCACTAACTACTTCGAGCCTCGTGAGCCTGCCAACGTGCCAGTGGCGGGCGACCTGGGTAATGCGACCGCGCCTACTTATGCCTCTTTCGCCGGACATACTGCGCCTGTGCCCGATGCCAAGGGCGCTCACATCGCTGAGGGCATTACCAGGGATGGCTCTATCTTTTCGGTGCCCGTAAGCCCGACATTACCTGGCCCGAACTCTTACCTGTTCAGCCGCGTCTATTACGATCCTGTGACCGGGCATAACGTTGCCGGTATATTCCGGGAATGGATGATCCAAAGAGCCACGATTTTGGAGGGTGGGCGGTTGGTGCAGGGCCAGCTGCTCGATCCGCTGTATGTGATAGGGAAACCCTTGTCTGAACCGTACTGGGCCGACGTTCCGGTGAAGGGTGTGCCCGTGCGCGTGTTGGTGCAGCTATTCGAGCGGCGGGCGCTCACGTACAATCCGCAGAATCGTCCAGAATGGCAGGTAGAGATGGCAAATGTGGGCCGCTCGTACTTTGACTGGCGCTACGGCGATAAAGCGCTTGAGCCTGCGATCTTCGCCGAGCTTCGCCAGAATGCGGTTTACGTGCGCGGCTGGAATTGGCCTGCTGTACAGCCCGTGCGCGTCCAGATTGACTTGATCGCGGGTAGAGCACCCCTGGTTGGTCCGGAAAGTGGCCTTCCTGATGCGACAGGGCGGTTCTCCCTTACGCTCCCTTTGAACGCCCAGCTACAGGGCGCGCTTCTATCAGGCGCGAACATCACTGTAAGCGGAACGTCTGGAGAGTTGAGCGTTGCGTTGCCGTTCGCGGCTCGCAATTTTGTCACCAAAGAGCAGCTTGAGGGAGAATTACGGCAGGTTTCACCCAGCCGGTCTCCAATTCAGAAGGTGGTCCTCGATGACTCGCGATGGCAAAGCACGGGACCTCTTATTGGATGCAAGCACGAAGCTGACCTACAGCGAGGGCGTGCCCGCAGCGATAGATGTGCTGAGGTCGGGTATGGCCGTTAGCGTCGAAGGCATGTCATCGGGTGATGAGGTCAGCGTAACGTCAATGCGGCTCATGTCGGTGTCGCGTACCGGGGCGAGCTTTGGCTTCACCGTACAACCTGATGGGAAGAGCTTGCGGATCAGTGGAAAGGGTTGGCCCGCTGAGAAAGGAGTCGTATTCTCGCTACGCACCCTCGCCACCCAAGCTGATAAATCGCTGGTGAGCGTGACTGCCGACAGTCGAGGGAACCTGTCTGGTTTTGCGCAGCTGCCTGCGCGGACCGCGCTACCTGAAGGGAAGCTATGGCTCTTCGCTATATCCAGCGACAAGAATGCAGTCCTGGCACAGGTAGCTTTGCCTTTTATTTACCCGGCTGGTAATACGCAAGAGCCACCCACCTTGACCATATTGAGCGCGGTGGGAGAGCAAATCGGAGGAGTGGGTAGCTACTGCACGCAGACCATGTGTGCGGATAAGATGGGCGTACCCTTACCTCCTGATGCCCTGAAGGTCTCTTCAGGCGAAGTGCTGGGGCTGCGCTCGCAGTACGGCCCCGACCCAAACGCGGGTATTACACCTACCCGGTTCGTAGCCGACCTTTACGCTTATCCTGACCCAGTCTCCAACCAGGGCACGCTCCTGGACGGGGTATTCTACTTCAGACCTGGAGCGCCACCACTTTACACTACGGGAGAACTGCCGGGCAGGCCATTCAGCATATCTCTACCTAACTCGCTCGCTCCTGGGAAGTATGCCGTGGTCGTGTTCGTTACGTGGCCGGACGGGGACGGTAGCTATGGGTTTACTCTGGAGGTTGGCAGCCGGTAGCTCGCCCGATGTAGTGCTTACCTGGTGAAGTTCTCCAGCCCCAACTGTTCCATCTGCCAGAAGGGAGTCGGTGGAAACACATAAAGGCTCTTCTCTTGCGTTTGCCAACCTGCTGCGTGCAGCTCGTTTCGGACTACATTCAGCGTGACGTTGGCAAGGAAGACCAATGGGTCCGCCGCGATCTCCGGTAGGCGGGTAGCATCGACGGTAATTATCGTGGAATAGACGCCTCGAAGGGTAAGAGTGTACTCCCCTGTCTCACCTCGTGGCACGGGAGACCGGCGCATTATAAGAGCCTTATCTAATCGATCCTGGGGCAGCGGCTCCGTATCACCCGTGATTGGTCCTTGCCATAGCGTTCCCTCGTGTCCGGCTGGGTCTACAGTTCTAAGCTCACTACGGTGGACGCTCGCTCCCCAGGCTCTGAGCAAGGCTCTGTACTGTTCGGGTGTGAGATATGTCCGGAAGGTAACATAAACCTCGGTCTGACCGCCTTTGCTCGCCAGATCGGCGGCTAACAGCTGATTGGCCGCAGCAAACGTATTAAGCTCTGCCACAGTACCAAAGTCATAGCGAATGTTACCGCTTGTGCCGAGAGAGTGATGCCTGCCTACCTTGTAACCCCAGACCCCGTAATCACGCTCTATCACCTCGTCCGGCACTACTCTAGTCGAAGTCGGTAGTGGGTGCACGGTAGGTAGAGGAGTGTCAGGGGTTCCCAGGGTGGGCAGGACAGTTTCAATGGGTAGTGGGGGCGCCAGGCCGTTTTGACGGGTGTGGGCGCTAGGCCGAGACTTCTCAGTCTGATCCGGCTTTGCGGTTCCCCTTGTAGCAAGCATTGCCGCGAAGAGGAGGACAACCAGTGCCAGCCCTATAAAGCTTACGATACGGCTTAGAATAGTGTTCAAAATCCCTTACTTTGATGTCAAGAGGAGGTGCCTGGCGCGTGCGGGGGCTGATCTATCTTCGTGAGGGCATCATATTCTACTATTATTTGAATGTCAATAGTATGGCGTAAAATCGAGCATATTGCTCAACTTCCTGGTTTGGTGCGGGAGCCACTATTCTAAAAGTGCAGCAGAGGGACGCTCAATATCTCAAGCTAGCAACCAGGGTGAATCTTATCTTCACATAGACTTCTCTTAAGATGTGAAGTTTGGTTTGTGACACTCTCCGCAACTCTTATCTGTAATCTGGGGCGTCCGAAAAGTGTAGAGCAAGGTGTAAAGCAACGAATGTCATTCTGAGCGAAGCGAAGAATCTAAGAAGATGTTTAACAATGGGTGTAAAAAGAGTGTTATTCCGAACGTAGTGAGGAATTGAGAAATCTATCCACCTGGCAAGCTCGGAGATTCCTCCCTACGTTCGGAATGACAGGTAGAGAGGTGCTTCGTTATGGCAGACTACTCAGCCTTCGTCATTATTGTTACACAGGCTCTAAGCTCGACTTTGTACAAAACCAACTCAAAACCAACTCAATAGCAAACGGCATAAGCTAGCCTCTCGACGTGTGAGCGTGGGACTAAACATACATGCGGGTCTTGTGGGGACGTTTGAAAAGTGAAATTGCCCCACAACTGACGTCTGACCTGCGCCAGCAAGTCCGAGAAGGTAGCCTCCGTCTTGTGATACCAGGCTGTCCGCTGCACAGGCACTTTGCCGTCCGGGTGCAATGCCTTTCCAAAGAGCGTCACCAGGCTGAACATGCCCAACAGACAAGGAGTGCTGCGTTCGATTGCCATATTGCCATATCTGACCATTGTCGTTGCGTCTCCACTCCCAGATGTGCCCTGCTCTCCTCAAACGTCACTTCAATAGTCCACCTCTTGATGAAGCTACCCACTACCTCTACCGGAGATTGGCTCTGATCCGTACAGAAGTAAGCCTTTGGCTCCAGCTTTCCGTCCGGGTCACGAGTGAGCACCCATCTGACAGGGAGCACCGACAGTCCAATCCTGTACCATACTCCTGACTGACCCACTCGCCACCTCCACGCTCCGCTCAGTGCCGTCGTTATCACCGTACCACTTCACCTTGACGCTCTGCCACTCGGTTTTGGGGTCCGAGAGCACTTCACCCAGCTTGGGCAACTCCTCACCTTTTACTCGCGGGCGACCCTTTGTGTGAGGCTTACGAGTCGGAGCCGGGGCGTACAGGCGAGCATCCAATCGCATGGGTGCTATCAAAATGACGTTGTGTTTGACACAGCATAGTCCTAGTTCAACAACCGAGTAAGCACTATCTCCCACCAGCTTAACTGGTATGTCCGGCAGCCAACGACGTACAGCTATGACCATCTGAGCAGCGATTTGTGCTACTGTCTTGTGCGGTTTGCCCAACTCTTCGCTCACCTTCGGTGGAGTAGCCAGCACCGAGAAGAAGGGGAGTGCCCACTCTCTGCGTGTCCAGGGTACTTGCACCACCAGCATCATCACCACCCACCGCAGACCACTTGTTGAGACGGATTGCTGCTTGCTCGATTGCAGGTTGTCTCGATAGTGCCCACGTTTGGAGATTTTACGTCCCCACCGGCGTTCCAGCGTCTCATCAATTACTATCTCTGCTATGCCACCAACTCCAACAAAAGTGCTGACTAGCAGTTGGAGGAGCAAGCGACCGAGGGTGAGGCAAGACCAACTTGCTCGATTGAGCACCTGGTGGAACAAGGTAAAGTCCGGCTCATCGTGCAAACCCATCTGCTTGAGAGTTGCTGTCACAGTGCGCCTACCACGTGCCAGGATGGTGCCGACCACCAACACAAGCACCTTGTGCCAGGTGGGACGGGTGAACACTGGTCGAAAGTGGAGCAGAACTTGTATAATCGCGTCGGGTAGGGACATCGTGAGCCTCCTTGCTGGTGATGGTGCTTTGGTCAGCTTCCATCTTACAACAAAGGGCTAGCGGGTCCCTCTACCCGTTCTCACCTCCTTTTATTTTGTACAAAGTCGAGCTAAGATTTTTACCACAGTATACGCTTAGAGATTTTTAAATTCTTCGCTTCGCTCAGAATGACAGGCTAAGAGTTACAGTTCTTGGATACCCTCTCAGAATGACAGGCTGATGAGTACAGTTCTTGAACACCCTTTGAGAGCTTGCTTTTGTCATCGGGCGTTCGTCTACTCAGCGAGATACTTGTCAAACCACTCTACTATGTGCTTTAGCCGCTCAATTCTGAGCGAGGGCTTGCCGCTACGAGATACGTCGTGGCCGCCGGAGGGGAGGAGTACCAGCTTGACTTCCTTTTTGCGTACCTTGAGGGCCATGTACATCTGCTGCGCTTGCTCGATGTTGCACCTGTAGTCGTCCTCGGCGTGGGTCAGGAGGAGAGGGGTGTTGACGTTGTCGGCGTAGGTGACGGGGGACCTCTCCAGGTAGAGGGCGGCGCGCTCCTGGGGCGTTCCCTGGAATTCCCAGTTCCAGAGCATCCAGGTGAAGTCGCCGGAACCCCACGCGCTGTAGAGGTTCGATACGAGCCTGCTTGCGACGGCTGCTTTGAAGCGGTCCGTGTGCCCGACTATCCAGGCCGCCATGTAGCCACCGTAGGAACCACCACCAACTCCCATCCTCAACTCGTCAATGCTTTCATGGCTTATGGCGTAGTCTACGCAGGCCATAATGTCATCGTAATCCACACCTCCCCAGTCGTTGATGATGGCGTCGGAGAATACCTGCCCGTAGCCCTGGCTGCCACGAGGGTTCGTGTAGAGGACGATATTACCCTGCGCTGCCAGCACCTGGAACTCGTGGAAGTAGGCGTCGCCGTATGCCGTGTGCGGGCCGCCGTGTATTTCCAGGACCATAGGGTACTTCTTGCTTTTGTCGTAGCCGGGTGGGAAAAGTAGCCAGCCCTGCACGCGAGCACCGTCCTCCCTGTCGATCCAGAAGGTCTGTGGCGCGCCGATGTCCAGGCTGCCCAGGATGTCGCCATTTACATCTGTCAGGGCGCGCTCGTTGCTCCCGTCGAGGTTGGCAATGTAGATGTCGTTGGGGTGGGTGGCAGTGGTAGAGCCGAAGATTATGCTGTCTGTGTTGACTGAGAAGTTGAGCACCATGCGCTCGCCGCCTATGACCTTCTTGACCTCGCCACCAGCGACGGGCACCGAGAAAATGGGGACCGATCCGTTGTCCATAGCCATGAAAGATACTGGTCGAACCGTCTTTGCTGAAGTGAGGTCGTAATGCGCCAACTCCGGAGCGCAAGTCGCTGTTCACTTCTGCTGCGGCGTTGCGGTCCATCAACTCGGTGAGGTTGGTAATCACACCATCCATGCTCATGTTCCAGACTTCCGCGTTCGTGCCGTAGGCCGCTTCGTCTGTGCGCTTGTGGGCGAAGAGGGCGAAGCCGTCGCCTGAAGGGAGCCAGTCGAGGCCGCGTATCGCGCAATTGTGGTCGGTGATGCGCGCAGGTTCAGTTGCTGTCCCAGCCTCGCTGATCTCTATTACAAAGATGTCCTGGATATTGTGGTAGTCGGCGTCTGGCTCCATGTTAGTGACGAAGGCGAGGAACTTCCCGTCCGGGGACCAGCGTGGCATCCGCGCGCTCCAACTGTCGCCGGAAGTAATCTGCCTGGCTTTGCCGCCCTTCGACGGGATGAGGAAAAGGTGGGCCTCGCGCTCCAGGAAGCCTTCGCCGTCGGCCTTGTAATGCAGCCTTTCTATTATCCTGATATGGTCTGATTTCTCCTTCGGGGACTTTTCGTCTTCGTCCTCCTCCCACTCGCCTGCGGGAAGGAATGTGGCTCCGAGGCCCTCTTCGCTCGTGTCGCCGGGCTGCCTGCTATCAGCGTCGCCCTCTTGTAATTCGTCTTCCTCGTCGTCACCCAAATCCTCTTTGGCTTTAGCTTTTAGCTCTTTGTCCCTCTCGCTGTCCAACTGCGATGTGTAAGCGATCCACCGCCCATCAGGCGACCACTCGAACTCTCCAACGCCGCGAGGCGCTCGCGTGAGGCGGCGAGCTTCGCCACCCGACGTGCTGATTACCCATACCTGGGGCTTGCCGGAGCGGGTGGAAATAAAGGCAAGCTCCTGGCCGTCGGGCGACCATCTGGGCGACATATCGCGTGCATCGCTCCCTGTGAACTTTACGGGCAGGCCGCTGCCGTCGGTGGGCACGACCCAGATGTTCGAGGCGTAGTCGTTCTTCTTCTTGCGGAGGCGCGTTTGCACGTATGCTACCCGCTTGCCATCAGGCGACGCTTGCGGGTCGGATATCAGGCGGAAGCGGTACAGGTCTTCTATCTCCACGCGACGCTTGCTGAGCGTTTCGTTCACTATTATTCTCCTTCTCTGACATGGCAAATCATCTCCTGACTATTGGGAAGCCGGAGATGGCGAATTGACTGGACTAAGCTAGCACGCTGGCGAGCAGCGCCATCCTGATGTAGAGGCCGTTTCTTACCTGGTGGAAGTAATAAGCCCGGTCGTCGGTATCTACAGCTTCGGGTATCTCTTTCACGCGGGGGAGGGGGTGCATCAATATCATATCTTTGCGCGCCTGGCTCAACATCATGGGGTCTATCACATAGGTGTCGCGTGCGGCCAGGTATTCCTGTTCGGCGTCTAGCTCGGCGAGGGTGCGGAGGGCGTCCTTACGCGGCCTATCCAATGCCTCGTAGGGGAAGCCATACACTGTGGCGGCAAGCTCCTCCAGGTGACGTGCTACGAACCTCTCGCGCTCCGCGCCTGTGACGTATAGCACGTCCAGCTTGCCGATGGCGGCCTGGAGGTCGGGGGTCTCCTCGATGGGCATTTCCCGCGAGCGAGCAAACTGGACGTACTGGGCGGGCATGGAGAGGCTTTCGGGGGCGATACATACGATGTTCACGCGGTATTGCCCGGTCGCCAGCACTTCAATAAGGGAATGGGCCGCGCTCGCGCTTCGCAAGTCTCCCAGGAAGCCTATTGTAAGCCCATCCAGGTCGGCCCCGAAGCGTCCTTTGATAGTGTAGAGATCGGTGAGCGCCTGGGCGGGGTCTTCTCCAGCGCCGTCTCCCGCGCTGATGATAGAGGTGGGGCGGTGCATGGCTAGCCGTAGGGCATCGGCGGCTGCGGCTGCTTCCCGCGCAACGCCCGGCCTGGGGTGGCGCACCACTATCGCGTCGGCGTAACAGGCCACTATCTTGACCGCATCATGCAGGTTGTCCTCGCCTGCCAGGGCTGAGAAATGTGAAGCGTCGCCCGGCATGAGAGACCGCCCACCGAGGGTCTGTGCTGCTGCCTGGAACGATATGCTCGCCAGGCTGGATTGATTGTAGAAAAGAGTGGCGACGGTGCGGCCCGCCAGCAACGGGTCGATCTGCCGCATCTCCTCCTGCCTAGCCAGTTGTTGTGCAAGTTGGAGGAGGGCGTCGAGGGCATCCTTGTCGAACTGCCCCACGCTCAAGATATGTGTGTTAGCCAGGCCCCTGAGTGCGTGTGTGGATGTTGCGGAAAGTAACGTCATTGAAGATGCCTCTTAGCTGCGCGTGCGCAATTTCGACACAGTATATCACGCTGCTGAGTGGGACGCACAGCTAAGAGGCATCACAAGTGGGGCGGGGCTTTCAAAATGATAAAAAGCATGAGAATGGGCGGTGCCGCCCATTCTCATGCTTTTTATCATTCTTAACTTGGAATTCTACCGGACTGTGGCTTGTGTTTTCTAGTGAGAGTGGGTATGGGTCGAGCCGTCGTCGTGCATGTGGGTAGACCCGTCGCCCATGTCTCCAAATTCGAGGCCAACGTTTGGCCTGTCGCCCTCAGCGGCATCGGCGGCTGTTGCGCCACCGGCTGCACCGAGACCCGCACCGACCACAGCACCGACGGGGCCACCAACGGCAGCGCCGATTACGCCACCGGCGACAGCGCCACCTGCGCCACCCGCAGCCTCATTGGTCATGTCGGTGTCCTGTCCACTGTAATCGCTATAACCGCGAGGGGAGTCAGCCTCAAGGCCCACATTCGGCCTGTCGTCTTCGGCGGCATCGGCCACCGCCGCGCCACTGGCTGCACCGAGGCCTGCGCCTACGACCGCGCCGACTGGACCACCAACGGCAGCGCCTATTACGCCACCTGCTACTGCGCCACCCGCACCTCCGGCGGCCTCGTTGGTCGCGTCGTCATCGCGGTTGCGGTCGTAATCAACTATCGTAGCGTCGCCATCCGTGACGTCTTCGGCAGCGTCACTGACTGCTTTGCCCGTGCCCGCGCCAACGGCAGCGCCTATTGCAGCGCCTGCGGCAACACCGACAGGGCCGCCGATTGCACCCAGGGTCCCACCGACTACAGCGCCTGTTGCGCCACCGGCACCAGAACCTACGACATCGCCACCTTCGCCCGTGTCTGCTGCGGCTGCCATGCCAGCGCCCGTCGCGCCACCAATGGCCGCGCCGATACCTGCGCCAACGGGGCCGCCTACCACGCCGCCGATGATCCCACCGGCAACAGCGCCGCCCGCGCCACCTACGGCCTCACTCGCCACACCACCCTCATCAGTGGTCGTGCCGTAGCGATAGTTGGGGTCGTTATACATCGAGGCGTCGTTCTGAACGTCACGCGCGCCGTTGTTGTTGAGGATGTCACGCGCCATACCTTCCTGGCCGTCGGGCACGCGGGCTGTTAGCAATACGCCGCCGCGCGCAACGCCTGTTTCGTACAGGCGGGCTTCCTCTTCGGGCACGCCGGCGTCTACGAGGGCGCCAACCAGCCCACCGGCAGCAGCGCCTATACCAGCGCCTACCAGCGCCGTAGCGAGGGGTCCGCCTACGGCCAGCGGGCCGATACCAGGGATTGCTATCGCGCCAACTCCTACTCAGGAGACCGGCAAGGCCACCAAGCAGGCCACCGCCAACAGCGCCTGTAACTGCGCCACCAGCGCCGCCTGTATCGGTCACTACCTCTGTGGTCTCGGTCGTCTCAGCCGACCGCATAGCCACGCTTATATCATTAGCATTGATGCCGCTCGCACGAAGCTGCTCGACTGCGGCCTGCGCCTGTGCGGTGTTATCGAATAGTCCAACTACGGTAGCCATGTTGTGTAACCTCCTAGAATGCGTGTGAATGTAGATTTGTTTCGGCTCGCACTATATGCACAATCGTCATAAGCGCCCCGTCGTTCGGCTTTAGTGTGTGCCACTATCTCTTAGTGCAATCTCTGTGCCAAGTAGGGGAAGGGGAGGTTGAAAAAGGACAAAAATGGAGGTTCGGCGCAGCCGAACCTCCATTTTTGTCCTTTTTCAAGTAGTTATAAAGATGGAGTGGAGAAAGCTATTTCCAGGACTTCGTCCACGGTATCGGCGAAGAGTATGTTGAGGTCGTTTAAAATCTCCGGCTGGATGGCGTCGAGGTCGCGTCGGTTCTGGGCGGGGAGGAGCACGTTGTGGATGCCTGCTCGCCGGGCCGCCAGCACTTTTTCCTTTATGCCACCCACCGGGAGCACTTTGCCCCTTAGCGTTAGCTCGCCGGTCATTGCGAGGTCGCTCGATACGGGCTTGCTGGTGAGCAGCGAAGCAAGCGCTACAGCCAGCGCCACGCCAGCGGAGGGTCCATCCTTCGCTACCGCGCCTGAGGGGATGTGGATGTGCAGGTCGTGGTGCTCGTAGAAGTCGGGATCGATACCGAGGCGGTCAGCGTTGGCGCGTACATAGGAGAGGGCCGCCTGTGCCGACTCCTGCATCACGTCGCCTAGCTGCCCGGTGATTGTCAGTGTTTTGCTGCCTGACATCATGACTGCCTCTATGTGCATGATGTCGCCGCCCACCGGCGTCCAGAACATCCCCGTAACGACGCCTGGTTGGTCGGTATCTTTCAACTCGGAAGGTAGGAAGCGCGGCGTGCCCAGCACCTCGGTGATGAACTCTTCGTTTACGCGGATGGGGCGGGTGGCGCTCTCTCCCTCCTGGGCGATGGTAGCGGCGACGCGCCTGCACACGGTAGCTATCTCACGCTGTAGCTGCCGCACTCCCGCTTCTCGTGTGTAGCTGGTGATGATCTGGCGCACGCCCGCTTCTTCCCACTCAAGGTCGTCCGAGTCGAGAGCGTGCCATTCATGCTGCTTCGGGACGAGGTGGCGCAGGGCTATTTGCACTTTCTCCTCCTCGGTATAGCCCGATAGCCTGATGACCTCCAGGCGGTCACGCAGGGCTTCGGGCACCAATTCGAGGGTGTTGGCTGTAGCTATGAAGAATACGCACGATATGTCGAAGGGGAGGTCTATGTAATGGTCAACGAACTCCCGCTGCTGCTCCGGGTCTAGCACGTCCAGGAGGGCCGCGGTTGGGTCTCCCTTGACGTTGGGCACTATCTTATCAAGCTCGTCGAGCATCACTACCGGCTCGTTGCTCCCCACGCGGGTGAGGGACTGGATCATCCTGCCTGGGAGCGCACCGAGGTAGGTGCGGCGGTGGCCCCGTATCTCCGCTTCATCGCTTATCCCGCCGAGGGAGATACGGACGAAGGGGCGGCTGAGGGCCTCGGCTATAGAGCGGCCCAGGGAGGTCTTGCCCACCCCCGGCGGCCCCGCCAGGCAAAGGACGGGCTGGGTCGGCATCGCGCCGGTCTTAGACCCGGTGTTGCTCCCTTCTTGCGGGAGCGACCTTTGCAGGCGCAGCTTCCGTACCGCAAGATGCTCGATTATGCGCCTCTTTATCTCGTCCAGACCATAATGGTCCCGGTCTAGTATGCTTGACGCACGCTCAAGGTCAATCTCGCTCTCTTCCGCGCTACGCCAGGGCAAGTCGGCGAGCCATTGGAGGTACGTGCGCACCATGTTGTAGTCGGGCGAGGTTGGGGAGAGGAGACTTAGGCGGTCCAACTCGCGCTGGACCACGCGCTCAGCCTCCGGGGGGAGCTTGATACCTTTCAATCGCTCCTCAAGCTCGATCCTATCGAGAGTGGCCTGGTCGAGGGAGTGGGCGCGTGAGGCCGTATCTCGTGGGGCAACTCGCCGCGGACCCTGTTTGGGAGTTGCTTCCTTCTGGGCTTGCGCGGCTATCTCATGCGCCTTTTTGAGGAAGGTGAGGACGTGGACCAGCTTTGCGGATGTGGTGCGCATCTCCAGGATTGCCTGGCGTGCGGCGGGGCTGATAGGGATAGTGGATGCAACCAGGTAGGCAAGCTGCTCCGGGCTGCTCACCTGCTGGAGAGCGGGGAGGACCTGTTGCGCCGCTTCTGGTGTGAGGTCGAGTATTCCACGATAGAGAGACGAGACCTGATCTGCAAGGCTCGCCAGCCCTGGTTCCGGCTCGCTACTCTTCTTCAGAGGCTCGACTTGTGCGGTGACGTGTGGCTCCCACCCATTTATGCCCAGGAGAGCGACCGGCTCTATACCCTCGGCCACGACGTTGATAGCATCGCCCTGCCACTCGATCTCGTTGAGCCGTGACAGCGTGCCGATGGGATGTAAGTCGCTCGGTAATGGGTTGCCATTTACGCCGTGTCGTTGGAGGAAGAGTGCCACGAGGCCATTCGACTTGTTGACCGCGCGCACGAGGCTCTCGGCGTGCTCACCTTGTAGGGAAAGTGGGGAGGTTAACCCCGGAAAGACGACGTTCTCGACGAGTGGAAGGAGAGGAACGATAAGTGGAGCGCCTGCCTGGGGAGCGCTCGTCTGAAGTGTGATTGTGCCGTCAATATCAGGCTCGAAATCTTGCCCTGTGACATTCTCGGCCATTTGCTCACTCTTTCCTGTTACAAAGTGCGATACCACCTCGCATTAGACCAATGGGCTGGAACGCTAGGGATGAAGATTATGTGCTAGTATATTTGCTATGCAAAGAGCGTACCACCAGATGAAGACCTTCCGTGTTAGGCCGGGACTCTTATCCCTGGTGGTAGGGATTGTGGCATTTGGGCTATACATTGGCACGTTGGCGCACGGTTTCGTCGCTGATGATTTTATTTTCCTCCACCAGCTTCGTTTCAAGCAGCCTGATTTTGCTGACAGCTTTGTGTACTTTAGCCGCGATTGGGGTATGGGTGCCGATTTCTATCGCCCACTCGCCAGGATCTACTGGGCATCCCTTCCATGCTCTTTCTGGGGAGATTGCGTGGGGTTGGCATCTAGCTGGGGCGCTTCTGTATGGCGTGAGTGCTGCTCTTGTCGGCTTGCTGGCATTTACGTTAACGAGAAGTAGCGTCACGGCATTGCTGGCTGGGCTACTTTTCGCCTGTCACCCTGCCCACGCTGAGACTGTAAGCTGGTTGGCGAACGGCAGCGACCTGCTGGCAGGATTATTCTGCCTGCTGGCAGCCATTTTCTATGCGATGTTTGTGGAGACGGGGCAATCGCGCCGAATAGGTATATATTTGCTCGCCCTGGCCTGCTTTTTCGCAGCGTTATTGAGCAAGGAGTCGGCGGCAGGGTTCCTTTTAGTGCCGCTGGTATATGAGGTGGTTTTCGGCCTAGGTCGGGGCGCGGGTGCAAGAGATGCCAGTCGTGCTTCTCGACTTGGGCTTCTGCTCGCACGGCAAATACCCTTCTTCGCGGTGGCGACGCTATATTTGTGGATGCGGGTGGGTGTATTGGGGGGCATGGGGGGCTACGCGCCGTCAGCGGAAGGGGCACCGTCACCTGGCGTTTTTGTGGAGGCATATTCAAAGTGGCTTTTCATGCCTGTTACACCCAGCGGGGCGATATTTTGGCTTCTTTTTCTGGGCGTAATAGCCGTGCTGATCGCTGGACTGATAATTTGGGAGCGCAATGGGCCAGCCCTTTTGTCCGGCGGCGGTTCGAGCGGAGATGGCGAGCAATCGCGTCCGCGCTTTCTGATGGTGAGGACGGGCATCTTCGGGTTGTGCTGGCTGGCGCTCTTCCTTCTACCTACAGCTAGCACACCGCCGAGCGTCCGCTTTGTCTACCTGCCAACTATAGGTGTCGCGCTCGTTGGGGCGGTATTGCTTTCTCCTCTGGCTTTGTTGGGCGACAGAGTATGGGATACTCTCAAGTCGGTTGGGGCGCGGTCGGCGCGGACGTGGCAGGCTATCTCTTATCTCAAGTTAGCTTTAGTGGCTGTGCTACTTCTCCTCTCAGAGAGGGATACGTTGCTGCACCTTGATGCGTGGATGAGGGCGGGGCAGACGAGCCGTGACATCCTTACGCAGATACGCGAGGGCCGCCCTGAGCCTGCCGATTACATGCCGATCTATGCAACTGGGCTTCCACAGGCTAACGAAGAGGCGCTTATCTTCCGCACCGGGTTCCCCGAAGCGGTACAACTCCTATATGGCAACACCACGATAGAGGGGATACCCGTCTCTGCTTTCCCCGTTGTAGAGCAGAGGCTGAACGAGGCGTATTTTGTGGAGTACCAGGGTGGGCGAATTATCGTGCGTGACGATATAGTGGCTGCTCTTCAGGAGCGCAACAAGGAGATAAAGGCTAAGTCGGAGAGGCCATTCCAGGTGTGGGACTTCCGCGGTGCGGACGTTGACGCGCCGTGGCAACTACTGTCAGGTGAGGGCAGTATGCGTATCGAGCCGGGCGGTTTGACTATTCGTGTCCAGGGAGGCGGGTTTGTGAGTCCTCCCGCTTTAAGGCTGCCCGCGCCTGCTCTGTCGTGGTTTGAGATGGTAGCACGAGGGACATCAGTCGGAGGTGGCTCATCGAGTGCGCAATTGGTCGTGCACTGGCTGGTGGAGACGCCGGGCGGTCGGGTAGAGCGTGCCAGTGCTCCGCTGCCTATTGCGCTAGATGGGAATGTCAGTACTTATAGGATTAAACCGCCTGACATGTCGGTATTTTTCTTGAGTGATGTTATTACCGAAATCAGGATTGAGCTACCGGCGGGTATCGATAGTCTGATAGTTGAGCAAGCGCGACTTTTCAGTTTGCCTGGGCCGTGAGGCTTCTCTCGTTTGTTCGCCAGCTGTTACTATTTGTACTAATCCTTCGGGCATCGCCCGGCACATAAATGTGCGGGCTACACATACAAAGCCTCCCTTCGGAGGCTACCCCTATTTTTCTCAACCCGATTATTCTATCCACCAGCCCGCGTAGGCGGGCTTCGTTTGTGTAGCACGCGGATTTATCCACCGTGCTTTCCCCGTAAGGGGAATTAGTTTGTAGAAATACAGTCATTACTCTCGTCTACAGAGTGGCACGGTTCTTGCCCTTCATGGCGTGTGCCCCGAAGCCCTGAGGGGGCAGTTTTCCCTATAAATATGACCCTGATACGCGGCATTTGAAGAACGGAGAGGTCCCCAACCTGAACAGGCTAATTTAGTACAGGGGCAGGGCGTAGCTATGTCCCTATATAGAATATCGAGGATTGCACGGTCTCGGTGAGGTCGCATACTCAATAATTATGAACAGAAGGTGGCAGCAAAATGGATATTTCCCTCGATATGAACGTCGAACAGAGCATGAGGGTATCCCCGACCCTGATCGCGGTCAATCACGTTCTCGCTTTATCTTCCCAGGAGCTGCAAGCACTCATCAAACAGGAAGCTGATGAGAACCCTGCATTAGAACTGATAGAACACCAAACCTGCGGTATCTGCGGCGAGGTGCTCTCCAATGGAATATGCCGGAGCTGCCTGCGCCGTACGAAAGAGGCGTCAACCGAAGTGTACGGCGCAGACGATTACGGCTCCGGCGGCCTCCCTTACCGCGAAGAGGAGCAGGGAGGCATGACCGCAGGTAGCGGCGATAACGACGAGTTCGATCCGGTTGCCCTGGTGGCAGCCGAGGCGTCCATGCACGAGCGCTTGATGCTCGATATGCGCTCGGCCCTTCCTCAAGAGGATTTTGCGATAGCGGAATACCTCCTCGGCAGCCTCGATGACCGTGGCTTTTTGGTGCAGGATACGGACGCAATAGCGGAGCAGATGGGTGTGCCTGTAGAGAGGGTTGACTTTGTACTGCGCGTGATGCAGCGCACCGGTCCGCCTGGCATCGCCGCCCGCGACCCGCGCGAGTGCCTTCTCTTGCAGCTTGACTATGTGGAGGCGGAGACTGGGGAGAAAGCGCCGCACGTGCGTGAGATACTGGATAGCTACTTTGTCGAGCTTGGCGAGCACAAGTATAGCTATATCGCGCAGAAGATGGGGATCAGTATGGAGGACGTGGAGGATGCGCGTGATTATATCAGGCATAATCTCACTCCGTTTCCGGTGATGACCGCCGACGAGGACTATGCCACCTGGGGCAAACCGTCGAAGGCTCAATACGTCGCACCTGACGTGATTATCAAGGAAGTGGATGGAGAGTTAGAGGTGGAGGTTGTCGAGTTCGAGGCGCTTCTTTATGCGTGTCAGCCCTCTCTACAGCCAGATGGCAGCAGACCTCAAGACGAGAGCTGTAGCCTGCACAGAGGACGAGCGCAGGCACATTAGCCAGTACGTTTCGCGCACCAAGCTGTTCATATCTAACATCAGGCAGCGCCGCGAGACGCTGACGAAAATTGCCAGGGCGCTGGTGGAGCACCAGCAGGACTTCCTGAGGCAGGGCGTGCGACACCTGCGACCGTTAACACGCGCTCAAATCGCCGAGGTAACTTCCCTCCATAATTCGACGGTCAGCCGCGCAACTGCGGGTAAGTACGTCATGCTCCCTGACCGCAGGGTGGTCCCTTTCTCCGACTTCTTTACGGCATCTTTGAGCGTGAAAGACGTTATCAAGGAGATAATTGAGCGCGAAGGAAAACCTATGGCAGACCGCGAGATAGTTTCGCGCCTGCGTGACAATGGTATTCGCATCGCCCGCCGCACAGTTGCGAAGTATCGCTCGCAGTTAGGCATCCTCCCTTCCACGCTCCGCTAGCTTAGGGAAAACCCTTTTCTTTATAGTCCCGACAAACATACGCCATCCAGAATATTGAGCAAGTGTCATTAGAATAGACGGAACCGCCAAGACGCCAAGATTACCAAGAGCGCCAAGGTATTTGAGGAAGTAGAACTCTCACTGCCCTATAATCCCTCTTTTACCTTGGCGAGTTCTTGGCGCTCTTGGCGTCTTGGCGGTTCCGTACTCTAAAGTTCGGGATGTCTCATGTTTGCTGGGACGAATCTTTGCTTGCGCGCGCCAAGTAGGGGAGTATATAATCGAAGTGTAAGCTGCGCATATTTCCCCTACCAGGAGAGATTATTCCCAAGATGACTATGCCCTTTGCGACCCTGGCGAATACGCTGGAGGCCCTTGAGCCTGTGTCCAGCCGGACGCAGATGATCGCTATCCTCGCAGACCTGCTAAAAGGTGCTGACCCTACCGAGATACGAGAGCTTGTGTACCTGAGCCAGGGGCGGCTTCTGCCCGACTTCATCCAGAAAGAGTTCGGGATGAATGAGAGGCTTATTGTACGCTCCATCGCGCAGGCGCATAATGTTCCGCCGGAGGAGGTGCTGGCTCGCCTCAAGCAACTTGGGGACATCGGGCTGGTCGCACAGGAGTTCGCTGGGCGTGAACTCTACAGCCACAGCTTGTTGGGATGTCTGAGGGTGGCGTGCCGTTGACCGAGGCGTACAGCCGCCTGATGGCTATCACGCAGGCCATTGGCTCTGGCAGCCAGGAGATGAAGGTGTCGCTTCTGGCCTCCCTTCTCTCCGAACTATCCCCCCTGGAGAGCAAGCACGTCACACGTATCGTCGTCGGGAGGCTGCGGGTGGGGATAGGGGACCCTACGCTGATGGATGCGCTCTCGGTAGCGACGGCTGGCGACAAGTCGGTGAGAGCGCCAATAGAGCGTGCGTACAACCTCTCCAGCGACCTGGGGCTGGTGGCGCAAACGCTGTACGCATCTGGGATCGAGGGATTAGGGGAGATACATGTCAAGGTAGGGAACCCGGTACGTATGGCCCTGGCCGAGCGAGCCGATAGCGCGGAGGAGATACTGGCGCGCATGGGTAAGTGCGCCATCGAGCCTAAGTACGACGGCTTCAGGATGCAGATACATAAGTCCGGCGATAACGTGGCGATGTATTCACGTGGGCTTGAAGACCTGAGCGGGATGTTCCCGGACGTTGTGGCTGCGGTCGGCAAGCAGATAAGCGCGAAGGATGCCATCCTGGAAGGGGAAGCCCTGGCTTACGATCCTCAGACGGGCGTGTACAAGCCGTTCCAGGAGACCTCCCAGCGCCGCCGCATACACAATATCGAGGAGATGAGCGCCACGCTTCCATTGCGCCTCCTTGCGTTCGACTTGCTGCTGTTGGAGGGGCAGGACCTCACCCGCGCTCCTTATCTGGAGAGACACGAGGCTCTACAAGGGGCTATTGCTCCGCACGACGGGCTGGGTGGCATCGTGGTATCTAACGCGCTTATAACTGATGACCCGGAGCAGATTATTACCTTCTACGAAGAGAGCCTGGAAGAGGGGTTTGAAGGCATCATCGCCAAGCGGCTCGACGGCACATACGATGCTGGCAAGCGTGGCTTCAACTGGATAAAGATGAAGCGCTCTTACCAGACGCTATTGCGCGATACGGTAGATTGCGTGATTGTCGGCTATTATTACGGCAAGGGGAGGAGGGCAGCGTGGGGTCTTGGCTCGTTGCTGGTCTCTGTGTACGACAAGACAAGCGATACCTTCCCGACGGTCACTCGCGTCGCCAGCGGTTTCTCTGAGGAGGGGTGGCAGGAGATTTGCAAGCGGCTTGAGTTCGGACCGGATCGAGCACCCCGATCCGCGTGTGGTAGCTGTAATTACCCCGGATGTGTGGGTCGTGCCGCGCTACGTGCTGGAGCTACAGGCGGACGAGGTGACCCGCTCGCAGATGCACGCCGCAGGGAAGCAGGATGGCGTGCCGGGCTATGCTCTCCGCTTCCCACGCATCGTAAAGGAGCGCACTGAGCGCACTCCCGAAGATGCCACCTCGGTGGAGGAAGTGATAAAGCTTTACAATATGCAGGGCAAGGGAGATACACGGGGCAAACGGAAGGCGAGTGTTGCAGCTGAGGCTGAAGCGTAGGGTATAGGGTATAAGGAAGATTAGCCTCGCCAGGCGGATGAATCCGCGGGCTACACATACGAAGCCCGCCTGCGTGGGCTGGGATGTATGGAAAATAGCTGTTAGGAGATATTGAATTTTGGGTGATATTAGCAAGAAAACGCAAATCAAGGCGACGCCGGAAGTAGTCTATGAATATGTCTCGGACCCATGCAATGCGCCCAGTTATATAAGCGCCATTATAAGTGTTGACGAGGGGTCGCACGACGGTCCTGCCAAGGGGCAGGTGTGGCGCGCGGAGGCTAACTTTATGGGGAAGCGCCGCAAGATCAACCTTCGCATCGAGGAGCTTCGACCCAATCGCCTCGTGCGCTTCTCGATTGATAGCGACCCTGCTGCCAACCTATCTATGAATCTCACCCCAGCGGACGGCGACAGCACGCAGGCTGCCCTGGAAGTAGAAGTGCCCGGCGTGCCTGGTATCCTCCTGAATGGCATTATGGGAGGGATGCTCTCCGGCGACATGAGCAGGCTCAAGGTGATACTTGAAACGTGATGCGTGATGGGTCTGATTAATCACAAAGGACACAAAGGTTTTATTGATTTATTATCACGTTTCACGTTTCACGTTTCACGTTTCATCATCTATCGTTCGTCGTCCGTCGTCCGTCGTCCGTCGTCAGTTCTGCGCTAAACCATGAGTCCTCTTGGAAAACGTATTGTCGTCTTCTTTATGCTGTGGGTCTTCCTAGTGATGATCCTTGTGCAGGTGTATGACAACGTCACGGGGAAGGGGATGCCTGTGAGGAGTGCCCCTACGCCCGTCGCACAGGGTCCGGTCGAGCCTGACCCGGATGTGACGCGGCTGGCGGAACTGCAAACGTGTGTGGCCGCTAATCCTGACAACCTTGATTGCACGCTTGAGTCTGGGTTCCCTATATTACAGGGCAGGACAGTGGCCCCAGGCGCAGGTGAACTATGAGCAGGCGGTGAAGCTCGACCCGCGTAATGTTGAAGCCTTTGTGAAGCTGGCGGGGACTTATATTTACCAGCTTATGTTCGAGCAGGCAGCCATGACCCTTAGCCAGGCGGTGACGCTGCAACCCGACAGCCCCGAAATCCATCTCCTGCTTGGCCTGTCCCTCAGCAAGCTCGACCCTCCCAAGGAGGACGAAGCCGTAGTCGAATGGCGCAAGGTAATCGACCTGGCCCCTGGCTCGACGTGGGCTGCTCAGGCGGAGAGCTTTATTGCGGAGAGTAATCGGTAGCCTGGGAGGACGGACGAAAGACGAATTTAGAAACAATCGCCCTGGCTTCAGTAATCGTCAAGGTGGTAGGAATCGTACTATATTGATATACTGAGAAACAAATCAACCCTAGCGCCGCATATTATTCATTAGACAACCTGGAAACCACTTAAACCCAGGCATATCGTGTTTTGCGATGCGGCTTTGCTGTGGTATGAACAGAGCTTCTGATTGGTTTGTCATATTCAAGGAGGAGGGCGAAAAATGCCACTTGCCGACTACGGAGTTGTAATAGGTACATTGAACAGGTTTGCGCGAGAAGATCCGAGCAATTTCGGTAGCTTTTACCACGGAAAGATTTATCTGGACACGCCGCAGGGCGTCTACGAAGGTGCAGTTGACGTAGCTACCCCGGCCGGGGTTGGAGTAGAGTATAAGGTAATTCCCAATCTCAACACGGGTCTTTTTTGCGCCGATCCTGGCCCTCTCCAATGGTTGGACGCAACTCGCCCGGAATTCAAGTTCGGGTGCTATTGACTATGTGCGTAGCCCCCTACTCCAAACTGGCCCCGGTTGTCTATTCGTACGTTTTGATCCCGCTCTGGAGTGGCTCATGAATTTGCTAAGCTCGCTTCGCCCTAAGTGGATATTGAGTACAGGGGACAACGCACTAGACGCACTCGAAACCCAGATTACTGGAAGTTCAAGGGTCTTTCTCTTTGGAGCACCCTATACGAGCGGGCGCGGCGTGCATGACATTCACTTGAACCAGGGCGACCCAGTTGGTCCATTCCGCCACCTTGACGGCATTTGGCAGGACGGCGGCACGATAATACAGCGGCCGGATGGAAGCCTGGTCGCGTTCCTGACCAAATTCGCTACGCAGTCGTTACATACTGATGATAACGGGTGGCCGATATGATCCATGAGTTCGCCCTGCCGATTACTAACCCGACACTTCCCAAACGTGCGGCTTTGCTGTACAATTTGGCGAGCGTACTGGACGGCCTCTAAACTCATGCGACGGCGTTGTCGCTCCCGCTCAGGAGGTAAGGGTATTGTCTACTGCAACGGCACCCCCGCCGGAGACTACACCTGCGACAGGCTCGCCTGAGCGGACCGGTTCCAAGCCCAATTGGGTCCAGCGCCACCACTTCTTCCTCCGGCGACTCCATTCCCTCACAGGCATCGTGCCTATAGGTGGGTTCCTGCTGTTCCACTTCTACGAGAATGGGGCGATATTCTACGGGGTCAAGGCCTACGATGAAATGTCTAGGGGAGCGCGCGAGATACGGTATCTGGAGGTTGTGGAGATACTAATTGTCTTTTTACCTCTACTCTACCATGCGCTGTACGGCCTATTCATCGCGTCGTATGCTCGCAACAATACGATGTCGTACAACTATGGCCGCAACAACCTCTTTATGTGGCAGCGCGTCACGGGCATTATCACGATGCTCTTTATCCTGTACCACGTGTGGCAGTTCCGCTTCACCGCGTTCCGTTCGAACCACGCCGATCCAGGCACGGTGGCTGCGGTTATGTCGCAGGTGCATATATTCGTCTTTTACATTATCGGCATAGTCGCAGCCGCGTTTCACCTGGGCAACGGCATCTGGACCTTCCTGATAACGTGGGGCATCACGATAGGCAAGCGCGCCCAGCGTATCTCCCAGATGGTCACAACAGCTATCTCGTTAGTCGTCAGCCTGGTAGGGATCGCTATTGCCGTCGCATTCGTGGTGGCAGCAGGTGGATTCACCTGGCCGTGGGGGTAGAAGACGGTAGGCGGTAGATTTTACCGCAGAGATGCAGAGGTTTATGGGAATTACGAATTACGAATTACGAATTACGAATTACGCACTAATCTCACGCATCACGCATCATCGTCCCAGAAGGAGCGGTACATGGCGGGTCCTAATGTAATTATTGTCGGTGGAGGGTTGGCGGGGCTGGCGGCTACTATCAAGGTGGCGGAACTGGGAGTTGACGTTGAGCTATTTTCGATAGTGCCGGTTAGGCGGTCACACTCGGTGTGCGCGCAGGGCGGCATCAACGCGGCGGTCAACACGAAGGGGGAAGGGGACTCGCCGGAAATCCACTTCGACGATTCTATCTACGGCGGCGACTTCCTCGCTAACCAGAGCATCGTGAAGGATATGTGCGAGAAGGGGCCGGGGATCATCTTCTTACTTGACCGCATGGGGGTGATGTTCAACCGGACGCCGGAAGGGAACCTCGATTTTAGACGGTTCGGAGGGACGCTCCACCACCGGACTGCCTACGCAGGCGCGACTACGGGACAGCAAATCCTCTACGCCCTGGACGAGCAGGTGCGGCGGCAGGAGGTGGAGGGGAAAGTCACCAAGTATGAGAATTGGGAGTTCCTGTCGGCGGTGCTGGACGACGATGGAGCGTGTCGTGGGATTACGGCGATGGACATGAAGACGATGGAGATAAGGGCGTTTCGTGCCGACGCGGTGATACTGGCTACTGGTGGGCCGGGCCTGATATTTGGCCGCTCTACCAATTCGATGATCAACACGGGCACGGCGGCGTCCGCAGTCTACCAGCAGGGGGCGCTCTACGCCAACGGCGAGTTCATCCAGGTCCACCCCACCGCGATACCGGGCGAGGACAAGCTGCGCCTGATGTCGGAGTTGATCCGGGGCGAGGGGGGGCGGGTGTGGACGCTCAAGGACGGCAAGCCCTGGTATTTCCTCGAGGAGATGTACCCCAAGTACGGCAACCTCGTGCCGCGAGACATAGCGACGCGCGCCATATTCGACGTGTGCGTGCGGCAGAAGCTGGGGGTTGACGGGCAGAACCAGGTTTATCTCGACATATCGCACCTCGACGCGCATATGCTGGAAGTGAAGTTGGGGGGCGTGATAGACATCTACCGCAAGTTCGTGGGGGATGACCCGACGAAGGTGCCGATGCGGATATTCCCGGCAGTGCATTACAGCATGGGGGGCCTCTGGACCGACCAGCGCACGGGGATGACCGAACATACCTGGGCTATTCGCCGCGGGGGAGGTAGACTACCAGTATCACGGGGCGAACCGGCTGGGGGCCAACTCGCTGCTGTCGTGTATACATGGTGGGCTGTACGTGGCCGGACCTGCTGCCATCCGGTACGCGAAGGACACGGCGAAGTCGGCGGAGGGGGTTGGCGACGGGCCATTCAAGCGAGAGGTGTCGCGGCAGAATGATATTTACAGCGGTCTGCGGGCGTCGAAGGGGAAGGAGAACCCGTATTCGCTGTGGCTTGAGATGGGGAATATGATGACCGACAACGTGACGGTGGTGCGCTACAATGACCGTTTGCAGGAGACCGATACGAGGCTACAGGAATTGATGGAGCGGTACAAGGAGGTAGGCGTGCCCGACAAGTCGGGGTGGACGAACCAGTCGCTCCTCTTCGCCAGGCAGCTTTGGAACATGCTGGTATTGGCGCGTGTGGTGACGATAGGCGCGCTCATGCGGGATGAGAGTCGTGGGGCGCATTATAAGCCTGACTTCCCTGACCGCGACGACGAGCGCTTCCTCAAGACGACACGAGCCAGGTTCGCAGGGCCAACCGCCGCGCCTGAGTTCAGTTATGAAGAAGTTGACATAAGGCATATCAGGCCGAGGCCGAGGCGATACGACGTGAGCAAGGAAGAAGCTGCTGTTGTGACGGCTAAGGCTGCTACTGCTCCGGCTGCTGTCCCGTCGGGTAACGGGCGGGGAGATGGCGTGGGGGCGGGGGCTAAAGTTCCGTAGGGAGGTAATTAACATTTGCAGAATGGTCCGCCTGTGTGCATGTGGCCCCGCCCGGCATCTGAAGATGCGGGCTACACATACAAAGCCCGCCTTCGCGGGCTGGCAGGTTGATTATAGAGTAATGGTCGGATTTGATAGCCTCCGAAGGGAGGCTTTGTACACGTAGCCCGCATCTTCAGATGCCGGGCGGGGTTGCGGACCAAACCCTGATCGGTGAAAACGACATTGCTTGTGAGGAGGCATTATGTCCGTATCAGGTGATAGATCTAGCTCTCGGACCGTGAGGCTCAGGGTATTGCGGCAGGATAGGCCGAAGGGGCAGGGTGATAGCAACCAGCGCTGGGAGGAGTTCGATATCGAGTGGCGGCCTGGGATGAATATTATTGGCTGCCTGATGGCTATCCAGCGCAACCCTGTGACCGCCGACGGCAAGGTTACGGATGCGGTGGTGTGGGAGAGCAACTGCCTGGAGGAGGTGTGCGGGGCGTGCACGATGCTTATCAACGGCAAGGTGCGGCAGGCTTGCTCGGCCCTGGTGGATAAGCTGGCTCAGCCTATAAGTGTGGAGCCTCTTACGTCGTTCCCGGTGGTGCGCGATTTGATTGTGGACCGCTCGCGCGTCTTCGAGGCGTTCAAGAAGGTGCGGGCGTGGGTGCCCGTGGACGGGACGTACGACCTCGGCCCTGGCCCGAAGATGGACGAGGAAGTGAGGCAGACTTCCTATGTACTGTCAACGTGCATGGCCTGTACCGCCTGCATGGAGGCGTGCCCCAACTTCAACGAGGACTCACCGTTTATTGGCCCCGCCGCGATAAACCAGGCGCGGCTGCACAACAGCCACCCGACGGGGAAGATGCACTCCCGTGAGCGGCTTGAGGCGCTGATGGGGGAGGGCGGGATTGCGTATTGCGGCAACGACCAGAACTGCGTGCGCGTCTGCCCGAAGGGGATACCGCTCACCGAGTTTATCGCGGAGATGAACCGGCAGGTGAATTTGTACGCGCTGAAGAGCTTGTTCACGAAGTAGCTTCCCTTTTTTAACCGCCAAGACGCCAAGAACGCTAAGAGACCGCCAAGAGATTTATTTCACCGCAGAGACGCAGAGACGTTGAGGTTTGTGGGGATGTTCGGTAGCGCACCTGACGGGGGTTCAAGAGGCCGCACGTTCGCATCCTGTTGCCTCGTAGGGGAACAGAAAAGAGCACAGATATTTAGGTCTGTGCTCTTTTGATTCTACTGTCGCGCTATGTGCTCAGCCTATTCTGTTAGCGGCCTGCGCGGTAGGTAGCGAAGAAGGCTTGCATCCTCTGCGCCTGGCCGGGGGTGAACTCGTAGATGCACGAGTCGTATGTATAGTCCATGAAATTGTGGATAGGGTCGAAGCCCGGCTCAGGGCAGGTATCGAGGTTGACTGGGCAACCGCGTGCGGGGTAGCGCTCAGCGGGGGTGTCGCTTACGTAGTCGCCATTCGTAGAGCAGCCGTTCTGGAAGGTGTGATAGAGGCCAAACCAGTGGCCAGCTTCATGGGTGGCGGTGTCACCTTCGTTGTAGTTGGCGATTGGGCCGCCTGGCAAAGAGCCTGCGGCGAGGACGATGCCGTCCAGCTCAGGCTGGCTTTGATACTTGTGCGGCCAGGTTGCCCAGCCGAGAAAACCGCCACCGCTGGTTGTATAAATATTGAGGTCGTCGGCTGTGCCTCTGCGGAGGGCGGTCTTTGCCCTGCGCTCGGCCTGGGAGTTGTAGCCCATGTTGTACCAGTCGTTATTGGCTGTGCGGTCGGTCCCGGCAAGGACGAATGAGAAGCCGGTGCCAGCGAAGCCGTCGTTGAGCACCCTTACCTGGCGGCTGATGCGGGAGTTTGAAACAGCGCCTTCACCGGACGAGCTCGGTAATGACGTGGAAATAGACGTTGATCACTTGGGACGCCTGGCCCAGGCTGTCGCGCTTGCCGGAGGAGTTAGTATAGTTGCTTACGAATTGCTCGGCAGCGATCTGTTCCGAAAAGTTCGGGTCCTCGGTGCCACAACGCGCAGGGGCTGGAGCGTCTCCCTTGTTGGCGGGATTTAGGGGAGTGGCGTTGTGTGCCCCCGTTGCCGATACGGTAAGGCCAAGCATTAGAAGCATACAGAAAGCGATAGATGCGCATCGCCCTAAGGCGCGGCGCCAAAATGAGCCTGTCATACTGTTTATCTCCTCTCTCGGAATGGGGTGAAGTGTCTGCTGCAACAGCGTATACCCGGACAAGGTGTGCTCTTAGCCTCATAGGTGCGGAGGCGCCCAAAGCACAAGCAAGGTCCAAGAATATAGGACTGTTCAGGCTCATATGATACCTGAAAGGGGAGACCATCGTCAATGAAAGAGAGGCAGAGACTGTCAGATGACGCCTGTGAGGTGGAGCGGGCAGGAGTTTGCGCCCGCGCAGTCAATCTGATATAATAATCGATGTATGTCGGCGGGGCGTAGCGCAGCCCGGTAGCGCACTTGAATGGGGTTCAAGAGGTCGCACGTTCGAATCGTGTCGCCCCGACTAGTACACGACGCGTGATCTTGGGACATTGGTCTTGAGACCTCGCGTTTTTAATTTCTGGTTACAGCATTTATGATAGCAAGCGCTGCTCTATGTGATCTATTCACTGTTACTGGACTTGAATTCACGAACTGTTGTCAGCATGTTCTTCACTTTCCCAGCGCGGATGCGCATCGTCCGAACTTCCCAGACGCAGAGCACCACGCCAGCAATAGACGTGGCACACAACAGCCATGCAGTAGATGTCATAGGGCTCCCAGTGGCTACGTTCACCAAAATACCGCCGGGAAGTCCTGCTAATAGACCTGCTGCCGTTGAGAATTTCGCTTCATCGGCACGGTACTCCTCCAAGCGGTTAAGGTCGGAGACAGGGACCAGTTGTACACTAAGAGCTTCACGTGAGGGCAGCTGCACTGGTGCTGTTAGTTCATGTGATTTCTGCAATGGGGGCGGGGACCCCCGGCGTGAGTTTCTTTGCGGCCTACAGTTGGCCTTTTTTGAGGTTCTACTTACTTCCATATGTGCAATACAAATTGTAGGGTCAATTCTCTTCACTAAAGCGAATAGTACAGGACACTGCCTCTACACTCTAATTGTAGACACTAAGCGGGCAATTTGCTAGACTATTTACGTCTAAAGTTAGGCTCTAAGCTTTTAACTCATGTCTAGGAATTGTCTAGTTGCGACTGGATAACACATCAATGAAGAACAACTTGCTGCGAGCACGGGTGGAGGGATTAAAGCTAAGACCCAATGCTCACAACATTACCCTAGGATATTCCTTAGCTCATGTGTGGTTGGAAGTGCCAACTACTCTGCGGTTGCGCGATGACAATGCGAGTTCTTTCAGATTACGATATGCTACGCCTGGAATATCGCATCGATGATCCATTTAGGAAAATTGAACTTGCGGAGGAGGAAGTTGCAGAGTGTTTCTGGTCCTTCCTTGATCTTGCAGAAGCGGCTGACCACAGAATACTGACATATGCCCAGAGCTTTGGGAATCTTATATATTGGTCCATACGGCAGTATCCGGGCGCGTGGGGATGGCAAACGCATAGACTACGGGATGGGCACTTACCGTGACATCCAATATCCAGTGACCTCTGTTGGTGGTGACGAGTTGAGCGTAGAGACAGCTTCAGTGGAAGACGTTGAGTACTGGTATATAGAGCCGATTAGAGACTGGCGTGCCTATTCCCGCATGTTGCGCTCAACACTTGTATTGGCTACTAATCTGATGAACAAGAAGGAGACTGCCTTAGAAGACTGGCAGAATGTCCTAGAGCCACGAGTCTCTGCCCATGAATGGGGAGCGATCACATGGCCACAGGGGATTAATACATATAATCCTGCGCGCGAGTGGAAGGGAGAATTTCCTCCTGACCATAACGCGAAACCTACAGATCTCCTAGGTGACCGAGCATCGCAGCTATCCATCTTTGAGGATTTCATTACCAGTTTGATGATCGCCGGAGGGTTGCTCCCACGCTTGTCGTTGAACTCCTCGATAGATGATTCTCAGCCACAGGTCACGTTAGCTCCAGAGCGACGTACTCACGAAATGGGGGAAAGTGGTTACTACCGACGCCTTGATCCTCCCTATGTGTTGGACCTATTCAGCGTCTTGTGTGGTCAATTAGTTGCAATTTTGGTTTCCGCAAACGGAATCGCTATTTGCGATGAATGTAGTAGCATTTACCAGCCAAGCAGACGGCCACGCTCGGATCGGCGGCATTATTGCCCGACCTGCCAGCAGGACGCCAATCTTGCAGCTAAACGGCGGTCATACCACGCGAACAAGAATAAGTGGCCTTCTGTTGTTGGTCGTAAACGTCATGCCGAGAGAGCAGAATAGGAATCAGCGTCACGGTGATGGCCTGTTTGTCCGTTAATAGGAGCCAATACAAAATAACGTGCCATCAAGTGCTGCATGGAGCCTCTTGCATCGTGTCCGTTGGGAAAGTAGGTCCAGAAGGTTCAAGAGGTCGCACGTTCGAATCGTGTCGGCCCGGCTATAAGATAGGCACGAGAGAGGCTCGGATGTCCTATTATCCGAGCCTTTCCTTTGTCCGATGTTACCAAACATTAGACTGCTAGCGCACCTTTGTTTGGAGTTCCAAGTCGTCGACAATTGATGAAAAACCTGGAAATAGGCTTGAGTAGGTAATGCCATCTTCCGCTAACAGAGTCAACAATTGCTTGGCTTCCGATTGAGGAACACTGAATTTTTGTA
Source organism: uncultured Chloroflexia bacterium (assembly GCA_963811305.1). Lineage (GTDB taxonomy): Bacteria > Chloroflexota > Chloroflexia > QHBQ01 > JADMIH01 > JADMIH01. The sequence goes on from CAWEQU010000012.1 coordinate 218,220, forward strand.
GCACGACGCCAGTTAGATCCTGAGCAATTTGCCCGAAACGTGTCGGATCCTTATCAAGTATATCCTCAATTACCCGATCCAGCGGTTCGAATTCTCCGTTCTCGTTTCGGATGTAGTGCTTGGTTACATAAGTAAGCACACCCTGCTGTGCCCTCAAATTCGGATTCGCTGCACTGGCTGCTGTGATTACACGCACAGGGTTAGTATCGGAGAAAGCCGCATCTTCCTTGCCAAGTCCAGGGAAATAGCCACCCCAAACAACCAGCCTATCTCCCAGATCCGCAGATAGGTTTGGCTTATCTAAATAGCTTTTGGCTGCAAAGAATACTGCAACCCAAGGGCGTCTTGTCCAGTCAAGCATGCGTGTGGGGATACCATGGTGCTGAGCTAAAGCGATTAGTGGCAGGGTAATGGACAGTTCTGGACCAGCCCAATCCCATTCTCCATGATCCGGTCCAAGTCTCTCGGCCCTTGGTGAGCGAATTGTCTGGAGCAGGTCACGGAGTTCCTGCGAATCGCCCGGTAAGGGCAACCCCTGGCGATCTGCAAGATCAAAGAAAGCGCTGAAAGCATCTCGTTCGGCACTCCAAAGATTGAAGCTGCTGCCAACTGGCGACGGAATCAATTGCTCAAACCGTTTCTGTGCGTCAACTCGCAATGCGCTTGGGAGTAAGGGCCAATCAGTGCCTTGGCCACGGAATATCCACTTCGATAGTGGTCTGTCTTTCGTAAAATAAGACCCAAGAGGGGATAATGCCTTCAGGAGTTTAGAAGCTTCATTCAATTTGATTTCGTTCTGCACGATTGACCCTGACCTCACAACTTCCTCCAAAATTCACATGCATTGCTTATTATGATCTTGCCGATTATTTGTAAATTTCCTTTTGGTCGGCTGACGACACACGCGCGTGCTATCAGGTCAGAAGCCCCAACCAAACACTAATAATGCGGCTCCATTGAGAAGCACCTGCGCGCCCATAAGCCCCAAGAGCAGGCTATTACTCTGCGCTTCGTCCAGTTTCCCACTCCTTTTTCTTTCGAGGGTGTAGGCGAGGGCGAGCATGAGGGCTACATTGCCCAGGACTATTGCGCCACTTGCTATCCAGCGTGTGCCTAAGTAGCTGGCGGTAAGGCTGCGGGCCAGATGTGCGCCCCAGACCATCAGCGCACCCCAGCCCAGCCCGACAAATAGGGTTCCGGCTCCCGAAATCAACCAGTTGCGCAGAGCGGCCCCTTGTAAGGGGGGCGAACTGTCCCTCCACACTATCTGAGGCACGAGCATGAAGGTCGCTATTCCCGCCAGGACTGCCCAGAATGAAAGGTCGCCCCAGGGAGAGTTGCCTGTGCTCGATACCATCACCAGGAACATAACCAGGAATAGGATGCCTCCCACTATGACCATAATACGCAGCATCTGCCTGTATAATCTCCTGGAAAAGTCAATCGCATCCTGGAGTACTTCGGGCTGTTGAGGCGCGGCGCACCGCAGGCAGAAATTGGCGTCGTCCGGTAGCTCTTGACCGCATTTTACGCAGTGCATCGATATTCTCCTGCATACTCTCTGCAAACTACATCTGCTTGTAAGCCTGAGTATACACCTATATACGCCCACTTGCCGGGATCGTCGCAGTCTTGTATATCTTTAGTGCATACGCAAACAATCAAAGGAGAGACTGATTTGACCAACTCACAACAATCGCTTGGGGGGAAGGGCCGCGACGATGCGTGGCAGCTTGTAACCCAGAACGTACAGAATGAGGGGCTGCGAAAACATATGCTCTGTGTCGAAATAGCGATGCGAGCGTACGCCGACTATTACGGGGGCGACCCTGACTACTGGGGGACGCTTGGCCTGATCCACGATTGGGACTGGGAGATACACCCCAACGCGGAGACCCACCCCAGCGAAGGGGTCAAGATGCTGCGAGAGATGGGGTGGCCGGAGGAGGATTCTTGAGGTCGATTTTGTCACACGCGACGTATAGTGGAGTGCCGCGAAGTGAGACGATAGACCGGGCGCTCTTCGCCTGCGACGAGCTTTGCGGCCTCATCGTGGCTACCGCGCTGGTGAAGCCGAATAAGTCGCTCGCCGAGGTGGACGCGCGGTCGGTGCTGAAGAAGATGAAGGATAAAGGGTTCGCACGCAACGTCAGCCGCGAGGATGTCGTCACGGGCGCGGAGGAGTTGGGCCGCCCCTGGAAGAGCACGTAGACTTCGTGGTACGCGCCTTGCAAAGAGAGTTCTGATCAACTCGGTCTGTAAGGGCGCAAGGACCGACTTCTCGCTCACACGAACTACACCGCGCTAAGTCACAAGACACAGACTACCAATCCACACCAGCGGGAGGCCAACCAATGCCATCAGGGAAAGTTTACTATAGAGCCGCGCGTCGACCTCGTAACGAGACGGGCACGGCTCCAGGCTACGAGGAGCGCATATCGTGGATCCAGGGGGACCTTACTCTGGAGACGCAGTACGTGCGCGCTATCGCTCACTCCGACGACACGATGAGCCGGTCCAAGACCTACGACTTCATCATTCCCTGGGGGAGTATCCTTTATATAGAGATGGAGCCGGCTGAGTAACCGGAAAACGGAAACGCCAAGACGCCAAGAGCGCCAAGAAACCGCCAAGATTTTTGGGTTGAACCGCAGAGACGCGGAGACGCTGAGACGCTGAGGTTTTTGTGGATTTTGTCCTTTATCTTGGTGGGTTCCTGGCGCTCTTGGTGGTGTGATTGGGCAGGGGAACGGCCAAGTGAGCAGGTGCTTGACAGGGGAGGCTGTCGATTTTATAATTGTGGGGTGGGATTTTGAGTGCCGACGTAGCTCAGCGGTAGAGCAAATCTTTCGTAAAGATTAGGCCAAGAGTTCGAATCTCTTCGTCGGCTCCTCAGGAGGTTGAACAGTTACGTTCAGCCTCCATTTTGTTTGCGCTGATAAGAGCCATTCTTTGCGCCACTTTGCTATAATGAGCGAGGTCGGCGTGGCATCTTACCAGCCACGGGCTACCAGTTACCAGCTAACTAACTAAAGGAGCAACAGTTGTCACGCTCGCGTAAAGGGTCGCGCAAGTCCAGAGGCTCGCGCTATGGCACGCCGATGGACGGCAGGAATGATGGGTTCGGCAGAGAAGAGGCGGACCTGGAGGGTGAAGAGGACGCAGATGAAGTAGCCGTCGAGGATACGCCCAGCAGCGTTGCCGCCACTCCACCACGACGCAGGCTCTTCACCCGCAAGCGGATACTCCTCGGCGTCCTGGCGCTGGTCGTGCTGCTGATAGGGGGCGTCTTTCTCTGGTTTTATATCACCGTCCAGAAGGCCCTACCAACTATAAATGGAACAGCCCAGCTCAAGGGCCTCTCTGCGCCCGTGACGGTGACACGCGATTTGTATGGGGTGCCGCACATAGTCGCGGCCAGTAGTTCCGATCTGTATGCCGCACAGGGCTACGTTCACGCGCAGGACCGCCTCGCCCAGATGTTTTTCTTCCGAGCGGCAGGGGCGGGCCGGCAGGGGGAGCTTGCGGGGTTGGCAGCCGTTGAGGCAGACATCTTCGTCCGCACCATCGGTTTCCGAAGGGCCGCCGAGGCGGAGCTTGCCCAGATGGCGCCGGAGGTGAGGACGTGGGTGGAGGCGTATACTCGCGGCGTGAACGAGTTCCTGCACAGCCACCAGGACGCCATGCCGCTCGAGTTCGTGCTGGCGGGCTTCAAGATGGATGACTGGCAGGCTGTCAATTCTGTGACCTTTGGGAAGCTGCAAGCCTGGGACCTCAGCGATAGCTGGGACGACGACCTGCTGACGTCGGACCTGGTTGCGAGCGTCGGTCTGACGCGCACGCGGCAACTCCTCTCCAATGCGTCCTCGGAGGGGGCGTTCACCATACCGGGAGGGAACTCAGGCGATTTGTCACCCTTCCTGAATATGTACAACGAGCGGGTGCGGCCCTGGCTGCCGGGCCTGGGTCTGAAGGGGCTGGGGTCCAACAACTGGGCCGTGTCGGGCCAGAAGTCAGCGACGGGCGCGCCGCTGCTCGCTAACGACCCCCACCTGACGCTACGCAGTCCCTCACCCTGGTACCAGGTCCACCTCTCAACGACCGACGGCAAGTACGACATAACGGGCTTTAGCTTCCCGGGCGCGCCGGGGGTGATAACGGGGCATAACAAGGAGATAGCGTGGGGCGTCACGAATACGGGCGCGGATGTGCAGGACCTGTTCATAGAGAAGCTCGACCCTGTTGCACACCCCGGCCAGTACCTCTCCGGCGACAAGTGGGTGAATTTGCAGGTCGTGACCGAGACTATAAAGGTGAAGGACGGCGAGGCGATGACGCATACGGTGCGCCTGACCAATCACGGCCCGATCATGACAGATATACCTGTGGTCACGCGGACGTTGGTGATGTCACTCACCGATCCGCTTGCCATGAAGTGGAGCGCCTCCGAGCCGGGGCACCTGTTCGAGGCGGTATATGCGCTTCAGACCGCTTCGAATTGGGAGGAGTTCAGGTCGGCCCTCTCTAAGTGGGACGTGCCTGGGCAGAATTTCATTTACGTCGATAAAGAGGGGAACATCAGGCTACCAGATGACAGGCAAGGTGCCGTTGCGCAAGAGTGGGGACGGCTCTGTGCCCGTGCCCGGCTCTACGGGAGAGTACGAATGGACCGGGTATATACCATTCGATGAACTGCCCAGGACTTATAATCCCCCGGAGGGGTACGTGGCGAGCGCCAATAATAAGCCGTTCGGACCCGATTACAAATACCAGGTGCATGGCGATTGGGCTGCCCCCTGGCGCATAGAGGCGCATCCTTGAGATGCTGAAGGCTAAAGAAAAGCTGAGCGTGGACGATTTCAAGGCTATGTTGAGCGATACAAAGTCCTCTTTAGCTAAGAAGGTAGGCGCTCTGCTATCTACCCTGAAGCCCACGGGGGATAAGGAGAAGCAAGTAGTTGCCCTGTTCACCAACTGGGATGGGGACCTCAAGGCAGATAGCGCAGCCGCAGCCGCATACGAGTTCGTTATGCAGAGGGCCATCAGCGAGACGTTTGGGGATGAGCTTGGCTCCCCTCTTTTGAGGAATATTTTGTTACCGCCGGGAACGAGACGCAGAGGGCGGTGGAGAACTTGCTGGCGACACCGGACGACCTCTTCTGGGATAGCGTCGTCACTACCGCGACAAAGGAGACTCGCGACGATATTCTACTGCTGAGCCTGAATGGGGCCGTGTCCGATATGAATGCGACGATGGGGGACAATATGCAGGATTGGCAGTGGGGCAAAGTACACACCGTATCGCCGCCACACCCCTTCGGGAGTCAGGCGTTGATAGGTGGGATGTTCTCGATGCCGACCCTGCCGATGGGAGGCGATGGTACGACGGTATCGGTCGCAGGGTTCCCGTTGTTGCGCTCCCTCGCTGTGAACCATCACCAGTCATACCGGATGATAATAGACGTGGGTGATTGGAGCAGGTCGCTGGGCATTTACGCCACGAGCCAGTCGGGCCAACCTTTCTCCAAGCACTGGGGCGATATGTTCGCGCCCTGGCAGAGCTTCCAGTACAATCGCCTCCTCTACACCCCACAGGAGATCGAGGCGCAGAAGGAGGGGGTGCTCTACTCTCAATCCGTAATTTAGTTCAAAGTTCAAGGTTCAAGGTTCCAGGTTCAAAGTTGATAGCATTTTGCTCGTCCTTTGAACCTTGAACCTTGAACTTTGAACTACGTTGGCACAAGACTTGCCCTGAAAAAGAGTAGAACTGAGTAACGCGAGCTTGATACTTTGATTATTGACAGGTTACTCAGGAGTATGGAGGAGGGTAGGGCGATGGCAGAGCATGATGTGGAACTGGCACGGCGGGTCCGCGATATAGTGGCGGTGGTAGCCGACGATATGGATAACGTCACCTTCGATGTTGAAGACGGCGTGGTGTACATCGAGGGTGTTGTGCCGAACGATGAGCAGAGGCGCGCTATCAGCAGCGCTGTGTCTCATCTCGATGGCCTTGATCGCGTGGTGACGTGCCTGGCGACCGAGCATGTGCTGCCCGCTCCCACGGATGTTGATAAGAGTACGCTCTATCCGCCGCAGGTGTACATGCACTATTACAGCCACTAACTCTAGACCATAACTCGAGGAGGCCAAGACAAATCATGTCTTGGCCTCCTCTTGTCTTATGTAGAATTCGGGGCATACATGACGCTGCTACAGTCGTTATTGGATCAACCGACATAACGATACCTCACCTTCCACCCTCAATAGTATAGGTTCAAACCGCAATTATCTCTTAACAGAAGCTTAATACCATTCCTGGTATGCTGTTTCGGCAACTTCCAACTTCAATCGACTGCGCGCTCGTCGCCTGGAGCCAGCATGTTCTAATTCAGGGGCATCAAGTCCACGAGGGTTCGCCGTTAGTTATCAACAAACGGTGGGGTGGTTGTCGGTAATCGCACTTTCCCAGGGGGTGACTGTTATGGCGTGTTCCCAGGTTACACAGCAAGACTTGCAAAATGCCGCTCGGAAGGCTTTTGGATATCTAAAAACGCAATGGCAGGGCAGTTTCAGTACCTACTGGCAGCTAGGGCATTCATTCGACACGATCATCGATTATTTCGTCCTCAACCCCCCTGATTCGTCTGGTTTCGGACCGATAGCTCTCACTGCCTATAACCGCTCGACCGGCAACGCCTGTTGGTATGATGACTACGGCTGGTGGGGCATAGCGGCGTTGAAGGCTTCCCAGCATCCGGAACTCTTTCCCAATGCATCCATTTTTAAAGCGCTATCCGATAGTTGCTGGAAAATGATGGATGATAATGCAACTAAAGTTTGGCAGTACAATGGGAATAACCCTGACTTCAAAGTGCTGCAACCCCGTTTCGATGGAGGGGTCTGGAATTGTGATTGGACCCGACCGAACGGGTGCGGTGGCAAGGGGACGCCCCCGAATATACCACCGAATTGTGGCGATAATAAACAGGGTAGTAATCTACCGGGAATTCAAAATACGGTTACGAACGGCCTGTATCTCGTCCTGGCCTTACGGTTGGGTCATCAGGAACCCGCCTTGCGAGAATACGATTTTCTAGACAATTGGTTCAACGTGAGTGAGCCAGACGATGCGCTCTTGAAATCGTTTCGATGGAGGCGCGGTTATAAGAGAACGAGTGGGCACCTATGGCTCGCAGACTAATGGCTCCTATACATGCGTGTGTGGTTACCAGTCGGAGCTGGCCTGGGCAGGTGATCAGGGGATAATCTTAGGGGGGTTGGTGGATAGGCTGAACCTGATAGGGCCTAATAATCCCAATTACCAGGGAATTCTTCAGCTTGCCAAGGATATTGCCTCGGGTGTTATGTCCAAGTCCAAGAGTAACGGTGGAAATCCTTCAGGCATGGGTCACCGGGCAGGGTGGGGACCCTGGTGATTACGATACCGGCGTGGGTGCATACATGCGCTACCTGTTATATGCCTATCAAAACAACAGTGACATGCGAAGCTACTTGAGAAGTATCGGCTATGTCGATTTTGTCTGTGCCAATGCGGCAGCCATAATTCCTAATATCGACGGGCACCAATGGTCCGCAGTCGATCTGACGAACGACCTGGCAACGGTGGTAGCAGCTTTGGTGATGTCGAATGCGTAACAAGCAAGCCATACACCTGAACTGCGCCCCGGCGGACGGCGACTTTGTATGGTAGTAGCAGAGGCGCGCTATCAGCGCAGCTACGTGTCGTATCTTGATGGCGCTTTGACCGCGTGGTGACGTGTCTGGCGACTGAGCATGTGCTGCCCGCTCCCACGGACATAGATAAGAGTACGCTATATCCGCCGCAGGTGTACATGCACTATTTCAGCCACTAACTCGGAACGTAGATACGGAGGAGGCCAAGACAATATGCTGTCTTGGCCTCCCCTTGTCTTATGTTGGGTTCAGGGTGTACCTGACGCTGCCTTAGTCGGTAGCCGCACCCATGAAACATCAGTACCTAAGACGACAAGCATGGCACTGTATTCGTGCTACGTCCAATTTCTGATACCGTCTACGATACCTCGTCTGGAGGCTTCTCATCGGATTCTTCCGAACTATCATCCGTAGCTATACCATGCTCCTGTAGCAGCTCATTAAAGGCTTGCTCACCCATCTGCTCCCTCAATCGGGCAAGGACATAACGAGCATGCTCCTGTTGTGGCATACCTAACTGGTAAAATAGCAAAAGAGCTTGGAGTAATAGTGATCCTGCCTCTTTTAGTTCTCCTTCCTGCTCATGCAGCAATCCAAGCTGTGCAAGCGTGGTGGCAACACCAGCCTTATCCCCAATTTCCTGCTTGGTATCCAGGGATCGCATATACAAATCTCTCGACTGAGTGTACTCCCCCTGCAGGTAGTGTAAGTTGCCTAGCTGATGCAATGTAGAGCCAACACCTGCTTTATCTCCAAGCTCCTGCTCTATAACCAGTGCTTGCATATACAAGTCTCTTGCCTGAGTGTACTCCCCCTGTTGGGAGTATAGCGCCCCCAAGTTGTGTAGCGTCCCGGCAACACCTGCTTTATCTCCAAGCTCCTGCCTAATAGCCAGTGCTTGCGTATACATCTCTCTTGCCTGAGTGTACTCCCCCTGATCCTGGTGTAGGACACCTAGCTGGTGTAGCGTCTTGGCAACACCTGCTTTATCTCCAAGCTCCTGCCCAATAGCCAGTGCTTGCATATACAAGTCTCTTGCCTGAGTGTACTCCCCCTGTTGCTGATATAGGACACCTAGCTGTGCAACGGTGTAGGCAACACCTGCTTTATCTCCAAGCTCCTGTCCAATAGCCAGTGCTTGCATATACAAGTCTCTTGCCTGAGTATACTCCCCCTGATCCTGGTGTAGTATACCTAGCTGATGCAATGTAGAGCCAACATTTGCCTTATCTCCAAGCTCCTGCTCTATAACCAGTGCTTGCATATACAAGTCTCTTGCCTGAGTGTACTCCCCCTGTTGGGAGTATAGCGCCCCCAAGTTGTGTAGCGTCCCGGCAACACCTGCTTTATCTCCAAGCTCCTGCCTAATAGCCAGTGCTTGCGTATACATCTCTCTTGCCTGTGGGAACTCTCCTTGCTGGTGATGCAGTTTGCCTAGCTGATGTAATGCAGTAGCCTCGGCAAGTTTGTCTTGAAGTTCACGGAAGATCTCCAGTACATCTCTGTATATACGGGTTGCTTCCTTGTACTCTCCAAGAGCTTCATACACATTGGCCTTGTTCCCTTTGGCTACTGCCTGGCTGTGATCAGTTGTGGTGTAGATGCTCTCATCTAACAGCGTAAGCAGCAATTCTATTTGCCCCCATCTCAGCAGATACTCGTTTGCTATATTTACGATATCATCGGCTAGCTCGTACTCTTCAGCCAGGAAGAAATAGTGACGTGCCCTCAGTAAATCGCCAAGGTTTGAGGAGTCGCTAGTGGCAGCAAGCCAGTAGCGACCAGCTTTGGTCCACAGTTCTTTGCGCTCTTAAGTCGTAGTGTCTTTCAAAGCCCAATCCCTAACCAGGGCATGTGTCGAGTAGGTGTTATCACGCCCAGGCGGGATCGAAATGAGACCCCAGGAGCGAAGGGAGCTAACCTCCTCCTCTACATCAGGAGTAGCATCCTGCTCATTGCCCAGCATGTAAGCTAACCCCCGCATAGGAACGGGTTCATCGTAGATCGCCGCACTCTTCAGGAGGGTGCTCGCTCTCTCGGTGAGAGTGGCTGCTGCCTTGTCCAGCAACGTGAAATCTATCAGTTCCTTTTGCACTCCGGAGAGGTCATCTAGCACCTCGTCAAGGGAAGAGCGGGAAACGTGTTCAGCGAAGAGAGTGATGGTATATGGGTGTCCGCCCAGCTTTGTGTAAAGATTGCGCTTCGTATGCGGATTTGGTTTACCGACAGCCGTTAGGCTTTGAGATGCAAGCGGCTTTCGTTCCGTGTGCACTGCAATGGGAACATTGGCGAGAGTAGGGAGTGTATCCATAAGGTAGACCACATCGCGGAAAGGCATTTCTCCTAAGGAATGATGGTGAACAGCACCAGTAAGGCGACCAACTTCCAGGGGGGCAAAGTCGGCACGAGATGTGAAAATGAACCTGCTGGGACCTGATACTCCTTCAAGTAGCAAAGAGATGAGTTTCGACAACTCAGGATCTACAGCCGGTGCCGGTTGAGAATCTGTGTTACTCTTCTTGGTGTCATTGTTAGAGCTACTGACGTTGCTTGCGGCACGACTAACGGCAAAGGATGCGGGCAGTACATCTTCATAGTTATCGAAGATGATGAGGAGAGGTAACCTTGATAGCAACTCTATGAGAACGGAAGCCTTGACCTCAAGGGGCAGCGGCTGGTTCTTGAGTGCGGTGAACTCGGAGATAATCTTAGTAAGCTGCGCGCTATTGAAACGAGCGCTGAGACGTAGCAGAAAGCCATGCAGTTGGTCCATTATTGATTGAGCGGTGGTGGTCGGCGTCATACGTATAGACTTTATTCCAATGAAGCGAGACGACATACGATCAGCGAGGCGAGTAGCCAATACAGTCTTGCCCATTCCACCCAGACCATAAATAATGGCCGCTCGCCAATGCCCATGTTGCGGGTCCAAACCAGTCTGCAACTCTCGCAGATCAGAGTTGCGCCCTACGAACTGCTGTACGCGGGAGAGACCTGTAAGGTCAGTAACTGTATCGTGCGTGACGTGCGCTTTATCCTGGCTTAGATCTACCCGCAGGCAACTTGGGTCGGACAGGTAAAGAACTGGAGTAGCGAAGTCAACGGTATTCACGCCGGAACGAGACAACAATCCGCGTGCAGTGGTCATCGCTTCAAAGAGAGATTTACCGCTGGAGATCGCTTTATATAATGTGCTTCCAAAGTGCATGGCTGATTGGTTTAGAACACTGAACTGCATAGCAACCATGGCAGGTATGCCAACTTGGAGCAGGCGTGGCGCAAGATCGGCGTATGCGTTGTTACGTGAATTGACGGCTGACTGACAGGCAGACAAGAAAAGGAAGCGCAATGCACGCGCATGTTGTTGCAAAAGAAGCACGAAGTCGCGGTTTGGAACCTGTAATTGCTGACCTGATGGGTCTTCCATGAGTACGAAGCCTGTATCAGCACTCTCCGCGAAGCTCCCGTGCCCTACAAAGTGGAGGATATGCGGGTTCACATCCTCTAAGAAGGTGGCTATGGTCTCCAGAGAACTATTAGGTGCAAATTCAACCTGAACAAGGTCGGAAAGCTTGGCATCAGAGAGAGCAGTCAGGATGAGGTTTTCTTCGTGGCGCGTATTGAGGGATCTCATTATGTCCGAGGCCGTGCGGCGCAGAGATGACCACCAGCACACGTAACGGCTCAGTGATGGGTGGCAAAGACCTCATAGGGAGGCCCCAGGGAAGGCGTGAAATGGGAGTGCGCCAATTAAGAGCTACGAAGCTATCGCCGTCATGCAGATACTCCCATGGTAGATTGAGAAGGGGACGGGCAGTTACGGGGTCGGGCCGCAGTACCAGGGGTAATGTGTCGCCCGGTTCTAGAGAAGTGATGCGTTGTCGCCAGAGATCGCCCACAGGTCCGGAAAAGATAGTGTTAAAGAGAAGCTGCCCGAACTTGACGTGGAGATTATCTGCAGGAGGGCTGCCTGAAAGGGCGGCACCTTCAAGAGCGCCAAGTGTTAGAGGCAGACTCGGTGAGTCGGTATTCCATTCGAAGGTACTCTCGGCTATACGATCCTCACCATCTTCAGAGGGTACAAAGGCAGTGAATTGCCGAGGTTCCGAGGCAGCCTGGAGAACTAGCTGGAAAGGGATGTTCATAGTAATCATCCTATAAAATAAGCAAGTAGCGCGCCTGCAAGCACAAGTATGCCGATCACGAGCCCTACAGACGCAAACAAAAGCCGCCGCCATTTGCGTTGCACCATTCGGTTATGTACAAGTTTCGCAGCGGTTGACGAGTTGATATTGAGGTCTAATATGCCAGGGAAAAAGACCAGCAGCCCGGAGATAATGCTAAAGAGCAGCACGAATATAGGTGCGACAAAGAAGAGCTTGAGCCACCAGTCATGCAGCCCGGATTGGAACTCAGGTTTTGTAACGGCATTGACGTAGAAACCGATCACTATACCAGCGATTGTAATGACCTGTCTGGCCGCATCATCAAGCGCTTTTGGGAAGTCGCCCACGAGGGCGCGCCCTCTTTCTCTCCAAAAGGCGCGAGTTCTCTGTGACCAGAGTATCTTCTTCAGCTTCTTGAGTTTGCTCAGTAGGAGGTTGACTGCTCATATGCTGACCTCCAATGTTCTGCTGTTATATCTATAGGCTTTACCACAGTTAGCACACTTCGGTATGTCTATAGTAGCATTTGCATCGGCAAGGGCCTCCGATTCGAATGCAGACTGCTGTTTCCTCGTGAACCTTTTAAGGAAATCAAGCGGTCCTGCAGCCACTCTCGCCATACTTTCGTCCTCGACAACGGCTATCTGGATAGTGAGCTTCCATCCACAGTGTGGGCACTTGATCACTCTAGATTGCTCTCGGTTGCTCATTGAATGCTCCTATGTATAGAGATGCCAGACTTGCCTCCCATTAACAAATACGGGGAACACTAACTTATGTCGCATTAAGCTCAACACATAAAGCGAAGACCCGCGACGCATAACGCCACAAATGTCGCCTGATTATAGCACAATTTGGCCCTCTGTTCCATATATATTAGTATGCTATCTCAGTCTGATTTGTTATCTGCCTTGAAGCAGTAAGCAACATGATTTCGGGGTTCGAGACTGAATCATAAAGCCCGCTTCATCGGCGGGCTTATGGATGTTCTGAGGCTTAAGTTTGTGAACTGTACAGTCCGATTAATAAGGCCAGTCAGGCTTCCATTTTCACTCCACCGTCACAGACTTCGCCAGATTGCGCGGCTGGTCTACGTCTGCGCCCCGGCGGACGGCGACTTTGTAGGCGAGTAGCTGCATCGGTATGCTGGTGAGGAGGGGGGAGAGGAGGTAGTCAACCTGCGGGATGTAGATTACCTCGTCTGCTTTGTCCCGAATCTCGGTGTCCCCTTCGGTGGCGATGGCGATAACAATGCCGTCGCGGGCCTTCACCTGCTCGATGTTGCTCAGCATCTTGGGGTAGAGGCGGTCTTTGGGGGCGATGCATACTACGGGGAGAGAGTGGTCTATCAGCGCGTTGATGCCGTGCTTCATCTCGCCAGCGGGGCAGCCTTCGGCGTGTATGTAGCTGATCTCCTTTATCTTCAGCGCGCCTTCCAGCGCCACCGGGTAGTTGATACCCCTGCCCAGGTAGAGCATGTCGGTTGCCTCGTAGAGCCTCGCCGCCAGGTGGTCGTAGATCGTCTCGTCTGCGAGGAGGTCACCCGCCAGGTTGGGTATCTTCAGGAGGCCGTCTATCAGTTCTCGCGCCCGCGCATCATCGAGCGTGCCTCGCGCCTGGCCGAGCAGCATAGCGAGCATCAACTCGTCGGCTATCATGCCCGTGAAGACTTTGGTGCTGGCGACGGCGATTTCAGGCCCCGCCTGGACGTGTATCTTGCTGTCGGAGACCCTATCGGCCTGGCTCCCTATTACGTTCACGATGGTGGCGAGGCGGGCACCCAGTCTCTTCGCTTCGGACATCGCCTCAAGGGTATCTACCGTTTCGCCCGATTGGGTGATGGAGAGGACCAGCGTGCCGGGGTCCACCACCGGGTTGCGGTAGCGGTACTCCGAGGCCTGCTCAACGTCGGTGGGTATGCGGGCTATCTCCTCGATGAGGTACTTGCCGATCAGCCCGGCGTGCCACGCGGTGCCGCACGCGATGATGGTCACTTTTTTGAAGTCGCGCATCTCCTGGGGGGTGAAGGTGACACCCTCAAGCTCCACCCGACCTGCTTCGATTGAGAGGCGTCCGCGTAGCGTGTCGGTGAGGGAGCGCGGCTGCTCGTGTATCTCCTTCTGCATGAAGTGCTTGTAGCCGCCCTTTGCCGCGCTGATCGGGTCCCAAGCTACGGTCTGCCGGTTCTTCTCTAGAGGGGTGCCGTCTATCTTGAGATAGCGAGCGTTATCGTTGGTCAGCACGACCACCTCGCCAGGCTCAAGGAAGGCCAGGCTGCGCGTGTGCGGGAGGAGCGCTGGCTGGTCCGAGGCGACAAACATCTCGTTCTCACCATAGCCGACGACCACGCCACCGGCGTTGCCCAGGCGGGCAGCCACCAACACGTCAGGCTCCTGGGCGCGCATCGCTACGATGGCGTGCGACCCTCGGATGTCGCCCAGCATGAGGCGCGTGGCCTCTTCGAGGTTGGGAGCGCCATGCTTCAGGTAATGCTCGATAAGGTGGGGAAGCACCTCGGTGTCGGTCTCGGAGATGAATTTATGACCTTCGGCCCTCAGCATCTCCTTGATTTGCAGGTAGTTCTCGACGATGCCGTTGTGTATCACTACGATGTCACCCGTGCAGTCGCGGTGGGGGTGGGCGTTGGTCTCGTTGACCTTGCCGTGCGTGGCCCAGCGCGTGTGGCCGATGCCCCTGTGCCCGGTGATGGGCCTCTCACTTAGAACGGCCTGCAAGTTGGAGAGCTTGCCGGCCGCGCGCCGCCTCTCTATATGCCCGTTGCTTTGTACCGCTATGCCCGCGGAATCGTAACCCCTGTACTCCAGGGTGCATAGCCCCTCGAAGATGATGTTGGTGGCCTCACGCGGCCCAATGTACCCTACTATTCCACACATTGTTGAAAGCTCCAGTCTCTATGATTATCGAATAATGTTCATTATAGCACTTGCTCGAGGGGCAAGGGAGAGAATCGCTTCATTAAGGCAGGGGTATGCAAGGTCGCAATTGACCTGTAGTCCTTTGCTTGTCATTCTGAGAGGGTGTCCGAAAAGTATAAAGCAAGACGTAAAGCAATGAATGTCATTCTGAGCGAAGCGAAGAATTAAAACTCTATCCACACGTCCAAGCTCGGAGATTCCTCACTGCGTTCGGAATGACAGGCTAATAGTTACAGTTATTCGAGACACCCTTTGAGTGGAGCGATTAGGGATTTGCAGTCTGCGTAGCATTAGGAGTGCCTGTCGGGAAGGCAGTGGGACGTTGGGTTGGAATTGTTGCTGGCGTTCGGGCTTCGGTTGTTGATACTGGAACGGGCAGGGTGGGGTGTGGCGTGGCGGTAGGCTGTGGTACAGAAGTCGGCGCGGTCGTGGGGGTGCTGATGGGTAGCGGCGTGGGTGCTACCAGGGTGACGGTTACCAGTTCGGGCGTTGCCCTCTCCAGCTTTACGCCCTGTGGGACGACCACCTGCGGGCGGACCTCGTATGTGCCTGGACCCTTGCCCTCGACGCTCAGAAACGCGCGCACGTCGGTGGGCTTGAGGCCCTGTAGCTGGTCGAATGTGCCCGCAAGGGTGAGGTCGAGGCGGTCGGGAGATACGATGACGCTCGCGCCCTCCGGCTGCCCTTCCACTATGGGGGCGACCGATACCTGCAAGGTAGTCACAAGAGGCTCAACGTTCACGGTGACGCTTATCGTCTTTGTCTGGCCGGGGTACAGCTCCACGTTGGGCGGCAGGAGCAGCTCGGTCCTGGTGATAACGTTGAAGGTCGCGCCCTCTATGGAGACGGGCAGGGTATCGAGGAACTGTATGCCGCTCAGCACGTCGGGCTTGCAGCAGATAGTGGCGGTGTTGGGGTCGGTGGTGATGGCAGATACTCGATAGCCGGCTGCGGGTTGGCCGCGTGTATCGGCGCGCACGCCCACTACTTTGTAGTTCAGCAGCAGCTTTATAGGTACGACCACCTGTACCTGGGGAGGGTCGAAGGTTACACCCGCGACCTCGCTGCCGTTTTCATCCACCGCGATAGGCTGCCTGGACCCTCTTTGCGTGCCCGCCTTCTCATCCACGTTCACGCTGGCTATCACTTTTGATATGCGGGCGACCAGGTCTTCGGGGCCTGTCACTGTAACTATGTTAGGCTCAGACTGGGCGGCGTCGAACCCGTAACCGAAGGCGGGCGTGCCTGTAACCTGCACCTGTATGGGGAAATCGCGGGTGGCTTCAATCTCAATCTGTACCTGGGCATTGCTTGGGCCTATAGAAACTGATGAAACGCTGCTTGACTGCGTACCTCGTATCTCTGCGCGGATGGGGACCGTATGCACTCCCGCAGTGAAGCTACTGAGGTCAATATATGGGTGGATGTCGGCGGGACGAAGTAGCGCGAGAACGCTTTGAGGGGCCTGGACGGTAACATCTGCGGGAGAAATCGAGCCGATGAGCTTCAATCCTTTGACCAAACCGCGGACCTCTACAGGGAGATCATTGAAAACGGTCGTCTGGGAGGGGTTCTCCAGGTTGACTACATAAAACCACAAGAGGAAGGCGAGGAGAATTGAGAGGAGGGCGCGCCCTGCGCGGTCATCCAGCCCGATGGCTGGCCTTAGCGCTGCAAGGCGGGCCAGGAGGCTCGGCTTGCGCTGGGCCTCGTGCGTAGGCGATGGGGTGGCTGTGGCTGTAGTGGCGGATATAAGCTGCTTAGGCTCTATCTCGACCGTAGATGTGGCTGCATTGCCGTCAGCTTCAGCGTTCGGCATCGTGGTTGGCGCGTCCACTCCATCGGTGGGTGAGGGTGTATCTCCACGTTCGGGAGTTACCATTGCGGTCGCGGTCTCAATGGCCTCTACACCTGGCTCCATATTGCTTTGGCTGTCACTCTCAGTGGTTTGAGCCTTCATACTTCGCTTATTATAACGGATTAGATAGCCTAACGCAGTACGCTCTAGGATGTTGATAATTCAATACACCCAGGCGGTTGATAAGGAGATGGGCTTGTAGTATAATTCTTCCCATGACTACGACAGCAGCGGGGGTGTCACAACTCTTATATCTTTTTGATGAAGCGTTCGAGGGAACGCAATGGCATTCCCTGTTGGGAAATCTCCAGCCCGTGAAACCAGAAGACTGGCTATGGGTCCCACCGGGTGGCCAACGCTCTATCCGCGATATTGTCCAGCACGTTGGCGGCGGCAAGTTGGTGTATGACAATAAGGCGTTCGGTGATGCGACGCTTAGCTGGGATGACCCGATTGTAGAGGGTAAGGACGCGGTTTTAACGATGGCCTCGGCTATCGAGTGGTTGCGCGAAGGTCAGGCGCGCCTGCGACACAATATCACCCTGCTCGATGACGGGGAGTTGCTGCGCCCCCGGATGACGCACATGGGCAGGCTGAAAGAGACGCGGTGGATTATCGCTGTAATGATCCAGCATGACCTCTACCATGCGGGCGAGATCAACCATATCCGCGCTCTGAGACAGCAGGACGATTTTTGACGACGGACGGCAGACGACGGATGACAGAAAGTAGATTTACCGCAGAGACGCAGAGGGCGCAGAGATTATTTTATGGATGTGTACTCTATCGTCTATCGTCTAT
Organism: uncultured Chloroflexia bacterium; assembly: GCA_963811305.1. Lineage (GTDB taxonomy): Bacteria > Chloroflexota > Chloroflexia > QHBQ01 > JADMIH01 > JADMIH01. Next base: position 235,679 of record CAWEQU010000012.1, read on the forward strand.
CGTCTATCGTCTATCGTCTGTCGTCCATTATCACGCATCACGTACCGCTCTATGGTGTCTGCGGCCCCGTCTTCTGAGAGGGGCGGGCAGATGATGCGCGCTGCTTTCAGGACGGCTTCGGGGCTGGTAGACATGGCGACGCCGTAGCCTGCCCAGGCTATCATGTCGAGGTCGTTGTGGCCGTCACCGATTGCCATCACTTCGCCGCGTGAGATGCCGCAACTCGAAGCAAGGAAGGCCAGGGCCTTCCCCTTTGAGGCTTTGCGGCTTGTGAACTCGGTGAAGCGGGCGTGGGACTTGGTGACCTGCAATTCCTTGCCATAAAGCCCGGTGAAGCAGGTGAGCACAGCGTCGGTCTCAGCTGCGTCTGTGACGATTACAAGCTTGGTAGGCTCAGGCTCTCCCTCGGAGTGAAGCCAGGCGTGCAGGTCGCCTACTTCATTGATGGGAAGGTCCATGTTGATTTTGGCGTAGAAGAGGGCCTGGTCAGTTATACGGTCCACGTATAACTGATCATGCACGTAGACGTTCAGGTGCAGACCGCGTTTGCTTGTCTCGGTGATGATGGCGTGGGTGAAGTGCGAAGCTACCGTTTCATGGAGAAGGGTGTCTCCGGTTGCGCTGTGGCGGATGAGCGCACCCTGATAGCAGATGAGCGGGGCCTCTATACCCAGGTCGGCGGCAACATGGCGGGCGGGGCTGAACATGCGCCCTGTGGCGATTGTCACCAGGACGCCTTGCGCCTGTGCCTCTGTGATGGCAGAGCGCGTCCGGTCTGAGATTACGAGATCATCGCCGAAGATGGTGCCGTCCAGGTCGAGGGCGAGCAGCTTTATGCTCATGCAGTCTGCACCACGATTATGCGGTCATAACCTGCCAGGTCTTTTCTCACTTCGACGCTGGCTCCTGGGAAAGCTGCGCGAGCAAGCTCCGACACGATTTTACCCTGGGAGTGCGCGGTCTCCATTATGACGGTGCCCCCTGGCGAGAGGTAGCGCGGGGCTTCGGCAAGGAATTCGCGTATGAGCGCGGTGCCATCCTCTCCGCCGCCGAATACAGCTACCTTTGGCTCCCAGGTTGCTACATCGGGCGAAGCCTCACCGGGGGGCACATAAGGCAAATTGGCGACTATCAGGTCTACCTTTCCGGGCAGCGGCTCGAGGAGGTGGCCCACTAAGAGCGTGACTTGCCCCTCGACGCCGTGAGTGCGGCAGTTATGCCCTGCGACTTCGATTGCGGCAGGTGATATGTCTGTGCCAAAAGCCTTCACAAGGGGTCTATGCTTGCAAACCGCAACGAGGATAGCCCCACTTCCTGTGCCTATATCAGCCATTTGGCTCATTTCGGTGATGGGCAACACTTGTAAACAGACTTCAACTGCGCTTTCTGTCTCAGGGCGGGGCACCAACACGTCTGGGGTGATACATAGATCGAGGCCGTAGAACTCTTTGTGACCAGTTAGGTATGCTATCGGCTCACCCGTCGCTCGGCGCTCGACTAGCTCGCCATAACTCGAAAGCACAGCCGGGTCAAGAGAAGATATGGACCGTGCCAGTAATGATGCTCGCCCGGTATGGAGTAGATGCGCCAATAGCACTTCGGCATCAAGGCGTGGGCTGGAGGAGTAGGGGGAGAGGCGCTTGGCAGCTTGCCTCAGCACTTCGTCAACGGTTGGAGGTAGGTAGCCGGTAGAGAGGGAATCCTAACTCCTGACTCCAGCTTCTCTTTCCTATTCTGAAGCATTTTTGGTCTCTCCGACTACCGATTACTAGAAGTCGTCTCAAGAATTGGGTAAATGTACCGCTGGCGTCACGCCGGCAAGCACACATGCCAGCAAGATGCTGGCGCTACGACTATTTTGAGATAGCTTCTATTCACCATCCCCGTCAAGGCCCTCAGCCCGCAGCCTGTCTGCCTCGTCCGTCATGCGCAGGGTCTCGACGAAGTTGCCGATCTCTCCCTGGAGGACGCGGGGCACGCCTGACACGGTTACTTTGATGCGATGGTCGGTCACGCGGTCATCGGGGAAGTTATAGGTGCGTATCTTCTCCGAGCGGTCGCCCGTGCCAACTTGCGAGCGGCGCTCCTGCCCAAGCTCCTGCTGTCGCCTGGCAAGCTCAAGATCGTAGAGGCGGGCACGCAGGACGGTCATCGCCTTGATCTTGTTCTTGAGCTGGCTGCGCTCGTCCTGGCACGTCACAACGATGCCGGTGGGGATGTGGGTCAAGCGCACCGCCGAGTTTGTGGTGTTGACGCTTTGTCCGCCATGTCCGCCCGCGCGATAGACATCAAGCTTGATGTCCTCGTCGCGTATTGCAAGGTCCACTTCCTCTACCTCCGGCAGCACGGCAACGGTGGCGGTCGAGGTGTGGATGCGGCCCTGCGACTCGGTGACGGGCACGCGCTGCACGCGATGGACGCCACTCTCATACTTGAAGTGGCTGTACGCTCCAAAGCCTTTGACCTCGAAGATGATTTCTTTCATGCCGCCGATCTCGCTGGGGTTAGTGGAAAGGATTTCGGTCTTCCACCCTTGCTTTTCGGCGTAGCGTGCGTACATGCCGTACAGCTCGGCGGCGAAGAGAGCAGCTTCGTTGCCACCCGCTCCCGCCCTGATCTCGATAATCACGTCCTTGTCGTCTGTCGGGTCTTTGGGCAGCAAGAGGCGCTTGAGGGTCGCTAGCTGGCCGTCCAGTTGCTGCTGAAGCTCCTCAAGCTCGGCTCGTGCCATCTCGGCCATTTCAGGATCGGAGCCGTCGTCGGCAAGCTCCTGGGTATGCCCGACCTCTTCCCTGGTATCGCGGAATCGCCGGTAGGCATCTACGATGTCGTTAAGCTCGGCGCGCTCGCGCCCAAGCTGCGTTATACGCCTGTGGTCGGTGGCGACCTCGGGGTCGGCCATCATGCTCTCAAGCTCGACGTAGTGATCCTCTATACCCTTCAGCTTTTGCTCTATTCCGTTTAGATTATCTCCTGCCATTTTCGTTTGCTCCCTGAGACGCTCGGTCTCTCGAATAATTTCTGTAGTCAATTTAGTAAATGGAAGGGCGCGACAAAATCACGTCCCTACAAAGGGATGACACCCGTAGGGGCGTGATTTATCGCGCCCTATTGAGCTGAGCAGCTAACCGAAGATATCGTCTACGCTTATCGTACTGTTGGGGCTGCCGGGAAGGGGCAGCGACTCGCCTCGCCCGGCGCGGCGGACGTTTTCGTACCTGCCTGCATTGAGACCTGAATATATCTCGACAATACTCTTTGGCAAATTGACTATCCACGCTTCAGGTATGCCAGCCCTTGCGAACATAGGCACTTTTACCTTGCGGTCCTGCCTCAAAGAAGAATTTGCTACCTCGATGAGAAGAAGCACATCTTCAGAAGATGGATTCTTGCGCCTATATAGGTCGTCCCGCCATTTCAATAAGGCAACATCGGGTTGTGGTCTTGAGTTCCCCTCGAATTGAACCGGGTTCTGAACCCATACGTAGGCCGTTGTGCCTAGCACCGTGCGGAGCAATTGATCCAGGCGTGATACGCATATCGCGTGGGGAAAATTGATTGGAGCCATCTCTACTATCTCACCCTCAATAAGCTCGATGCGCTCATCTTCCTCAAAGACGCCCGCCCGGATCATCTGCTCGAATTCTTCTATTGTGAACCGCCTGCGCGCTATCTCGACCGCCATCGTGCTCACCTGCCCTTGTTATTGTTTGCCTCGTGTAGCTACTATCTATCGCTTATCACCATAATCATAGCACTCATAGCCGTCCTTTGACAACCTGGTTTAATGTTTATCTATGCACTACGCACGAGGCCGGGATATAGAGTTGATTACTACGAAAATGATGGCGCCCAAAAGCAATGCCCCCAGGAAAACCCATAGCCCAGGCTCCCAGCCCTGTGACCCGGTGGTTTGCAAATAGCTGAGGGCCAGGCCTGGCACGCCTAATACCCACACAATGGCGCTCAGGGCGCGCTCTATATTCTTCGAGCGCTCCTCTTGTTGGCGATCTCGACTTTTCTGCTCTTCGGCCAGTGCCTGTGCACGCTCCTCGTGCCGCATCTGCAAATCGGTGTACATATCATGCACAGCGTTGCTCGCTTCCTGGTAGAGCTTATCCACCTGGAAGGTCTGCTGCCACTTTCGGTATACGCGGTGGTGGTGCTCTTGCTGCATCACCTGGGTGAAATAGCTCCTGGCTGTAAAGGAGAGCAACAGGTCGCGGATGCGCGCAAAGGATTGCCGCCGCACCTCATCCACATCGTGCGTAATCGCTCCTGGTCCAGCACTGTCCCGTTTAAGCGGCAGCCAGTCCCTTGCTACTGCGTCTTGCATCTTCATCAGTGCGAATCTCTGTTCCAACGCTATCAGGAAGAGGAGAAAGTACTGGTCTTTCAGATGGGATGGCATCGTTGTGCGGAAGAAGTCGGTCTGGGGCGCGTCGAAGGCAACGAACGCCCCGCCATCCAGGGAGAAGACGAACCACTGGCGGTCAACGTAGGGGAGCATGGCCTGATTGTCCAGGCTCAGGTCCATCTGCGTGGGGTGCGCCGCCTGGCCTGCGTGGAAGAAGTTACGCACCCTGTAGAGCATGAGTCGAGATTGGTCCTCATCTGCCCCATCTACGAACAGTGATACGAACGGCAGCATCTGGTCCCGCACGAATATTTCCTTATACCAGCTTGCTTGCTCTAAAGCACTGGCAGATTGGGGGTGCGACTCTGCCGTCCTTAGTAATGCGCGCAAGACATGGGCAAAGGTGAAAGTGTCGGTGGGCTGCCCATCCGCCGAAACAATGGGACCGTCGGGCGCGGGCACGAAAGTCTGCACTACCGGAGTGCGCGTCTGTGGGTCAATACCTGTGTTGCGTTCAGCGTGGAGCGCTATGTCTCGCTGCCCGCCGACGAAACGGAAGTAGTGGATGAAGTCGAGCCAGCTAGCTACCCCATCCTGCTTCGCTTCAGGCTCGCCACCTCCTGGGGCGACGGTGGGGAGGACGTAGACGGTGAGGAAGCCCACTCCGTCCCGGAAGAGGGCCATGCGCACGCTCTCCAGGTGGAAGGGTATCTGGCCCCGAGGTGTCATCAGGGTCCACCTGGCCCTCCCACCCAGGCCGTAGGGCGACTGGAGCGCGTTGCCATCGATTGCCCACAGCCGGGCGGTGGCGGGCATGGTCGCGGCAGCGTCCTCACTTGGGTTGAGGAAGTCGGCCACGTAGGAGAGCATATCGTCCACGCAGAAATCTTCCGGCCTCCACACCTTGAGCTTGCCCTGTGCGTTGGGGCCGCCAGACCAGGCTGCCTGATCTACAGCAGAGGCGCGGGCGTCGAACTCCCGCTCATCGAAGAGGAAGGGGTAGACGAAGCTGAGGGCTGAGGATTGGGGGTCAATGTGCATGGAGAGCATCTTTGCTGGGTTAACATAGTGTTTCTGTAGATGTCCTAGGGGTTAGGGCACTTTCCACAGCTTGATTGTGCCATCCGAAGAGCCAGAGGCGAGCAGCGTGCCATCTGGGGAGAACGCTACGCTAAGCACAAGGTTAGTATGCCCGGTGAAGGTGCGTATCTCTGTCCCATCAACAACTCGCCATAACTTGATTGTACTGTCCGAAGAGCCAGAGGCGAGTATCCCACCATCTGGGGAGAACGCTACACTGCGCACTTGGTCAGTATGCCCGACGAGGGTCTGTGTTTCTGTCCCATCAACAACTCGCCATAGCTTGATTGTGCTGTCCGAAGAGCCAGAGGCGAGCAGCGTGCCATCTGGGGAGAACGCTACACTCTTCACATCACTGGTGTGTCCGGTGAGGGCGCTTACCTCTGTGCCATCAACAACTCGCCATAGCTTGATCGTCTTGAAGGCAGTGCCAGAGGCGAGCAGCGTGCCATCTGGGGAGAATGCTATGCTATTCACGTCACCTGTGTCTCCGGTGAGGGTGCGTATCTCTGTGCCATCAACAACTCGCCATAGCTTGATTGTGTCTTCCACAGAGCCAGAGGCGAGTATCCCACCATTTGGGGAGAATGCTACACTGAACACTTGGTCAGTATGCCCGGCGAGGGTGTGTGTTTCTGTCCCATCGACAACTCGCCATAGCTTGATTGTGCTGTCTGAAGAGCCAGAGGCGAGCAGCGTGCCATCTGGGGAGAACGCTACACTATGTACGGGGTAAATATGGCCGGCGAGGGTGCGTATCTTTGTGCCATCAACAACTCGCCATAGCTTGGTTGTCTTGTCCAAAGAGCCAGAGGCGAGTAGCCTGCCATCTGGTGAGAATGCTACGCTAATCACGTCACCTGTGTCTCCGGCGAGGGTGTCCAGCAAGCCTGACTGTACAGCCGCAGTAGTGGGCACCCGAGCTATGGCTGTAACGGTGCTCTTAGGGACAGCTGTTTCTGTACGGACAGCTAGTGCTTTGGCTGTAGCGGTAGCTTGTGCACTATCACGTTCATCCGGCCGTATGGATAATATAACTGTTGCGGAAATCCCACTGAGTAACAATATAGATACTATACTTACCCAGAGAATGGTGCGCCGACTCTTGCGCGTCACGGGTGGTGCAACATAGTAGGGAATAACTGGAGAAGGAACCTGTTCAACTATCTGAGCTGCCTGGCGATCAGCATTCGGACTGGCAATCTGCTCTTCTTGTACTCGGCGTTGCGTCTCCTCGTGAGTGCGATCCTCTTGCTTTTCCCTCTGGCGTTGAGCTTCCCCTTGGGCCAGACGCTCTTGCTCTAAGCGTAACTGCTCCTGCCTTTGTTCCTCCTCACGCCTGACGGCATCTTCCTTTGGCTGACGTTCGGCAGCTTGACGCGCTTGCAACTCAGCTTGCTCTTTTGCTTGACGTTCCTCTTGTTCCCGTGCCAGCCGAGCCACTTCTTCCTGGACGAGGCGTTCCCTCTCCTCACGCGCCTGTTGTGCGGCTTGTTCTCGCACTTGCTGTGCTGCTCTCTCTAACTCCAGGCGCTCAGCCTCCTCATGCTCAAGCCTCGCCTCCTCTTCCGGCGTAACCGTAAGGTTGCCTATGAGCGACTGCATGTAGTCCAGGTACTCGGTTGGGCTGAAGTGATGCGTGCATTGGTAGCTAACATAGTCCAACGTGCGTTCCCTGCTCTCGTTCAGCACAAAAGCCTGCTCCTGGTTGCAGCTTTCGCAGTGCCTGAAGATGAAGAAGGGGTGTAGGCTCAGGATTGGTTGAAAGTCATCTTCTTTTGCAAGCAGGTAAAGCTGCTTCGGGTAAGCGGCAATATGGTCGATGCGTTTAGGTTGTCGCGACGTGTAGTGGCGGTCGCCTGTGAGATTGGTATAGTGATGGTTGTAGTACGGTTTCTGTGGGGTCGAGCCTGGCCACAGGCGCACGTCGCTGACATAAACAAGAGGGTAATCGGCCAGGGGGCGCATCATGCCCAGCAGGTGTAGCACGGCGGGAGCCATGATGTGGGCAACACGCTCGCGGTCGGGGCGGCTTGGGCGAGCACCGTGAGCCAGACGATTGCGGTAGTCGCCAACCAATTCGAAGAAATCTCGCGGCGTGGCGACACCCAGGTTACGCCCGCCACCATACTGCATCCGGTCAACCATGAGCTTGCGCAAGCTGCTGTATGCGTGAAGGAGGGGGCCGGTGTCTCGATATGTATAGAAGGCGTCCAGCTCAGGAATCAGGAGTTGTCGCCCCTCGCGACGGTAAAAGGACAAGATGTCGCGCAGCCAGCCTTGCCAGTGGCCCAGGCTAGGGCGCTGCAAGGCCAACAAGTCGCGGCTTATCTTGGGGTCGCTATGGGCATCGGTGAAATACTGGCTCAAGGCTATGGAAGCACAATATTTCAACGCCACCTCAAACAGGTCAAGGAGGTAATCATGGCTCTCGTCGTCATCTCCAGCGCTGCCATAGGCACGGTGGAAAGTGGCGGCTAAGGGGTAGGGGTAACGCCGCTTTATTTCTTCTTCGAGTTGCTGTGTGTCGAATTGATCTGACATGGCCCTGCTATTCTCTTGGTTGGTAGTAACGCCTTCAAATGATTACGTTTTGCGTTCCCTACTAGATATAGAGTGGGTAGATGACGCTGGGGGCTGTGGATTGGGGGTCAATGTGCATAGGTGGGTGCTTTCGGTGAGGTGCGCGGATGCTTGAGTTGGACACCGCTTACTTGCTGTCCTTGATGCCCCACAGGATAATTTTGTTATCCTTCGCTCCCGAAGCGAGTAGCTTTCCGTCTGGGGAGAATACTACGCTACCTATACTGCCGGCATGGGCTTCAAGAGTACGTAAGAGCATACTATTCTTTACATCCACAGTTTTACTGTACTGTCTTGGGACGCAGAGGCAAGTATCTGCCCATCTGGGGAAAATGCTATGCTAGTTATACCGTCGGTATGCCCTACAAGGGTACGTAAGAGCGTACCGTCCTTGACATTCCACAATCTTACTGTCTTGTCCCCAGATGCAGAGGCAAGTGTCTGCCCATCTGGGGAAAATGCTATATTACTCACATGCCTAGTATGTCCATTGAATGTACGTAGGAGCGTATCATTCTGCCCAAAGAGTGTACGCAAATCATACTTGATCTTCCACAACCGTACCGTAGTGTCCGAGGACGCAGAAGCAAGTGTCTGTCCATCTGGGGAAAATGCTACGCTAACTACATAGCTGGTGTATCCCTTAAGAGTGCGGAGGAACGTACCATCTTTGATCTTCCACAACCGTACCGTAGTGTCCCAAGATGCAGAGGCAAGTGTCTGTCCATCTGGGGAAAATGCTACGCTAACTACATAGCTGGTATGTTCCTTAAGAATATGCAAGGGCGTGCCATCCTTTGCGTTCCACAACCGTACCGTAGTGTCTCCAGATGCAGAGGCAAGTGTCTGTCCATCTGGGGAAAATGTTGTACTATTTACATAATCAGTATGCCCTACAAGGGTACGTAAGAGCGTACCGTCCTTGACATTCCATAATCTTACTGTCTTGTCCCAAGATGCAGAGGCAAGTGTCTGTCCATCTGGGGAAAATGCTACGCTAACTACATAGCTGGTATGTCCCCTAAGAATGCCTAAAGCATACAAACTATCGCTCTTCGCGTTCAAGAGTGAAATAGCTTTATAGGGCAGTATCACGCGGGCAGGAGAAATAGCTTTATAGGGCAGTATCACGCGGGCAAGAGATGTTATAAATTCAGATTCTTTTTGGTCCAAACTCTCCCTCTCCAAGGGCGCCAGCTCTTGCCTTTCTTCCTCCTCACGCTTGGCGGCATCTTCCTTCGCCTGATGTTCGGGGGCTTCACCAGCCAGGCGTTCCCTCTCCTCACGCGTCTGTTGTGCGGCTTCTTCCCATCTGTCTATCTCCAGCAACGGTTCTTCGTCCGGCAGTGGCTCTTCAATGTTGACACCAGCATCCGCGGCCATGCTGTTGAGCAGCTCCTGTAGGTCCGGGAACTCGGCCTGTGCAAAATGATGGGTGCATTGGTAGCTTACGTAATCAAGCGTGTCGCCTTTGCTCGTGTTGAGCACGAACGCTTGGTTTGTGTTGCAGCTAGCGCAGTAGTGGAACGTCAGAAAGGGGTAGAGGCTGATGAGCGGCTCAAATTGCCCCCCTTTCGCCAACAGGTAAAGCTTCTCCGGCTCGGTATCGTCCCGCTCCAGGGTGCGCGGAGAGGGGGCGGCACGAGGCCGATCACCCATCAAGGTTGTGTAGTAGTACTCGTAGCGGTGGCCCTGCTTCGATGAGCCGGGTGCGCGCTTCACCTTCACCTCATCTATATGCACTAAGCGGTAGTCGGTTACGAATGCCATGCTCATATAGATATCGCGCATGGCTGGGGCCAGGATTCCGGCCACCCGCTCACGGTCAGGGCGACCTGGGCGGACCCCGTGCGCCAACAAGTTGCGGTACTCCCCCAGTAGCTCGAAGAACTGCTTAGGGTTGACCACGCCCAGGCTCTTGCCGCCTCCATGGCCCATCCGGGACATCACCTCCCGCAGAGAGGTGTAGGCTCGTAAGAGGTCCATGGTATGCTTTTGCCGGTAGAACTTAGCAAGCTCCGGTACCGCGAGTGGCGTGCTGCTACGCTCGTAGAGGTCCAGGATGTCGCGCAGCCAGCCCTGCCAGTGTCCCAGGCTGGGCCGTAGCAACGCGCCCATGTCGTGGTTGATCTTGGGGTCATTGGGTGCGTCCTTGAAGTATTGGCTCAGGGCAATAGAGGCGAGGTACTTGAGCGTCACCTCAAATAAGTCGAGCAGGTACTCATGTGCCTCATCTAGGTCGTGCGTGCTGTGGAAGGCACGGTAATAGGTAGCGGCCAGCGGGTATGGATACCGCCGGCTGACCTCTTCATCAAGGCTGTCAGTATCGTCCGTGTCTACGGTCACAGACGTAGGCTCCTTTTCTAGTACATCCGTTGTCCCACGGCGCGATACGCCCTGTTCTCAATCCAACAAGGAGTGCTGCCAAGATTGTAGCATAACAGGAGATAAATTACTATCTGTCGCAATCAAGTATATGTCTAATGGCAACGCTGTGTAGGCCGTACCGTCGGCACGGCCCCTACGGGCTGTACATCTCCTTTGTAAAGATTCAGATGCGCGCTCCAGCTTGCATAGAAAATGCCATTGGGTATAATAAAGAATCTGTGCCCTTTGGAGCTACGTGGCAACGTTGGCTGTGAAATGGCGCACCCAGATTAGCACGAGGCAAAAATGCACAAAGCCGCGTGTGGATGAAAGCAACCGCAGGAGGATTTTAGCTCTTTATGAAAGCTTACAACACCGCACAACTCCGTAACGTCGGCCTCTTCTCGCATGGAGGCTCGGGTAAGACATCTTTGCTCGAGGCGATGCTCTTCACCTCGAAGGCGATCAACCGCATGGGGCAGGTCAACGAGGGTAATACCGTCTCCGACTACGACCCCGACGAGGTGAAGCGCCACATCTCCGTGCAGATATCGGTCGCCCCCATCGAATGGAAAGAGACGAAGATAAACGTGATTGACGCGCCGGGCTACGCGGAGTTCTCAGGGGAAGTCAAAGCCGCTATGCGCGTGGTGGATACCGCGCTGCTCCTCGTGGATGCATCGGCGGGCGTGGAGGTCGGCACCGAGCAGATGTGGAGGTACGCGGACGAGCGAGGATGCCCGCGAATGGTCTTCGTGAACAAGATGGAGCGTGAGAACGCCGACTTCAAGATGGCTTTCAACTCTATCCAGGCGGTACTGGGCAAGAAGTGCGCGCCCTTGCAGCTCCCTATAGGCTCGCAGCAGCAGTTCAAGGGTATCGTGGACCTTCTCACTATGAAGGCTTACACCTTCCAGCCGGGTGATACGAGCGGTAAGGTTACCGAGGGGGAGATACCCGCCGACCTCCTGGAGGATGCTCAGCGCGGGCGTGAGTGGCTCATCGAGCGCGTGGCGGAGACGGACGACGACCTCACCATGAAGTACCTGGAGGGAGAGGAGCTTACGAGCGAGGAGATCACTTCCGCCCTCAAGAACGGCATGCGCTCCGGCGAGGTAGTGCCTGTGCTTTGCGGGTCGGGTACATGGAACGCGGGGGTGTCGCAGCTGCTGGACGCTCTCTCAGCTTATTCGCCGTCGCCCACCGACATGGGCGATACGACGGCTACCAACCCTGTGAACGGGCAGGAAGTGAATCTCGAAGCCGACCGATGCTTCTCCCCTCGCGGCGCTGGTGTTCAAGACGATCCGCGACCAGTTCGGCAGGCAGACCTTTCTTCGCGTCTTCACCGGTACGCTACGCTCGGATAGCCAGGCGTTCAATTCGACGCGAAATAGCGAGGAGCGCATCGGCCAGGTGTACTTCGTGCGCGGCAAGGAGCAAATCGCCACGCAGACACTGGTGGCGGGCGATATTGGCATGGTAGTGAAGCTGGCGAACACCCAGACGGGGGACACCCTTTGCTCGCCAGGCACGCCCCTGGTGCTTGAGCCTGTCGGCTTCCCGGAGCCGGTTTTCTCGGCGTCGGTCTCCCCACGCACGAAAGCGGACATGGACAAGATGGGCACGGCACTGCACAACCTCATAGAGGAAGACCCCACTCTACGCATGGGCAAGGACCCCGTGAGCGGGCAGACGATACTTTCGGGCATGGGGGAGAGCCACGTGCAAATTGCCTCCGACCGTATGAAGCGCAAGTTCGGAGTGGATGTGACCGTGGGACTGCCTGTCGTGCCATACCGCGAGACGATTACCTCACGCGTGGACCGCGCTCACTATCGCCACAAGAAGCAGACGGGTGGGCACGGCCAGTTCGCCGACGTGGTGCTGGAGCTTGAGCCTCTGCCGGAGGGCGAATTCGAGTTTGGTGAGCGTATCGTGGGCGGCGTGGTGCCGAAGAACTTTATCCCGGCGGTGGAGAAAGGTATACGAGAATCGTTGCACGAAGGCGTACTGGCGGGCTACCCGGTTGTGCACGTGCGCGCTGTGCTGTACGACGGCAGCTTCCACCCCGTTGACAGCTCCGAAATGGCGTTCAAGCTGGCGTCGTCGCAGGCGTTCAAGGAAGGGCTGCAACAGGGCCGCCCCGTGCTCCTTGAGCCGATAATGACGTTGCACATCCAGGTGCCTGACGGGTACACGGGTGATATCATGTCGGACCTGAACGGGCGCAGAGGGCGCGTACTGGGCATGAACCCCCAGGGCAATGGCTTCACCGTTATTGAGGCGCACGCTCCTCTCTCCGAAGTGCAGCGCTACGTGAGCGATCTCCGCTCCGTGACGCAGGGGCGAGGCACCTTTTCTATGGAGTTCGACCGTTACGAGGCGGTGCCCGCCCACATCGCCGACAAGGTGATAGAGGAAGCGCGCAAGCATAGGGAAGAAGCGAACGCTTGATTGGACGACGGATGATGAAACGTGATGCGTGAAACGTGAGAGTATTGCATACTTTATATCGTCCGTAGTTTGTCGCTTAGTACCATATGAGCACAATTGATGACGTACTGAGGGCCAACCATGCAAGCGCGCAGAGCTTCAATCTGGGGCATTTGCCTAACCCGCCTGCGCGCAAGCTCGCGGTCGTGGCGTGCATGGATGCACGCCTTACGGTAGAGCAGATGCTGGGGTTGAAGACTGGAGACGCACATATCATCCGTAACGCCGGGGCGGTCGTCACGGATGACGTGCTTCGTTCCCTCCTAATCTCCCATTACATGCTGGGCACGGAAGAGTTTATGATAATAGGGCATACCAACTGCGGCATGCTCACCTTCAAAGACGAGGAGTTGCAGAGCAAGCTGCGGCAGATAAGAGGGACTTCCGCGCTTGCGCCTGTCCACTTCCATACTTTCAGCAACCTGGAAGAGAGCATCCACACGCAAATTCAGAAAGTGAAGTCGCACCCCTGGATGCCGCCTCACGTTCCCGTGCGTGGATTTGTCTACGACGTAAGGACTGGAATGTTAAGTGAGGTGGTGAGGGACGAGTGAGGTGTCAGTGGCTATGAGGAAGTCATGGAGCTAAAGACAAAATCCCAAATGTTGGACTCGATCCGAGCGCATCGTGATAGATGGGAAGCCTTGTTGGCCGAGGTCGGCGAGGAGCGGATGCTGGAGCCTGGCGTGATGGGGTCCTGGACCTTCAAAGACGTCGCCGGGCATCTGACGGGCTGGCGCAACCGGGTTACTACCGCTCGACTCGAAGCGGCCCAACGTGATGAGCCACTACCGCCACCCCCCTGGCCGCCGGACCTGGATGAAGATGATGATGCCGACGTCCAGGTTATTAATGAATGGATCTACCGGCACAACCAGGACCGCTCGTTAAGCGAGGTCCTCGCCGATGCACGCAAGTCATGGCGGCGTATGGAGGCGGCAGTAGAAGGACTTTCAGAGCAAGTACTCACCGACCCGAATCGCTTTTCGTGGATGAACGGCTACGCTATAGGTGAGGTTGTGCCCGGCTCGTCAGGCCACTTCGAGGAACATGAGGAGATGATCCGAGCCTGGTTGGACGGCGCTAAGGGCCGAGCAGAACAGATCACGACCTGATATGATTTATCGCCACCATTGGAGGCAAGCATAATGGCAGCAGGAAATATAGAGCGGATTGATGCCCACATTGAGGCGGGCCTGGACGGTTATATGCAGGAGCTAACGCGACTGTGCGCGGTGCCGAGCGTGTCAGCTAAGGGCGAGCACATGAGAGAGTGCGCTGACGTGGTGGCTGACATGTTGCAAAGTCGCGGCTTTGAGGTGCAGCAAATAGAGACGCCAGGGAATCCTGTAGTTGTTGGACGACTGCCGGGAGCGTCGGAGCGTACAATCTTGCTGTATAACCACTATGACGTGCAGCCAGAGGAACCGATTGAGCTTTGGGACTCGCCCCCGTTCGAGCCAACGATACGCGACGAGGCGCTCTATGCGCGTGGGTCTAAGGACGATAAGGGGGAGTTCGTGGCGCGCCTGGCGGCATTTGATGCCGTGCGGGAGGCGCATGGGGGCACGATGCCCTGCGGCGTCACCTTCGTGGTGGAGGGGCAGGAGGAGGTGGGTAGCCCGCACATGGCGCAGTTCGTCCAGGAGAACCTTGAGCTGCTCAAGTCGCATGGCTCGATCTGGGAGGAGGGGACGACGTCGCCTGATGGCCGCCCGATCAATATCCTGGGAGTGCGCGGGGTGCTCTCCGTCGAGTTGCAGGTGCAAACCATCTCGCGTGACGCTCACTCAGGCCAGGCCTCCATCTTGCCGAACGCGGCGTGGAGGATGCTCTGGGCGCTCAATAGCCTGAAGGGGCCGGACGAGCGCATACTAATTCCGGGCTTCTATGATGATGCGCAAAGCCCAAGCGATCTCGATATTGAGATTTACAAGAGCGTGCCGTTGTACGAGGATGTATACAGGCAAGACTTTGGGGTGAAGGAGTTCGTGCGCGGGGCGACGGGCGACGCTTTCAAGCGTGCCGAGTGGGAGCCGACCTGCAATATCCAGGGGATAGAGAGCGGGTATTATGGCAAGGGGATGAAGACGGTGATCCCGGCGAAGGCTCTCGCCAAGGTAGACTTCCGCCTGGTCCCGAACCAGGACCCCGACGACATCTTCGAGAAGCTCCAGAAGCACCTGCGCGACCAGGGCTTCGATGATATAGAGGTTACGCGCCTGGGGGCTATGTGGCCCGCCAAAGCCGGGGCAGACGACCCGCTGGTGGAGCTAACCACCCGCACCGCCGAAGAGGTGTACGGCAAGCCCGCGCTTATCTACCCATTGGTGGGGGGCAGCAGCCCGGTGTACGCCTTCGCGGGGCCGCTCAATATCCCTGTGGTGACGGCAGGCGTCGGTTACATCGGCACGCGTGCCCACTCTCCCAATGAGCACGTCCGCTTCAGCGACTTCCTGCTTGGCGCGAAGCATATTGCAAGAATACTGGATGGGTTTGCCGACCTCTAAGTGTGCATTTCAGTACCATCGTAGGGGCGGTTCGTGAACCGCCCTGGATCAAGGATGCAGTTGTCCCCGCCAGGGCGGTTCACGAACCGCCCCTACGGATTACATCGCAGGTATTAAAATGAGTTCTAAACAGATATGCGTAATCATTAAAAAGCATCAGGACTTGCTTGCGAGTCCTGATGCTTTTTAATGATTACGCATAAGCCCATCGTCAGCCAGAAGGTGAGCGCAAGGTCCATTGTGAAGTAGGCCATGTCTAGGAGGCCGTGGACGGCGAAGTCTATCATTGACGCGATCAGGCCGAGGGTGAGCGCGCCGAGGGCGGTGCCGCGCAAGGTCCGCCATAAGCGTAGACTCTGCCAGAAGAAGTAGCCTAAAGCCACGAATATCCAGGCGAGGCCAGGCATACCGAGGCGCAGCCAGAAATCTAGCACCCAGTTGTGCGGGTGTGAGACCTCGAAGAAGCGTAGCTGGGGCACGCCATATTTCGGGTCGGCGTAGAGGAATTGGTCCTGGCCGATGCCGGTGAGTGGGTGGTCGCGCAGGATGTTGAGCGCGCCGCCCCATATCTTGCCGCGTGCCAGGCCCGTGTTGTCCTGCGTCGAGAAGTCGAACATCGAAGTAATGCGATCCACCCTTATGAATGGGAGGAGGGCCAGCCCTGCCAGCATCAGCGCGCCGATTGCCGCCATGAGCACCCGGTAGCGCGTGATTATCGCTACACCTACCAGCGCGACGAAAACCCCTATCCACGCGCCACGTGTGAAGCTGAGCAGCACTCCCAGCGCCATCACTACGGAGAGTAGTCCGGCAGCGATTCTCCAGGTGCGCCATCTCGCTGGGAGGAAGATAGCCAGCACGATGCCGAGGGCGAGCGGCCTCCCCAGGTAGATGCCAAAGGCGGTTGCGCTTGGGAGGACCGAGGATACGCGCCCTACGCCCTCCATGCTCCACGTCTGGCCGAAGAGGAACTGTTGCACGCCCTCGCGCCCGACAAGAGCAGCCGCGATGAGCCACGCGCCTACCATGCGCCAGATGTCGCGCTCGGTTCGGAGCCAGCGCAGGATGAGGGCGAAGAAAAAGACAGGCTCCAGCACCGTCCAGCGAAACTCACGTAAGGCGACCTTGCGCGCATCCTCTCCACCCGGGACGAGAAGCCAGAGCGTGCCTATGAGGAGAAGTGCAGCCCCTAGCCACGTGGCGGGCTGCTTGATTAGCTCTCTTAGCCAGGGAAGCTTACGTGTCGTAATGAGGGTCCATCCATCGCGGACGGCCCATGCCGCTACTCCTACGACGACGACGACCTCCGGCAGGGGGAAGTAGAGTCCCTGTATGGCTTGCTGCCTGTAGAAGAGCGGGGCGGTGAGCGGGACCATGACCAGGTGCAGGTCGGGCCTGTAGAGGGTGAGTGCGAAGAAGGCGAGGCCCCCAAATGCCTTTACTGGCAAGCTCGGCACGAGGTAATAAAGACCGAGCGTGATGAGCATGGCTGCCAGGATCGTAGGTTCCGACGTGAGAAGTGCTTTGTAGTCCTGGATGGCTACCAGCTTTGAGGGACGGTTCGCGCCGTCAGTAGGCTCGACCGTGGCGGTGTCGAGACTCAACCCACTGCCTCCTGGCGCTTCCTATGCCAGCCAGATGTGAATAAAGCGCCGATACCGACCAGCGCCAGCGCAGCTACCAACAAATCTAGCGCAAGTCCGAGGGGTGACGGGCCGCGCGAGGTGTCGTCAGCCGCGACTGTGGCTTGCACCGCGCCGTCGTACTGCTTCAGGAAGGTGTAGTATGGCTCGTGCAGGCTCTCGATGTACTGTATGGAGCGGCCACTTGCCGATATGTTGTCCAGGTCTACGTTGATGGCTTCTACCAGTGGGCGATTCTGCTGCGCTGAGGCGACACTGGCTAATTCCTGTAGATTGCTCTTGAAGCGGGCGATCTGGGTCGCTACCTCGGAAGCTGACACGTGGGGCGGGTCTGGGGCGTTGCCGGTGGGCGGGGGGTAGAGCTTGAGGTGTTCGACAATGGGGAAGGTATCATCCCGTAAGGTCTCGCTGGCGGCTCCAAGCGAGCGGCTCCACGCCATCAAGTCGTCGTCGTATCGCTTGAGCGCGTCGAAGTATGCTTCCCCTGCAACCGCATATTGTTGGAGACTCTCGAAATAAGTCCTGAGAGAAAAGAGGGAGGCTACGCTATCGAAGTTGCCTCCACCGTTTCTGATGCGCTCGATCTCGTTTCGTATGACTGCGATACTTGGGGCTGGGTCGTTTGTGCGAATTTGCTCGGAATAATTATTCTGCGCTGCTCTGAACGTCGCACGCGCTTGCTCGACGGCAGCCCTGGTCTCAGGCATCCTGGGAGCCACGAGCTGGTCCTTGCCCAATATGGGGCCAGGCAGGGGCATGAGCCACGCTACCAGCAGCACAACTAAAGCAGTCGTCCAGGGCAGGAGTGTCTTGAGGGAGGGGCTTGTTGACATCGGTAATTGGTGCGTGAAACGTGATTATTGATTATTAAACGCAAAGACGCTAAGGGAGCAAAGAACGCAAAGATTATTTATGGTTCACCGCAGAGGCGCAGAGTGCGCAGAGGTTCTTGGGGAATTACGCATCACGTTTCACGCAGGTGATGTGCACGCCTATGGCTGCTGGGCCGCGCTTGCGCCAGGTGTCCTCGTAGTAGGCAAGCCGCCAGGTTGGGATGAATACCGCGCGGCTGACTAACTTCACTATGGCTTTCTGCCAGCCGGGCACGTAATCGCGGGAGAGGACTTCGCGCCGCCAGTAGTCGAATACGTCGTGTATCTGGCCCAGGATGTGGAAGGAGAAGGTGGTATCTGTCACCGTGAGGCCGCGTTTTTCGAGGATGCGCCGCATCTGTGCTGTTGTCAATATCTGGATATGGCCTATATGGTCGCGCTTCCAGCGGTGGATGGGGACGAGCTTGCTGTGTCTGAGTAGGGAGAAGATAGTGCGCTTGTTGCCCTCACACGGCACGAAGCAGTGGAAGACCCCGCCGGGCTTCAGCACGCGGGCTACCTCGTTGGCAGCCTTGCCCACGTCGGTGACGTGCTCGAATACGTCGAAGAGGAGGACAATGTCGAAACTGTTGTCCTCGTAGGGTAGGTCGAGCGCGTCCCCAAGCTTGTACTCTATCTTACCCGTGCTGTCGGCGGCGCGCGCCTCATCGAGCGCGATATGGGAGATGTCGCAGCCGTGTACGTCGAGATCGGGGCGGTAGTGGAGAAATGCTCGCGTGTAGCGGCCCGCGCCGCACCCTATCTCCAGCAGCTTGCCGCTCGTGCCCTCAATCGCTTCAAGGCACCGCTCAAGTCTGAGTGCGGCAAGGTCGCGCGTGCCGGTACGCAGCTCGCCGCGCCCTTCGACGGTCTTCGCGTCCTCGTAATCGAACTGGAACTGCTCCTTTTCGATCGTTTCGACAGTTGCCATACCTCTCACTCTCTATCCAGGGTCGCAATGCACTCTATCTCTACGAGCGCGTTGCGTGGCAGCCCCGCGACCTGCACAGTGGACCTTGCAGGTGGATCAGTGTTGGTGAAGTAGCTGCCATAGACGTCGTTCATGGCGGCGAAGTCGCCCATGTCGGCCAGAAAGACGGTGGTCTTTAGCACGCCCGCGAAATTTGTGCCGGCTGCTTGCAGAACTGCGGCTAGGTTATCGAGCGCGCGATGTGTCTGTTCAGCAATACCTCCCTCGACCAGCTTGCCGGTTGCAGGGTCGAGGCCCACCTGCCCGGCTGTGTAAACTATGTTGCCCAGGCGGATGGCCTGCGAGTATGGGCCTATCGCGGCGGGCGCATGTTCTGTATGGATTCTCTCTTTAGCCAATAGTTAGTCCCTCCATGGTGAATCTGAGTTCCAAGTTAGACGACATATTACGCGATGCCGAGCGCATCCATGAGGTCTGCCAGGTCGTTGAATATGTAATTGGGTGCGGCTTCGGCGTGGGGGATGTCTTCGCGCCGTGACACGCCGGTAAGGAGGAGTGCGGTGGGGATGCCTGCTCTCGCTCCGAAGGCGATGTCGGTATCCAATCTATCCCCGACGCACAGGGCCTCGTTGGGCGTGATACCCAGCCGCTCGAGAGCGACCTCGGCCATATATCTGTTGGGCTTGCCTATCACAGTAGGCGCGACCCCTGAACAGGCTTGCACGGCTGCTACGATGGTTCCCGCCCCAGGCCAAAGCTCGCCCCCTTCGACGGGGAGGGTGAGGTCAGCGTTGGTGGCGATGAAGCGCGCTCCTTTTTCTGACGGCGGAGCACGCTTGCTGAAGCGAGCGGTACGTCAGTCCGAGGTCCAGGCCCACCACCACGAAGGCGGGGTAAATCTCTGCTGCTCGGAAGTTCGGCGAGGCGGTCAACGTCGCAAGGAGGCTTGCTGAACCTAGCACGCATACCTCACCACCCTCAGGATGCTCGCTTACCAGGTATTCGGCTGTCGCCCCGGCAGAGGTTAGTATCTTCTCCGGCTCTACGCTGATGCCCATGCGCTCCAGCTTTCCGGAGAACTCCTGGGCAGTAAGGGTGGCGTTGTTGGTCAGTAGTATAAATGATAGCCCCGCCGCCCGTAAAGCCGGGAAAAGCTCTACAGCACCGGGTAGCGCCTCGTCTCCACGGTAGAGGACCCCGTCCATGTCGAGTATAAGCCCTTTGAAGCGACCCCGTAGCGTTTCAGCCAATGCACCATCCTGAAGCGTAGTGTAACAGGGTATTATGTATGACCAGGTGCGCTTGTGTCCACCTCATGTGTTGGGTAAATATTCTCGGATTTAGGGTGGGGGAGTATAGCCAATGTACCTGTAGGGGCGTGATTTATCGCGCCCTGGCAAGCGAGCCCATGTAGGGCTGTCTCAGGCTGGGGCGTGATTTATCACGCCCCTACAAGACCTGTCTCGTATGGAAACAGAGAGGTCTCTTAGCCTATAATTCCTGGGCTGGGAGGGGCTAGATGGTCATACATAAGAGCAGACGACGTGGCGCTCCAATCTATAGGAGATGTGGCAGCGAAGTGATTTCGTACGTGCCTGAGGTTGTTACCTGGGAGTTGAGGTTTACTGGGAGGCGCTTTGCGTTGCTGAGCGTGGTCCAGAAAGCTGTGTATATTATTGACCAGGGGGGCGTGCGGCGTGCTAGGCTCAGTCTTCGCTTACGGTTAGGGCGCGAACATCGAATCCTGAGGTAAAAAGCACGAAAATGCGTGGCTGCACCGCGCATTTTCGTGCTTTTTATGGTTTTGTAGCGGCTACGGCAGCGTGACCTGGGTCTCGCTGAAGGCCCTATCGCCATCTGTGAATACCACATCATATTTGGTTGGCCCGCCTGGAGCGAGGCCGACCTTTGAGACGACCGCAAAGTCATGAGGCTGGGTCACAACCTGGGCGCATAGGCGGTCCTGTTGTACCCTGCTCACTGCTACCGTGATTTTATGGTCTGGCTCTAGCAGGCGCACGCCTGTAATGTCCAGGCGGTAGCAGGCGTTCGGCTTATCGCCCCAGAAGGCGGCTATCACGAATTCGCTCTTGAAGTCTACAGCGGGGGCGGGCGCGGTCGGATTCATCTGGATGCTGTGGCGCTTCCAGAGAGCGTCCCACTCTTGCTGGTTAGAGATTGCTACATAAAGCGGCTCGCTTATGGCTGAGAAGGAGCGAGGGCCGATTACCAGACTCGCTGAAATGCCGGAGCCTGAGGGGAACGCCGTCCGTCTTGGGCCGGGAGTTGGAGTAGGTTGTGGGCCATAGCGCCATGTGTGATATTGCAGCCCCACGTTGCCCATCTCGACGCGCCAGGCAAGCTCGTTGGAGGGGTTGTAGGTGAGAATTCGGCGCTGGAATGCCTGCATCATCACAGTGAACCTCTTGCCCTGTATCTCGATGGTGATCCAGTAAGGCTCGGTGAGGGGGTAGCCCATCGCATACAGCCAGTTGAAAAGCTGGCCCTCGCGGTACTGGCCGTTCTCGTAGACGGTGCCGCGCTGGTTCATAAAGTCCCAGAAGACGTCTGGGATGTTATGGCCCGTGACGCTCTCGTACTGTTGCAACTTAGGGATTCTCCCTATGTCGCCTTCCAGGGGTCCAGGGCGGACCGTGCCGTCGGCAGTCAGGGACTCGCGCACCTCCTGGCCGATTCGGGGCTGCGCACGATGCTGGTTAGGGTCAATGGTCGCTACTCTTGCCAGGGCAGCGTAAGTGGGCGTGAGGTTCCGAGCACCCGCGGTGATGACATCGCCTGCGACCGGGACCTGCGATGGCTCGCGCGGCTCAAAGGTGTTGACGCCGACCTGCATGTGCCCTGAGATCATCTCCACGACCAGGAGGCCATTGGTCACGAACCATGGGGATCGTGGGTCGCCGTTGGGGTCGTTTATCTCCATGCGCGACTTGTCATAATAGCGCACCTGGCGCTTGCCGCCTGGACTTTCAAGGAGCGCTTCGGTCCTGTTGTCTATGGCTACGGGACCCCATAGCCATGACCGCTTGGCGACACCTTGCGAGACCGGCATGTCGGCGCGCTGCCAGACTTGCTCGAATGCGCCTGTGCTGGGCTGAGCGGGTTGGTGCGCTGCCGCGAAGGTAGGGAGTAACATGGCCGCTATCGCAAACGCCACAGCACCTGAGCGCCGGGGAAGTCTCCTTCCTCCTTTCCACATTGTTTCTAGCATTTCTTCCACCTCCGTGAAATATTCTGTCGTAAGTGGGGGGAGTAATTTGCCCCGTCTATATTTATTAACGAAGGGCGTATACCTGGGTTGCTCCACGTGGAATATGTTTACGGTTTCAAACAAAAAGTGTGGTGCGCATCGCGCACCACACTTTTTGTTTGAAACCTATCTTTAGAAGAGCTTGGGCTGCTCGACCTCGACTTCTTCGGGGCGGGTGGGGTAGGGGATGCCCATGTGGTCGTAGGCTTTGCGGGTCGTTACTCGTGCCGCGTGAGGTGCGGGCCAGGAAGCCGAGCTGGAGCAGATAGGGTTCGTACACGTCCATGATGGTGTCAGCTTCCTCGCTGATGGAGGCGGCTATCGTGCCTAAGCCGACGGGTCCACCCTCGAACTTGTCAATGATGGCGTGGAGGATGCGGCGGTCAATGTCATCGAGGCCGAGGGCGTCTATCTCTAAGCGCCGGAGGGCTTCCTCAGCGACTTCGGGGGTGATTTTGCCGTCGGCGCGTACCTGCGCGAAATCGCGCACCCTGCGGAGGAGGCGGTTGGCAACGCGGGGCGTGCCCCTGCTTCGGAGGGCTATCTGCTTCGCTCCTTCGTCCTCTACAGCCACGCCCATGATGCGGGCGGAACGCTTGATAATCTGCTCCATAGCATCGAGGCTGTAATATTCGAGGCGGAAGGTGACGCCGAAGCGGTCTCGAAGGGGTGACGAGAGCATGGCGAGGCGGGTGGTCGCGCCGATGATGGTGAAGGGAGGAAGGTTGAGACGCAACGAGCGGGCTGAGGGGCCTTTGCCTATCATCACGTCGAGCGCGTAGTCCTCCATCGCCGGGTATAGCACTTCCTCGACGGCGCGATTGAGGCGGTGTATCTCGTCCAGGAAGAGTATCTCGCGCTCTTTGAGGTTGGAGAGGATGGAGGCGAGGTCGCCTGGGCGCTCGATGGCGGGGCCGGAGGTGGTCCGTATGGGCACGCCCATCTCGTTGGCGATGACGGTAGAGATGGTGGTTTTGCCGAGGCCGGGCGGGCCGTAGAAAAGCATGTGGTCCAGCACCTCGTCGCGAGCCTGGGCTGCTTCGAGCATGATGCCGACGTGGTCCTTCAATTTTTCCTGCCCGATGTACTCCACTATGCGACGCGGACGAAGCGTCTGCTCTATCTCTGCTTCATTCTCTTTGGTCTTTGCCGAAATCAGGCGCTCTACCATTGGGGTCTCCTGGGGGTTATGGACGATGGACGACGAGTTACGAGTTACGAGTTACGAGTTACGAGTTACGAGTTACGAGTTACGAGTTACGAGTTACGAGTTACGAGTTACGAGTTACGAGTTACCGATTGAGGGCGACGAGTTTAGCTTTTAGATTAGAACATATTTGCTGATATTATACCATAATGGAACCGTCAATGCTATGGGGAAAACGGTGACTTTCTGCGGGAAAATAATATGTCGCCCAAGTGGGCGACGTGTAAGCTCATTTTTGGCCTGGGAGGGGGATGAAGCCGAGGAGTTTTTCGGTTTGGGGATGAGGCCTGCCAGATGGACCGTAGGCTTCGGCGGCTATTCGCTTGGCCTCAATCCGCTCTACTTCACCCCAACCGGTTTCCTTGAGGGCCTTCTCTTTCTCCCACGTCAAGAGACCGGCTATGATTATGACGGGGAGCGCAAGGCTCTGCCAGCGGCCGAGCTTCCACCATTCGTACTGCGCCCACCTGTACGCCTGCATCGGGTTGGCTTCGGGGTAGGGAGGTACAGGGTATGGGAGCTTCTTGGACAGCTTTTTGGCTTGCCCCATAGCCTTGCGTGGCGGCGTGGGGAAGCCACGGTTGGGCTTCAGACCTTCCATGGCGGCGAAGCGTGATTTTTGCTTTAGCTCTTTTATTTTGTCGTCTTTAGCCATATTCTATGAAATCTCCCTCAAGGTAACATAGTAAGTGAAGATATGACAGGGGACACCCCTGATACCCCGCTATGGTCCATGCTCGAAAATTACTTCCTCATAACCGAGGCCCGTGACCAGGCTCTTGATGACTCCCTCGGCGTTGGTTTGCGCTTTTGCTATGATGCCGTTCTCTACGGCGGCTTGCAAAATCTGTTCCTCGGCAACCTGCCGCACTCTTGTTTCGAGGTTGGGGTCGGTCACGGGGATGATGCCGCCGCTACGGTCGTATACGCGAGTTTCTGGAGCTGTCCAGGATGGGTCTTGGGGTTGAAGACTTCGGCCTTCGGGAGTTTGATGGTCACTGCACCTGTGTCCGTCATAACCTTGATGTCTTCGGGCTTCAACTTCGACAGGTCCACACCGGCAACCACATCTCCGTGTGCTATGAGGAGTATCTTGTCGCTGGTGAAGATATCCCACAGGGGGCCTTCGCTCTTGCCTTCCACTACCTTTTCTACCTCGTAATGTACCGTCTCCAGGCGGCTGAGGGCGCTTACCTTTTCGATGATGCTTGGGCGGCTGATATCTATACTCTGTTTGGCCGGGCCAAAAATGTTGGGGACCCACCCGAAGAGGCTGCCCAGGCCGGAGAAGCCATCCCTGATGGTGGCGAAGGCCAGGAGCGAGCAGGCGATGGCTATCACCCCGAAGGTGGCGGCGAATATGGAGCAGGCCGACGGTCCCTTCTTTATGACCGTCACTGACCGCTTGTCGTCACGGGCGCGGTCTTCCCGTTCTGGCTGGCGCTCTATGAGGTCCCTGTTCGGGGAGGATAGCTCCATGGCAGGGGATTGTGCCGGGGCCTGATTGTATGGGGCATTTGAAGGTTGCGCTGGAGGGTTGTGTTGTGGAGATGGCATGAGTTGAGTAGCCGCGGGGGTGTAAAGCGTGCCGGGGCGCAAGGGTGGGCGCGCCGCGTCATCGTTGGCAGGTAGGCGCGTGGTTGGGTCGTCCGGAGCGGATTTGCCTCCGAACTCTATTACCCACTCGCCTCCGCTCTCCGTGGGAGGGGCGGGGATTGCTTTGCTATCGTTTTCGGGCAAGATACGGACTGAGCCGGGATCGCTGTCCCTTTGCTCCAGGCCGCCGTCGCTGACCCTCTTTCGCCTCTGAACGTGCTCCTCACCCATGATGTATTCTCTCCAATCGTGGTGATGCGCCTTTGCCTGCCATATTATACCACTTGAGATATATGAGGGCGGGGACGACAGACGACAGACGACAGACGACAGACGACAGACGATAGAGCTAAACGTGATGCGTGAGAGCATTGCTTCCTCTGCCTATTGCTTTCTGCTTTCTGCTTTCTGCCTTCTGTCGTCCATCGTCCATCGTCCATCGTCCATCGTCCGACCCTACAGGTCTCGTGCACTTCCTTGTTGGCGGCGGAAAGGGTATGTTAGAATAACCACGTTAAGTACGTCCCAAATTGATGATACGTTACGGAATGTCATATTGAGCAGCGAACACACAGATGTTGAGGTCGGAAGACGCGAGCCGCTTATTCCACCGCTTCGAGTAACCCGGCGTGAACGCAATCGCTTGATATTGGTGGGCATCGCGGCCCTGGTCGTCTGGTGGCTGTTGAGCCAGTCGCTAGACGCTATGGGGCCATTCATTTTAGCCCTGATCCTGGGCTATCTGATGCTCCCCCTGGTGGACAGGCTCAGCAAATTCCTGCCGCGCGCTGTGGCGATCCTGGCCGTTTACCTGGTGTTTGTCCTCATATTCAGCTTACTCATAGCGTGGCTGGTCCCCCTCGCTATTAATCAGATACAGGAGGTAATAGGCAACTCCGAACGATACGCCAAGCAGGTACGTGATTGGGGACAGGGGATAGCCACATGGTATAGCTCGCTGCCTCTGTCTGAAGACGTGCGCAACTCTATCGAGGATGGGGCGCGCAATTCGCTGGGGTCGGTAGGGGGCTTGTTGCAGGATGTCTCTCCTGGGCTTTCTCCGGTGGCTCACGCGGGCGTTGGGTTCCATAGTTGGGTTCATCATAATCCCCTTCTGGCTCTTCTACGTGCTGAAGGACAAAGACCGGGGCATCAAGGCGTTCAACAACATGTTGCCGCGCTCGTGGCGCGTAGATGTGTGGCACATCGTCCGCATCATCAACGGCATCCTGAGCAGCTACATCCGGGGGCAATTGATACTCGGCCTGGTGGTGGGTGTCGCATCGACTATCGGATTGCTCCTGGTGGGAGCGCCATACGCCATATTGCTGGGGATAATCTCTGGCTTCACGGAAGTGATACCGGTGGTGGGGCCTATAATCGGGGCGATACCGGGCCTGATCCTGGCAAGCTTCAGCCCCGAAGGGTGGGTCATGGTGCTCAAGGTGCTGGCGGTCTACGTGGTTGTACAGCAGCTTGAGAACAACCTGCTCGTCCCGAAGATACAGGGAGATAGCGTAAAACTGCACCCATCGCTCATAATGGTATCGCTGGTGGTTGGGAGTCAGGTAGCGGGGCTGTTCGGCTTGATAATCGCGGTCCCCGTTGCAGCTATTTTGAGGGATGTGTATCTTTATTTGTACAGGCGCTTCTCGGAGGGTTACAGTCCACACGATGCCGAGGCGAGCGTCCCTTCGATGGAGACTGAAGGGACACCTGAGGGTAAAAAAGAGGAGGCCCAGGAGCTTGCCGAGGCGCGCAAGGAGCCTGGCATCAATACAGACGAGATGGTAGCCCGGCTTGATAAGAGTTCAGTCGGGGCCGGGGACATTGATAAAGTAAAGATAGAGCAGAGCGAAGATGGCAGCCTGCTCTCAGAGGAAGCATCCAAGAAGTGAGTTCATACGGACGACACGCGCACAAAGTCTACACCCTCGAACGGCAACGCCCGTCCGAGCCGCCCTACGCCGCCCGTGGCGAGACCTAATTCCGCAGTCCAGAGCGGCAGGACTACCGCACCGTTTCGCCCACAGGGTGCGCCGGCAGGTGGAGTAGTGAAGTCTACCACGCCCAACGCTAACGCAGCCGCCAGGGCGACGGCTGTCATACGCAACCGCAAGAGGCGCAGGCGCATCGCGCAAGTGGTTATATTGTTCGTGGCGGCGCTCCTTATTGGGGCCGGGGTGCTGGTAGCGACGGTGGTGGTCCCTACGGTCACCACCATCCTCGACAGGGGCAAGGATATCTTCAAGACGCCGGTGGCCGAGCGCGTAGGACCTGAAGGGACTGCCGTGGCAGCGCCCACTCCCGACTGGCCCAACAAAGGATCTATCAATGTCCTCCTTCTGGGTCTCGATTATCGAGGTGAGGAGAACGATACTCGCGCCGACACGCAGATCGTGGTGCATATAGACCTGGCGGCGAAGACCGCCTCGATGCTTTCCATCCCACGCGATTTGTGGGTAACGA
Organism: uncultured Chloroflexia bacterium; assembly: GCA_963811305.1. Taxonomy (GTDB): domain Bacteria; phylum Chloroflexota; class Chloroflexia; order QHBQ01; family JADMIH01; genus JADMIH01. Next base: position 263,058 of record CAWEQU010000012.1, read on the forward strand.
TTCCAGGCTTCGGTGAAGGGCGCATCAACTCCTCGTACCAGCTGGGTGAGAACAATAAGGATACGATACCGGGTGGCGGGCCAACCCTGGCGATGTCCACCATCCAGCAGAATTTCGGCATCCCCATCCACTACTTCGCGCAGGTGGACTTTGTGGGGTTCGAGCGAGTGCTCGATGCGATGGGTGGTATCATGGTGGACGTGCCGAGGCCGCTCGTGGACAACGAGTATCCATTGGCAAACTTCGGAGCGACAAGGATTTACATTCCCGCAGGGTTACAGCACATGGATGGGCACACTGCCCTCCAATATGCGCGCTCGCGCCACGCCGATAACGATATTGGCCGCAACTCCCGCCAGCAGCAGGTTCTGCTCGCGCTGAAGCAGCAGGGCCTCAACCTGAACATCGTCTCGCACCTCACCGACATCGTGAATGAGCTGGCGGGCGCGGTGAAGACCGACCTCACCTTTCTACAGGTGACTTCCCTCGCGCAGCTTGCCAGGGACGTTGGACCTTCGTCTATACAAACCTTGCTGATAGATATTCCATTGGTAAACCCGACCGTGCTGCCGAGCGGTGCGGACGTGCTGATGCCGAACTGGAGCTTGATCCGCCCGAAGGTCGTGCAGATGTTTGGCGACCAGAAGCTGGCGAAGGAGGCCGCGCGTATCTCCGTTTTGAATGGCACCGAAGTGGGGGGCGTGGCGCGGAAGACTAGTGATTTATTAATTGCGAAGGGTTTATCTGTAGTCAATGTCGAGTCCGCTCCCGATGCGGGTAGCCACCCCATCACCACTATCACCGACTACAGTGCTGGAACTAAGCCAAATACAATTGCAGCGCTGGCGAAGGAGCTAGGCGTTGCCCCAGGCAAGGTGATTAGAGGGCGACCCAGCAGACGCCCCTGTTGCGACTCAGGATGGGGAAGCCGTTGATATCGTCGTCGTTGTCGGGGACGATAGGGCGAAATAGCGTATGGTAGCCCAAACTCTCCTTGAGGCGTCCGCCAGGCCCCCAGCTACCGCGATATGGAGGCTCGTCTATGGATTTGACCTGGATGGCGCTTCAAACATGGCCGTTGACGAGAGCCTGCTCAAATCGGTGATAGCGGGAGGGCAGCCGGTTGTGCGCTTCTATACGTGGTCGCCCGCTACGCTCTCTCTCGGGGTAAACCAGCCTGTTGGAGAGATTGACCGTAGCGCTTGTGATAACCGGGGCTTCGGATTGGTGCGGCGTATCACCGGAGGCCGGGCCGTGCTTCACCAGCACGAGCTTACTTACGCGGTGATAGCGCGAGAGAACGACCCTCGCGTGTCGGGCGGGGTGCTGGAGTTGTATCGCAAGATCAGCGCAGGGCTGGTCGAGGGCTTGAGGACGTTAGGCGCAAATGTGGCACTTTCACCCTATAACCGCGAGATGCACGTTGCGCTGGGTTCTGAGAGGCGGCGACGCGATTTAGGTCTTGTAGGGGAAGTAGAAAGTGCTCATGGAGCGGTCTGCTTCGACGCGACATCCGCATACGAGCTTACGGCAAGCGGCAAGAAGCTGGTAGGGAGTGCGCAGGCTAGGCGTGGTGGGGCAATCTTGCAGCATGGCTCCATCCTGCTCAATATTGACTGGGAGGCGTGGGCCTCGGTATTCTCTTACGCATCAGAAGCAGGCCGGGAGCGCGCATTGCGAAAGCTGCCTATGCGCATGATCTCATTGAAGCAGGAGTTAGGTAGGGACATATCCCCTGGTGAGGTTGCGGAGGCTCTGCGGGTCGCATTTGAGCGCAAGCTGGAGATTAGCCTGGAACCTGCGATGTTGGATGACGAGGAGAGTATGATTGTTCGCCAGTTGGCGAAGGCGAAGTATGGGGCGGAGGAGTGGACCGCGCGCACTTAGTAGAACTATTCTCCCATACACACAGTGAAGATGGTATATAACCTGTTTTGAAAGCACATGCCTACTCTACGTGTCATTCTGAGGGGGTGTCCAAAAGTGTAAAGGAAGATGTACAGCAATGAGTGTCATTCTGAACGCAGTGAAGAATCTACGATTTTTACGACAATACACGCTCAGAGATTTCTAGATTCTTCGCTTCGCTCAGAATGACAGGCTAATGAGTACAGTTCCTGGACACACTATCAGAATGACACTCATACTTGGGCTGTATTGTTGAACAGGTTCTAAAAGAAATCTATTGAAGGGGTAATGAAAGATGTCGGACAACACAAATAGCACAGAATATGATATAGCGATAATCGGAGCGGGGCCGGGCGGGTATGTGGCTGCTTTGTACGGCGCGCTCAAGGGTGCGAAGATAGCCATAATCGAGAAGGACAAGCGCCTGGGGGGGACATGCCTCCTGCGCGGGTGCATACCGTCAAAGGCGATGGTCAAGACCGCCGAGTACATGCTGGCTATGAGCCATGCAGAGAAGTACGGCCTGGCCCTTGCCGGTAGCATCACTGTGGACTGGGAGAAGACGGTGGCGCGCAAGGATAAGGTAGTGGACGGCCTGACCAGCGGCCTCAACGGGCTGATGAAGGCGCGCAAGGTTGACGTAATTCAGGGGCACGGCACACTCACATCGCTTAACACGATCAACGTGGATGGTCGGGAAGTGCGTGCAAAGAATGTGATTATCGCCACAGGCTCAGGCACTATGCTGCCAAAAGATGTGCCGGGCGGCGATCTACCGGGCGTGATTACCTCTGATGAAATCCTCGACGCTGACCTGACATTGAAGGCGCTGCCAAAGATGCCTCAGAGCATGATCATCGTGGGCGGGGGGATCGTGGGGATGGAGTTCGCCTCTATCTTCAATGCCTACGGGTGCAAGGTAACGGTTGTGGTGTCCTCGCCTCGCGTGCTGCGCCTCGTGGACGAGGAGATAGCGCGGCGCTTCACGCAACTGGCGAAGACGCAGGGGATAGAGATAGTAACCCGCTCCGACGTTACGAAGATAGCCGAGGGGGGCAAGGGCGGTGGCCTGAAAGTGACTATCAAGAACGCCGAGACGGGCGCTGAGGAAGAGCGAAACGTCGAGAATGTGCTGTGGGCGAAGGGCCGCTCGCCGTACACCGAGAAGCTTGGCGTGAAAGAGCTGGGCGTCCAGTTGGAGCGGGGCTACATCCAGGTGGACGAGCGCATGATGACCTCCGTTGATGGCTTGTACGCGATTGGGGACGTAGTCCCTACCCCGATGCTGGCGCATGTCGCCTCTTGGGAGGGGGAGATCGCGGTGGACAATATCCTGGGGCACTACCGGGCCGCCGACTACGGGGCCGTGCCCGACGTGATTTTCACCATCCCCGAAATCTCGTCGGTTGGGATGACGGAGGGGCAAGCCAAAGAGCGAGGCATCCCTGTGAAGGTGACGAAGTTCCCCTTCGCCGCGCTGGGCCGCGCCCAGGCGATAGGTGAGCCTGACGGATTGGTGAAGATGGTATGTGACCCGGGGTCAGGCGTCATCCTGGGGATGCAGATTATGGGAGCGCACGCCTCGGACGTGATAGCGGAGTGTACCCTGGCGGTGCAGCAAGGCATTACCGCCGAGGAGCTTGCCCACACGATACACGCTCACCCGACCATGCCGGAGGCCGTCGCTGAGACTGCCTTCTCCCAGATACTCGGCTCGCCTGTGCATGCAAATCGTTAGGGGGAATATGTCAGTTTACCTTTCTATTTCTACGGGAATAGAAAGGTAAACTGACGTAAAATTATGGTTTATGACGCTGTAGTGGTCGGCGGCGGGGTCATGGGGTTGGCGACGGCATACTCGCTGCTGCGGCGCGGGATGCGCCGCGTGGTTGTGCTTGAGCGCGAAACAGTCGGGCATGACCGCGCGGCTTCCACCGACAACACCAAAGCGATACGCTATGAATATGCCGAGGGGGAGCAATACTCCCTCATGGTCGGGCGCGCCATCGAATTGTGGCGCGAGCTTGAGGAACGTACCGGGGCAGACCTTTACGTCAATTCAGGCGTGCTCTGCTGGGGGCGTGACGAGGCGCGCTATGCCCGCCACTCGTTCAAGACCTTATCCCGCCTGGGCCTCCCCATAAGAGAGGTCAGCCTGGAGGAGATGTGCAGGCTCTACCCGGAATTCAGCCAGGCCGACATCACCTACGCGACTGTGAACACGGAGGGCGGTTTTTTACGCGCTTCGAGATGCGTGTCCGCGTTCGCCGCACTCATACGTGAGATGGGGGGCGAGATACGAGAGGGGTGTCGCGTCACGGGGCTTACTCCACGCGGCCCTACTGTTGAGGTTAATGTGAGCGGCGGTGAGGCAATAGCAGCTTCTCATGTGGTGCTTGCGGCGGGAGCGTGGGGTGCAAGCTTGCTACCCTCTATGGGTGTCACGCTGCCTCTGACCGCGCACAAGCAGCAGGTCATGTATATAAGCGGTTTGCCTGACAGCTTCAACGCAGGCAGGTTCCCTGTTTTCCTCAACCTCGATAATGACTTCTACGGCTTCCCGCTGGACGAGGCGGGTCTTCTCAAGGTGTCGGTGCACTACCCCGGGCCGCTGGTCGATCCAGATGTGCCTGAGCCACCCGACCCAGGTTACGATGACGTGCTGCGCTCCCTCGTGCAGACCTATATCCCCCGTGCCGCTGAGGGAGATGTGCCTCTCTCCAGGGTGTGCATGTACGCCATGACTCCCGATGAGGACTTTATCCTCGACCGCTTGCCGGGGTATGAGAATGTGTTTGTGGCGGCTGGCTTCTCCGGACATGGCTTCAAGTTCGGGCCTGTTATAGGGGATATGATGGCTGCGCTTGTGCTGGGTGAGCGTGCGGAGTTTCCCCTTGAGCCGTTCGCGCTGTCTCGATTCGAGGATTTCAGGCAATCTGGGTGCTGGAAAGGAAAGCGCACGCCCGTAGAGGCATGGCGTCGCCACGCCCTTACATCGCAGCATATCCAAAAATAATGTAACCACTGGGGCGATTTTCGCGTATAATATAGTGTGAATGACGATTTCGCGGCGCTCAATGGTGCCGTTGATCTTGAAAAGGAGTTTGGAAATGTTTTTCGATATGAGGTATCTGTTGTTTGTAATGGTCCCAACCGTGATACTCATGCTAGCGGCCTCGTGGTGGGTGAAGAACGCTTTCACTAAGGCGTCCAAGATACCCAACATGCAGCGCATCACAGGAGCGCAGGCTGCCCGCCGCATCCTCGACAGCGCTGGTCTCTCGAACGTGCCTGTGGAGCCGACACGCCCTCATGGCTTCTCGATGAACAGCGGGGCCACGCCTGACCTGGACGATCACTACGATCCCACGCAGAAGGTGCTCAGGCTGTCGCCTGCCGTGTATGGCGGTGCTTCAGTAGCCGCGCTGGGTGTGGCCGCTCACGAAGCGGGTCACGCCATCCAGGACGCGCAGGGGTACTCTCTGATGAGAATGAGGAGCGCGCTGGTTCCTGCCGCCAATCTCGGCTCGAACTTCGGTTTCATACTGATTTTCGCCGGGTTGATCTTGCAGATTACGGGTCTTGCGTGGCTGGGTGTGGGGGCGTTCGCCCTCGGTACGCTTTTCGCGCTGCTGACCCTCCCCGTGGAGCTTGACGCAAGCTCACGCGCCATGAAGCTGCTCACGACCACGGGCATGGTGGACCGCACGGAGCACGGGCAGGCCAAGTCCGTCCTGACTGCTGCGGCCTTCACTTACGTGGCGGGCCTGGCAGTATCGGTCCTGAACCTGCTGTACTATGTGATGCTGGTCTCAGGCATGGGCCGCAGCGACGACTAATCTTCATCTCCCCTACCGGGGAGCGGAATCTGAAAAAGATAAACATGAGTCATCCCGAATTTAAGATTTACGCTTGTCAAGCGTAAAATCCCAAGTTCAAAATAATAAAAAGGGTGAAAATTGGCGGCGCAGCCGCCAATTTTCACCCTTTTTATTATTTTGAAAAGTCCCCCAGACGTGGGGAGAGGTTAAAGGTGAGACAGTTGTGGGCATGAGGCAGGCACGAATATTAAATTCGGAATGACTCATGTTTATCTTTTTCAATGGGTTATATTGGTATAATTGAGGTATGGAAGATAATGGCCGCGTTACGGCGGCAATCCAGTTGCAGAAGCGAGACCCCAGGCAGAACGTGTTTGACCTGACGCCGGAGAAGCTGACCGCGCTCTTGGTCGAGTGGGGTGAGCCTGCTTTTCGCGCCCGACAGGTGCTCCATTGGGTCTATAAGGAGCTTGTCGCTGACTTCTCGCAGATGACCAACCTCCCCCTGGCGCTCCGCAGCAAGCTGGAGGAGCACCTGCGTATCGGCTCGGCGGAACTGGTGGTCCAGAAGATTTCCTCTGACGGGTGGACGCGCAAGGTGCTGCTCAAGATGCGCGACGGGAGCACGGTAGAGGCGGTGCTGATGCTTTATCACGACAGGGCTACGGTGTGCGTCTCGTCGCAGGTGGGGTGCGCGATGGGTTGCACATTCTGCGCTACCGGGCAGATGGGGTTCACGCGTAATCTCACTTCAGGGGAAATCGTGGAGCAGGTAATATGGTTCAACAGGTGGTTGCGCGACCATCCTCACCGGCCCACGCCTGAGAGGGTAAGGGGCGCTCAGTACGTGGCGGAAGGAAAAAGGATAAAGGATAAAGGAAGAAATGTTGTGAAGGGCACGCGGCAGAGTGTCCAATCTCTGAGAAGTGGTGATGGCGTTTCGGACAAGGTTACATCTCGAAAGACGGCAAGCGAAGATGATTGGCATACTGTCAATACGGGCCAAAGTGTGTCTGAGATAAAAGCTATTACCAACATCGTTTTTATGGGGATGGGCGAGCCGCTGGTCAATTATGGGAACTTGTGGGACGCGATTCGTACGCTCAACTCTCCCCAGTGCGTGGGCCTGGGGGCGCGCCGCCTGACTGTTTCGACGGTGGGGATTGTGCCGAGGATACGGCAGTTCGCCAAAGAGGAGCTGGCGGTGAATCTGGCAGTATCACTCCACGCGCCTAATGACGCTCTTCGTAGCTCGATGGTCCCTATCAACCTTCGCTATCCTATCGAGGACCTTATGGCGGCTTGCCGTGACTACGTTGAGACCTCCCATCGCCGCATCACGTTCGAGTACGTGCTGATAAATGGTGTCAATGACGGCCTGGAGCACGCTGCCGAGCTACGCGACCTCCTGAAGGGTATGCTTTGCCACCTCAACCTGATTCCTTTGAACCCCGTGCCGGGCACAGGGATGAGCGCTACGCACCGCGAGAGGGTGTTTGCCTTCCAGAAGGTAGTGGAGGAGGCGGGTATCTCGACTACGGTGCGAATAGAGCGTGGGGTGGATATCGCCGCCGCGTGCGGGCAACTGAAAGTTGAAGAGGAGCCGAATTCTAAGCGCCGCTCGCTCAACCCGGAGCTGGTGAGGGCGCACGTGCAGGCCGACCTCGCCTCGACTCCGATTTAGGAGCACGGTTTGCTCAACCGAACTTCTCTTTGTACTATTACTTCAAAAATTGGCCCCCGCTGGGGCCAATTTTTGAAGTAATAGTAGATTATCTCATGCTTATGGTTCCTCTACGGCTGGCGCTTACCCGATGTAACTTGCCAGACATAGAGGATACGCTGTATCGCGGTAATTTGGGTGCCTACGGCGCAGCACGTAGAGGGCAATCAGTAAAAGTAACGGAATGAATGGAGCAAAGAGCAGCCCGATGGCAAGTATTATTATGCGCTCCGGGCGTGCCATCAGGCCCACTTCATTCTGTATCTCGAGAGCTTCTGCGCGTGCCCTTGCGTAGCTGATCATCATCGAGCCGATCAGGAAGACATAGATAAGGATGATTTCGACCCAGCCCTGGAAGTTCGGTTTGAAGTAATAATAGAGGAGCAAGCCGAATAGCACCGTGGCCTCGGAATATCGGTCCACTACCGAATCGAGGAAAGCGCCGAACTTGCTGGTGCGGTTGGTTATATTGGCAAGCGCGCCGTCCAGCATGTCGAATATCCCTGCGACGATCACCATCAAACCACCCCATAACAGTTGATCTATGGCAAGTAGCAACGCGACCACGCCGTTCAGCACCAACCCGAAGAGGGTCAGCCTATTAGGAGTTATGAAAGGGATTTTCTCGAATATCTTCACGACGCGAACGGCGATATCGCGTCCCCAATCTTTCAGCCTCTGTGTTAGCAAAGCGCTCCTCCAGGATATACGGCTTTTCCAGGCTGGAATTATAACATACAACTCTACCAAGTATACGTTCTTCCCGGCAAAGATGGTGTAATATTAGCAGTACACCATCTTTGCCGGGAAGAAAACAAATAAGATGTTTATAGCTGCGTCTGCGTGCTTCGCCTTCTAAAGCGGGACGCCTTGGGTGGTATCACGAGTGTACGCACCCGCTCATAGTGGCTCACGAGGCGGCCAGCGACAATGGGCCAGTCGTACTGACGAGCGGTGCGCCTGCCTGCTTCGCCCATCTGCCGTCGCAGAGTGGCATCGCTGAGGAGGCGTATGATGCCTGCTGCCAGCGCCGCCGGATTTTTCGGGTCGGCAAGAAAACCTTCGCGCCCGTGTGTCAGCACGTTCCCGTACCCACTGATGCGGCTCGCAAGCACAGGCACGCCAGCCGCCATCGCTTCGAGCAAGACGATGCCGAAGCTCTCGCCCCCCGTAGACGGCGCGCAATAGATGTGGCACGACTGGTAATAGCGAGGCAGGTCCTTCGCGGACGCGAAGCCTGTGAACTCTACTTCCAGTGCCGACCCCGCTGAACGATAGATGGTGCGCCCAGCCTTTGAAGTGTCGCGCAGGGGGAGCCACTCCTCCATTGAGGTAGGGTCCCCTCCTCCTGCGATAACGAGCCGCAGGTCGGGAAAGAATTGCTCGACCAGGGGAAGAGCTTGCAGCAACCATCGCAGACCCTTGCGTGGCTCCTCAAAGCGTCCTACAAAGAGTATGGTCGGCCTGCCATCGAGCATCCATTCGATAGGGGGGTACTTGGCGCTGAATTGCCGGAAATCCACGCCGTTCGGTATGATCTCAAAGTCGCCTCTGAAGTACTGCGAGACGAATTCGAAGGCGGACGGGGATACAGCTATGCGCCCGTGCAGCCGGTCGAAAAATCGTCTCAACAATGGTCTGCCCATCGCGTAGATGGGCGAAGAATTCGCCGAAGGCGTGGAAGGTGCCTACGTTCGCGGTAGTGGAGTGGCGTAGCGCCAGCCAGGGTACGGCGGGCATCAGAGGCTCATGCACATGAAGTATGTCGAATTTTTCGGCGCGCAGTATGGTTTTGATGGTGCGTCCCAGGTCGGGTGAAAGGGAGATGCGCGCTACCGACCCGTTGGCGGGTATGGGTGTGACTGTACCGAGGGCGTATACGTCCTCCGGGAGGTCGGCGCGGTCGGTGGAGAAGGGGGCAAGTATCCTGGTGCGGTGGCCGAGCGCCCTCAGCTCCTTCGAGAGATGACTGATGTGCTCGGTGACCCCACCCTGGCTGGCGTAGTCGTATGGGGAAACCAGGCCGACGTTCAAGGAGTGCGGAGTATCAGCGGATGTTTCATCCGTTGCCTGCCGTCCGTCGTCCGTCGTCCGTCGTCCGTCGTCCATAGTTACCTGTTAGCGTCCGTTAATCCCTGGCTTTCTGTCACGGTTCATGCGCCGGAGGACCGCGCGCTTGACTTTGAAGGAGGGGTGGACGATCATGCTCTTCCACATGTTGGGTGCGGCGATGCGTCCATGGTCACGCAGCGTCATGAACGTGCCGCCTGCGACGGTGGTGAGGTCCTTCATCGCCTGGCGGAGGTCTTCTATGGTAGTGCCTGGGAAGGTAGTGTAACCCATACCGATCATCGAGTTGGCGTGGGCGTCCGACCCACCAAACTCAGGGAGATGTAACACTCTTGCATTCAGTTCTTTCACCCGCTCATGTGCGACCCGACCCGCGTAGCTGGGATTGAAAGTCTCGATGCCGTGGAATTTATATTTGCCGGAATGAACTGCTACGAGCTGCTTTTCGCGGATGGAGGCGGTGAGCCAGGAGAGAGGGTGGGGGGCGATGGCGATGCCCCCTGCCGCGTACACGGCAGCCATGCTCGCCTCCAGGGACTTCAGCATGGGGAACTCTTGAGTCACGAAGAGCGCGAGAAGATGCCCATGCCGGGTGGTAATCTCGTTACCGGGTATGACCTGGAAGCGATAGTCGCCCTTACGTCGCTCGGCAAGCTCAAGCGCCTGCATCGCGCCACGTATATCGTCGTGGTCGGTGATGGCGATGATGTCCAGGTCGGTGTGGTGCTCTACGTAGTCGAAAATCTGCTGCACGCTCGAAAGGCCGTCGCCCAATGAGGTATGCATATGCAGGTCGGCCTTGCCCATTTTAAGGGGCTTGCCGTTTGTGGAGTTTGTCATCTAATCATTATACACTGCCGCCCCAGCCCGCTCCCTGTAGCACTCGCTCGCCGTCGCCTGCCATATCGCGCCAATCGCAAATGCGGTTGCGTCCTCTCGCCTTCGCTGCATAGAGAGCGGAGTCGGCTTTGTGGATCAGCTCCTCGATATTGATAGCGTCTTCCGGGTAGACCGCTATTCCCTGGCTTACGGTGGCAGATGGGATGGGGCGGTTGTGTATGTCACGCATGACGTTGGACATCACGGTGTTTTGTATTCTCTCAGCGACCGACCTGGCCTGCTCGCGGGTTACGCCAGGCAGGACTATACTGAACTCCTCACCGCCCCAGCGACCTACTACGTCGGTGCTCTTGAGGTGGCTCTGGATCGCCATGACGGTGGCGCGTAATACGTCGTCGCCTACCAGGTGGCCGTAGGTGTCGTTGTACTGCTTGAAGCGGTCTATGTCGAGCATTACGAGGGCGACGGCGTCCCTCTGGGACTGGGCGTGGCTTATAGCGGCGTTCAGCCTGTCTACGAGCGTGCCGTGATTGTAAGCGCCTGTGAGGGGGTCGCGCTGGGCTTGCTCATTCACGGTTGTGTGAAGCTGGGCATTCTCCAGCGCGAGGGCCGCCTGGTTTGCGATGGCGGTCAGCAAGCGCAGATGCGTCTGGTCGAAGGCGTAAGGCTCGAGAGCCTGCACCGACATCACTCCGACGATTTTGTTCTTCGCTACCAGGGGCACGCTGATAATAGATTGAGTAGTGGTCCCTACTACGTTCCCTTCAAAGGGCAACTGCTCCTTCTCGGCGTTCCAGTGCTGGATGAACAATGGCTTGTTGCGCCTTACTACCCAGTTGGTGAGGCTTGCGGACTCGGCCCGCGCTCTGAATGACGGTAGAGCAATCCCATTCTCGATGAAGAGGTCGTAGCGGAACTCTCGCCTTTCCTCGTCGAACAAAGCGATATAGAAAGTGTCGGGGTGGAAGACGTGGTTAACTTGCTCGTAGATGAGATGCAACACCTCATCTATCTGCAAGGAAGAAACGGTAGCCAGGCCGATATGGTAGAGGCTGGTCATTTCTTGTGCGGAGCGCTGGGTGTCCCCGAAGAGGCGCACGCGCTCGATAGCCAGGGTCGCCTGCTGGGCCATAGCGGCCAGCAAGTTCCAATGCTCCATTGGCATAATGTAAGGTCTATCGAAGCTGAGGTTCAGGCTGCCGACCGGCTTACCATCATTCGTCAAGGGTATCGCGTAGAAAGATATTGTCTTACGTCGGACGAGTATCTGCCGAAGCCCGGGCACCTGGTCAACATTGGGAGCATATAGACCCTTGCCTTCAGCGAAGAATTTCTTAGCGACGGCGCTTTCTGAGGGAATAGGTTGGCTACTGTACAAGTCAAGGTCTTCCGCGCTGAAACCGAGGCTGGCGGCCATAACCCCCTCGCCTCTTTCGTTGATGATAAGTAGGGAGCAGGCGTCCGCACCATCCAGCTTCTTCGCCTCAGCCACGAGGTTGTCAATCACATCCTCGCTGTTCAACGTGGAGGAAGCGGTTCGCGTGAAAGTGTAGAGGATGTTCATGTCCTCTAGCTGCACCCGGATGGTCTGCTCGTCTCTCGTGAGCAGTCCCGCGAAGTAGTTAGCTATATATGCGATTATCACGAGCATCGCGGAAACGGTCAGAAAGTAGCCCAGGTATGTGACGCCAGGATTCCCGGAAGCTCCCTGCTCGCTGACATTGGCGGAGCGTAGCAACGTCGCCTCAAGCAAGGCCAGCACGCCATAAAAGAGAGCGGCCAATAGCGCAACGATGTATGAGCCTGCGGGGGGGAGGATTGCTAGCCCGACGAAAATATAGAGGAAGTAGAGCACGAAGACGGGGCCGGTGACGCCGCCTGAGAAATGGACGATTGCCGTGAAGACAAGGAGGTCGAGAGGTATCTGGAGGAGGCTGATCAGCGCGGTAGTCTGTGACTTGCCGAAGCCAGGTTGCCTGGTGACAACGAAGTAGAAGGCGTTGTAGATAGCTACCAGGCCGGCAAGGCCAAGATGGATAAACCCTGCCTGCACCAAGTCGCCACGTATCCAGCTACCTAGAAAACCTACCAGGAGCAGCGCGACCACCACGGTCCAACGTATACCGATCACCCACCGGAGCCTTTCGGCTAACTCGGTGATAGCGGGCTTGTTTGTGGGAATTATATTCACAAATTCAGATAGAGCGCGATTGGAAAGGCCTCTCGCGTAAGGCTAAAAAGGTTGGCAGTCAAGAGGCCTACCAGCGGGGTTGAGCTTATATTACCCCAGCGGCTATACGAAAGTCAACTGCTCAATAGCAGTAATTGGAGGGTACTACTACTTGCGCAATTTGTACCCACTTAAGTATTACGATATAATCTCGTGTAGCTTATGCTAGACCTGTCACCTATAGCAGATGACCAGCTTATGCGCAACGTGGCGAATGGTGACGCCACGTCACTTGAGGTGCTTTACGACCGGTATGTACGCCAGTGTTTTGGGTTGGCACTTCGCTTGCTGAATAACCCTCAGATTGCTGAGGAGGTGGTACAGGAAGTATTCACCAAGCTGTGGAGCCGACCAGAGAGCTACTCCTCGAACAAGGGCAAATTCGCAAGCTGGCTCTTGAGCCTCGTGCATCACAGGTGTATAGACGAGCTTAGACGGCGGTCGAACAACGAGGCTCGCCTGGAGGACCCCGTGACGGGGAGCTTGCTAGACACTCAACTCGATCCCGCGCCGGACCCTGCGGACCAGGTGGCGTTGATGGAGCAGCAGGTGGCGGTAAGGCAGGCTTTACAGGAGCTAGTCCCGAATCAGCGGGAGGTGCTGCTGCTCGCTTACTTTGGAGGTCTCTCCCAGAGCCAGATAGCCACTGAGCTGAAGCAGCCACTTGGCACCGTTAAGACGCGCGTGCGCATGGGATTACAGAAGCTCAAGTCACTACTCCATGCTAGGGGTATCTCAGTTGAGGAAGATGGGTAGGGGTGACGGACGATGGGCGACGGACGATAGACGATAGACGATAGACGATAGACGATAGACGATAGAGATATAGTCCTGATACCTGATAAATGAGAATGAGAACCAATAGCAAGGCTATATCGTTAGTATTAATGTGAACAGCGACCAGCCAAACACCAACAATATGATAGATCCTGATTGGGAAGAGTGCCTGATTGATTTTACGTTCGGCGCGATGGACCCACAGGCTGCCGCCGAGTTTGAGCGTCAGTTGGACGAGTCTACGCGCGCGGCTGGCATTGGCGCAGGAGTATAGGAGTACGGTTGCCGTGCTGGGTAGCTCGGTTACCCCAGCCGAGCCGCCGGAGGGGCACAAAGCTCGCTTTATGGCAAAGCTGGCGGCTACCCCACAGGGCGTGGAGGCGTCTGCTTCAACTGGTTCTCAGCTCTCTCCTGTGCAGCTTGACGCTGTGGTTGGAACGCCACTTAGACTTGTTGAGCGTGAAGCTGAGCGGGAGCGCCCGGCCGCATTAGCCTCGGTGCAGGAGGAGCGCATAGTCGATCTTATGGAGGCGAGGGCGCGGAGGCAGAGGTCCCCACTCGCGCCCGTGCTGGCCGTAGCTGCCGCTGCAATCATCTTGCTCATGGGGGCATGGCTGTGGTCGTTGAGTGGTGCCTTGAGTGAGCAGGAGAGCAGAAGGATAGCTGCTGAGCAGAAGCTGGACAATTTCGCTCGCACTCTCAATGTACCAGCAGGCTATAGAGCTTTTGAAATCTCCGCGCAGGCCCCCTATAGCGCCACGGGCACCGTGCTTTTCAACCCTGATACGCAGGACGCATATTTGCTTGCGGACAGGTTAGAGCCGCTTCCACCGGGCAAGGTGTACGAATTCTGGATGCTGCCCGCTGAGCAGGGAGTGACACCACTGGCTGCGGGCGTGTTCACTCCTGAGCCTGGAGGAGTCGCTAAGCACACAACTGTAGCTCCGACGAAAGTGGGTAACTTTGCGGGCTTCGCCGTTACGCTGGAGGACGCACCTGGGCGGGGACTCGCCCGGAGGACCGTTGGTGTTAGCGGGCAAGTTCCGCTAGGATAATGTTATCAGTAACAAAAAGAGGCTTCGATGCAATCGAAACCTCTTTTTGTTACTTTGTTTAAGGAGAGAGCTAGCTAAGGGTTGACCTTGCCGTCCTTTACAGCGGGCATAATCACGACTGCATCGGCGGTTAGGTTCTTGGCGTCGGCGGCGGAAGTGCCTTCTACCAGGAGTACGCTACCGACTTTGACGTCGGCCTGCACCGCGTTGGTGAGGGTGACCTTGCGGTCCATCACGTTCGCGGACCTGTAGCCAGTGCTGCCGTCGAGCGTAACGACGACGCCGTCCGTCTGCTTCGTCTTGAGGGTGAGGGTATTGCCGTCAACCTTCTCGACGCGGCCAACTACCAGCTTCGAGGCGTCACTGACTACCCTCAGGCCCCATGCCTCGATGTTGCGAGCGGGCTTCTCAGCAGGCTTTTCACCAGGTGTGTTGCCTGGGCGTGGTTTCTGGCCTGGCGCGCCACCAAGCGGCTTGTCAGGCAGACCAGCGGGCTTGCCCAGCACCTGTATCTTGTCGCCCACTTTGAGAGAGGCAGCGTCCTTGAATCCGCCGTTCAGCACGACGGTGTCGGCGGCGGTGGTTATTGTGACTTCACCGCCACGCTCTGCGGTGAGGATTATGGTGTTGCCTGAGATGGACTTGATGCTGCCCATAGCCACGTGCTCTGCCAGGGAGCCGTTCTTACCTCCCGGCTTGCCGGGGCCAACTCCGCCAGGGCCCCCGGGGCCACGCCCGGCCTTAGCGGCGAAGCAGCGGCCTTGCATGACCGTGCGTGCGACTATCTGAGCATCGGTCGCTGTGGTCATGCCGCCAACCATCGCGGGTTGCCCGGTTTTGATATCGGCGAGAGCACCTTCGCCACATTTGCCGTCCTTCTCGACCAGGACCCAGGTCTTGTCGCTGATGCTGACTGTGACGCTACTCTTAGGCGTTTTAAGGGTGAGAGTGTTGGCGCTCGCGTCCACCTTTTCGACCTGCCCGGCCATGTGTACCGGGTGAGGGGAGGTATCGGTGGCCTGCCCCCGTGTGGACGTGGGCGGGTTACCTTGCGCGCCTGCCACGCCTACCAGCAGCCCAAAGGCCGCCAGCATTGCGACGGCTCCCGTTGCTAAAGCTCCATTGCGTTGTTTCATTCTACTTTGTCCTCCATGTGACTGATTATCTTCTTTCACAACCCTGCCGCGTCGGGCAAGATAGTTTGTCGTCACACCTATATTATATCAATACGCGTGCCGATATGTTAGTCTAATGTAAAATCTTTGTAAAAAGGGTCGCTATGACCGGATTGTGGTCGCTGAGCTTGCACCATTCATCCCCCTCCAGCACGGTGCAGCTTTGAAGAGCGGAGGCCCAGGCTGTGGGTATGAATAGGCCATCGCAGTGGTAGGGGAGGGAGTCGCTCCGACGCATCCAGCGCAATGTGCGGGCCAGAGGCTCACCAGGGTGGGCTGTTTGCCAGCACGGCACCAGGTCAAACTCCTCGCGCAGTCGTTGGAGCAGCGCCCGCTCTCCGCGTGTGATAGAGATGGGCTGGCCCGGCTCGCGCAGGCCCACAACCACGTTGAAATCTCCTGCCAGGACGAGGGGTCGCCCTTCGGCCAGTTCGCCGGCGAAGTCGAGGATGCGGCCCACTTCCTTTATATATGGGCTGCCCTTGCGCGTGGGGGCGTGAATGCTGAGCGCCACCACGGAAGCCACGTCGATGCCGGGCCAGGCGCACCCCTCTATCACCGCCGCGACCACCCGTCCCGTGAACAATTCGGGCACCGCCAGTGGCGTCAGATATCCGTCGCGCACCCATAATCCACTGCCCCAGCGTCCGGCAGGGACCACTTCCCAAAGCCAGGATTCTTTATTCGTGAGTGGGAGGGCTGGAAGCCATGAATGTACCGGATTGCGCAACTCCTGGACGAAGAGCAGGTCCGGCGCTAGATCGGGGAGAACACGCGCCCATACGGCAGGATCGCGCGACCCACCCTGCCCCAGGTTATAGGTGATCAGGCGCACGCAATTACCATATTTCCCAGATGTCAGCAGGGTGGACCACCGGGGCTACTACGGCTTCATATGTTCCGTAGCGCCCGCGGAAGTAGAGGAGAGGCTCGGCTTCGTGGGCGTCGCCTGCTACTATCTCACCGATGAGGATGACGTGGTCGCCGCCCTTGCAGCTGTCGATCAGTTTGCACTCCGCGTAGGCGAGCGAGCCATCTATGACGGGTGCGCCCGTCGCTGAGCCTAGCCGCCAGCGTAGCCCCTTGAAGCGGTCATTGCCCGGTTGGGCGAATTGCTGGGCTACCTCTTGCTGGTCGGTGGAGAGGATATTGACGCCGAAGCTGCCCACATCTTGAATAATGCGGAGGCTGCTCGAACGAACACTCACGCACACGAGCAGCATCCTCGGTTCGAGAGAGAGGGATGAAACGGCGCTAGCAGTAAACCCTTTGGGTGCGCCATCCGGGCCTGTGACCGTGATAACAGTCACCCCACTGGCGAACGACCCCATGACACGGCTGAATAAATGCTTCTCTATTGCCATTGTGTTCTCTCTAGACGACGGACGATAGACGATAGACGATAGACGATAGACGATATATTTAACCGCAGAGACGCAGAGACGCAGAGATTTATGGAGGATTTAGATCCATGTCTCCCCGTTCATCGTCCATCGTCTATGGTCTATCGTCTAATATCACGCATCACGTTTCACCCGGTTCCGTATCGCGCCAATCCCCTCGATCTCACATTCTACTACGTCGCCTGGGCGGAGGAACTCGGCGGGGTCGCGGGCGAAGCCTACGCCTGCGGGGGTGCCGGTTGCGATGATGTCGCCTGGCTCAAAGGTCAGGCCGAACGACACTGCTTCGATGATGCCTGCAACGTCGAGCAGCATCGATGACGTGGTGTCGTGCTGCTTTACCACGCCATTTACCCGCGTCCATAGCTCAAGGTTGTCAGGGTTTGCTATTTCGTCTGCGGTGACGATCCAGGGGCCGGTAGGGCACGAGCCGTCGAGGCTTTTGCCTTTGAAGAACTGGTTGCCGTGCCGCTTCTGGATATCGCGGGCGGTAACGTCGTTCAGGACCATGTAGCCGAAGATGTGGCTCAAAGCCTGCGAGCGCGGGATGGTCTTCCCGGTCTGCCCTATCACGATTGCCAGCTCCCCCTCCCAGTCTATCTGCTCGCTTATGTCGGGGTTGAAGGGGATATCGTCGTAGGGGCCGATAACGGTAGTTGGGGTTTTGGTGAAGATAGCAGGGTATTGGGGGGTCTGGGTTGCTGGCGTGCTCTCCTTGTGGGCGCGCATCAACTCGGCGGCGTGCTCGGCGTAGTTACGGCCTATGCAGAAGAGGTTCTTGCGAGGGCGGGGTATCGGCGCGAGTAGCCTTTCCGATTGGAAGGGGACCAATGCGCCAGCACCTTTTAGCGCTATCTCACTGGCTTCCAGAACCGCTTCTACTTGCGACCACACTTCACGCGGGGCGGCGATGAGGTCCACCATGTCGAAGTCTGCTAATAGCACCGGCTCCTGGTGGGGCAGCCAGAGTGTGAGGTCAATTATCTCCTCGTCTCTTACGATGCCGACGTGCGGCGCTTCATCATCTGCTCTAAACGTTACCAGACGCATAAGCTCTTATATCTCACTTTACGGTCAAATGGCTCGCCCAATCTCGTCAACCGCAGCAGGGTTCTCCAGCGAGGTGATGTCACCCAATGGCTCATCTAAGTACCTTGCGCGGATGACGCGGCGCATGATCTTGGCGTTGCGGGTCTTGGGGAGGTCGCTGACGAACAGCATCTTCTTCGGGGCGAGGCTCTTGCCAAGCTGCGGCGACAATCGCATCTGCTATCTCGCCGCGCAGGGCGTCGGCGGCCTCGCGCTCAGGGCGCAGTACCGCGAAGACTACCACCGACTCGCCCTTCAGTTCGTCGGGTACGCCTATAGCGGCGGCCTCGCTGCACGGCGGGGTGGCTGACGGCGGCAAACTCCACCTCGGCTGGGCCTAGACGCTTGCCCGCGACCTTGATTGTGTCGTCGGAGCGGCCCAGGATGTACCAGTAGCCGTCGTCGTCTATCTGCGCCCAGTCGCCATGCACCCATATGCCGGGTATGCGCGAGAAGTAGGTCTCTTTGTACCGTTCGGGGTCGCCCCAGAAGCCGCGCGTCATGCCGGGCCAGGGGCCCCTGATGGCAAGCTCGCCCACGGCCCCGCGCACGGGGTTGCCCTGGTCGTCCACAACGTCGGCGGCCATGCCGGGCACGGGCGCGTTGAAGGAGGCGGGCTTGATAGGGAGCAAGGGGTTGCAGCAGAGTATGCCACCGGAAATCTCGGTGCCGCCCGAATAGTTGATGATTGGGCAGCGACTCCCGCCTACCTGCTGGAAGTACCACCACCAGGGGTCGGGGTTCCACGGCTCGCCCGTCGAGCCGAGGAAGAGGAGCGACGCCAGGTCATGCTTCTGTACCCACTCGTCGCCGTGCGCCATGAGAGCGCGTATGGCGGTCGGGGAGATGCCGAGGTGGGTGATACCGTGCCTTTCGACCATAGCCCAGATGCGGTCAGGTCCAGGGTAAGTCGGGCGTGCCGTCGTACATGAAGAGGGTCGCGCCGAGCATGAGCGCGCCGCTTATCGCCCACGGCCCCATCATCCACCCGATGTCGGTATACCAGAAGAGAATGTCGCCCGGCTGTAGGTCGAAGCCATGCGCCATGTCTTGCGCGCCCTTGATCGGGAAGCCGCAGTGGACGTGCTGCGCGCCCTTGGGCTTGCCGGTCGTGCCCGACGTGTAGATGATCATGTAGAGGTCTTCGGCATCCGTTCTGACCGTCTCGCACTCTGCGGACTGCGCGCTTACCAGGTCGTCCCACCAGATGTCGCGCTCGTCGTTCCAGGGGACATCGCGGCCCAGCCTCTTGTGCACGATTACTTTCTCGACGGTAGGCAGCTTCGGCGGCTGCCTGGTCGGCGACCTCTTTCATCGCTACGGGTTTGCCACGCCGGGTGAAGCCATCTGATGTGATCAGCACCTTCGCCCCGCAATCGTTGAGGCGGGAGGCTACGGAGGGCGCTGCATATCCTGAGAAGACCGGGATGAAGATAGCGCCTATCTTGCCGCAGGCGAGCATTGCTATCGCCACTTCGGGGGTGAATGGCATGAAGAGGCCGACGCGATCTCCCTTCTCCACCCCAAGCGAGCGGAGGCCGTTGGCGAAGCGGCATACCTCCGCATGCAGCTCTCCGTAGGTGAGGGTGCGCACGCTACCTTCTTCCCCCTCGAAGATGATGGCGGGGCGGTCACGGTCCTCGCCTGTGGCGCGCTTATCCAGGGCGTCATGGACATAGTTGTACTGCGCGCCTTTGAACCAGGTGGTCCACTCCCACCCCCGGCTGGTGTCCATAACCTGCGTATAGGGGGTGTAGAACTGGATGTCGAGGTCGCGCACGGCCTCCTGCCAGAAGCGCTCAGGGGAGGCGGCTGACATGTTGAGCAGGGCTTCGAAGCTCTCAGCGCCGAAGCTGTCCATGAAGCGGCAGAGGCGCGAGCGCTCAAGATAGAGAGGCGTAGGCCGCCAGGCGATACCCGCGCTACTAGCCTCGTCCCGCCCGCACGGAATGTCGCTCACGCCTATGCGCGAGGGGTAGGTCTGCCCGGTCACTTCTGCATCCTCTCTCACCGAGCCATCAGTCATTGGCCGCCGTCATCTCTTCACACCTGACAGCGACCTCAGAGGTAGGGTCGTGGTAGGCAACTCCACGGTCTCGGTAGCAGCGGTGACGCTTGGCTCTTTGGCCGGGGCCTGAGTTTGGGTTGCACGGTTGCTGGTAGCGCTGCTTATGTACTTCCACCATGCCTGCACCGCCGGGCTGTGGAGCGCTTTGCGGTCGTGGATTAGATAGACATGCTGCGCGAGGGTAAAGCCTTCGATGCGGACCGGAATCACCTGCCCCACGAACCTGAGGGCCACCGACTGTGGCACCAGACCGACCCCTACCCCCTCGGCTACGGCGCACGCCACCGCCATAGGGCTTGGCAATTCAAGCACGATGCGCAGGTCGCGGGTGGTGATGTTGCGCTCTTCGAGGGCGTCTGTGAGGGCGCGCCGGGCGTCGCTATGGCTCTCACCTACGGCGTGTTCCAGCACCATTGGCTGGTCTTTGAGCATAGAGAGCTTGATGGCGGGGGACCAATTCTCGTCGCTGTGCCTGGAAGGTTGCGCGTCAGGCGCTGCCGAATTCCCCATCAGACGAAGAGCGCCCTAGCTCGGCGGGCCAGCTCCAGGGGTGATTGAGGGGCACAATGAGCGTCACCGGGTCTTCTATGAGCTTGTGGTGCACGAGGCCGCGCCCGCGTAGTCGTCCCAGAACGAGACCCGCGTCAAGCTCTTGCGCTCGCAATGCTCCCAGGAGCGGCCCAGGCTCGACCTGTTCGACCTGGACTGTGACGTCGGGGTATTGCCTGCGGAACTCCAATAGCCAGGGGTTGAAAATGTAGGTGCCGGAAAGGAGTGCGCACCCAAGCCTGATGCGCCCGCTTACCTCGCCTCGCCGCGACATGAGGGTACGCTCCGTCGTCTCAGAGAGGTTGATGAGGCGGCGGGCGGGGTCTACAAGGTCGTAGCCAGCGGCGGTCATCTCCACGCCGTGCCCCCGGCGCACGAAGAGCTTCGTTCCCAGGTGGGTTTCGAGGGCGCGTATCTGCTGGCTTACGCCAGGCTGCGTCATGTGCAGGCGATTGGCGGCGGCAGAGAAGCTCCCCGTCTCGTTCACCACCAGAAAGACGTGTAGCTGCCAAAGGTTTATCATACTGTCGCTCCCCCGGCGCTATGGGCCAGGTCTAGTGGTGTTTCCATACGTTCGATGCCGAAAAGGCGGCAGGCGTTGGCGGTGGTCGCCTCCGCGACTTCGTCATAGCTGACGCCGCGAATCGTGGCTATCGCCTCGGCGGTGTAACGAACGTATGCAGGCTCATTCCGGCGCCCCCGGAACGGCTCAGGTGTCAGGAAGGGGCAATCAGTCTCCAGCAAGAGCGAGTCCAACGGAACGGCTGCGGCGATGGCGTGTTTGTCCGCTGCTTTGCGGAAGGTGACAGGCCCCGCAAGGGAGACCATGTAGCCCAGGCTGATACATTCGAGAGCGAAAGGGACGTCGCCGGAAACTGAGTGCATTATGCCGCGCGTGCCCGCGCCGTCGCGCCGCAGGATGCTGAGAACGTCGTCATGCGCGTCGCGGTTGTGGATAACCACGGGCAGGTCGAGTTGGCGAGCCAGGCTGAGGTGGGCGCGAAACGCCTCGCGCTGCCTCTCGTGCGGTACGTGGTCGCGGTAGTAGTCAAGCCCGGTCTCCCCTAGAGCGATCACGCGCTTACCTGACACGCTGCGACATTCTGCTTCCAGCCGCGCCAACGCCTCATCAGTAGCCTGGTCTGCGCTGTTGGGGTGGACGCCGAGGATGGGGTAGACGTCTTCGTATGTTTGGGCGATGCGGAGGGTCTTGTCCCAGTCGCCCGGCTCGATGCCCACGGTGGCAATAGCGACCACGCCTGCGCGCGCGCACGCTCTATCACCTCTTGCAGGTCTGCGTCGTAGTCGGGGAAGTCGAGGTGAGCGTGCGTGTCTATAAGAGGCGCATTGGTTGGCAGCCGGTCCATTGTTTAGCTCGCGAGTAAAAGTCAGATAGGGCACTATCCTACCACACTGGCAGGAGATGCGCAACAGGATGGAGCGAAGATAACAGTTCAGACATAAGATAGAGTTATACGTCTCTCAACATTTACCAGGGGGATAGCAGATATGTGCAGGAAACCTAACCTCCGATAAGGAATTCCTTAACGTCGGAGGTTAGGTTCCAGGAACCTGTGCAAGAACAGAACTCCTCTCCCTGTCATTCCGAACGCAGTGAGGAATCTCCGAGCTTGGACGTGTGGATAGAGTTTTAGATTCTTCGCTCCGCTCAGAATGACAGGGAAACGAAGGCTTCATTATTCAACACTATCAGTCTCATAATGCTGTTCGTAAACAGGTTGTAAGGAGATGGTGTTGCTGACGGTGGCTGCATCTTATCTTCACATAGACTTCTCTTAACATGTGAAGTTTAGTTTGTGATCTCCACCACGCTTACCTTGCTGTCAATGCTGGACACCTTGCGGTGCTGGTAATTATGGTGTATGATATAATTGGATATTGTGAAGAAAATCACAATATATGTAGATGGCGGGAGGTTCTATCGGCGATAAGGTTTGACTCTAAGCCCATCGGCGGACGTAAGCAGGAGGTCTGACATGGACTCTCTCAGAGATGTTGAACACCGGCCCTGGCCCATTCCGGCGCGGCGCTGGATGATGACGCAGACCTGGCACAATCTGCTCTTTGCTCACTGGCCCGTGGAGGCTGAAGCTTTACAGTCCCTTATCCCCTCAACGCTTGAGCTCGACACGTATGAAGGGCAGGCGTGGGTGGGGGTGATAGCGTTCAGGCTGAGCAAGATTCGGCTGAGAAGGGCTGCCGGAGATACCTCTCGTGTCACACTTTCCGGAGGTCAACGTCCGCACGTACGTGAAGGTTGGCGACAGACCTGGGGTGCTGTTTCTGAGCCTCGATACCGATAACCCGCTCGCTGTTGCGTTGGCGAGGCCCTGGTTTCGACTGCCGTATTTTTCCGCTTGTATGAGCTTCAAGCAGGGGAGAGATGACATCCACATCAAGAGCAGGAGGTGTGGTCGCGGCACCCCTGATGCCCGGTTTGAAGCGCGTTACCGCCCATGCGGGCCTCCCTTTTGCGCATCCGATTGCACGCTGGAGAAGTGGCTGACCGAGCGCTATTGCTACTACTCGGTTGGCCGGCACGACACGACTTACAGGTGCGAGGTACACCATCCCCGGTGGCGGTTACAGGAGGCGCGCGCCGACATCACCGAGAATACGATGATGCTCTCCCACGGTATTTGCCCTGCGCGGGATGAACCGCATCTGCTCTATTCACACAGGATGGAAGCGCTGATATGGGCGCTAGCACGGACGAAGGACGATGACGGCTAGAACACGCAACAGAGAGTGGCAGGAACTGTAAGGGTATACCTGTCATTTCGAACGGAGTGAGAATCTTAGGAATCTATCCACCTGGCAAGATCGGAAATTCCTCACTCCGTTCGGAATGACAGGAAAAAGGGTACAGTTCTCGTAATACGTATCACGCATCACGTTTCATCGTCTATCGTCTACGAGTTCACATGCTCGTTCGCTGTTACTTGCAGCCTTGCTGGGCGAGCCATTCGGCGCCGAGCAGGCCAAGCATGACTTCAGTGTCCGTGCCCTTGTTTTCGGGGTGGTATTCGAGGCGGTTGCGCTCGAAGTATTGGACGGTGTACGTCTTGCCGTCGGTGGCGCTCTTCTCCGGCATCTCCTCGGAGATGGGGTAGCCGAAGACGGGGAGGCCGCCGTTACGGTCCCACCAGTCGCGGAAGAGGCTGATTGAATGCTTGGTCTCAGGGAAGAATAGGGTCGTTGCGCTGCTCTGCGTAAGAGTCGAGAAGGGGAAGTTGCGTCCGACGGTGTTGCTGACACCCATGAGTCCAAGCTGCACATCGTAAGGTGGGGTGTTCTCAGGGTGGTATTCCATGCGCGCTCGCTGGAAATATTGCTGCACGTAGCTCTTACCGTTTGAGGAGGTGGCGATAAACTCCTCTGTGGTGGGGTAGCCGAGGGTGGTTAGCGCGCCGTTTTGCTCCCAGAAGCGGCGGAAAGCGCCGTGCAGGTTGTGGCCAGTCTCCGGGAAGTACCTGTTGTCCGGATAGGTTGCGGCCTGCGCTTTTCCCTTTGCCTGGCAGACGGCGGAAGGGGCGCTGGGGGTGGACGGCTGTGAGTTGCCGGTCTGCATGGGGAACTGGTCTACGTTGGGTGCCCCTTGCTTGGGCTGAGGTGCGGCAGCGGGCTTGTGCACGACGTAGATGGGGCTGCTGCTAACGCTTAGAGAGACGACGCCATTCTTCGCATCAACTTGTTTGGCAACGCCGTTGCGGTCCGTGACCTGGACCTTGTCCGAGCTTGTCGGCAGGTTCAGCTGGGTGGGGTCAACGGACCACAAGACGTCAACAACCGTCTTGTCGCTACGCGTAAAGCGCACAGCGGTCACGTCGGGGCCGTCGAACGACTGGAGATCGTCTACATAGATGGTGCCCTTCCCGGCGGGTGCGTCGGGCGAGTTTTCGATCCTGAAGGCGTCGAAGCTGAGGGGAGGGTCGGGCACGCCGTTGGCGGCACCGCCTGCGCTGCCTGTGGCGCGCTCATCGGAGAAATAGTAGTTGTTGATACGCGATTCGTAATAACGCCAGCCATCGGAGGAAGCCCGAATCGCACCGAGGCGCACTTTGAAAAGCTCGCCATCGCGGTCGCGCAGCCAGGCGCTCAGGTAATTGCCGGAGGCGTCACCTAGCACCCATAGGCCAAGCCTGGTTGGCTTGCCGGGGAGGGGGCGAGGCTGGGAGGGAGCGAAGTCCGCCGATTGGTTTGTGGAGGGGAAGTTGTATTGAAGGCGGCCTGAGGAGGAGCCGGAGTGCTTCTGCTCGGTGGCGATGACGAAGGAGCCTGTCGTAGCGGGCGGGCGGCGGCCCCACTCGCCAGACTGCTCGAACCCTTCGACAATGGTGTAGGGGGCAAGCTGGATGCGGCCACCTGGGGACGCGCCTGTGAGCATAGAGGCGGCGGTGCTGAATGCCTTGAATGAGGCGCGGCGCGGTGCGAGGTCGGTCTTTCCTCCGCCCCAGGAGACGAGGCCCCAGCTATCTCTAGCGTTGGCGCTGTCGTCTTTAAAGCTATACCAGAAGATGCGGTCCACCACGCCGTAAGAGAGCATCTGGGCGTACGCCTGCGCGAGGTAGTCGGCCTGGGTATTGTCGTCCAGCCCCCAGTTGCGGGCGGGCCAGCCCATCTCTGTGACCCAGATAGAGCGGTCGCCGCGACCGTGACGCTGTAGGAAGGCGCGGTACTTGGCAAGCTCGATCTCGACCATCTTGTGGACTTCGGGGCGTGCCTCGGTGCGGGCGTCGGGCGAGCCTGCCATAGGTTCGGCGTAGCTGTGTATGGCGAGGATGTCGAAGCTGTCGAGCGCGCCTTGCGCTACCATATCTTCCAGGAATGGGATTGCGTTACCCGTGACGCCGCCGGAGAGGACTATGGCGGTTGGGGTCTACTTCCTTGACCGCACGGTAGGCGACTTTGAGAAGCTCGGCGTACTGGCGGCCATCGTGTTTGGGTAGCCAGTGGCCATCGTTGTTCGGCTCGTTCCAGATTTCCCAGTGGTGGACCGAAGTTTTTATAGCGGGAGACGAGGGCGCGGACGTACCAGTAGAACTTGCCGTTGTCGGGGGCGTATCGGCTGTCCGGATTGGAAGAGGCGTCATCGTCCTTCGTGGGGGTGGCCCAATTGGTGGAGTAGCCGATGATGCCAAGGATGTTGAGGTTTTGGGCGCGGAGGGCCTGGACCATGCGATCTGTCGCCTCCCACTGGAACTGCCCCTGGCGCGGCTCGATGAGGCCCCAGACGAAGTCCTCCCGCACCCACGAGCCGCCCGTGTCGAGCATAGCCTTCGCGGGCTGGTCCATGCTGCCCCAGCTAGGCCAACGCATGACGCCCGCGACGCCGAAGGGGGAGTTGGGGTCGGGACCTGCGGTAGCCGCACGCGCAAGGGGGGCTGAGGAGAAGGAAGGGCCTATCGCCATCAAGGCTGAGACGAGAAGGGTAGCTGCGAGTATGATGTTGCGAGTGCGGAGTGCGGAGTGTGGAGTGCGGAATGCCATATGGTCTGCCTTGAAGTAATCGAGTAGTACGCCCCAGTAAGGCCCAGCGTAGGGGCACTCAGGGAGGGCAAAGGTTATTATACCCGATGGGCGTAGAAAAGACAGCCCTTACTTTTTTGCTATGCGGGAGGGACGGTGTGGCTAACACTTTTCACGTACCTTCCTTTGTATTTTGGAACCCATAGGCGGAAGGTCTCCATTTATTTGCCAGGTGACGGGCAGCGGTGCTGACAAAAATATTGATTTGATCGCTCATATGCTATATACCAAAACAGTTAGTGATACGACCTCAAATTCGTTATACTTCAGGATACCAATCAACCACATCGATCATCTTTAGTTTTCATTTGAGTTTCATAATGGGCACGTATCCACGGGAAATATACCCTACTGAGGTACCGTTCTTCGTATCTCAAGATGAAGATCCTACGCTGAAAGTAAGTGATCGTCTTGGCGCGATCAAGGGTTTGATTGGATCCCCTTTCGCGATTCTTGCTGGAGCTGGAATTCTCAGTTGAATCTGGCCTTCCTCTCGCCATTCCTGTTGCTCGGCAGATACTTGATGGACTGAACTTACAAGAATTCGAGCAAAACGAACTGCTGAGCGCGTTATCCCCAGATCATCACACGAATATTGGCTGGCATCAGTACTTACGATTTGAGGATATTTTCCAGGCAATTCAGCGTTATCAGGATCCTTTCACTTAATCTTCTAGAGCACTTGTATAGCAAGGGCATTCCTTCAACACTTCATTATGCTTTAGCTACTCATCTTGATGCGGGCAATCCTGTCTTTACTACGAATTTCGATACCCTTCTTGAACAAGTAGCACCTGGAGTTCGTGTACTTGTAGAGGAAGACGATTATCAGCGGTTCTTTGGTAGTGGCCCATTCATTGCTAAGCTACATGGTACAGTTGGCTCTTTTAGTTCATCTCGTAGGTTGCCGTGTGCAACCACTGGTGGAATACTGTCTGATTTCGCTGCAAATAGCCGCAAATGGGCTCTGTTTTGCCGCATCCTTACAGAAATGCCACTTGTAGTAGTCGGATATTCTGGTAATGATGACTTTGATATTATGTATGTCCTTCGACAAGTGGCATCAAGCCACCCTATCGTCTGGATACGCCACATTCGGGATGGATCAAATCCAATTATAGTGAATTGGAAAGAATATTTCGGGGGCGCGGCAAGTGAGGTTAGAGCAAAGAAGCTCGAGTTCTTCCTAGAGGATAGCTTCAAGTACCTACCATGTCGGAACGTGAATCGATGCTTCGTCGTTCACGGTAATAGTGTAGAGATATTAGAGCGTTTGGGTATAGCTACATCGATAAGTGCTTCCAAGGCAAAGGAGGCAACTATACCCAAAATAACCATTAGTGATGACATAGGAAGTCTTGTTCGAGCAGAGCTATTCGCAAGGCTAGGTTATAGCTCATGGTCGCTAAAGCAGATACAAGGTCTTACCCAGAAGACAAGTTCCAACCATGTTCGGGCAAGAGCAATTATGGGCCAATGCTACTTTGAGATGCTAATGTTACCTGACGCAGAGATGTCATTTCGTTACTGTGCCGCTTTGTCGAAGCGCCTAGACGTTGTCGAATACCGTCTCAAGTTGGCTGAGATACTGGCATTCTGCTTGATCTGTCATAAACCACTTAGACAGTTTGGTCTGGATTTGCCTTCTAAAGAAGATTACAGGATACGGCTACGCAAAGTACTCAATAGTGTAGCAAAATGCCTTATAAATACTTACAGCCGGAGACAAAGGGATCGCGTCAGAGTAGCTCATATTGACAAACTAAAATGGATAGTCACCAGGATGGGAGTGCTTGACTTAATTGCTTCGTACTGGGATACGGAACTCATATCGTTTTCCGATCTCCTCGACAAGGTCGAACTAGCAAACGACCCAGCTATCGTTGATCCATTTAGCTTGGCCATCATCTATCTTCTTTATTACAATGGTTCACCTGGTAAGTTACAGGAGTCCATGTACGCAGAGGCCCGCGCTGAATACATGATCAAGAATGATGCTAGAATGTGGTGGAATCTAATGGAGGGTCGACGCGCTCAGCTTATTCCAGATTGGCGTCGTCAAACTTGGACTCCCGTATTAGAGCCAAAACGCGCTCTTAATTATGCAAATGCGCTTTTCGATTTCACAGACAATCATCCCTGGATTCTCGCCGGAGAATTACTCATATGGGATAAAGAGATTAATCATGGTTATTTCGATTGGGCTCGTGCTACTGCATCCGGTCTTCTTATTCGTATGCATAAAGCAGGGGCTTTTGTCCCGACTATGATCTGCAAGACTTTCGTACCGATTTCGGCACTTCACTCGGAGGACATAGATGAGGAAACGCTGAGCTCTTGAGAAGCTACATGGAAGATGACGCACCGACTATTAGTCAATTTCACTATGCTGATGCTAGTTTTGTCGGGCGCCTTATAGAGTACCTGACTAGCGAAGGCCGTGAGCGGCTTCGGTACGGTTTTGAAGACCATGTAGGGCGTCGAAATCAAAAGTAGATGATAATCTGTCTTTGAAATCGCTGTAAGGTTTCATCTGCTTGCTGCAATACCAGCAAGCAGCATTAGTTGCGCAGCTTCTATCAAATAAGTCACCCAAGCTCAGTTTCTAGCAGAGGCGTTCTCGCGAAAGTTCTGGCATAATCACCTAGTCTCCTAGAGCGTGTTATGAACTAGCTGATAAAATGGGGTATGAACAGAAAAGCATACCCCAGCGATATGAGTGACGAGGAATGGGCGTTCGTCGCTCCCTACCTGACGCTGATAACCGAAGATGCCCCCCAGAGAGTGTACGAGTTGCGAGAAGTGTACAACGGCCTGAGATACATAGCACGCACCGGTGCTCCCTGGCGCTGGCTACCTAACGACCTGCCTCCCTGGGCTGTTGTTTACCAGCAGACCCAACGATGGCTCAGAGCCGAGGTCTTCCAGGCGATGGTGCATGATCTGCGAGAGATATTGAGAATGGCTCAAGGTCGCAATGCCGAGCCTACCGCTGTTGTTCTGGACAGTCGCACTCTGCAATCTTCTCCTGAGAGTGGAGCGCGTGCCGGATATGATGGAGCCAAGAAGCGCAAAGGGAGCAAGGTGCATATGGCGGTGGACACTCTTGGTCACTTGTTGGCTCTGTATGTAACCCCTGCTAACGAGGGGGACCGAGCACAGGTAGCGGAGCTTGCCAAGCAGGTACAGGAAGTGACGGGACACAACGTGCACGTAGCGTACGTAGACGCAGGCTACACTGGCGAAGTGGCTGCGGAGGCTGCCGAAGGAGAAGGAATCAGGTTGGAAGTAGTCAAGTTGCCTGGTGCCAAGCGAGGCTTCGTGTTGTTGCCCCGCCGATGGGTAGTGGAGCGTAGCTTCGCCTGGGCTACTCGTTTCCGTAGGTTGGCACGTGACTATGAACGTTTGCCTGAGACATTGGCAGGGCTACATTTCGTTGCCTTCGCTATGTTGTTGGCTGCTCGCTTCGTTCAACTTGCTCTCTTCCTTAATCCTCATGGTTGTGGATGTTCATAACACGCTCTAGTGTGTAGCTATCTGCGGCGTGTAATTATACCAATGGCTTCTTTTGACACCATTCGTACCCTAATAATATAGCTAAAGGCTTGACTTTCTGTTTGCTAGAAGGCCGATTCGCCTGAGTTTGTTGTCATCAGCTTATCGAGCCAATACCGCTGCCTCAAATAAAGCCCACAGCCCCAAAGCTACAGCAATCGAACCAGCTGACACAAAATCGCCCCTCCCAAGCGGCAACCTCTTACCTTTATTGACCAGCCAGGGGCACAGGCCCAACACGCCATAGTAAACAACCACCCACGCGGGGTTGGCTGCCGATACGTCAACTGACGCCCAGGGGAGAGCTGCCCAGAACTCCACCCACCACACTATCCACGCCGCGAAGGGCCATGCCAGCAGACCAAAGGGGATGGCGAGTGGGGCGAAGATGGCTCCGAAGATGCCGGACTGGGCGCTCGCTACAACCCCGACGGCAGCCTGGATAGCAGCTTA
Source organism: uncultured Chloroflexia bacterium (assembly GCA_963811305.1). Taxonomy (GTDB): domain Bacteria; phylum Chloroflexota; class Chloroflexia; order QHBQ01; family JADMIH01; genus JADMIH01. The sequence continues at coordinate 293,324 of CAWEQU010000012.1, forward strand.
GGTGACGGCGGCAAGGTACTCTTAAACTTCACCGATGGGCGCGCCCTCTCCTGGGCGTAGCGTTATCGCGGGACTCATGTAGAGGTTGTGGTAGATGCCTCCCGCCAGGAGGAGCTACGTGTGCGTCTGCTAGCAATTCTTACCTCACTGTATTTGTGATGTGAGTTCAAAGTTCAAAGTTCAAAGTTCAAAGTTATGAATTGGGCCTGACAACCTTGAACCTTGAACCTTGAACTTTGAACTCGACACACCGAATTATTTCGGCCACAATGGCTCGGGCACTGTGAAGCCCAGGTCGCCATTCCAGCTATTGCGTGCCGCTACCTCGTGGACCGGCTTGCGAGCGCCGACCCCCCACTTACCGAGCGGATAGCCCATTGGAACGACCCCGTGCATGTACCAACCGGCATCCTTCGGCACACCGAGGATCTCCATCGCTTCCTTCTCAAAGTAACTCTGCAGGAAACCTGTCAGTGTAGAGCCGATCCCTTCAGCCCGCGCTGCCAGTTGCGCATTCCACAGTGCCGGGTAGATCCCGCTCCCGTCCTTGGTGCGACTGAACCCGATCAGTAACAGCGGCACTTCGGCAAAATGCTCAGCCAGATGAACGCCCGACCGAACCGTTCGCTCCATCGCCGGATTAGCCTTCATCATCTCGGTGAAGGCCTCGAGTGACGCGCCAACCATGCGCTCCATGCCCTGCCGGTAGAGTGGTGCGAGCTTAGACTTGATCTCCGGGTCATCGACCAGGATGAATCGCCACCCCTCCCCGACGTGTGGTGCGCGAATGGCGGCATCGAGGATGCGAGCCTGCGCATCATAGGGGATCGGGTCAGGTTTCATCCGCCTCATCGCGCGGGTCGTGTATAGTGCCTCGTAGATATCCATTAGTTCCCTCCTTGTTGGTTTGTGTATAGTTTGTCTCTTCCAGTCCAATCTTCGTAGAAGCTAGAAATTAGAAGTTAGAAATTAGAAGCTAACTTTCCTTGCCCCCTTCTTCTAACTTCTAACTTCTAATTTCTAGCTTCTAATTGATCCACAGTTATGATCACCTTTCCTCTGGCGTGTCTCTTTTCAGCATACCGGAACGCTTCAGGGACCTCGCTGAGTGGGTAACGCCTATCTATAACCGGCACAACTTTGCCGTCTCCGAGTAGTTGCTTCAGGAAGATCAGGTCATCTTTGTTCAATTGAGCCATCATCGTACGGATTTTCTTGCTCCCCATTCTCGAAACCAACGGTCCCAGGAGCAGGTTCTGCAGCATAAGACCCATCGAGTGAAATCCGACGCCGACGCAAGTCCCCCCTGGGCAGAGGGCACGTAAACGACGTGAAATCGAGAGAGTTCCGGCATTATCAATGACCACGTCATAACACTGCCCGCTTCGAGTGACATCTTCCTGAGTGTAATCGACCACACGATCTGCCCCAATCGAGCGGACCATCTCTAAATTCATCGTGCTACACACTGCGGTCACGTCAGCCCCGAACGCTTTAGCTATCTGCACCGTAAACGTACCCACACCACCCGAGGCGCCATTGACCAGGACCCTTTGCCCCGGCTTGATTTGCCCCTTATCGCGAACGGCTTGCAGAGCGGTCACTGCTGCAACCGGTACAGCCGCTGCTTGCTCGAACGTTATGTTCGCAGGTTTCAGCACCAGGTACTTTTCGAGGGCGCACACATACTCGCCCAAGGCGCCGCGCTTCGCGCCGAATACCTCATCGCCCGGTTGGAACTCCGTGACGTTCTTGCCAACCGCTTCTACCCGCCCGGAGAGGTCGCTCCCGGCTCTGGGGCTTTTGGGCCTTAGGAGCGCCTTGCTCATCAGCCGGGCCAGCCAGGGCCCCCTCACCATGTGGTAGTCGAGGGGATTTATAGATGCCGCATGAACTTTCACCAGGACTTCATCATCTCCGGGAGCAGGTTTCTCCACCTCCTGGAGCTGAAGAACCTCTGGTGGTCCGTATCTTGTCCACATAATTGCTTTCATAGTTTTCCCTCTAATTCGTCAGGTCTTGTTCTTCTACCCCACAGCGATGACGATGTTTCCCTTCTTGTGTCCTTGCTCTACATAGCGGTGGGCCTCGGCAGTCTGTTCCAGTGGGTAGCGTCTATCTATAATCGCCCTTACCTTTCTCGCCTCAATCGACTCTAACAGGGATGCGTAATCCTCGGCGCTATACTTCGCTTGATCCAATATGACTTTCTTGTCACTTCTCCTTGAAGTCGAGACCCGCTTGATCATCGCGGGAATGCTTGCATAGCCTACGACATAACGGCCATTTCGATTCAGCGACCTCATAATTCTCGAAAATGAGTTCTTACCAACGAGGTCGATGATGGCATCATAGGTCTCGCCGTTTCGGGTGAAGTCTTCCTTTCTGTAATCAATAACATGATCTGCACCAATCGAGCGCAGTATGTCTACTTTCTCCGCGCTGTCCACAGCCGTCACTTCAGCCCCTAATACTTTAGCTATCTGTACGGCATATGTGCCTATAGTGCCACCAGCACCATTAATCGAGAACTTCTTTGCCCAGCTTGAACAGTGGCGCTTCTCACATAATGCAGGCCGTTGATTCCCCCTGTAGGAATTGTGGCGGCCTCCTCATAAGTCATCCCAGTTGGCTTTGATACCGGATACCGTTCAGGTAAGCATATATATTCGGCATAAGCACCAAGACGGAAAAAGGTAGGTGCGAATACCTGGTCACCTTTCTTGAACCGCGTTACTTCTTTCCCAACAGCCTCAATTTCCCCTGCTAGCTCCTGCCCCAGTATGGTTATTCTTCTTGGTCTTTTGAAACCGAGATAGAGGCGCAGTGGGAGCTGGAACAAGATTGGGAAGTTTAAGTCTTCAAATCTCACAGTCCCCTTTTGTTACGGTTGCCGCATGTATTCTTATCAGTACTTCCTTGTCCCCGGGAGTCGGCTTTTCTACATCTTTGAACTGAAGCACATCCGGCGGGCCATATCTTGTCCATACAATTGCTTTCAAGAGTTTTCTCCACGTTCACCTGTCACTTCTTTGAAGAAATCTGCGTGGCCGGGTTCGACGCTATTGACCGAGAGCAAGGGCATTCCTAAATCTCTCACCTTTTTTAGCAGTCCATGCAACGCGGCCTGATCGACCACCGGGCCGGTTAAGAGCGTATTACCGTTCTCTTCCAGGGTGATGGTCACGTTCCCAAACCAGTCTGCCCATTGACGACCCAGGTGACCCTTGACCCTGATTTGATAATCGGCGGGTTGATCTGGATCAGTTTTTGAGTTGAGGTTGTTTGACATTGGTCTATACCTGTTTCGGTGGGCGTCACCTGAATATAAGCCTGCTAGCCGTTAAGCCCACCGGCGAACGAACTGTGCCGCCATGTAGTCGTCCACCAGCCCCTTTATGGTGGTTCGCGAGCCTCTAAACTGCACCGGCTGGGCAGATGCGGTCTCCTGCTCGTCCACGGCCTGCACCGGAATGCTGACCAACTGCACCAGGAACCAGCGCCGCACGCGGCGAGTGTTGAAGTGTAGCGAAAAGCGAGAGCGCTTCATGACGTTCCGCATGGCCTCATCAGGTTGCACTGCTCTGCCTACCACCCCTATTGTTGATGCCACTATCTTATCCTCCTAGGTCGTTCGAATACCACTAACGTAGATCAGCCGTTGAGCATTTTCATCGCTTCGGCGGCGCTCAACTTGTCGCTCGCCATCTGCAAGTAGCATATCTGCATTATGGTATTCACGTATAGACACCAAAGTGTTGTTGGGGGTGTTGTTTTGAGGATCATTGAAGGTGCAAAGGCACTGCGGTCGGAGATAGCCGCGAGTTATACCTAGATGCTGATGGAGCGCGGCGACCACCCAGAAGCAACCCGCCATGATCGGCTGGCGGTCAGTGGGTATGTATCGTTACTGCTCTCGTGGCCTGCCCTAATCTAAAGCACATAATTAACTGATTCTGGTGATACGGTAGATGAGCGACTGTGCTACCATCCTATTGCTACTACTCTAATCGAAGTCCGGCCTCATGCCTCACCAGAGGAGAGGCCGCGTAAGATTAGCGTAAGCAGATGCAAGAAGCTGTCTTTAAGATCAGCTTCCATGAGGACACAATTAACACCACTAGCAAAAATGCAACCAGCAAAAGGAGTAGATTACTATGGCAGGCCCACCCCCAGACCCAAACAAGGAAATACACTTTTCACTTACCATTGGCCCACGTAATGATCCCCGCTCTGCGATTCTGACTGTTGATTGGGGACCTGAGGACTGCGACGTACCGACGTATTGCTGGCAGCAAAAGGAACCGGGAAAGGCCGCCTCCATCGCTAACCGGCCATCCTTTCTCTCATTGATAATTCAGTCGGGTACGCATAACCCGACTGAACGCAAACACCCGAGAAAACTAAGAATACCCGCCTGGGGTGTGAGCGGTGGACCTTCTAAGATTAAATGGAGTGACCAAGATAGGACAACGGGTCCCAAGAACGGCGAAATTATTTTCCGCCCGCCGGCAATCAGAGAAGAATGTCAATCTTGTCCCCAGCCAATTCCATAATCTTCATCCCACCTTATCAAAGCATTGTCCCAACCCTAACTTCCTTCCATCAAGCAGGTCGAAACGAAGTTAGGTTTGGGGTAGGTTCAGTTTAGCCTACAACAGGTCCAACTCACGGGCACGTGCTATAGCTTCGGTGCGCCTTTGGACCTGTAGTTTGTCAAATATCTTCCGATTGTGCCCCTTAACCGTGTCCAGGGCGAGGAAGAGTCTCTCGCTAATCTCACGATTCGAGAGTCCCTGAGCAATGAGTTGCAATACTTCTAATTCGCGCTGGCTCAATGGCTCGATCAGAGGTTGGGCAAGTGGGGCAGTGGATAGAGGCGATTTGTCTCCACTTTTCTGCTCCTCTGCTTCAAATACAGCCAGCAACTTACCGGTGTAGTCCGGCATTATCCCGCGAGTGACGGCTTCGGCCAATAATTGAGCCATTGGAGTACCTTCATCAACGAAGATACGGATGAAGCCGCCCGGCTCTGCCAGCGCCAGCGCATCGCCGAGCAGTTGCACAGCCTTCTCCTTTTCGCCGTGCGCATGGAAAGCGACAGCCTGTAGAACCATAACCTTGAGCCGTTCATCCTCCCAACCTCTTGCTTCCATCTGCTGGCGCAACGGTTCCAGCACGGCCAGTGCCGCGGACGTGTCTCCCTGGGCCAGGTATACGCGGGCCTGGCTGAGAGGGAGAGAGTAAGTCTGCGCGAGATGAGCGGCCCCCGCCAGGTTGCCCTGGCGAAGGAACGTAATCACTTGCGCGGCAGCAACTTCAGGGATGCGATGCACAAAGTTTTTCTCGCGCGCGGACTGGCTGGCCTGCGCTAGAATAGCAGCCGCGCCATCTACATCCCCCTGGGCCTGTTTCAGGCGGGCAAGAAACACCTCACAGACAATGAATTTGTCAATGACCTTATCGTACTGCCGCGCTAGATGGAGGCTCTGTCGCCCATGCTGCTCAGCGACCTCCAGGTCGTTCCATTCGTAGAGAACACGGGCCAGGCCAAGATGCGCTTCATAGATAATCTGAAGCGGCTGATCACCTGCCACTTGCAGGACGCGCCGGTGGGTCTCGGCTGCCTGGTATAGCTCGTTGTCCGCTTCCTGCACGACACCCAGACCGATTGTCGCCAATATGTTGGTGAAGATATCTCCGATTGCCTGGCTGAGAGATATGGCTTCGGTAAGAGCTTGGCGCGCTGCGACACGGTCTCCCTGGAGGAAGTAGGCAAACCCCAGCGTCCAGTGAGCGTTAGCGCGCAAAGAGCTGTTTTTGGGGGGAAGATGCTCCAGGGCGTGGCGCGACTGGGCAAGCATCGTTTCTACGTCGTACCTGGTGAGCGCCAACGTAGCCCTGGCGGCTGCAATTTGCCCGACAAGGCTTCGGTTCTTCTCGTCCACCCCCGTCTTTTGCAGGGCGGCTTCAGCAGCATTTAGTTTCTCCTCCACGCCGGTCGTCTGGCCAAAAACCAGCAACATCGCGGCATGCCTCCACCACAACGAGGGCCTGGCATTCAGCACTGACTTGGGCAGCGACTCCAGCCAGTCAACTATAGTAGCCACCGCACCACGGAAATGCAGGGGAATTCCCCTGCCATCCATCAGACGCTCAGCACGGTCAATATCATTGGCGGCAGCAGCGTGTTGAAAAGCTTCGATATCCAGGCCATTGTCCTCATACCATTGGCTGGCGCGTATGTGTAATTCGGGAACGGACGACGGACGATAGTTCGCCTTCGGCTCATCGACAGACGACAAATCTCCGTCGTCCGTCGTCTGTCGTCCGTCGTCCGTCGTCCGTCGTCCGTCGTCCATCGTCGTCTGGTGCAGTCGCTGCCTCAGTAAATCAGCGAAGAGATGGTGGTAGCGATACCAGCGCCGCTCGTTGTCCAGGGGGACGGTGAAGAGGTTGGCGCGTTCGAGATATTCCAGGGTTTCTTGCCCGGAAGAAGTCCCATCGAGCAGAACGGCATCACAAAGGGGTCCACAAAGGCGGTTGAGGATAGATGTGCGCAGCAAGAAAGTCTGGACGCTTTCGGGCTGATGTTGCAGGACCTCTTCAACCAGATAATCGAGCACGAAATGGTGGCTACCGGTGAAAGATTTGATGAAGCTGGTAGGAGCTTGATGTCCCTGCAAGGAAATCGCGGCCAATTGCAGACCGGCAATCCAGCCTTCGGTACGAGTTTCCAGCGCATCGATGTCTTCCGATGAGAGGTCCAGGCCCATCACCTCATTGAGAAATCCGGCAGCTTCGGTGGGGGTAAAACGCAAGTCTGTAGCACGCAGCTCGGTCAATCTGTCTCTGGCGCGTAGCCGTGCCAGGGGTAGCTGTGGGTCTTCACGGGTGGCAATGACCAGGTGCATCTGTGGGGGAAGGTGCTCGATCAGAAAGGCGAGGGCATCGTCAACAGGCTTGGCATCGATAACGTGATAGTCGTCAAGTACGAGAACGAAATTGTTCGGGAGGGTAGTGACTTCATTGAGCAGAGCAGTCAAAATCGTTTCGGGTGGCGGGGGCTGAGGGGATTGGAGAATACCTAACACGCCTTCTCCAATATTCGGCCCAACCGTCCTTAGCGCAGCGATGAGGTAGGTCAGAAAGCGTGTGGGGTCGCTATCCGCTTCGTCCAGCGACAACCAGGCCACCTGCCGGTCACAACCGGTGATCCATGCGCTGACCAGGGTGGTTTTACCGAAGCCTGCTGGGGCAGCGATGAGGGTCAGCTTGCGGTGCAGACCCTCGTTTAGCCGCTCGATCAGGCGGGGGCGGAGGACAACTTTAGGCCGCGGCGGGGGCTTATAAAGTTTAGTGGCTAAGATTGGCGTAGACATGCATCAATTATAGAACAGACTCAAAATTCAAAAAGCGTCCCAACGAAGGTCGGGACACGTTTTCGTGAAACACCAGTATCATTTCTAATTCAAAGTTTCAGTCATAGTTACGCAAGCTCCGCACAAAAGGTCGCAAGATTGGTGTTACAATTTCCCTCACGCTATTCGCCAGAAGACTGCTTCGCCTGAGATCATTGACGCTGTGTATCAGGACAACACTACCGCAACAAAAACTGCCCACAGCACCAGGGTTACAGCAAGCGAACCCGCCAATACAAAATCGCTCCTACCAAGTGGCACCCTCTTAGCCCTGTTGACCAGCCAGACGCACAGCGCAAGCACGCCATAGTAAACTACCACCCACGCGGGGTTGGCTGCCGACACGTCAACTGCGGCCCAGGGGAGAGCTGCCCAGAACTCTACCCACCACACTATCCATGCCGCGAAGGGCCATGCCAGCAGGCCAAAGGGGATAGCGAGTGGGGCGAAGATAGCTCCGAAGATACCAGCCGCTATGCCCGTTACCATCAACGGCAGGAGTGCAATTTCGGCCACGAGAGTGGCGGGCAGGGCGACGGTCGAGACCTGCCCCGAAATCAGCGCGACCAGGGGGAGTGTGGCTGCCTGGGCTGCCAGGCTTACCGCGATAGGGAGCGCGAGCAGGGTGGGTATACGCAAGCGCTTCATGAGTGCGTAGAGGGGCGACGCCAGGGACGCCATGCCGAGCATCGCCGCGAAGCTGAGCTGAAAGCCTACGTCGGCCAGCACGTCAGGGTCAACTATAACCATTGCTGTGGCGGCGATGGAGAGTGCGCCGATAGGGTCGTATCTGCGATGCACGACGGGCGCGAAGAGGAGGATAACGCCCATTATCGCGGCGCGCACGACCGCGGGACTTGCGCCTGTGAATAGTGTGTATACGACAATAAGGGCGGTGGATGTCGTGAACGCCCAAATGGTCATGCGCCTCTTGGAGTTGGCACCATAGAATAACCCTACTACGCCAGCCAGCAGTGCTATGTTCTGTCCAGAGATAGCGATGATATGGATAACCCCGCTTCGCTTGAAGGCGACCTGGACATCGTCCGGTATCTGCGAGCGATCCCCCGTCACGACCCCGACGGCAATCGCCGCCTGCGGCTCAGGTATGCCGCGCTGCAAAGCTTCCCTGACACGTGGCCTGGCGAATGTGAGGAACGAGCCGAGCCAACCCCTATCGCTCGTCCCCAGGTTTGTCACTTTTGGGAAGTTCATATAGGATAAGATGCCCTGGCGCGCCAGGTAAGCCGGGTAATCGAAGTTGGAGAGGCGTGGCGGCGCGGTGAGCGTGCCTGATAGAGCCAGTCGTGCCCCAAACTCAAGCTCAGGGTAACGCGGGACGACGGCGTAGAGGTCTCCCTTGATGGGGCGTGGTATGATTTCACTTTGCGACCTCATCTGCTCGGCGGAAAAGCGGAACCGTTGCGACCTGTCGGTGAATACCGGCTCGTTGCTGATTGCGCCGATAACCAGCACACCAGGTCCATCGGTGGGGGTGTTGTAATAGGCCAGGTCCCCGGAGGTGATGGGAGGGCGGATAAGGAGAGCGCTGCCGCAGCCGCCGAGGAGCGCTATCGTCAGCAGGCAAATCCATCGCGTCTGCCTGTCGCGCCAGGCCAGAATTAGTGGTAAGATGCAGATCGCGCCGAGCGCGAGTATAATCTGCCCGTAGAGCGACTCGATGCCCGCGCTGCTCTTACCAGATGCGAACAGCCCTATGACACAGCCGGTTATCCAGGCAAGGCACCACCCAACTGTATTCAAATTAGCCACTCCAACGTGAAAATGCGAGCAATTATCGCGCGCATAGTGTATATTGTAAACTACGTTGGAGTTCAAAGCCCACAACATCTGGTACGATATCCGAACTATCCCGGAGGCAAATCCGCAATACGAAATCCAAAGGAGGGGGTTATCTTTGCAAGCTGAGGGACGTACAGGTGTCGAAGGGTCGGTCGTAGGGGCCTTTCGCAACGTGGTGGATGCCGAACGAGCTTTGGGCGCGTTGCGCGAGATGGGCGTTCCATCCGACCGGGTCTCGATGGTTATGGGCATGAGCGAAATGAATTCGCGTAGCGATGATGAGGTCAGCGTAAACAAGCCCCCCTCTGAGGGTCGGGGAACCAACGTTGGTGGGGGGGCCGCCACAGGGGCTACACTGGGCGCGTTGGTGGGCATCCTGTGGGGCTGGATCGCCGGATCGGGAGTGATGGAGGTTCCAGGGACGGTGGCCTCGGTAAGCGCGGGCATACTGTCGGCGACCATCACGGGCCTGGCGATTGGGGCTGCCGTGGGCGGGCTGATAGGCGCGCTCGTGGGCGTCGGTATGCCGGAGGTCGAACCTCCAGAAGACCAGAATAGTGCTGACGGACGCATACTGGTGACCGTGCAGACGGAAGGACCCGAAGCTACTCAAGCGCGGGGTATACTGGCGGCGCACGGAGCATCAGACCTGCACACCTATGGCGCAGCAGTTGAAGAGGAACGTATTGACGCTGAGAGCGTCGATACGCTTACGCTTACGCTGCCGCCATACGAACAGGCTGATGAGCATCAGCAGGTGGAGATAGGCATAGCACAATCGCAGGAGGTCGGTATTATGGCAGATGAAGGGTTGGGGCGCGACTCCAACGCTGTTACCGGTACGCGAGACGACGTTGACCCTGAGACCGGCACGCTCGGTACGGGGGGAACGCCTATGACCACAGGTTATGGCGTTTCCGGCTCGACTGCGGGCACGGGTTCGGCCCGGGGCCGCACCGAGCAGGAGTTGGACAGCTTCGGCGGTTCTACCCCTGATACGGATGCTTACGAGAAAGGCGGGCGCGGGTCTACTGACTCGCCCAGCCGGGACGTTGAGCATGACACGCCCGTCGCTGATAAGTTTGGCGACGTTCGTGCCGGCGAAGCCCCTGTGCAAAGCGAGCCTCAGACACGCGACGTTTATGAGCAAGGACCGTCATACGGAAGCCCTACCGAGACGGTAGCTGCTGACGTAGATGTAACCGAGCAGTATAGCGACGTGGCTGTAGAATTGCCTCCCACCTATGGAAAGGTAGAGATGGATAGCACGCAAGAGAGCGCGGGCACCAACATCCCCGGCACATCTGATCCTCGCGGTCTGGGCGACAACACCGATGAGAGCTAGAAGGATAAAGGATAAGGGTACTTGTTCAGTTTTATCTTTTTTCCTTTGTACTATGGAGATACATGTTATCGTCCATTTCCTGCCCCTGATTGCGCTGCATCGCCATAACTCTTATCACTAAGATTGCAATTTGTAGGACTTGCGCAGTAGTGGTACAATAGCCTTAAGCCGGGTGCGTTGAAACTGTAGGCCTACCTTGTATGCGGTCGACTAATATGGGCGTACGGGGAGCCAAAGGATTACAATGTAGTCTGCTAGGCTAGGTCTTACCGTCACACTCATACGTACATGCGACAACAACCAACAACTCACACATAGGAGTGCTTAATGGATACGTCAGAAGGGATCAAATTCAGGTTTCAGCCTCAATCTTCCAAATCTAAGAAGGTACTGGGGCCGCTGGAAAGCGTGATAATGGACGTGGCCTGGGAGCAAGGCCCCACAACGGTCAGTGCCGTGCATAAGGCCCTGCGCTCGAAGAAGGACATCGCCTATACCACGGTGATGACCACTATGAGCCGCATGGCGAAGAAACGCTTGCTCACCCAGGACAAATCCTCGACCAGCTACGTCTACGCGCCTGCTCTCAACAAGGAAGACTTCGAGAGCTACGTAGTGAAGTCGGTCATACGCGGATTGTTCGATGATTACGGCGATTCCGTGGTTGACTACTTCGCCGAATGCGTGGGCGAAAGAGGGGACGAGACGAAAAAGCGGCTGCAAGATGCGGTATAGTTGATGGTCGTCAGTAGCTGGTAGCTATGGTCGGTAGTTACAAACTGCGTTATGACGCGACCTCCCAACTTTCTCCATTCAGTAGCCTCAAAAAAATCGCGCACTGCGCCTCTCCAGTAAGTACATAGTTTTACGTCCAGACGCCTTATCTTGCGTTTTCGTGCCTGGGGCACGTTACTTGCAACGCAAGCCTGGAGGCGCGCGGTGAGCGCCTACCCCCGACTAGTAGCGTTGACAAAGGAAAAAGGATAAAGGATAAATTATGAAAGCACCAGTTCGTCTTTATAATTTATCCTTTATCCTTTTTCCTTTCGATAACGGTGAGGAGACGATAAAGCATGGATAATGGCAATCTTGACCTGCAAGTTGGGCAGCAAGCGCCTGACTTCACTCTCGATAACGAAAACGGTGAGAAAGTTACTCTGCGCGACTTGCGAGGGCAGCCCGTAGTCCTGGTATTCTACCCGTTCGACTGGTCCGGTACGTGTACCAAAGAGCTGTGCAACCTTCGGGACAATCACGGCGATTGGACGTCCACAGGTGCGACGGTCTATGGCATCAGCCGGGACAGTAAGTACTCGCACAAGGCTTGGAAGGAGCACCTGGGTCTGAATTACTCGCTGCTGGCCGACCTGGTTGGCGAAGCGGCGAAGAAGTATGGCGTGTGGGATGAGACTCGCCACCGTGCGGACCGAGTGACCTTTGTGATAGACCCGGAGGGCATCGTGCGCTACGTCGTCCGCGACGCGGTTACGATGAGCGATCACGCGGAAGCGCTCCAGGCCGTTCGTGAGATGGCGGCTGCGGGTAGGGCATAGCGCCCGGCACTATACAATGTTCGCCAGGTTTGGCAAAAGACGGCAGCACGCATCTAAAGAGGCTCCCCCAGGGCCTACGCTGGCTGAAGCGCTCTTATCCCCACGCCCGTCTGACATCCTGCTCCAGTGGGCGCGAGAAGGTCGCCTGCGTGATCTCCTGCCTGACCTTGACGCCCTCCGTGGGATAAGTCAACTCCCTGCCCACCGCGACGATGCCTTTGTGCATACGTTGAAGGTGGTTGACGCTATCGCGCCGATTCCGGTGAGACGTTGGGCCGCGCTGCTGCATGACATCGGCAAGGGTCCAACCTTTATCGAGACGCCCGAAGGGCGCTCGCGCTTTTTCGAGCATGACCTCGTAGGTACGGAGATGGTCCCTGAGATTATGGGTGATGCAGGGGAGCCTCCTGACCTTATAGAGGATGTGCAGCGCCTCGTGAGCCTGCATATGCGCCCTATCGCTTATACGCCGGAGTGGACGGATGGGGCGGTAAGGCGGCTCGTAGAGGAAGCCCAGGAGGGGCGCGGAATGGATGGCTGGTATGACCTGCTGGCCTTATCCCACGCCGACCTTCATGGCTACCTCCCTGAGCCTATAGACAGGGGGCTATGGGTGCTTAACAGCCTGGAGGCGCGCTGGCGGGCGATACAGGATGCAGAGCGTGACGCGGCTCGCAGGGAGGAGGGGCAGCCTGCTTCTCCGCTCAATGGGCATGAGATCGTCGCGCTGGCCAGGAGGGAGCCAGGGCCCTGGGTGCGGGAAGCAAAGACATACCTCACCAGCCAGGTGACATCCGGAGAGTTGCTTCCCGACGATAAGGAGACGGCGCGCACCCTCCTGAAATCATGGCTCGTTAGCCGGAAGGGGTAAGTATTCATACCAGGGATAAGGATAGCGGAGAGCGTCACAAACCTAACTTGCACCTTAAGGAAAGGTTATGCAAGTTGAAGTTTCATCTACTGCCGAAAGCGCCATCCTTCTCAAAAGCTAACCTGATGCCTAAGGAGTTCCTTATATCAGGTTAGGTTTGTGGCCCCGTTCAGAATTTAGGCGTGCCAAACCGCAACCTACACCTTAAGAGAAGCCTATGTAGGTTGCGGTTTAAGCCACAACCAGGAGCACCACCCTCCTTAGAACCTAACCTCCCACCTTTAAGGGATGCTTATGGGAGGTGAGGTTTGGAATACCTTGCCTCTAGCCTCTACTTTCCTGGCTCTCTCGACCCATAGATAGACCAAAACCAAACCGCTCACTTAAGAGAACCCTATGTGCGGTTTGGTTTTTAAATTAGCCATCAACACCCAATTGCTGCTATCATGTACTACTCATGAGAATCTTCCCCACGCCCCCTTACAAGAACGTACCGGAGCTGCTCGATAGCCCCGGTGAGGTAAGCGCGCACGATCTCGTTCATACCCTGCGAGACATACGGCGCGCTAACATCTTCGGAAGGGGCACGTGGGTGGTCAAGTACCACCTCAAGAGTATCTTGAAGAGAGTACCCCGCGGGCAGCCGCTACGAATCCTTGACCTGGCGACAGGCTCAGGTGACATCCCTGAGGAGCTTTCCCGTTGGGCACGTCGCAATGGATACGACATCCAGTTTGTCCTGACCGACATCAGCCCGGCAATCCTTGAGGTGGCCCGGCAACGTATAATAAAAGCAGGGCTGGGAGAAGCCTTCAGTTTCGCGGTATGCGATGCTTGCTCATCTCCCTTTGGTGACAAAGAATTTGATGTGGTACTTTGCTCCCTTGCGTTGCATCATCTAGATAGGAAGCAAGCGCAGGATATTATTGTCGAAATGTCCAGGCTGTCCAGGCGGGGATTCATCATAAATGACGTTTACCGGGCGCGAGGAGCATGGTTGTTGGCTTGGCTGCTTACGCATTTGACTACAACCAACAGACTAACCAGGCACGATGGGCCTGCTTCCGTGCTCCGAGCGTTCACGCCGCGAGAAGTCAAGCGAATTGCTTCGCTAGCCAATGTGCCTGTCAAACTTCATAAGCACCCTTTCTGGCGTATGGCGGCAGTGTGGCGCGGCAATCAGACGTGATATGTTTGTATTGCGTAATTTGTAGGCCAGCTATTGCATCTTGAGCTAACGGTATGGGCATTCATGACGCGATTATCGTAGGGGCTGGGCCGGCAGGCTCTGCACTCGCCGCGCTCCTGGCGAGGCGTGGGTTCGACGTGCTTCTGCTCGACCGGGCGGCTTTTCCGCGTGACAAAGCATGTGGTGAGTACACTAGCCCGGAGACCGAAAAGGTATTGGCGAGGTTGGGCGTTTTTGACGCGGTTCTGAACGCGGGAGCGCGGCGGCTTCCCTCTATGCGCGTTATCAGTCCAGGGGGACGTACTTTCTCTATGGATTACAGTGCTCCTGAGCAGCCAGATGGTCCTCATGTCCTGGCGACCCCAAGACGTATTCTCGATGCTACTCTCATTCAGCACGCCATGTCATGCGGGGCAAAGGTCATGCAGAAGGCAAAGGTTGAAGCGGTAGTGATGCGTGATGGGAAAGCGGGTGGGGTCGTGGTGCGCTCAGGCCATAAGACTTTCGAAGAGCAAGGGCGACTTATCGTGGGAGCTGATGGGGTCCACTCGGTGGTTGTCAGGAGCCTGGGGCTGAGCGCGCCTCTGCGCTGGCCGCAGAGCCTTGGCATGGTGGCTCACTACCGGGACTATAGTGGCCTGGACGCATGGGGAGAGATGCATGTCTCAGCGCGAGGATATGCTGGGCTAGCTCCCCTGTCAGATGGATTGTTAAACGTTGGCCTGGTAATGCCGATGAAGTCTGTTAAGCGCGTAGGTGGGGGTAGCGCCCACGCCCGGTTTGAGGCATTTGCCCATTCCTTCCCAGGTGTGACAAAGGTGTTGAGTGGAGCCGAGCGCGTAAGCAGCGTGCGAGGCGTGGGGCCGATTGGCGCGCGGGTGAAGCGCACGTCGGGTCCAGGCTATATGTTGGTGGGAGATGCTGCTGGGTTCTTCGACCCCTTTACGGGTGAAGGGGTGTATAAGGCATTGCGAGGCGCGGAGATTGCTTCAGATGTAGCGTCAGACGCCCTGGAGCGCGATGATCTGTCGGCGCAGTCGTTAGCTCGATATAGCGCCTTACGCCGCAAGGAGTTTGCCGCGAAGGACCTTGTGTGTAGGCTGGTACAGCTTTTCGTGGGCCTGCCTCCCGCGATGGACTATGTAACTGCACGACTGTCGAAGCGGGATAAGCCGCGCAAGGTGCTGACGGAGGTGCTGGGTGATTTTGCGGACGCACGCGCCGCGCTCACCCCGCTATACTTGTGGTCTCTGTTGAGGCCGTGAAAAGGGACGAGGGACGACGAGGTTTGAAACGTGAAATGTGATGCGTGATTATTGAGTGATTACCGACTACTTTGGACTTTGGACTTTGGATTGATGAAAAGTAGTAACCAAATTGTGATACACGCACCCTATGACCGCATCTTCCCGCTCGCGGCGAAGGTAGAGGATTGGGGGCGTATTTTGCCGCACTATAGGTATGTGAAGCTGATTCATCGAGAGGGGAATCGCAAGTGGGTGAGGATGTCGGCGTGGAGAGACATAGTTCCAGTCACGTGGACGGCTATCGAAACTGTCAAGGAAGGCACTGAGGAGCGTCCGGGCACGATCAGGTTTCGGCATATTGGCGGCATGGTGCGGGGTATGAATGTGCAGTGGACCTTCGAGCCTCGACCTGACCGGGGAGATGTTGTGGTCACTATCTACCACCAGCTTGACAATCCGCCCTTCCCCGTGAAGATACTCGGTTCGCGGCTTATTGAAGTGGTAGTCGGACGGGGTTTCATAGGCAACATCGCCGGAAAGACGCTGAAGCGCATAAAGGAATTAGCGGAGCGCGATACCTAACTGTTCCGATCTACGTATTATTTATTGAACGACTTTAGACTTTGGACCAGGAACCTGTAGCCACATGAAGGGATAAATTGTTGGCTTCATATCGAACGCGCAAGCGTGTAGTTGTAACGGGCATCGGCGCTATCACACCCATCGGGTCTGGCCGGGATGGGCTGTGGCGTGGGGTGCTGGAGGGAAGGTCTTCGGTCCGGCTGATAGATAGGTTCGACCCAGCGCCCTTCAGGTCACGCGTGGCCGCACAGGTAGATGACTTCGACCCTCTTGACCATATCGAGGCATCGAGGGCACGTCGATTGGACCGCTATTCGCAGTTCGCAGTCGCGGCGGCTCAACAGGCGGTGATCAACTCCGGCCTGTGCCTCTCCCGAAGAGACGCCGAGCACACAGGAGTATACCTGGGGAGCGCCCTGGGCGGACTTTCGTTCGCTGAGGAGCAGCATAGTGGGTACATAGGCGGGGGCTTACGGGCCGTCAACAACATCCTGGCGCTCACGGTATTTGGCTCTGCTGCCTCGTGCAACGTGGCGATGGAGATGGGGGTCTTTGGCCCCAACCAGACCAATGCTAATTCATGTGCGTCGGGGGCAGTAGCGATAGGGGAGGCGTGCAGGCTTATACGTGACGGTAGAGCGCGGGTCATGCTGGCGGGTGGGGTAGAAGCGCCTCTCGCTCCTCTCACATTCGGTGCGTTTGACATCATCCGTGCTCTCTCTAGTAACTCTAACGGCGAGCCGTCGATGGCATCCCGCCCCTTCGACCTCATGCGCGATGGGTTTGTGATGGCAGAGGGGGCTGCCGTGCTGGTGCTTGAGGAGTACGAGCACGCTCGTGCGCGTGGGTCAGATATGTACGGCGAGATACTGGGTTACGCCACTACCACCGACGCCTATCATATGACTGCTCCTCGGCCAGATGGCGCCCAGGCCATCCGGGCCATGCGTGAGGCCCTGGATGACGCTCATCTTGCACCACAAGAGGTAGAGTATATTAGCGCTCACGCCTCCTCGACGCCCTTGAATGATAAGGTCGAGACCAAAGCTATCAAAGAAGTCTTCGGGGAGGGTGCATACAGCGTGCCGGTGAGTGGCACCAAGGCTATGCACGGCCACGCGCTGGGGGCGACCGGGGCGTTTGAGATGGCGATCAACTGCCTCGCGCTCAAGCACGAGTACCTGCCGCCGACTATCAACCTCCAGAATCCCGACCCGGAATGCGACCTCGATTATGTTGCCGGGGAGGGTCGCCATCAAAGGGTGGATGTAATACTCTCTAACTCCTTCGGCTTTGGCGGCATCAATGCTGCTATAGTGATTGGCCGTGTGTAGATAAGAGAAATCGGTGTTCAAGTCAAGACCCTACGTAGGGGCGGTTCGTGAACCGCCCTGGGGGACAATGCTTGCTCAATCCAGGGCGGTTCACGAACCGCCCCTACAGATTAGATCGTAGACTATGAAATGCGCTCTTAGTAGGTTTCGTCTTATCACCCGTTTGGCTTACCATGCCGGACGGGTGATAGCTTGAAATAACCCTTATGAGGGTGGCAAAAGAGTGATTGTTAGCTTACAATAGGCGCGCGTGCAAGGGCCAACGTGTCGAGAGTGACGAAAAAGGCAGAGATACAAGAGATATAGATGTAGCGCCGCCGTCTCGGCGGCAGTAGTATAAACATCATATTGCCAGCGAGACGCTGGCGCTACGTTAAACATTTCTACCTTTTTTGACACTCTTTACTATGCCTGCAGCAAGCCAATAAACGAAGGAGGAGAAATGTCCATAAACCTTATTCAGCCGGTCGGGCAGTATAAACCTATCCCGGAACGCATCGGCAGGCTGAACGAACTAGCTTACAACCTCTGGTGGAGCTGGCAGCCGAACGGCGCACATCTTTTTTCAGCCATTGACGCCCGCCTGTGGGAGTACGTGTACCACAACCCCGTGCGGTTCCTCAACGAGGTCCGGCAGACGGCTTTGGCCTCTGCTGCGATGGATGACGATTACCTGTCTTTATATGACCGGATGCTCGCGCAGTTCGAGGAGTACATGGCCCCTGCTAAGACCTGGTTTTCGGACGAGTTCCCAGGCAAGCAGGGTCCGGTAGCCTATTTCTCCGCCGAATTTGGGTTGCACGAATCGCTCCCTATCTATTCTGGCGGCCTGGGCGTGCTGGCGGGCGACCATGTGAAGGGCGCGTCGGACCTCGGAGTGCCTATGATTTTCGTCGGCTTCCTTTACCCGCAGGGGTATTTCCAGCAGGTTATAGACAAGAACGGCTGGCAGGAGGCTATCTACAATAAGCTCGACTTCGACGACGCGCCAGCCCTCCCCGCGCATACCCCCGACGGCCAGGAGGTTGTGGTTGAGGTGCAGCTTCCGGGTAGACCCATCTACGCGAAGGTCTACCGAATACAGGTGGGGCGCTGCCCGCTTTTCATGCTCGATACAGACATCTACCCAAACGCGCCCGCCGACCGTGAGCTTTCCGCCCGGTTGTACGGGGGCGACCAGGAGATGCGTGTAGCGCAGGAGATTGTGCTTGGGTATAGGGGGCGTGCGCGCTCTGAGGGCTATGGGCATCGAGCCTGAGGCCTGGCATATGAACGAGGGGCACTCCGCTTTCCTTGTGCTTGAGCTGGCGCGTGAGCGAGTGAAGAAAGGCGAAAGCTTCGCTGAGGCTCTCAAGAACGTCGCCTCGCATACCGTCTTTACCACTCATACCCCGGTCGCGGCGGGGAACGACGCATTCCCAATGGACCTTATAGACAAGTATTTCTCCAGCTATTGGCCGGAGCTTGGCATTGACCGCGACACCTTTATCGCCGTAGCGAAAGAGGGGATGCCCTGGGGTCCAGCTTTCAGCATGACGGCGCTGGCCCTGCACGGCTCGAATTATCGGAATGGGGTGAGCAAGCTGCATGGTAGAGTGTCGCGCAACATGTGGCACTGGATATGGCCTGACCGCCCGGTGGCGGAGGTGCCTATAGCCTCCATTACGAACGGCGTGCATACAGGCACGTGGCTCGCTGCGGAGCTTCATGACTTCTATTCGCGCTATCTCGGGGAGGATTGGTACTCACGCCTGGACGACCCCGCGACCTGGCAACCGTTACTCAAGGCACCCGACGCCGAGCTGTGGGCGATACACCAACATCTCAAGCAGACGATGATAACGTTCGCACGCGAAAGGCTTGCCTCCTGGCACCGGCATACGGGCGTGCAAAGCGCTCAGGAGACTCCCCTCGATCCTGGTGCGCTCACGATTGGCTTTGCGAGACGCTTCGCTACATACAAGCGCGCCACACTGCTTTTCAGCCAGGCCGAGCGCCTCGCATCTATCCTGAACAGCCAGCAACGCCCCGTGCAATTCATCTTCGCGGGCAAGGCTCACCCAAAGGACGACCCTGGCAAGCAATTCATCCAGCAAGTAAATTGGGCGTCCCAGCATAGCGGGTTGCAGGGGAAAATCGTCTTCCTGGAAGATTACGATATGAATATGGCCCGCTATCTCGTGCAGGGTGTTGACGTATGGTTGAACAACCCTCGGAGGCCGTATGAGGCGAGCGGCACGAGCGGCATGAAGGCGTCTTTGAATGGCGCGCCCAATTTCTCGATCCTGGATGGGTGGTGGGCCGAGGCGTACAATGGCCGCAACGGCTGGGCCATAGGCGATGAGCGCGAGTATGGTAACCCTGATGAGCAGGACTGGCGTGACGTGGAATCTCTATACGCCCAGTTGGGGAGGAGTATAGTGCCCCTCTTCTACAACCGCAACTCGTCCGGCCTGCCCGCAGGTTGGGTGTCCGTGATGAAGGAAGCTATAGTGAGTATAGGACCGCTATTCTCCATGCACCGCCAGGTGAAAGAGTATGCGCGGATGTTCTACGTCCCGGCTATAGGGAACAAGCCTGCGTAAAGTGCTGATCTTGATTTACCATCAAGTTTGGTTATATAAGGGCCAATTTTGATGATAATCTAACAAATATGAAAGATTTGGGGTATAATACGGCCAAATAAGGGCCGTATTATACCGTTTCTTCGCAGTGAGGTTGCCCTATGTCTATGCGCCTTGCTGATCGCCTCCGTGCGGCGCGGCGCCGAAGATTCGTCGGGCGAGACGTGGAGCGTGACCTGTTCCGCTCCGTGCTCGCCGCTGACGAGCTACCCTTCTTCGTGCTCCACGTCTACGGGCCGGGCGGAGTTCGGCAAGACTACCCTCCTCAAGGAGTTCGCGGCGATAGCGGACGAGCTTTCTATCATCTCGCTCTATATAGACGGGCGCAACATAGACGCGTCCCCTGAGGGGTTCCTGACGGCGCTGAAGCTGGCGCTCGGCACCGGCCTGGAAGAGGATGTGCTGGATGTCCTCGCGTCTCGCAATAGCCGTCACGTTATCCTCCTTGATACGTATGAGGTGCTGGCTCCCCTGGACGGTTGGTTCCGCGAGACCTTCTTGCCGCAGATGCCCGCCGATACGTTGGTGGTGCTCGCTGACCGCCGCCCGCTGGCGGCTGCCTGGCATACCGACCCAGGTTGGGAAGACCTTGTACGCGCTATGCCCCTGCGCAACCTGAGTCCGGATCAAAGCCGCGCGTACCTGGACCGGCGCAATATTCCGACCGAGCATCACCAGGAAGTGTTGAACTTTACGCACGGCCATCCTCTTGCATTATCGCTGGTGGCGGACGTATTCGCCCAGCGGGGCGACGTTCGCTTCCAGCCGGAAGAGACCCCTGACGTAGTGAAAGCCCTCCTTGAGCAGCTTGTCCAGAAGGTGCCCGGCCCCGCCCATCGCATCGCCCTGGAGGTGTGCGCTCTCGTGCGCGTGACCGATGAAGCTTTATTGGCGAAGGCGCTCGGCATGGATGACGTGCACGAGCTATTTACATGGCTGCGCGGCCTCTCGTTCATCGAGTCGGGGCAGCTTGGGCTTTTCCCGCACGACCTCGCGCGGGAGGCGTTGGTGGCAGACCTGCGCTGGCGCAACCGCGACTGGTACGTGGAGATGCACCGCCGCATCCGCGCCCACTACACGGCAGCCCTCGAAAGGACCAGCGGCCTAGAGCAACAGCGCGTCCTTTTTGACTACGTCTTCCTGCACCGCGATAACCCTGTGGTGCGCCCCTTCCTTGAGTGGCAGGAAACGGGCACGCTTTTGCCGGAGCGAATCCGCAGACGAGGACATCCCAGATTTGATAGCGATGGTCGCCGAGCACGAAGGGCAGGAGTCTGCTGAGATAGCCCGCCACTGGATCAGCCGCCAGCCGCAGGGTGCCCTCGTCGTTAGAGACGCCCAGCATGAGCCGGTTGGCTTCTTGATGATGGTGTCGCTAGGCGACGTGGATGAATTGGACCTTGAGGCTGATCCTGCGATCAAGGCGGCGAGCACGTACCTGCGAGGTGCCATGACTTTGCGCTCCAACGAGATCGCCACCTATTTCCGGTTCTGGATGGCCCGTGATACGTACCAGGCCGTGTCGCCCATGCAGAGTCTCCTGTTCATCACGGCGGTGCGCCATTACTTCGCGCCGGGGCTGGTATATACGTTCTTGCCCTGTGCTGAATATGACTACTGGGCGCCCCTCTTCGCCTATGCCGACATCGCTCGCATCACCCAGGTAGACTTCGAGGTGGGGGGACGCCGCTACGGGGTGTACGGGCATAACTGGCGGGCCGTGCCCCCGATGGCGTGGCTTGCGATATTGGGTGAGCGCGAGATTGGCACAGCCCAGGTCGAGCCACCTACCCCCACAGCCGACGCGGCCGCCCCGCTGGCCGTGCTTAGCCAGGATGAGTTCTCAGCCGCCGCCCACGACGCCATCCGTAACTTCGCGCGCCCGGATGCCTTGAAGCGCAATCCGCTCCTGCAATCGCGCCTCGTTTCGGAAGCGGGCTACGCCAGGTAGTAATCCTGCGCAGAAGGTCACGGCTTTGCAGGATATTTTGCGGAGGGTTTGCGAGACCCTTCAGAACTCCCCCCGCGAGACTAAGCTCTACAGGGCCGTTTACCACACATACATCAGCCCAGCCCCTACGCAGGAGCAAGCAGCCGAGCTTCTAGACCTTCCTTTCAGCACCTACCGCCGCCACCTCAAAGAAGGCATGGCGCGCATCGTTGAGTTGTTGTGGGAATGGGAAGTCGGTGCTGACGCCTAGCGGCGCTTGAAATCTCAAGTAGGTGAAGCCCTTGGGGCGTAAAACTTTCTTTTTCTGTCAATTTCCGTCCCTGAAAGGGACGGAAATTGACAGGAAAAGGAATTATTCCTTCCCCCACTTGGGGATTTATAGTCCGCTAGAGTGCCTCTTACTATATTGAACAGTGAGTGAGCACTTTTCGGCCTGGAAAGTGAACAGTGGCTGCTACTATAATGTTCACAAGTCGGGGCGCACTTGGTCGGAGTGCACACTAAGAATTGGAGGATGACAATGATTGCTGAAGCTGACGCTTTAGGTACTAGGAAGCTGGTTACGGAAGTTGTAGACGCATGGAATGCTCATGATCCGCAACGAGTTGCTGATTGCTACCACACCGATTTTGTGGGCAGTGACGTCAACCAGAAGAAGCCTCTACAAGGTCCGCAGGCGATACGTCGTGCGATGGAGTACCAGCTGCTGGCTTTTCCAGACCTGCGTATCGATATAGAAGAGCCTGTCATACAGGATAACCGCGTGGCCCTGGTCTGGATACTGAGCGGCACGCACCGTGGGAGGATAATGAATATCCCCCCCACCGGCAGGCACGTTGAGTTTCGCGGTTGTACTATTATGACCATCGAGGACGATAAGATAAAGGAGAGTCTGCGCATCTGGGATGTGGCTACGATGCTGCGCTCATTGGGCTGTCTGCCAGACTTATAAGGAAAGGAGGAGTTATAAAATGGTCCGTACAGAAAGGAGCACCTTCGAGCCGTTCGCGGGAGCAAGTGCCATCGCCGCAGGCGTATTGACGCTGCTTTACTCGTTGGGTTTTGTGGTGCTCACTCGCGTCAAAGGGATGGAGGATTTCGGCGTCCTGCTTTATTCCCTGGCCCAACTGCTTGGCGGGTTGGTAACTACCGCCGTGATGGTTGGGTTGTATTACAGGTTGCGCGAGGTTGACGAAGCGTTCTCGCTCTGGGCGCTCCTGCTGGGGATAGGTGGGGCGCTGGGTGCCGCCATACATGGTGGATACGATCTCGCAAACGCGATAAATGCTCCTACGAGCGACCCGCTCAGCGCGGCCAACCTGCCGAACCAGGTAGACCCGCGTGGACTGATCACATTTGGAGTGGCCGCTATATCACTGTTCGTCTTTTCGTGGCTCATCACGCGCAGCCAGACCTTGCCGAAGAACCTCGGCTACCTCGGATACGTCCTGGCTATCGCCTTCGCTATCTTATACATAGCCAGGCTGACCGTGCTCGATGCGACTAATCCCCTTATATTCGTCCCTGCTTTGCTCACCGGCTTCCTGCTAAGCCCGGCCTGGTATCTCTGGCTCGGCTCTATACTGTCCCGGCGCGCTCGTCCCGAGTAACGATAGGTATCAAATAACAAAACAACATCCCTGCTGCCTAGCATGGGCTATGTGAGGCCATACTTTGTCCATATCCTGAATTCTTGCATAAAAGCTGCCAACAATCCGTTCTGCGAGGTCAGTCGTAGACCATACAGGCAATTGATTCTGGCAAGCGCAAGATGTAATCACAGACAAGGAGGTGATCGCCGCCAGGCTACAACCTGAGCATCAAAGACAACTTTCGGAAGCCAGGATCGGGACAAGTCAGAAGAGAAAATGGGTTGCTCTATCGAGGGAGGAAACTAGGAACTCGCAGGCATGAGCCGATGGACGATGGACGATGGACGAATGTGGCTGTCGCTCAGTGTTGTTAGAAGTTCTAAAAGCCCAATATTCACTCAGGCTTGTCACACGTTCGATAACCAGTACGCTCCACTCAGACGAGGAGGAGCATAAGAGGAGACTTACAAAGATGAAACTCGGAAGAATAGCAAGCTCACTGCTTGCAATAATGCTGGTGCTGGGCCTCGCCACCTTCGGAGCGCGCTCCGGGCAGGTAGGCGCATCCAGCCACCGCGAAGCGCCGATGATCAGCATGGACCCGGCGGCGGACAACACTGACGTGTACGCTTTCGTCAGCCCCGACAAGCCGGATACCGTCACCTTCATCGCTCAGCTTCTGGCCCTTTGAAGAGCCGGTGGGCGGCCCGAACTACTTCAGGTTCGGCGACGACGTGCTGTATGAGCATGCACATAGACAACGTGGGCGATGCCAAGCCGCACATCACGTACCAATTCCGCTTCAACACGAAGGTGGGCAACGGCAACACCTTCCTGTACAACACCGGCCCCATCGAGAGCCTCGATTCGGCCAACTGGAACGTCAAGCAGTTCTATACGCGTCACCCGCATGGACGACGGCAAGGCCACCGTATCTGGGCAAGGACCTCAAGACCCCGCCCGTGAACATCGGCCCGCCTTCGACCCCCAACTATGAGGCCCTGATCGAACGCGGCTATCTCCAGCCCTGAGCGACGGCAGCATGGTATTCGCGGGCCAGAGCGACGATCCGTTCTTCGTTGACCTCAACGCTCTTCAACCTGCTGAGCGTCCGCAAGCTGCCCGGCAACGCCGGTGGCGGCGTGGACGGCCTGAAGGGTTA
This sequence comes from uncultured Chloroflexia bacterium, assembly GCA_963811305.1. GTDB lineage: Bacteria > Chloroflexota > Chloroflexia > QHBQ01 > JADMIH01 > JADMIH01. The sequence goes on from CAWEQU010000012.1 coordinate 317,998, forward strand.
CAACGTGCAGACAATCGCCCTGCAGGTGCCCATGTCGCGCCTCTCGAAGAGCGGCGCGAAGCCCGTTGGCCCTGCGGACGCCAACGCCGTTATAGGCGTATGGTCAACTACGAGCCGCCAGGCTACCCGCGTCCTGAAGGGCGACGGCACGCTGACCGGCAGTGGCGACTTCGTACAGATCAGCCGCCTCGGCAGCCCGCTGGTGAACGAGGTCGTGGCTCCCCTGGCAGCGAAGGACCTCTTCAACAACTCCAAGCCGAGAACGACGCTCAGTTCCTGCCCGCGGTGCTCGACCCTGAGACCGCGCAAGCTGCTGAACGCCATCTACAAGGTGCAGGTCCCACCCGCGCCACGCGATGACCTGGTTGCCATCTTCCTGACCGGCATCCCCGGCGCGACCCAGCCGCCTACGGCTACACTCAAGCCTTCGGAGCAGCTAAGGCTGAACATGGGCGTGCCTGTATCCGCTGATCCCAACAGCCTGGGTGTGGTAGGTGGCGACCTGGGCGGTTTCCCGAATGGCCGCCGCCTGGCCGACGACGTGACCGATGTGGCGCTGAAGGCAGTGGCAGGGGCGGCTTACCCGCTCTTCCACCCTGAATTCAAGGCTGACCCGCTGGCTGCCCAACTGGGTGACGGCGTGGACGCAAACGATGCTCCTTTCCGCGCTTCCTTCCCATATGTCGCGCTTCCGTGGTCAGGTCTAGAGTCCGTACCGCATGGCGTAGACGCTCCGATCTGCCCGCCCGCGGCCCCGTGCCCTCCGGCAGGTGGTGGACAGATGCCAGGTGGAATGCCTACGACAGGCTCAAGCGGCCTGTTCAACATTGACCACCTCGGTGACATCTATGGGTACGTCCTCGGCGGCATAGCCATCGTAGGCGGCCTGACGCTCCTCGGCGGTTGGGCAATTCGTCGCCGCGCTGACGAGAAGCAGTAGCATTTTGGATTTTAGATTTTGGATTTTGGATTTGGGCATAACGCTCTAAATCCAAAATCCAAAATCTAAAATCCAAAATTCAAAAGGGGTAATTATGAGCTTTCTAAAGAGTAATACAACACTAATGCTGGCGGTGGCTCTCCTCGTTCACGGGGTTGAGCATGGTGTTTGGGCCGGTGCTGGCACAGCCTGGCGCACAGCCCGTCGCCGTTCTATCGGACCCTATCGCTATGCTTACCAATGGGGGGTCGGCGTCGAGTGGATATACAGACAGGCAGATCGTCGCTAACCAGGAGCGTGCGAAAAAGGACCCATCTGACTATGATGCGCTCTCCAGGCTTGGCCTCGCCTACCTGCAAAAGACCCGCGAGACGAACGATCCTACCTATTACAGCCAGGCTGAGGCGGCTTTCAAGAAGGCGATTGAGCTAAAGCCGGACGATTACAACGCGCTGGCTGGCATCGGCTCGCTTGACCTCTCGCGCCACCGCTTCGATGAGGCGCTGGAATGGGGAAAGAAGGCCCAGGCCGTGCGCCCGCAGAAGCCGTTCGCTTATGGGGTCATGGGGGACGCTTATATAGAACTCGGACGGTACGCAGAAGCGGTTGATACTTTCCAACAAATGGTGGACCTGCGGCCTGACCAGGCATCTTACTCCCGCGTTTCATACGCCCGCGAGCTGCACGGAGACGTGCCCGGCGCTATCGAGGCGATGGAGAAAGCAATCACAGCGGGCAGCCCCGCGGCTGAGAACACCGCCTGGTGCCGCGTGCAACTTGGCAATTTATATTTCAATAGTAACAGACTGGAAGAGGCCGAGCGCGCCTATAGCCAGGCACTCAATGACTACCCCAACTATCTGCATGGACTCGCCGCGATGGCGCAACTGAGATGGGCGCAGGGTAAGATGGATGAGGCGCTGAAGCTCTATACACCAGGTAATAAACGATGTGCCATTGCCTCAATACGTGGCGGCGCTGGGTGATCTTTATGCAAGTATGGGGAATAAGGAAAACGCGAATAAAGAGTATGAGCTAACGATGTTTGTTTATAAGACGCAGGAGAACGGCGGCGTAGATGTCGGTATCGAGAAGGCTGTGTTTATGGCCGACCACGACATGAACCTGTCGGAAGCGCTGGCTCTCGCTGAGAAGGCTGCCCAGGCGCGACGGGACGTGCATACGCTCGACGCATACGCGTGGGTACTATACAAGTCGGGGCGCTACCAGGAGGCGCTTGTGAAGCAGCAAGAGGCGATGCGCCTGGACACGCAGAACCCGGCATTTTATTACCACCTCGGCATGATATACGACAAACTGGGCGACGCCCAAAGCGCCACAAAGAACGTTCAGAAGGCGCTCGACCTCAACCCTCACTTCAGTATCCTGCACGCCCAGGCAGCGCAGGCGTTTGTAAAGAAGTAAGCCATGAAGAAGAAAGCTTTGCGCATCGCGCCCCTTTTGGCAATTCTCCTCTGTTTGATGTGGCTGGCAGCCCCGCCCAAGCAGGCTAGCGCCCACCCGCTCGGTGAGTCTACAATCAACCAATACAGTGCGCTCACGGTTGGTAAAGAACGCGTAGACATCCGCTACGTGGTGGATATGGCAGAGATAGCTGCATTCCAGGAGCTAGGTAGCATACGGTCTGACCGCAGCACCGACCTCACACCACAGGAACGCGACTTATATATTGCAAGGAAGTCGGCGGAGCTTGTAAAGGGGCTTTCGCTTGTGGTGGATGGGGTGCAACTGCCTCTATCGGTCGGTAAGGTGTCAATGACGTTCCCGCCTGGCAACGGTGGACTACCCACACTCCGGTTCGAGATGTGCGTCTCTGCGAGTCTGAACGGGAAGCAGAGCGGGTCCCTCCATTACACCGTTCGCAATTTCGAGGGACGCAAAGGGTGGAATGAGCTAATCGCACGACCTGCGTCAGGTGTGAAGTTTGATAGCTCGACGGTCCCTACTATGGATACCACCAACGCTCTGACTGTTTACAGGCTCGACGTAACGAGCAGCCCGCCTGAAGTGCACGAGGCATCGCTAATATTCTCCCCTGGCCCAGACACCAGTGCATCGGAGAAGCTTGTAGAGGGGCCATGCGGCACGCTGCAAGCGCCCGGCAGTGAAGTGCCTGCCGTGACGTGGGCGCAGCAGCGAAATGACCCGTTCGCTTACCTCCTCAACGAGAAGAATATTCCTATCGCGTTTATGCTTATGATTGCATTCGGTATGGGCGCTGCACACGCCATGTCGCCCGGTCACGGCAAGACTGTCGTAGCTGCCTACCTGGTGGGGACGCGAGGCACGGCTCTGCACGCGGGCATCCTCGGCCTTACAGTGACTGTCAGCCACACGATTGGCGTCTTCATGCTGGGGATAATTGTCCTCTCCTTCTCGCAGTATATATTGCCGGAAACTGTCTTTCCAATCCTGAGCCTCGTGTCCGGGCTGTTGATAACGCTTGTGGGCGTGCTTCTCTTCTTCCAGAGGCTCCGCTATTGGAGAAGCACCAGGGTAGTGGCGGTTGCCACTGGTCACACCCACGCCGCTGGACATACCCATGATCACGACCATGACCATTCACATGAGCATGCGCATCATGATCATTCTCAGGATGAGCATAGTCACGATCACGACCATGATCACTCACATGATGCTTCGGTCCCGCACAAGCATGGTCTATTCGGCAAGCCGCACACGCATCTTCCCGCAGATGGGGAGAAGGTGACGATGGGGAGCCTGCTCACGCTGGGAATCACGGGCGGCATCATCCCTTGCCCATCGGCGCTCGTGGTCCTGCTCGTGGCGATAAACACTAACCAGGTAGCGCTTGGTCTTCTGCTGATTGTGGCATTCAGCCTGGGACTGGCCTCAGGTGCTAACCGTGTTGGGTCTTGCTGTCGTTTACGGCAAGGGGCTGCTGAGACGTATCAAGCTCGATGGCGCGAAGCTCCGCACAGGTGCGATACTTGGCAGGCTGCCGATGGCGTCGGCTCTCGCGGTATCGTGCCTGGGGCTGCTCATAGCTTTCAGCTCGATCACGGCGCGCTAACTATGAGCGCCCCTCCCAAATTGGGGAGAAGAGTTTGAAAGGACAAAAATGAAGGTTTGGCTCAGCCAAACCTTCATTTTTGTCCTTTCAAGGAATTATTGGCGTCTTTGCACACCGGGTAAATATTCGGGCTGTCTCATGCTTATTGCTATGGTTTCAGCGCCTGCCTGCCGAGGTGACCTAGAAGCACGTCATAGGGGGGCGCATTCTCCAGGTGTAGCTCGAAGCGGGCGCGCTCGAAGTATTGCACGGTGTACGTTTTGCCGTCGGCAGCACGCTCCTGTAGAGGCTCGCTGATCGGGAAGCCATTGACGAAGAGGCCACCATGCGCCTGCCAGTAGCGGGCGAACTCAGGGAGGACATTGTGGCCCGTCTCTTTGAAGTATTGGTGTCGCCCATCGTTTATCTGGGCAGAAGGCGAGTCCACCTTGTGGAAAGTCCTTCCCAGCAGAGCTAACTGCACCTCATAAGGCGTGCCCGCGTTTTCAGGGTGCAACTCGAACAGGGCGCGCTCGAAGTACTGGACCGTGTACGTCTTGCCGTCTATGCTGCTCTTTTCCTGCTGCGCTGGGGAGATAGGGTAACCAAACTGCGCAAGTCCGCCGTACTTGTTCCAGTAGCTCTCCATAGGCTTGCAAATAGCTATGCCTGTTTCTTTGAAGAAGGTGCCGCCATCGCATGGATCGGGACCGTTCTTCCATAGAACTCGTTTGCTTGCGGGTCAGGTCGAGGTATTTGGTGCCCGTAGATGCGCTTGGCTCTATCTGGGTCCCTTCGTACCATTCGTTGAAGCTGGTGATGGTGATAAGGTCAGGCTTGCTCGCCGTAGCGCCTCGCCAGTTGGCTTCATACTCCGCGCCATCTCGCCTGGGGAAGACCTTCGCGGGGTTGCGCGGGGGCTGCACGCGACTCTCGTCCCAGCCTGGGATGACCCCGGCTGCCCACAGGCGCGATGTGCCATGCGACTTGTTATAAGCGTCCACTTTGCCTCGCCACTCGGCGGCAACCTTCGACGTGTCGGTGCTTGCGGTCCACTTGCCCGCGCTGAAGAGGTGGATGGAATCGAACGCGTCGAGATAGCTGATCTCCGTAGTGTCAACGGACCACATCTGCGAGTTGCTGGGATCTACTCGTTTGCGCAGGTCGCTCCATGCTTTCGCATTGCCCACTGTTCCAGGAGACCAGAAGAAGATGGCCGGTTTGTTATTCCAGCGCAGATAGGCGGGGTGGTTGCCATATTTAGCGATGGCGGCCTGTATCTGACCGGCAACATCGCCACCCTTCGCCACGGTATTAGTCTCAAAATGGATGGCCGCCTTGAAGCCCTGGGCCGCCGCTATATCGAGCAGCTTTGCGAAGTTCTTGTCCGTTTCTGTGCCCGTGCCGGTCCACGCGGCGATAAATCCATCTATGCCCGCGCCTTTCGCCTCTCGCACCTGGCGCTCTATCACCGCGGGGTCGGAGGAGTTGTAGGGCGTTACGGGCGTATCGCTCATTTGCCCGCTTTTGAAGTTCTCAGGCGAGAACCACATGTAATAGAAAGCTAGCACCAGCTTGCTGCTTGCCTGCTGTGGAGGCGAGGCGTGAGCGCCCTCGAATCTCAGGGAGAACATGGGTAACAGAAGCAGCAACGCCAGCACGAGCCTGGCAATACGCCTGCTGCTGTTCTTGCTATTGATGTTGTCGTTGTGGTACGCTAATAAGATGTGTCTCATTGGGGTCCACTTTAATCCTTTCACCGACGACCTGTCTTATTCAGCTGGACTAAGGCACGCCAACACGTCAGCACTGCTATCTGTGATGGCCTGGTGCGCTCATTTTATCAAAACCTGATTAGCCGTACAAGATTGGGAGACAGGGATAAAAACGGCGAAAGACCTAAATCCATGCCTGATGAGATTGGGTCGAATAATAGGAGGTATCGATGGGGAGATTTATACTCGCGGCGGTATTATTAGGTACATTAACGGCTGGAACCCAGGTTGCACGTGCAATTGGGGCACCCGCTACAAAACCTTTGAAGCAGGGTTTCGCCGTACTTTATAGTCCAGGGGTGATGGAGCGCGTGGCTGCCCACCGGGGATTGGCCAAGCCGCCTATCGCGGAGGGCATGGCTGCGGTGACCGATTGCTCGCAGATAGGCAAGATCGCTTTCGCGTCAATCAATGGAGGGTTGGTGGAGCGCTACCTTATAGTGGACTGCTCGCACCCGCGCGACGTCGCCAGGCATATACAGCAGGGCCTGGTCATAGAGGTCGATTACGAGTCGGCTGTGCGGAATAACTTCCACAGGGAGGGGAGAGCGCCTGCCGTGCTATGGGCTATCGGGTCGCTGAACCTGGGGCAGGGGCATTAGATGTGGGATTAGAAGGCTGAAATGGTGTGCCCGCCGGGACTCGGACCCGGGACCCATCGATTAAAAGTCGATTGCTCTACCACTGAGCTACGGGCACTTGCTGCTTACCTACGCACCAATTATACCAGATGGGGCGGGGAGCGGTCTATCCGCCCTGAGACCGAGGCGACACCCCTTCGCACGTCGCTTGACAGCATGGCACAGACGTGCTATTCTATTTTCAGACGAATAATAGAGGCGTTGAAGGAAAGAGTAGGCACGCTGGAAGGCACAGAGAGGCCGGGGTTGGTGGAACCGGCTACGGAAAGCTTGCCGAAAATCGTTCCTGAGCCGCCGGGCCGAACCTGATCGCATAGCGTAGACAGCAGTAAGCCTGGCCGGGATTGCTCCACGTTATCGGGGCCGGGGTCTTGCGGGACCCTGCGGAGTGGGTGCGTCGCGGCGCGCCAACGAAGGTGGTACCACGGGTCGAGTTCGAATTGTTTGCCCGTCCTTCTCGATGGAAGGATGGGTTTTTTGTTGTCTGTTTTCTATTGAACGAGCATCAACCGAAAAGAGTGAGGGTCGAAGAGATGGAGATTCGGGACGTATCGAGTTTAGCGGGGAACGCACATGATGCCGGTGATGGCGCTACGGTGACGCCACTCTACCCCAGCACATCGCTTGGCCAGGGTCTTGTGGCCGTTGACCTTTGGGAGATCGCGCCGGGGGGGTCGATGGCAAGTCATGCTCACCCGGAGGAGCACGTGCTATTCGTTCTGTCCGGTCAAGGACGCTTGACGGGCGGAGGTTCTGATGGCGCGGTTGCAGCTGTGCGCGAGAACAGCGTCATCTACCTCGCTCCTGACGAGGCGCACCAGGTGAAGAATACAGGTAGCGTGCCTATGCGTGTACTGGTCTCGACACCTCTGCTGGTCAGGTCCCAGCGCGCCCAGGGTCTGCCGGGTGCTCGTAGGACGGTGGGGCAGGATGCGGCCCGCACTGAGGCAGCTCCTGCGCGTGCAGATTCGCGCTCTCCTGTTGTTGAGCGACCCACATCCGATGTGCCTGACAGTAGCTCTACTCGACAACCCGAACCACCTCAGCCACGTCCTGAACCTGCCGAACCTGCGGAAAGTGAGCAGGCCCCTGCCAACATTGCCGGGCTGATGCGCCGGGCCTCCGAACTGAAAGATCAGCCTAAGAGCGAACGGCGCAAACCCCCGCCTCCTGAGGAAGTCCCCCAGGCTGAAGAACAGCCTCAGCCTGAGGAGGAGGCGGAAGAGCAGAGCAACCTGATGGAGCTTTTCGTGGCCTTCGACGGAGGCATTAGGGGGAGCACCGCGCAGGGTCATGGGCGCTACCTCGTACAGGCCCCAGGCAGGAAGGCTATCGTCAAGTCGGCGGAATTTGACGCTAATTTTACCCCCGCCCAGGCGCAATACGAAGCGCTTATCGAGGGGTTGAGGTATATAGGAGCGCGGCTAGAGGCGACAGGTCGCACGCCACAGCAAGTACAACTTGACATAAGGTCCGATAACGAAGGAGTGGTCAACGGCCTGCTGGGCACGATGAAAGTGAAAGAACCTGCCCTGAAGAAGCGCCAGGAGCAGGCACTCAGCCTCCTCGCAACTTTCGCTGATTGGCGTATCGAGTGGCACTCCCCGGAGGAGAGCACTCGGTTGCTAGGGTGATTCATAAGCGCGAGGGCGCAATAGTATCAAAGAGCGCCAAGTTCCTTAGTGTCTCATTTGCAAGGACAAGACTCCTATGAATGTCATTCTGAGCGAAGCGCAGAATCTAAAAATCTCCGAGTAGTTTCGAGCTAAACATTCACGTTCGTTTTCTCAATTCTTCGCTTCGCTCAGAATGACATTCATACATGTGTGGTTCTTACGCACATTTTCAGAGATTATGCAATATGCAGCAAGCAACGATAACGCATTAAGCAGGGAGAAATATAATGTTCAAGCCCGTAGATAACAAGCTCGACTTTCCGGAGATGGAGCGCAGGATATTGCAGTTCTGGAAGGAAATCCAGGCCTTTGAGAGGCTTCGGGAGAAGAACAGTGGCAAGAAAAAGTGGTCTTTCATAGACGGACCTATCACGGCAAATAACCCTATGGGCGTGCACCACGCCTGGGGGCGAACGTATAAGGATATTTACCAGAGATATCGCGCGATGCTCGGTTATGATCAGCGCTTCCAGAACGGCTTCGACTGCCACGGGTTGTGGGTCGAGGTCGAGGTGGAGAAGCAGTTGGGCTTCAACTCGAAGCGCGACATCATGAATTACGGGCTTGAGCCGTTCGTGCGCGCCTGCCGCGAGCGCGTCGATAAGTACGCTGCCCTTATCTCCGAGCAGTCGGCCCGGTTGGGCCAGTGGATGGACTGGGACAACTCTTATTTCACGATGTCGGACAACAACATCGTGCATATCTGGCGCTTCCTAAAGCAGTGTCACGACAACGGCTGGCTCTACAGGGGCACGCGCTCGATGCCCTGGTGCTGGCGGTGTGGCACATCCCTTTCGCAGCTGGAGTTACAGGACAGCTACGAGGAAGTCACGCATAAATCCGTATTCGTGCGCTTCCCCCTAACTTCCCAGGGGCACGAAGGAGAGAGCCTATTGGTGTGGACCACTACACCCTGGACCCTCACCGCGAACGTCGCCTCTGCCGTCCACCCTGACCTCGACTACGCTCGCGTGCGCCAGGGCGACCAGGTGTTGTACCTTTCGCGGGGCACGGTGGGTAGGTTGGTGGGCGAGTATGAGGACCTGGGGAACGTCAAAGGCTCCGACCTGGTGGGGCTGACGTACGCAGGGCCGTTCGACGATCTGCCCGCGGCTTCAGGAGTTCAGCATCGCGTCATTTCGTGGGATGCCGTGGGCGAAGAAGAGGGTACGGGTATCGTGCATATCGCGCCCGGCTGCGGCGCGGAGGACTTCGAGTTGAGCAAGGTCAATGGCCTCGCCGTGCTCATCCCCCTCAACGAGGAAGGGAATTATGTCCCCAAATACGGCGAATTCTCCGGGCGGCACGTCACCAAAGCAGCGGAGATGGTGTTCGAGTCGCTTCGGAGCAAGGGGATGCTTTACCACCTTGAGAATTACACCCACCGCTACCCCGTTTGCTGGCGCTGCCACACGGAGTTGGTATTCCGGGTGGCAACCGAGTGGTATATCAGCGTGGAGGGAGCGCGCCCACGCATGATCAGGGCTACCCGCGAGGTTGAGTGGATACCGGATTACGCGGGCAAGCGCATGGAAGACTGGCTCAATAACATGAGCGACTGGAACATCTCGCGCAAGAGATTCTGGGGCCTCGTGCTGCCTTTCTACGTCTGCGATTGTGGCGAGGTAACGGTGGCCGGTTCCCTTGAGGAACTGCGCAAGTTGGCCGTGCAGCCGGAGCTTGTGGATGCCCTCCCTGAGCTTCACCGCCCCTGGGTAGACGACGTCAAAATCAAGTGCCCCAAGTGCGGCGACGAGGTAACACGCATACCTGAGGTGGGTGACGCCTGGCTCGACGCCGGTATCGTGCCCTATTCAACTCTTCACTACCTGGACAACCCGGACTATTGGAAAGAGTGGTTCCCTGCCGACTTCGTCACCGAGAGCCGCGAGCAGATAAGGCTGTGGTTCTACTCGATGCTCTTCATGTCGGTCACGCTTGAAGATACCACACCCTACAAGGCCGTGATGGCCTACGAAAAGGTCTACGATGAGAATGGCAAACCGATGCACAAATCATCGGGCAATACCATCTGGTTCGCCGATGCGGTTGAAATCATGGGCGCAGACGTAATGCGCTGGCTCTTCGCGGGCACGAACATCACACAGAACGTCAACTTCGGATACAACATCTCGAAGGAGATCAAGCGAAATCTCCTCACCCTGTGGAACACCTATAGCTTCTTCGTCATGTACGCGAACCTGGACGGTTGGACGCCTTCTAATGCGGAATTCGGAGTGCGGAGTGCGGAATGGGACGAAGATGCAGAAGGTAGTAAGCAGAAAGCAGAAGGCAGTGCGAAGAATCCGCACTCCGCACTCCGCACTCCGCACTTGAGCGAATTGGACCGGTGGATATTGGCACGCTTACATGAGCTTATCGGGCAGGCGCGGACTGAGCTGGACTTTATGATGTGGCCTCGCTCACTCGGCAGGTGGACGCCTTTGTTGATGATCTGTCTAACTGGTACGTGCGCCGCTCCAGGAGGCGTTTCTGGAAGAGCGAATCGGACAGCGACAAGCTGGCGGCGTACTCGACCCTGTATGAGGTGCTGCTCACTCTCACCAAGCTGGTAGCTCCCGTTATGCCTTTCCTCGCGGAAGAGATGTACCAGAATCTGGCTAACTTTGGAGTTGATGCAAAGGAGCAGCCAGGATCGGTGCACCATTGCGCCTACCCTCAGGTTGACGAAGCGATGGTAGACCGCCAACTGCTCAGGGACACGGCTCTCATCCAGAAGGTGGTGGGGCTTGGACGCGCCGCGCGTAATGCCTCCGGCGTGAAGGTGCGCCAGCCTCTGCGGCAGATGGTCGTGCGTGCGCCTTCAAAGGAAGATGAGGAGGCGCTATCGCGGTTGGAGCCGCAGGTGCTTGAGGAATTGAACGTCAAGCGCATGGTGGTGACTTCCCAGGTGGGTGACCTCATCACCTACGTAATCAAGCCCAATCTACCCGTGCTTGGCCCGAAATATGGCAAGAAGCTGGGCGCGATACGCGCATGGCTGGCCTCCGCAGACCCCGCACAAGTTGCCTCGCAGGTGGAAGCCGGAAGCAACATCAGCATAGAAGATGGAGAGGGTGGGGCGATAGAGCTACTGCCCGAAGAGCTGCTGGTGGAGACGCGCGAGCGCGAGGGGTTCGCGGCGGCCCAGGAGGGCGGGCTGGTGGTAGCCTTCGACACCCAATTGGACGACGACTTGATTGCCGAAGGGATCGCCCGCGACCTCGTGCGTATCATCAACGACATGAGAAAGTCGGCGGGCTTCGACGTGAGTGACCGTATCACGCTGCGTTACAGGCTCGTATCGGGCGAAGATAGCGTTGATGCACGCCACGTGCGAGACGCCCTTGCGCGTCACCGTGATTACATCAGCGCGGAAACGCTAGCTAACGAGCTTGTCGAGGGAGAGGGTATGGAGAGGTCGTACAGCCAGAGGGAGGAGTTCGGGGCTACGAGCGTTCAACTCGCAGTGGAGAGGGAGGACGTAGGGCAGAAATAGCAGCCGCAAAAATGGACTTCGCTTCAGAAGCTCAGCTCCTGGGAGATGAGCGCTTCTATCTCGCGGCCAGTAAACCTCCGAGGATAACGCATACCAGCGGCATAACAAGGGCCAGCTTGTTCAGAGTGGTGTTCATGCCTGGGGCAAGTAAGATGCTGCATGGGCAATTGGGGCGTTGATCGTCCATCATTATGTACCTCGCACGCCTATTGTCTGCTTGTGCCTTCTTGCGATAAAGTGGGCTATGATGTTCCGGCGAATTATCCCTACCTAATGCGCGGGACTGCTCACGAGTGAGTGCCCACGCATTAGTGTCGGGCTTCGGCGGAAAGGTGAGGGGCGCACTCACCAAACCGTCTCGCGTTAAATAACGCTCGTGCTGGGGAAAAGATAGCCCTCATGCCATTCTTTGTCTCCGGTAGTCCGGCTCCGGACCTTGACCACGCGTGACCCCGCGTGTAAAATTCCGAATACTAGCTGATATAACCCATATACGAAAGAGGTTACGCATTCTCTTGCCTGGCCCGGATTTAGTAAATTGGACGGATAATCTTCCTCTAATAAATGAAGTTTGGAGGGGCAAAATATTGAAAGAGGTTATGGTGATTAGAAAGACCCCTATGATGCGAGCGTTGTTGGGTGTGGGCTTCTGCTTATCGCTGCTTCTTGGGGTATTCATATTAGCAGCTTGTGATAACGGCCCGGCAACGCCTACGCCTAATCTCACGGGCGCTGCTGCGGGCGAGAGGGTCTACCTGCAATACTGCACCGCTTGCCACCCAGGCGGCAACCAGGGCGCGGGTCCCGCTCTCAAGCCGCTCCTCCCGACACTCTCTGATGAACAGATACGGATGGTGGTTCGCAAGGGCAAGCGCCCAATGCCGGGCTACAACCAGAACAGCATATCAGACGAACAACTCGACAATCTCGTCCTTTATGTGCGGACACTGAAATAGGGGTTAGGGGTTAGGGGTTAGGGGTTAGGCATATTGGGGCAAGCGCATTCCCTATACCATTGTATGGGGTCCAAATTCCTAACTCTGACCCCTGACCCCTACCCCGCTCCCAGTCGTCCAATAGTGTACAATGATGGGCATGAAGATATGTATGGTCACATCCTCCTATCCAAAATACGAGGGGGATGTAACAGCGCCTTTTATCGAGGCGATAGCTTCGAGTGTGGCTGCCGAGGGGAATGAGGTGCACGTGCTCGCGCCTTATCATCCGGATGTGCGCCGGGAGCCTCTTGAGAAGGGGGTTCGCCTCCATTTCTTCAAGTATAGCCCTTCGCGCAGCCTGAATATCTGGGGCTACGCCGAATCGCTGGAGGCCGACGTTCGCGTCAAGGGCGTTATCTACCCGATGACCCCCGTGGTCTTCATAAGCAGCTTCCTCGCGCTGTGGCGGCTCACCGGACGTATCAAGTTCGACGTGATGCACGGGCACTGGGTCATCCCCAACGGGCCTGTCGCGGCGATAGTGGCCCACTTGCGTCGGCTGCCACTGGTGATAAGCCTGCACGGCTCCGATGTTTTCATGGCAGAGCAGAGTGGTCTGCTGGCGGGCGTGGCTCGTTGGTGTTTTCGACGCGCGAGCGCTATCACCATGCCGAGCGAGGACCTGCGCCAGCGCGTCATCAGCCTGGGAGCGCCCGGTACGCGCTGCCATCTCGTTCCCTATGGGGTAGACCCCAACCAGTTCACGCGCATAGAGGGCGCTGCGCCATTGCTGCGAAAGCAGTTGGGGCTGCCCGGCGATTCGCCTGTGGTCTTTTCGGTTGGGCGCATGGTGTACAAGAAGGGGTTTGAATACCTGATACGGGCCGCACCTGCCATACTACGCGAGCACCCCGATGCGCGGATAGTGATCGCGGGCGGTGGCGACCTGAAGGAGCGGCTCATATCGCTGGTAAAGCAGCTTGGGGTGGAGGAACTCGGTTATCATGCCGGGGTTTGTATCGCGCGACAAGCTCCCACTCTATTTCAGCGGCTGCGACCTCTTTGTCCTGCCATCGGTTGTGGACCAGCAGGGGAATGTAGACGGCCTGCCCAACACCTTGCTCGAGGCGATGGCATCCGCCCGCGCTGTCGTAACGACAGACGTGGCGGGTATACCTCTCGCCGTGAAGGATGGCGAGAATGGCCTGCTCGTGCCGGAGAAGCAACCGGGCGAGTTGGCCGCTGCCATAAACCTACTGCTGCGAGCACCGGAGCTTCGGGTCCAATATGGCGAGGCCGGGCGCAGGCGCGTCGAGAATGATCTCAACTGGGCAACCACTGCCCAGACCTTCATCCGCCTCTTCAGGGACGCAACAGCGCGCCGTAAGAGGGGACGCGCTCGCAGGTGATGCGCCAGACGTGAAACGCGAAGAGCCTGACAGCCCATCGAGCGTGGCTCGTGACGAGCAAAGTTCTACCAATCCTATGGGGCAAACGCCTACGGCCCGCCAGTTCTGGCGCGACCCGCTGATTTGGGCGCTTATTGGCGCTGGTCTCGTTATTCGCATCGGGTATAACCTGGCGCTGCATTCCGGCGAGGACATTACCTCTACTTTTATCATCGATGAGCGGGAATACTTCGGCGCGGCACATATGCTTGCCGAGGGACGCGGCTTCTCTTTCTTCGATACTGCGCTCTGGGTGCGGCCTCCTTTATACGTAATGGTGCTGGCGGGCGTGGTGCGCCTGGCCAGCATCTCTTATTTGCCTGCGCTGCTCCTTCAAGCATTGCTGAGTGCAGCTACGCTGCTTCCTCTGGGGTGGTTAGCCTGGCGAGTAGGAGGGAGAGGGTCTGCCCGGTGGGCGGTTGGCTTGGGTGCGCTCTTTCTTCCCTTTACGCTCTTCACCGGACTGCTTCTCTCTGAAACCCTTTTCACGCTGCTTTTGGCCCTGACGCTGGTGGTGCTCGTGCGTGCCCGTGAGTTACTTCCCAAGAGACTGGGTAGGAGCGCTCCCTGGCTGGTGCTGTCTGGTCTATTACTTGGGCTGTCAGCACTGACGCGTGCAACTGCACTGGGATTTGTCCTCCTGGCAGCCCTGTGGCTTTGCTTTGGGCGGGAGGAAGCTTCCATGGCTCGAATAGGGCGCGATAAATCACGCCCCTACGGTTCGATGTCTCGTAGGGGCGTGATTTATCGCGCCCTGCGTACTGCAATACCAGTTGCGCCCACGCGAATTCGCCTCCTCGCTACAGCACTGATGTTGTCAACTTGCCTCGTAACTTTGATCCCTTGGACGGTGCGTAACTATGTTGCTTATGGGAAGTTCGTGGCGATAGACACCACAAGCGGCTACAATCTGTGGCTGGCAAGCGTGGGGGTGCGCGACGAGGAGCGCTTGCAGGCCGACTACCGCGCCATACCCAACCAGGCTGATCGTCAATCGTATGCGTACGGGCGTGCCTGGGAGAATATCACCGCCGATCCTATGATTTTCATAGGTAAGGGTTTCAAGGAGAGTCTCGATCTATGGAAGCCTCAGTTCAGTTCTGAGGAGCGGCAGGTGAGGGGCTATACGCTGGGGCGCGTGCCCAATTGGCATCTGCTCTCCTTGCTATTGTTCGATGATTTTCTGTATGTAGCTATTCTCTGCCTGTCAATAGTGGGGCTGGCGCTCACGCCTCCACATCCGCTCAAGGGGCTTACCGGGCTGTGGGTGCTGCTTTGGGTGCTCACCTCCTTCGTTTTCTTCGCGGTGGCACGCTTCAGGCTGCCTATCGTGGCTGCACTGATCCCGTGGGCGGGGATTGGAGCGAGTCTTCTCGTTACTTCGCGGGAGCGCATGGCGAGGTTACGCAAACTGTCCATTCCCGTAAAGGTGGTATCTACGGCGACCCTCCTGGCTATACTGCTCGTTACCGTACCGGAGATTCAAGCTTCAGAGACCCTGCGTGGTGTCGAGCGCTGGGGCCAGCAGGCGGGTTATCGCCGGGGCGAGATACTCCTGCAAGCGGGAAATGTGCAGGGAGCAATCAACTCATATCGCACGGCGAACCAGGATATTACGGATACAAGGTACGCGCTCGCGGCGGCGTATATCCAGGGCGGACAGGTGCAGCTTGCTCTATTCATGTTGAGCTCGGACGAGCCATCTGATAGGTTCGAGCCTGCTATCATCAGGGGGGAAGCGGCCAGGCAATCGGGCGACCTGGAGTCGGCTCGCTCGTCTCTTAATGCGAGGGAGGTGAGCGTGGCGGGAGATGCTGCCCTGCGTTGGGCGTGGGACCACCTGTCACCTCCTGCTGTGGACGCGATTGAGTTGGGTAGCGGGCTTGATATTGGCTACGTGCGCGGCTTTTATGGAGCTGAAAGAGACCAGGACGGAAGAACTTTCCGCTGGAGCGGCGAACACCCTGATATTCGAGGCAACAGAGACGGCTCTAACAAGCTACGCATTACATGGAGTGGCTGGCGACCCACAGGTCTGCCCCTTGCGCATCCCAGTATTCAGAGACAAGATAACTCATCATTCGTCACCGAACTCCCTAACGCACAGGGCTGGACAGAGACAGCTATTGACCTGGGCATAGCAGGTAAAACACCCTTGAAGATTAGCGTGAACTCCTTCATAGGAGCTGGTAACGATCCACGTCTGCTTGGCGTTCGCATCTCGAAAGTCGAGGTGTTGCGGTGACTCTCGCAAGCGAAAAACCGGGCAGCAAGCTTACTTCGCGCCTTATGGCTGGCTTCGGGAGGCTCGACCCCACGAGGCGCGTGCTATTTGTGGCGCTTCTCATGCTTCTGGTGGGCCTGCTCACAAAGGCGCTGTTCGGCGCGCTGACCTCCCTTGCTATATTCGCCCACCCGTTCCAGTTCGATAGAGTCCGAGGGGATGATTGTCGCCGAGACGATGCTGCTAGACCAGGGGGTTGGCATCTATGCTGTGCCTGGTCCTGACCTCTTTATCTCGGCTCCATACCCGCCACTCTTCTATCTGCTCGCATGGCCTCTCCAGCACCTTGCGGGGGATACGCCTACCTTCAAGGCGGGGCGGGCGCTGACGCTCCTGGCAACGCTGTTGGCGGGCATGGCTATCTTCTCCATCATAGCTACGCTGGCGAAGAACAGGCTCGCGGGCGCTATTGGCGCGGCTGCGTGGTGGTCCCTCGGTCTGGTGACTTTCTGGGGAGGGTTGGTGAAGCCTGATATGATGGCGCTGGCGTTCGGGTTGGGTGGGCTATGGTGGCTGGCAGTACGGCCTCCCGCGCAGGTGTGGTTGGCCTTGCCCTTCTTCTGGGCAGCCTTCTATACGAAGCAGACTGCAATCGCGGCAGTTGTGGCTGCGATAGGGTGGCTGCTTTTCACGCGGCCTAAAGTTGCGCTGGCTTTCGGGGCGGTCTACGCGGCAGGAGTGGTCCTCCCCACGCTGTTGCTGGACCAATTGACGGCGGGCGGCTACTTCTACCACATGTTCACGATACATGACCTCCCCTGGTCGGCTGATCGCGCCCTGGGTTTCGCTATGAACTTCCTGGGCACGTATGGTCTGCTGTTGGTGCCGGGTATGATTGCGCTTGTAATTGCGGCTTTGTTGTGGCTACGGGCGCGTATACGCAAGGAACCACAACTCGTTGAACGAGATGGGGCGCTCCTCCTGTTCTTCTACCTCGGCATGAGCGTCTTTGCCGCCATTGGCACGGGCACGCTTGGTGGGAACCACAATCATTTGCTTGAATGGGCGGTGGCATCGTGCCTGGGGCTGGGACTTGGGGTTCACCTGTTGTGGCGTAGTAGGTTGCGGCAGGTGCAGGTCGCTGGGGTGGTTATAGCCGGGGTGATGTTGATCCAGGTGCCGTTCCTCTTTGGCGTGCCTTCATGGCTCAAGGTGGAGTTCGGGATGCTGTCGGCTGAGAAGGTGGAGGCTATGACCAACATATTCCAGTACGTCACCAACGACGGCGGGCGTGCCTACTCGGACAACGTTGGACTTCTCCTGTCGGCGCGTAAGCCACTCTGGACGACCGACCCTTACACGCAGACCCATGCCACCTTCTTCAAGAGGTGGGACGAAAGCAAGCTGGTGGAGGCCATCGAGCGCAGGAGCTTCTCCCAGGTGATATTGCGTATAGATGTGACCAACCCTGCCGCGCAGGCCGGTGACGTTTCCCCCAAATCTTGCAAGCCGTCCGCGATAATTATAAACTGGATCAGCGGAATGTAGAGAATATTTATGTACCACGATAGACGACGGACGACGGACGACGGACGACGGACGATAGACGATGAAACGTGATGCGTGATGCGTGACGATGGACATCTGACCCCTGACCCCCGACTACATCGAAAGGAGAGCATTTATGCCTGATAAGCAGGCGCGCGTTCCTAAGGAATTGCTGGATATACTGGTTTGCCCGGTGGACAAGGCTAAGGTGCATCTGAAGGGCGATAGGCTGGTCTGCGAGCAGTGTGGGCGCGGGTATCCGGTACGCGATGGGATACCTATCATGCTGGAAGAAGAGGCCGAGGTCGCCGGGAAGTAGGGGTGGCGCTGGTCTTTTTCTATCCACAGCTCAAGAAGCTGACCGGGGCAGAGCGCCTCATCTTGAAGCTGGCAGACTACACTGCCCGGCGGCTTGAGGGCAAAGAAGAGGTCATCTTGCTCACGCATCGCTTCGCCCCGGAGTGTCGCCCTGCTCTCGGACCGGGAGTACGGCTCATCGAGACGGGGTGGCCCATGCAGCCTACCGGCAACCATTACATGGACGCAGGGGTCGAATATGCGCTCGGCCCGGCATTGGCCATGCGACTACCGAAGCGGGGGTTGAGGGGCGTGATCTTCTTTGGCCCACCGAGTGTGCCTGGCCTCTGGTTCGCACGGCGAATCCTCTTTCCGTTGCTGGGGAAACGTGTGCCCATGCTCTATTTCTGCTTCGAACCGCCCAGGTTCATATACAGCGATACGGAAGATATAGTAGCACGAATGGGAACGATGGGGCAGATGCTCAAGCCTCTATTCCGTGCATACCGCGCTCTTGACCGCAAGATGGTGGGTGCTGCGCATAGGGTCCTTTCCAACAGTCCATATGGGTCGCGACGCATCTGGAATGCGTATAAGCAGCGGGCGACGGTGATCGAGCATGGTGTGGACTTCCCCGCGCCCTCGGCCCATGAGGTCGCCGCGCTGAAGGAACGTTACCAGCTTGGCGACAGGCCGGTGGTGGGCACCGTCAACCATCTGCACCCACGAAAGCGCATTGACCTTTTCCTGGAGGCAGTGGCTGTGGCCCGTGAGGATGTACCTGGTGTGGTAGCGTTGGTTGTGGGAGATGGGCCGGAACGAGCTTCCCTTGAGGAGAAAGCGGTGCTATCAGGGATGGAGGTTGGGCGAGACGTGATATTCACAGGGGCAGTGCCTGAAGAGGAACTGCCTGCTCACTACGCTCTCGCCAACGTCTACATGCACACGGGGCGGGAGGAGAGCTTCGGACTCTCTGTCATAGAGGCGCTAAAATTGGGTGTGCCTGTGGTGTCCGTCGCCGAGGGGGGGCCGCTCGATACGGTGCAGGACGGGGTGAGTGGATGCCTTGTCCCGGCTACTGTCCAGGCCCTGGGAGAAGCGCTTGCGGGCCTCTTGGCCGACCCAGCCCGCGCCCAGGAGATGGGTAAGGCAGGGGCCTCCTTCGTAGCGACACATTACAGTTGGGAACGCGGAGTTAGCACTTTGCTGAGCATACTTCGGGACGTATCTAGCAGGCAGGGTCATGTCCAGTAGCACCTCGGTGGTTGGGCAGCGCTCCTCACTCGCCGGACTCTGCGGACGTTGCGGCTCGACTGTCCGGGCTTAAGGTCGTGACACATGCGGGCGTGCTGGCGCTATTTACGCTGGTAACAATCGTGGCGACGTGGCCTATGCTGCCCCAGCTTGGCGGCTACGTCATCGACAAGGGCGACCCGCTATACAGTGTGTGGGCTATGGCCTGGCAGGGGCACGCGCTCGTTACCGACCCGCTACATATCTTCGACGCCAACGTGCTTTATCCGTTCAAAGGGACGCTGGCATTTGACGAGCTTTCCTTTGCCGAAGCGGTAATAGCAGCGCCTTTCTACTGGCTTCTGGGCAACCCGGTGCTGAGCCACAATATCGTGCTATTCGCTACCTTCGCGCTCTCCGGCTACGCGGTATGGCTCCTCGTGCGCGAGCTTACGGGGAGTGGCTGGGCCGGGGTGGTAGCGGGTATGGCGTTCGCCTTCAGCTTCTATCGCTTGAACCATCTCCCCCACATGACCCTCATCAGCACGCAGTGGTTACCCCTGGTGCTTCTATCGGCGTACAAGTTGCTGTGGACGCGCAAATGGAAATGGGCATGGGCGCTCGGAGGCTTTTTCACCCTCCAGGCGCTATCAGGACATTACCTGGCTTTCTATACAGCTATGGCGCTCGGCCTGCTCTTCGTTTTCTACTTCCTGGTTGATCGCAAGCTCTTTAGCTGGGCGGTTGTAGGGAAGGTGGCGGCTGGGATGGGCGTATCGTTACTGGTAATGCTGCCCATACTGGTCCCTTACGTGCAGCTACAGGGAGCGCAGGAGTTCAAGCGGAGCCTGTTCGAGGCAGAGCGCTTCTCCAACACCCTCGCCAGCTTCCTGGCCGTCTTCAGAGGCAACCCTATCTACCAGACCTTGCTTGCACCCTTCGCCGACCAGGGCTTCTGGGCAATCGAGCGCTCGGCTTTCCCCGGCCTCACGGTCCTGGTGCTGGGCGTGCTCGGTTGCGTGTGGGCGTGGAAGGGTTGGAAGAAGGCAGAAGGAAGAAGGCAGAAGGCAGTAGGTAATGGGCAGAAAGTAGGAGATAGTTACATCGATGTAGATGTAGATGTAATGGATGAAGCAGAGGCCATTTCAAGTGAACCAAAATCCAAAATCCAAAATCCAAAATCGCCCAAATCCGAAATCGGCCACCATGCTGCTTTCTACGCAATCCTGGCCTTGCTTTCTGCACTCCTCTCGCTGGGGCCGAGCCTGCAACTTACCTATGCGCCTTCGAACTACGATCCAGAGGCCATCCAGCGGATAATCCCACTCCCTTATGAATTTCTGCACGACTGGGTGCCGGGCTTCCAGAGCATGAGGGTAGTGACGCGGATAGGGGTATTGACGGCGCTTGCATTGAGCGTGCTGGCGGGCATCGGGGCGTATTTTGTGCTGAGGTGGCTTGGCGAGCGGCGGAGAAATCGAGAGCGCCAACGGTTCGCCCTGCCTGCCGTGGCTATCGTGTTAGCTCTCTTGCCTGTATTCGAGAGCTGGAGCGCGCCGGTAGCTATGTCGGCTGTAGGTACGAGGGGCGTGGTTCCAGCTGTATATAGGTGGCTTGGCATGCAGCCGCGCACTGTGATTGTCGAGTACCCGATGGCGCACTACAAGCGCGGAGACGTAAATGTGGAGATGGCGAACCTTTACCAGTATTACAGCGCTTACCACTGGCACTACACGGTCAACGGCAGCACGACGATACGGCCTTTCAGCTACTCGGCATTGGTCCTTGAGACCGAGAAGTGCTTCCCGTGTCCTCGTAGCCTGGACGCGCTCTGGGCGTTGGGTGTCGAGTACGTGGTGGTCCACCTGGAGAACCTGAGCGACCCTCAGCGCACCGATTTTCTATGGCGCTCGACCAACCCGGCGGGCAAGGTCGTGGATAGCTTCAAGCTGGTGCAGGACTTCGGCAGCGACAAAGTGTATCGCCTTGAGCCGCGAGAGGTAGGGCGTCTCCAGGACCTCATACCGAAAGGGGCGTCTTTATTGCTGGCAGACCCGGCGGACGATCCTGAGAGGCAAGAAGGGGAGCTTGTGTATGGCGGGTACGTGGCAGCGCTTGGATATATGTTGCGTGACCGAGCGCAGTACAGCGCAGACACGCGCGTCAGCTACAGCCAGCCCGTTAGCCTGCTTGACCCACAGAACCCCCCTGAATATGCTCTCCTCTGGGCAGCGCAAGACCCTACGAAGCTCGGCTACAACCCTGAGAGCAGGTTGTGGGCTAATGAGTTCGTCGTCTTGTACCGGAGAGGGCCTGCCATAGGGCGGTCCACGCCCTGATGCTTTGGCGTATTCTGCGTAGACTGCGCAACCCCGGCATCTACGTCGGGGTGCTCCTGACTGCGCTCTTTGTTACGCTTGCTTACCAGTCGCGCCTGTCTTACGACGTACAGATAGGTAGTCCCACCGACCAGCCCCTTTTGAGCGGGTTCAACACACGCGAGGTCGCATCTGGTGATAAGCCTGTGCCTTTCCGCTGGACTACGGGCGATGCGTCCGTTACCTTCAAAGAGGTGGGCAGGCAGGACTTCAGCGTGATGATGCTCATCAACGGCTGGCGGCCCGCCGATCAGGAGCCAGCTCACCTTCGTATCTCGTCGGGCGGCATGACCTTTTTTGATGGCGCACCTGTGCAGGAGCCGAAGGAGTACCGCTTCATTGTGCCCCGTGACGCGGTGCGCGACGGCACGCTGACCCTGGAGCTTACCACTAACCCATTCGTTCCGACGGGCGACCCTAACCCCCGACCCCTTGGCGTAAGCGTTCAGAGGGTGCAGGTGTCGCCCGGTCCAAATCCCGACACGTTTATCGAGCCTCCACTGGGTATTCTACTTTCGCTGGCGGGGACCTCTGGGCTGTTGGGTCTCTTCCTGGCGCTGACGGGCTGGGGCGCGGGTGTGACGGCCCTCGGTGGGATGGTTCCGGGCGTCCTGGGCGGGTGGCTGGTTCTGACGGACCGGCTGTGGTTGACCTCCGAAGGGTGGTATGCGGTCTGGTTGCAGGCGACGTTGCTTGGTGTTTTGCTCGCGCTGGCCGTTGGGACGGTGGGCAAGTGGATGTTGGAGCGCGGGGGCGTAAGGTGGAACGCCACTCATGGTAGGGCTTTGTTGGCGCTGGTGCTGATGGCGTTTGTCGCCCGGCTGTTGGGGCAGATGCACCCGCAAATTTGCATCATCGACCTCAACTTCCACCTGCACCGCTTCCAGACGGTAGAGGCGGGACAGCTTCTTTTCACCATCAATTCGGCAGAGTGGGGCGGGCGCGAGACCTTCTACCTTCCCACATCCTATCTTTTTATGATGCCCTTATATTGGATATTCAATGACCCGCTCTTCGTCATCCGGCTCTTCACGGTAGCGATTGGCACGCTTGGCGCTGTACCAATCTTCTACCTTGCAAGCCGCGCTCTCAGAGATAGCAGGGCGGGCGCTATTGCCGCCGCACTCTACCTGACGCTCCCTATAGCGGTGCTGCCCTACTCGTGGGGTATCACGACCAACCTGTTTGGGGAGTTCTTCGCGCTCTGCTCGCTGGCTATCGTGGTCGGGGCGGGGCGGGGCTTGCGGCCCACCAGGCCCGCGTTCTGGCTTCTAGTTGCTACGCTATCGTTGGCGCTGTTGAGCCACCCAGGCGTGGTGCCGTTGGCGCTCGCGGCGTTCGCACTGATAGCGTTGATGTGGCGGATTATCGGCAGGCGCGCCTGGCATGACCGCATAGGCGCGGCCTGGGCATTTAGTGCGCTCGTGATGGCGGCGGGAGTTGCATATGTTGCTTACTACAGGAATTTCGTGGATCATACGCTCACCACTCTGGGCGAAATGATGAAGGACCGTAGTTCCCGCGTTTTGCAGCCGGGCGAAGGGATAGGAGTGCGCGTGGGCGGCTCGGTGGCCGATAGGAGTTTAGGGCTGGTCGTGCGCTATGCACAATCCCTTTCAGACTGGCTCTGGGGCGGATTGAGAGGCTTCTGGCAAGAGGCGCAGGCTTATTACAATGTATGGCCTGTCGCTGGGGCATTGTTGGGATTTTGGAGTGCTAAATCTAACGCGAAAGGCGATAGGTCCGGTGACGTACCTAAATCTAGGCTCCTCAGGTCCGTTCTTGGATGGGTATTGGCGGCAGTGCTGTTCGCGTCCATCGGGTGGATAATTAACCTGTACGTGAGGTATTCTTTGTTCTTGCTGCCTGTGGTGGCGCTTGGGTCGGGGGCGCTCCTTTCGAGGCTGTGGGGCCGGGGGAGGCCGGGCGCATTACTGGTGGCGCTGGTGATAGCGTTCTTCGTGTTTCAGGCGCTCACGCTGTGGCGGCAGAGGATAAACTACTCGGCGCTGTGTGTGTTCGAGTAGATGGAAACAGTTATGTGGAGTGGGGTAACTCTTTAGCGTGGAAAGCGTGAGGGAGACGTTAGCCTGGCTGTGGCGGGGAGTGCGCGCTCCCCGTTTCTATGCGCTGTTGCTCGGAAGTCTGCTCTTGTGGGCGCTGGCTTACCAGTACAAAGCGAGCTATACGGTTGACCTGGGTGGTCTATATGATGACGGTTACGTGGCAGGCTTCCATGGGAAGGAGGTCAACCCTGAGCATAATTACAGGTGGAGCCGGGATATTTCGAGCGTGAACTTTCCAGGCATCGGTAACGAGCCTGTGGTCTTATCTCTCACCACTATAGGCAACCGTCTGGGCGGTCCCCCCCCACTCTTGGTCGTAGAGGCTCGCGGTAAGACCTTCATCGTGCAGACCGCCAGCACGCCTCATACCGATACGATCTTCCTCGACCGGGGCAATGCCTTCGACGGCGACCTGGTTGTGACGCTATCCTCCACGGTGTTCAGCCCACCTCCCGACGAGCGAGAGTTGGGTGTCGTTGTAGATCGCGTCACGGTCACCCCAGCCGAGTATGGCCTGCGTCCCGTTGTTGTCCCAGCCCCTGGCACTCTCCTGGGGATGCTGGCCGGCCTGATAGCCACCTATCTGGTCGCTATCATCGCCCTACGGCGTGTTCGTTATGCTCTCCTCGCGGGCGGGACGCTCGCAATAGTCTTCGCGGCACTGGTGTTAGTGGCGCGGATGGAGTTTGGACTGTGGGGGTGGCAGTTGCCGGGGCTGGGTCTTCTGACTGTGCTGCTTGCCTTGTTTGGCCGCATCCTGCTGGACTCTATTCTTGTGCCACGTACGAGACAGGCTGCGCTTGTGGCGGGCATCGGAAGCGCGGCTTTCGTATCAGCGTTCATCTTGCGGTTTGGTGGGTTGATCTACCCCCAGTTCCTTTCGAGTGACCTCCTTTTCCAGGCCCACCGTATGCAGAAGGTGCTGGGGGGAGAGTGGGTCTTCCCCAGCGCGCTCCCGGATGGCACGGTGGTGCCCTATCCGCCTGCCCTGTACGTTATCCTGTCGCCACTGGGCCTGCTATTTGGCGCATCTGACGATACGCTATCGCTTATCTTGAAGGCGAGCATGGCCCTACTCGATGCGGCGACCTGCCTGGGTCTTGCATGGGCTGGCTGGAGGCTATGGGGCGGGCGTGTTGGAGGATTGGCGGCGCTTGTGTACGCTTTTTCACCCGCGCCATTCGAGCTATTTTCGGCGGGGAATTATACGAACCTCTTCGCCCAGGGCGTATTGAATCTCACGCTCCTGGGTTGGCTGGTCTACCTCGGAAGAGGAGGGGTGCGGCACAGTTGGCTGTGGGTAGGTGTGCTCTCCATAGGTTTTGCCCTGGTGATGCTGGGACACTATGGGATGATGCTCGCCGCGCTTCCGATAGTCGGTTTTTTTGGAGCCTGGACGCTCGTAGAGACAGTAAGGGGCAAGAGGCCCACGCGCTCCTGGCATCTGATCCTGGGCTTTTCCTTGTCGCTGGTCGCCAGCTTCGCTTTATATTACCGACACTTCATAAGCGACATATGGGAGCAATTCAGCGCGCTTTTTGGCCGTCTGGGGGGTGGAAAGGCGCAGGAGATCGCCAGTCCCGACGCAGCGCCGTTGCGCCAGCAGCCTCTTTATGAGAAACTGTTGGGGAAAGTGGCGAATCTGGTCGGCGTTCCGGCTACGCTCGCCGGATTGTTTGGACTATTTCTTCCCGAGACCAGGGAAAGTACAGGGTCGCGTAGAAGTCCCGTAGATGGGCAGGCGCGTGCCTTGATCCTGGCATGGCTGGGGGCTGCGGCCCTGTTCCTGCTGTTGGACCAAACGTTGGGAGATGCCGTGCGCTGGTATTACCTCGCCGCCGCTGTGATAGCTCTCCTGGCGGGCCGCTTCCTCGCCGCTCTTTCAGCGAAAGGTCGCGCCGCGCAGGTGCTGGTTGGCCTGGTGCTCTCCATAATGCTTCTATACCTGCTCACAACATGGGTTGGCGACCTGATATTCACCCGCTACCACGAGCCGCTTGTCCAATAATAGCCCAGGGTTGAACTATGGGTACAGGGCGATAGACGATAGACGATAGGCAACTGACAACTAATCCATAAAAATCTTGGCGGTTTCTTGGCGCTCTTGGCGCCTTGGCGGTTCAATCCTCGCGTATCACGCATCACGTTTCACGCATATGAGACAAGACCTTTACTACGACCTCTACATAAAAGAACAAGACTACTGGTGGCACGTTGGCAAGCGTGCTATCGTTTATGGGTTGTTGGAGCGCTTTGGACGTAAGAGAAAGGTTGAGGGGCGGTGTGCTCTTGACGTGGGGTGCGGCACGGGGCTGAACCTTGATCACCTATCGAGGCTCGCGCAACCCGTTGGAACTGATTATTATGAGGAAGCGTTGCAGTTCTGCAGGGAGCGCGGCCACACTATGCTCTGCAAAGCCGATGCTGCCGAGCTACCATTTGGCGAGGGCTTATTTGATATTATCACGGCGCTCGATGTAATAGAGCACCTGGATGATGATGTGACTGCATTGCGCGAGTTGCGTCGGGTGCTACGCCCCGGTGGGGTCGCGGTGATAAGCGTGCCTGCCTATCCGGTGCTGTGGACGTACTGGGACGACATCCTGGGGCACAGGCGCAGATATACTACGCGTACTCTGCGTGCTGCCATAGAGAAGGCTGGGCTGGAAGTGCTGAAGGTCAGTTACAGCAATATGCTAACTCTTTTCCCTGCCACCGGAGTCCGCATACTGAAGGCACTGCTTCACAAAGCCTCTGAGACCCGCCACGAGCCACGAATGCCAGAGAGCGACTTCGTTCCCCTCCCAGCATGGCTGAATAGAGCGTGGATAGCCTATTATCGCATGGAGGCATGGGCGCTCCGGCGCGTCAACCTCCCGTTTGGTTTGTCTGTGGTATGTGTGGCGAGGCGGAAACGTGAGTAATGAGTTGCGGGTAGCGAGTAAGTGGACTGTGAATTGAGCGAATGAGCGGTATTTTGACTGCGAAATCTGCTGTTCGTGCTGAGCGCACTTCGATATTGGGCAGGCTGGAGGCTATAGCGCCCGTCCTGTTGTTTGTGATCGTTGTGTTGTGGGTAGCTGTGGTCTTCGCGGCTAGCGCGTACAAATATGAGACCTTCGGGCAGGGTTATGACCAGATCGACTTTGAGCAAGCTATCTGGAACACCACCCAGGGCCGCATCATGGAGGACTCGCGCTTCAATTTTACCGGCTCGGTCTTCGGTATGGACTGGATGCCGATGCTCTTCTTCTTCGTGCCGGTGTATGCGCTGATACCCTCGGCTCACGTGCTCTTCTTCTTGCAGATAGTGGGGAGCGCGCTGGGCGCGGTTCCTCTTTACTGGCTGGCGCGGGATAGGCTTGGAAGCAAGCTTGCAGGGGTGGGTGCGGGCGTGCTGTACCTCCTTTACCCTACTTTACTCCACACCGCGCTCAACCCTTTTCAGGTGCGCCTCTTCGCTGTTACGTTACTTCTCTTTGCCTTCTATTATTTCGAGAAAAGCAATTGGAAGTTATTCGCAGCGTTCGCGCTGCTGGCGATGCTGGCTCGAACCGACGTGTCGCTTGTAGTGGGGATGTTCGGGGTGTACGCGCTGTTGACGCGGCGGAAGTGGCCTTACGTTGTTGGGCCACTCGTCGTGGGGTTCGGCTACTTCGCCCTCTCCACCTTCGTGGTAGTGCCCTCTTACGCTTATCCGGGTGCGTTCTCTCACCCTGCCGGTCCTATTGGGGGTAACCCCATGGACTGCTGGCCGTGCGGGACGAACCCGATTATCGCTTACTATGGGCATCTCGGTTCGAGCGGGCCGGAGATACTGGGGTATGTGGCTACGCACCCCATCGAGGTGCTTGGGCTGATGTTCTCCTGGCCGAAGATTGTGTATATGCTTTCGTTGCTTGTGCCGTTGGCATTCCTTCCGCTCTTCTCTCCCAAGCCGTTGGTGCTGGCGCTTCCGATACTTTTCCTCAACCTCTTGTCTCTGAGAGGCGCGCAGTTCAGCTACGAGACGCACTACTCTCTGCTGATGATACCGGGTCTGCTTACATCGGCGGTTTACGGGGCGGACAGGTTGCGCAAGATAATGGAGAGGCCGTGGTTGCGGCGGGGCGAAGTTCCAGATATTAACAAGTGGGTACAGGTGGGTGCGCTCGTACTGGCCGTGTGGGCTGTGCTGATGACCGTTCCGTACAAGAACCCGGTCGCCAGGGCATTCCTCTATCCTGAGCCTGCCGCTCGGATAAAGGTGGCGCACGAGCTTATCGCCATGATCGGCCCGGAGGCTAAAGTGGCGGTAAGCTCGAAGCTCTCCCCACAGTTGCTCCCACGCCGCTATATATACAACTTCCCACCCGCGCCTTATTCTCCCTATAACTTCGGCTCCCATACCCGCGCTGACTACGTTGACCTCGATTACATATTGGTAGATTCTAACGCCAGCGCCCTCGAGGAGACGGCCAACAAGATTGGTGGTAAGACAGGACTGGAGGTGCTACGCGAGCTACCGGAGTGGAAGCAGGTGGCCTCGGCAGAGGGACTGCTGCTCTTCAAGAGGCAATAGCACTATAAACGACGGACGATAGAATTCACCGCAGAGACCCAGAGGTCGCAGAGATTTTATTATGGAAATGTATACGCCGTCGTCCATCCTCTGTCGTCCAGACTACTGACCACTATGCTATAATACCCCGATGAATGACAGCCCAACTATATATGAGCCGGTCGTGCCTCTTTCAGTAGTCGCCGAGGAAGAGAGCGCAACCTTGCTGATAGATTGGAGCGACGGTCTGACCACTCGCTACCCTATAGAGTGGCTGCGGTGGCAGTGCCCGTGTGCGGTCTGCCGTGGGGAGATGGGCATACCGGGCCGCCTCGCTAACGTCAAAACTCTCACGCCCCAGGAGACCACGCTTGAAGATGTGCAGCCCATCGGACGCTACGGCATCATGCTCTACTGGGCCGACGGGCATCACGACGGCATCTTCACTTACGATTGGCTGCGTGCAAACACCCGTGACGAAGCGCCGAAGAGTGATAGCGAGATACCGGCAGACCGTGATGCGTAATGGGTGAGGGTCCGAAGTCCAAAGTCCAAAGTCTTGCTGTGGGGGACCAACTACTGACCCCTGACCCCCAACCCCCAACCCCCAACCTGGAACAACGTCTATCGGACGCAATCGAACCCTGGCTCGCGCACATGACCTGGCGCAAGGACTTCGCGGCGTGGCGTGAGAGGCGCATCTGGCAGGAGCTGCACCAGGGCGACAACCTGGGGGACGTGCGGCAGGCGCTAGGCAGTCGCATCGAGGGCAGAGTCCTTCTAGACCTGGGCGCAGGGATGGGTGGATTGTCGGTCGCGCTCATGCGCGAGCTTGGTCCGGCAGGGTTGCGCTTGCAGGCGCTCGATTACAACCCCGATTACTGTAAAATCGCCTCTCTACGAGCGGAGCGCTACTCGCTGACACTCCCTATTGTTGTAGGCGCGGGCGAGCGGCTGCCATACCCGGCGGAATCGTTCGATGTAGTGGTGTGTATGGACGTGCTTGAGCATGTGGCCGATGCCCCGGCGGTTTTGGGAGAGATACATCGTGTGCTCAAGGTGGGCGGGGTTGCCCTCACGACTGTACCCAATCGACACGCATTCCGCGATCCGCACTACCACCTCCCCTTCATCAACTGGCTGCCACGCCCTGTGGCCGAGCGAATGGTGCGCGTGGCCGGGCGGTCGAAGGAGGGTGGGCCGCTACAAGACCGCCAGGAGCTTTCCGAATTGAATACCTATAGCTGGAGTGGCTTCAAACGCGAGGCTGAGGGTGTCGGCTTCAAGGTGCGCGACCAGGTGTACTCTCGCATCAGGTCGGGCGAGATAAGGCAACTTCGCGGTTGGAGGCGGAGCTTGCTAAGTGTATTGAGCAAGGTGGGTCTGACCGCGCTAATCTATCGAGCATACAGGTACGGCTGGCAGGGTACGTACCAGATAATGCTCTGGAAGCCGCGTTGAAGATCGCGCTGTACAACCTGACGACGACCACGCGCTGGGGTGGCGTGGAGACGTTCGTGTGGGAGGTCGCGGCTCAGATGGCGCAACGCGGCCACAGCGTAGAGATATTGGGTGGGCGCGGCCCCGGCGAGCGACGACAAATACCCGGAGTGCGCATCCGCCTCTTCCCTTATATAGACAGGGACATCTGGCGCAAGATTCCGCTCCTCGGCAGGCAGTACACCCTAACGAAGATGCTTGAGCGGCTGAGCATGGTCCCTGCCGCGCTTCCCGCCCTCTTGCGTGGCAAGTTCGATGTGGTGCATATCCAGAAGCCTTATGATTTGCCGGTGGGTGCGCTGGCTAAGCTGAGCGGCGCGAAGCTGCTGTTTGGCTGCCACGGTAAGGACTTCTGGCTGGGAGATAGGCTGTTCGTGCGCTTTGCCGACGGGTCGGTGTCAGCCAGCCGTTATAATGCCTCTCAGGTGAAGGAGCGATACGGCATTGAGCCGGTGGTCGTCTACAACGGGGTTGACCTATCGCGCTTCACGCCCGAAGATAAGGGTGACGCTGCTATCCTCTCGAAGTACAACCTTCAGAGAATCGACCCCTGAAGCACCGGCTTTGCTCTATGCGGGCCGACTTATACGTTGGAAGGGAGTCGAGTACCTGCTGAAGGCGCTGCCCCATATTCACCCTGGAAATACCCGGTTGTGGATAGCCGGCGAAGGGACATACCGTGACACCCTGGAGAAGCTGGCGAACGACCTGGGGGTATCTGAGCGGGTGATGTTTCTTGGCAAGGTTGAGCAGGACGACCTGGCGGCGCTTTATCGCTCATGCGCGATGCTGGTGGCTACATCGTTCGTCAACGAGACGTTTGGCATGGCCTTATGCGAGGCGATGGCTTGCGGAGCGGCGGTGGTTGCGAGCAGGTTCGGCGGGTTCCGGGAAGTGGTGGTGGACGGTGTGACAGGCTTGATGGTGCGCCCCCAGGACCCCATTGACCTGGCAGCTAAGATCAACACCCTTCTGGCCGACCCGAAGATGGCGCAGAGGATGGGTGAGGCAGGGCGCAAGCGCGTATTGAACGAGTTTAGCTGGCAGGCTGTGGCTAACCGGCTGGAGGAGGTCTACAGGTGTCTCGCACCTTAAGGCGGCGCACCAGGGTTGGGCTACACCGTCTTGGCAGGCGGGATAAGTCGCCCGGCCGCCTGCGACATCCAACTGTAGGGATGCTATCTTCCCAGCTTTCCCCACAGCGTACTGCTCGGCTGCTCTTATACGTTGCCTACCCTATGCGCCTGGACCTCGGCGCGGCCAACGCTATACAGACATACAGCACGGTGCGCGAGCTTAAGAGGGTGCTACCTAGCACGCGATTAATAGTTCCACGCTGGCTGCGCGAGCCTAGCGCCTTCGACGAGATCGGAGCGATGCACCTGCCACGTCCCGCGATAAACAAGCTTTCGAGAATAATACCCTGGGCAGGTTGGTCATACATCGAGCGCACCCTTTACGCCATGATGCTCGTTCTACTTTTGGCTTGTTGGAGGGTGATAAGGAGAGGCTACCGGGTGCTATACGTCAGAGACAGCGTATGCGCGGCATGGCTTTCTCTTTTGAAGGGGCTTCATGGCGCGAGAGTAATCTATGAGGTGCATGACCTTGAGGCGGCGCACCCCAGCAAGGCGTCGAAGTGGCCCAGGCGCTTCTGGTCCCGGTTCCTGCCGTGGCTGGACCGCGCAGCACTCAAGAAGACGGACAGGTTGGTATCGCTCACTGACACGTTCAGAAATTGGGTAGTTGTTCGGCATTTGCGTTCGACACACGAAGTGGCAGTAATCCCAGATGCTTTCGACCCTGACCTATATTACCCACAGGATAAGCTCGAAGCGCGCTCGGCGCTCGGCCTGCCTATGGAGGCATATATCGTTGGCTACGCGGGCCTCACCTTCGCATACAGGCGGCTCGACCTCCTGGTGGAGGCGTTTGCGGCTCTCTCCAATAAGTTTCCAGATATGGTGCTGCTGCTAGTGGGTGGGCGGTCCAATGAGGTCGAGGAGTTACGGACTCTTGCGGAGAAGCTGGGCATCAGGTATGACCGCTTGATAATGCCCGGACAGGTGGCCCAGGATAAGACGGCGCTTTACCTGAAAGCTTCAGATGTGCTTGTCATACCCGATACCGTGACTGGAATGACTGCGTCTCCGCTCAAGCTCTTTGAGTATATGGCGACTGGGAAGCCAATTATATGTAAAGATATGCCCGCCCTGCGTGAGATTTTGGATGATACATCGGCGCGCTTTTTCCAGGCGGGGAGTGTGCAGGCATTAGCAGATGCAATCCTTAGCGTGAAGCTGCATCCTAACGAGGCCGCAGAGCTGGGTGAGGAGGCGCTACGCCGTTCGGCTCGTTATACTTACCAGGCACGCGCCCAACAAATAGTAGAGGTAGTCAAGAGTTGTCTGTGAGTAGTGAGCCAACAGAGAAGCCAACAAGGCAACGGTGGTGGCATGACCGCGCCCTGTTTGCTCTCGTGGCTCTATTCGTCGCGCTCGCCCCGCTCGTTACGCATCGCATCTACGCCAGCGACGAAATCCAGTACTTCGCCTACACGCACTCCCTCTTCTTCGATGGCGACCTCGATTTCAGCAACCAGTACCTGCACTTCTACAACTCGGACCCTGTGAAGTTCAAGGACATCTATGAAGACCTCTACCTCAAGCACGAGCCACTGACGAACCTGCCCCTGAACG
This sequence comes from uncultured Chloroflexia bacterium, assembly GCA_963811305.1. Lineage (GTDB taxonomy): Bacteria > Chloroflexota > Chloroflexia > QHBQ01 > JADMIH01 > JADMIH01. The sequence goes on from CAWEQU010000012.1 coordinate 350,434, forward strand.
TCGCGCCTATAGGCACAGGGCTGATGTGGATGCCGCCATTTGCCCTGGCCCACCTGCTTGCATCGGCGGCGCACGCGGTTGGTTTCAACGTAGAGCCGAACGGGTACTCAGGTCCATATATATTTGCTATCTGCATAACCTCCTATATCTTCGGCTGTATCGCGCTTCTCTTGTGCTACCACATATCGAAAAGGTTCTTCGGGAGGCGGGTGTCGGCACTTGCGGTCGCGGTGATGTGGCTCGCCACGCCCTTGATCTTCTACACGATGATCGCGCCTCCCTGGTCCCACGCCACTTCTTTCCTTACGGTGACCCTCTTCCTATGGTATTGGCTGCGGACGCGCCGCGGTGCAGGGAGAAAGTGGGTGGAATGGGTGATCCTGGGCGCGCTTGCCGGGTTGATGATGTTGGTTCGGGAGCAAGATGCTCTCTTCATGGTCGTGCCTCTGATTGAGGGGGTGGCAGCCGTGGCTTCGCGCTGGCATGAGGCCGCCGAGAGGCTCCATGTGGTGAGGCGCTGGTTTGTTGGTCTTCTCGTGATGGGGGTGACGGCGGGTGTCGTCTTTATTCCGCAACTGATAGCTTACAAGGTAGTTACTGGCCAGTTCGGGCCGTCGAAAGTGGTGTTCAGCAAATTCACATGGACCTCGCCAAATGCGCTGAACGTGCTATTCTCGCCTGAGCACGGGTTGATACCCTGGACACCGATAATCGTGCTCTCCATCGCCGGGCTGGTCCTATTGTGGCGGAGGGACCGAGTACTGACGCTGGCACTTGCTATAGCCTTCTTGCTTCAGGTCTATATTGCCGGGTCGTTCCTGACGTGGCAGAGCGCGGGGTCGTTCGGACAGCGGCGGTTCATCAACAGCACGCTCATCTGGGTGCTGGGGTTCGCCATGCTGGTGTCATGGGCTATGGCTCGTGGTTTCCCGAAGTGGCTCATAGGAGTTGTCGCGGCTCTCTTTGTGGCATGGAACGGAGGACTGCTGATGCAGTACGCGCTGTGGTGCTCGCCCCAGCGCCAGGGCCTCGATTGGGCGACGGTATTGAAGGGCCAGCTTGAGATACCCTTCAAAGCCGCCAGCCTGCTGTGGGACTATCTAACCAACCGCGAGCGCTTCTATAGGCGTACCAGGTGTTGACGCTCCAGGACGCCGGTGTTAGAATCGGTGCGTGCGAGGGGTTGTAGGGGCGTGGCGCCGCCACGCCCCTACAGGCTCACACATGGTGCGAAAGTTCTACTGATTGGGGACTAGATTAGGGAGATGATTTGATTTCCAAACGCTTGATTGCGTCGCTGGTATGTACTTCGCCGAAGTGCCGCTTGGCTCATGGCTGCACCCGGTTAGCAAAAACCGATGGCGGTGGCCTGAGATGCCCTTCGTGCGGCACGCTTTACCCATGCCGTGCGGGTTATGTGGACCTCATGTCCGTGGCGTCCGCGGGGGATGTCCCTTCCGAGCACTCTCATACGTCTCTCTATGTCTCCCAGGAAAGCGAGTTCGCGGAGACGCTCGACTACAAGCGGATAGCGATGCCGTTGCTGGGGGCAGGAGTGCGCCAGCGGGCTATCAGGCGTATGCTCCGCCCGACGAAACAGGACCGGCTCATCGAGCTTGGGTGCGGCAACTGTAAGTTCGTCTATTGGAACCGCAAACAGGTAGATTGGGCAGTAGGGATTGACCCCGCACCCCTCTTCGCGGTCGAAGCCCTGGAGAGTGTAGACCTCTGCCGGGCCGATGCTCGTGCCCTCCCATTTGGCGACGGCGCGTTCACGGCGGCCATGTCTATTGACGTTCTGGAGCATTTACCCCTTCCAGACATCGAGGCTTATCTGCGGGAAGCGCACCGTGTGCTGGACGTAGGCGGGAGGTTGTTTATCTATTCCAATACGCGGGAAGGCTCGCGCCTCGATTTCGCGGTGCGTGGGGCGCGGCTCCTGTCGGCGTGGCTTGGCAGGCGAGGGCTGATAGACAATAGTCGCGACACCCTGCGTAAATCTGACCATGTAAAGGCCCTCGCCACCTACCCTGAGCTTGAGGATACGCTACGGCGGTGTGGCTTCCGGGTGCGCGAAGTGATCTTTTGGAATGGACTATTCCAGAGCGCGATAGAGAACCTGCTGGTAAAACTAGCGGAGTTTGTCCTGCGCAAAATGAGTAAGAAGAAAGCTAGCGACCCACAGGCAGAAGTGGGGGAGGATAAAATACGCTCTACAATGCGCGGACGCCTGGCGAGTCGCGGTCTGGAATACCGTGCTATGCGTCTACTGACCGAGATGATGTGGCTCGACCTGGCGCTATTCGGCAAGTGGCGAGCGGGTCCGTACTTCCTGTTAGTCGTGCGCGAGGACGCGGTTTGAGAGTGCTTTACATAGCCAGCGCCATCGAGGCTGACGGCTCTTCAGGCGGGGCTACACATGTGTCGGAAGTGGCTTGCGGCCTCAAGCGATTGGGCCACGACGTTCGCGTCATCTCCAGGGCAAATAATAAGTCTACGCGCAATTTGGAGTGTGGCGTACCGTTGCAGGTTTCGCGGTGGCGTAAGGAATTGGCTCTGTTGGGGCTGAGGCAGGTTTCGCGGGAGATAAACACTTTCAAGCCGGATGTAGTGATGGAGCGCTTCTACAACTTCGCGGGCGCGGGCGTGCTGGCCGCGCACCGGAGGCGCGTTCCCATCTTGTTGGAAGTGAACGCGCCAATGACCGATCCACCCGGTAGCCTCAAGAGCCGCCTCGATAAAGTGGCGCTGGGCGCGATGAGACGCTGGGCCGTTCGGCAGGCGCGGTGGAGCGCGGCGATAGTTACACCCGCTGGCGACGACAGTGCCTCCAGAAGTGCCACAACGCAAGATACATGAACTGCCCTGGGGAGCAAACGTTGAGCGCTTCGACCCAGCTATACGAGAGACACAAACGTTAGAACTTGACAATCTAGCGAGCGAGTTGGGACTCAAACGAGGTGTGCCCGTCGTTGTGTTCCTGGGCAGCTTCCGAGCGTGGCACGGCGTCAACCATTTCGCGGAGGCTGCGCGCAACCTGTTGGAGGCGGGTGAGGATGTAGCCTTTCTCGCAATCGGTGGTGGGCCTGGGCTTGAAGCCTCTGAAGGCGAAAGTTGACTGGTGGGGCCTGGAGCCTGGACGTTTCGTGTTCGCAGGACGCGCAGCCGCACGAGCGGGTCCCTTATCTGCTCGCACTCGCCGACGTAGGCGTGGCTCCCTTCGACGTGGCAGCGCACGCGCCGCTCTCCACCTTCGGCTTCTACTGGTCGCCCCTCAAGGTCTTTGAGTATATGGCGATGGCTCTCCCGGTGGTGACTATCGATATCGCGCCCCTCAACGAGATAGTCAGGCAGGGGTGCGAGGGGGAATTGTATCCTACTGGGGATATAGAGGGTCTTGCCGCTGCGATTCGTCGCCTTACCAAAGACAGAGAGCTTCGCGCCAATGACGGCTTGTCTGCCCGCGAACGCGTCATCGAATATTATAGCTGGCAGGCACATTGCCGGGCGCTCGATGAATTGCTGAGGCAGATTGTGGAGCGAAGCGCGGTGAAACGTGATGCGTGATGGCTAACTTGAAACCTGAAACCCAAAACTCAAAACTGAGTATATGGCTTGTCACCGATGTGTTCCCGCCTGCCAGTGGGGGCAGTGGGTGGAGCACGTATTACCTCGGAAAGGCGCTTGCCGAGCGAGGTCATCAAGTGAGGGTAGTGCGCCCCAGGTATGGGGAATCCGTTGCCCGGCCCACGAGGCGTGTAGTAGAATATGGAGGTCTTACAGTCGAAGAGGTATTGGTCCAGGCAGCGCCAGGATGGGCGGCCCGGCTGGGTATGGGGAAGGTGTGGGAGGAAAGGCTTGCCGTGCAATTGCTCACACGCTACATAGCAAGCGCAGCCACCAGAGATGAAGTTGACATAATACACGGACAGCACATGGTATCGGTTATCGCCTCGTCGCAAGCGTCTCGACTGTCGCGGAGGCAGGGCGTCAAGGTGCGAGCAGTCGGAACCGTGCGTGATTATTGGCCGCTTTGTCCTGCCAGCACTCGGCTCTTCCCCCGATCAGATGGCTCAACGTTCGAGTGCGAGGAGTGTCACCGCCTCTCGGCTTACATGGAGTGTGTAGGGCAGGCTAAAGCTCGTAAACCCTGGAGCTTTCCAGTTGCGTTGCTGCGATGGGCGAAGAGTGCGCGTGCTGGCTGCGCACTTGGGCGCTGCGATGCGATTATCGCCGTGAGTGATTACGTGCGAGGGGAATTGGAGAGGAGTAGGCGCGTAAACGGAGGAAAGCTGATTACAATACCCAACATGGTAGACCTTGCGAGCATGGATAACGCACGTCTCGGCAAATGGCCCCTGCCCGACATTGCTCCTGGCGACAGATTCATCTTGTTCGTGGGGAAATGGGACTTGAATAAGGGCGCGCAGATGCTGCCGGAAGTGGTAAAGCGCTCAGGCGTAGATCTACCCGTAGTGCTGGCGGGAGAAGGGCCATTGCGGGACTCCATCGAAGCTGAAGCCGCAAGTCTGGGGCTGGACTTTCGCTTCTATAATTGGCTTGACAACGATGCTGCGATCTTGCTTATGCGGCACGCCACGGCCCTCCTATTTCCCTCGGCATGGCAGGAGCCTCTGAGCAGGGTGCTGCTGGAGGGGTGCGCGGCGGGCGCGGCTATCGTGGCGCTCGACACGGGGGGTACAGGGGATGTCATCGTGCACGGCGAGAGTGGCTGGCTCGCGCATGACATGAGCAGCTTCGTGGAAGGTATTCGTGCTGTGGCGACTGATACAGAGCTGAACCAGACCCTTAGAACCGGCGCGCGTCATCGCGCCGAAGAAAAGTTTTCATCCTCCCACGTTTCTGCGCGGGTAGAGGCACTATACAGGCGGTTGCTTGATTGAAGCTGGAATCTTGAGCTTTGAACCTTAGATTGGCTTTCTGTGTCCGCGCCATTTTCCCACAACATGGATTTGGCGGTCTGGAGCGTGCCGCGAGCGCGCAGGTCAGACACCTGCTGGCGCGAGGGGTAGACGTGGCCCTGTACACGCAGCCTTTGCCTGTGGGCCAGCCTTTCGTCGTGCCGGAAGGGTCTCCAGGCCGCCTGACCGTGAGGACGTTAAGGTACAATCGCTTCCCTCTCCGGGCAAACGGCATACCTGCTCGCCTTACAAATTACCGTGCGTTCGCGGCGTCTATGGGTGAAAGAGTGGAGCGGGTTGCGCGCATGGGTAAGATAGACTGCATTTACGCGCATGGTCTGTGCGCGTGGGGGGTACGACGCGCCGCTGAGTGGGGCGTACCCCTGGTCGCCAACCCGCACGGGCTTGAGGAGTTCAAGGTGCGCGACCCGCTGAAGAGGCTGGCTTATGCACCTTTCAAGGCATGGGTGCGCAAGGGTTGCCTGTCTGCGGATCGAGTGATAGCCACAGACGGGGCCATGCGTGCCGAGGTCGCATCTCTTTTGAAGATACCTGAGAGGAAGGTCGCAGTTATCCCGAACGGAGTAGACATATCCCTGATAGCTACGTTAGTGAGCGATGCGACAAAGGAAAAGCTAATAGAGCGTTGGCCTGCCCTTGCGGCTGACCCGGCTGCGCTGCACGGCATCAGCGTGGGGCGGCTGGAGGAGAATAAGGGCTTCGAGGTGTTGCTGAGGGCGTTAGCGTCCGTGAGTGATGAATTGGGCGAGAACTGGTCCTGGGTGTTGGTGGGAGAGGGGACGCTAAGAAGTCATCTTGAGAATATTGCCGCCGGCCTCGGCCTGGGTGAGCACGTTATCTTCGCCGGGGCACTTAGTGACCCTGAGCTTCACACGCTATACAGCATGAGCAACCTCTTCGCGCACCCGGCGTTATATGAGGGAAGCTCGCTTGTTACCCTCGAAGCGATGGCGCACGCTCTCCCTGTCGTCGCCAGCGAGGTGGGAGGCATCCCCGACAAGGTGGTGGATGGAGAGACGGGCTTCCTGGTGTCGCCTGGTGAGCCTGGGGAGTTAGGCGCTAGAATAGCATGGCTCGCTAGCCGCCCGGATACTCGCCGCCGGATGGGAGAGCGTGGGACGAAACTGGCTGCCGAGCGATTTAGCATGGAGAGCGTGGCCGCCATGCTGGAAGGACTGTTCATGCAGATCATAAGCGAAAAGAGTCCCTGCCGCGACGAGGAGAGCGTGCCATCGCCGTGCTAGACGTGTTGCGCGCAATAATCGGGCTGCCCCTGCTTGCGTTGTTGCTGTACGTGCCTGGGGCTACGCTCCTCAACTCTTTGATGCTGCGGGCGCGCTACCGCCCTGCCTTCTCTGACACCGCAGAGTGGCTCTTTACGGCGGTGCTCGTGAGCGTGCTGGTGACGGGGGGCTTCGGGTTCCTGCTGGCAGAGGTCGGTCTATTCTCGCTGTGGCTGCTGCTGGCGCTCGTGTTCTTATTTTCGCTGGCACTCGCGCTTGTCCTGGGGCAATTTCCATTTGGTATCAATCTGATCAGGCTGGCGTTGGCGTTGCCAGACGCTTACGCGCAACGCGAGACCGAGCGGCGCAATGCTCGCATCGAACGCGCCGCCCTTATTGTGATTATCGTCGTGGCAGCCGCGCTATTCGCACGCCCTGCGGAGATGGTGCGGGGCGCGCTCGACTCCGGGGTCTATATAAATACGGGTGTGGCCCTTTCACGCACAGGGGCAGTCCTTCAGCGCGACGTGCTGATGCGCCAGTTGAACGACGACATCGGTGAGGGGCGCGAGCTTATGCAGCCTCAGCGCCTCGACCGCTACAGCCTCGACCGCCTGCGTATGCCTGGCTTCTATGTCTTTGATAAGAAGGCCTCGCTCGTAATTCCCCAGTTCTACTGGCTCTTTCCCGTGTGGATTGGGATCATGTACTCACTCTTCGGCATATGGGGCGCTTTGTATACCACTTCGCTACTCGCGCTATTATGCGTGCTGGCCGTCTACTTCTTCGCCAGGCGAATGTTGACGCCTGGGGCTGCGCTCGTAGCCCTGGGGCTGCTGGTACTCTGCCCCGTTACTATGTGGTTTGCGCGGTATCCCATAGCCGAGGTGTTGATGGGGCTGCTGGCCTTTGGCGGCTTCTTCGCCTTCCTCCGCATGGTCCACCTCGCGGGTGACCGGCGACCCAGGCCACCAGATGAGGAGGCAGGCACGCTTGATACCTCTTCGTGGGAGGCGCGCAGAGCGTGGGCCTGCTTCTGGGGAGCTGTAGCCGGGGTGTCGCTTGGCGAGCTTGCCCTCGCCAGGCCGGACTTCATATTCTACCTCGCGCCCGTGCCCGCTTACCTCCTCTACTGGCGGCTTACGCAGCGATGGCAGCGCCCGCATACCTGGTTCGCGGCGAGCCTGGCAATAATGCTTGCCCTTTACTCTATCTTCTTCTTTTTTTACGGTTTTGCCTATACTACCGACCTTTACTTCAACAAAATCCAGGATGTGCGTCGCCTGTGGGGGCCGCTACTGCTGGCGCTCTACGTCGGTTTGCTCCTCCTCCTCGTCGTTGACAGGTTGTACCCTCGCTTGAAGCCATTCTGGGTGCGCCTTGAGTCATGGTTTGGGCGGCACCGGAGTATATGGGCTGGGGTGATAATTGCGGGCTTGGGAGCATACGCACTCTACCTTTATGCTATCGCTCCCTGGCAACCTAACGTGCGCTTCAACAACGCCGGTGTTCCCATCCCGCAGGATATAGCTACAAGCTGGGAGAGCTACATCGGCGCGCCCGTTGACGAAGGGGGGCGCTTCAATTTGCTGAGGATTGGGTGGTATCTATCGCCCGTGGGGGTCCTGCTCGGAGTGGCGGGGCTGCTGCGCTGGATATGGAGCAGGTTGAACGCGGCTACGGGGCTTTTCTTCGGGGCGCTTATCGTGCTTAGCTTCATCTTCATCACGGAGACGTATACCGACGCTCACTATATCTACACGATGCGGCGCTACATATCGCTCATCTTGCCTGCGCTGATTATCGGCTTCGCGTGGGCGTGCCAGTTCTTGTGGTCGCGGATTCGCCCGCGTGTGGTGGGATTGGCCGTGGGAGGAGGACTGGCGCTGGCCCTTGCCATCTTCTTCGGATACACGGCGCGGGTGGTAGTCGCCAACGTGGAGGAGGGTGGAGCAGTAGGGCAGTTGGCCGAGCTGGCCGAGAGGTTCGAGGGGACAAAATCGGTGCTGCTATTCAGCAATGAGCGTGACGAGCCTTTCATAGTCGCCACGCCTTTGCAGTATATCTTCGGCATAGACAGCTTCGTGGTGAACCGCAGCTACCCTTCCATACAAAACAACGTGATCGAGGGTATAGTTGCCAAGTGGCAGAAGCAAGGTTATAAGGTATGGGTCATTATGGGGTCGAATGGTGGGAAGCTCCACTTCGCCAATCTGTCGCTGAAAGAGGAGGGGAGTTGGACTTACGACGTGCGCGAATTCGAGCAGCTATACATACAGAAGCCGAGCAACTTCTATTCAGTGACGCTACCCTGGGGCATATATTCGGTGCAGCCAGCCGCTCCGCCACCCTCGCTGCCTCTTGCTATTGACATAGGTGAGGTGGACTATAAGTGGCTGGTGGCGGGCTTCTACAGGCAGGAGAAGGTCGCCGAGGAGTCACACTATTGGCGCTGGACCGGGGAGCACGGTATCCTGAGAGTGCCCTGGTCTGCGAGCGACGATGGAACGACGCTGAGAGGTGGGACGCTAAAGCTGCGCCTGCGCTCGCAAACGCCCGTAGCGGGTGAGCCACCCCGCCGCGATAGGCCGGTTAACGTCAGTCTCTCCCTTGATGAGACCTACATCAGCGATGTGCAAGTGTCGAACATAGGGGGCTTCGCAGAGTACACGGTGACTGTCCCGGCGGGTCTCCCCACGTTAGGCAAGGAGCCAGGATACGCCCTGCTTCATATCGAGACACCAAAGTTGCCTGAACCGAAGGTGGGGAAGAGCAACGACCCACGAGTATTGGGGATACAAGTGGACAGTGTGGAAGTCCTGCCTTGAGCATTAAATCGTAGGGGCGGTTCGTGAACCGCCCTGTGTCGTACAAGTGCTGTTCGCGCCAGGGCGGTTCACGGGTTCTTGGGCTATGCCCAATTCAGGCCCCTACAGACCCCCAGGTTTGCCTCCAGGCCCTACGGGGTATACAATAGATTCCTGTGACTGATACTAAACAAGATATCCAGACTTTCCTCGCTCGCTATGGCGTGCGCGATGCAAACGAGGGGCGCGACCTGTGGGCAAAGCTGCGCGATTTCTATGAGCGCACGCTCACCGAAAGGCAGGGAGCTTATCTCAACCTTGAGGACGGCAGGCTCGTCCGTAAGACCCAGCCACTTGCCCTTATATACAGAATTGGCACTGCGATTTTGAAGCTGTGGCCGGCTACGGGGGCCGGTCAGGTCGTGGTGGCCAGGAAGTGAGCGGGCACAGGCCACTTGTCGAGCGGGCGGGCTGGGCGGCGTTCTGGAACACGGCCTTCTTCCCCGTAAAGGTGCTGATAGGCTTTGCCTCCAGTATCATCGTGGTGCGCCTGCTACGCATCGAGAACTTCTACCTGTACACCGTCACGACCGCACTGCTCAACACCCTCGGAATGCTCTCCGATCTGGGCATAGAGCGCGCCATGCAACGCCTTTACCCTGAAATCGAGATGCGATATGGCCGCAGGGGGGTAGTGCGCTTTCTCCTCTGGATCACAGGCGTCAAGGGAGGCGTGCTGTTCGCATTTATAGCCGCGCTTGCGATAGCGCCGAATTTCTGGATAGGGACCTTCAACCTCGGCCCGAATGGTGGATGGCTCCTCCTCTTCATGAGCGTATTGCTATTGCTGGGCGCGGCATCCGACGTGTCGGTGCAGTTCATATATACGCATTTTCGCCAGAAAGCCACGAATGCCTTAAGTGTGCTCGCAGCTGTGGTCAATCCTACCCTTACCTCGATCTTCGTTCTGCTGGGGTGGGGCGTCTTTGGCGCGATGCTGGCCTTGCTAATCACCACATTCATCTCCGTCTCTATCTCGCTCGTGCTGGCGTGGCGGCTGCTCGCTGGCCTCTCTGATGAGCCTCACCCCAAAGCCACCGAGATGAAGCGCCCTGGCAACCGCTCCATGCGGGCCAGGTTCGTCTCCATAGCGGCCCTGGACTACATGATCAACTGGACGGTCTACTTATACGACCTGCCTTTTGTAGCCCTGGTCATAGCGCTAATTATCTCGGTGCCGGACGAGGCGAAGGTGCAGGTCGCAATCATCAGCCTGGCATACAAGTTCACGCGGCAGTTGTTGGGCGCTCTGGTGGTGCCGCTAACTGGGGTGCAGACGCCGCTCTTCGCTCGCCTCTACGCGGAGGGGCGCATCGAGGGGTTGAAAACCGCGTACGCGACCATAACCAAATTCCTCTTTCTGGCATTGCTCCCTGCCTGCGTGGGCCTGATAATACTGTCGCGTAACCTCTTACAGATATTCTACGGGCAGGTTGGGCGGGACGCGGTGCTGACCCCTCTGACTATACATGAGGCCGTAGCGTGCGTAGCAATCCTTGCTGTAGGGCTTTTTGGCGAGGCAATGATAAGCGTAGCGCTCAACGTGCTCATGGTGTATGAGAAATACCGGGCGGTAGCGATGACCAGGCTGCTCGCCCTGGTGAGCGTACCATTGTTATTTCTGCTCGTACCTGCTTATGGTGCGGTTGGCGCGGCTATCGCTGCCGCTACGGGCGCGCTCCTGTCGAGGGCGGCGGCGCTCACTTACGCCGTACAGAATCTCCAATTACCCTTCCCTTCCAGGTTCTTCACACGCGTTGGTACGGCTTCGATAATTATGGGCCTGAGCCTGTTGCCCATACTTGCTTACTTCCCGCCGACTCTGCCGCCAACACTGCTGATGCTGGGGATGGGAGTAGTGGTCTTCTTAGCAACATTCAGTCTCCTCGGAGGGATGGATGATGCCGACAAGAAGCGCCTCCAGGACCTGCGCGTGCCCTTCATGAAGGTGGCGCTAAGGTTCTTCTGATTTTAGATTTATTTCTATATTTACCTCTTAATATGCTTCTGCTGAAGGTTCATTACGAATGAGTTTTTCTAGCGAAGAAAATCCAAAATCCAAAATCCAAAATCTAAAATCGCCGATGCGGGTTGCGATAGTTACAACGGCGGGTGTGACACGGCAGTTTCGGCAGTGGCCTGAGGCTATACTGGGGCGCGCATTGGTGGCTCGCGGGCACAGGGTCTCAGCTTTCACCCTCCTCGAAGAAGGCTCCGACATCACCGGACAGGAGCGCGAGGACGTTGATGGTATCTCTGTCCAGAGAATGCGCGTGAACGAGGCATGGGTAGCGCCCGGCCTCTACCTGCTATGCTGCGATTTCGCCCGCAGGTGATTTACCTCTTCCACCTGCGTAACGCGCTCAACTGGCAGGCTACCCTCATCGCTAAGTTGCTGAGAATTCCTGTGGTTTTTACGGTGGTCGGCCCATTTCATGACCCCTACCTCGTAGATGACCGCGAGCGACCTTACCTCGGTAAAATGTACCCTGGCAGGCTTATCTACACGCTACCTCAACTTATCAGAAGATTGATCAGGATGCGATTGCATAAGCCTCTCAGCACGTGGCAGAACTGGTGCGTGCATTACCCACTTAAGACGGCTGACCGCTTGATCACGCTCTCGCGGCATGAGGTTGGCGTGCTGCGGCGGTTGGGAATAGAGAGCAGACGGATAGCTCGTATTCCCCTGTGGATAGACGTGCCGTATATAGAGTCGGTGCCCTACTCACCCTCGATTGCCTCCGAATATCCCATGCCCCAAGTACTGTTCCTCGGCCAGTTGAAGGAACGGAAAGGGTACGATACGCTCGCGGAAGCTATGCCGATGGTGCTTGAGCGATGCCCGACTACCACCTTCCTCTTCGCGGGGCAGAACCCGGCCAAAGCCACCCACCTTACCGAGATATGCGCTCGAAATGGGACTCTTGATCACATGGTCCTACTGGGGAAGGTGAGTGAAGAAGACAAAGTGTGCCTGATGCGTAGCGCCGACTGCCTGGTCTACCCGACACGCTATGAGAGCTTCGGTCTGCCACCGTTAGAAGCGATGGCGGCAGGCTGCCCTGTGGTGGCTACCGATATTCCCGTTGTGAATGAGATGATCCAGTCAGGTGAGAACGGCATCCTGGTCAATCGTGAAGACCCCGCAGACCTTGCAAGGGGCATCGTGCGCGTCCTCACAGACCCTGCATTGCGCGCCACCCTGGTGGCGGGGGGTAAGCATACCCTGCGCCTCTACTCGGAAGATGCGATTATGGACCGGATAGAGGCGCTTTATGGGGAAGTAGTAGCACATTTATCCTATGGCGATAAAGACCTTTAGCTCTATCGGTTTGCGCACGGAAGTTGGTACAATATAGGAAGCCACAGAAGAGAGTGGCTCAAACATGTTGTCGGAAACATCATATAGAGCAAAAAAGGAATATCACCATGCGTTGGAACCAGAAGATAAACATCAAGAAGAATATCGCCGTGGGTGGCCTACTGCTGGCCTTTTTGGCCCTGGCAGTCCCGGCCAGAGAGGTTGCGGTGGGCGCGCCACTCGACACTATCACCCTCACTGCCCCTAATAACCTCACTATCGCGGAAGCGGACGATTATGCTACTCAGCAGTTGGCCGACCCCTGGGATATGAACAACCTCTCAGATATAGACATCCCCATGGGCTATAGCGTGCCCACTATAAACAACGGCATCTGGAGCGCGACCACCGAAACGGTTGACGCTCTTCTGCACCTCCAGTTCCAGAGCTTCCCAGGTGGCGGTATCTACAATTATCTGGGTGAGAAAAACGGCGTAAACTACCCTATAGACACAGATAAGTATACCCGCCTCCAGGCTCGAATATACGTCGGGAGTGTTGGCGCGCTGCGTAGCGTCATATGGTACTTCATGCCGCATGACGGCGCACCGGCGGGCAACTCCAACTTCCTGGATGTACGCCCCGGTTGGAACATCTATGACCTCGACCTGGCCGCGGGCGGAGATGGGGGGTCGGGCAACTGGCAACAGCTTAACGGTGTCGGCGGCTTGCGCTTCGACATCGCCCCCGCCGTCTTAGGTAATAACGTGCAGATAGACTGGGTACGGCTCGTGCCCGCTACCAGCCAGACCGTCAGAATCGCCTGGAACCACTCAGGGACAGGTAACCCTAACGTCAACCTCTACCTCAGCACCACCTCCGACCCCAACACCGGTAATGAATTACTGATAGCGACGGTGCCAGCGAACAACGGGTCCTACTCCTGGAATTGCACAGGCATGGCGCCCGGCACGTATTATATACACGCCGAGATGAATGGAGCGCGCAGCTCAAGCGGCCCATTATATGTAAATACCGCGCCTATAGCTCGCCTCGATTCGCCAAGCCCCAACAGTGGCGAAGACTACGCCCAGGCCGTGCTAGCTACGTCGTGGGATGGCAGCAACTCAAACCAGTTCCAGGACGTACGCAACGTCACAGCTCTCAGCTACCAGCCTGAATACCTGCAAGGCTCGGCTACAAATAATGACCCCCAGGTCTCCTGGCTGTTCCATGAGAACACACACCCGATAGACACCTCGCGCTATCACTATATGAGCATGAGATTGTGGATACAGGCTCCTGTTGACAGGCCGACCTCGCCCTGGAACGCAGGCCCCCGCATGACCTGGGCGCGTAACAACTCCATGAACTGGCAGCAGACGGACGCGATTATCGCCTATTATAACCAGTGGATGCCTGTGGCTCTCGACCTCTCGGCTATCGGCCTGGTGACGGGCACCGAGGGGTGGTCGGGCACGGAAAGCAACCTCCGTTTTGACGTTCACGAGGAAGATGACGCTAACTTCGGCAGCGCGATCTTACCCCAGTACTTCAGAATTGACAAGGCGCATCTTACTTCCCGTCCAATTAGCGGGCGTGGGAGCGACCCTGGTACCCGCGCAGGCACTCTAATCAGATGGACTCCGCTACAGGGTTCGGGGCAGGTGGACCTCTACTGGGATACGAACAACTCCGGCTTCAACGGCACGCTCATAGCAAGTAACGTCTCGATGAGCGGCGGCACTTACGCCTGGGATACCGCTGGTATGCCGAACGGCACATACTGGGTGTACCTCGTGGCGCATGATGCGTACAACTCCAATGGCTGGTACAGCCTCGTGCCGCTTGTGGTCGACTCTGCTTCTCCCAGCACCATATTCAGCGACGTGCCTACGAACTACTTCGCGGTGGACTGGATCAACGACCTGGCTATGCGCCAGCTAATCAACGGCTACAACCAGAGCGATGGCACCGTGCTCTTCCGCCCAGGCAATACAGCTACGCGAGCACAGCTTTCCAAGATAGTGGTGCTGGGGGCAGGGTGGTCGCTCGTAACCCCTACCAGCCCGACCTTCGTCGATGTTGATAGCAGCAACTCTCTATACTCCTTTGTGGAGACTGCCGTCCAGCATGGCGTGGTGGGTGGATACCCTTGCGGCGGACCTGGCGAGCCGTGCGATGGGCAGAACCGCCCCTACTTCCGCCCCGGCAACAACGTCACGCGCGCACAGAGCGCGAAGATGATCGTGGTGTCTCGTGGGTGGAGCCTTTCCACGCCCGCATCTCCGACCTTCGCCGATATGCCTTCGAGCAACAGCCTGTATAGCTATGTGGAGACTGCCGTCCAGCATGGTATCTTGTCTGGCTACTCGTGCGGGGGCGCAGGCGAGCCGTGCGATGGGCAGAACCGTCCCTACTTCCGCCCGGGCAACAACGTCACGCGCGCACAAATCTCGAAGATGCTCTCATTAGCCTTGCGTTAATCCATCTTCAAAGTTTCTCAACAAAATGAGCGCTACAGGCGCTCATTTTGTTGAGAAAGAGATATTCCAGCGCTCGGCTGGTATAATGGGCGCAATATGAATGTACCTATTATCTTAGACGGGCGTGAGCGTGGTTTGCGAGTTCTATATTTCATCGGCTCATACGGCCCGGACGCTATGGGAAGCGCGAGCCATGAACAGACCATCCTCGCCTTGCGCGAGCGCGGGCACCACGTAGACGTCTTTACGCAAATCACCGACCCTGCTAAGCCACGCTTTTCGCGGGTTGAGTATTCAGGCGTGACGGTATTCCGGGTCAACCTGTCCGCGAAGGGGGGACGCCTTTCGCGCACGGCGCATACTCTCTCCGGCAGGCTGTTCAAGTACGACTATATCTTCCCGCTTCTCGCTGCCTATCGCAGACATCTGCGCAGGTATCGCTACGATCTTGTACACGCCGAGGGTGCGTACCCGTTCGGGTTTATCGCGGCGCTGGGGAGCGGGCGGACGCCTTACCTGGCGAACGTGCAGGGTGCTGATGTGATTGATTTGCCGGAGGCCGACTATGGCTACCGTCGGTTCAAGCTGCCTCGTGTGGCGGTAGCGTTCGCGCTGAGGAGAGCCGCACTCATCAGGGTAATTTCGCCGTTACTTCTCGATTACCTTACGGAGCAGCATTTGGCGATGGCGGACAAGGTAGAGGTCGTTTTGCGTGCCCTGGAAGACGATGCTTACCCGCCCGTGGGGGGCTGACTCGCCCAGCTTCGTGAGGAGGGCCGAGTTCTTCTCGCGGAGAGGCATGGCATCGGGCTGTCGCGCCCGGTGATATTGGCCTTGAGCAGGCTACACCCATTCAAGGGGCTGGAGTATCTCATTGATGCTATGCCGAGTATCATATCTGAGCAGAAGAAGCTAGGGAAGCCCGCCCCCTGGTTCGTCATCTGTGGCCCCTCGCGCAGCACGGAACATTATGGCGATTACAGGGAGTTCCTTTTGAAAAGGGCTGAGGGCCTGGGCATGGCCTCCAACCTCATCTTCACAGGACAGGTGCCCCACGAGGACGTGAGGGGCTACCTTGCCGGGACTGATGTGCTGGTCTGCCCCTCTATAATCGAAGCGCAAAACAAAGTCGTCCCAGAGGCGTGCGCGGTCGGCACGCCGTCGGTCGCTACCGACACTACAGGGATAACTACTTACCTTGCACCAGAGGAGGCGTGCGTATCGGTGCCGCCGCGCTCGGCGCAGGTCATAGCAGATGCGGTGCTTCGCCTCCTCAATGATCGCGCTTATTACGAGCATATCAGCGCGAATGCCCTGCGCATGGCTGAGACGCTGAGGGCTGAAGCTATCGCGCCGCAGCTTGAGGCCGTTTGGCAACGGGCTTCTCACAGTAAATAATCAGAAGTCATATGAGATGACTTCTGATTATTTACAAGCTACTCAAAAGGCTTTGCCCTATTCTACTCTGTCGCGCCGGGGACTTCTGCGCCGAGGTCGGCAGGCTTATATGCCTCCGGCTTCAGCACGCCGATAAAGGGGAGGTTGCGGTAAATCTGGTCGTAGTCGAGGCCGTAGCCTACCACGAAGGCATCGGGTATCTGGAAGCAGAGGTAGTCTATGGGTACGTCCACCTGCCGACGCTCCGGCTTGCTCAGGAGGGCGCACACGCGGACGCTGGCGGGGTTGCGGGTGCGTAGAGTCTCCAGGATGTAGGTGAGGGTGAGGCCGCTGTCTATGATATCTTCCACGACGAGAACGTGCTTCCCCTCGATAGAGCTATCAAGGTCTTTTAGTATGCGGACGATGCCGCTCGTTTGAGTTGAGGCCCCGTATGAGGCTACCGCCATGAAATCTATTGTGAGGGGGAGGTCTATGGCGCGCGCCAGGTCCACGATGAACATGATAGCGCCCCTGAGCACCCCGACCAGCAGGAGGTCTTTGCCCCTGTAGTCCTCAGCGAGAGTGCGTCCCAGCTTGGCTATAGCGTCATTTATCTGGTCCTCAGTTACAAGTATCTCCGCGATGTCATCCCGAATATAATGCCCTGTTGGGCGCTCCTCAAGAATGTTCACTACACGCTCCTCACGAATTACGAATTACGAATTACGAGCTTCCGATTGCCGGTAAGCCTGGTGACTGTGCGCCTCTTGGTTCAAGAATCGCGTTCGAGGATTACTCGAAGCACTCTCGTGGTCTGGGGTCCAAGCGCTGCCTGCGCCGACCTGCGCCCACCTGGACCTGGCACCCACAGCACTTCGCTCCCCTGGTCAAGAGCTATCACTGGCAGATAGTCACGTAGCGCCCTGGGGATTTTAGCATCTACGTACAAGTCCTGCAACCTCTTATGACCTCCCATACCGAGCGGCTGGATGTAATCGCCGGGCTTGCGCGTCCGAAGGGTCAGTGCACCCATCTCCTGGAGCGCAACCTGATCGAAATGGGCGACAAGCTCGCCCGGATTGCCGGGCAACTCATCGGCCCGCAAGACGTCGCACTCTACCCGCCAACCTCCCTCCAGCGCCAATACATCGCCTGGGCCTAGTGACATTTCAGACGCGATGCGCATGACGGGCCATCTATCTATGAAGTCCGACGGGCGACTGACGCTCTCATTCGCGGTGCGCCTGGCGATTATTGCACTACCCGCGACCCGCTCCACAATTACCTCGTGGGGCAGGTGCAGGCGTAATGCACTCCCCGGCTCTCCGGCTAACGTATGGATTGCTTCGGTGATGTTGGCAAAAGTGATGCCTTCGAGCGTGCCTGCCAGCATCCTGACAGCTCGCCGGGCGATGCGGCGCTGTATCGCCACGTGGAGCGCTCCGAAGCGTCTTACCTCTATCACAATTCGATCCGCGGCTATCTCGTGTGCGGCTATGCTACGCCACACTTCGCTTATGTAGCTCTCCAACAGGCTGTCCTCGGCGGAGGCGATGTCGGCGAGGGTGTGCAGATGCTCTTTGATGGCCGGGCTGTAATGCTCCCGCAGATATGGCAGAAGGTCGAGCCGGACGCGGTTGCGCAGATATGTAGCTTCGGCGTTCGTCGAGTCGATGCGCGGGTTCAGGCCCTGCTCGGTGCAGTATTGCTCGACTTCGGTCCGCCAGATGGAGAGGAGGGGGCGGAAGACCTGGGCAGTGATTGGATTGGGAGGGACGATGTTATCTAGCGTATCGTCCAATGGGGCAACGCGCACGCCGGCCAGGGCTTGCATACCGGCGATGCCCGGCAGTCCAGAACCTCTCAGAATGCTCATCAGCACCGTCTCTGCCTGGTCGTCCGCCGTGTGAGCGACTGTTACAGTAGCTCCCATCTCACGAGCCAGGGTAGAGAGGAAGCCGTAGCGTGCTCTCCGGGCCGCCTCTTCGTCGGATAGGTGGTATTTCTGCACGAGGCTAGGGACATTCACAAAGCGGACGGTGTATTGGAGACCCCAGGCTGTAGCAATATCGGCCACAAAAGCCGCATCTGCCTTGCCCTCGTCACCGCGAAAGCCGTGCTCAAGGTGTGCCACATGTAGCGTCTCGCTCGCCTCGTCACCTCTGAGAGCGCACAGCGCATGGAGAAGTGCGAGAGAGTTGGCCCCACCGGAGACGCCAACTACCAGGTTCGCCCGCAGGAGCAGCGACTCGTGACCGAGTCGCCGGGCTTCCGCCAGCATCTTTCCTGGAAGTGGGGTTTCGCTTGTGTGCTTGTGCTTGCTCATGGTCCTAGACCATTATTTGAATACTAATGTCTCACTGTGCATTCCAAAACCCTCAGCATGGGCGGTTCACGAACCGCCCCTACGGGTTGCATCATAGATGAAGCAAAGGCCCAACTCAAGAGAGATGGGCCTGGATGATAGTGGCGAGGGGGAGATTTGAACTCCCGACCAAGGGCTTATGAGTCCCCTGCTCTACCACTGAGCTACCTCGCCGCGAGGAAAGATGGGGCAGAGATAATTATACCAGGCGTGGAGTTAGCTGTCAATTTCTATCAGGAGATAGGAATCAGGAGTCAGGAATGCGTGTGTTGCTGATTTCTGACTCCTGATTCCTATATCCTAACCAAGCAGCCTCTCCATCTCCTCGATACGCTGCCCGAAAACTTGAAGGGCTTGCTCTACGGTGCTGGGGGCGGTCATGTCAACGCCTGCGTCCTTGAGCAGGTCAATCGAGTAGCTGCTGCTACCGCCGCTCAGGAAGCGTATGTAGCGCTTCACCGCAGGCTCTCCCTCAGCAAGTATCTGCCTAGATAGGGCGATGGCTGCGGCCATGCCAGTTGAGTATTTGTAGACGTAGAAGTTACGGTAGAAATGCGGTATGCGCGCCCACTCGATGGCAATCTCCGGGTCTACAGTCACATCCGGCCCGTGATACTTCACGTTGAGGTTGTAGTGTATATCAGAGAGCGCCTCGGCGGTGAGAGCTTCGCCCGATTCGGCTCGCTCATGCGCCAGCTTTTCGAACTCGGCAAACATTGTCTGCCTGAAAAGCGTGGTCCTGAACTGCTCAAGGCTGTAATTTACGATAGCCAGCCGCATCGCTTTATCATCGGTGCTATTCAGCAAATGGTGGCTCAACAGACTCTTCGTTGAGGGTGGAGGCTACCTCTGCCACGAAGAGGGTGTAGTCAGAGTAGACGTAGGGCTGCGTCTGGTGCGCGAAATAGGTATGTATGGAGTGCCCCATCTCGTGGGCCAGGGTGAACATGTCGTTCAGCGTATCTTGATAGTTGAGCAGCATGAATGGGTGGACGCCGTACACAGACCAGCTATAAGCGCCTGAGCTTTTATTGGGGGTCTCGTACACGTCGGTCCAGCGCGAATCGAAGCCCTCACGGACTGCGGCCATGTAGTCACGCCCCATCGGAGCAAGAGATTCCATAACCGTATGGGTGGCTTGATCGTAAGGTATGACATTTTCAACGTCGGGCACGAGCGGCACGTAGAGGTCGTACATGTGAAGCTCATCCACTTGCAGGACCCGCTTGCGTAGCTTCATGTAGCGGTGAAGCAGGTGCAGGTTGTCGTTGACCGCACCGACTAGCCCTTCGTACACGGAGACCGGGATGTTGTCAGGGGAGAGGGCAGCTTCGAGCGCTGACCCATACTTGCGTGCCTTCGCGTAGAAGATGCTCTTCTTGACCTCGGTGGAGTAGCATGTGGCGATTGTGTTGCGGAAGTTGTGATAGGTCCCCAGGAACTTGTGGAACGCTTCCGATCTCAAACGACGATCAGGAGATTGTATGAAACGCTGGTAGCGCCCGTGGCTCAGCTCGACCTCCTGCCCATCCGTGTCGGTGACCGTACCGTAGGTCAAATCGGCCTCGGTGAGCATCTCGAAGATCAGCGTAGGGCCGGCGGCTATCTCGCCCGCCCCGGCCAGCAGCGCTTCCTCCCGCTCGCTAAGCATGTGCTCCTGCTCGCGGAAGAGGTCGTTGAACATGTGGGCGTATATCTTTAGCCCATCGTCTTCCTGCATGAAGGCATCTATCTTGTCCCGGCCAATAGCGAGTATCTCAGGGTTGAAGAAGGAAGTGGCCTCCTGGGCACGTGTAGACAGGGAGCGTGCCTTGTCATCCATCGCCTGGTAATGCGAGATGGTGTTGTCCTCGTCGCGCCTCATGCGGGCGTAGCTGAAGAGGCGTCCGACGCGCCTGCTAATCTCGTCACGCAGCTGTAGCGCTTCCAGAAGCGTCTGGGCACTCTCACCGAGCTTGCCCTGCAAGGGGGCTACTCGCTCAAGCATGGGGCCGACCTCATCATGCTCGGCATCCCATAACGCGTCCTCCGCGTATGCCCCTTCCAGGTTCCATTTGTACTTGGTGTCCACATCGGCGCGCGCCGGCAGTGTCTTGGTTGGCATTGACCTCTCCTATAAGTTGTATGGGAATGAGGGGTCAGGGTTTAGGAGCGCTCTACCTTTTGTGCATGTGGCTCCCGTTCGTGACGCCTGATTTCTATTCTAACATAAGAGTAAGAAGCGCAACAAAAAAGAGGCCCTTTCGGGCCTCTCATGGTAGCGGGGGTAGGATTCGAACCTACGACCTTTGGGTTATGAGCCCAACGAGCTGCCGCTGCTCCACCCCGCGTTGACTTTGCTATTATACGCGCTCCTCACGCGCTTGTCAAGTTGACTGCTGGCGTGGTATAGTCGAACGGCGTACCCGTCCACATTCAGTTGGGGAGGAAGCAGTGGCTACTGGCACGAAAATAGACCTTTCCGGAAGGGGAGCGCTGGTTACCGGTGCCGGGCGCGGTATTGGACGTGCTACCGCGCTCAAGCTCGCTGCTGCCGGGGCGAAGGTGGTCGTCAATTACAACTCCAGCCAATCAGCCGCTGAAGAAGTGGTTGAAGCTATCAAGTCGGCGGGCGGTGAGGCGCGCCTTTACCAGGCCGATGTGAGCAAGAGTGAGGAAGTGGAGGCCATGATCAACGCGCTCACTAAAGAGTGGGGTGCGGTGGACATCCTGGTAAACAACGCCGGTATCACCCGCGACAACCTGATGATGCGCATGTCTTCCAATGAATGGGACGCGGTGATTGATACCAACCTGCGCTCGGTCTATTACTGCACAAAGGCTGTGCTCCGTACCATGCTCCGCAACAAGTGGGGCCGCATCATCAGCATATCGAGCGTGGTGGGCTTGACTGGAAACGCGGGCCAGGCAAATTACGCGGCAGCGAAAGCGGGCATCATAGGCTTCACAAAGTCTATAGCGCGGGAGGTCGGCAGCCGCAATATTACCGCGAATGCCATTGCCCCCGGCTTCATTGAGACGGATATAACCGCGAACCTCCCCGCTGAGGTCAAAGAGGCCATACTAAAGAGCATTCCAGCGGGGTACTATGGGCAACCTGACGACGTGGCGAATATCGCCCTTTTCCTTGCCTCTGATCTCGCTTCCTACGTCACTGGACAGGTAGTAAACGCGGATGGCGGGATGGTTATGTATTAGGGCGATGTTGTCCCCATCAGGGCGGTTCACGAACCGCCCCTACATATAAAATCGTAGGTCTTGAAACGCGCTGGGAGAGGGAGATACGCTTGCAAGAGAGGATGAGCAACCGAAGAGTAGTTATCACAGGCATGGGCGCTGTTACCCCGATAGGTAACACGCTTGATGAGTTCTGGGCGAACCTGGTTGCGGGCAAATCGGGCGTCGGCCCCATCACGCGCTTCGACGCGTCCAATAGCCCTGTCAAGATAGCTGCCGAGATCAAAGGCTTCGAACCTGAGCTATACATAGACGCCAAAGCCTCAAGGCGCATGGCCCCTTTCTCACGTCTCGCGGTGGCTGCTTCCAAGCAGGCTCTTGACGACTCTGGCTATGTGATTAACGAGGAGAATGCCGAGAATGTCGCAGTGGCGTTCGCCTCAGGCGGCGGTGGTTATGACATGCTCCAAGAGTTCGAGCAACCTTATCCGTGACAAAGGGGCGCGTGGCATTCCCCCCATCGTATCTTCCCGCACTGATTATCAATATGGCTTCGTGCCAGGTCTCGATGACCTTTGGCGCGCTCGGCCCGGCCACGACGCAGGTAGCCGCTTGCGCTAGCGGCATCTTCTCGTTCGTGGACGCTTACCATTACATCATGCGGGGTGAGGCGGATATGGTGATCACCGGAGGCACCGAGTCTTTTATTACGGACCTTGCGATAGCTACGATGGCGAACATGCAAGCCCTGTCAAAGAACACCGAGCGACCTCCCGAAGAGGTCAGCCGCCCATTCGACGCTAAGCGGGATGGCTTTGTCTATAGCGAGGGGGCGGCAGCCGCCATACTCGAAACGGCTGAAAGTGCGATGGCGAGGGGTGCGAAGATATATGCCGAGGTGCTTGGTGGCGCGGTGACAGCAGATGCTTATCACGTGACTGCCCCAGCCCCTGGGGGCGTAGGCGCGGCTCGCGCTATGGTCCGCGCTATGAAATACAGCGGCATCACTCCAGACGACGTAGATTATATCGCCGCGCATGGCACCTCAACGACTTTGAACGACGTCTCCGAAACAGCCGCTATCAAGAAGGCGTTCGATGATAGAGCTTATAAAGTGGCGATCTCCTCAAACAAGAGCATGATAGGGCACTCGCTGGGCGCTGCGGGGGCGATCTCAACGATAGCCGCCACCTGCGCCATTTACCACAATATTGCCCCGCCGACTATAAACTATGAGTACCCGGACCCGGAGTGCGACCTCGACTACGTACCGAACGAGGCCCGCGCCATGAATATCCGCGCCGCCCTTGTGAATGGCTTCGGATTTGGCGGGCAGAACGGGGTGGTCGCGCTACGGGAGTGGCGAGAGTGATTATAGCTTACGCGCCCGTATGCCCAGGAAAAGGGGTATCTCCTGGCGTGCCCGGTGTGCGGCTTCGACCCGTGATGGGGACGCTTCGATTTTGTGGGCGGGGATTTCCGCCATGTGCTCTACCAGTAACCCCGCAGCCGCCAGGCTGTTGATATATGCGCCGATGGGGCGGTGGAAGCTGCGTGTCGCGGCCATCGCCTGCCCTGGCAGGCTCTTCATTGGCACGGCGAGCGGAGTCAGATAGCGGTCTACCCGCCGGAAGTGGAGCTTGCGCCCCTCGTCCCAACCCCACCCGCTCTGGCGCGGTATCCTGAAGGCCGGGTGCGTCAGCAGCAGCACAACCCGGCCTCCTGGCTTGAGTGCCCATGCCGCTGAGCGTAGCACCACGTCAAGTGGGTCCATATCCTGGATGCTCAGCAAGAATGTGGCCCCATCGAACTCGCCCTGGTGCAGCTCGCGTAGTGCGGATAGCTTGCGTGCGTCTCCCACCAGGAAGTGCCCCTCCTTGCCGTGCCGCTGTTGGGCAAGCCTGATGAGGCGCGGGCTGGCGTCAACGCCTGTGTAATGCGCCCCTGCCTGCGCTATGTAAGGGGCCAGCACGCCCTGGCCCGCGCCTACATCCAGGATGTGCTCACCAGGCTGCGGGTCGAGTATCTCCATCAGGGCAGGGACTGCCACCTCCCGGTGGTGTTCGCTGCCTGCCGCACCTACCCAGCCGTCGTACCAGGGTGCCACCGCGTCCCAACTGGTGGGTATGTGCCCTTGCTGCTCCTTACCATGGGTACCGTCTGATTTCTTATGAGTTGGCATGATTTTGCTCCTTTCGCCCATACGTCTGAATTGCTTTGCCACCTCCGGCAAACAAAAAACCATAACCTGGCTACCCGTAGGTACGCCGAGCTATGGCTTGAAGCGGCAAAGCTTGGTCCGCGCCAACCAGTGATCAGGGGTTGGCGCGGATCTGTATTGAGCGGCTGGAGCTTTGCCGCTACTTTGTGCGAATGCGAGTCATCATGATATGGCTAGGCAAAGATTGGTCTCCACAATGTCTGCATGGCCAATTCTCACAGCCATCGCAGTGTATGTACTATACCACATCTCCTTAAGGAGAGTATCAGACCAGGGGAGTATTCCAGCAGGGAAGAGAGTAGGGGCACGGCGTGCGTCGCTACGCTCCGTGCCCCTACGGGACATTCGAGGCCTTTTGAGATAGCCCCTACCTATTGGCAGGTCGCCCGCCTCTTGAGAGCGGTCTGTATTGCATGGCGGTGAAGGAATTATCACCTTCCGGCATCGGGGTGAGGCGCACGCGGTCCACACGAACGCCGCCGCTCTTGCCTGGGCCTGTGGGATCGAGTCGCAGGCGGGTAAGGTGACCTGTCCAGGCAGGGTTCGTGTTGAACCTGATTGTGTACGTAACTAACTGGCCGTCAGCCTCCGCCTTTATCTTGAAGGACTTATCCTCTGAGAAGGCTGGCTGTGCGTCGGTGGCGAAGTAGACCTGGATTGTGGGGTCGGTAACAGGGATGCCTATAGCCATCTCGACCTCCACTCCACTGTATCCGGCGAGGGGCACGTCAAGCTCAGGGCTGATGATCTGCGGATCGTGGCTCGTGGCAGTCAGGGGATAGTACCAACCGGGGCCGCCCATGTAGCCTTCTCCCAGGTCGTGCGTGGTCCAGCCTGATGCGCCACTGGCGAAGCCCCACGTGGTGCGGGTGTCCTTCATGGTGTGGATGAAGCTCATGCCCTTCATAATAGGATAGGTGCGGGTGTGGACCTTGCCACAGCTAGAGCTATCGTACTTGCAGTCGGTGTCATCCATCTGGCTGGTGATATAGCTGCCGTCGTCAAGTACCTGCTCCACAACCGCGACGTGACCATTCGAGGACGCGCCGTACACGTTCGGCTCAAACACTGCGACGTCGCCCTTACGCGGGTATGGGCCGACGGGCCAGCCCTGCGCGAGCACATTATCATTCCAGGAAGCGGCCTCTCCGAGGTTGCCGGGGAGGTCGGGCCGATTTTGCCACGCCCAGTAGGTGGCCTTCGGATATGGGTAGGGGTTTATGCCTGGTATTGGGCTTGCCAGCGCCTCAGACGTGTTATGCCCGGCGCTACTTATAATCATGGCGGCGGACGCAAACAGCAAAAATGAGCGTATCATGGGTGATCTCTTCATATCTCTCCTCACATCTCAAATGGCACTCAGATTATTTAGAACATAAGTTCTATAGACATAATAACTTGTCTTATGATGCCTGTCAATAGGGTTTTCCACATATTTTAGAACAAATTTTCCAAAAATACTCGTAATAATGTATAATCATACAGGTTCCGGTGCTATTTCCACCCCTTTTCCACATCCTCCAGTGGTGGAGCGAGTCTGATACAATGGGCCGGGCCACCGAACTTCACATCAGGCGTCTGATCTGCAATATCGGAAACTTCAGCAAGGATATTCACTAGAGAAAGTGAGACTAGAGAATTGGCAGAGATAACATGGTACGGGCACGCTTGCTTTCGGCTAAAGGGCAAGGACGCTACCATAATTACCGATCCTTACGATAGGAGCCTCGGCCTGGGCACGCTCGGCCAGAAGGCAGATATCGTGACGGTCAGCCACGACCACCCCCACCACAACGCCATCTCTGCGGTGAAGGGCGAGCCGTTCGTCACACGCGGGCCGGGGGAGTACGAGGTTCGAGGCATGTTCATTACCGGCGTATGGGCTTATGCGGACGACCAAAAGGGCAAAGAGAGGGGTCGAAACACCATATTTTTGTTCCATCTGGGTGATTTGGTGGTATGCCATCTTGGCTCATTAGGCCATACGCTCAATTCACAACAGGTAGAGGCTATCGGGGATGTAGATGTACTGCTCGTGCCTATTGGTGAAAACACCACGCTCACGACTATGAAAGCACTTGAGGTAATCACCCAGATAGAGCCGAAGATAGTAGTCCCAATGCACTATGAGAAGAGCGCGAATGGCAATGGCGGTGGAGATGCAGATGCTTTGACCAAATTTGCCAAAGAGATGGGCTTAAAAGAGTGGCAGGTCCAGGATAAGCTAAGTGTCAAAGGCAGCGACCTGCCTGAGACCACGCACTTAGTGGTATTGGAAGCGAAAAGCTAGTTTGTGGCTCAAGGTTCAATGTGGTGCTTTCGAGCCGTGAATTATGAAGTTGTATGTGGAGGAGCAGCATGAACGAGTTACGCATAGTTTCAGGCGCGGACGGGGACGGCATGGCGGCGGTCTCGACAAAACCTGTCGTTACCCCCCAGATGGTGCATATAGACATGGAGGATGAGCGCATACAGGACGTAATCGGGCGCGTCCAGCGTGCTATCCAGGGTGAGTATCCAGATGCCGAGTTCGTCAGCTACATCGGCACGAATCCTCTCGGAATCTATGTCGAGACTTATACCACCGAAGACCATTTTGTTGGTATACTAAAGCTGTTGGACGACAAGCTGGGCAATCTGCACATAGCCGCGGGAGTTGACATATGCGTCGTTCCGAGGCGAAAGGCAAAGGCGCAAGCAGCATGACAAAGGAAAAGGGATAAAGGAAAAAGGATAAATATCCTAATGAGGGATGCCTCGCTTTAGCGTTATCCTTTATCCTTTTTCCTTCATAATTTCGATGGAGGGGAAGCATGGCAAAGTACATCTTCGTGACGGGTGGAGTGGTATCGAGCGTCGGGAAGGGTATCACCGTCGCTTCCATCGGGCGGGTGCTGAAGAGCCGGGGCATCTCCGTCTCTCTCCAGAAGCTGGACCCCTACATCAACGTAGACCCTGGCACCATGTCCCCCTACCAGCATGGCGAGGTGTTCGTCACCGACGACGGCGCTGAGACCGACCTCGACCTGGGGCACTATGAGCGCTTCATAGACGAGAATCTCACCCAGGCGTCCAACGTCACCACGGGCCGCATTTACTCCTCCGTCATCGCCAGGGAGCGCAGGGGCGACTTCCTGGGCGCGACCGTACAGGTCATCCCCCATATCACGAATGAAATAAAGTCCCGCATCGCGGCTGTAGCACGCACCGGCGCGCCCGACGTGGTTATAGTCGAGGTGGGCGGCACGGTGGGCGACATCGAGGGGTTGCCTTTCTTAGAGGCAATTCGCCAGATGCGCCGTGATGCGGGACGCGAGAACGTGCTGTACCTGCATCTTACCCTCCTTCCCCAGGTCAGCGCGACGGACGAGCTGAAGACCAAGCCCACGCAACACTCTGTCAAGGAGCTTCGCTCTATAGGCATCAACCCGGATATGATCCTGTGCCGCTCCGACCAGCCGGTAGGTGAGGACATCATCTCCAAGATAGCCCTCTTCTGCGACGTAGAGCCGCGCGCCGTGATACCTCTACCCACCGTCAAGAACATCTACCAGGTCCCTCTATGGCTGGAGGATCATGGGCTGGGGAACTTCATCGTGGAGAGACTTAGCCTGGGTGGGCACGCGCCCGACCTCGACGGCTGGAGGAGGGTCATCGAGAGGATGGACGCCGCCTCAGAGTGTGTTACCGTCGCGCTCTGCGGCAAGTACACCGAGCTACATGACGCTTACATTAGCGTGGCCGAGGCGTTGCGCCATGCCGGGACAGCCAACGATGTGAGAGTGAATATAAGATGGGTCAACACCGAGGCGTTGGAGCATGAAGGACCTGACCATTTGCTCGCCGGGGTGGATGGGATCCTCGTGCCTGGGGGCTTTGGCGACCGGGGGGTGTTAGGGAAAATCGTAGCTGCGCAATATGCCCGCGAGCACAACGTGCCATACCTGGGACTATGTTATGGCCTCCAAATGGCGGTGATCGAGTTCGCTCGTAACGTACTCGGCCTCCCGGGCGCGTTCACCACAGAGATAGACCAGCGTTGCGCCGACCCTGTAATTGACATAATGCCGGACCAGCGTGACATCGCTGACATGGGCGGCACTATGCGCCTGGGGTCGTATCCATGCAATCTCGTGCCAGGCACGAAGGCTGCACGCGCTTACGGTGAGCCTGTAGTGTACGAGCGCCACCGTCACCGCTTTGAGTTCAACAATGCTTACCGCGAGCGTATGCAGGAGGAGGGCCTATTCTGAGCGGGCTGTCGCCCGATGGCAGGCTTGTTGAAGTGATCGAGCTACGCGACCATCCCTGGTTCGTTGCCACGCAGGCCCACCCGGAGCTAAAGAGTCGCCCGACGAGGCCGCACCCTCTCTTCCGCGATTTTGTGCGGGCGGTCAGGTCGTATGCCCACCAGGACGTCACGGCACAATGGGCATGTAGGCGTAGTGGACGCAATCCAGGACCAGGTGGCGGCGAACTAGAAGCGCTCTTCAAAATCGCTGGAGGTAGGGGCGTGCCGTCGGCACGCCCCTACGTTTACCGCGTCGTCCAGTTGTATTTGAAATAGCTACTCATCAAAATGAGCGCCCGAGGGCGCTCATTTTGATGAGTAATAAGAGTTTATTGGAGTTTGGCTAAGGCTGTGTCTACCCGCGCTCAGCACTTCATCCTTCCCCAGAACGTCCATGCTCTCGAACAAGGGCGGAGATACGCTGCCGCCTGTAACGGCCACGCGCAGCACCATGAATACATCCCCCGCCTTCAGCCCCATGTCGGCGGCTAGCTGCCTCATGCCGCTCTCCCACTCTTCATGAGTCCAGGGTTCGGGTAGGCTTTCGAGAAAGCTCTTGACTTGTGCAGACACGGCTCTAGCTTGCTCAGGCGTAGCCTTTCTTGGGGACGAGCGCGGCTGCGTCATAGTCAGGCACGGGGCCGAAGAAGAATGCGGTCAGCTCCATGAACTCGCCCAGGCGCGTCAGGCGGTCTTTGATGACGGGCACGACCTTGCGCACGCGCTCCTGGTCTAACCCTTCGGGAAGGTAGGGCTGTAGCCTCTCGTAAAGCTCATCGTCCGATAGCATGCGGATGTGCTTGCCGTTGATAGTTTGTGAGCTTCACCAGGTCGAAAACGGGCGCGCCTGGGGTGACGCGCTCCAGGGTGAACTCGCGCTCCACGTCTTCGTAGAAGAATACTCCCGCCCGTCGGGCATGGACCAGCCCATGAGCGCGAGGAAGTTGATCATCGCCTCCGGCAGAAAGCCCTGCTCCTTGTACCATTTGAGGGAGGTGTTGTTCTTACGCTTGCCGATCTTGGAGTGGTCGGCGTTGCGCAGGAGAGACATATGCGCGAACGCGGGCAGCGGCCAGCCGAACGCCTCGAAGAGGAGTACATGGATCGGCGTGCTGCTGATCCACTCCTCCGCGCGGATGATGTGGCTGACCTTCATGTAGTGGTCGTCCACCACGACCGCAAGGTGGTACACCGGAAGCCCATCCGACTTGAGCAGGATGGGGTCGTCCAGCAGAGCGTTTTCGAAGCTGATCTCGCCCCGCACGATGTCATGGAAGGTGGTCGTGCCTTCTTCGGGCATCTTTGATGCGGATGGTGTAAGGGACGCCTTCCGCCAGGTTGCGCTCTACCTCTTCGGGGGAGAGGCGCAGGCAGCGGCGGTCATAGCCGGGAGGCTGCTTGCGCGCCTGCTGCTCGCGGCGCATCTCGGCCAGGCGTTCGGGCGTGCAGAAGCAGTGATACGCCTTGCCCATCTCCACCAGCTTACGTGCGTGCTCTGATATAGATGTCCCTGCGCTCGGTCTGGATGTATGGCCCGTAAGTCGCCGCCGATAATCGGCCCCTCGTCGGGCGGCGAGGCCGAGCCAGCTCAGGCTATCTATAATCGCGCTCGATGGACCCTTCCTTGTAGCGCGTCTGGTCGGTATCCTCTATGCGTAAGATGAATTTACCGCCATGCTTGTGGGCGAAAGCCCTATCGAAGAGCGAAACGTAAGCCGTGCCTACGTGCGGGTCGCCCGTGGGCGAAGGGGCGGCGCGGGTGCGTACTTCCTCTGTCATGTATAGTTCTCTCCTGCCTGGTTTATTGTTCTGCTGTGAATATATGTTTTAGGTGCTCACAGAACTCTCTTATCATATCCCTGGGAGCTTCTTCTTCCGTAACCTTAAGCATACGAAATATTCCTGTACCGCGCAATTCGTCCGGTAAGTTATGCGCTTTAGCGACTATGTGGAAATGGATATGGTTGAAGTGGGCTGCCTCGCCGAAGCAAGCGACATACTCCTTCTCGCAGCCCAACTCCTGGTGCAAGATAGTTGCGACTTGAGCTTAGAAGTTTGCCTAGCTCCGTGAATTCCTCTGGACTTAACTCATGCAGCGCTTCGGCGTGCCTCTTCAGGACGAGCACCAGCCATCCGACCATACCGCATGGATAGGCGTGCTCGACCAGCCAGTATTCGCCCTCGTAGATGGTCGGTCCAGGCGAGATGCGCTTCTCGCCGGAGGTGGATTTGCAGCGTGTAACAATCCATAAGACTCTGCTGGGTAGCTGGTTTACTCTCCAGCTAACTGCAAAACATAAGAATACAGGCTCTTATCTATATGGAATCCAGCATTGAAAACTAATTCATTGAGTAGCGGCTCAATCTCTGGCAATAGCCCAGTACGCTTGGCATCAATTATCATACCTAAGACACCTATGTAAGTGATACCTCGTTTCGCAGCTTCTTTTCTTCCTAGTTTCTCGTCAATCAACAATATATCTGCACCAACCTCCATAGCAAGGACAATGGCTTCTGCTTCGCCTTGGCCCAAGAAGCTCCTCAATGTGCTTACTTCTTCATGATTACTCACTTCCTGTATTTGTATCCAGTCCTCACTTTGTACTTCGTTAGCCCCAGGTCTTTCCGCCCCTGAGGCAACTGCTTCCTCGTAAACCGCCCTGGGTATGATTATTCTATCGTAAAGCTGTTGTAAGAGGTGTAACTGTCCTATATGAGCCAGACTGATCAGCGGCGAGGTATTGCTTACGACAATCACAACCGTCCCAGCTTCTTAAGTGTTTCAAGGTCATGTTCCAAATCCTCCACATCGTAATGTACAGGGATTTCACGACCTGCCAACAACTGCTGGAACCGCAAGCGGTCCATTCTTGCCACCTCAGCAGCCTTTCCCAGGCTTAACTTCTCCATCTGGAAAAGCACGATAGCTATCTCTTGCAGTAGCTCTCGGCCGTCATATCTGCTGCCTGAAGCAGTTCGTCTGAGATTACGAGGCTCACTTCTTCCCCCTTACGATATATCCGTCAATGTACTCTTACCAAATTATACACCCCGTGTGTCTAGCCAATCCGTCACTGCGCCAGGCAGATTGGAGGTCGGGCCGCGCTTGATGCTGCATTCGGGTAGGGAGTTGAGGAATGCCTGGCCATAGCGCTTGGAGACGATGCGGCGGTCGAGCAGGGCCACTACGCCACGGTCGCCCCGGCTCCTGATGAGGCGGCCAAAGCCCTGCTTGAAGCGTAAGATGGCGTTCGGCACCGAGTACTGGCTGAAGGAATCTTCGAATCCCTCGGCGCGGGCGGCGAAAACTGGGTCGCTCGGCACAGCGAAAGGCAGCTTGGCTATCACCAGCACCGAAAGGGCGTCACCCACGACATCTATCCCTTCCCAGAAGGAAGATGTGCCGAGCAAGACGGTGCGCGGGTTATTCTTGAAGCGCTCCAGAAGCTGCTTGCGTGAGCCGTCTATGTTGTGCCCCAGGACCATGATGCCCGCGTCCTCCAGAGGTCGCTGTATCGCCCGATAAGTGGTGCGCACAGCGCTATGAGAAGTGAAGAGGATGAGCGCCCGGCCCTGTGACGCCTTACACAAGTCCACGATTGCCTGCTCAAGAGCGCGCTGGTAGCCAGCGGTGTTAGGCTCAGGCATGTCTGTGGGGACGTAAATTAGCGCCGCCTGGCTGTAATCGAATGGTGAGGAAAGCTGCAAGTCTTTGCCGCTGTTCAGCCCAAGCCGCTCTCGAACGTAGGAGAAATCGTTATCGGTGGAGAGGGTCGCGGATGTTAGGATCACCGTCTTCTTCGCAGAGAAGAGGTGCTGGTCCAGGAGCGGTCCGACGTGCAGAGGCGCGCAACGCAACGCGACATCTCCACCCTTGACCCGTGCCTCCAGCCAGTATACCGCTCCCTCATCCGGGTTCGTAATGGTGGCATTTGCATCGGTGCGAATCTTCTGTACGTCGGTGCAGTAACCCCGCAGCTCGATCAGCATGTCCATGTAAGAGGGCGCATCGAGCGTCTCTGAGGAAGATGGCATGTAGTCCCAATCAACGTCGCCCAGGGTGTTACTGATGCGCGACAGCCCTTCCTCTATAGATTTCAACTGAAGGCCGAGGTTGTCCCATATTATCTCTATCTGCCCCCAGGATGGGTGGCGGCGCACGCCGTCCGTTATGCGCAGGCGCAGGTCGTAGATGTTCTGCTCGTCCTGGTACACCTCTAGCAGGCCAATGAGGTTCGTGAAAAGCTCGATGGCCGATTGGCGGGCGCGCTCGATAGATGGCCTAGTCCGGGCGATGATTTCGTCTACGGCTACGATTGCGTTGCGCCCGATCTTCTTCAGGTTCGATTTCCCCTCCTGCTGCTTCGATAGCTCCTGGACGAGCGCGCCGTGCAGCGACCCGAGGAAGTCCTCCACTCGGCCATCATCTTTTGACGCGACACTTAGCGCGTTGAGCAGCTTCATCATCATCGGGCGGTCTACCGTGAAGCCGAGGGCATCGGTAGCTTCATCCTCGAGGTTGTGTGCCTCGTCAATGACCAGGTGGTTGTATTCCGGCAGCACCCCGCCACCCATCGCAAGGTCGGCCAGGAGCAGAGCATGGTTGACCACGAGCACGTGGGCAACGTGGGCCTGCCGCCGCGCGCGGTCGAAGAAGCATAGCCCCTTCTGGCGGTAGCGGCACTCGTAGAGGGGGCAGCCCTCCTCGCTGACGCTGATGTGCCTCCACACGTCATTCTCATCGTTGAGCAGCAGCAGCTCGTTGCGGTCACCGGAGGCAGTCTGAGGCAGCCAGATAAGCACCTTCACCATCACGCGCATCTGCTCTATCGATGAGGGAGCGCCACGCCGGAAGAGATACCACCTGCGCAGGCAGAGGTAATTGCTCTTCCCTTTGAGGAGCGCTGTCTTGAATGCGGAGTGCGGAATGCGGAGTGCGGAATGGTTTGACTTTGAACCTCTATCTGGACTTTTCTCATCCTTCGTCTTTCGTCCTTCGTCTTTCGTCCCCAACACGCGATGGAGCAGGGGGAGGTCTTTGGTGAAGAGCTGGTCCTGGAGGTTGATAGTGCTGGTGGAGACGACGACGGTGGAGCCTGTGCGGACGGCGTAGAGGATTGCGGGGAGGAGGTAACCTACGCTCTTGCCCGTGCCTGTCCCTGCCTCCACTATCAGATGGTGGCCCTTGTTCAGGGCATCCGCAACCGCCTGGGCCATTTCGACCTGTTGAGGGCGGTATTCATATTGCTCGAACTCGCAAGATAAGGGGCCGCCTGGCTCAAGCACTGCTTTGATCTCGGCGGGGTCTACCGGATGCTTGCCTGTATATCCTATGCCTGGCTCAACGTCAGGGTCGTCATCGGGCGCGCGTAGCAGCCCCAGGTCAAGCTCGGCGTCGGACCGTCCCTTCGACGCAAGCTGCGAGCGTATGGAGGAGCCGAGGCCAGAAGAGAAGGCGTTGCGTGCCTTTTCATGCTCTACTTCACTGAAGAGGTGCCTCAGAGGCCAATCGCTACGGGAGGTCGCCTTTGTGATGTCGCCCAGCGCCTCCATAGGGATGTCCTCGATGCGCTCACGTAATGCCTGGAAGACGCGCATGGTCAACTCTGCGTCGGCCAGGGCGCGGTGCGCGCGGTCGGTCTCCGGGTCTACGCCCAGTTTTTTGGCTACCGAGCGAAGATTGTATACGGCAGCCTCCGGTACAAGCAAGGTCGCCAACTCGAAGGTGTCCCAGAGGACGTTCTTGAGGCGGATGCCTGCGCGGACCAGCATCGCCATGTCAAGCTCGACCGACTGACCGATGATTGGAGAGTCGCCCACGAAGCGGATGAAGGCGGGGGCAATCTCGCTGACCCTGGGGGCGCGTGCCACGTCACTCGTGCTGATGCCGGTCAGTTGCGTGACCTTGTACGGGACGGGCTGTTGAGGGCGCACAAAGCTCTCCCAGCGCCCCAGCACCTGGCCGTCGCTGAATTTCACTGCTCCTATCTCTATGACCTCGTCGCGGTCCGGCTGCATACCTGTTGCTTCGAGGTCGAGTGCGATGTAGGTTCTTGACATAATGAGTGACCAGGAAGTGCAGGAATCAGAAGTCAGGAATCAGAAAGATCAAGCTCATGCTTTCTGATTCCTGACTCCTGTTAATTCCTTCAATATCCTCTCTCGCTTTCAACTTTATTGCGCAACTGCTCGCCTCTGAGGTAACGGGCGAGGTTGTCGCAGAAGAGGTCGGTGACGCGGCGGTCGTAGTGGGGGTTTGAGCCGGAGATGTGCGGGGTGATGAGCACGTTCGGCATAGCCCACAAAGGGCTTTCTTCAGGGAGAGGCTCGCGCTCGAAGACGTCTAGAGCTGCGCCCTTGAGCTTATTACCTTGTAACGCTTCAACTAATGTGGCCTCGTCTACCAGCGCGCCCCGGCTGATGTTGACCAGTACGGCCCCCTCTTTCATCGCCTCAAATTGAGGCTTGCCGATCATGCGCTCGGTCTGGGGAGTGCGGGGCGCGGCAATCACCACGTAGTCGCTCTCGGCCAGGACATCATTCAACTCGGCGGGCGGGTAGAAGCGGTCAACGGCCTCGAAGCCAGGTTGTTGTTCGGCTATGGAGGCGCGCACCGACACCACTCTCATACCGAGCGCCTTGCACATACCTGCCGCTCGCCTGGCAATTGGCCCGTAGCCTACCATGCACACCTTCTTTCCATAGGCTTCGTCTGCCCGATAGCGGTCCCACTTGTTTTGCGCCTGGTTGCGAGTGGCGATGTTGAACCCTCGCGCGAAGTGGAGTACCATCGCCAGGATGTGCTCGGAGATCGGGATTTCGTGGACGCCGCTCGCCGTTGTAAGAATTAAGTCTGGGCGCTTGAGGAAGACCCCCTCGCGCAACATGTGGTCCGACCCGGCGCTTGCGAGCTGCACCCACTTGAGGTTAGGTGCATCATCGAGCCACTCTACGGGAAAGCGAAAGCTGAAGAGGACCTCTGCCCGGCGCACCATTTCGGTGAGCGCGTCGCCCTCTATGATGCTCGCTTCTTCGCCACGCGCCCTCGCATCGTCATTGGCGCGCTCGTATGCCCGCAGCACTTCGACGCGAGGGTTTACGGCCTCTATCTCCCCGATGTATTGGTCGGAAAGGGTGAAGTTTACGAGAATGGGCACTTTGGGGGTGTCCAAAAGCTCCTCGCCCGGACCCCCAGGAAGGCTCGTATCGTGTATGGAAGCCCCCGACGACATGGCGGGGTGTCTCACTTTCTAGTGCTGTGTGCTAGGTAATAGGTATTGTGTAGCGTGGGTGCCACGCGCCGCCTATTCTACACCAAAGCGCGGGCGGGCGCAATGGGGAAATTTACATTGATAGAGTTTCACTTGTAGGCCATGATACAGCTTCGCTGTAGGGGCATGGCGCGCCATGCCCCTACGGGCTTCACACCTGCCGAAAGTCTTGGTTCGGTTATAATCATGTGGCTGAATAATGACGATATGAAGGAAGGTCTGATGAGAGAAAATGCCCTCAAGGCGAAACTGAAGGCAGGGGAAGCGGTATATGGCGTGTTCGCGCCTAACTGCGACCCGTCGCTGGCCGAGGTGATAGGACACCTGGGGTTTGATTACTGCATGATGGATTTTGAGCATGGTGCGGGCGGGCCTATGGAGGCGGAGAATATCGTGCGCGCCTGCGAGACGGTGGACCTGACACCTCTAGCTCGCGTGCGGAGTATAAACTCCAAGTTGATATTGCAATTCCTGGACACTGGGGTGATGGGCATCATGATGCCCGGCATAACCGAGGCGGACGAGGTGAAGAGGCTGGTGGAGGCGGTCAAGTACCCGCCCCTGGGCAAGAGGGGTATCGCGCCTGTTCGCGCCAATGACTACCTGCTCGGCCCCATGTCGCAGGCTGACTATGTACCTTTCGCCAATGAGCAGACCATAGTGCTTCCACAGATAGAATTGATGGAGGCGGTAAAGAACCTGGACAAGCTCGTGCAGGTAGAGGGGGTGGATGGCTTCTTTGTCGGTCCGCGCGATCTCTCCATGTCAATGGGCTTCTTCGACGGCCCGAATCACGGCGAGGTTATGGCCGTCATCAACGACGTGTTCGATACTGTGCGGGGCGCTGGACTGATGGTGGGGATAACCGCCGCGACGGGGGAGGATGCGCGGGCGCTTGCCGAGCGTGGGGTGCAGATCATCCTCGGCTCGGTGAACGGCTTACTGAAGGTTGGCGCTAGCGCGTATCTAAGTGCTGTTCGGACTCCTGGCGCGTGATATAGGAGTGACGAATATTGAAGAGGTCAAGCCGTAGGGGCGTGATTTATCGCGCCCTGGTAGGGGTCCTCGCTAGGGCGCGATAAATCACGCCCCTACATCGGCACATTTCGACACACCTATGGCAGACTAGCATTCTATCGCCGCGAGGTTCTCAGCGATTGCTATAGAGACATCCCATCCATCGCCGTGGTCTTCGTAGGACCACCACGCTGAAAGCACCGCCTGCGCCAGGCTCCAATCTCTCAAGCGCGTTTTGTCGAAGCCAAGCTCCTCTGCGAGTTGGTCTATACGGCGGGCTAACACCTGCCGCAGCCCTGGCCTTGTGGATATTTCGGGGGTCGGGTTTCTGAGCAGTGCGCCG
Organism: uncultured Chloroflexia bacterium; assembly: GCA_963811305.1. Lineage (GTDB taxonomy): Bacteria > Chloroflexota > Chloroflexia > QHBQ01 > JADMIH01 > JADMIH01. Next base: position 387,322 of record CAWEQU010000012.1, read on the forward strand.
ACCTCGTATTCTGGCTCGCCCACTACCCCCTTTGGGTCTATGGCGAGCCAGGGTTGGCGTGACGCGGAGAGAATGTTGAAGTGATGAAGGTCGCCATGAAGCAGTACAGGCTCGCGCATAGAGGAAAGTAACTCCTCGAAGAGTTGTTCAGCCTGATCAACCAGTTTGGGCGGGAAAGGGCCGCTCCCGCCGCCGAATTCCTTCCTCAACCTCGTCATGCCCTTCGCCCAATCAGCTATGGTGGGGAATGGGTGATCTTCGGCTACCGGACGCCAGAGTTGCTGCATGACTTGGGCCGCGATGGAGGTGGCTTCTTCGTCATCTTGCACAGTAGAGAGGAGCGTGCCTGGCGTGATGTGCTCAAGCAGAAGGACACCCCTCTCAACGTCGGCAGCGAGTAGCTGCACCGCGCCACGCCCTGCGTAGAGCCGTAACGCCTCAGCTTCTGTCTTGAATTCCTTGTCTGGGAAGCCCGCTTTTACTACGACGGGAGTTCCATATTGCCTTATCGCCGGGGCCGCGTAGTTGTATGAGAGGTTAGGGAAGGGTGGGCCTATGGTCAAGCCCCAATGTTGCTCACAATCAATGAGGAGAGTGGGGAGGTTACGCAGCCATTCGGCCCCCGCCGCGCCGTGTAGCTCAATAGTTGTCTGGGAGATGCCGTCGGGGATAATGAATCGCTCGCTCAAAGGATGTCCATATCGCGGTGGAGCATGGGTCTGTCGAAGCGGAAGGGGTTGGCGGAGGGGGCTACCGCGCCGGTAATTGTGTCTACCACCAGGCGGCTAGCACCGCCGCTTCCCATGATGCCGTGGCCGCTGTAACCGCAGTTCACGTAGAGGCCAGGTATGCTAGTTGGCCCCAGGTATGGGCGGTGGTCGGGGGTGTAGGCATACTGCCCTGCCTGGAGGAACCAGTGGGACGTTTGACGCTCCCATACGTCGCGCCAGAAGGGGCTGATGCGCGCCACCGAATATTCGCTGGTAGGGTCGAGCAGGCCGAATGCGAAGTCGGCGCTGGTGGGCACGTCCATTAGGGGCGGTCCTGGGGGCACGCCGGGAGAGGTCCTGAGGAGATAGGCCCCTCGCAATGCAGGCCGCCAGTGCGATCCCGTCTCTTCCTCAATGGTCATCGGCGCGCCTGGGGGCACCTCTGGCACGTCGGGCATGATCAATTTATGCCGCCGCACCAGGCTTAGCGGCACGTCAAGCCCTGCTAACCTGCCAACTTCGCCTGAGAACGGACCAGCCGCGATTACGGCTCGCTCTGTGCTGATAGCGCCTCGCGTCGTTTCGACTGCTCGCAGGTGTCCGCCGCTCAGGTCGAACCCTGTGACCTCGGTATTGACGACAAAGGTGGCCCCATCCCTGGACGCAGCCGTAGCGTAGCCCATCGTCAGGCGGCGCACGTCGAGCCAGCCATCGCCCGCACGGTAGCGCGCTCCCAGGACCTCTCTCGACAGGTATGGGAAGCGAGCGCGGGCGGTGTCACCGTCCATCCACTCCACGTCGGTCAGGCCCCACCCGTGCTGGTTGGAGACGAGCGCCTGCTGGCGGGCGACCCCCTCTGGCCTGGTGGTCAGCCATAGGTAGCCTTGCTGTTGGAGGCCCAAATCGTAGTTGGGAAGGTCCGCGACTTCTGCGAAATGCTCAAATAGGCTGATGCTCTCGCGGACAAGGGCCATCTCTTCCGGGTTGTCGAACTGGGCGCGGAAGGCTCCCGTTGAGGCGGGGGTGGTTAGAGTGCAAAGGGCGGGGCGTTTCTCCAGCACGACGGCGCGGATACCTGCTCGCGCTGCGAAGAATGCCGTCGCCGCGCCGACTATTCCCCCTCCGATTATTACGAGGTCCGCCGTGTGCGGCAGGTCGTTCGTTACCCGGGCTGTTTGAGGCGGCATTGCTTCTCCCCTATTGAGGTCTTGGAAGGAAGTATACAGCAGTAAATGTTCAGAGTGGTAGGGGGCTGGATTGGGCGTATCCAGGAACCCGCGAACCGCCTCGGTGAGAATGGAACTGTTCTCACGCATACCTTTGGAAAACCGAAGCGCACATAGGCTTCTCTTAAGTGAGCGGTCTGGTTTTGGTCTCTTTATTACGAAGGGAGAGCCAGGGAAGTAGAAGCTAGAAGCTAGGTGGCCCCAACTTCACTTCAAATAAGGATCCCTTAAGATGTGAAGTGAAGTTATGGGGAAGATGGGGCTTCGGACGCCTGCTGAATCTGGTCTGCACATAGACTTCTCTTAAGTGCGCAGAGCAGTTTGTGGCCCTCTTTACCGCACTTACCCCTAGTATGTATACCTACTATAATGCATAGGTTAGACATCGGGTAGAGTATAGTGAGCCAGTACAAGAGTCTTCTGCGTGTCATCCCGAACGAAGGGAAGGGTCAGCCTCCTCCAGTAGCTGTTTACGTATACATTTCTTACCGCAGGCTGATCCTTCACTTCGTTCAGGATGACAGGCTAACGTTTAGAGTAAGATTGCGACTTTGCGTCTGCCCTGCTTACTGTAACACGAAAGTGTGCAGGATTGGGGTGTAGGGGCGTGATTTATCGCGCCCTGGTGAGAATAATGGCAAAACAACCTGGCTCGTGGTCCCAGGCAAGTCCCAAGCAAGGGCGCGATAAATCACGCCCCTACAGATATATTTCTTTGGCTTTGCCTGTACCTGTAAAGGATGTTACAATGCATTGTTACTGCGGCCCATGCTCACTTTGGGAGTATGGCTGCGTGGAAACATATACGGGGCAGGTTAGGAAGGGTTATTATTTAGATATGAAACAACTCTTTTCTGTAAGTCTTCTTATCGCCTTGCTCGTAGCGACTTTCTCTTACGTTCCTGCGCCTGCCGCGCCTACGGGCGTGAACGCGTTGGGCGACGTGCGCGTCCTCTTCGTGGGAGATATTATGGTTGGCCGCCATGTGCACGAATTGATGGCGGGCAACTTCGAGCGCCCATTCAAGTATGTTACGGGCTTCCTACAAGCGCCCGACCTCACGGTTGGGAATCTGGAAGGCCCCCTTGTTGCGACCGCAAAGATACCGAGGCCCGTGCCCAACAGCTTCAATCTGACGGGCGACACCCGCGCGGCCAAGACGCTGGCGAAGGTTGGCTTCGATGTGTTGTCGGTCTCGAACAACCACGCTTTCGATGCGGGAGCGAGCGGCCTGGCAAGCACGATTGAGGCTGTGCGAGGTGCGGGTATCGGCGTAATCGGCGCGGATAATGCGGGCAAGCAGACGCCCGTTGTCAAGGAAGTGCGCGGGCTGAAGATAGCCTTCCTCGCATTTGCTGACTTCTTGAACATACCAGGCACCGGCGTCACCTACATACGCATCAATAACGCCGGGGACCGCGCCCGCGTTGCGGCGGAGATTGCCCTTGCGCGCAAGAGCGCCGACATCGTGGTAGTCTTCTGGCACTGGGGGCCGGAGTACGCAATTCAACCGAGCAGCGGCCAGAAGCAGATGGCCCAGATATCCGCCGATGCAGGGGCAGACCTCGTAATCGGCTCGCACCCCCACGTGGCGCAAGGTATGGAACTAAAGTCGAAGGGGGGGCGTTCTTCAGTTGTGGTGTACTCGCTCGGAAATGCGCTCTTCGACCAGTACTTCTCCCAGGAGGTGCGGCAAGGGCTTGCCCTCGAATGCTACGTAGACAAGAATGGCGTCAAGAGCGCGCGGTTTATTCCACTGGAAAATCGTAAGGAGTCGACAGGCTATACGATGAACGTAGCTGACAACTCGGTGGGGCAATTCGCCATCCAGAGGGCCGCCAAGAGCACATCCGCCGATTTGCAGTGGAAGACGCTCTGGTCCTCTCAGCAGTCCCAACCTGGGCTGGCTATAGCGTACAGGCGGCCCGATACCGTTGGACGACGGACATCTATTGAGAAGCTGGGGATGCCCGACCCCTCTCGTGTTGAGCTATACAACAACTCCCTTACGGTCAGTAAGTATATTGGCCCTGGGGCAACAGGCTCAACCACGCCTCGACCGCCAGGGCAAAGCGAATGGCTCCCTGTCTGGAGCAGCACCTCCGGGTGGCGCGTCACGAACTATACGGTGGGTGACGTTGACGCCGACGGCCAGCCGGAGCTTGTATACACCCTCTGGAAGCAGAGCCTGACGTGGCAGCGACCCCCCGATGGCGGGATGGCGGTCAACATGCAGGGTGGAGAGCTAAGCCCCACATCTACGTGAACGGCTGGCGGAGAGGGCAGATGGCCGCTATCTGGCATGGGTCTCCTCGGCCCGCGCCTGTGCTTTCGGTTGCGGTCGTGCCTATCGGCAAGAATGGCAAACCCTTGCTGGCTGTACTTGAAAGCGCGGATAAGAAAGTAGAGAAAGCGCCAGGCAAGGCTAGCCTCTGGCAGTGGGCCGGTAACTTTGGATTCGAGCAGGTGACTTCTGTGTCAGGTACGTATTCCACGATGTGGAGCGACGGTAAAGTGTTATTGTTCAAATAAAACTCACATAGCCCTGGTTTTCAATTGGTGCGGAAAGGTCCCCATCAGAATAGAGAGGAGCAAAGTAGAAATGATTAATGGATTGAAAGGGAAATTAGCAGCGCTGTGCCTGGGGGCGCTATTGATTGTGGGGACCGCGGGGTGTGAGACGGGTGGGCCAACGCCTACGCCTGTTGTCAACCCAACTGCGACAACACAGCCAACTGCTGCGTCACAAGAGCCAACCGCCGTGCCTACGGCTGAAGTGAGTCTACCGACGGCGACGTCGGGAGCCGTGCAGAACCCCACCGTCGCGCCAACCGTCCAGACGGGAGTAACCCCATCCGTGCGGAGCAGGACTACTTTCGCCAAGTACGTTTTGCAGCCTTCCGCCGTCAGCCCTTCGATGCCGCAGTACACGGTACAAGCTGGGCTGGCTAACGTCTCTAACGCCAAGAGCTTCGAGCTATCGCCTGGTCTCAGGTCGCTAATCGAGCAGAATGCTTTCGGCGTGCAAATGCCTGCCGGGGAGTTCAAGCCAAAGCAGTTCTACCAGCTATATGAGAGCATCAGGTATGAGGAGAACCCAGTATTCGTTACGACCAACTCCGTGCTCCACGTCTACCACCTGATGTTCGATAAGCTATTGCGGTCCACAGAGACCAAGTATCTTATCGGCCATCTCAAATCGCTCAACGCCGCGATGCAAGCCGCCGCGCAACAGCAATACGACGCGCTCAAGGGGAGTACGGCAGAGATGGCGACGAAGCGCAACCTTGCCTACTTCACGGTGGCATCTCGCCTGATCGATCCCGGCGCGTCAATACCCGCCGATGTGCAAACTGAGGTCACGCAGGAGCTTGCGTTAATTGACGCTCATGCCGACGTCTTGCAGTCGGCTGTCATGGGGATTGGCGGCAAGGAGTTCATGGAGGACTACGGGCAGTATAACCCTCGCGGGCATTACACTCGCTCCGAGGACCTCAAGAAATACTTTAGAGCGATGATGTGGTATGGCCGGATAACTTTCCGCCTCGACAACGAGGATGAGACGCGCTCGGCGCTGCTGCTGACCCAGGCGTTGCAGACCGCGAAGAGTCCGAGTGGCGAGTTGGCAGCCGATACCTGGGCGAAGATTTACGAGCCTACCTCCTTCTTCGTAGGCGGGGCCGACGACCTGACTTACCGCGACTACGCGCCTCTGATTGACCAGGTGTATGGAGCCAACGCAGATGCGAAGGCATTCACCGACGATGCCAAGCTGGCGCAGTTCCGAGAGCTTGCCAAGTCGCTGGCGGGGCCGCGCATCAACTCCATGTTCGTGTGGATTGTTCAGGACAAAGAGGAAGTGACGAAGGGCTGGCGAATGATGGGCCAGCGTTTCACCCTCGATGAGTACGTGTTCGGCCAGTTGATCTGGCGCGAGGTGGGCACGCTCGATACCCCGCGTATGCTGCCGAAGGGGTTGGATGTGCCCGCTGCTCTTGGCTCGCAGGAGGCGTTCAAGATACTGGGCGATATGGGCGAGACCAAGTACGACAACTATGCCGAGCAGATGGACAAGGTGCGCGGACAGATAAAGAGCCTACCCGATTCGCAGTGGACCGAGAATCTTTACTGGTCGTGGCTCCATACGTTCCGGCCCCTCATCGTTCCGAAAGCGCCAGATAGCGGCTACCCTAGCTTTATGACTAATGACGCCTGGACCCGCAAGGACCTCAATACCGTGCTGGGTAGCTGGACCGAGCTAAAGCACGATACACTCCTGTATGCTAAGCAGGTTATGGCCGAGATGGGTGGGGGACCGCCAACGCTTACCAAAGGCTACGTTGAGCCTGAGCCGGAGTTCTACGCACGAGTCGCTGCGCTGGTAGGGATGACGCGCGACGGTCTGCTTTCGCGTGGCCTGCTGGAGAAGTCCACCGACCCGGAGGCGCGTAGCGATTACAATTCACTGAACGATCTGGAAACGCTCGCGCTCGACCTCAAGAAGATCAGCGAGAAGGAGCTTGCCAACCAGAAGCTCACCGATGCCGAATATGAGCTGATCCAGTATTACGGCGGACGCCTTGAGGGGATCACCCTCGCGGCATCCGACCCGGCTGGAGAGGGTGAAGCCGAGACTGATATCAACGACCAGGACTCGGCTATAGCCGCAGATGTTGCCTCTACCCCCGATGGCTTCGCGCTCGAGGAGGGGACGGGCCGCATCATGGAGCTATACGCGGTTGTGCCCGTCGAAGGCAACCTGGTGCTGGCGAAGGGTGGTGTCTACAGCCAATACGAGTTCATGGTGCCGACGGGAGAGCGTCTCACCGACGAGGCATGGCGTGAGCGCCTGAACAACGGCCAGGTCCCGCCCCAGGCTGAATGGAAGACCTACATCGTTAAATAATGGGGAGTTTGAGGACAAAAATGAAGGTTCGGCCTGGCCGAACCTTCATTTTTGTCCTTTTCAAGAAGCTATAAACGTCTTTAGCGCGTCGTTGAAGGCATCGGGTCGTTCTACCATTGCCACGTGACCCCCGCCCTCTATGGGCACGTGCCTCGCGCCGGAGATGAGAGACATCATGCCATCCGCTTCGGGAGCAGGGATGATGGCGTCTTCCGCGCCTGTGATGATGAGGGTAGGCACATTTATCGCTTCGAGGCCAGGGGTCGAGTTGGGGCGCTCGGCCATCGCCCTGATGGCGGCGATTATCCCCTCGTCGCTTTGCCGGAGCATCATCTGCTTGGTGTTCTCAACTGCTTCTGGTTGGCTATCTGCGGTTCCGGGCGCGAAGAGCTTGGGCAGCATAGCATCTATCACTGCCTGCGGCCCGCGTTTTCGAACCTCTTCGATAAGCTTGTAGCGCCCCTCCCTGGCTGCCTCGCTGTCTGCTCCAGGGCGCGTGCAAATCAAAATCAGCCCGGATAGCATCTCCGCATATCTGCGTGCGAATGCGAATGCGATATAGCCTCCCATCGAGTGTCCGCCGAGGATAAACTTGTCCAGACCTTCCTCTTTCGCCCAATCCGCGATAGCGTCAGCATAGGTGTCCATACTTGCCTCTCCCTCAGCGAGAGCAGGCGAGCGCCCAAAGCCTGGCAGGTCAGGCGCTATAACGCGCACCCCTGCCCCATCGAGGCCCTGTAATTGCGCTCTCCACAGCGCATGGTCGAATGGGAAACCATGCAGCAGCACAAGAGGTGTCCCTTCTCCGCGCTGCACAACATGTAAGTTACTCTGATTTTCGTTTGCCATTTGTTTCCTCCTCAGTATTTGTATTCTTCTATAACCCTGGCATGGGTTGTTTGATAGAAACTGGATTCTACAGTAGTATACCCGACATGGATTATGGGACGACACGTTGGCGGGGCGTGCTCTTGGTGCTGTTGGCAGCCGCGCTATGGGGCACACTTGGCACGCTCTATACCTGGGCGGAGCGGGACTTTGGTCTCAAGCCTGTCTCTATCGTCTTCTGGAGGGCGGCGCTGGCTGCTGTTACGCTGGGATTAGTGCTGGGTGGGATTATGCCCCTGGCAGGTAAGGGCGTTAGCTTGCTGAAGGTCAGGCGGGCGGACTTGCCTCTTTTTGCGGCATTCGGGCTGCTTGGGGTGACCGCCTTCTTCTTGCTCTACATCTATGCCGTGGTGCTCACGGGAGTGGCTGTGGCGGTGGTCCTGCTCTATACATCGCCCGTGTTTGTGGCGCTCATGGCGTGGCGCTTCCTGGGGGAGAGCTTCAACACGCGCAAAGTGGTGGCCCTGCTTCTCACGCTGGCGGGTTGCACGCTCGTTGCCAGGGTGTTTGACCAGTCGCAGGTCGTGGACGTGCTGGGGATTGCGTGCGGACTCGGCGCGGCCTTCACCTACGCCTTATACAGCATCCTGGGCAAGGTCTCTTTGCGGCGCGGCTACCCGATTGCCACGATGAGCTTTTATGTGTTCGGTATAGGGGCGGTGGGCTTGCTGGTGGTCGCGCTCCTGCTCGACCCTGGACAACTCCTCTATATGGGCTGGGACCCAGGCGCGTGGGGCCTGCTGCTGATGCTTGCCCTGGTACAGACTTTGGGAGCGCTGGCAGCATACACTTCCGGATTGAAGTACATAGAGGCAGGAGTGGCAAGCATAGTCGCCACCCTGGAACCTGTTGTGGCGACTATGCTTGCTTACTTTGTGCTGCATGAGCCTCTAAGCTGGCCTCAATTCCTGGGAGGCGGGCTTATCCTCGCTGCGATCCTCCTGCTCCAGAGCCAATCGCTGCGCTTTCGCGCGAAACAAAAATGAGATTTCGGCGTAGCCGAAATCTCATTTTTGATGTTTTCAGTAGGTTTCAGTCTGTGGGTAAGGGATTTAGCTTTGGGCAAGCTCCTTGGAGGTGTAGAGATAGGGCAACTGAATCCAGTCATAGTCGAACAGCTCTTCTTCTCGAAAGAAGCGCGGGACTTCCCTGGCTGCCGTCTCTGCGCTATCTGAAGCGTGGACCAGGTTTGCCTGTATGCTCATGCCGAGGTCGCCCCGGATGGTCCCCGCGGGGGCTTTGCGGGCTAGCGTTTCGCCGCACAGCAAGCGCACCGCTTCGATGCAATCGACTCCCTCCAGGCAGACCGCCACTACAGGAGCGCGCATCATAAAAGACTTTATCTCTCCGAAGAAAGGGAGGTGGCTCAGGTGGGAATAATGCTCATCAAGGAGGGCGTCGTCGAGCTTCATCATTTTCATGCCTATGACTTTCAGCCCTTTTCTCTCGAAGCGCCCCAGTATCTCACCCAGAAGCCCGCGCTGCACAGCGTCCGGCTTCAACAGGACTAATGTCCTTTCCATATATGCTTGTCTCCTCTATGAAAAGATGGTAATGGGGGATTATACCACCTTTTCATAGAGGTAAGCAGTCTGGGTTCACACGGCATTTAGTGCATACATGCCTGCATCTCATTTCACCCAGGATTGAAGCCCAGCGCTAACGCAACAATCTTGCATATCTGCGCCCGCGTGAGAGGGTTCCCTGGCCGGAAGTATGGGCGGTTCTGCGCGTCACATGGCTCATCAGGCCCTCCACATTGATAGCCTCCTATCGCGCCTTTAGAGGCCATGTATTGCAGATATGGGTAGAGGGAGAGATTAGGTGGAACATCGGTGAATGTCTGATCGCCGGTGAAAGCTCCCGGGCCGCCCTCTTGCAGGCTCAACCCCGCGCTGTCGGTAAATACGCCTGGGATGACCGCGCTCTCTACCCGAATGGAGCATGGCAAACCGCTGATTTCGTGCGTTATCATCACGAGCAAGAGGTCCTGACCTGTATGCGTGATTGATAATTTGTCAACCTTGTGATTGGCGGAAGGATATACCGTCCACTGTCCTGAGATTGCTCCCGAAGGGGTATAGCACATCACGCTCACATTGGTATCGTTGTTATTTCCTGGTGTGGCTACACCTACCGCCACGAAGCGGTTGCCCGCCGCATCTACTACCTGGTCCACGTCTATGAAAGAGTCTCCCTGCTGATCTATCAGGGTCACTGTCTGAATATCTGCCATCTTGTGCCTCCTAAGACGGGCGTACAGCCCGGTATTTGTGACCCTTAGCTTCTATAGACTGCGGGTCCTCATGCCATGCCGTTAACGCCCCTCTTAGGCGGTCTGGGTAATGCCCTTCTTCACTTCCACATAGCGCCTGTTGGCACCTCCAACCCGCGGTTGCTGTCCCTGCCTTGCCCACTCCAATTGCACGTTCTCGAAATCTTGCACGGTGAGGGGTACCCCTTCTATCATATCCTGGTATTCATGTGAAATGGGATATCCAGAGGTCGCTATTCCGCCGAGGTCAGTCCACAGGATCTTAAAGGTCTTGTCTATCATGAACGGCACAATGTTCGGGAATGAAATCATGCCATCTGTCTCAGCAAGATTTAGCACAGCAAGACTTAGCAATCCGTTCAGTTGAGTATGTGGCGCTCCGTTGCGGTAGTCGCGCACCCATGCAAGCAGAGGAGAACCCGGACATTCGGTAGAATTTCCATATTGCGGCCCACCCCCGTAGATGCCTTTGCACTCGCCATGGCCCCAGACATTTGCGCGTACGGCCGGGAAATCGGGACGCTCTGTAGTTAGCCAATCGACCAACTTCTCCAGGCTCTTCAGCATCGCCTTAGTGGGCTGTTGTCCCTTGCCTATGATGCACAGGATGCCAAGGGCTTCCCCATTGCCATTCGTTACGTGCCACAGAATGTCTTCCAGGGGGTTCATCTCGTAGATAGTGCCCGATTGTCCCACGGCGAAGCGATACATGATCGCCCAGCCAAAGACGCCAGAACCATCCTTCGACCAATAACGCCCTGAGATATGGTAGTTCGCGTCTCCAATCAACTGCGCCATCTCAGTAGCATGTACGGCCGGGCCATTGTAGTGGACTATTATCGCCTGAATTTTCTTGAGCGCGCGGGTGCGTAGATACTTGGCAGCATTGCCTGCGTGATGTGGTAGCTGGCTGATAATGTCCGTAATTTCAGGTTTAGCCATTTGTCCTCTCCTTCTATTTGATTATTACCCTCTATCCAATCGAGTCGTCCCCGCCGCTCTACCTACTCGGCGTGCTCTGTCTAAATAAGTCAGGTAGTTAGCGTATGACTACCTGTTCTCCTTAGGCGGGATGGTAGCTTAGGGAGAATAGCAGAGTTAGATGCTTATCACATCAGTAGAATAGGTTAACTTTTCAGGGGAGGGGGGTTTGAAAAAGGGAGAAAAATAAAGGTTCGGCTGCAGCCGAACCTTTATTTTTCTCCCTTTTTCAAAGAATTGTTAGCGCGTCAGCACGCTTGCCGAAAATTCGGGGTAACTCATGTATGTAGCGCGCCGCCGGTATTGTTGGGATGGCTTGTACCAGGCTATCCAGCCGTATATTCGGGGAAGAACCAGTAGCGTGCGGACTCAGCTTGATGCTGGAAGTACCCCCGGAGGGGGTCGCCAATGCTTGGAGAGGGGAGGTAGAGAGGAAGGTCTGCTATGGGGACAAACTTCAACTCTTCAACCCATTCGTCCCCTTCGCAACTGAGGTCGCCTGACAGGTGCGTCACGAGAAATGCGCAGGTCAGGAAAATCTGCCTGCGGACGAGGCTACGGGCTTCAGCGACGTAGGCGAGCGCGCCGACCTCTACTTCCAGGTGGGTCTCTTCTCGGAACTCGCGCAGGAGGGCCTCGGCCACGCCCTCACCTTCGTCGGCGCGGCCACCGGGCAAGGTCCATATGAGCGGCTTATTGGCGAACCACCTGTTGCCGCTCAACAGCACCTTGTCTCCCTCGACCAGTATGCCCTGCCCGACACGGCTTATCTGCCAGCCGGGGTGTTGTGGGAGGTTATCATAGGCCATTTTGAGATAGCTTCTACTGATCGCTGTCGGAAAGGAACTGCTCTTTCACCTGCTCAAGCGAGATATGCTCCATATGCCACCGCGCAGCTTCGATGAAGCGCTCCGGCTCGAGTGTCTGCGGGGGAAGGGTCTGTACCTCGTACAGGATGCGCGCTATGCTCACCTGGGTATTCGTGTTAAATGCTACTTTGCGCGAGAGGAGGAGGCGGTTATTCTCATCTGCGAAGATGAAATAGGTGCGGTCCTGCCGCGCTAGCTGCTCCAGGATATGCTGCCCAAGCTGGCAAGCGTCATCGGCATCCTGTATCGCCTCCCGTGGGTTCAGGAATGCTTCACCGATGTAGGGACGATGCACGCCATCGTCCATAACTACGTACACCGCGAGGATCGGCCCGTGCGGAGTACGCGAAAGGAGTAGATGCAGATTCGCCTGCATGTGGAGTGTTGGGGGTGTGGGCCACGCGCTGAGCGGGGTGCGGCTCAGGAATGCTGCGCGCTTATTTCCCCCCTCCCGCAGGAGTACCATACGCGTTACCGGATCTGTCCCTTCGGGCAGCAGGTCGGCAATTGCCTGGGGGAGGGGCCTTCCTACCTCGATAGGTGCCGGTGATAGCCAGGATGGGTAGGCGAACGCATCATGCCAGCGCGCGCCATACGTCATCTGCTGTTGCGCTTCGTAATGTCCGGGGTCCAGCTCAAGCACGAGCTTGAACTCGCGGAGAGCCGAACTCGATTCCTTCCGAGTAGCGAAGGGCAACGGCGTAAAAGTAATGGTAGACAACCGAATTCGGCACGAGGTCAAGCGCATCCTTGAATAGAGATGCCGCCACGCGCGCCACCTGCGGCTCGACCTTGTAGCCTCGTACCCCCGGTGTGCTACCGTTCTCTAGCTGGGTGAGGGCTGACTTGAAGAGGGCACGGGCCTTCTCGACATTTGGCCTGCTCCCAGGTCCAAGTCTAATGCTGTGGGTGTCTACTACGGCCAACGGTCCAGTTGTCACCGCAGCAAGGCCCAGGTCTTGCCGTGGGGGATATGCTTGCGCTGGCCTCTCTTGTGACGGCATATCGGTGAGCTGAGGTACGGTGGAGAGTAGGGCCTTGTCATACTCCTGCACTCCCGCGACCGCGGCCATACCGGCGGCACCTGGCGCTTGCCGTAGGGCAGGGTCTAGCCGGAGGTTGCTGGGAGGGACCGTACTGCGATAGCCCGGAAGCCAACCGGGGACCTGTAGGTCTAGATGCTCAGGGATAACGACGGTTTCGGCTATCCTATCATGGAGCGCCTGCCGCCGTGGGTCAAGGGCGATCATCAAGAAACCCCAACCCGCCAGCAAGAGTGAGAAGCCATACCCCAGCACGCGAAGTATCGCCCGCCCGAAGCCCGGAGGCCCGCCGTCGGGGGCGACTATTTTGATGCCCATCAGCACTTTGCCGAGGGTCTGTCCCCAAAGCCCAACCTGCACTATGTGGTAAGTCATGAAGACGAGCAGGCCGAGGCACGCGACCAGGGCGTACTGGCCTATCTCAAGCGCGCTCCCGCGCGGTTGTCCCCTGACGACGAGCGCGATCATGCCGATCACCGGAAATAGGGTCGTGAAAAAGAGGTCAATCAACATGGCGACCAGGCGTGGCCCAAACGCCACGTAAAAAGGGGCATAACTATCGAACAGGGTAGCCTGTATCGCTGCCACCCAGGGTTCGGGGATATTATCAGAAGGGTGGGCTGACTCCAGTGGCCCTGTCTGAAGTGGGTTGTATCTCGAAGGGTAGTAAGCTGAAGCGGGGCTGGGCTGTGGCGACTCGCCTCCTACAGCAGATGATGTGGGGGGCCATGCTATAGGGCCGGTGGGGTATTGCGGCTGGTAAGGGGTATGAGCCAGCGGCTGCATATCGTCCTCTACGTCAGCTATCTCCTCTTCGGCAGCCTGGGTGGGTCTTCGGTATGCGGTTACCACGAAGAGGTTCTCTTCCGTGCGCAGGTCTTTGCCCTGCCAGCCGGCGAGGTCGTAATTGGCGGGATCGGTCCAGCGAGTGCCCGTGGGCGCGGGCATGGAGTCCATATCCTCGATGGCGCGCACCCAGGGGTCATCGGCCCACGGCTCGGAGACGCCGATAATTTGCAAGAGAGGCGTGTCACCCTCTACCGCCTTGTAGGCGTCAGGGTTGACTACGCGCAAAAGCTCTCTCGCATAATCCAGGTCGGGCGCGTCACCTTCTTTCCAGAGGAACACCTGTGCGAGGCGCTCCATGTCAGCAACCATCGTGCCCATGCCTCTCTGCCCACACTGCTACAGCGCTTTCCCCTTGTTCAAACGTACCGGGCGAGGCCATCGCAGAAGGGGTACTAGCCCACTAAGAGTATTCGAATTGTAGCATAGGGGCAGGTCCCCAACAAGCGCCCTACAGGGTTATATTAGAAGTAGTCGCCGTGCAATTCTCGTAATACTTGCCAGTGTATAATATGGAATATGCCCACCTTCAATTCCTCTAGATATACCCCGCCCATCCTCTCTCGAATGCCCTTCCGTCTGGGCCTGGTCGCGTTGATTATGGTCACGCTTGTTGCGGGGTGCGACCCCGACCCCGACCCCGGACCTGGGCCTCAGCCTACGTTTACGCGGGTCGCGCAGGCCAGCCCTACCGCTCCCCCCTTACCATCTGTGCCACCATCGCCTACTCCACCGCTCCACCCGCGTGCGGGCACGCTCACTCTACGAATAGCCTCGGATGTCTCGACATTGAACCCCTGGCTGGCGAGGAACGATAAAGAGGCCGAGAAAGTTGGTTCCCTCATCTTCGATGGCCTTACCCGCCCGGACAATCATTTGCAGCCCCAGCCTTCCCTCGCTGAGAGATGGGATGTTTCGGAGGACGGCACGGTCCTCACGTTCCATTTGCGCCGCGATGTGACGTGGCATGATGGACAGCCTTTCACGGCGGCTGACGTAGTATGGTCTTACAGGACCGTCGTCGGGCTGCCATCCGACCCGGAAGTGCCTTCGCGCCTGCGGTTGCAGGATACCCTCACTGCCGTCGAAGCAACCGACCCGGTGAGCTATACCGTTCGCTTTACGCTGAAGCGCCGCTTCTCGCCCATTCTTGCTGATTTCGCTCTGCCCATCTTGCCGAGCCACATACTTACCGGCACGACCCCTGACAAGCTGGCGGATAGCCCTTTCAACGCCGCGCCCGTCGGCACTGGACCTTACTCCTTCGACAGCAGGGAGGCCGGGCAGTCTATCACCCTGAAGGCGAACCCCGGGTATTACGGTGGCTGGCCCTATATAGAGCGTGTTGCGTTTATCGTCGCGCCTGACAGGGGCGTTGCAGAGAGCGCGGTACGTGAGGGCAAGCTGCTCCTCGCGCAATTGTCGCCAGATGCCGCGGAGCGATTGGTGAAAGAGGAGCACGGGGTACGTGGCGGCTCTTTCGATGAACTGGGTTACGACTTCGTAGCCTTCAACTTGCGTGCGCCACGCCCATTCAGCGATACGCGTCTTCGCCAGGCGTGGGCGCTCGCACTCGACAAGCAGGGGTTGGCTTTCCAGGCGACGGGGGGTGGAGGCGATCCGGTGTGGACGGATGTCACGAAAATATCGTGGGCTTACAACGCCGAAGCGCCCCGGTACGGGGGAGACCCCAATCGTGCCCGCAGCCTGCTGGCTGAGGCTGGGTGGCGAGATACGAATGGCGACGGTATCGTTGAGAAGGATGGTAAGCCGCTTCAAGTGTCGTTGTATGTACCCTCGAACAATAACGTGCGCCGCAAAGCTGCGGAGGCGATGGTCGACCCTCTCAAGCAGGCGGGTATCGGCGTCACCGTGGAGCTTGCCGACTTCACTACCGCCATCCTGACGCGCATCAGCCCCACCGGGCGCACACCGTTCGACTTCGACGTGGCGATGCTCGGTTGGACGCGGAACGGTTTTGACCCCGACCCGTACGCACTCTTTCATTCGAGCCAGATACCGACCGAAGCGGCCCCCGGCCTGCTAAACTTTACCGGCTTTGCAGCCGCCGAATACGATGCGCTGGCGATAGAGGCACGCTCGACTTATGATTTCGCCCGCCGCAAGGAGCTATACGCTCGTATGCAGGTCATCGTAGCCGAGCAGCTACCTTACTATTTCCTTTGGGCCGAGAAGTTTGGGCTGGTAGCAGGCCCCAGTCTGAAGGGGGAGATAGACTTCTCCTCCCCTCGCTATCTATGGAACATCGTGGATTGGTGGATAGAGTAGGGGAGCAAAACTTTTAATTCTTTTTCTACCAATTTTCGACCCTACAAGGGTCGAAAATTGGTAGAAAAAGAGGAATTCCTTCCGCTAGGGTTGCCAGGGGACGATTTGGAGAGGCTCTTTGAAAATTATTTCTGTGCCGCCTTCCTCTAACGCAAGGGGCTGGTCGGGGCGACCACGGGGATACACCTCTAGAGAAACCTTGTAGCTGCCCTGGGCCATGCCGCCGGGGAGACGTATGTCGCGGTAGTCTATTATGTCCTTGTAAGAGGGCCATTGTGACATGGGCCAGTAGCCATTTAGAGGGCCGAGGGCTTCTTCCTTCACTATATTGCCGGACGCATCGGCTATCTTGACGTTTACCAGGTAGTCCGCGCTCATTTGGGGGCCGCTGCGCCAGTAGAGCGTAAGAGGGAAGTACGAAGCGTCGGGCTGGGTGGTGGCATCGTCCCGCAGCTCGTAGATGTATCCTGAGAACTCCAACCCATTCTTGAAACGATGTACTTCGGGGAAGTCCGGGGGCGGATACCAGCAGTTGTATACGCCGTTGAAGGATATGCCATACACGGTCACGCCGTTGAACTCTTGCGTATCGAATGTCTGCTGGTTGAACTGGAACCACTGCTGAACGCTCTTTTCCGGGTCTTCCTGCTCCTGCCGGGTCGGTGAGGTGATTAGCCATGCTCGTTCATGGCAGGTAGATATCTCCTTGAGGTACTGGCCTAGCTCGCGCTCTCCAAAGCCCTGGGTGTGGAGGCTTGGCACGGTCTCGATTGGGATGTTGGGTACGTGGCCCGGCCCGCCCGGTTCGTAGTATTCGTCCACTGCCGTTCGCAGGTAGCCGGGGAAAACCACTATTACGTCACGCAGGCGCGCATGGTCTTGGACGTACACCATTGCCCCTCGCCAGTCCTCTTTTTGGGGCTGGCTAGAATAGTTCACCCCCGCAAGCGCTACGCTTGATGTGAGCGCGATGATTGCTAATGGAATGCCCACAAGCAGCGGATTTAATCGCCTGAGCCAGAGTATGCCTACAGCTACCAAAATGAGGTACGCAGGCAGCGCCATTATGAGGTAGCGAGCCTGGAAGAGCGGCACTCGCAGCGTGACCAGCCAAAGCCCTCCTATGGGGAGGAGGCACAGTGCTAGGATTAGCAGACCGAGTGCCGATTTTGGATTTTGGATTTTGGATTTTGGATTTGGTGGGTCGCTTTGGCCGTCCGTCGTCCTCCCCAGCACCCACGCCCCAATTATCGCCATGACGCCCATTGTGAGGGCAGCTATGATCTCCCAGAAGGGGTCGGCGCGGTTGACGGCGAAATTGACGGCTACCGTACCTACTATGTCGTGGAGGCCAGCAGGCGCGTACCACCCTCCCACGTCTACCGTGTTCGTAACGAGCGCTGCAACGCGAAGCCACACGATGGGGAAGAGAGGGCCAAGTATGAAAAGCATGGCCCAACCCCAACGAACGAGGCGGATTTTGGATTTTGGATTTTGGATTTTGGATTTGTTGTCGTTTTCGGGTTCGGAAACGATGTTAGCATTAGGGGTGCTGAACAGGAAGGGGGTGGTGACAAGCTGTGCTAGGAGGACCAATGCGCCCATACTGTGCGTGGTAAGCATCACCCACGTGGAGATTACGTATCCTGTCCACAGCGCCAGGGTATTGCACTCTATGGCTTTGACGTAGAGAAGAGTGCTGAGCAGGGTCATTAGCACCAATAAGGAGTACATCTTGGCGTCCTGCGAGTGCCAGATGTGGAAGGGGTTGATAGTGAGGAGCGCCGCAGCTAATAGCCCTACCCAGTGGCCTCCCACCCGCCGTGCCAGGAAGTACATCGGCGCTATTGATATGGTGCCGAAGAGGACAGATAGGGCGCGCACAGGCGCTTCATAGCCTGCGCCAAAGATAGCGTGCACCATCTGGCCCAGCAACGGCACAGCATCTAGCAGCGCAAGCCAGTAGTGCAGGAAGAGTGTGTAGAGCGGGCTATTCTCGCCTGCCTGGGTAAAACCCTGCACCAGAACTGAGAACAGGCTGGTGAGCGCGGCTGACAATATCGGCCTCGTCAAACCACAGGGACTCGCTCCCCAAATGGAAGCGCCGCAGGATGAAGGCAATGAGCGTGAGGAGGGCGAGTGGAATGAGGGTGCGTGACGCGTAATATGTGATGCGCTCTGCCAGATGAGGGGTACGTTCCGATTCGATGCGTGAAGGGGCCAGGGAATCTGGTGAGGTTCGTGCGCTCATGGAACTATTAACTACCGTGTCTCTCTCCGGTTGCATCCTTTCCATTGTAGCACACGTTGCGGAAGTTCAAAGTTCAAAGTTCAAAGTTCAAAGTTCAAAGGAGTTATGCGATACTAATTGAGCTTTCAACTTTGAACTTTGAACTTGAACTTATTCGGAGCGTGCCAGCGTTGCCACATAGGCTGTCAGCCTCGCGCACTCCTTGTCAAGATCAGCAGGATTTGGGGCAGCCAGGTTGAGGGTAGTGATGTGCAGTTCCTTTGGGGTGCCCAACAATCTTACCTCACCTGGAGAAGAACGACCCCAGTTTGGATAGACTAGCACGCCTTGGCTCAGGCCGTAGCGATCCATGTACGCGCTCACCTGATAAACATCGCGGTTAAGGTCTGCATCTGCCCCGCCAGACTCTTGTACTTGGCGTCCAGGACGAGGAGGGGCTTCCTGTTTGCAGAGCCGTATACCAGAAGGTCGGGGCGAATACCCACCTTCCTGGCGACATCCAGGTAGTCATGTCGCTGGGCAACGGCGCGGAGGTTTTCCGAGGGGAGTGCCGACCTCAGCCGAGCCGTCAGGAAGCTCTCGAACAGGCGAGGCATATCTACCAGGAACGACGGGAAAGGAATGCAGGCCCTTCCCCTTCACCCAATGAAAGCCCATTCAGCACCAGGCCGCACAAACCGAGCAAAGGCCAATAGTGGGCGTTCAGGCGATGTCTCCTGGTCCTCCTGAGCAGCGCCAGGGCCACAGTTGGTATTGCAATAGTTACTTCATCAAAGCGATGCAGTAGATTTCGCGTTCTGCGAAGCGTGCTCGCCTCCGTCGGATGGCCGCAGAAGCAGCGAAGCATAGCGTAGCGTGGCCGCCACGATGCGGTTCTCTGCCGTGTCAGAGGAAAGCTGGGCGTATTGGCAGATGTGGCGGTGCTTTAGCTCGCCATACCGGGCAATTTGCGCTCCTAATGCAATTCTTCCACGCACCAGAGGCAGGTCTTCTTCTCTTGCGTGGTAATCGTTATAGACGCCCTTGACTACCACTTTCTCCACTTCGGATACAAGGGCCGACAGTATGAAAGGGAAGATTTCAGCGTGCTGCTCCAGACGGACTGAGGCTGGTAGAAGTGGACCAACCCTGCATCTACGCACAGCATGTAGAAGAGGTTTGCGACCTCAATCTTTGGCTCTATGACGAGCGTTCGACCGCCGGGCAGCCCAACACGCCCAACGTAATCCTGGGCGGCGATTCTGTATAGACCCCATGACGCTCGGTGGGCGTGATGTTGAGCCTCCCGGCATAGCGGCTTCGCAGAGAAGCGTAGTCACTCGCCGATAACTCAATATCACACGCTCCAAACTCCCGCAGTACAATCGTCTCACCCATCACGTTTCACGCATCACCACAACCGCTTCCGCAAACATAAGCCGAAACTCCTCAAGCTCTCCTGCCGGTGGGATGAAGTATTCAGCGAGCAGTGGCTTTATGGCGGTGCGCCAGAGGCGGTCGAGGGTGGCTGGGTTGAGTGGGTCGAGCATGAAGTAGGTGTGGCCGAGGCGATGGTCGGGGTCAAGCATCTCGCTGAGGCGGGAGTTGGCGCGCTCCATGAGTTTTAGTATGGCTTTTCTATTCGCCTCGCTCGCTCCATGCTCCAGGAGCCAGCGGTCCAGCACGCTCTCGTCAGGCTCCATCTCGATGAAGCGGAAGCGCCGCCTGAGCGCGTGGTCAATACTGGCGAGACTGCGATCAGCCGTGTTCATCGTGCCGATAATCAAGACGTTCTCAGGCACGTAGAAGAGGTCGTTGCTCTCGCCCATGCCACCTGAGGTTGAAAGCTGAACCCCGCCTTGCGGACCTCGATACTCAAGTGCATATAGTAACTCACCGAATACTCGCGCTAGAGGCGCTCTATTGATCTCATCTATCACAAGCACGTAATGGTGTTCAGGGTCGTAGCGCGCGGTCTCGCAAAGCCTTACGAAGATGCCTGGCACGACGGCATATGTGACGCCTCCCGCGTGATCAACACGGGGCTTGAGTCCCTCAATGAAATCCTCGTAGATAGTCGAGGGGTGGAACTGGACTACCTGCACACGTGAAGGGTCGCCTGCCGCCAGCGCGCCCAATCCCCGAGCCAGCCACGTCTTGCCCGTGCCGGGAGGTCCGGTGAGCACAATTTGACCGACATCCTCCAACAGGTCGCGGGCCTCTTCGAGCATCTCGCAGTTTAGCCCGGTGAGGCGCTGTAACTCTGCAAGGTTCCGTACAGGGGGGAGCGCCCCATCAGTGAGGGCAGGCGTGTATCGCGTTGGCGTCTCATATAGTTGCGCGGGGGCGGATTCCCCAAGCTCAGTAGCGTGGGATTTGTCTGCGACGAGGGTGCCCGCATCGAGTGCAGAGAACGCGGACGCCAATTCGGGGTTGCGCTCCATGATAAGAAGCTGCAACGTACTGTATTCTCGTTCGCTCAATGGGAATAGCGTGCCGCTGCTACGCTGCCTGACAGGCTCGGAGCCGGCAAGCTCTGGCTCACCCGCTATATCGCGCCAGGTGAGGGCGTTTGGCACCTCGAAGGCA
Source organism: uncultured Chloroflexia bacterium (assembly GCA_963811305.1). GTDB lineage: Bacteria > Chloroflexota > Chloroflexia > QHBQ01 > JADMIH01 > JADMIH01. Next base: position 408,174 of record CAWEQU010000012.1, read on the forward strand.
AGCTGGACCTCTAGCTGGGGGTCGGGATGAATGCGAAGCAAAACCGGGGGTCGGGGGTCGACAATCTGCGGATCACTGGCCGATTCGGAAGCGGTAATGTCAGCGATTGTCGCCACTGCGAGGATAGCATGGTCGGGCTTGGATATGTAGAGGAAGACCGGATCGCCTGGGTGAGCGGCGTTGAAGTGGGCACGAGGACGCCCTGTGAAGGTTGATACCCCCGTTGCCATGAGTGACTGCCATTCCGCTCGCCTGCGTCGAGTAGTCAGCCACCACGCCCTGGAGGTCACGGGCTGGGAGTCTTAGAGGACCATTATCGCTAATCATTGCGAAAAGGATAAAGGATAAAGGATAAAGGATAAATTATTAAGTGAGCTTGTTGAGAGTGCTTACCTTATAATTTATCCTTTATCCTTTATAATTTCAAAGCACGTCTTTGGTGAGGGTAGCCAGGAACTCGTTATTATCCTTCGTCTTGGCGAGGCGAGCCAGCATAAGCTCCAGCCCTTCGGGGCCACCCAGCACGCCTACCATGCGGCGCATCGTCCACACCTGCTTGAGAGTGGCCTCGTCCATGAGCAACTCTTCGCGGCGGGTGCCGGACTTCTGGATGTCTATCGCTGGGAAGACGCGCTTCTCGGACATTTTGCGGTCAAGGTGAAGCTCCATATTGCCCGTGCCCTTGAACTCTTCATAAACCACGTCATCCATGCGCGAGCCAGTATCTACCAGGCAGGTAGCGATTACAGTCAGCGAGCCACCCTCTTCGATGTTGCGTGCCGCGCCATAGAACTGCTTGGGGGGATATAGGGCAATCGGGTCCATGCCGCCGCTCAACGTCTTACCCGAAGCGGGCATCATAAGGTTGTATGCCCTGGCCAGACGCGTGAGCGAGTCGAGGAGGATTACCACGTCCTTCCCACCCTCAACGAGCCGCTTGGCACGGTCCAGGCTCATCTCGGCGACCTTGGTGTGGTTCTCCACAGGCTCATCGAAAGTCGAGGCTATCACCTCGCCTTTCACGTAGCGCTGCATGTCGGTCACTTCCTCCGGCCTCTCGCCGATCAGCACTACCATAAGGTGAACATCATCATTCCCATAATTGGTGGCGATTCCATTGGCTATAGCTTTGAGGAGCATGGTCTTGCCGGCTTTTGGCGGGGACACAATCATACCGCGCTGCCCGCGCCCGATGGGAGCGACCAGGTTTAGCAGCCTTGTCGAAAGCACCTGCTGGGTGGTCTCAAGATTGAGCATTTCCTCGGGGAAGATGGGCACAAGGTCACCGAAATTAGGGCGGCGTTTCGCGGTCTCGGCGTCCATTCCGTTCACCGCTTCGACACGCAGGAGACTGAAATACTTCTCCCCATCTTTCGGCGGTCGCACCTGTCCCACGACCTCATCCCCTGTGCGCAGTCCAAAGCGTCTAACCTGGCTCTGGCTGACGTAGATATCGGTGGGGCCGGGCAGGTAGCCGGTCAATCGAAGGAAGCCGAAGCCATCCTCCATAATATCGAGGATGCCGCGCTTGAATATATTGCCTTGCTGCTCGGTCTGCGCCTGTAGTATGCGGAAGGCCAGGTCCTGCTTGCGGAGGCGGCTGTAGCCTGTAATGTCAAGCTCCTTGGCTGTTTCGTGCAGGTCATCCAGGCTGCGATTCTCCAGCTCAGCCAGCGAGAGGAGCGTGCGGGAGTCGCCCCCTGCCTGGTCCACAATCTCACGAGCCTCGCGGGCCTCTTTGTTCTCTCGGCTCTCGCGACCGTCCCGGTTGTCTCGATTCTCCCGATTCTCGCGTCCCTCGCGAGTGTCCCGGAAGTTGCGGCGGCCCCGTCCCTGCGGGCGGTTGCCTTGCTCCGAATAGCCATTCGAGCGGTTGTTGTTTACTCTTTCCATATCTTTAACTCTCACCTATACGGGCCAGCTTCGTCTGATGATGCGTGGTCCTCATATGTCGAATAGTGCCTGAGCGCGAGCGCATAACGATGGAGTCGGTAGTGGCCCCATCCGTCCTGTAGCGCACGCCCCTGAGCAATTCGCCGTCGGTTATTCCAGTCGCTGCGAAGAACACGTCGTCGCTCTTCACAAGGTCATCAATCGTCAGCACAGCGTGAATATCCACGCCGGAAGCCTCGGTATTTCGTCGCTCTTCGTCATTGCGGAAATAAAGCCTGCACTGCATATCTCCGCCCATTGCTTTGATCGCGCAGGCGGCCACTACTGCCTCCGGTGCTCCCCCCGTGCCCATGAGCATGTCTACTCCCGTATCGTCATCTGCGGCTGTGATAGCTCCCATAACGTCGCCATCGGGGATCAGGCGCACGCGTGCGCCTGTAGCTCGTATCTCTTTGATCATCCCCTCGTGGCGCGGGCGGTCAAGCACCATGACCGCGATGTCACCTTTCTCGCGTCCGAGGGCGCGTGATACGGAGGCGATGTTTTCAGCTACGCTAGCGGTAATATCAATCGCGCCCTTCGCGCCCCTGCCGACCACTATCTTCTCCATGTAGAAGACGCCGGGGGGCGCACCGTACATGCTGCCGCGCTCCGACATCGCAACGACTGCAATAGCGCCCGGCATACCGAGCGAAAGGAGGCGCGTGCCGTCAATAGGGTCTACCGCGATGTCTACGCGTGGCGGGTGGCCGTTACCTATCTCCTCGCCAACGTAGAGCATAGGCGCTTCATCCTTCTCCCCTTCACCGAGGACTACCACGCCATCCATCTCTATCTGTGCCAGGGCCGTGCGCATAGCGTTGACCGCCGCGCCATCCGAGCCATTCTTGTCTCCGCGGCCCATCCAGCGCCCGGCTGCCAAAGCTGCCGCCTCTGTGACCCTCACAAGCTCAAGCCCTAGATTGCGTTCTATCCATTCCGCCATATAGTGTTCATTCTCCTGTTGAATAAGAGTACGGGTTTGGTTGTCATGTATAAAGATACGCAAATATGTGAGATTGTCTCAGAATTGGCGCGTACTGTACGTGTGCGGCAAGAGACAGTCTGGATTCGGTGATTCAGAGTGCAGGTAGGCGGTTAGCAGTGCGGTAGAGCTATCCTGATTTGTGATTGAGTAAGGGGAGAGCCGGGCCAGGAATGTATGTGGTGTCTGGCGCGGCGATTAGGCTATGTGGAGGGTCTTGCAGAAGACGATTGGTGACGAAGCCTGATGGTGAAGGAAAGAAGCGGATGTTTGGTAGCCTGTCCAACGATGGAATACGGACCGTCTCAAGGGGGGCGGGGAGATAGGGATTCGAACCCTAGAAGCAGTTCAAATAACCGCTTAACCGCTTAGCAGGCGGCCCCATTCGACCACTCTGGCATCTCCCCGCAGTCAGTCGAAGCCAAAATTAGGATTGGCTGTGTAAATTATAGCACACGCTTCGTAGGATTGCAAGTGTGGAAAATGTCAGCAGGGGTGATGAAATGGGGGAGTAAGTAAGGGCACCGCGCGCGGTGCCCTTACTTACTCTCTGCGGATGAGCTAGCTACAGCACCCGCCTTATGAACTCCAATGCCGCAGGCTGGTTCTCTTCCCAGGTCGGCATGATCTGCGCCGCGGGGAGAATAAAGCCGCCCTCCAGAGCCGTTTTAGGGCGCAGCTCGATGGTAAACGATGGGATTCCATAGGTGCCATATGTCCAGTCGGTCGTATCGCCCGCGGTGAGGTAGAGCTGTGACGACTGCTGGGGGACGTAAGTCTTACCATGTACGCCAGCGATCAGTTGCCCCATACGCCTTCCGAGGTTCACCATCTTCGTCCGGTCAGCCGCGTCCGCGATGGGCTGGTTGGTGTAGCCCCAGGGGTGCAAGATCAATTGGGAGTAGCTATGGTAGGTGAGTACTCCTCTGAACCGCTCACAGCCGACTAGGTCGCGTATGGCTTGCGTCTCCGGCTCAGAGAAGGCTTTTGGGCCTATATATGTCTCGTCACTTGGTACGTGACTCGATGTGTTGACGTTGAGTGTTCCCCACATATAGCCGTAGTTGCGGTTGGGGTCAACGCCGAAGCTTCCATCCGGGTTTGGGCGACGGTTCTTACGCCACAGGCGGTCAGTCGTGCGTGAGAACTCGTGCCCATCAGGGTTGACCATGGGCGCGATCCAGATTTCACCCTTGGCCAGCCACTCTTTCACCGGGGACTGGTTCGCATTCGTCACAAGGTGCTCTGCGAGGAGATAAGGCACCTCGACGGCTATCCACTCGCGGGCGTGGTGGCAGCCCATGAAGAGCACCTTGCGATTGCTTCCTCGCCGCTCGCCTATGCGCAACGCCCATATAGGCCGGTTCTCAAGGCTTCGTCCTATTTCCTTGAGTTCCACGATCTGGGGCTGGCTGTTCGCCAGCGTCCGCATGTCCTGCTCCAAAGTTGCCGCTGAGTGATAGCCCGCGACAGCAGCGGCAGTTGCGAAAGCGGTGAGGAAGCTTGCGGTCTGTTGTATCTCGTCCACCTGGTAGCCGATTTGCCGAAGCCGTTCTGCTTGAGCTTCGGCAGCACGCAGGACCATGTAGTCGGGTTTCACCTCCCAGATATCCAGACCTAAAGGCATGTGCAAGAGGTCTGCCAGTGGGGTGCGCGCATCCGGCGCTGTGACCCTGAGAATCAGGTTCATCTTCTTCTCCTCCTTCCTAAGACCCTAGTTGTCCGTATGGCGTTGTGCTCCAGTTACGAAGTCCTCAGTAGTCGAAAGTCGTTCCACGTGCGCCAGATTTCGGCGCTCTATGTCCTCTAGTTGCGCTTCGCTGGCCGCTGCTATCAGCGTATCCTCGTTGCGCTCCCATATATCCAGGCCGAGAGGCATGCCCAATAACAGTCGATGCTGCTGTCCGGCGTCGGCTTGAGCCGAGCTACCCACCGTCTTCCTTGCCGCGCATAGTTCCGCCTTCCCAATGAACATATTCCGCAGTCTATTCAGCTTGCAGTAGCTGTTGCGACTCCGTACCCTATCCACTAGTATGAAGCTAGTCAGAACGTAGTATAGCACCACATATAGCTTTTCGCAAGTGGTGCTTCGTTCACATTTCAGCTTTGTTTTAGGCAGGAATAGCCTGTGGCTGAACGCCAATTGGATGCTGATTGGTCGCTATTCGTTAGGGTTGAACAGGCTGAACCATTTCTCCCAGTTGGGTACGTCGCTGCCGGGTGACTGCTGAGCCGGATTGGCAGCTATGGGCGTTTCCACTGCGGGAGGCTTACCGACAGACGCATCGGGCGTGACCTTGATTGGGATGATCACTTCTTCTTCAGGGCGGCGTAGGTTCAGGTCCTCCCTGGCGCGCTGCTCGATGTACTTGTCCGATTGATAGTATTGCAGTGAAGCCTGGAGCCGAATGTTGTCATCGCGCAACGCGGCATTGGCGACGCGCTGGGCGGCGGCCTTTTCTTTCAGGCCGTGCTCCATCAGGAGCTGCTGCCCATAGGTCACCAGGAAGAAGACTACGACCACGAAGCCCAACGCGACCAGCACAGCCGTTGCAGGCGAGGGCTTATGCCCCGCACGGTTAGACTTCACTACTGCGCTCATCTACGGTGTAACAACTCCTCTCCCCAACTACGTCATCGCATTATACCTGGGGAGCGCGGGGAGACAGTCGTTTTCCACGTGGGCATTCCGGACGAAGGACGAAAGACGAACGACGAAGGACCAAAGAAAGTTGTCCTCCGTCCAGAATTTAGCTCTGGTCTTGGCCTTGAGAGGTTTACTTACCTTTTATGAGAGAATTGAAGCGTTGGCTTGACGCGCGCATGGAGCATATCGCCAGATCCACCCTGAATTTGACCCCGCGCTCTACAACCTCATCGATTATCTTCTCTGCCATATCGCGTATGTCCAGGTTGGGTACGCCGAATTCCTCTCTTAGCGCAGCCAGAGCGCCACCGAGGGCCAGGTCGAGAATAGGCTCCGGATCAAACCAGGGCACCGGATCAGGGTCCAGCTCAGGCTTTGGTTTCGGTATCCATGGATCGAGCTTGAATATGAAGTCCAGGGGAATGTGTTTACTGGTCAAATCTAAAACGAGCTTGCGCGACAGGCACTGCCCGGTGTACAGCCCCAGCACGCCGCGTGCATGCCGCCCGATATCGATGACGAGGCGGGCGTCGATTGTTCGAAGTCGAGCTCTCCGAGCGAGTGGCCACCGCCTCGATTACCCGGTGGTGCCACAGGAGGCCCACAGGATCCGCGAGCGCATGCACCCGATTGATGGAGTACCGAGGTATCGAGCCTCCGCTTGGTAGCGTTTGTGACGCACTGGCGCAATAAGGCTCCCAGCTACACATTGAGAGTGCTTCAGCGTATGAGGTCACCTTGGTTGCAGGCACATTGGCGTCTAAATTCGTTGTATTCCCGTCGCAATGGCTCACCTCAGACAATGCGCTGCTACTCGTGGTTGGAGTTCCTGAAAGTTACCTGGGGGCCATGTTCACATATTGTTGTGCGTACGCTAGGGGTACGGAACAAGAATGAGTTACCGCGATGCGATGCCACTTCCGTGTCACGGAAGTGGCATCGCATCTATGATTGAGGTCCAAAGCATGGTTTGTCTCGTGAAAAGGAATTCTCATAATTTCACTTTCAATCGTAGTAGTGGCAACTTGATAGACAATGACGAACACAGAAGAGGCAATGTCAAGAAACGCGTAGTTCAAGATTGCAGCGGGAGAGGCAATACGACTTAACCGTCTGTTAATGGCGCTTATGCTATAATAAGTCATTTTCTGCGGCCAGCGGACGTCGGTCAGGTTGGCGCTCCCGGCGGCCACCACGGCTAACACCCGTTCCAGGAGGCGGGCTGCCGCCCGGCAGAGGGCCCGATTATTTGGCGAAGTTCCTTTTCACCGGCGACGACGGGTTCAACCAATATCTATAACCTAACGAGTTCCCATGAGATAGGGTCTTGACCACGTTGAGCCGTGTTGTATCCGGCACTGATCTACCAAACGCTGGTTGCAGTCTATTGACCCGCGTAGCGGCGGAGCGACAAGAGCAGCGCGGATGCTACCCAACGACGAGATGTGATTCAACTCATCAGTCTCGGTAGTAATCCACTTTATTTTAGTCAGCCAGTGGCTTGACAATGAAGTACTTTACAATGTACTAGGCTGTGTACGTTCCCCCCAAAGCTTGTTTAGTAGGAGGGAAGATCGTGAACAGGCGTGTTCTCTCATATTTAAGCGCAACGTTGCTGGCGCTCATTGCTGTGATTGGTTTGGGCGCAACGGTGTTGGCTCACCATTGGACAGAAACCCAGACCACCTCTGGGTTACATGGCACGCAAGGGAACCTCATGACCGTCGACTGCAACAGCGGGCCATCTCCAGGTCTGCTGGAACCCAACTCCAACAAGTCAACCTCCCCGGTGATCAGGCCTATACTTCCAATTATGTTTACAACAGTCGCCGGGCGGAAAACGGAGGCAGCACGCCCACTCCACAGCAGGCCACTCCGACTGGCACACCCACATTTGGTGGCCCAACGCCCACTTGCAACCCGCAGCCAGGAGGCTGGAGTGCGAGTACGCAGCACCCTGCCACACCCGGGATAGTTGGGGCTGTTGCCGTCTATTTCCCACCAACTGACGCTTTCTACACCTTAGGTGGGCGTACCAGCGACAACCCGGGCAGCAATCTGCAATCAATTTGGGAAGAGCCCCTGTGGTTTGTGGGAGCAGCAGACTGCACTGTTTTCTGACAATCAAGTGAACCACATGGCTTGCGGTGTACTCGTCGTAGCTGGCACACCCTATATCTTCTGTGTGGGTGGATCGGCCTCAGGGACCACGACGACCACCAATCGGGTGACGCGCTATGACCCAGTGACCGATACATTCGGCGGTACCTACGACGCTTGGCCAGGCAATATCAGCGGTGCTGACCTGCCCGGTGGTTTCGCAGTCTATAGCAATCGGCTCTACATCCTCGGCGGCTTCCAGATCAACGTAGGTACACGCAACTGGATCTGGGAATTTGATCCTACTCGCCCTTCCGGTTCTCAGTGGGTGCAGAAGGCTGCTACCTTAGGCCAGCCATTAGGTTACGTCCCAGCGGCCACTATTGGCCAATATATCTATACGGCTGGAGGATCGGTCTGGGATGGCACAACCCTTCACGATAGCATCTACACCTACAGATATGACCCGCTGACCGACACACTCTGTGATGGTTGCGTGCCTGAGTTGCCCAGGATGACAGCGGACACCCGCGCTGTTAACTTCAACGGGGAACTATGGGTGTTGGGTGGGGGACGTGATGCCCCAAATCCCAGCAATGTTGTCCAGCGCTATGTACCCAGCGGAAGTTGGAACCTCGGCCCCAACTTCACAACGCCGCGGCGTAGCTTTCTAGCCGATACCGACGGCACCAGTCATATCTTTGTAATAGGTGGCTACGCGCCGACTATAATCACCAACACGATGGAGATTTATCGCCCGCCATACACGTGCGGAACGCCTACCCCTGGCCCGACCACCACGCCGACACCCTGCACGATCAGCTTCACTGACGTGGACGCCAACGACCCGTTCTATCCATTCATTCGCTGCCTGGTGTGCCGCTTCATCATCTCGGGCTACTCGGATGGCACTTTCCGCCCCAATAACGAGGTGACGAGGGGCCAGCTATCCAAGATAGTAGCCAATTCTGCCGGGTTCAGTGAGCCTGCGAGCGGTCAGACCTACGAAGATGTGCCCTCCATTCACCCCTTCTACGCATTTATTGAGAAGATGACCGCCAGAGGCATCATGGGCGGATACCCGTGCGGCGGGCCAGGCGAGCCGTGCGGCCCTGATAATAAGCCGTACTTCCGATCAGGAGCCAACGCCACCAGGGGCCAGATCTCCAAGATAGTTTCCAACGCCGCAGGTTACAATGAGCCTGTGAGCGGGCAGATCTTCGAGGACGTTCCGCCCAGTAACCCGTTCTACGAGTGGATACATAGGCTGACTTCACGCGGCATCATGGGCGGATACCCGTGCGGCGGGCCAGGCGAACCATGCGACCCGCAGCAGCGGCCCTACTTCCGCTGGGGGGTCAACGCCACCCGCGGCCAGATATCCAAGATCAGTGCCCAATCCTTCTTCCCCAACTGTCAAACACCGAGTGCAGGTCATACCCAACAATCCCCTCTACCTAATCCCCCAGTCAACTCTGGGTCCCCAGCTAGGGCGTGGCGGCGTGAAGATGAAGATGTAGTACTCCCTTACGTACCTCAGACGACGTTTTACCTCGTGGGTTTACCGGAAGGAAATCACTGGAGTTTCTGTGGTGTTCGCCCGATCGGTGAACGAAGTATTTGACCAATTCCCCGCTCTTAAGTCCGTGCGACATAAGCTTACTATTGAAGGTAATAGAATTTCATCGTGGCAGTCCTGTGATGGTTAGCTTTTGCTCCGTAACAGACCTCTCTACATGCTGCTGCTTGAAGGTATGATCACAAATGACAGTCTGAGACGAGATTGCTCCTGCAGAGAATAGGATCGAAATCGAAGCGCAGCTAGGTCATAGGTGCACCAACCACCGAGGCGATCTGGTAGGAGTTCACCGGAGTGCGGTAGTATAGCGCCTGGTGTAAGTGCTCGTGATTGTAAAATCGGATGTAGCGTCTCAATTGCTCCTACGCTTTGCGAGGGCTGGTATAGTGGACCTCCTCATATTTGATGGTGCGCCACAGCCGCTTAGTGAAGATATTGTCCAGCCCCGACCATCCATGCTGGTGGCGACCCCCTCAATGGTCAACCGACCCATATAGAGTATTATGTTCAACTTCTACAATGCTCGTTATAATCGGCAAGAGGTTATGCCCGAATGGGGCCTGGACAGGCAACGAAAGTTGCAAACTGCAAAGGTGGCTGTGATTGGAGCGGGCGGTGTGAAATCTACACTCCTCTTTGCATTAGCTGCTGCTGGCATAGGCACTATAAAATCATCGACTTTGACAGAGTTGATCTTTCTAACCTTAATCGTCAAATACTATATACAACAGCTGATATCGGCGAACGAAAAGCCGAAAGGGCTGCTGAACGACTGAGAGACTTAAATCCACAAATAAACATTGAAGCGATAGTTGATGAGGTAGTTCCCGAGAATATAGCAGCTTTGTTAGGCACCTTTGACTTCATCGTCGAGGGCGGTAATTCACCAGCGGCTAGGAATCTGGTTAATGAATACTGTCTTCAGGTATCTAAACCTTATGTTCATGCTTCAGCCCAATTCTCATATGGTTATGTATTTAGTGTAGTGCCTCAGAAACGAACAGCTTGTTTCGCGTGTTTTTTCCCAAATGACCACCAGCGGCAGGAGAGTACCGGGGCTGTGCCTGTTAATGTTCTGTCAGTTCAGATTGCCGGTTCATTAGGAGCAGTCGAGGTGATAAAATGGTTTCTAGGATATAGAGATAATATGATAGTAAATAGGCGTCTTTGTTTCAGTTCTTTATTATTAAGTGAGAATTTTGAATATATTGACCAACCTAGAAGGCGTGACTGCCCAATTTGCTCTAAGCACTACAACTGCCCACAATAAGCAAGCAGTAACCCTAACAGCGCATTTCAAAACCTCATAGCAACCCTTCTTGTCTTTCGTCTTTTGTCAGCAGGAAGACTACGTGCTTTGAAATGCGCTCTTAGAAAAAACTAAGAAACAGTCTGAAAAGTCAATTTAGTGGCTCATCTAGCAGAATGTTGGAGCGAAAATCAGACGAAAACCCCTGATTTTGGGATCTATTTTGCGGGTTCCTGGGCCAATCTGACCTTATGATCACTACTCTCTTGGACTTTTCAGACTGTTTCTAAGAAACTGTCTGAAAAGGTCAGCGAGCAAGACGACGGAGCATCAAACGGGTCATAGCGATGTAGATGAAAGCCTCGCTGCTCTTTGGTAACGCTTCGTAATCCCTGCCCAATCGTCTGCAATGCATCAGCCATGAGAATGTCCTCTCGATCACCCATCGCCTCGGTAACACCACCCACCCTTTCACATTTTTCATCTCGTCGGGGCGTAACACTGCCTCCAACACAAACCTGAAATGTCCAACCACCCATTCCATCAGAGCGCCACGATAGATGCCATCTACCCAGATGCGCCTCAGCCTCTTGCCGCTGCCCAGTTGCCGAACCCTACTCAACACCAGCTTCCCTCCTTGCGGGTCGGAAACAGAGGCTGCGGTGACCACTACCGCCAGGAGCAGCCCCAACGTGTCAGTCACCACATGGCGCTTGCGTCCTGTTATCTTCTTGTTGGCATCATACCCACGCACACCACGTACCTGTGTGGCCTTGACCGATTGGCTATCCAAACACCCAGCACTTGCTTGTTTGTTACGCCCCAACTTGCGTCTGAGAGTTGCTCGTATCTTGTCGTGGATACGCTGCCAAGTACCATCGTCTCGCCATCTGCTGAAGTAGTGGTAGACACTCTTCCAGTTGGGGTACTCGCGGGGCAGCATTCGCCACTGACACCCTCCCACTACTATGTACAAGATGGCGTTGATGACCCCTCGCATGTCAAGAGTGCGAGGTCTGCCACCAGGCTTTGCCTCAGGTATATGGTTTCTGATACACTCCCATTGACGGTCAGTCAGGTCAGTTGGATATCTTTGGTGCTTCACACTCCAAGTTTATCCTCTTTCCTCCCTGACCGTCACCCCTTTTCAGACAGTTTCTTAGATATCGCCGCTTGCTGCACGAATCATAAGGCCTCCTAGCAGCATATATCGGTACATTCCTTATAGATGCAATGGGAATGTACTCATCTTACAGACTGCTATTTAGTGAGGTCCTTATTTGTGTCGTAGAATATCCGAAGAGGCCCATGATGTCAAGGGCTGGATTTGTGCCACTCGGTTACGGATTGGTAGGCGTGGGCCACGCGCAGGATGGTCTGTTCATCCATGTGCTTGCCCAGGATTTGCAGACCGGCGGGCAGCTTGCCCAGGAAGCCGCACGGGACGGAGATGCCGGGTATGCCTGCCAGGTTAGCGGGGACGGTATACACGTCGTTCAAGTACATCGCCAGGGGGTCCTCTATCTTGTCGCCTATGGGGAAGGCGACTGTCGGCGCGGTTGGACCTGCGATAACGTCAACCTTCTTGAAGGCTTCCTCGTACTCGCGCGCGATGAGGGTGCGTACCTGTTGGGCCTTCTTGTAATAGGCGTCGTAATAGCCCGCGCTCAGGGCGTAAGTTCCCAGCATGATGCGGCGCTTGACTTCGGGACCAAAGCCATAGTCCCGCGTAGCGAGCATCGAGTCTATGGAATTGATCGCTTCGGGAGAGCGGTAGCCGAACTTCATGCCGTCATACCGCGCCAGGTTGGAGCTTGCCTCGGCAGGGGCGATTATGTAATAGGTCGCAAGGGCATAAGGAGTGTGAGGTAGAGATACTTCGACCAATTCTGCTCCTAGCCCCTCAAGTTCGGCTATAGCCTCACGCACCAGCGTGGCGACGCCAGGGTCTAGGCCCTCGCCCCAGAACTCGGTGGGCATCCCTATCCTTAGACCTTGGAGTGAGGCTTCGCTACGATTAAGGATCTCTGAGTAGCTCGGCACATCCACTCTCTGCGATGTCGAAGTCGAGGGAGTCGTGGCCCGCGATGGCTTCCAGCACGAGGGCTGCGTCATAAGCATCGTGGGTGAAGGGGCCTATCTGGTCCAGCGACGATGCGAATGCCACGAGGCCGTAGCGTGACACCCTGCCATAAGTTGGCTTCAGGCCGGTAACTCCGCACAACGAGGCCGGTTGCCTGATACTGCCGCCCGTATCGGTTCCAAGCGTGAAGAGGCCCATCCCGGCAGCGACTGCCGCAGCCGACCCGCCGCTCGACCCGCCCGGAACGCGTGTTGGGTCCCACGGATTGCGGCTTGGTCCCCAGGCCGAATTCTCAGTAGAGGAACCCATAGCGAACTCATCGCAATTGGTCTTCCCTAGCATGATTGCCCCTGCCGCACGCAGGCGCGCTACGGCTGTGCCATTGAAGGGTGGCACATAATTCTCAAGGTGGCGCGAGCCACAGGTCGTGCGCACGCCGGAAGTCACGAGCACATCTTTGATGCCCACAGGTATACCGTCGAGAGGGGAGAGTGGCCCCTCCCCACTTGTGCGCCGGGCATCTGACTCTTGTGCCTCGCGTAAGGCTGACTCCTCCGTTACGGTGACGTACGTGTTCAATTCGCCATCGAGGGTGCGTATCCTCTCCAGGGCAGTGCGCGTAAATTCCTCCGACGACATATCGCCTGTGTCTAACAGCCGCCGGGCCTCCTGTATAGTCAGCGTGGCAAGGTTGGTGTTCAGCGTGGAATCAGCCATTCGCCGCCTCGCTTTCGTGTGCGCCGGAGCGAGCAGCTATATCTTCCAGCACTGCGGGCACACGGAAAAAAGCCTCCTCCTTGCGTGGCGCGTTCCTTAGCACCTCATCAACCGGCATGGAAGGGTGCGGCGTATCTGCCCTCATTACATTGGACTGAGCGAGTACCTGCGCCGTCGGCTCTACAGCGGAGGTGTCAACCTCGCTGAGCATGGCTATGTAATCGAGGACCTGCGCCAGTTGCGCGCGCATCATCTCGACCTCTTCATCGGTCAGCCCCAGCCGCGCCAGCATCGCAACGTGGCGCACTTCTTCCGGTGTGAGCAAACTAACCCTCCTTGTTTATCTGACGATGAACGATGATGCGTGATGCGTGATGCGTGAAACGTGATTATTAAACGCCAAGACGCAAAGAAACCAAGAACGCCGAGATTCTATGGGTCCTTATGCGTCAAGATACGCAATACACTCACGCATCACGTTTCACGTTTCAGCCCATTACCTGCTTCAGAAATTCCACTACAATATTCCCCAGGTCACGCTCGCGGCCTTCAAAGAAGTGGCCTGTTTCCTTCAAGACTATTGTAGTGGATGGCTCAGGTAGAGTTTGTACGTACTGGCGAAGCTGGTCGGGGGGGCAGAAGTCGTCGCGTTCGCCCGTGACGAATAGCTTGGGGTGGGGCCACTGTCCCAGGTGTGAAAGGTCTCGCCAGCCTACAGCGAGGCCGATGGGTACGGCTGCGGCCACGTGAGCCTCGTCAGGGTGAGCAGCCAGATAGGCAAGTAAGACGCGCGCGCCGAATGAGTGCCCAACAAGAGCCATCTTCCGGCTGTTCACCCCGTCCTGTGCGGCGAGGAAGCGGAGCGCTGCCCCGACGTCCTCCGTTTCGGGCATGCCTTCCGGCGCGACCAGCTTCCTGTCATGGCCTCTTGAAACTGTCCCGCCGCTGCCTCGCACCCCCCGCGAATTGTATTGCAGGGTTGCGAAGCCACTTTCAATCAGCGTCGCCTCCAGGGTGACCATCAGCTTTGTGTCCATGTGCCCCCCGGCAGCGGGGTTGCTGTGGCATAGCACTACACCCGGGTGAAGCGTGCCGTCGGTGGGAACATGCAGGCGACCTTCCAGCAGAGGCGGTTCTTCACTGCCAACGGCAGAGCCAGCAAATGTTACTGCCCTGCCCGGCGTCTCATGCGTATGATCGGGTGGTGATTGCATCCTTCTCTCGCAAAAATCACCAAGAATCGCCTGAAGTGACCCTTGGTGATTCGTATTTATTCTATCTTTGCTATCTTAGCTGCACAGCTTCACCGGGGTCGTAGCGTGGTACGGCCCGCTCGCCCCCAGCCAGGCCGCCAATGGTTGCCCCCGAACATGACCGTGCTTGACCGTAGCGAGACGCTCTGCACCAACCCAAGCCCCAGCAACATGCTCATGAGGGAAGAGCCGCCGTAGCTGATGAAGGGGAGCGGAATGCCCGTGACGGGCATGAGGCCGATATTCATGCCGACGTTGATGAATATCTGGACGCCAATCCAGGTCGCAACACCCACCGCTATGAGGCTGCCGAAACGCATCCTGCGCACGCGAAGCTACCACCAGGCAGCGCCAAACGAGCAGGAAGAGGAGCGCGATCAGTGCAACCGCGCCTATAAATCCGAACTCCTCGGCTACGACCGAGAAGATGAAGTCGCTGTACTGCACCTTGGTGAACTCTAGCTGGGTCTGGGTGCCGGAGAGATAGCCCTGACCGAGCCAGCCGCCTCCGCCTATGGCAGTGCGTGCCTGGATAATGTTGTAGCCTTGACCCAGCAAGTCCTTCTGCGGGTCGAGGAAGATAAGTAGACGGTCGCGCTGGTAATCGTGCATCACCCAGTTCCAGAATATGAAGACCAGGGGGATCGAGAGCAGCCCGGTCGTAACCAGGATGCGTGCCCGCACCCCCGCGCCCAATGTGATCCCCAGGAAGACTGCCACCACCATGATTGCTGTACCGAGGTCGGGTTGTAGAAAAACCATCGTCGCAGGTACGATTGCGAGTACGGCTGCCAGCATGAACCACTTCGGCTTATCAAGCTCTCGCTGGTGGTCCGCGTACAGCTTGGCGAGTAACACTACGACACTCAGCTTGACCAGCTCGCTGGGCTGGATTGGGAAGATGCCGAGGTTGATCCATCTCTGCGAGCCAAAGGTGATTACGCCCAGCAGCAGCACTAAACCGAGAAGACCCACGCTTGCTATGTAGAAGAGCACCGTGAAGCTCTCCATGAAACGATAATCGAGGCGAGAGATGATGAACATCAGAAGCAGGCCAACGACACCGTAGATGGCCTGGCGAACGGGAGGGTCGCCAAGTGAGATACCACCAACGTGGGAGGCTTTGGTCGCGCTGTAGATCATTACCACCCCCAGCGTGAATGCCGCCAGGGTTGAGAGCAGAAGCGCGGAATCAATCGTGTGTAGCTTACTTGCGCGCAAAGAGGGACTTCCCTCACAGTCTAGATATATAGTAGCGAATTCTATCATAGCACATCGCCGTAACCATCCGCAATCGGACGACGGACGACAGACGGATTAATCACAAAGAACACAAAGACACGAAGGCCACAAAGGAATTGATGGGTTTGTTTACCGCAGAGATGCAGAGACGCAGAGGTCTTATGGTATGTGTTTTGATGGTAAGGTGGTTGAGAGGGTGCGGGGGTAGGGGCATGGCATCGCCGTGCCCCTACGGGCGCGTTGGGTTGTCGGTTGTAGGGTCAGGTGTCCCTGTGCCGCAACTGGTTCCTGGTCATTTATCTCGGTGCCTGGGGTGCGGTGGTGGTGTAAGTGTAGTGGTAAGGTGAATGGTCATAGGATAAGCATCAGAGGTGGGGCCGCCCGGCGTCTGAAGACGCGGGCTACACCTACAAAGCCCGCCTGCGCGGGCTCGCTCGTGCCGTGTAGCTCCCTGATAATTATTCTATTTGTGCTCCACCTTTACCTCTACTACCACTACGACAGCACCCCAGATGGTGAGCTATGGGCATGGCGCTCCTACCAGGTGTGGATTGACCTGCGCTGTGCCCGGTTGTCGAGTAGCGAGTAGCGAGTAGCGAGTTGTGAGTGGTGCGTGAAACGTGATTGGTAGTGGTACTCGTTACTCGTTACTCACTACTCGCAACACGGTAATCTAGGCTGAGACCTCCTTTTCGGTGGTGTCAAGGGGGTATCTAACTCCCTCGACGACAGGGACACCAGCGGGACCCTTGGGGTTGGACCTCGACTGCGACTGGCGAGGTCGGAAATGCATCTCTATTAACTTAATCCCTTTTCCAGGGCAAAACGGGACAGGATTTTGGGGCTTTTTCCCAAATTGGTCCAAAATTGGTTGTTTGGGGGTATTTTGGCGGGTGATGGACGATAGATGAATAGCATGTTTTGTCCGTCGTCCGCTATTGACAGCGAGCGCGTCACACTCTATAATCGGGCCACTGAGGGTATGTTGGGGGTATTTAAGGTATGAAGCTGGTACTCGCGGTGGTGTCTAATCAGGCGGCGGACCGCATCACTGATGCGCTATTGACTGCCGGGTTCAGGACGACGCGCCTGGCCTCTACAGGGGGCTTCCGGCGCGAGGGGAACACTACCCTAATGATGGGGCTGGACGACGAGGACGTAGAGCCTGTGCTGGCGATACTCCGTAGCGGCGTTCAAGCCTCCGTCTCCAAGAAGGCCGCCGCCCAGGCTACTCCTGAGCAGCCCATCGGTCGTGGAGCGGTATTAGTGCTCCCGCTTGAAGCCTCCTTCCGCCTGTGAGCCGCGAGTACCAAGCTCAACGTCCCCGCACTATCCCCGTCGCGTACCGCTGACCCCCGACCCCCAACTCCTGACCCCATCCCTCCTCTAGAAAGGCCCCAAGTGCAGGTAGAATTCACCGATATGGCTTACGGCGGCGATGCCGTGGGCAGGGACCCGTCGTCCGGCCTTGCGGTTTTTGCATGGCCCGCGATTAAGGGCGAGAGCGCTACCCTAGAAATCACCACGCGCCGCCCCAACCTCTTGCGGGGCGTTGTCGCCCAGGTACACGACGCCTCTCCCCTTCGGACCGAGCCTCCATGCCCTTATTTTGGCACGTGCGGGGGTTGCCAGTGGCAGCATATCAGTTACGATGGCCAGGTCCAGTTCAAGAGTGACACTCTCCGGTCGCAACTGGAGAGGTCGGGGGGTCTTTCTGATGTAGGCGACATCCTACAAGCGCCTATCCCTTCGACACAGCCGTTCGGCTATCGCAACAGCTCGCATTTCGCTATCCACCCTGAAAGCAAGACCCTGGCTTACTATAAGAGAGACACACATTCTCTCCTGCCGGTGGCGGCGTGCCCTATCTCAAACGAGGGGATCAATCGCGCCATACCCTTTGTGAACTCGCTACTTGCGCAAGCCTTTACCGACAGAGTCGCTGGGGGGGACTACAAGGGGATCATGCGCGCATGGAAGGTATCTATCCGGAGCAGCGCCGCCACCGGGCAGACGGTAATAGTGTTCCATAGCGAGGCGGGCGGCCAGGCGAAAGCGAAGACTCATTTGGGCCGGAGGAGCGCGGGCAGAGCCAAAGATGGAAGAGGCAGCAACCGTCCAGACATCGGCCCCAGCCCGGATGAAGCGCTCAATCCTGAAAGTAGCCCCGCGATTCTCATGAGCAGGCGAGAGGTGAAGCGCGCCGTCCAATCGCTGGCGCAGGCGGGCGTGGTCGGGGAGCCGCTTGCCCTGACGGTGGTAGAAATCATGGGGGATGGAACGGTCAACCTCCTCGGCGTGAGCCAGACCGCGGGCGCGCTGGCGAGCGATGCACTTGCGGATGTAGTGTCAGGGTCATTGCTTAGGCCCGATGGGTCCCGTGCCGGAACGGGGCGTACCAGCCCTCACCCTCCCCTGGGCGCGTGGTTCGAGAGATTGGGGGAGCGGGGCTACTGGGTCGCGCCAAACGCCTTCTTCCAGGTCAACACTTCAGCAGCCGAAGAGATGCTGGCCGAGGTGACACGCCACATGCCTGCTAAGGTGCAGATCATGCTTGACGCGCACGCCGGGGTAGGCACGTTCGCCATAGCCCTCGCAAGTAGGTGCTCGCGGGTCATCGGCTTTGAGATGGATAGCTCGGCGGTAGCCAGCGCCCAGTGGAGCGCCCACGCAGGTAATATTTCCAATGTCGAGTTTCGCCAGGGACGCTCCGAGCAACTCATCTCCCGCCTCACCGAGGCTGAGCGCCCCGACCTCGTGCTGCTGGACCCGCCCCGCTCAGGGTGTCACCCATCGCTTCTCACCGAGATAGAGCGTCGCGAAGTGCCGCGCATCATATACGTCTCCTGCGACCCCAGCACCCTCGCCCGCGACGTCAAGCTCCTCTCCTCATATTATTCATTGACAAGCGCCCGCATGGTAGACATGTTCCCTCAGACCTACCATATCGAAACAGTCGCCGTCCTGGATAGACGATAACATGGACGAAGGACGAAAGACGAAAGACGAAACCGGCAATCATCCGTCCTTCGTCTTTCGTCGTCCGTCGTCTTTTGCCATTGTCTCTCGATTGTGTTATAATCACAGGCAGTGCGTAAAAACCGCTGTGCCGGAGAATTATGATTGGAATGGCGCAGCGCAATTACCTTTCTGCTCCACGCGAACCTGGGCGATCACACCACCCAGAGAGTGATGACGTGGAGCAAGCCCAGAGAAAGGAGGTGTGAGTTAAAATGCCTATGCGTGACTATGAGACTGATGTATATCGTGAGGCCAACCCTCGCGGATGACCAGTTCACCGGCGCAACTGAACGAGTTGACGCCATGATCAGCAACCTTGGCGGCGAGGTCGGCGAGAAGACCCCCTGGGGCAAGCGCAGGCTTGCGTATCCCATACAGAAGCACGAAGACGGCTATTACGTCGTCGCCAGGATCAGGTTGGAACCCTCCCAGGCAAGGGAGCTTGAAGAGCAGCTTCGCATATCAGACGAAGTTATTCGCCATATCCTTGTCCAGCCGCCTGAAGAGAAGCCCGCTCCCAAAACACCAGCAGAGGCCTAAAGGCTGCCACGCGCCTCGCCCATATGCGAGAGCCGCAGAGTAGCTATGGCAAGTGATGAGATTAGCAGATTAGGGGAGAAGACGACGGAGGTTCTAAAATGGTACGTGGTTTGTGCAAAATAATGCTGATTGGCAACCTGGGCAAAGACCCGGAGATGAAGTACACCCAGCAAGGTACTCCTGTAACCAACTTCAGCATGGCGGTGACGCGCAGCTTCAAGACCGCCGACGGCCAGACGAAAGAGGAAACTGAGTGGTTCCGCGTCAATGCGTGGCGGAAGCTTGCTGAGACTTGCAACGAATATCTCCGCAAGGGGAGCAAAGTCTACATCGAAGGTCGACCTCTACACGCGTGAGTGGCAGACCCAGGAGGGTCAGACCCGCACAAGTGTCGAAGTCGAGGCGTCTGAGATGATTATGCTCGATACCAAGGGAAGCGGCGGTTCGCAGGGGTGGATATGGAGATGAGCGTGAGCGTCCAGCCACGCCCCGTGCAGGTAGCCGCGATTCTGACGATATGGATATGGACCTGGATGATCTGCCCTTCTAAGTGGGCACAGGATTATAGACAAAGAAGGATGGAATAATGGCAGACCAGAACGATAACGCAAATAATAACCAGGGGCAGCAAGCCCCGCCACCTGCCGGACCCCCGCAGTCTTCCTATGGCGGTGGTGGGCCGTCTGGCCCGCGTCCTCCATATTCCGGCCCCAGGCCGGGTGGCGGCGGAGGTGGATATGGCGGCGGTGGAGGTGGCGGCGGATACAGGCCGGGTGGCGGCGGAGGGTCGGGAGGCCCGCGTGGAGCGAGGCCCGCACCCGGTAGAGGCGGACCACCCCGTCGAGGCGGCGAGCGCTACATACCGCGCCGTAAAGTCTGCGCTTTCTGCGTGGACAAGGTAGAGCATATTGATTACAAAGACGTGGCGCGCCTGCGCAAGTTCCTCTCGGACCGCGCCAAGATCGAGCCGCGCCGCAAGACCGGCACCTGCGCCCGCCACCAGCGAGCAGTCAGCATCGCCCTCAAGCGCGCCCGGCACATGGCCCTCTTGCCCTACGTAGGTCCCCACTACCGATAGAAGGAGTTAGGAATTACGAATTACGAATTACGAATTACGAATTACGGTCTAGTCCCCAATTCAAAATTCAAAATTCAAAATTCAAAATTCATCAAGCGCATGGCAAAGAAGAAAAAGCTACAATCGACAGCGCCCGTGATGACGCGCGGGCAGCTTTCCAGGGCGGCGCGGGAAAAGCGGCGTATTCGCAACCTCTATACAGCCGCAATCGCCGTAGGCACGATAATCGTCCTTGTGATTGGGTATGCGGTTATCAACACCTATATCCTCCGGCCTAACGCCGAGGTAGCTAAGGTGGGGGATGTCACCATCACCCGCGATACCTATAACAAGCTCCGCCGCTACAACCTGTACACCACTATCAACAATACGGCATTTTTCCAGCAGCAGACGGGCCAGACGACTATTGGCTCAGGGACGGGCACGGTCGAAGAGTTACAGGTGCAACTGCGTAACGTCAATAACGAGCCGATCCTTGACGCAGACACTATCAACCAGCTTGTTGATAGCGAGGTACTTCGACAGCAATCCTCAAGCGAGTTCGGGATAAACCCATCGCGGGAAGAGTTGGTGGCCTCACAGGTCAAGGAGTTCCTGCCCCAGCCCACCCCACCTACGATCACGCCTACGCCGGGGCCATCAAGCACGTCAACTGCCGACGTTACAGCTACTCCTACTTCTACCTCTTCTGTGACGCCGCCCACATCCACGCCTACTGCTACTCCCACCACAGGCTCACCGACCAACACATCTACCCCTACGGCGACTTATCCTCCCGTACCCGGCGCGCAACAGACCGCTGAGACTTACTATCCGCGTTTCGTGCGGGCACTGGATATGGGCACTGCACCGAGCCTGGATGAGCCTATCTGCGAGTTTGGTTGCCCCGACATATCTGAGAACGACCTGTTGAACCTGGTCGTGGACCCGAAGGTACGCCGGGAGCAGGTAACCGAGAAGCTGGTTGCCACCGTTGTCCTGACGGAAGTGGCCCAGATACGCGCCCAGCAAATCGTCACCGACACGAAAGCCGCAGCCGAGAATATCAAGGCCAGGCTAGATAAGGGCGAAGACTTCGCCAAGGTAGCCAACGAACAGTCGAAGGAGCAGATTGACCGTATCAAGGCGGGGCTGCCTCCGACGGGCGGCGAGACCGGGTGGTTCGCCAAAGAAGGCTCAGACACGGTTACGGATAAGGACTTCGCGGCTAAAGCCCTGGAACTCAAAGAGAAGCCCGGAGAAACCAGCCAGCCCTTCCAGGTTGGAGAGAACCAGTGGTATATCGTCAA
Organism: uncultured Chloroflexia bacterium; assembly: GCA_963811305.1. Taxonomy (GTDB): domain Bacteria; phylum Chloroflexota; class Chloroflexia; order QHBQ01; family JADMIH01; genus JADMIH01. Next base: position 429,889 of record CAWEQU010000012.1, read on the forward strand.
GGTGCTTGAGCGCGCCGAGAAGCGCCCGCGAGAGCAGAGCCAGATCGATAGCCTGAAGCAAACGGCGTATGACGATTGGTTCAAGAAAACCAAAAATTCCTATGTCAGCAGCAACAGGCTAAGGACCGGCCTGCCGGTTCTGCCTTCAGTTGCCACGCAGCCTGCCATACCGGAACCGACCTCAGTCCCAGTCCAACCGACGCCACAGGGTCCGCAAGGTCCTCCTGGCCCGCCGACGACTATTACGGGCACGACTACCATCACGGGCACGATCCCTGTGAGCGGCACGACACCCGTTCAAACCCCGGCACAGACTGCTCCACCAGATAATTCTAGGGCAACGATAGCACCAACTCCGTAATAGACACGTGTCGGTACGAAACAAGCGTGCCGACACGTGTCCACTTTTTGAAAAAGGAATAAAATGGAGGTTCGGCGCAGCCGAACCTCCATTTTATTGTCTATGCGATGATAAACCAGGTAGGGAAAAGTTTGTGAAAAAGTTGACAAACTTTTCCTTGTTTGTTATAATCCGGCTGGAATGCCATGTGAATCTTCAACGACTTCACGTGGCACTTTTTGAAAGAGAGGTTCCTTGTTCCTGGCCGCGCCCCTGTGATATAATTCGCCGCGATTCCATTCGGAAATGACCGTCCGAAGCCGCAGGTAAGTGAGGGAGCAGCGCATGGACGAGAAGGACAGGGGTTCGACAACCGCGCTGGCGCTGGTGGCGCAGCTTGGTTTTTCGATAGCGTTGCCGATGGTGGTATTTATCGGTGGTGGGGCGTGGCTCAACTCCCAATTTCGCACGACGCCCTGGCTACTCTTCCTGGGAATATTTTTAGGGCTACTGTCGGCGGGGGCCGCGCTCTACCAGCTAGCTAAGGTGCCTACAAGGCGAGGAGATAAGGGCGGAAAGCCCAACCTTTCGGACGACGAAGTCACGAAGGGGAAAAGCCAATAAACGAAGGGCGGGGCACGAATCATGCAGTAAGGGTCAACCGCGCCTGAATAAAGCCTCGCTGGGGGGACGGCTCAGCAACTACTCTCACCAATGCCATCGCACTAATACAGGGAGAAGGACTAAAGGCAGATGGATATTGACTTAGGTACAAAACTTCCCCCTATCAGCATCAAAGCTGAGACCCTGGTCGATTTATTTGGCATCGCGTTCACCAACTCGATGCTCTATACGCTCATCGTCATTGCCGGGCTGGCCCTATTCTTCTGGCTCGCCACGCGCCGCATGAAACTGGTCCCTTCGGGCATCCAGAATTTCGCCGAGGCGATTGTGGAACTTCTCCTCGGCATCACCGAGGGGACCGCAGGACGCCGCGTTGGTCGCCGCATCTTCCCTCTTATCGCTACTCTCTTTATATTCATTCTTACTGCCAACTACGCCGGCCTCCTGCCGGGCGTAGGCACGATAGGCTTCTGCACCGAGCACCATGTAACCCCAGGCACCGAGACCGAGCACGCTCTCGTAGTCCAGAAGAATATTGCGCAGATTGCGACCGTACCAGGACTCGCCGCCCCGCTCTTGCAGGAGCAGCACCCGGCGGAGGGGGCGCAGCCTGCGGAGGATGAAGCGCAGCCTGCCGAGGAACCTAAATCGGGTCTACCAACAGACATTTGCAAGAAGGAAGGTAAGGAGGAGTTCATACCGTTCCTTCGCGCTCCGAACGCCGACCTGAACACGACCCTCGCTATGGCCCTCCTGGCGGTGGGTATCGTGCAGATAGCGGGCATCGCGGCCCATGGATTTGGCGGGTATGTCAAGGAATTGACGACGCCGATATTCCTCGCGCCGCTCCATATAATCGGTGAAATCTCTCGCGTCATCTCCCTCAGCTTCCGTCTCTTCGGCAACATCTTCGGTGGCGAGGTGCTGGTGACGGTCATGTACGCGCTGCTCGGCAGCCTCTTCTTAGGATTTGGAGCATTCATATTCCTGGGAGTAGAGCTTCTATTCGGCCTGATCCAGGCGCTCATATTTTCTATCCTGACGCTGGTCTACATATCAACTGCCGTCGCGGGCCACGCAGGTGGCGCGGGTCACGGCGCTGGGCATGGTGAAGCACACGCGGGAGGTCACGAAGCGCCCACAGGCGAGATGGAAGAACTGGGGCACGAAATCGCTCATAAGCTCACAGGGCAGGACCGCAGCAGCGACACTGACGAGGAAGTGCCAGGCACCGAGCCAAAGAGTGGCACCGAGCGACACATGGGGTAGTTCAATTTTGGATTTTGGATTTTCGATTTTGGAATAAGTATCAATCTGTAAATCGAAAATCTAAAATCCAAAATCTAAAATTGTGAGAATTGGAAGGCGCCGGCCTTCCGGCTCAAATGGGCCTAGAGTCCATTGAACCAGTGGCAACAACATCAAACACTTCGAACGGGAGGAAAAATCTGTGTTTCTAGAAGCTTTGAACATCGCGGGGAGTATCGCAGCGCAGGCCGCTACGGCGGATAGCGGCACCAAGTTGCTGGCGGCAGGTCTCGCCATCGGCCTGGGTGGTATCGGCCCTGGCATCGGCCTCGGCATAGGCACCTGGGGTGCTACGCAGGCGATTGGCCGCAACCCTGACGCTGAAGGCCCCATCCGTACCGCTATGATCCTGGGTCTCGGTTTCGCCGAAGCCGTGGCTATCTATGCCCTGGTCGTGGCCCTGGTCATCATCTTCGTAGGTTAAGCCCCGGCGGGCAAGCCGCTGTGTCGTGTACCCGGCCATGCCGCCCTAACTGGGAGCGTGGCCCATACAGCCATTCGCGGCGAGCCTGCTAAAGGCCGGTTTCGCATACCGGAAGGAAACCGTCAATGTTTGATGCACTAGGAATAGCATTTGGCAACCTGATCTGGCAGTGTCTCGCGTTCGGCCTGCTCATATTCCTCCTTTCCAGGTTCGCCTACGGGCCTATCGTGAAGATGCTCGACGAGCGGCGCAACCGTATCCAGGAGAGCATGGACCAGGCCGAGCAGATCAAGCGCGACAACGCCGAGGCTGCCAAACGTGCAGAGGCTATTATCGCGCAGGCGCAAGCGGAAACGCGAGAGATGCTAGGTCAGGCCCAGCAGATGAGCCAGCGCACCATAGCTGCCGCCCAAACTGAGGCCCGCGAGCAGCGTGAAAAGCTCCTTGTCGAGGCACGCGCGCAAATTGAAGCGGATACGCGTAGGGCTAAAGAGGAGCTACAGCACGAAGTGGCTCGCCTCGCACTCCTGGCAGCGGGCCGAGTGATAGGCAAGACCCTTACCGGGTCGGACCACGAACGCCTGGTTGATGAAGCGCTTGCCGAAACGGAACGTGCGCGTGGTGGGTTCGGGCGAGGATAGCCCGAAAGAGGAGTTAAAGAGTGGCAACACGTGGACCGGCGGCGAGGCGGTACGCCCAGGCCGTACTTGACATCGCCAAAGACAATGATACCCTCGACCGTTGGCTCAGTGACCTGAAGGTGATGAGCGGCATCTTTGGCGCGCCCAACGTCGTCACGACGCTCGAAGACCCCAAGCTAACCGAAGCTGACCAGAAGCAAGTAGTGGAGCAGCTACTGCAAAAGGGTCTCGTTGACGACCTCGCGGTGAACCTCCTCATGCTACTGTTGCGCCGACACCGTCTTGCCAGCCTGCCCCGGATATTAGAGATTTATCAAGAGCTATACAATAAAGAGAAGGGCGTCATAGTAGCGGATGTTACATCGGCGGTGCCCCTGGATGACGCTCACAAGCAGAGGGTATCTGATCAGCTATCGAAAATAACGGGCAAGACTATAGAATTGCGAGTGCATCACGACCCCCGTATCCTGGGGGCTCATCACCCGCATAGGGGATGAACTTATAGACGCGAGCGTAGCCACGCAACTCGCGGAGTTGAGCGAAAGGCTTACATAGACGACAGACGACAGACGACAGACGACGGACGATAGACGATATAGCGAATATAACATTCGATGAGTTGTAAATGAAGGATAGTAAATAACAACATCTGTCGTCCGTCGTCCGTCGTCTGTCGTCAAAAGAAAGGAGACTTCAATGGCGCTACGCGCAGAAGAGATTAGCTCCCTCATACGTGAGGAGATAGAGAGAGCCGGGCAGTCAACTCGCTCGGTGAGTGTTGGCACGGTCGTAGAGGTCGGTGACGGTATCGCGCGGGTGCATGGCCTCTCTGGGGCGATGTCCTCGGAGCTTCTGGAGTTCGATACCAAGGGCGAAGTTGAAGGGGAGCGCGGCACCGTTATGGGCATGGCCCTCAACCTCGAAGAGGAGTCGGTTGGCGCGGTTATCCTCGGCCAATACACCGGCATCGAGGAAGGGAACACCGTTCGCACCACCGGGCGCATCGTTGAAGTGCCCGTTGGAGATGCTCTGCTCGGCAGGGTCGTGAACGCTCTGGGTGTGCCGATAGACGGCAAGGGCGACTTGCCAGCAGGCATCAAGACGCGCCCCGTGGAGCGTATCGCTCCTGGTGTGGTATACCGCCAGAACGTCGACACTCCCGTACAGACAGGTGTCAAGGCCATCAACTCCATGATACCGATTGGGCGAGGCCAGCGCGAGCTTATCATCGGCGACCGCCAGACGGGCAAGACGGCCATCGCCATTGACGCTATCATCAACCAGAAAGATAGCGGCGTGCTCTGCATCTACGTCGCCATCGGGCAGAAGGCCTCGCAGGTCGCCCAGGTCGTAGGCCAGCTTGAAGCGTCAGGCGCGATGGCCCACACGATTATCGTGGCTGCGACCGCTGCCGACCCTGCTCCTCTACAGTACCTTGCCCCCTATGCGGGGTGTGCTATGGGCGAGGAGTTCATGGAGGGCGGGCGCGACTGCGTTATCGTGTACGATGACTTGAGCAAGCACGCGTGGGCATACCGCCAGATGTCCCTCCTTCTGAGGCGACCTCCCGGACGAGAGGCTTATCCGGGCGACGTATTCTACCTGCACTCGCGCCTCCTGGAGCGCGCTGCTCGTATGCATGAGAGCCAGGGTGGCGGCTCGCTAACGGCGTTCCCCCTCATCGAGACGCAGGCGAACGACGTGTCGGCATACATCCCGACGAACGTTATCTCCATCACCGACGGGCAGATATTCCTCGAATCGGACCTCTTCTATGCCGGTATTCGGCCCGGCCATCAACGTCGGTATCTCCGTGAGCCGCGTGGGGGGTGACGCCCAGATCAAGGCGTACCGGCAGGTAGCGGGCCGTCTCAAGCTAGACATGGCGCAGTTCCGCGAGCTTGCGGCCTTCGCCCAGTTCGGCTCCGACCTGGACAAGGCGACCAAAGCGCAACTGGACAAGGGACAGCGCATACAGGAAATTCTTAAGCAGCCGCAGTACAGCCCCCTCCCGGTAGCCCAGCAGGTCGCCGTTATTTACGCCGTAACCAATGGCTATCTTGATGAAGTGCCCATAGATAATGTACGCGAGTGGGAGGATGGCTTCCACGAATTCATGCGCACGGCTCACCCGGAGATACTGGAGACCATCACCACCGAAAAGCGCATCTCCGATGAGACCACCGAGACGCTCAAGAAAGCAATCCTCGAATACAACCGAACGGTCAAGTTCTAACGATTTTGGATTTTAGATTTCCGATTTTGGATTAGACCTCTGAAATCGAAAATCCAAAATCCAAAATCCAAAATAAAAAGATGCCTAGCACACGAGAAGTACGCCGCCGCATCAGGTCGGCGAAGAACATAGCCCAGATCACTCGCGCGATGGAGATGGTGGCCGCGTCGCGCATGAAGCGCGCCCAACAAGCGGTGCTTGCGGGTCGCCCATACGCCGAGAAGATAGCGGGCGTTATCCACAACCTGGCCGGGCGCTTGCAGGGGAGTGACGCCGACGAGATTCATCCGCTCCTCAAGTCCCGCCCTGTCAAGAACGCGCTCGTAATTATGTTCACCGCCGATAAGGGCCTGGCAGGTGCGCTGAACACCAATGTGATCCGCCGCACCACCCGGTTCATACTGAATGAGGCCGACGCCCCTGTGAGCATGGTGGCGGTTGGGCGCAAGGGGCGCGACTTCATGGTAAGGTATGGCCGTCCGCTCATCGCCGAGTTCATCAATGTTGGGGACCGCCCTTCCGTGCGCGACATCTACCCGATAGCGCGTGTCGCCACAGAGGAGTTCACGAGCGGGCGCGTGGACGCTGTGTACCTTGTTTATACAGACTACGTGAACACCCTCATCCAGAGGCCCACCGTATATCGCCTCCTGCCGATTGACGTAAAAGGCACAGGTGAGGAAGGGGATATGCCTGGGGACAATCGCACCCAAGAGGCTGAAGGGGAGGCGGTTGAGTATATATATGAGCCTAGCCCTGGCGAAGTGCTATCCCAGCTTGTGCTGCGCTACGTTGAAGTGAGGGTGTATCAGGCGCTTCTAGAGCATATCGCTTCCGAGCAGAGCGCCCGCATGGTGGCTATGCGCAACGCCACCCAGAGCGCCAAAGATATGATTAGCGACCTGACGCTGGCCTACAACAAGCTGCGCCAGGCCAACATCACGAGGGAGATTATCGAAGTCTCCAGCGGCGCGACAGCCCTCGCTAGATAGGAGCTAATTGATGGCGCAGGTCTATTACCCCAAGAAAACGTCCGCGAAGCTGCTCGATGGAGCAGTCGCCGGACTGATTGGCGGGGCCGTCGCCATCGTGGTGATGGTGCTATCTGATTTCATCACACCTGGCCGAAGCTGGTGGAACTCGACCAGTGTCGTAGGCTCTATCTTCACCGGGGTCCAGAACTTCAACACCGCCTCCCCAGATATGGCCTCCCTGCTGTTAGGGGTGGTGCTGAGCCTGCTAGTCTACGCGCTGATAGGTATGGGCCTACCCTCTTACATGCCCATTTTCCGCAGGTTCAATCTACATCCTGCGCTCGGCGGTGCGCTCTATGGACTACTGGTCTGGCTCTTCGTAGACGTGCTCTTCCTGAATGCACTTACATCGGGAAGGCTCAACATGCTGTGGCTACTTCCCGCAAACCTGCTAGCAGGCGCGGCGATGGGCTGGTGGCTCAAGCGCACCGCTTGACGAAAGACGAAAGACTATAACAAAAGTCACGCATCACGCATCACGCATCACTCTAGGAGGATAACAAATGCCCGCAACAGGAAGAGTTGTACAGATAACCGGCCCCGTGTTGGACATCGAGTTCCCACCGGGCCAGCTCCCGGCTATATATAATGCAATAGAAATAGAGATGCCCAACCTGGGCGGCGATGATAACAGAGTTCGCACATCCGAGCGCCTCGTGTGTGAAGTGCAGCAGCATCTTGGTAACGATTGGGTGCGGGCTGTCTCTATGTCAACCACGGACGGCTTGCGGCGCGGTATGGCCGCAGTTGACACCGGGGCCGCTATTCGCGTGCCGGTGGGTAAGGCGACTTTGGGACGGGTCATCAACGTTGTAGGTGACCCCATAGACGAGCGAGGCCCCATTGATGCCGAGCAGCGCTACCCTATCCACCGCGAGCCACCCTCGTTCGAGGACCAGTCAACCCAGGCGCAACTCTTCGAGACGGGCTTGAAGGTTATCGATCTGATCGCCCCCTTCTCCAGGGGAGGTAAGATCGGCGTCTTCGGCGGCGCGGGTGTGGGCAAGACGGTTATCATCACCGAGCTTATCAACAACGTCGCCAAGCAGCACGGTGGTTACTCCGTGTTCTGCGGGGTGGGAGAGCGGACCCGCGAGGGCACGCAGCTTCTACAAGGAGATGGAAGAGGCAGGCGTGCTGGAGAAGACCGTCATGGTCTTCGGGCAGATGAACGAGCCTCCCGGAGCGCGCCTGCGCGTGGGCCTCACAGGCCTCACGATGGCCGAGTACTTCCGCGACACCGAGGGCGCGGACCTACTTGTGTTCATAGACAACATCTTCCGCTTTGTGCAGGCGGGGTCCGAAGTGTCCGCACTCCTGGGGCGTATGCCCTCCGCCGTGGGATACCAGCCGACGCTTGCGACCGAGATGGGGCAGCTACAGGAGCGCATCACCACCACCAAGAACGGCTCCATTACATCCGTGCAGGCCATCTACGTGCCCGCCGACGACTACACCGATCCCGCACCCGCCACAACCTTCGCCCACCTCGACGCGACGATCAACCTTGAGCGCGCACTCGCGGCGCAGGCGCTCTTCCCCGCCGTAGACCCCCTCGCCTCCACCTCCCGCATCCTCGACCCGCGCACCGTGGGCCAGGACCACTACGACGTTGCCCGTAACGTGCAGAGAGTGCTACAGCGATTCAAGGACCTCCAGGACATCATCGCAATCCTCGGCATCGAGGAGCTTTCGGAAGAGGATAAGCTGACCGTCGCCCGCGCCCGCCGCATCCAGCGCTTCCTCTCTCAGCCGATGTTCACCGCCGAAGCGTTCACAGGCATCCCCGGCCAGTACGTGTCGGTCGCCGAGACCGTGCGCGGCTTCAAGGAAATCCTCGACGGCAAGCATGATACCCTCCCTGAGCAGGCCTTCTACATGGTCGGCAGCATCGACCAGGCTGTAGAGAAGGGCAAGGGTATGCAGGAGCAAGGCTAGCTCTTCCTTATTTGAAAAGCGTCACAGGTAATCGTGTAACGATTACCTGTGACGCTTTTCAAATGGAAATCTCTTTGTGTTTGATTTTGTCGTCGTAAGTCGCCTCGCAGAGGCGACTTACGACGACAAAATCAAAGTTCTGTTATAATGAGATGCTATTAGCATATTCAGAGGGTTATCGATATGCCGTTGAAACTTGAGATCGTCACCGCCGAGCGGCAGGTGATGTCGGAAGACAACATAGATATGGTCGTTGCTCCTTCGGTGGATGGTGAGGTGGGCATCCTGCCGCACCACGCTCCGCTGCTGACTGTGCTGGAGATAGGTGAGCTTCGCGTCAAGCGCGGGGCCGACGAGCAGAGTATCGTCGTGTCGGGCGGCTTCCTGGAAGTGCTCAACGACAAAGTTACCGTGCTCGCCGACGTAGCCGAGCGATCTGAAGAAGTGGACGTGGCCGCAGCCGAACAGGCTCGCGCTCGCGCCCAGGAAGCTCTCGCCAACAAAGGTGCCGAAGCAGACCTGGCAGCGGCCTATGCCGCCATGCGCCTCGCATCATTGCGTTTGAGGATAGGTACGCGGAGACGGCGCTCCCGACAGGAGGAAGGTTAGTTTGTTTTCGCGTTCAATTGGTATTGACCTGGGCACAGCGAACGTTTTGGTCTATTTGAAAGGGCGAGGGGTAATCCTGAACGAACCATCCGTGGTGGCTATATCCACCAAGGATGGTCGCGTGAAAGCCGTCGGTAGGGCCGCATACGATATGTTGGGCAGGACGCCCGATACTGTGGAGGTGGTACGCCCGCTGCAAAATGGCGTCATCTCTGACTACCTGGTGACAGAGGCCATGTTGAAGACCTTCATCGCAAAAGCGGTGGGCCGTTTCAGCATGTTCAAGCCGAAGGTGATGATTTGCATACCCGCGGGCGTGACCAGCGTTGAGCAGCGCGCCGTGCGCGACGCGGCTATGCAGGCGGGCGCGCAGGCAGCGTACCTGATAAGGGAGCCTCTGGCAGCGGCGATAGGCGCACGCGTGCCTGTAGATTCGCCCACCGGGAGCATGGTGGTGGACATCGGTGGAGGTACGACCGAGGTCGCGGTAATCGCTCTGAATGGCATAGTGGTCAGCAACTCGATTCGGGTTGGTGGAGATAAACTCGACCAGGCTATTGCTTCCTACATCAAGAGGAAGTATAATCTTCTGATTGGTGACCGCACCGCTGAAGACTTGAAGATAAACCTGGGCAGCGCCCTCCCGCTCGATCCCTCTGAGGAGCTTACGATGGAGGTGCGTGGTCGGGACCAGGTGGCCGGTCTGCCGAGAACTATCGAAGTGCGGACCAATGAGGTAGTGGAGGCAATAGCAGAGCCGCTTGAGCAAATCGTCGGCGCGGTCCGGCAGGTGCTCGAGCGTACCCCTCCTGAGCTTGCTTCTGATATAATAGACCGCGGTATGGTAATGACGGGTGGGGGCGCGCTCCTGCGCCACATTGACGAACTACTCACCCAGGTGACGGGTATACCTTGCTTCGTAGCGGATAACCCGCTTGCGTGCGTGGCGATTGGCACTGGCATGGCCCTCGAAAACTTCGAGGTATTGCGCGAACTCGGTGGATGATTAACCTGGCGTTTGCGCTATGACACGCATCATAGTGCGAACCCCAAAATATAATGCTATGAGAGGGTAGACAGATGGCGAATGTACTTTTCAACAATGTGTACAAACGTTATGGCAATGTCACAGCCGTTACCGACCTGAACCTGGAGATACGCGACCAGGAATTTATGGTGCTTGTGGGTCCATCGGGGTGTGGTAAATCTACCGCTCTCAGGATGATCGCGGGGCTTGAGGACATCTCAGACGGCACTATCTCGATTGGCGAGCGCGTTGTGAACAACGTCGCGCCCAAAGACCGCGATATTGCGATGGTCTTCCAGAATTACGCTCTCTACCCGCACATGAACGTCTTTGACAACATGGCCTTCGCTCTCAAGCTGCGCCACATGCCGAAGGACCAGATAAAGAAGAAAGTAGATGAGGTGGCAGGCAGCCTCGGCATCGAGAAGCTACTGGCACGCAAGCCGCGGCAGCTTTCAGGTGGGCAGAGGCAGAGAGTCGCCCTGGGCCGCGCGATCGTCCGCGAGCCGCAGGTCTTCCTCATGGACGAGCCGCTCTCCAACCTCGATGCCAAGATGCGCGTCCAGACCCGCGCCGAGCTCGAACAAGCTCCACCAACGCCTCCAGACCACCACCGTGTACGTCACGCACGACCAGGTAGAGGCGATGACGATGGGGGACCGTATCGGGGTGATGAAGGATGGGTTATTGCAGCAGGTGGATACCCCGCGCAACATCTTCAACAACCCGGCCAATATGTTCGTGGCAGGCTTCATAGGGACCCCGGCTATGAATATGCTCCCTATGACCGTCGCACAGGGCGAGGGGGGCATGACGCTCCACACGACCGACGCCGGTGTGGAAGATGGTTTGTCGCTACGGGTCCCGGCACGCTTCCGCCCTTCTCTCGAACCGTATACCGGCAAGCAGATTATGTTCGGCCTGCGCCCTGAGGACATACACGATGCTCGATATGCCAAGGGTCTGCTCGCGGTCGAAGACAACCCGGAGGACCTGGTGCCGGTCCGCACGCGTGTCGAAGTAGTAGAGCCGATGGGGAGCGAGATTTATCTCTACCTGCTCCAGGGCAAGCATGAGTTCGTGTCACGTGTCGAACTCGCGCACCGAGGTGCAGCCTACCTACATCCTCGAGGTTGCGTTCAACATGGACAAGATGCACGCCTTCGACCCGGAGACGCAGGTGACGTTAATTGACAAGAATAAGATTTAGCGGACGATAGACGATAGACGATAGACGATAGACGATAGAGCAAGCTCGTCCTCCGTCCTTCGTCTTCACAGGAGGTTACGTAGTAGCATGGCGACAGAACACAAGACATATGAATTAGTAGTGCAGCCACGGGAGAACACCGGCAAGGTTGCAAAGAAGATGGGACGGCAGGAGATGGTGCCTGGGGTCGTATACGGCCACAGCCTTGACTCCGAGAGCGTGCAGGTGTCGCAGCGAGAGTTGGAGCGCGTCTACCTGCGGGCGGGCAGCACTGGCCTGGTTGACCTCAGAGTGGGAGATAGCGCAAGCCCGCGCAAGGTTTTCATCCACAAAGTGCAGCGCGACCCAGTGACCCACACCCTGCGCCACGTAGACTTCATGGTAATCAACCTGCGCGAAGAGATGACCGTCTCGGTGGCAATCGTGCTCACAGGCAAATCGCCTGCCGTCGAGCGTAACGAGGGATTGCTTATACATGGCCTCGACCACGTCCAGGTACGCGCCCTGCCTGCAGACTTACCCCCGGTCCTGGAAGTAGACATCAGTGGCCTGGAAGCCGTCGATGATACTATCCACGTGTCCGACCTGACTATACCGGAAAATGTAACTCTGCTCACCTCAGGCGAGGAAATGGTAGCTAAGATTACCAACCTGCGCGCCGAAGAGGTAGAGGAAGAGGAAGCGGCTGAAGAGGCAGAGGCTGCCGAAGGTGAAGCAGGCGGAGGTGGTGAAGAGGGCGAGTCTTCTGACGAAAGTTAGCTCGCTTCCCTGAAGCGCCCCCGGACCCGCCGGGGTCCAAGCTACTGAGAAATGCCGTACAAGAGGGAGGTTGTCAGACCGACAACCTCCCGTTTTTACAGAACCCTAATAGTTGCAACTGTCCGGCTCTTATGCACGTATATGGGAATGATAGTTAGTTTCAGTTTTGGATTGGAGTTCGAGTAGATGGGTGTTGTTTTTCAGATAGCAATGATTTTGCTGGACATCGTGACGTGGGCCATAATCGCCCGCGCCATCCTCTCCTGGTTTTACCCAATAGGTAAGGACCCATGGAGCAAGCTGCTACTGGATGTCACGGAGCCGCTGCTCGCCCCGGTCCGAGCGCTCCTGTCGAAGATGATGCCCATACCCATAGATCTCTCCCCAATTGTGATTATATTGCTGATAAATCTGTTGCAGCGTATCCTAGTAAGCACCTATTATCGAGGGGGATGAACACTTACCTTTCTATGAAAATGAGCGCCGCAGGCGCTCATTTTCATAGAAAGTAGCTATTAAGAAGAAGTTATTCTGGCCCACCTTCGGGTGGCGTGTCATCGGGCACGGGTTGCTGGAGCTTCAGCACCATGTTATAGATCATCACGCTCGCCCTGCTCCTTGTCGCTACGTAGCCGGGGTAGAAGTCGCCGTTGGGGTCCGTAGCGATAACACCATGCTTGCGGGCGGCTTCTATATATGGCTCTGACCAGTGGCCGGCCTGGCCGTCTGGAAGGACCGTGCGCGGCAGGGCTTTCGATACAGGCCACCCCGCGGCCAGCACTATTGTGCGCACGACCTCGGCGCGGGTGGCGGGCGCATTCGGTAGGAAGGTGCCGTCGGTGTAGCCCTTCATCACACCTCGCGCTACGGCAGTCTCTATGTAGGGAAACATCCAGCCGTCTAGCGGCACGTCAATGAAGCGCCCTTCGATGGGCTTGATGATGCTCCAATGCCGCGCCACAACTATGAGCTTGGCAAGCTGGGCGCGGGTAATCTCGGCGTCAGGGTGGAACGAGCCGTCCGTGTAGCCACTGATAATCCCTTTGTCGCTCAGGTACTCTATGGCGGCGAAAGCGGAGTTGTCCAATGGCACGTCGCTGTAGCGGGGCGCTGCCTGCACAGTCACTTCGAGCCTCGACACGTTCCCGGCTGGATCGGCTGCCGTAACGTGAATGACGAAGTCGCGCCCCTCGGCCTGGATGGTGGCGGTGAAGACGCCTCCCGACTCCTCGGCGCGGGTGTCGTTTACGGCTACGAACGCGCCCTGCTCGGTCATACCTTTGACAACCAGCGGGCCGGGGCTTACATAAGAGCGGTTGGCCGGGGTGTCGAGCAGGAGCAGGGGCGGGCGGGTATCTACGTTTGTGTAGGACTGACCCTTTTCGGGCCACGCCTCCACATTTCCGGCTGCATCACGGGCGCGGCTGCGGAACTCGTATGTATAGCCGTCCTCTCCGTCGAATGTGGCCTGCGTCTGTGCGGTAGCGGACTGCCAGTCAACCCAGGTGCCGTTCGGGACGAGTGCGATACTGGATGTCATAAGAAACGATGCCTGAGCCACGGGCTTCGTCTTCGCCTGCCCAGCGCACGGTGATTTCCGTATTGCTGCTATATACCGGCAGTGGCAGTACAAACGACTTGGGCGCTACCTTATCCCCAATACCCGTACCGATTACAACATCAACCCTGAGAGGCCGAGACCCCTGGTCGGAGAACCACCCCTGCCCCTCACGATACATATCCCACAAGAGCACGTAATGGCCCGGCGCGACGGGGGCATTCAACTTGGCCGTGATCTGAACGGTGCTGGCGAATGGCACGTTGCGGGGCAGCGCCGTCTTTATCTCCTGCCAGCCTTCCTTAACGGGCTTGTCGTCAGGCGTGACCCAGCGATACCCGATGCTGACGGCACCCTGCCCATTGGCAGGCCACTCCAGGGAGCCGCTGTTGCGTACCGATAGGTGAACGTCTACGGTGGCGCGCGGATCGAGGTTACCGGGCGTGTCGTGGGCTGTGAATGAGGCGCGCAAGGGGGGCTGCTCCGAGATAACGGAAGCGCGTATCTGGGGAAGCATATCCCACAGGCGGTCGCCGGGGCAGGTAGATGTGTTGAACTTGACGCCGCAGGCTGTGCCTTTGTAGTCTCGGTGCCCGGCTATGGTGGGGCGGACGTAGGTGATGGTCCCGCCGCAGTTGGTGTAGCCGGTTATAGGCTCGGTAGCCATAGGGTCGATGCCGCGCTGGCTCGCCTTCCACGAGATGAGGTCGATCAGCGCCGCCTGGGCTGCCGCTGAGGGGGGGACGGTCATGAAATTGCCTATCATGCCGATGCCTACGCTGCCCACGTTGAAGGGATAAGCGTGCCCCGCCTCCACGTCGTCTCCACCTGCGCGCCCTTCGTATATGACGCCGTTGGGGTCAATCATGTAGTTGTAGCCCACGTCGCCCCATTTGCGGGTGTAGGTGTGGAAGTACCAGATGGAGCGGACGCGCGCGGCCCAGTCGACGTCCTTGTTCGAGGTCGCGGTGTGGTGGACCACGATGTGGGTCGCGCGCTTGTACTTGGGGGTCCACTTGGGGCTGGATGCGCCCTGTGGCGAACCCCACTCCTTGCGCGAGACCATCAGGGGCTTCGGAATGTCCGAAGGAGTCCCCTGCATCATAAGCTGTGGTTGGGGCGGGTTTGGCGTTACACCGCCATCGATGAAGGTATAAGTTAGCTCATGGAAGACCGGGCTGACGTTACTCCTGGCGGAGAGGAGGGTGACGCGGCTCTGCACGTAGCGGTGCGTGCGCTCGTCCTGGGGGACCGAGAGCATGCTGCCGAACGTCTCGGTGATAGCGTCCTGCGGCATGATGATGTCTTCTTCGTCAATCGCCTGCCAGTCGGTCCATGCGTTGCCATCCTTGCTGGTGCGTAGCTCTATCTGCGCCGAGGTGTTCTCAGGCACATCCGCCCACCAGTGGGGCGCTACGTCCGTGAAGTCGAGGGGGGCTTTTGTAGGGTCGGAGGTGAAGGTGGCCTCACGCGCACCCTGCGGGATGGTGAGGTTGTCCTTCAGGCTGTGCTCTTTTGTGTCAGAATCATCTTCAACAGGACCGGCCTGGCTGCGCTGCACGGCAAGCTCGATAAAGGCGCTGTCGCCGCGGCTGCTCTCCGATGATACGGTCACAGCCCCCAACTCCGAATATACTCGCCCACTCTCAGTGAAGTGCTGACCCGTGAGGATATAGTCTTCTCCACGCACTACAGGCTGCTGTGCTGGCCTGTCTGAACGGGTTGTGGGTGGGGCGCTTTTCGCTACGGCAACAGTCTGCGTAACTATAGCGACGACGGCAATAGAAGCGATATACAGGCCGATTCGGCTGTACAGGCTATGGGCGAAAGTTTTGGGTGGCCCCTGGTTCCGGCGAGTCATCGGGGCGCGACGTAATGAGTGCATCGGCCATGTCTCCACTACTATGGGAAAAGGTGTCTATGGCCGAGTATATTGTGGAAACGGGGGCGAGTCAATTTAGGGGCGGATTGTCAGGTGCGCGAAACCTAACCTCAAATAGGGATTCCTTAACATGTGAGGTTAGGTTCTAAAGAGGATGGCGCTTCTGATGCCTACTGAAGCTTATCTTGAAATAGACTCTCTTCAGGTGTCAAGTTTAGTTTGTGGCGCTTTCCACTGCTCTTACCCCTAGTCTGAACGCTTACAACAGACTTCTGTCACAGTAGGGTATAGTATGGAACTAGCCTCCGAGAATGACTTGGCCCCCTTCCTTCTAAAATATCATTGACAGGGTGTCCCTAATTAGTTACAATATGATTAATCGGGTGGCCTGGTTGACTGCTATCCATAACTGGACGCTGTAAGCAGGCATTCCTACTGCAAAGTAGCCCCGATTTTTTATTTTCTCTTCCTTCGTTCCTCTCTGCTTTCAAATTCTGCTAGTACCTGTTCTAGGTTAAGAATTCAGGTCAGCTTTATGTACTTTTCTCAGCACCGAGATGCCAAGAACATGCGCTGGCGATCTCTTACCTATGTGGCCAAAGCTGATTTGTGCTGGCTCAATCGGGTAGCGTCCTCTCAATAGATAACTTACTAAACGCTCTTTTATTAGTGCGTTCTTACCTGTGTATTCGGTATCTATTGTGATCTGCCGTAGGTCGGCAATACGCTCTCTCAAAAGGAAATATAACCCAATCGAGAAAAACTGTATGGTGATTTCTTTCTCGCGCAAGCCCCTATTCGTGAGCTCCCTATATACTGCTCGCTTGACAGTCGCGGGTATGAGCACGCTGTAACTTGCTCCGTTGGCAAACACTAGGACTGTATCTTTGGCCGTGTCTTCAACCTTCCCGCTTTGGTCTACTTCAACAAGGTGAGTCATGGCAGTTAATGAAGAATTATACGTACCCTGTATTAGCCCAGATGCACCAACTCTACCTCGTAGTCCTCGACACCGCCTTCCGGCAGGTGACTCTCAATGAAGTTCACCACTTTGTTGATAACCTCATTCGCGTGCCGCGCGTCGTTGCTGACGCAGGCGACTCCCAGCACCGCGCGGGTCCAGTTATCAAGCTCCCCCACTTCAGCGGCGCTGACATGGAAGGTGTTGACGACCTGGGCGAGGAGGGAGCGCACGTCGTGACGCTTGTCTTTGAGGGAGTAGTTTTCCGGGAGATATAGGGTGATGCGTGCAGTGCCAATGACCATTGCTTAAGCTGTTATTGTTATTGAGCAAAAGAAAAGACGACAAGACGCTTTACACGTTTGCTGTCGTCCGTCGTCTATTGTCTGTCGTCTGAGAGGCACCGAGCGGATTCGAACCGCTGATGGAGCTTTTGCAGAGCTCTGCCTTGCCACTTGGCCACGGTGCCACATAAAGAAAATGAGGTACATCCATTTATAACACACAGGCGCGACCAACGTCAAGTTGCCAAATCGGGGGCGCTCCGGTATAATAGGGTGGTCAAATTCGCATAGCTTTCACAGCAATCATACGTCTTTTATGGTAGAGGAGCACCCCGAATAATGGTTAAGAAGACAGCAAAAAGCGCGAAGACAGCCTCACAGCGCGCCCGCGAAGAGCAATGGCGTCGCCGCGCAGCCGCGCAAGGCGGACTACCTGCGTCGACAGGCACGGTGGAACGTGACGATAGCGATACGGACGATGACGGCGCCGAGGCGACCTACGCACCCAGGAGTGGCGCTGCCAAGTCTACTGCCTCGACTTATGCTGCGCGGTCCGCGTCGGCAGCCCGCAGTCGGACGAGCTTCTTCGATGGGCGCTGCCTCGCAACGCAGGCAGTTTCAGGCTGCACGACCTGGTCGCATGCGCCTGGCAGCTAATACGCTGTCGATCGATGAAGAGATGCACTACGTCCGTAGCGACATCCGTCGACTCATCATACTTACGGCCATTTGTCTGGTCGTGCTGATCGCTTTGTCGTTCGTGCTAAAATAAAGATTAAAGATTGCTCTAAATAGTAGAAATAGAAAATCGGGCGTTCAACGCCCGATTTTCTATTTGCTAAAGATAGCTATCTGGCGAGGTGAGGAGATTACGCTTCCTCTTCATCCTCGACATCTTCCTCTTCGAACTCCGTCTCCTCGTCGCTTTCCTCGGCATCGCTGTCAACGTCTTCAGAGTCGTAATCGAAACCGGCCTCGTCCTCGTCGTCCATGCCGTAGCGTAGAGCGCCTTCACGCATGTACGGCCTGTAAGCGCCCGCAGGGAGAGCTTTCGGAGGGAAGGAGAGCTTGCCGCGCTGAGTTGGGTGCTGGTAGGTCTCTCGATGATTATCTTGATGCCACCATTATCCGACACCGTAGTGACCGCAGCGGTGTAGCGGTTGCCCGCTTCCATCAACCCGCTCAGGCGCTTCGCCAGCTTCGGCTCGATTGCGCCGATAAGCTGACCCTCCTCGTCATAGACGCGCAGGCTATTGCCTTCGATGCGTAGCTCAACGCGGTCACCTGCGGTCAGCTTGAGGAGTACTTCGGGCGCACCGAGGTTGATAAGGGTGGTCAAGCCGGTCTTGCCCGTCTCTTCGATGAACATGCTGGGGTTGATGCGCTCGGACTCGCGCTCCTGGCTCTGCGCGGACTTATCCGGTACGGTCTGGACGATTGCGGGGGCCTTGTCGGCGAGATGCACTAGCCTCTCTACGTTCTTCTTGGCGATAATGTTGTTGGGGTCAAGCTCGATGGCGCGCTGGTAAGTCGCAAGCGCGTCGCGGTAGCGTCCCATCTCCATCAAGGCCTTGCCGAGGCGATTGTAAGCGTCGGCATCGTTGGGGTATAACTCGATTATCTTGCGATTGACGTCGGCGGCCTCCGACCAGCGATTCTGCATCGCCAACGCAATCGCCCGCTCAGGGAGTACCCTCCTGAGCCTGGCTATATCTTCTGCGTGATTCTGTACCATTGTGATTTTACCTCGCTTTTCACCGTCGTGACGATGATCTTCTTTAAAGCCGCCTTTGTTTGTAGGGCATTTATATTTTGGATTGTAACAATAAGTTGTGGGGTTAGTTTGATTCCTATACCATATGTAACGTATGAATAAGGGTTTTGGTTCAAAAGTTCAATAGGACTTCAGATGTATCTTTCCACGCCTTTGGTCCTACCGGACCACCCGCCCGCACCTCTTGAGCAATTTCTATGCCGGATATTAGCACATTTCGAGACTTCTCTCATTGATATACGCAACAGGATACACGTAAGTTGTGGAAAACGCTGGGAGATGCGCGCCATCCCGTGGGGAGGGGCCTATACATGAGACATCCCGAACTATAGGGGACGGAACCGCCAAGACGCCAAGAGCGCCAAGAACCCGCCAAGATATTAGAGGAAATAGTGCTCTCACTGCCCTATAATCCCTCTTTTACCTTGGCGCTCTTGGCGTCTTGGCGGTTCCGTCTATTCTAATGACGCTTGCCTGATCAACCCACCTGGGCTGGCGACAGAGGTATCGCCTTCAGAGGGAGGGTGAAGCTTGCGGATTTCACCGCTAGGAGAGTACGTAGTGCAGTTGGAGCTTCGTGGACGAGGCGCACGAAGCTACCTTGCATGGACCAGGGGCCAACCTCGTCAATCTTTGCGATGAGTAACTGGCCGGTACGGTCTAGCTTGCCGCCATCGGTGTCTGCGATGAAGACGATCTTGTTCGTGCGGGTGCGGCCCGACCACTTGCCGCGCTCTTTCCCTTCGATCAGCACTTCCATCTCCTGGCCGAGGTGGACGCTGTTCAGCTCGCGCCCAATGCGCTCCTGTAGGCGCTCGACGGCGTGGAGGCGTACCATCTTCTCCTCGTGTGACACGTCATCGGGCCATGTCGCCGCGACCGTTCCCGGCCTGGGAGAATATGCCGCGACATGCACCTTGTCGAACCTGATCTCTTCGAGGAGGTCCATTGTGTGCATGAACTGGTCATGCGACTCGCCGGGGAAGCCTACTATGATGTCAGTTGCGAGGGAGACACCTGGAATGGTCTCGCGGATGCGGCGGATGAGGTCGCGGTAATAGCGTAGCGTGTAGCGGCGCTTCATACGCTTGATGATTTCATCGTCGCCCGCCTGCACGGGGAGGTTGACGTGCTCCATCGCCTTTGGGAGAGACCCTACAGCGTCTATGAGGTTCTGCGCAAGGTCTTTAGGGTGGGAGGTGAGGAAGCGTATGCGCCATAGGTCCTCGATGTCGTTGAGCCGGTGCATGAGGGCTGCAAGATCGGTGCGCTCTAGCAGGTCGTGGCCGTAAGTGTCCACGTTCTGCCCCAGGAGGGTGACTTCGCGCACGCCTTGCCTGGTCAATCCCTCGACCTCGCGGGCGATCTCTTCTATCGTGCGCGAGCGCTCCTTACCGCGCCGGAAGGGGACGATGCAGTAAGTACAGGTCTTGTTGCAGCCGTATATTATAGGTATGTAGGCGGCGATACCCCCGGCTTGCGCGGTTGGCAGCAGACCTTCGAGGGCGAGCGAGACGCCGTATTCTCCCAGGTCTGACGAGGCGCTGTCGGGGAGACCTACAAGGAAGTCGGCTACGGCAGAGGGCTTGAAGAAGAAGTCCACCATCGGGAAGCGGCGGCGCAATGTGGTCTGGTCGGCTGTGACCATGCAGCCTGTAAGGGCAACGAACATCCCAGGCTTTTTCTTCTTGAGCTGGGATAGCTCGCCCAGCTTGCCGACGATGCGGTCTTCCGCAGCCTGGCGCACGACGCACGAGTTGAGGACTACAACGTCGGCGGCCTCAATTTGCTGTGCCTCGGCGTAGCCACGATTGGTGAGCGCGGTAGCCACGTAGTTGCTGTCGGCTACGTTCATCTGGCAGCCGACGGTCCATATGTAAAAGCTCTTGTTAGCTTCTTCCTGCGTTCTTACCATTATTTCTTACTCCGGTCTGTGCGAGCCAGTCTAAATACACTTCTTTTATATCCTGTAACCACAAGTGTACTGGAAAACGGGTGTGATTTCAAACACACGGCTATGACTGCCTAAGCATTGTCTCCTCTCATGGTACTTGCATTCGTGCAAGAACTGTAGTAATGTAACCCAAGATATGGTGTTTGGCCCCACAACGATCGCGAATCATGTCAGTAGCCTACGGGGGCGCAAGACTTCAAACCCAACCATCACAGCACCACATGATCCTGCGCCACCTGCTAGCAATCCTGATCCTACCCTTCACAGTGGTAGCCATAATCCCCTACTGGTTCCTCTCCTCCTTCGCCGCCCAGGAGCCGCGCTGGACCAACAACCTCCTCGAATGGCCCGTGCACATACTCGGCCTGCTAATATTCGCCGCAGGCTTCGCCCTCTTCCTCTGGTGCGTCACCCTCTTCGCCCGCGTAGGTCGCGGCACTCTCGCCCCCTGGGACCCCACCCAATCCCTCGTCGCTGCCGGCCCCTACCGATACGTACGCAACCCCATGATCAGCGGCGTCCTCACCATGCTAATCGGTGAGTCACTCTTCTTCGGCTCCTGGATCCTCGCCATCTGGGCACTCTTCGTCTTCGCGCTCAACCACGCCTACTTCATCCTCTCCGAAGAACCCGGACTAGAACAACGCTTCGGCTCCGCCTATCTCACCTACAAATCCAAAGTCCCACGTTGGTTTCCCCGCCTCAAGGCTCACTAATCCTATTTCAAAGGCTCAAACGCAAGCTCAAACGCAAGCTCAAACGTCTTACCGCCATCGGAATCACGACCCGCCTTCACCCGATCCGGCCCAACTACCCTATACCCCTCTGGGCCACAACATACATCTCAAACTCCGCACCTGGACACCCAGGCAGCCACACATCCAAACCCGCCTCCCCAAACCATTCAGTCTTAGCTGAACCAACTTTCTCGTAGCCGTTCAGCGTGTCATCTATATAAGACTGAACACCCTCGCCTATGTTAGAGGCGGTAAATGTCGAGAGAAGTAGGGGCACGGCGCGCCGTGCCCCTACGGGCGATACTCACTTTGCGGACTTTTTTTGTCCTTATGGATACACGGCCTGCCCCTCTTCGGTGTCGAGATAAATAGCATTGGTTGGACATGAGCGTGCCGCATCCAAGAGTGTCTCGTCATCTACCGACGTTGGGTCGAGCAGATAGGCGATGTTCTCCTCGTCCAATTGGAAGACGGTAGGCGCGATATGGACGCAGTTGCCTGCGCCTATGCATCGGGATTGGTCGATAGAGACTATGTACGTCACGAGTGATGGTGCTTCATTGCCTGGTCAAGCTGCTGAGGTGTAACCTCGCCTGGGCCTTTCATGTTCTTCTGGCTGTCGCTCACCTCGCCGTACTTCTCAGCGACGGCAAGCGCGGCGATAAACGCCGCCTCCTGTGCCGCCTCGTCACCCACCTCGGCTATGTGTAGCTCGCGCATCGCCATGCGGTTCGCGGGGGGTCGCTCGAACTTCAAGCCCGTTGCATCAGCTATCTCCGCAATCATGCGGTCGCCCTCCGCGCACGAGTTGAAGGCAACCTCAAGCGCGCCGTGCGGCGAACCCTGGTATAGCTTGCTGATGCGTATGTTCATGACACTATCTTGTGGGCGAACTGTAACATCATCTCTTGCTGCTTGATCTGCTCCTCCACTTCGAGGGAGCCATGCCCAGCCTCAAACCAGTAAACCTCGACAGGCTTGCCCAGCTCTTCCATCCGGGCGATATAGGCTTCCATCTGGCGGTCAGGGCAGCGCGTGTCGTTGCGGCCCTGGATTACTAACAGGGGTGTTCGCACATCTTCGACATAGGTGATGGGTGAAGAAGTGGCGTACTGCTCCGGCAGCTCCTCAGGCGTGCCGCCGAAGATCGCCCTCTGGTAGCCTCGAAGCGTCTCTGCCGAATCCTCATACGTCATCCGCCAGTCGGCGATAGCCACCACGCCCATCCCACCGGCCCACAGATCGGGCCTCATACCCAGGGGCAGCAGAGTCAGGTAGCCGCCATAGGAGCCGCCTGTGACTATTATTTGGTCAGGGTGGGATATGCCCTCCTTGACCAACCAGTCGCGGGCAGCTACCATGTCTTCGACTTCCCAATGTCCTGGGTTGCCCCAGATTTTCTGCTGGAAATCGCGCCCGAACGTGGCGGAGCCTCGATAATTGATGGTCAGGAAGGCGAAGCCGTGGTCCAGCCACGACTGGAGGCCAGGGGCGAACAGCTCGGTGGTAACGGCTTCAGGCCCGCCATGCGTGTGCAAAATGGTCGGGAACGGCCCATCGCCGTCCGGGAGGCCCAGCCAACCCTGTATCTCCTCTCCATCCGAGGAATGAAAGCTGACCGACTTCCAGGGACGGCCAGGCGGCACCTGGGCACCCTCCAACAACGTGCGTTTTACCGCCCCCGTGGTAGCGTCAAGGGCGATAACTTGTGAGGGTTGCGATGCATCTTGCCATTGCGCGAAAATCTCGTTGTCGGGGGCGAAATACATGTGCGACCCCCCCCCCCAGGCCATAAGTGCCGCCTGGGTGGTCCAGAGGTTGCAGAGTAGCGCTCTCTACGTGGTAGACAAATAGCCTCTGCACGGCGCGGCTGAACTGGCACAATAGCACGCGCTGGCCGTCGTCGGACCAATCGAGAGGCAGCACTTCCCCTTCCAGGTCCCCAACATCAAGGTCCGTACGCTTGCCGGTGCGCGGGTCCCAAAAGAGAGGTCGGCGCACTCCCGTGCGATTGGTGTGGGACAGAAGACGCGTGTCCCCAGGTATGGGTGAAAAGGCCGTGGCCTCGACGCTGCTACCTGTACCATCCCAAAGCTCGCCCATAGCTTCGCCAGTAGCAGTGTCAAGCGCGAGCAGATTGAAATTTAGCATGTCCCCGCGCTCAGTGGTGGTGAGAACCGCAATCTCCCCATTTTGGGAGAGGGACGGCCCCACTGCAAATCTCTTCCCCTGGAATATGCAACGGGGCGTACCGAGCGTGCCATCCGGTCCAACCTCTAGCGCGAATGCCTGGAAGCCGCCCTCGTTGGCTGCCATAAAGCCTATGGTGGTTCCGTCCCGGCTTATTTCCAGGTTCCATGATGCGTAAGGTGGCAGATCAGGCGAGATGTCCTCTGCCTCGCCCCCCTGAAAAGGTACACGCACGTAGTGACCGACCTCGTTCCCGCCTTTGTCATCCAGGTAATAGACGTAGCGGCCATCGGGGGAGATTACGCCATCCGCTTTGCCTGTTGGCTCATCGGTCAGCTGCCTCGACTCACCGGAGGGCACGTCCCAGGCGTATAGCTGGAATACGCCCGTTTTCTTGCTGCACGCCAGGCCGCGTGTCGGAGCGCCCTTCGCAAGGAGCGTCCAAACCACTCCCTGCGTCCGGTATCGCTGCTTCCAGGGCGCATCGCTCCTGGTCTGCACTTCTGTTACCATGAAGATCCCCTTTGGTACCTTGTGATTACAGGTCTAAACTTCTCACCCAACACGTTTCACTAAATTAGAGCCTATAAAACAACACTTGACAATGGCTGCGAAGCCTGCCGTAACGAAGCACTCTTTTCTCTGTCATTCCGAACGAAGTGAGGAATCTCCAAGCTTGGACGTGTGGATAGAGTTTTAAATTCCTCACTTCGTTCGGAATGACACTCTTCTTACACTCGTTGTTACATACCCTATTAGATTCCGAAGGGATTCATGGGCTTCTCACCAGTGTAGATGAGAACACTTTTAAGTTCAGTGTACATCTCAAGGCTATCCATGCTTAACTCGCGTCCGAAACCGGACTGCTTGTAGCCTCCGAACGGCAGGCCGGGGAAGGCAGTGAAGGGGGTGTTGATTGTCACTACGCCCGAACGGATTTGCCCGGCCACACGGTGTGCCCGCCCTACATCTTTCGTCCAGAGCGTGCCCGCCAGGCCATATACAATGTCATTAGCAAGCTGCACCGCCTCTGCTTCGTTGGAGAAGCGCATTATCGTCACCACCGGACCAAATATCTCCTCCTGGGAGATGCGAGCCTTGTTAGTGACGCCTGCGAGGACCGTCGGGAGGTAAAAATTGCCCTTCTCAAGGCCATTGCCTGCGCGCTCACCGCCTGCGAGCACCTCTGCACCCTCATCGCGGCCTATCTTGACATAACTGTCAACACGCTCAAGGTGGCGGGGGGAGATAAGCGAGCCGATTTGCGTGGTCATCTCCATTGGATCGCCGACCTTCAGCCTGCGCGTCTTTTCGACGAACTTCTCAACGAACTCGTCGTATATGCTCTCCTGAACGAAGAGGCGAGAGCGCGCTTCGCATGACTGGCCCGCACTGTAATAGATTGCGAACAGGGAGCCGTTCACTGCGTGATCTATGTCGGCGTCTTCAAATACGAGATTGGGGGACTTACCGCCCAACTCCAGCGAGATGCGCTTGAGCGTGCCCGCAGCCCGGCGCATGATGTCTCGGCCCGTCTCGGTCTCGCCGGTGAAGGCCACCTTATCTACGCCTGGGTGCTCGGTTAGCTGGACGCCGATCTCGGCACCTGGGCCGGGGAGGACGTTGAGCACACCCGCAGGCACGCCAGCTTCAAGACATATCTCGCCGAGGAGGAGCGCGGTGAGGGGGGTGGCGCTGGCGGGCTTGAGTATGACGGTATTACCAGCGGCGAGGGCGGGGGCTACCTTCCACGCCGCCATCATAATGGGATAGTTCCAGGGGACGATCTGGGCGCACACGCCGATAGGCTCGCGCACGGTGTAGTTGAGGAAGTTGCCGGGTACGGGTATGGTGCTGCCGGTTATCTTCGTTGCCGCGCCCGCGAAGAACTCGAAGTCTTCGATGGCCTGGTTCAGCTCCGCTTTGGCCTGCGAGATCGCTTTGCCGTTGTTCATCACTTCGAGGCGAGCGATTTCTTCCTGTCGCTCGCGCATAATCTGAGCGACCTTGAAGAGGATGCTTGCGCGTCGAGCAGCACCCATGCGGACCCACTTGCCACGCTCGAACGCCTCACGCGCGGCGTCCACGGCGGCGTCCACATCCTCCTTACCCGCTTTCGCGACCCTTGCCAGGTGCTCATTGGTGGCAGGGTTGATTACGTCGAATGTCTCGCCCGACTTGGCGTCAACCTGCTGCCCGTTTATCAACAACTTCCACTCTTTACGTGAAGTTGCGTCGGTTTTTGCGTCCTGTGTTGCTGTGTCTGCCATTAATTGCTTACCTCTTCTTTGTAGTTCTTTATTACCATGCGGCTACGTTCCATTCGGCGAGTATCTTCGTTAGCTTTATCCTTACAAGGAGTTCGCCTGGGATGGCGTTGCGCTTGCCGTAAGCCTCAGCTTGTTCCTCTCCCATGTACCTTCCGCCGATGCGCGTCGCCCAGTAGAGTAGCGCGTCAGGGTCATCTTCAAACGTCGCGGTGCCCTCGACCTGTACGTAGGAAAAAGGCGGGGTCTGGTCATCCACGCAGAGGCATATCCTCGGGTCGCGGCGTATGTTGATTGCCTTGACGCTCTTGTGCCACGTCGTGAAGACTAATTCCTCTCCATCGACATAGAACCATATGGGCACGACGTGTGGCCTGCCGTCGGAGCGGACCGTTGCTAGCTTGCCTGTCCGCGTCCCTTCCATAAGGAAATCCCGGCATTCCGGTGTGATTTTGTCAAAGGTGATGCCACGTGCCACTAAGTCAACTCCCTATAGAAGAGGAATTCAGACCTGATCTACCATCTCAATTATGGTGGCGATTCCCTGGCCGACGCCTATGCACATCGTGGCGAGACCGTAGCGCCCGCCCCTGCGACGAAGCTCATGCACGAGAGTGGTCACGAGGCGGCTGCCGCTATTACCGAGCGCATGACCGAGCGCGATTGCGCCACCGTTCACGTTCACCTTCGCCGGGTCAAGTCCAAGCTCGCGTATGCAGGCGAGCGACTGTGATGCGAACGCCTCATTCAACTCTATCAGGTCGAGGTCGTCAACCGTCAGGCTGGCGCGCTTGAGCGCCTTATGGGTGGCGGGGACGGGGCCGACGCCCATGCAGGCTGGGTCTACACCAGCGACGGCAGACGTAACAATGCGAGCCATCGGCTTGAGGCCCATACTCTCGGCGGCTTCCTTACTTGTAAGCAGAACGGCGGACGCGCCATCGTTGATACCTGACGCATTCCCTGCCGTGACCGATCCGCCCTTCTTGAAGGCAGCGCCCAGCTTCGCCAGCTTCTCAGGGGTGGTGTCTGGACGTGGGTGCTCGTCCGTATCGACCACAATGGGGTCGCCCTTGCGCTGGGGGATGGTGACAGGGGTAATCTCGTCCTTGAACCTACCCGACTCGATTGCCGCCGTGGCTCGTTGCTGGCTCTCAAGCGCGAAGGCGTCCTGGTCCTCACGGGAGATGCCCCACGCCTCAGCCACGTTCTCCGCCGTCTCACCCATGCTGTAGGGGTGGTGCATCTCAGCCAGGTGGGGGTTCGTGAAGCGCCAACCGATTGTAGTGTCGTATAAGGTCTGCTCGCCCCTGGGCCAGGCGTCATTCGGCTTCGCCATCACGAAGGGCGCTCGCGTCATGCTCTCCACGCCCCCGGCTATAAAAACGTCGCCCTCGCCTGCGCAAATCGCTCTCGCCGCATCATTAATGGCCTGCAAGCCGGAGCCGCACAGCCTGTTGACGGTTGCCCCTGCTACTTCTATCGGCAGGCCAGCGAGCAGCACGGCCATACGTGCGACGTTACGGTTGTCCTCACCAGCCTGGTTCGCGCAGCCCAATATCACGTCTTCTATGCGCCTGGGGTCTACGCCTGTACGGTCGACGAGAGCGCGGATTGCATGCGCCGCAAGGTCGTCCGGGCGCACATCTTTGAGAGCGCCGCCGTAGCGTCCAACCGGGGTCCTCAATGCGTCAATAATATACGGCTCGCGTGCTCCATTCTGATGCGACACTGTAGCTTTACCTCTTTTCTCCATCTGTCATGCGCAGGCGGCGATAAGCGCCAACTGTAATTATACCATACCCTTCTCGCCGGGGGAGTGGAACCCTTCGCCCACTGCGTCCCCCGTAAGCCCCGCTGCTACCAGCTGTTGCAGAAGCGGCGCGGGGCGATAACGGTCATCTCCGAGTGTCGCCTGGAGACTCCGTAGTACCGCCAGTACGGTGTCCAGCCCGACCTCATCCGCCCAGCGCAATGGCCCATTCGGGTAGTTGGTGCCGAGCTTCATAGCGCGGTCTATGTCGCGCACTGAGGCGACCCCTTCTCCGAGCGCGAACGCCGCCTCATTCATTATCATCGCGAGGATGCGAGCCACTACTTCACCCTGCGCTTCCACATCAGGTGGCAAAGTAATGCCGCCTTTGGTAAGGAAATCTTGCAGTAAGTCGGTTGGGATGAAATTGCCGTCCCGCCTGTGCTGCATCGAGGCCATCTGGCTGATAGTGGGGTTGCCTTTCTGCCCGCCTGGGTAATCATAGAAGCCCTTGCCCGACTTCTTGCCAAAAGTGCCTCCTTCGACCATACGCTGCTGGATGGGGTGGGGGCGGTAGCGTGGCTCTCCAAAGAAGGCCTCAAAGACCGACCTGGTGACGGCGAAGTTGATGTCTATGCCAATGAGGTCCATCAGCTCGAACGGCCCCATCGGGAACCCAGCGGCGCGCATCGCCTCATCGACCTGCGGTATGGAAGCGCCTCCCTCACCTACGATCTTGAGAGCTTCGCCGTAGAATGGGCGCGCCACCCGGTTGACGATGAAACCGGGCATGTCGGCGGCGATAACGGGCAGCTTATCCATGCTGCGGGCGATTTCGGCAACCGCCTGCACCACATCAGGGGATGTATGTCTCCCCGCGATGATTTCGACGAGGGGCATCACAGGCGCGGGGTTGAAGAAGTGCATCCCGACCACGCGCTCAGGGCCTTGCGCAGCCGATGCGATAGCAGTTATGGATAGAGAGGATGTATTCGTCGCAAGGATGGTGCTGGGAGCGCAGAGCGCGCTCAAGGATGCGAATATCTCACGCTTGAGCGCAAGGTCTTCCGGTGCTGCCTCAATTATGAGGTCGCTATTGGCCGCATCGTCGCGCCTGGTGGTCGTGCGTATCCGTCCCAGGATAGACGCTTTCTCTTCCCCGGAGAGCTTGCCTCGCTCGACACGCTTCTGTAGAGGGGTTTCTATGCTGGCAAGGCCTCGCTGGACGAACTCGTCCTTGATGTCGTATAGCAGCACGTCAGCGCCGCTCTGGGCCGCAAGCTGGGCTATCCCCGCGCCCATCGTGCCGGCACCGAGGACTGCGATTGTTGGGGGCATAATGTAAGCTCCTTACTGCTACTGCTGTGCTTCCAAGATAGAGAGGAATGCGTTCGGCGTCACGACCTTGATACCCATGTACTCGCTAAGGTTCAGAAGGTGAGGGTCGCCGCTCACAACATAGTCAGCACCGCCGTCTAAGGCGCACGCTAATATCTTATCGTCGTCTGGGTCAGGGCTAACATTTGACACAAGAGTGTGAACAGTAATAATTGCGAATTTATCACGTAAGTCTTCGAGATAAAGGTTAACTTCATGGTCTGTTAGCTTGTATTTTCTACGGATTCTTGGATATGAGAGAACGCGCTCAACCTCAACCAGAATATCTTCAGAAGTGAGCAGGTTAACAGAGGACGAGCTATCGACCACCCTGGCGGGCTTCCCAATCTTCACGAGTATTGCGCTCACCAGGATATTGGCATCTAGTACCGCCCTAATCATTGGCACGTTGTTCGTGTTCACGCCGCCGTTCGGCGCGGACAGCTTGTATAGCCTCCGCAATATCCCTATCAGCCTCCTCCTCGCTCACGTCAGGCATTCGCTCGTGGATTTCCCGAAGATGATCGGTGAGTTTGGAGTGTGCGCGCTGCATCTTTGCTACAGAAGCTATTTCCTGAGCCAACTCCTGAGGAAGCTCTCCATCTTGAACCATTGCTTCATAATCCATAATAGGCACTACCACTGCCACTGGAATCCCATCACGTTTGATTACTAGATGCTCTTCGCGTAAATACGCAGCCTTGATGATGTCGCCAAATCAATTCTTGGCTTCTGTGGCGGTAACAACTCTTACTATGGGTCTGGTCTTCATATCTATTATCCCCTATATTGGCTACTGTTAGCTAACGTTAGCTAACAGTAGCCAATATAGCACGTCTAGCGCCAGGTGTCAACTACCCGTAAATTTTGCCTGCCGCTTCTCCAGGAATGCCGCTATCCCCTCCTTATGGTCGGCTGAAGCCCCTGCCGTCTCCTGGGCGTAGACTTCATATTCAAGAAGTTGTTCCAGGTCCATGCTCAAAGCACGGTTCATGGCACGCTTGGCGAGGCCGATAGCTTTTGTGGGGCCTTGCGCCAATCGTAAGGCAAGCTCCCGCGTCGCGCTTTCTAGCTCGTCTGGTGAGACTACCCGGTTCACCAGGCCGACGCGAAGAGCTTCGTCCGCGCCAACCTCGTCACCCAGGAAGGCCATCTCCAGCGCCTTGCCGAGGCCGACCAGGCGGGGTAGGAAATACGATGAGCCGGAGTCGGGCACAAGCCCCACCCGCACGAACACCTCTATGAACCTGGCCTTCTCCGAAGCGATACGCATATCACATGCCAGCGCGATGGAACACCCTGCACCCGCTGCGATACCGTTGATCGACCCCAGCACCGGCTTTTCGATATTACGCATTTTGAGCACGATAGGGTTGTAGCGCTCTTTCAGCGTAGAACTGAAGCCTCCAGTCGTACCATCCAACTCGGCCATGCGGCTCTTGAGGTCTTCGCCGGAGGAGAAGGCGCGTCCCGCACCCGTGAGGACGATGCAGCGCACGGAAGCGTCTCGCTCTGCTTTCTTGAGCGCGTCCTGTATCTCATCGGTCATCTTCCGGTTGAAGGCGTTCAACACGTCCGGGCGGTTGAGAGTGAGGGTCAGCACCCCTTCGTCCAGGGCATAGAGTATAGTTTCGTATTCCATAGAATTCTCCTAGTCTCGTTGCTATGCCATTGCTGCGTAGTCATCACGCATCACGTACCAGGTTCTTCCACATCAATATTCCGCATATAGATTTCGCGTCGGAGATTTCGCCTCGCTTGATGGCTTGCAAGGCTTCTTCCGCCGTAAGGCGCTCGATCTCGATGTTTTCATCGTCATCGGCTATACCCTTTTTCTCTTTCAGGTCCGTCATCAGGTAGCATTCCAGGTACTCTGTGCAGAAGCCCGGTGCGGAATAGAAGCCGCCGAGGTGTTTCACTGTCGACGCTTCATAGCCCGTCTCCTCGCTAAGCTCCCGACGGGCGCAGGTCTCAGCGTCCTCCCCAGGTTCGCGTGTACCCGCGGGTATCTCCAACAGCACCCGGTCGGCAGCCCGGCGGTACTGCCTCACGAGGATAAGCCGGTTATCGTTGTTTACCACCACCAGGGCTACCGCTCCTGGGTGTACCACTATCTCCCTGGGGCGCTCGTTGCCGTTCGCAAGGCGTACCTTCTCCTTCACGACTTTGAACAGCTTGCCGTCGTAGACAGTCTCTTTGCTCAGTCCCTTTTCCGGCTCAATAGCCATGTGAAGTCTCCAATCTATGCTCGAAGTTCTCCCTATTATACAGGTAACAGGCACACGCAACACCAATCCCATGATTAGGTTGGTCGCTTGCATTATCAAGCTAAATCTGTTATCTATGACCCGAACGCACGACTTTCGTTGGGAGGAGTGAAAAGATGCCGAAGGTAGCGCAACCGCATACGCACACGAGTGTGGATCAGATAATCGTCCCGCATGAGGATATGCTTGCAGATACGCCTCAGCAAGCTGCCGGGGAGGCTTACCGTGCCGACAAGGCGACGGCTTTGGCTGCTTTGAGAGAGGTGGCGCTACGATGCTGCCGGTGCGACCTTTGTGCGACACATACGCACGTCGTCTTTGGGGAAGGGTCGCCCACGGCGCGCCTGCTCATCATAGGGGAGGCCCCAGGCGAAGGAGAGGACAAGGCGGGCCGCCCCTTCGTAGGCCGAGCCGGACAGGTACTGAACTCACTGCTGGACGAAGCGGGCATCAAACGGGAGGACATCTGGATAACTAATACGGTCAAGTCGCGCCCGACGAACCACACGGGCAATCGCGTAAGCAACAGGCCGCCTCTCGTACCGGAAATCAAGGCATGCACGATCTGGCGAATGGGTGAGCTTGACATAATCAAACCAGAGATAGTGTGTTGCCTGGGAGCGGTCGCTGCCAAAGCGATGCTTGGTCGGGATGTGCAAATGACCAGGGAGCGGGGCCAGTGGCTGCCATTCGGCTTGCCAATAGCGGGCATGGAGTCGAGCCAGGTCTTGATGACCTATCACCCTTCCTATATCATGCGCCAGCAGGATGAAGCCTACGACCGCATCAGGAGCCAGGCAGCAGCTGACTTCGCCGCAATCGCAGCAAGGCTAGGCTGACCTGGGAAGAGGAAATAAAATGGGGGTTCGGCGCACCCGAACCCCCATTTTATTTCCTCTAAATTTCTACGGAATTATCCTGCAAAAAGGTCTTGACAAGAGCAATTGGTTGTTGTATAGTAACACTAAAGATATATCTTTATTATATCAAGATAGAATAAAGGAGAAATACAGTGAGAGAAGACAAATTACATGATGCGCATGGCAGGGGCCATGAGCGAGGGCACGAGGCCTGGCACCATCTAAGGCATGGGCGCGGGCGATGGCATGGCCGCCACGGCAATTCTGAGGAGTGGCCTGAGTTTGGCCGATGGGGTGGAGCAGGTTTCTGGGGCAGAGGCTCACATGGCGAGC
Organism: uncultured Chloroflexia bacterium; assembly: GCA_963811305.1. Classification (GTDB taxonomy): domain Bacteria; phylum Chloroflexota; class Chloroflexia; order QHBQ01; family JADMIH01; genus JADMIH01. The sequence goes on from CAWEQU010000012.1 coordinate 462,236, forward strand.
CAGGAGGCCGCAAAGATAGGCTTGAGCGCGGCCTGCTTCGCTATATCATCCTCGACGTACTGCGCGACGGCCCGAAGCACGGTTACGACATAATCAAGCAATTGGAGGAGAGAACGCGAGGCCAGTATGCCCCCAGCCCCGGTACGCTCTACCCAACGTTGCAGTACCTGGACGACCTGGGACTGGTGCGCGCCGACCAGGAAGGGGAGCGCCGGACGTACCAGCTCACCAATGAAGGTCGCGCCGAGTTGGAAGGGCACGCTGAGCATGTGGAGCACTTCTGGTCTCGTTTCGCCGACCACACGCCCGCCAACGTCAGCCGCCATGAGCTGAAGTTCCTGCACGATGCGCTGCACGATGTTATTCGCACCGTTCGGGGCGGAGTGCACTCCGTCATGCACGGCGGAGACCCTGACACGCTCCGTCACATACGGTTGGTGCTGGAAAAGTGCCAGAACGAGGTCCGTGAGATTATCGCCCGGGGAGCATCTGCACAGCCTTCGCGCCAGGATGCCCACGCGCAACAGACACCTCACCAGGACGAGGTGCGCGAGTCCTGATCCACTGCGAAGTACGTTCCATAATGACTTAGAAAGCCCTCGGAAGCTTGTTATACCGCAAAACAATAAAAAGGAACTGAGATGTCTCAGTTCCTTTTTATTGCATCATCTGCGTTCAGTTGGACGTTACTAAAGGCTAACTTTCCTGGCTTTCGAGATCATCTTCGAGATTATCTTCATCGCCGCTATCTTCGTCCGCATCACCTTCGTCCTCGGAGACCTCATCGTCAGCGCCTGGGTCGACTTCATCGTCGTCTGGCGTCGTGTCTATGCTGCTATCGAGGGTAGGGTCTTCCGAGTCGAGCGAGAGTAAGATATCGGCGTCGAAGGCATCAAGCCCTCCGGGCGCGCCGTTGCCCTCCATACCATTGCCGTCTACGCTGCCGTCCCCGGCGCCAATCGCGTCAAGGTCGAGCGTTTCGATGTCGGCGAACGTCTCGCTGGCCCTCAGGTAGTCGTCTATGTTCTGGCCTATCGAGACCATGCTATAGTCGCCTGGCTGGTGCGCCGTGCGGGTTGTGCCCGACCCGGCAGGGATAAGCTTGCCTATGATGACGTTCTCCTTGAGGCCACGCAGCCTGTCAACCTGGCCGTTGATGGCGGCCTCGGTTAGCACGCGGGTGGTCTCCTGGAAGGACGCGGCGGATAAGAAGGAGTTGGTGGAGAGGGATGCCTTTGTGATACCGAGCAGGACGGGAGTGGCTGTTGAGGCCTCGCCCCCTGCTGCTATCGTCCGGGCGCTCACCTCAGCGAACGCGAAGCGCTCCACCATCTCCCCAGGCAGCATCTCGGTGTCGCCTGCGGTATCTATGCGCACCTTGCGGAGCATTTGCCTGACTATCACTTCGATGTGCTTGTCATGCACGTTCACGCCCTGAGAGTGGTACACCTTCTGCACCTCGTCTACCAGGTAGCGCTGCACCGCCTCGCGGCCCAGGATGTGCAGGATTTCCTGTGGATTCTTGGGTCCGCGAGTGAGGGGCTGTCCGGCTGAGACGCGCTCGCCGTCCCGCACCTCAAGCTGCGCGCTGTGCGGTATCTGGTACTCGCGCTGCTCGGTCTCCTCGGAGCGGATCATGAGCATCTTTTTCTTTTCATCGATCAATACCTGCCCGCTCATGCGCGCCTGGACTGCCTCGTTGGTATCTCCCTTCAGTGCGGAGCGGAACAGGTCCGCTCCTTCGCGTACATCCTGTCCAGGGGCCACGAGTAGCTCATAACGCTTGGGCATGGGGTATTCATCGTCGTACACTTCCGTCTCCGAGAGGCGGATCTTGGTAGTCTGCTGGTCACCTTCACCCTCGTGCACGATCTCGACTACGCCGTCTATCTCGGCCAGTATCGCCTGACCCTTCGGCACGCGGGCTTCGAACAGACTCTTCGACGCGAGGGAGACCGAGCGTGATGTCTTCGGACGAGGCGACGCCTCCGGTGTGGAACGTGCGCAACGTTAGCTGTGTGCCAGGCTCACCGATGGACTGCGCGGCGATGATGCCCACCGCCTCACCGATGTCCACCATCCTGCTGTTGTGCAGTGCGCGCCCGTAGCACATCTGGCAGACGCCGTATTCAAGCTCGCACAGGAGAGGAGAGCGCACGCTGATACCGAACTTGGATTGCTCGGCCGCCACTCTGCGCTCTATTTCATCGCGCTTGAGCCCTTCCTTCTCGAAACCACGTCGCAGGTCCGCGAGCCAGGCCTCTGCCTCGCGGACGACCGGGCGCATCGACTCCTCGCTGACCTCGTCGCCTGTATCGAGCATTATCTCACCTGTGACAGGGTGAGCAACCGGCTGGGCGGCGTAGCGGCCAATTATGCGCGTGCTCACTACGTCATTGACATCCTTGCTGCGAGGCCATGCCACCCAGATGCCTGCGGTGGTCCCGCACTCGTAAGTCTTGATGATGACATCCTGCGCGACATCCACGAGACGGCGAGTAAGATACCCCGCATCCGCCGTGCGAAGCGCGGTGTCGGCCAGACCCTTGCGTCCACCATGCGTGGAGACGAAGTACTCCAACACAGTTAGACCTTCGCGGAAGTTGGAGCGGATAGGCAGGTCGATGATACGGCCCGATGGGTCTGCCATCAGACCGCGCATACCTGCCAGCTGGCGTAGCTGCTTGAACTTGGCTTTCGTCGCGCCTGAGTAAGCAAGTGTCGAGACAAGGCCATAGGGGTCCATGACCTTCTCAAGCTCGTTCGTGAGCGAATCGGTCGTCTCGTTCCAGATGCGGATGACTTCCTCATAACGCTCCTGCTCTGAGATGAGACCGCGCTGGAAGTTCTTCGCTACCTTCTCTACGGCATCGTCTGCCGAGGCAAGCATCTCGCCCTTCTTCTTGGGGATTTCAACGTCGGCTATAGCCACGGACATGCCGGACCTTGTGGCGAAGTTGAAACCGAGGCGCTTGTAGGAGTCCGCTATCTCTGCGGAGCGGCGGGGGCCTAGCTTGCGGTGGCACTCAGACATGAGGGCACGTAGCGAGCCTTTGTCCATCGCCTGGTTGCGATACGCGATGCGCTGGTCTTCGGGCAGGTCGTCGTTGTAGTGGTTGACTACCTCATTGAAGATGATGCGGCCAACCGTAGTCTCGATAATCTCCGACTTGCCGTTACCGCTGCCGCCACCACTCATCCTGACGCTTATGGGTGCCTGGAGATTGATGACGTTGCTGTTGTAGGCGAGAATAGCCTCCTCCGGGGTGGAGAATATCTTACCCTCGCCGTCAGCGCCGGGGCGCATCACGGTCATGTAATAGCAGCCGAGCACGATGTCCTGCGACGGGGAGACGATTGGGTCGCCGTTCGCGGGAGAGAGCATGTTATAGATCGAGAGCATACGCTCGCGGGCCTCGCGTTGCGCGGCGGCAGAGAGGGGCACGTGCACGGCCATCTGGTCGCCGTCGAAGTCGGCGTTGAAGGCCGAGCAGACGAGCGGGTGCAACTGGATAGCCGAGCCTTCTATGAGCACGGCCTCGAACGCCTGGATGGAGAGGCGGTGCAGCGATGGTGCGCGGTTGAGGAGCACCAGGTAGTCCTTGATAACCTCTTCCAGCACATCCCACACGTCCGCCTTCACGCGCTCCACGTATCGCTTGGCGCTCTTGATGTTGTGGGCGAGGCCCTTGGCGACGAGGCGGCGCATGACGAACGGCTTGAATAGCTCCAGCGCCATCCTCTTGGGGAGGCCGCACTGGTGCAGCTTCAGCTCAGGTCCAACCACGATAACGGAGCGGCCTGAGTAGTCCACGCGCTTGCCGAGGAGGTTCTGGCGGAAGCGGCCCTGCTTCCCCTTCAGCATGTCACTTAGAGACTTCAGGCGGTGCTTGCCGGAGCCTGATACCACACGCCCGCGACGGCCATTATCTATCAGGGCGTCAACGGCCTCCTGGAGCATACGCTTCTCGTTGCGGATGATGATTTCCGGCGCGCCAAGCTCCATGAGCCTCTTGAGGCGGTTGTTGCGGTTGATGACGCGCCTATACAGGTCGTTGAGGTCGGACGTGGCGAAGCGGCCACCGTCAAGCTGCACCATAGGGCGCAGGTCGGGGGGGATGACCGGCAGGTAGGTGAACATCATCCAGGAAGGCTCGTTGCCCGACTTGCGGAAGGCCTCCACCACGCGCAGGCGCTTGGTAGCCTTCTTGCGGCGCTGGCCGCCCACCGTCTGGATTTCATGGCGAAGCTCGGCGGCCTTGGCATCGAGGTCGAGCCTGCCGACGATTTTCAGGATAGCTTCAGCGCCCATGCCCGCCTCGAATACGCCTGGGAAGGCATCGGATAGCTCGCGGTAGGTCTGTTCCGAGAGAAGCTGGTCGCGCTTGATGTCTTCAAGCTGTGCGACGCGCTCGGTAGCCTGGCGGCGGATATCCTCTATCTCCTTGTTGGCGCGGGCCTGTATCTGCTCGCTCTCCTGTAGGGCGACGTAAGAACGCTGGTCGCGGGTCGCGCCAACGAGGTCGCGTGAGTGCTGGCTCTCGCGCTTGATTTCCTCCTGGATGTCGGCCAGGCGCTCGGCGGCGGCCTCCTTGAGACGCGCCACGCTTGTCTCGTTGATCTCGTCCCCAGCGGCGAAGACAGGGGCATCTCCACCCGCCAGGTAAATATCTTCAGGAGTGGTCCCACCCACCAGCTTCTTGAGCTTGCGCTCTATGCTGCGCTGCTCGGAGGTGAGGATTTTCTTGGCGTTCTTGAGAGTAGCGTCTAGCTCGGTGCGGCTCTCCTTGTCGCTGGCCTGGATTTCGGCGATTTCCTCCTGGAGGCCGCCTTGCAGGTCGGTGATGCGCGTGTGTGTGCGCTCGATTACATCCTGCACGCGGCGCTCGGCCTCGGTCTGTACGTGCTCGATAGCCCGCTGCTTCTCGTCCTCGTTCAGGTCGGTGACTATGTAAGTAGCGAAGTAAAGTACCCGCTCCAAATTACGGGGCGAGATGTCCAGCAGCAAACCCAGACGAGAGGGTGTGCCCTTCACGTACCAGATGTGTGATACGGGGGAGGCCAGGGATATATGCCCCATGCGCTCGCGGCGAACGCGGGAGCGTGTTACTTCCACGCCACACTTGTCGCAGATTGTGCCCTTATAGCGCACCCTCTTGTACTTGCCGCAGTAGCACTCCCAGTCCTTCTGCGGGCCGAAGATGCGCTCGCAGAAGAGACCGTCGCGCTCCGGCTTGAGCGTGCGGTAGTTGATGGTTTCGGGCTTCGTGACCTCGCCGTGCGACCACTCGCGGATTTTCTCGGGCGAAGCCAGGCTGATGCGTATCGCGCTGAAATTGTTGACCTCTAGCATGTTACCTCCGTGCTATACTACTATCTCAATACCCGATTTGTGGCCTCTCCTAACACTTCTTTTAGGATTGGCGGGCAACCGCCGTTTCTTTCTCCGGCTCTATGACAATCTTACTTACAATCTTCATGGCGTCATTGAGACCAGCCAAATATCCATCTTGGTATACTCTTGTACTAGCTCCCTGGGCCATTCGGTCCTTCACGGCAGGTGGAGGGTTGATTATACGCTCTTCTACCTCCTCAATTTTGGACGCAATTTCGTCTATATCACCACCGCAGTCCCAGGCAAAGCGCAGAGCATCAACTCTGCCGTCGACATACCACATCTCGTGCAGCAGTACGCTTTCCACTTGTTTGGTCATATTATGCTTGCCCATCTCCAACCTCCTTAAAGATGCTTATCCTGCGGCGGAGGATTTCAGCATATTGGAAGTTGATACCGTCAGGCTTCGTCCCTATGAACCTTCCCTGTCGGTAATATCCGCCCGTGCCATGAGGTTCCTGGCTCAATCTGTCGTACTGTAAAGGATTTGTGTAGATACGTAGCTCTATCTTTTTCCTAGTCTCAGGCTCCCTAGCATGCAATGCCTGTAGTGTGTTTGCAATCTGTATCTCGGCTGACCACAGGTCGCTACCTTTACTCTCTGCGATGAGCCATCTATCCAATCTGGGATGGTAGCCAACAAAGTCAGCACAAGGTCCTGATATATTCAAGTTGTAACGTATTTCTGTATCGGATGTGCCGTACCGTTGTTCGTATCCCTGGCTAACGAGCAAACTCCGCATACGTTGTTCTTGCTCTTCTCCCAGCGTCAAGTCTTCGGGTGGCACGCCCCTCTCTACTCCTTATGCGGATAATTGCGTTTCTGTAGGGGCATGGCGCGCCATGCCCCTACAACATCGAAGTCTTAGGCGAACCTCTCCCTTTCATCTGCCTCGAAGCCGCTCAGGTTGATACCTTCCAGGTCGGAGAGGATATCGCTACCGGCGTCTTCCGCGAGGGCGAGAGGCGTGTCATCTTCGGTGAAGACCTCTACGTTGAGGCCGAGAGATTGTAACTCCTTCACGAGCACCTTGAACAACTTCAGGCACGCCCACTTCCATGATGCTCTCGCCTTTGACGATGGCCTCATAGGTCTTTACGCGGCCCATAACGTCGTCGGACTTGACGGTGAGCATCTCCTGGAGGGTGTGGGCAGCGCCGTATGCTTCGAGCGCCCATACTTCCATCTCGCCGAAGCGCTGGCCGCCGAACTGGGCCTTGCCTCCGAGTGGCTGCTGGGTCACGAGGCTGTACGGGCCTGTGGACCGTGCGTGAATCTTATCTTCAACTAGGTGGGCTAGCTTCAGCATATATATGTAGCCGACCGTTACGGGGTTATCGAACCTCTCGCCGGTGCGGCCATCGTATAGCTCAACCTTGCCGTCACGCGGCAGGCCAGCGCGCTCTAGCTCCCTGTGGATCATCTCCTCAGAGGCTCCATCGAACACGGGAGTAGCTACCTTGTAGCCGAGCTTCTCTGCCGCCCAGCCCATGTGCGTCTCAAGTATCTGGCCGATGTTCATGCGGTGAGGCACGCCGAGCGGGTTGAGGATGATGTCAACCGGGGTGCCGTCGGGCAGGAAGGGCATATCCTCGATGGGTAGGATGCGGGAGATAACGCCCTTGTTGCCGTGGCGTCCCGCCATCTTGTCACCCACCGATATCTTGCGCTTCTGGGCTATCGAGACGCGTACCGACTGGCTCACGCCCGCAGGCAATTCGTCGTTGTTGGCGCGGGAGAAGACCTTCACGTCAATTACCTTACCGCGTACACCATGGGGTACGCGCAGGGATGTATCCTTCACCTCGCGGGCCTTCTCACCGAAGATGGCGCGCAAGAGGCGCTCCTCCGGCGTAAGCTCGGTCTCACCCTTGGGGGTGATCTTACCTACCAGGATGTCGTTGGCTATAACCTCCGCGCCCACGTAGATGATGCCTTTGTCGTTCAGGTTGCGGAGAGAGTCTTCGCCCACGTTTGGTATGTCACGGGTTATCTCTTCTGGACCCAGCTTGGTCTCTCGGGCCTCGACCTCGTACTTCTCGATGTGGATAGACGTATATACGTCGTCTTGCACAAGGCGCTGGGAGAGAAGAATAGCGTCCTCGAAGTTGCCCCCCTCGAAGCTCATGAAGGCGACAAGCACGTTCTGGCCCAGGGCAAGCTCGCCGTTCTCCGTCGAAGAGGAGTTGGCCAGCACGCTGCCCGGCATTACCCGGTCACCTGATTTGACGAGAGGGCGCTGGTTGATGCAGGTATCCTGGTTAGAGCGGACGAATTTCTGTAGCTGGTACTCGAACTCCGTGCCGTCATCGTCTTGCACCAGCACGACAGAGGCATCTGCCTTGACGACCGTGCCTGATTGGCGAGCTACGACCACCTGGCCGGAGTCGCGTGCGGCCTGCCACTCGATGCCCGTGCCGATTATGGGCGAGCGTGGTTGCAGGAGAGGCACGGCCTGGCGCTGCATGTTCGCGCCCATGAGTGCGCGGTTGGCGTCGTCATGCTCAAGGAAGGGTATGAGCGCCGTCGCTACGGAGACCACCTGCTTGGGGGACACGTCCATGTAGCTCACGCGGTCCACCGGCTCCTGGAGGAACTCGCGGTGGAAGCGCACCGTCACGTTGCGGTCGAGGAAGTGGCCGTTCTCGTCCACTGGCGCGTTTGCCTGCACGATTACGAAGTTGTCCTCGATGTCCGCAGACAGGTACTCTATCTCATTAGTCACTGTGGGCTTAACCCGAACGCGAGCCAGCTCCGACTCGGCAATCTTCGCGGCAAGGTCACGTGTGACCATCGCTCCTACTTTGGCGATAACCTTACCAGCCTTGCTCTCCACATCTTCCCGCAGAACGTGGCCCACAAGCGAATCGGGGTTGTTGTCCACGGTGTTGACTACCTTGCGATAGGGCGTCTCCAGGAAGCCGAACTCGTTGAGGTGGGCATACGTGGCAAGCGCGCCGATGAGGCCGATGTTCGGACCTTCGGGCGTCTCTACAGGGCAGATGCGGCCATAGTGGCTCTCATGCACGTCGCGCACGTCGAAGCCTGCGCGGTCACGGCTGAGTCCGCCGGGGCCGAGGGCCGAGAGGCGGCGCTTGTGGTTCAACTCGGAGAGAGGGTTAGTCTGGTCCATGAACTGCGAAAGCTGCGAGCCGCCGAAGAACTCACGCATGGCCGCCACTACGGGGCGGATGTTGATGAGCGCGCCAGGCGAAGCGCTTTCAGGGTCCTGTATAGACATGCGCTCTTTGATTACGCGCTCCATGCGCAGGAGGCCGACGCGGAACTGCGATTGGATAAGCTCGCCCACGGCGCGCACGCGGCGGTTGCCGAGGTGGTCAATGTCATCGGCACGGGGGTTCTCACCACGCACGAAGGAGTTGTTGAGCACGATCATCTGCTCGACGATCTTCACGAGGTCCTCTTTGGTCAGCACGCGATTGTCGAGGGGCACGGTGATATCCAGGCGCTTGTTGAGCTTATAGCGCCCAACTTTTGCCAGGTCATACCTGCGCGGGTTGAAGAGGAGCGACTGGAGCAGGCTCATGGCGTTGTCCTTCGTCGGAGGGTCGCCGGGGCGGAGCCTGCGGTAGAACTCGATAACCGCCTCTTCCTGGGAATGCGTGCCGTCCTTGTCTATAGTGGCGCGCATGTAGTTATGTTCGCTGTTGTTGACACCCTCGAAAAGCTCGATCAACTCTTCTTCGGAACCGTAGCCGATGGCGCGCAGGAGGATAGTTACGGGTATCTTGCGCTTGCGGTCAACCTTGACCGACATCACGTCCTTATTGGAGGTCTCGAACTCAAGCCATGCACCCCTGTTGGGGATAAGCTTTGCCCCAAAGAGGCGGCGGCCCGTGTTGGGGTCCTCGGTGGCGGTAAAGTACACGCCGGGCGAGCGCACCAGCTGAGAGACGACCACGCGCTCCGCACCGTTGATTACGAAGGTGCCTGTATCGGTCATGAGCGGGAAATCGCCCATGAATATTTCCGACTTCTTAATTTCGCCCGTCTCCTTGATGAGAAGCTGGACGCGTACGCGGAGAGGCGCGGCATAGGTCATGTCGCGCTGGCGACATTCGAAGACGGAGTAACGCGGCTCACCGAACTGGTAGTCGAGGAAGCGCAGCTCCATATTCTTGCCGGTGAAGTCGGTGATGGGGGAGATTTCCTGGAAAAGCTCCTGGAGACCCACTGTTTTGAACCACTCGAAGGAGTTCAACCTGTATCTGGATCAGGTTGGGCATCGGCATCACGGAGGGTATCTTGCCGAAGTTGCGGCGTCCGACGAGGGCAAGCTGCTCCTCATCGGTACGATAAGGGACGTTACCGGTGGAAGCTGGGGTAAATGGACTCTGCGGGCGGATAGCTGTAGTCATATGCGGCTCCTATTATGATAGACGGCGGACGACAGACGATGGACGACATACAATGCTGACTTTGTTTCAATACGAATAATCTTGTGAAATGTTGGTGTGTCTCATATTTACGCGCTTCCCTGTCGTCCGCCGACTGCCGTCCGTCGTCAGCGAAGCCCAGAGACACGCAAGAGAGGCGCAAACTTACCTCCCTATCGGCGGTTCCGCCTTGCGGGGGAGGAGCTGACAGGTTGGATTACCGTTGCGTCTCGTGGTGAAACATATAGTGGGGATTTTCGACCTAACAGGGGATTATATCATAGGCAGAAGGGCTTGTCAAGCAAGAATCGGACCAATATTTAAGAATTCTCTGGAGGTTAAACTTTTACTCAGGAGAAGAAACGTTCGTATTCATGGTGGCTACCCGCCCAAAACCACGTAACAGTATCGTCTTGGAGGATGCCAAGAGCACGATAGCCGCGTGCGATCCTGATAGATCAAAGGTCTTCCTTTCGGTTGATGCACTTAAAATGTAAAGACGGGTGAAAGGGATTCTGTGCCCACAAGCGGTAGGCCTTTCTCGCTTGACGTTTATTGGCTGCGCTCAAGGAGTGGTAGGCACTCCAAAAAGAAGGCAATACCGCCGACTTCATAGCTGATCGTAGTCAAGAGGCTTTGCTTGACCTTCAGCAATTTGCTGTCGAGCGCGTTGGGCTGCCGCAACGAGATGCTGCTCTGTCTTCTTGAACGATATGTCCCATTCAAGTTCATCATGCAGATCCCTGAATGTATTCCCGCAGTCGTTCTACTACCTGAGCTTGAGTTTGTTCAGGCAAAGACTCCAACATCTTCACGATCGTATTTATAGCCGTAGATGACATCGGCATTCCTCCTGGCGGCAATTGGCGATTCTTATTATGTAATAGGTTGATAGAATGAAATAGTTCTAAGCCTTAACTCGGCCCCACTATATCATCCACCGCAATGCTCCCCTCCAATCCGCCTGACAGTTGCAGCATCTCGCCTCGCCGTTTTACCTTCGCTGATTGGTACTTCCCGTCAACAGGCTCTGTGTAGATTTCTATGACGCCTCTCTTTATGTTCACCACCCAGTATTCGGCGATTCCGGCTTCAGCATAGAGTGCCAACTTCTCGCCTCGGTCCAATTTCAGAGAGCTTTGGGAGACCTCCACAAGCAGGATGACATCCTCTGGCAGGGGACGCTTGCCTCTGTAAAGATCCTCGCGCCATCGTAATATTGTGATGTCAGGCTGGGGACGAGAATTGCTGTCGGGAAGACGCACTGCGTTGCCTTGAGGCCACACAAGCGCAGCATCTCCCACGAGCTTACTAAGTACCCTATTTAGACCGGCAACTGAAGCCTCATGCTCTGGTCCTGGTGGTGCCATATCTACAATAACTCCCCGAATTAGCTCAACACGCGCGTCCTCGTCAAAGACGCCCGCCACACACATCGCCTCATACTCATCAAGAGTGATAACGTGGCGCTTAACCTCTACCTGTTGTTCTTGCTCTATTTGAATCGCCATTCCTGGACCTGCCAATCTTTGCTTTGACCAACATCAGTATCTTGAAGCCATTATCTCACTACGACCGATAAGATGCAACTACGCAATTCAGCGCCCATCTCCAATCTACCCTAATGTAATATCTTACTCAGGAATAGCTTCGTCCGCTCGTGCTCAGGCGCGCTGAAGACCTTCTCCGGCTCGCCCATCTCGACTATGCTCCCCTGGTCCATGAAGACGACGCGATTGGCGGCGGCGCGGGCGAAGCCCATCTCATGAGACACCACAACCATCGTCATCCCTTCACGTGCCAGGTCGAGCATCACGTCCAACACTTCCTTAATCATCTCCGGGTCGAGGGCTGAGGTCGGCTCATCGAAGAGCATAATCTTGGGCTGCATGGCGAGGGCACGGGCGATTGCCACGCGCTGCTGCTGCCCACCTGATAGCTGCGCCGGGTGATTGTCCGCCTTTTCCGGGATGCCTACTTTTTCGAGTAGCTCCATTGCTATGCGTTGCGCTTCTTCCTTGCTGCGTTTCCGTACCACTCGCTGAGCCAACATGACGTTCTCAAGCACGGAAAGGTGCGGGAAAAGCTCAAAGCGCTGGAAGACCATACCCACCTCTTCGCGCACTTTGTTGATGTTGACCTTGCCTACACTTAAGTCAATACCGTCAACCACCACGCGCCCGCTCGTCGGCACTTCCAGGTAGTTGATGCAGCGCAGCAGCGTAGACTTGCCGGAGCCGCTCGGCCCGATCACCATCAGCACTTCACCACGCCTCACTTCGAGGCTCACCCTGTCCAGCGCCGTCAGCTTGCCGAAGCGCTTGGTGATACTCTCCATGATTATTATCGGCTCGCCGGTCGTGTGCCTGATCTTTTCTATCGTTTCCAATGCGGTCTCTCCTGTCATGCGCTATCCTCCCTGCCTGTCATAATTCGAGAGGTCTCACCCTCACCGATGGCCCTCTCCGCTCGATAAATCTGCTTGTCAGGCCGAGCAGATAGTTTATGACGAAGTACACGAGAGCAATTACGTACAGCGCCTCCAGAGTATTGTAATAATTCGCTCCAATCGCGCTTGCAGCTCCGTTGAAGCTCGAAGAAGCCGACGATTGAACCGAGAGATGTATCTTTCACCAGGATTGTGAACTGCGCAATCAATGGTGCCAGCGTGCGGCGAAATGCCTGGGGTAAAATCACGCGTCGCATAGTTTGCGCGTAGGTCAGACCAAGCGACCGGGCTGCCTCGGTCTGCCCTCTTTCGAGCGACAGGATGCCGGACCGCAATAGCTCGGCGTTGACGGCAGCGGTGTAGATGGTGAGCGCGAGTGTAACCGATATCGCCGCAGGCGAGAGCATTGCCTCAAGCGTAAAACCAAGAAATGACGTCCTGTCCGAGATTCCCGTCAGAGTAAAGAGGTTCAACTGAGGTAGCCGCAGGTACAGATAAAACATAAGTAAGACCAGTGGCACGGCACGTACAACCTCAATGAACGCAACACAAGGCCAGCGAATAATGCGTATAGTGGAAAGTCTCCCTAGCGCCAGCAGCGTAGCTAATGGCAGGCTTGCGAGGATTGCTATCAGCGAAATGATAATAGTGGTAATCAGACCTTGAGCTATGAAACGTAACGACGAAACTTTCAGAAATATGGCCTCGAAGTTCCTCCACTCCATGTTAAAGACGATTGGGATAATCACGACAGCAACTGCTACACCCAGCAGGCGCAAGAAGATCAAGGCCAGGGCCTTCATATTGAACGGTCGAATTGCGGGCGCTTGTGCTGACATAGTGCTCAGAGTGCTAACGCTGGATTGCCCATTTGCGCTCAATGTATCCTACAAGGGCACCCATGGGCAGAGTCATCGCCACGTAAATCGCCCCCACCAGTGGCAGGAGCACAGGATTAAACTCCGGCCGTCAATGAAGCGGCCCTGAAAGAATAACTCGCCAACTGATATTGTGAATGCCAGGGAGGTGTTTTTCAGCAGCGCAATCATGAGCGTGCCCAGGGGTGGAACCGCCGCTCGAATGGCTTGTGGCAATTGTACATAGCGCATTGACTGTAAGAATGTCATACCCTGAGAGCGCGCAGCCTCAATATTTCCCTTGCTGACTGTGCTGAGACCTGCGCGTATGACTTCTCCTACGTATGCGCCGGTGTATATCCCAAATGCGATGATAGCCGTAGTCGCCGGATCTATCTTTATCCCGGCTCTCGCACCGCCAAAATAGAGGTAAAGAAAGAAGAGTACTGTGAGGAGGGGAATGTTGCGGAAAAACTCCGTGTAGCCGGCGGCTATAGAGCGCAAGATGCCAAGTGGCGCAGAGCGCATCACTCCCAGGATAATACCTATTGCGATGCTCAGGAGTCCCGAAGCAAAGGTAAGCCAGAGGGTCATCAAAACCCCCTGGCCGAGTAAAGCCCAATACTCAGGTTCCAGGTCAAACATCAAGTTATACTGGCAGGGAAGTCCCTCCAGAGGGACTTCCCTGCCTTATCTATCTACGTGTCAGGTTAGGGTGTGCCGGTGGCTACAGGCATAGCTGTAGGGATCACAGGTGCACTCTTGTACACTTCTCGCCAGTCCTGGGGAGGTGTGCCGGTCGGGTCAGTACCGATCCACTTCTTGTAAAGCGTAGCGTACTCGCCACTCGAAATGAGGTCGCGAAGAGCGCCGTTTACTTCGGCAAGAAGCTCGGTGTTGCCCTTCTTCACGCCTGCTGCATATGGCTCCTGGGTAAACTGCCCACCAACAACCTTGAACTTGTCAGGGGCATTCCTGGCGAAACCGAGGAGGATGATGTCGTCGGTCGTAACAGCGTCGAGGCGGCCGGACTCCATTGCCGTCACTGCCTCTCCATATGCCGAGAAAAGCTCCACCTTGGCTTCTGGAGCAAAGGCCCGGATATTCTTCTCAGAGGTTGAACCTGAAGCTGTGCCAACTGTCTTACCCGCAAGGTCTTTCACACTCGTGATAGTGCTGTTGACGGGGACCAACAGTGACTGCCCGGCGATGTAGTAAGTATCTGAGAACTCGATCTGCTTGGCCCGATCTTCGTTAGCTGTCATAGTGGAGAAGATGACGTCCACCTTCCCCTCGTTGAGGTAAGGGATACGGTTTGCAGAAACGGCCACCTGGAACTCGATCTTGCTCTCATCGCCGAAGATGCGCTTCGCGACCGCTTTGGCAAGGTCAACGTCGAAGCCTTCAACCTGGTTGGTCTCGGGGTTCAGGTATCCGAAGATACGAACGTCGTACTTCACGCCCGCGATGAGCCTGCCTCTCTGCTTGATTGCGGCGAGGCTTGTGTCCGCAGCGGGTCCGGTAGTGGCGGTCATGACGGCACTAGGTGTGGCGACCGTCATAGCCGTCGGTGATTTCAGCCGCCATCACAGCCGTCGGGGTTTCCCCGGCCATCACCGCAGTTGGAGTCTCCGCCCGCCATGACTGTCGCGGGCACGGTTGTGGCGGGCATGGTCGTCGGTGTCGCCGCCGGGCCACCACAAGCGGCCAGCATTACCAGGGCTACCAGTACCAATAACTTCGATCCGGTCTTACGCATGATTTCCTCCTTGATAATCTCGGCCCTTCCCAACTCTCGATACTAATCTGCTGCCCAGTAGAAGTTAGCTGTAACATCCGAGTCCGGACATTGCGCGAGCGTCCAGGAAGCGCCTAGCTAGTAAAAGCACCCAGACGGGTGGTTCACTATTATAGCATAAGTTCGCGTCCTAGCTTCTCCAGGAACTTCCCGATTTCCATGTTCATCTCTTCTATGAACTCCTCGTTCCATGAATGCTGTCCCCCCCTGTAGACGTACAGGTGGCGGTTAGGGCGCTTAGCTATTCGCTCCAGTATCGGGAGAGGGGCCGAGAAATCGTGCTCCGAAGCGAGTATGAGCACAGGCTGCTTGATGTGGGGTAGCTCGCTGCGCGCGTCCATGAGCATGAGGTCCCGCAGTAATTGCCCCGCAGCCTTGAGGTCGGCTTCCTGCTTATGGCGTATATCTCGCTCCGCAAGCTGAGGGATGGCGTCCGGGGGCTTGTGGATGATGATGCGGTGCATCAGCGCGTCGCTGGACCGCAACCGGTCTACGAGCCTCCGCAGTGGCCTGATGCGTAGTCCATATGCGACGACAGGACGGGCCCACTTGGGGCCAATCGCGGGCTTCCCCAGGAATGGTAAGTGTAGCACCAACCCAAGCACCTGGTCGCCATGCTCAAGGCAGTAGCGTGTAGCGATAGGCGCGCCCGTGGCGATGCTCGCCAGCACCAGCTTCTTACCATATAATCCTAGCTCCGCCAGGAATCTCTCCAGCCACTCCGCGTAGCCATCAATTGTGTGCTCATGCGGCTTGAGCATTGGCTCCGAGCCGCCGCATCCAGGCAGGTCGGGCATCAGCACGCGCCAGTCGTGCGGCACACCTTCGATGACGGGCCAGAAGGAGTCCCCGCCCCCCATGAGGCCATTGATGCCAATATAGATGCGTTCGGCGTCGTGCGGCCCGCGGGCGCTATAGTGCACGACTCGATTATCAACTCTCATTGTATGCTCTTCTACTTTGGGCGTTAGCTCCAAGTCATTACCTCCATCAGGGATGTAGGGGCGTGCCGTCGGCACGCCCCTACGGGGCTTATTTCTGTTTGAGGATGCAAGCTCTGTGCCGCTATCGTTACCTCAACTTGTGGGCACGTAACTTGCACTGGTGAAGTACGGCCTAACCGGGCCTTTACAAACACTTGAGGAGGAATAAGATGGCAGATAACATCATCAGTGACTCTACGTACAACTTACTGGCAGTACTGCTCAGCAAGTTGGAGGGCCTGGAGGCCTACGACACCTACCTTGACGACATGGATGGAGAAGGCAAGCAACTCATCGAGCAGATACGCCGTGACGACGAGCGCCACGCTCAACTGCTGCGCGATGCGGTCGAGAAGCTAGTCCAGCAGCACGGCCTCAAATAGCCTTTCTTCTCCATCACGTTAGAAAGAGGCACTTGGTACGCGGAGAACGCTTCCAAGCGCCTCTTTCTAATTCCCACTCCCTACAATCTCCCCAAGTAAAACCTCCAACTTACGTGCCTGTTCGCGGCGTGCATAATGTCGCTCGACATACGCGCGGCCAGACCTGCCCATCGTCGCCGCTTCATCGGGATGCGCCTGTAAAAAGATGATGGCACGCGCCAACTCTTCTGCATCTTCCGGCTTCGTGAGGAGACCGCCCCCCGCTTGCTTCAGTACGTCCGCCGCTTCGCCCGCAACGCTGAGCATGACCGGACGCGAGCAAGCCCATGCCTCAAACATCTTCGAGGGGAGCGCACCTCGGAAGAGAGGCTCATCGCGTAGCGGAACGATGGCGCAGCCTGCCGCTGAGAGGTAGAAAGGCATCAACTTAGACGGCACTTCGGGTAAGAAGCGCACGTTATCCAGCGCGAGCGACCTGCTCAGCTCCACCAGGGCTGCCTTGCGTGGCCCTTCGCCCACAAAGACGAACTCTACATCCTTCCTGTCCCGCAAAAGATGCGCGGCGCGCACTATAGTTTCAAGCCCCTGTGCGACGCCATGTATGCCCGCATAAAGGGCTATGAATTTACCTGATAGACCCAATTCTCGATAGGGCGCGCCCGGCTGCGGGTTGGTAGGTAAAGAGGTCGGTGTTAGCGCCGTTGGGTATCAGGTCCACCTTTTCCGGCGAGATGCCACGTTGTAGCAAGCGGTCCCGTATTCCCTCTGTGACCGCCACTATACGGGTGGCGCGCTTATACAGCATCTGCTCAAGTTTTTCTGCTGCGGCGATTGCGCGGCGGCTTGATAGCTCGCCCAGCGCCACTGCCGACTCGGGCCAGAGGTCGCGTACCTCGAAGACAAACGGAATATGCCTGACCGATGCAGCAGCCATTCCCGCCGCGCCTACGAAGAGGGGAGGTGAAGTAACATAGACAACGTCATACCTCCCTTTGATAAGGGACCCTGCGAGGGCGGCTATGCCCATGTAGCTGAGGTAGAACTCCATCCGGGAGCGAAACGTCTTATTTGGCGATGCCCACACCCATAAGCGCAACACATCTATGCCCGATTGGTCCGGCGCTCCGACAGCCGCCCTCTATATGAAGGCGGGATGATGCCCGATGGGTGGTTCGGCACTTCGGTGACAACGGTGACGTGGTGACCCTGCTCAACCAGATAGCGACACATCTCCCAGGCGCGAAGTCTGTGTCGCCCCGACTTCCGGCGGAAAGTATTGGGTGAAGTAGAGAATACGCATCCGTGACTACTGGCCGCGCATGAACACGCGCCACCAGGCTTCGACGTTGAGGGATTTCCAGATGTCGTTCGAGCGGTCGCGTTTACCCGATGAATGCTCCGTAACGGCCTGCTCCACGTATTTTGACGAGAGGAGTCCCGAACGTTCCCCGGAAAGCAACTGCGACCTGACCCATGCGGATAACTCGCCTCGGAACCACGGAGCTACCGGGGTGGGCATACCCATCTTGTCCGTCCGCTTATAGATAGCCGGAGGCAACAGGTCGCGCACAGCTTCCCTTAGTACATACTTGGTCGTGAGATCCCTTCATTTTGAGGGCGCTGGGGACCGTAGCCGCGTGCTCGATCAGGCGATAGTCAAGAAGAGGCGCTCTCGATTCCAGGGAGAAAGCCATACTTGTCCGGTCCTCAACATGCAGCAGAGACGGCAAGTACCATTTCATGTCCCAGTACGTAGCCGCCGCCAGTGGTGTCCTATGGGTTGACCCCGACTTATCAGGTGTTGGCGGATCCACCATCTCCCCTAACTGCTCACCAAAACGCTCACCCGCCCAATCGCCCAGGGTAAAGCTGGCTTGTAACCTGCCACGCCTGCCGCCCCGTAGCGCACGTAACATGGAGGAGCGCGTGGCATCGCGTCGTATCATTTTCACAGCATCCGTCGCCAGGTTTGCAAGGAGTTGGGGATTCCTGGGTGTCTGGCGCAGAAGCGTTCGTAAATAAGCTGGAATGTATCCGAAATATCCCGCCCACGCCTCATCTCCACCTTGCCCCCCGTTTATTACCGTCACTCCCGACTCGCGGGAGAGGGCGCACACCTCCCATTGCAATAGGATGCCCGGCCCCGCGGCTGGCTCGTCCATGTGCCACACCATCTTGTCAAAGAGCGCGGGTAGGTCGTGCACGCACGGTATGGTCTCTCGATGGTCAGTCTTGTAGCGCCGGGCTACGAGGTTAATGTAGCGCCGCTCGTCGTATGCCTCCCCCTCGCGGAAGGCTCCTGAGAAGGTGCGCACCGGCTCACCAAGTGGGCGTAGCTGTTTGCTCAGGAGGGCGACGACCGCGCTGCTATCTATCCCTCCGCTAAGGTGCGCTCCCAGAGGCACATCAGACCTCAGCCTTAGACGAACAGAGTCCTCAAGAAGCTCACGTGTGGTATCGATATAGTGCTTCTCTGGATACCTTCCTGGTAGGTCCTCTGTGGCGGGCATGTCCCACCACTTTTCGACACGCAACCCTGTAGGTTCGGCAACCATAAAATGGCCGGGCAGCAGCCGTTTGATGCCGGAAAACCAGGTATGCTCGCCGGTCGTGTACATCGCGTTCATGTACTCGGCGATAGCGGGAAGATGGGGGCGCGCTTCGATGCCGGGGTGAGCGAGCAACGCCTTGATTTCGGATGCGAAGACCAGGCTACCCCCGTGCCACCTGTAATAAAGCGGCTTCACCCCCAGCCTGTCTCTTGCGATGAAGAGGCGCTGCTTCCTGCTATCCCAGAGGGCGAACGCGAACATCCCGTTGAAGCGGCTGAGGCAGCCGGTGCCCCACTCCTCATATGCGTGCAGTAGCACTTCGGTGTCGGAGTGGGAGAGGAATCGATGCCCCTTCGCCTCAAGCTGCGGGCGCAACTCGACGTAGTTGTAGATTTCACCGTTGAAAATGAGTTGCAGGGAGCCATCTTCGTTAGGCATTGGCTGCATCGCGGCGTCGCTGAGGTCAATTATGCGCAGGTGGCGGTGAGCAAGCCCCAACCCCCCCTCGACGTAGAAGCGCTCCCCGTCCGGCCCACGATGCGCAATCGCCTCGGCCATGCGCGACAGCACTTCATAGTCGGGCGGCTCGCCGCTCAGATTGTAGATACCCGCAATCCCGCACATAGCACAAGTATACGAGAGCGTGAGCAGTCGAACAAGCTGCCACTAGAGGGTAGCTGCAAAGTCTAGTATTAACGACGAAGGACGAAAGATGGAACATACCGTCCGTCTTTCGTCCAGTAACATCCACTCTAGGTTGAGGTCTGGGTGATTTTGGTTCGCTACCCCTGCTTCTGGTCGGCCTGGTAGGCAAGGGCCGCCGCACCCAATCCTAGCAGGACGCCGAGGAACAGCGCGGACACAGTCCTGGTCCGCCGCCGGCATATCAGGGAAAATAGCGTCAAAAGCTGTGGCTCTCTGAAGCATGGTCCATCCGACGAAGGCGAGAGGTGGAATAGCGACGCGCAAGTAGTCTAGCTTATCCCATTTTCCGGCTACTAAGCGAGGCCCGACATAAAGCACTATACTCAAAAGGATAAGGCCAAAGAATGACCAGTAGAGCGTTTCTGGTGCGCTAATCTGTGTTGTACCATTATCCGTTGCTGTCGTAACGGAGAGGATCACCGCGTGCAGTGATAGCACCTCCGCAGGAACTAACGCCGCGAGCGCATCAACGTAGGTGTTGACACCAGGCGGAGATGCCAAGTTGCTGGTGCCAGGGGGCGCCTCTTCCCGCTTAGTTGTGATTGCTGCGTATGCCAGTGTACTCATTGAGTAGCTCCTCCTTAACGATATAAGTGTGATCTCGTCTAATACACCCTGGGTGCCTGGTGGCCCTGAGCTTCAGCCGCCCAGCTAAACAATCGCCCGCTGGTAAGGCATACTATCCACGCTCTTTGTTGCCTTCCAGTCTCAGCGTGCCCATATTGTATCACAACGCAGAGCCGAGTCAAGACCGCTTGCGCTCCTAATCTGAACGCTTACTTCGTTGAACTCAGCCCCCCAGTCGCTTGACCCTCACGCATCGTCGGTGCTAAAATGTGCCCAGCCCACGTTCTGAAGAGGAGTATCAGTTGCCCCCTAAATCCCCACATCGCGCATGGTCATGCCCATTTCCCTTGCGGCGGGGTATCGCGGTGGCCCTTGTATTGATGATGCTCCTGTCCGGTTGCTGGCCTCTGCCACAAGGCGACACGGGCAGTACCCCGACCCCTTCCAGTGCGACTACCACTCCACCAGGCGGGGCTGGTCTGCCTCCAATGGAAGGCGCAGTGGATATAGCCATTGGACGTGGCGACCCACCCACACTCGACCCTGCGCTCGCCACGGATCCCTATTCGCTCTCGATCATACGCCAGCTTTACAGCGGCCTGCTGACTTTCGACCCGGAACTCAAAGTTGTGCCCGATATCGCCGCCTCTATGCCGTCCATATCGGCGGATGGCAAGACTTATACCTTCCCACTGCGCCGGGGCGTCCGCTTCACCAACGGGCAGGAGGTCACCTCCGCCGACTTCAAGTACTCCATTGAGCGCGCTGCGGACCCGCGATTGGCCGGGCCGCTCCCTGCAACTATGCTCCCCGCGGCCATATACCTGGGGGACATCGTTGGGTTGAAGGAAAAGCTGGCGGGGACCGCCCAGGACATCCAGGGCGTGGTCGCGCCTGACCCATATACGCTGGTCGTGACGATAGACGCGCCGAAATCCTATTTCCTGTCGAAGCTTGCGGCAGGCCCCACATTCGTAGTGCAGCGCTCGAACGTAGAGAGCGGCGAGGCCTGGACCGACGAGCCGCGTGGGACCGGGCCTTACAAGCTACAGAAGTGGGAGCGCAACAGGTACATGACCCTGGCGCGTAACACAGATTACTACGGTGGTGCGCCGGAAGTTCCTATCATCAACCTATGGATGAACCAGGAGGGCGTGAGCGCACTTGCAGAGTACAGCCGAGAGGGTGGTCTAGACGTAGTGTCGGTAGGGGTAGAGGAGATCGAGCAGGTCTCAGACCGCAACAACCCCCTCTCAAGAGAGCTACGCTCTACCCCCGACCTCTCGACCACTTACCTAGGCTTCAATATTAGGCAGAAGCCCTTCGACGATCCGAAGGTACGAGAGGCAATCGCGCGGGCCATTGACAGGCAGAAACTGGCTCGCGGCCTCTTCCAATCGAGAGTGCAGCAAGCAGATGGCTTCATAATGCCCGGGATTGCGGGATATAAACCCCCCGCTACGGGAGAGCTTTTCAATGTTGCCCGCGCCCGCCAGCTACTATCCGAGTCGACTTATAAAGAGGCCCGAAATGTCCCACGCCTCCAACTATTCACAAGCGGTGAGATGGCAGGGCCAGTGCTGTCCCAGGTCCTCAGCCAGACGCTCGGCCTGGATGTAGAAGTGCGGGAGGTAGAGTGGACCGATTACGCGTTGGGGCTTGAGCAAGGCGTTTATGGCATGTTCATAGCCCAGGCTGCGCCAGCCTACCCCGACCCGGAGGCGGCCCTTGGCGCGCTCTTCAGGTCGAATTCACCCGCAAATCTTACCGGCTACCGAAATGATGACGTTGACGCTATTCTCAATGCCGCGGCTCTTGAGGCCGACTCGGGCAAGAGATTCTCCGCCTATGCCGAGGTTGAGGCGCGGGCTATGTCTGATTACGTCGCCTTACCCTTGTTTCACCCTGTGAGTTACACGCTCGTCAAGCCCCAGCTACGGGGTCTCAACCTCACATCTATAGGTATGTTGAGTTCAGGGATCTCAAGGTGCGGGAGCGCTAAAGCGATGGGCGACACCGATAGAGTACACGCACGCTTCCCCTGGTCAGCTTCCCTCAGTGACGCTAACCCCGATATTGCCACTCTGACTGCGGAGCAAGTTCGAGAATTGCGCCTCCCCTGGGCCAGCCGCTTCAGCCCGGAGACGTTGAGGGCGCACCTCCTTGCCAGCCCAGGTATGTCTCTGTGGGTGCCGCGCACAGGAGAACACCTGATCGCCGAATCGTGGCGGAGGCGGTCCGATATAGCTCACATAAGTGAGGCTAACGCACGCCGGGGCAAGCAAGCCCTGGTTGAGGCAATCCTTACCCGAGCGCGGGACTACGGCTACCGCATGCTACTCATCTCCGACGACGTATGGAACTCTAATCCAAGAATGTATGCGGGGCTGGGCTTTGAGCACGTCGAGCGGATAGTCTTTTTCAAGAAAGACTTGCGGTCGCCTGACCAACCGGAACCTGGCGCGGATTTGCCTTCGATAGAAGTCTCACGGGCCGGTTGGAGCGACCTGGACCTACTGCTTTCATTGGACCATGATTCGTTCCCCTGGCTATGGTGGAACAGCAGGCCAGAGTTTGAAGAGTACTTCGGCATGAATGGGGTGACGATACTTATAGCTCGCTCCGGCGGCCAGCCTATCGGATATGCCTCCTTCACTTTATATAGTGGTTGGGCGCACCTGGACCGTCTCGCGGTAGTGGTAGCGCAGCAAGGTCGCAAGCTGGGGGCGGCACAACTCGCTCACTCCCTCGGCATCATGCGCGACCTCGGTGCGTCCTCAGTGGGGCTTTCAACCCAACAGAGCAACACCCAATCTCATTCGCTCTATAAGCGCTTCGGGTTCAAGCAGACGCGAGAGCAAATGAACTTCTACGGTGTGAACTTGGTGCGTGAAACTTGAAAGTATTGCGTAAATACTCGCTACTCGCTACTCGCTACTCGCTACTCGCTACTCGCTACTCGCTACTCGCTACTCGCTACTCGCTACTCGCTACTTTGGGCTTTGAGCTTTGAACTTTGAACTTTGGACTTCGCAATAGGAGGGTTATAGAATGAAGGTCTTGATGCTATCCTGGGAATACACGCCGCATATCGTTGGGGGGTTGGGGGCACACGTGGTCGACCTCGTGCCGGAGCTTGTCGCCGATGGAGTGGAGGTGCACCTGGTGGTGCCACGCCTGGGTGGTGGAGAGTTCACCGAGCCTCTACCTATGCCTGACGGCAGCCCCGCGACGAACGGCAGCCGCGTGTATCGCGTCGAACCATCAGGTATGCAGGGAGACTTCTTCACTAACACCTGGCACGATAATATCCAGGTAGAGAGCTTCTGCACTCACCTGGTACGGCACGAAGGCGGCTTTGACCTCATACACGACCATGACTGGCTCAGCGGATTCGCCGCTATCGCCCTCAAGCATAATTTCCACCTACCTCTCCTCTCGACTATCCATGCAACGGAGATGGGGCGTAACCAGGGCAAGCTCTACGGCGAGATGCAGCGCTCCATACACATGGCCGAGTGGTGGCTTACCTTCGAGTCGTGGCGCATTATCGCGTGCAGCCAGTATATGTCCTGGGAGGTGCAGACATATTTCGGCGCGCCTGCCGAAAAGATAACCGTAATACCTAACGGTGTCGACCCCAGGCGATTCGACGCCCTACGCGGATTGGACCTTGCCTCATTCCGAGTCGCATATGCCAGGCCCGACCAGCCTATTGTCTATTACGTGGGGCGAATGGTTCCACAGAAGGGCTTGCAGACTATAGTCGAGGCCGCACCATACGTTTTGCGAGAGTGGCCTGGCGTCAAGTTTGTCCTTGCAGGCGGCGGGAGTGGATATACCAACGAGCTACGTGCAAAAGCCATCGAGCTTGGTGTTGCAAATAATATAATCTTTCCAGGACGGATCTCCGACGAAGTGCGCGACGGGCTGTTCAAGGTAGCGGATGCCGCGGTCTTCCCTAGTATCTACGAGCCGTTCGGCATCGTAGCCCTGGAAGCGATGGCGGCGGGAACACCCGTCATAGTGAGCGACGTTGGCGGTCTGTCGGAGGTAGTGGACCTGCACGAGACTGGCATCAAGGTCTACCCGGACGACCCGCAGTCGCTCGCGTGGGGTATCCTGCACACGCTGAAGCACCCTGAGTGGTCTCGCCAGAGAGCGCGGAACGCCGATCGGGTAGTGCGTGAGCAGTTCAATTGG
The DNA here is from genome assembly GCA_963811305.1 of uncultured Chloroflexia bacterium. GTDB lineage: Bacteria > Chloroflexota > Chloroflexia > QHBQ01 > JADMIH01 > JADMIH01. Next base: position 486,526 of record CAWEQU010000012.1, read on the forward strand.
AGCCTGATCGCCGACAAGACGCTGGACGTGTACAAGCAGGTGGTCGCAGAAGCGAAGGCGGGCGATTGGGCGTACAAAGATTAGGAGGGGAAAGAAGAAATGCTTTTGTCCGACAAGCGCATCAAGGAAGAATTAGAACAGGGGAACTTGATTATTGAGCCGTTCGAGCCGCGCCAACTCGGCACAAACTCTTATGACGTGCGGCTCGGCCCCTACTTTTTTCATCCCGAACCACAATATGACTTCCGTCAACTTCACCGACGAGGAAGATGCAAGCTCATTCTGGCTGGGGCCATATTACGCCGAGGACGGCTTCATCAATATCAGGCCTGGAGATACCATCCTGGCACACACGGAAGAAGTCGTGGGCGGGCGCAACGGCTTCACCACCTCTATGCGGGCGCGCTCCAGTATAGGGCGGTCCTGTCTTTCCGTCTGTAAGTGCGCCGGAGTAGGCGACGTGGGTTACATCTCCAAGTGGACCATGGAAATATCGAACCACAGCCACGCGACAGCCTCTCTCCCGGTAGGTCTGCGGGTCGCCCAAATACTCTTCTACGAGGTAGGCGAGACTCTGCGCCAGTACGGCGGCAAATACGGCTCCTGGAAAGACTGGTCACCAAAGGATATGCTCCCGAAGCTGTACCGTGACTACGACCTGGGACACGTCGGCCCCAACCGTACTGTTCGCCGCAACGGTGTCGACTTGCTGGTGCCTGGTAGTCGGTAAGCAGTAGGCAGTAGGCAGTAGGCAGAAGAATCAACCATCACGCATCACCGTCTATCGTCTATCGTCTATCGTCTATCGTCTATCGTCTATCGTCCATCGTCTATCGTCCATCGTCCGTACCGACTTTGGCAACCTAGCGTCGTTGTGTTAGACTCATGCTGTGCGAGTGCAACTTCCCCAAGAAATGAGCTATTGAAGGCTGTATGCCCCTACGCTGCGAGAGTCCAATCACAATATGTTTCCGTACCCCGGCGGCCCAGTGTATCATCTGTAGCCGCCACTTCTGTGCCAGGCACGGCAACGTCGAGGCGTCCGTCTGCCGTCTCTGCCGCTCTGCCTACGGCCACAAGCTGGAGGAGGAAGCCGCCCAGGCAGCCGAGATCGAGCGACGTGAGGAGGCCGAGCGGCGCAATAACGAAGAAGGGCTGTGCGGATGGTATCGATTGTCCCAACCTCCTCTACGTCCGCTGTGAGCGTTGCGGCCACTCCTATTGCCCCAAGCACGCAGGCAGGCACCGCTACAGCTATCGCTATCGCACCCGGAAAGGCGTCTACAGGCGTCAGGCCGAAGTGACCCTGTGTGATGCCTGCAAGCACTACCTCCACGACTATCGCACTGAGAAGTCCTGGCGAGATTGACCTGGGAGGCTGGGATGCCCGATAGACCGCGCCCTGTTGTACTCTTGATACTGGATGGCCGGGGCTTGGCCCTGCTACCGAGTACAACGCAGTCGTGCTCGCCAATACTCCTAACATGGACCAATTGTGGGAGGAGTACCCTCATACCGCCCTCAATGCATCTGAGCACGCGGTAGGCTTACCCGGCGGGCAGATGGGCAACTCAGAGGTCGGTCACCAGAACATGGGGGCTGGCTTCGTCGTCTACCAGGACCTCACGCGCCTCGACGTCGCCATAGAGAACGGCTCCTTCTTCGAGAACCCTGAACTGGTTGGCGCGTGCGACCACGTAAAGTCGCATGGCTCGACCCTGCACCTGCTTGGCCTAATGGGACCTGGGGGCGTCCACAGCCACTGGGCGCACCTGTTCGCTCTCCTTGAGCTTGCGAAGCGCAGGGGCATCGACCGCGTTGTCTATCACGCTTTCACCGACGGGCGGGATACCCCTCCGCAGAGCGGCATGGGCTACATGAAACATGTGCTTGAGCGGATGGACGAGATAGGCGTGGGCAAGATCGGCAGCGTATCGGGGCGCTACTACGCGATGGACCGAGATAAGCGTTGGGAGCGCGTGCAGAAGGCGTACATGGCGGTCGTGCAGGGTGTTGGGCCTAAATTTAGCGACCCGATTGCGGCATTCAGAGCATCATACGAGGCGGGCGTGGGCGATGAGTTCATCGTGCCTGTAGTGATCGCGGGAGAAGGTGAAGAGCCTTCCCATATCAAGAGCGGCGACGCGGTAATCTACTTCAATTTCCGCTCGGACCGTGGCCGTGAACTTACCCGCGCCATCGTTGACCCCAACTTCATCGGCTTTGAGCGTGGGGTGGTGCCTCAAGACCTATACTTTGTGACCATGACACGCTACGAAGAAGACCTGCCCGTTCACGTCGCCTACAAGGCTATGGAGGTGGAAGTACCGCTGGCGAAGGTGCTGAGCGACCTGGGCATGAAGCAATTCCACATCGCCGAGACCGAAAAGTACGCGCACGTCACCTTCTTCTTCAACGGGCGTATCGAGACCCCCTTCCCGGGCGAAGACCGTGAGCTTGTGCCCTCCCAAGTGGCCATTACGACCTTATGCCTGAGATGAGCGCATATGGCATCGCCGACGATTGGAGAAAAGGATAGGCTCAGGCAGCTACGATTTCATCGTCGCTAACTTCGCCAATGGGGACATGGTAGGGCATAGCGGCAAGGTGGACGCGACAGTCAAGGCTATCGAAGTCGTGGACTCCTGCATAGGCCGCGTGCTCGAAGCGGTGCGCGCTCAACGCGGGGTGCTCCTCATCACTGCCGACCACGGCAACGCCGAACAGCTTATTGACCCTGAGAAGGCGGCCCCCACACGTTCCACACAACAAACCCCGTGCCTTTCATCCTGGTCGCTGACGATGCCTCACCCCTTCGCCACGCGAAGCTGCGTGAGGGTGGTCGCCTATGCGACATCAGCCTTACGGTGCTTGACATAATGAAGGTTACGTCGCCTGCGGCGATGGACTGTAAGTCGCTCTTAGTCTAAACGAGAAAGCACGGCGGATAAATCCGCGTGCTACACAAACAAAGCCCGCCTACGCGGGCTGGTGATTGGACAATCAACATAGGGTAAAGGTGATTAGCCTCCGAAGGGAGGCTTTGAGATCGTAGCCCGCACATTTATGTGCCGGGCGGGGTTACATAGGTCACACATATCGTGCGTTCGGCTCGATATCGAGGCTGAGGTCTTTTTGCACCGAGTTCGGCGTAGCGGTAGAACGCGGCGGCGGCAATCATCGCCGCGTTGTCCGTGCAAAGAATGAGCGGGGGATACCTGAAGGGAACATAGAGTTCGCTGACCAAGCCTCGCACGTAGAGCCGTCGCCGCCACGCCCCCCGCCACCAGCACCTCGCGCACACCAAACGCCGTCGCAGCCTCCGACGTTTTCTCCACAAGCATGTCCACGACGGCAGCCTGGAACGAAGCTGCCAGGTCTGCTACGGGCAGTTCTCTCTCATGCGTGTTCATCTTCGCTTCATGGCCATCTTGTGCAGGCCCGTCTGATCCTTCCATCGCCAGCCCTGGTCGCGTCGCATATGACTTCCCGGTGAGGTCGGTGGCTGCCAGACTCCACCATTTTCTTCTGCGCTTTCCAACTCTGCTTCTTTAGAAGGTGCATCGTGTTGAGGCTCGTTCTTTGAGCCGATTTCTTCTGCTGCCAGGGTTGGCCTTTTCTTGCCCACCCGCCGTACACCTGCACCTTGCGGAGGAGCGCCGTCTTTACGCCGCTGAAAGAGAAGTCGTACTCCCCCTTCAAGCGTGACCTGGGGAAGCTGAAGCGCCCGGGGTCGCCACCTTCGGCGGCTTTCTGGATGGCGGGTCCGCCTGGGTAGCCGAGGCCGAGTATGCGCGCGGCCTTGTCGAACGCCTCGCCCGCCGCATCATCCACAGTCTTCCCCAGCAGGCGATATTCCCCATGTCCCGTCATCAGCACAAGTTCCGATGCCCCCCTGACACCACCAGGCACAGCACCGGAAAGACCGGCTCGGCAACGCTCTTGCCTGCCGCTGCATCTCCCTCCGGCACGAGCCAGTTGGAGTATATATGACCCTCCATGTGATTTACCGCGACGAGCGGCTTCATACGTGCGAACGCGATAGCCTTCGCCACGTTGATACCCACGAGCAATGCAGGTGCCAGTCCCGGCCCCTTCGTCACCGCAATAGCGTCTATAGCCGCCCAGGTCGCGCCTGCCCGCGATAGAGCCTCTTCCAGGACAGGCACTATAGTCACAACGTGCTGCCGTGACGCCAGCTCCGGCACTACACCTCCATATTTGCTGTGGAGGGCGATCTGCGAAGCGACGACGTTCGAGGCGACACGCCTGCCGTCTCTCACTATAGCGACGGCAGTTTCATCACATGACGTTTCGATGGCGAGGATGTTCATAGCTACTGTAACTTAGTTGTATCTACGGGGTGGGAGGGGGGTTGCTGTTGTGTGAAGCTAGAGCGCAGGCGCTCTGCCAGTTGGGCGCGCACTTTCGCCAGCCGGTGCTGGAACTGCGGGAGGCGACAGGCTCGCTCCACATGATATAGGCATCTTCGCCGTTATCGCTGTAGTAGCGCCGCCTCAGCCCTGCTATGTCTAGTCCGAACTTCCGGTAGAGGGCCTGAGCGCCAGCATTTGAGACTCTAACTTCGAGGGTGACACGTAACGCATTCAGCGGTGCTGCCAGGTCCGCCAATCCGAGGAAGAGCAATTCCCCGACCCCCTGCCCGCGATGGTCCGGGTGGACGCCAATGGTCGTAACGTGAGCCTCGTCAACCATGAGCCACAGCCCCGCATATCCCACCACCGGGAAGCGTACGTGGTTGCGGTCTATTTCAGGCGACCTGTTTGCGGTAGACCTGCGCCAGGGGAGTAAGCTTTGCAGCCATGCGCGCCCGCTCCGAACGCCCTTAGTCCCACGTCCATTTGACGTGTGGAGTACAG
>CAWEQU010000013.1:0-25473 GCA_963811305.1 uncultured Chloroflexia bacterium
CTTTGACTTCCGGGCGCAGGCGCTGGAATGCGCGCTGGACGGCGCTCTCTAAGTCAGGCTTCGAGAAGCTGGCGGCAGCTTGGCAGGCTCTTCGACCTGGCGACCGAGCTGGCCTTCCGCAAGCACCGCATGGCCGAAGGAGATGCTCGCCACCAGGAGCTATGTGCCCGCGACATCGCCAGCTTCCGCAAGCAGATTGACGCGATGCGTGATGCGTGATTATTAAACGCCAAGACGCCAAGGGAACCAAGAACGCCAAGTTTTATATGGGTATGCAATACGAAATACACACTAATCTCACGCAACCATCGTCTATCGTCTATCGTCTATCATCTATCGTCACGCATCACGCATTACGTTTTAGGAGGTGGGATTTTGAAAGATTTCTTGCAGGGAAAGTGGCTCAGGCATCCTCTCCACCCGATACTGGTGCATATGCCTACGGCGCTGTGGCCTTCGGCCCTTGTGCTCGACATCATCTCCAATCTGGGTGGGAATAAAAACGCCGTCGTGCAGACCACGTTCTTCGCCATCCTCCTGGGTCTGCTGGCGGCGGTAGTGGCTATACCTGCGGGCCTGGCAGACTGGTGGGATATAAAGCCGGAGAAACCTGCTCGTAAGCTAGGCGTCTACCATATGGCGATCAACCTCGCCGTCACTGCTTTACAAATAATCAATCTCCTGCTGCGAGTTGGCACTCTACCCGGCGCGGGGTCGGTTGACACTGTACCCCTGGTCCTCTCACTCCTGTCCACTCTCATGCTCCTCGTATCGGGCTACCTGGGCGGGCTGATGGTGTATGACCAGGGTATCAGTATCGCCCGTCTCTCCAAAAAGAGATGGCGGGAGGTCGCTAAGAAAGGCGGGGCGAACGTGCCTCAAGAGAAGGGAGGTTGAGCCATGATAGTCAAAGAGCTTTTGCAGGGCAGACCCCTGAAGCACCCACTCCACCCGATAATGGTGCATTTTCCGGTGGGCTTGTGGGTCCTGAGCCTCATGCTCGACCTCATCACCATTCTATTTGGGCCTAACTACCCTCTCGTGCGCGGGGCCTTCTACGCGATGGTAGGCGGGACCATCATGGCGGTTCTGGCCTCTATCCCCGGCCTGGTTGATTGGGCTGATATACGCGCCGACCACCCCGCAAAGAAAACTGCTACCAACCACATGTGGCTCAACTTCGCGGCTATTGTCGTGTACGTGCTCAACATCGTGCTGCGATTAGCGGAATTGGACGAGGTAAGGACGCCAACCCTACCACTTATACTCTCTATAGCGGGTATATTGATCATATCGGTCTCCGGCTACCTCGGCGGCATGGTCGTGTACGACGACGGCATCGCGGTCGGTCGGCATCGCAGATATCCCGCCGCGCCGCACGAGACCGTTCATGCAGAGGCTGCCAAAGGGGACCAGTTCGTGACTGTCGCGGATGCGGACAGCCTGAAGGATCGGGGAGATGCTGCGGGCCGAGGTCAACGGCAACGTCATGGCTATCGCCCGCGTGGGGAGCGATTTCTACGCCTTCCAGGAGTTCTGCACCCATCGCTATGGTCCTCTTTCGGAAGGTGAGCTAAAAGATGGGCAAGTGCAGTGTCCCTGGCACCGCTCCTGCTTCGACATCCGTTCCGGTAAAGTCACACAGGGTCCGGCCAAAATGGACCTCAAGACGTTCGAGGTGCAGGTGAAGGACGGCAAGATCATGGTGCGATCCGGGAAACACAAAACGTGAAGGTTTAGCCTCAAAGAATGCGTTCTTTGAATTAAGGTCAGAGTGTATCTTGCTGAACAGAATCGGATGGCGGAGGCTGATTGCCGGTGTAGTGCTGTGCAGTTCCTTAGTAAAGAGATAAAGTGATGACACTGGCAGCATATGATGACATAGCAGAGTGGTACGATAGCTACATCAACGAAGGATCGCAAGGCTCGCTCTTCGAGGAGTTGATTCTCCCCTCCTTGTTGGAGGCGGTAGGAGATGTGCGGGGTAAACGCATCGCGGACATCGCCTGTGGGCAAGGAGTAGCTGCCCGCAGGCTAGCAATGCGAGGCGCAACGGTGGTCGGGGTGGACCTGTCGCTAAAACTCCTGGAAATGGCCCGACAGTATGAAGAACAACAGCCTATGGGCATCATTTATCTACAAGATGATGCTCAAACTCTCGGCACGCTCCTCGATAATAGCTTTGACGGCGCTGTGTGCAACATGGCCTTGATGGACATCTCCAACCTCGGAGCGGCCCTCCGCGCCGTATACCGCATCCTTGATGCCGGTGGGTGGTTTACCTTTATTATTACCCATCCATGCTTCCAGACACCTAACTCGCGCTGGATGGATAGAGGCAGTGGTCAGCAAAGCAGAGAGGTGTGGGGCTACTTCGATGAAGGGTTCTGGGTTTCGGATAACCCACTTGGCGTGAGGTCGAGGGTGGGCGCACATCATCGAACCTTGAGTACATATGTCAGCACCTTATTCGAGGCTGGATTAACATTGACACACCTCCTTGAGCCACAAGCTACAGACGAACTGGCCTTGCGAGTACCAGGTTATGCTGAAGTCCCAGCCGTCTTAGTGGTGCGGGCTGCGAAAGCGTAACATTCCGGGTCCAAAGAAAATCGTTCTATGGAAGACCCTCCTCCCGTAGAGATAATACGCTCCCCCAACCGTACCAGGAGCGCCTCCGCCCGCATGGTGGACGGCACGCTGGTGGTGCGCGTACCTGCCAGCATCTCGCCGGAGGAGGAGCGCAAGCTGGTGGATAACCTGGTGCGCCGTGTCATAAAGGCAGAGAAGAGGCGCAAAGGGGATAAGCCTCTGCCCAACCTGAAGCGTCGCGCCGAGGACCTCAACCGCCTTTACTTCGGCGGCAAGCTAATCGTAAAAGAGATAAAGTGGGTAAGCAACCAGGAGAAGCGGTACGGATCATGCACTCCCTCCACCGCCACCATACGCATCTCAGACCGGGTGGCGACTATGCCCCTGTGGGTGCTGGACTACGTGCTCATGCACGAGCTAGCCCACTTGCTTCAACCGAACCACTCGCCCGCATTCTGGAAGCTGGTGATGAGATATCCTCTTACCGAGCGAGCCAGGGGCTACCTGATAGCTGTGGGATTGGAGGGTGATGCGGGGCCTGGGGAGGACGATACGGGCTAAGATGGAATGCAGAAACGAAGGGGTTAGTGACATATAACTAACCTTGATATCGTATTAGAAATTCCTCAATGGTGATTCCGGCTTGTCTAATCAGGCTGCGCAATGTGCCACGTGCCACCCTATCATGCTTAGGCACAGAGAGCGTAGCCGGGTGCCCTTTCTTTATCAGAATGATATGGCTCCCATGCTGGCGCGCAACCTGCCAACCTAGCTTCTCGAAAACCCTGATGACTTCAGCAGGCCTTAGCAAAGGCACAGGAGGCACTACACGTAAACCTCAACCTGCCTAACTGCGACCGTTAGAGGCATACCCTGTTCTGCACGTACCTCAAGGCACTCCTTGATAGCCTCCTGGATATTCTTCTCGGCTTCATCTTCGGTCTCGCCCTGGCTCACGCAGCCGGGGATTGCGGGACATTCTGCGATGAATATCCCATCTTCATCTCGCGTTAAAGTAATCAGGAACTTCATAATCTAATCTCCCTATTCCGAATTTCGCGCTACTGAAGTCCCTGCACCAACCCTGAGTACTTGTCCACAAGCTGGCGCGCCTCCGAATCTGACCTCGCCTCGGCGATTACATGGAAGAGTGGGCGGTCGGAGTCGGGGAGAATCAACGCCCACTCGCCATGGCCCAGGTCTATCTTCACACCGTCTACCTGCTTGGTGCCGCCATCGCGGTACTGCTCATTGAGGATGCGCATCACGCGACCCTTGTCCTCCCACCGGCACGGCACCCTCGTGGAAGACCAGGCATAGCGCGGCAGGTTGGCGAGCGCGTCTGTGAAGAGCGTCTGTCGCAGCACGGTCAGCTCCATCAGCTTGGCGATGGTGAATAGACCGTCGGCGGCGGGCTGGAACTGCGGGAAGATGAAGGAACCGTTGCCGTCCCCGGCCAGCACCACTCCGTTGCGTAGCGCAGCGGTCATCAGTGCATAGGAGTTGAAGCGGGTGCGCACGATCTCGCCCCCGTGCTTTGCGGCTATCTTCTCGAAGATAGAGGGCGCATATACCGGCACCGCTACGATGCCACCTGAGCCGTGCTGTGCGGCGTGTTGGGCCATCACCAGGTCAGCCATAGCAGCCAGAGCAGCGAAGCTATGCACAGTCTTACCACCCTCGTCCACAAAGTAGATGCGCTCGCCTCCAGTGTCGAGTTTCACCCCAAAGGCGGCCTTGAGCGTGCGGGTGATGCCCCCCAGGCGGTCCATCGCTTGCTCGAACTGCTCCAGGGTTTGATAGAGTGAGGCCTCTTGCACCACCGCGTTGATAGCAACCACATCCGCGTTCAACTTGCCCAAAAGGGTGGGCAGCACCATGCTGGAGGATGAATTGGCGTAGTCCACGGCTATCTTGCTGTAGTTGCCCGCATCGCGTATAGCCTCCATATCAAGTTGCTTCATGTAATCTCGGCTGTATATCTGCTCGACGTCGTTGGCGTAGTCGATACGCCCCACGTCCTCCAGGTAGACGCGCCGGAAGTCTTCACGGAAGAATAGACCCTCGATCTTGCGCTCCGTAGCCTTATCGAGGTCCAGCCCACGCTTGTCGAAGAACTTGATGTCCACCACGCGCGCGTCGAATGGAGAGAGGCGAACGTGGACCCCGCCCGACGCGTTGATGGCTCGCGTGTAATACCGGGCCACCGGGATGGGCACGTTGCGAAGGTCCAATACGTTCACACCAGCCGAGGGGAGTCCCGCTATGATGGCACGCTTGATCATGCGCGGGGTGTAATGGCTATCTCTGTTGACGGTGACGGTGCTACCCTTGGGAAGATAGCCTCCATATGCCGCGCCCACTTTTGCCGCGAACTCCGGCGTGAGGTCCACATTGACCAGACCCGTGACCCCCCAACGCCCAAAGAGGTTGCGCCGCCCCTGCGCGCCCCAGATGATAGAGGTGGTAACGGTCGCGCCACTCTCCACCTCTTTGGAGGGCCAGATTTTGACATTGGGGTGGATAACCGCGCCGTTACCTATGATGGTGGCATCGCCTATCACTGCGCCCTCAAAGATCATCGCCTGGGGCTTGACGTTCACCTGCGTCTGGAGGATAGCACCTCGCACCTCCGCTCGCTCGCCTATGTAGCAGTTGCGCCATATCACGGCGCGGTCAATCGTGGCGCGGGTATCTATTATCGAAGAGTCGCGGATTACAGAGGGTCCACGCACGACCGCGCCCGACTTTATCTTGACCCCCCTCCCCAGGAAGACGGGGCCGGTGATATTGGCGTCGCGGGCAATTTCCACCTCTTCCTCTACCCAGATGCCGGAGCCAGGCTCGGTCTCCTGGCCTAGTCTCTCAAGCTTGGTCTGCCCCTCCAAGTAATCGGCGGAGGCTATCATGTAGTCGGGGATGGAGCCAACGTCGCACCAGTAGCCATCGGCCACGTAGCCATACATGGGGTCGTTCTTTTCGAGCATGATGGGGAAAAGATTGTTGCTGAAGTCGAACACCTGCCCCGCCTCATAGTACTCGAATATCTTTGGCTCGAGGATATAGATACCTGTGTTCACGGTATCGGAGAAGACCTCCCCCCAACTAGGCTTCTCCTGGAATTGGCGCACTCGGCCGCTATCGTCTATAATAACCACGCCATACTCAAGGGGGTTTGGCATCCGCTTGAGTATGATGGAGGCCATCGCCTTCTTCTGCTTATGGAAGCGCACTGCGGCGGTCAGGTCAAAATCGGTGAGGGCGTCGCCGGAGATCACCATGAAGGTTTCGTCCAACCACTCTATCCCCAGCCGCACGGAGCCTGCGGTGCCGAGGGGGCTGTCTTCGACCGTATAGTGGATTTTAACGCCATAGGCTGAGCCATCCCCCAGGTACTCCTGGATTACTGCGGCAAGGTATTGCAGGGTGATGACTACTTCCGTAACCCCGTGCTTTTTGAGCAGCTCGATGATGTGGACTATCGCGGGACGGTCCACCACAGGGACCATAGGCTTGGGCCTGCGTATCGTAAGTGGGCGCAGGCGGGAACCTTCCCCGCCCGCCATGATGACAGCCTTCATATTGTGTCTCCTCGTCGAGGTTCGCGGGTGATGAGTTGTGGTTGGTAACTGGTGATTGGTAGCTAGCTGTTCGACCTCACCACGGGTATCGTAGCGCGCCATTGCGCTATTGTGATTATACAGGAGGGTTGAGGGCTGTCAACCCGGATGAGGAACAACGTTGGCAAAGAATGGAACAAAGGGAGCTACTGTAGAGTCTTACTACCAGATATATTTGAACCAAGGAGGCAAGGGATGAAAAAGGGACTTTTGGGAGCGATACTGGGTCTGGCGATTCTTGGTTTGGCGGCATGTGACCAGGGGAGCCAGCTTCCGGCGACGCCTACAACTCTAATACCTGCGACGCCTACTGCGCTCGTTGCTCCACCTACTATGACTGTTGCAGCTACTATAGCCGCGACAAGTGTAGTTACCACGACCGCCAAGCCTACCGCACCCGCTGGCTGGGATGCCAAGATTACCTATGAGGTGACAGGGGGTATAGCGGGTATCAAACGAACACTGCTGGTCGGTCCCGCCGGGCAAGCCAGGCTGATAGAGGGTAGTAGTAACTCAGGCCCCATACGGCTGACGGCTGAAAGGCTGACACAACTCAAGTCAAAGCTGGACGCGGCAGGATTCTTCAACCTACAGGACCACTATGGCACAGGCACGGTGTCCGACGACTTTATCCTCACCCTCAGCCTGACCCAGGACACCCTCACCAAGACGGTAACGGTCGAGCAAATAGGCGGGCAAGGTGTCACACCCCAGCCCCTGCTCGATCTTATATCGGACCTGGAGACGCTGCGAACGGAGATAGAAGCACGCAACAGCCCGACAGCTACTCCAGGTACAAACTCGTGGAACTCGAAGCTGACCTTCGGAAAATCGGGTGGCATCGCGGGCGTGCTCCAGACTTTGGATATAGACGAACAGGGTAAAGCTACTTTTACAGAGAGAGGCACAGCCAGGGAAGCATCTCTGGCTGTGGGGGTGCTGGCGCAGATAACGTCAAAGCTGGACGCTGCCCACTTCTTTACCCTCCAGGACAGCTATGGCACGCCTGTTCCCGACGGCTTCGTATACGTGATTACGCTAACCCAGAATGGGGCGACAAAGAGTGTAACGCTTGCGCAAGGCATCGATGATAATATCCCGGCGGAGGTACGTGACCTGTTTGGGATATTAGAGGGTGTAGCGAACGATGTGCGAAGTATGGCTACACCTACGCCCTAGTCTCAAAGTATGCGTATTTGAGAACATAAGTTCTATGACAATTGTCATATGTGACAATTCTAGGTACAACAATTGTCATTTTAGCGCTAAAATGACAATTGTTGTACCTAGAATTCTATTTCAACTATATCTAATATCTCCTGAGCGACGAATAGCTTACCGTAATCCCTTTCTCCGAACTGGTGCAAAATGCCACATTCAATCAGCTTACCCACATTTCTCTGGGCAGTCTTGTAACTTCTTGTACCTAAGAGACGCTGTGCATCAGGTATAGTTATATAAGGCAGATCAAAAATACTATCTGCCAAATGAATAAGTGTAGAAGAGAACTTTCCTATCTGTAAGCCTCTTGTGCCAGTCAAGCTGTAAGTCCTGTAGCCTTTTTGCACGGGTGATGGCATCCTGAGCCTGAGAAGTAACGCCTTCTAGAAAAAACAGCACCCAGTCGCCCAGCTTTCCTTCCTCGCTTACAGCCAACAGCAACTCGAAGTATCGCTCCCGGTACTTTTCAAAGAACGCACTCAAATAGAGTAGAGGCTGGGACAATAGGTCCCAACGCATGAGCAGTAACAAGAGCAGCAGACGTCCTGTGCGTCCATTGCCATCCTCAAAAGGGTGAATAGCCTCAAATTGATAGTGGGTGAGCGCCAGGCGAATAAGGGGTGGGTAGTCGTGCGGGGCTTGTAAGTACATCAAGGTCCGCAAGCGCGTCCTTCATTTGGGGTACAGGTGGTGGTACGAACTTGGCCGAGCGTATACTCGCGCCACCTATCCAGTTCTGTTCCGTGCGGAACTCTCCAGCCCTTATTCGTTTTCCACGAGCTCTGCCACTCATCAGGTGTCTATGTAGGTTGCGTATTAATTCAAGGTTGATAGATGTACTCTCTATCCCTTTGAGGCCATATTGGAGGGCGCGGACGTAATTCAGCACTTCGCGTGCGTCTTCTTGGGCGGGCATAGTGTCTATACCTGGGAGAGATAGATGGCCTGCCTCATAAGCATAAAGCTCGGCGACACCCGTCTGTGTGCCCTCTATCTTGGAGGACAGTACAGCCTCGCGTCTGATGAAAGGGCCGATAAGGAGTTGGGGGTTGGCCAGGTTGCGACCAAGCCCCGCAAGCTCGCCGAGGGCACGGTCAGCCTCCGACAGCGTGAGCAACAGCCCTCTGTCCATCTCCAAGTCTGGAGGCAAGCGGTGGGGCACGAATGCCAGGCATGGCTTATCGTCATACCACGTTTCGACCAAGCGACCACTTGCGTGTGACTTGAACCTATCTACGTTCATGCAGGTTATTTACCACGAAAAGAGGAGCAATAGCAAATTTGCTATTGCTCCTCTTTTCGCCAATGACATATCAACTACTCACACATGCAAGTCGGAAGCGTTATGCCATTCGCTGCTGATGTCACGCATAATCAACGCGTGGTCGAATTCCACGCTTCCCTCCGGGAAGGCTGCTTTATCCGAGAAGTAACTGGAGTACACCTCGGTCACGGCGAGTGGCTCGACCTTCCACCCTTCGGTCTCTAGAGTTAGACCGTCGAGGCGGTCCGCTTCACTTGTAAGTGAGTAGCCAAGGGAGCCTGCCTCGAAGAAAGAGGAAGCTGCCTCTAAAGATGGGAATATAGAAGATTTCGGGCAGGTTCTCTGTAGCCACGCCCTCTACCTTTACGGATACACACCCGTCCGACGACTTCATACGTAGGCTGATTTCGTCACCCGCCTCCTCAACTTTGAACTTCGCTTTATGGTGCTCCCCTGGGAAGAGTCTCCCGCCCAGGGCCAGGTTCACAGGTGAGTTTGTATCGCGGCGGGGGATGAACACTCCCTCACGGGTGATACCCTCAGGGTCGTCCCACTGCACGGCGATGCGATGGGCTGCATTCTCGCTACTGAGACCGACTATCTCAGGCAGACCCTTGGGGCGCATGTGTTCCAGGCGTATGAGGCATATGCCCACAACAGCACGCCCTTCTTGCAGCTTTGGTCGGAATGATGGTGGAAGGTGACGCTGCACCACAGCAGGGTCGGCGCGAAAGTTGACCAGCATCCGCCGCTTGATGATGCCTTTGACGGTGGGCAGTCTCATGTTGTAGCTCCTGAAAGGCTTCGGACTACTGTCCCCGGCTAGAATTTAAGCAAAGAGGTCATCTACCGGCATTGTCCATCCAGGCACGGCAGGCTCGGCTTCTGCGATGTCACCTCGGCGGTAGATGGTAGGACTGCTGGGGTCGGAGGCGCGGTAGACTCTCACCACACCTTCACGCAGCACGTCAACATCCCATACCACTTGTGTTCCGGCGGCGAAGTAATCAGTTCGCTTCTGAGCCATATCGCGTTCGGCGGCACGTCCGTAATCATTCTCGCTACGTACTTCGACTGCGAAGATAGGCGCGCCCTGGTAGTACTTCGGACTTCTCTCACCTAGATGATAAGCGGCGTCAGGACTGAACAGTTTGCGGTGAGGCAAATCAACCACAAATCCCTTGTTGTCCCCAACGGCTGTGCCAACCCCTCTCTGCTTTACATAGGTCCACAAACTAACCACAAGCGCATCGCCCGTATATCCAGGGTCTCCACCCGTTGGAGGCATAAGCACAATCTCCCCATTGACAAGTTCTGCCTTGCCCGGCACGTGGTACAGGTCTTCAATTGTAGCTTCGGTCTTAGTCTTCATGTCATCCATCTCACCCGATACCTGACAATTGACTCTACACCACATTACTGAACTCCTGCACCCCAAACACTGTCTTCAGCACGTCCGTAATCTCTCCTAATGTCGCGTCGGCGTGGGCCGCTTCGATGAGCGCGGGCATGATATTTTCATCGGTCTGGGCGATGCGGTGCACGTTGTCGAGCGCTGCCTGCCACCTCTGGGGATCGCGCTCGGCGCGGAGGCGAGCAAGTCGCTCTCGCTGCTTCTCTTCACCCTTAGGGTCTATCTGGAGGATGGGTATCTCAAGCGGCTCGTCGGTGATATGCTTGTTGACGCCCACCATCGTCTTGCGCCCCTCGTCCACCTCATTCTGATACCAGTATGAGGCGCGGGCTATCTCTCCCTGGAAGAAGTGGGCTTTTATCGCGGGGATGACACCGCCGTATTCCTCGATGCGGTCGAAGTACTCGTAAGCCTGGCGCTCCATCTCGTTAGTGAGAGCTTCCACGAAGTAAGAGCCGCCCAACGGGTCTGCCGTGTTGGTCACGCCCGACTCCTCAGCGATGATCTGCTGCGTCCGCAGAGCTATGCGCACCGCCTTGTCGGAGGGGAGAGCCAGCGCCTCGTCCATCGAGTTGGTATGTAGCGACTGGGTGCCGCCGAGCACACCTGCCAGCGCCTGGATAGTGGTGCGGACGATATTGATCTCCGGCTGCTGTGCGGTGAGGGACGCGCCCGCCGTCTGCGTGTGGAAGCGCATCCATAGCGACCGCTCCTTCTTGGCTCCAAATCGCTCCTTAAGCTCACGCGCCCAGATGCGGCGCGCGGCGCGATACTTGGCTATCTCCTCGAAGAAGTCGTTGTGAGCGTTGAAGAAGAAGGAGAGGCGCTGGGCGAAATCGTCCACGTCCATGCCCCGGTCTACGCACCACTGCACATATGTAAGCCCGTCGGCCAGGGTGAAGGCCAACTCCTGCGCGGCGGTGGAGCCTGCCTCGCGTATATGGTAGCCGGAGATGGAGACAGGGTTCCACTTGGGCATCTCTTTCGCGGCATACTCTATGGTGTCTACCACGAGGCGCATCGAAGGCTCAGGCGGGTAGATGAAGGTGTTCTGAGCGATGTATTCCTTCAGGATGTCGTTCTGAGTGGTGCCGCCCAGCGCGCTACGAGGTATGCCGCGCTGCTCGGCAGAGGCGATATAGAAAGCCCATACCACGGCGGCGGGGCCGTTGATGGTCATGGAGGTCGTCACCTGGTCAATCGGTATCCCCTCGAAGAGCTTGTCCATGTCCTGGCAGCGAGGAGACCCCCACTCCCACCTTGCCGTACTCGCCATAAGCGAGCGGGTCGTCCGCGTCGATGCCGTAGAGGGTTGGGAAGTCGAAGGCGGTAGAGAGGCCGGTCTGGCCGTGGTCGAGAAGGTAGCGGAAGCGGGCGTTAGTCTCCTCAACCGAGCCGAAGCCCGCGAACATGCGCATGGTCCAGTAGCGCGAGCGGTACATAGTGGGGTGGACACCCCGCGTGTAGGGGTACTCGCCTGGGAGGCCGAGGTCCTCCATGTAATCGAAGCCGGGCAGGTCGGCTGGGGTGTAGACGCGCTGTATAGGCACGCCGGAGATAGTCGTGTAATCTTCGGGCGCATACCGCTCCGGCAGCCTCGTGAGGGAGCCTGCTACCGTGTTCTCTTCCCACCGGCAGCGCTCAGCGGCGGCTTTTTGCTGCTCCTGGGTGAGTTGGGTTGAGCGCAGCTTACGCCCTACGCCGTTGCGATACCTGGCGCGACCATTGGTGCTGCTCGTGCCTGCTTGCTTCGTGGGTTTGGAGATTGTATCAACCATGATCCTTGCTCCTTGCTGAACAGGTTCATATACGCCTTTTAAGGTTCATTATACACGGTTGGAGCGTT
Source organism: uncultured Chloroflexia bacterium (assembly GCA_963811305.1). Lineage (GTDB taxonomy): Bacteria > Chloroflexota > Chloroflexia > QHBQ01 > JADMIH01 > JADMIH01. The sequence goes on from CAWEQU010000013.1 coordinate 11,958, forward strand.
AGAGGGTTAATATATCCAGCGAATAGAGTGCCACACTTCATGCGGTTTACTTGGGCGCATCTTTATAGCCGGGTTACTCCACGCCTCACGGCACGTGAAACCCCACCACATGGCTCAACTCCCCCTGCGAAGGGTCTGCGCTGAACACTACCGTCTCCTCCTGGGACTCGCCGCCTGCGAGGAACTGCACCGTGAAAGCGATGGTCTCCGGCTCGCTCCCCTCAGACTCCAGGGACATCTGTATCTCTACGTCGCCTACTGCTGCATCTCCGTCATTTGTGATGGTGATAGGGAGGTAAAAGGCACCCTCCGACTGCCGCACCTCTTGCAGCATCGGCTCGACTTTGATCGTTGACGGCTTGTTGCCTCTAGTAAGGGCCTGGAATATGACCAATCCAACGAGTGCCAGCAGTATCAGCACGCTCACACTGAACGTCACCCACTCGGCAGCGGTACGCTCCTTGCCTTGTTTGCCCTCCGCCTTATCTTTATCGTCATCCTTCTTACTCATATCATTTCCCTTCGCTCATTACCCAATCCCTAACTCCTAATCCCTATCAATGCCCTTCCTGCCGCCCCACCTATGGCCGTAGGCGTCCCCAGCACCAGCACCTTAGAGACAATATCGGGGAATGGATCGCCAGCCTTTATCTGGGAGAAGAGGTAGAGCGCAACAAATGCGACGAGCAGGGCTATGATGTAGCCGAGCACGGTCTCGGTGATGGGGTTGCGGAAGGGCCAATGCTCTTGTTCGTCCTCTCCACTTCCTGAATTGGGGCTGAAGCCGCTCTCAAAGACGATCAGATAAGTAATCGCCAGGGTCAATGCTATAAGGGCCAGTTCGTGGAAGTAATCCAGCTCATTGGCGAGCGTTGGCACTTCCTCGGTGGGAGCTATGCTGAACCCTATGAGGATGCCGCCACTTACCCCCGCGCCAAGCGTAAGCAAGATGGCTTGGAAGCGCCCCATTTTGCGGCTGTTACTTTGCCCGCCTTGCGCGCCGCCATTACTACCATTACCACCACCATTATTACCTTGCTGCCCACCTCCGCCCCTGTTGAGCAGAGCGTTGGCGGCGGAAGCGCCTATGCTCAGGGGTATGGTCTGGATGACTATCTTACCCAGGATGCTGTCGAGCGGCTCGTCCAAAGTGATGCGATTCAGCACCAGCAGCACGATTGTAGAGGCAATCGCCCCAACCGCCACCGCCTCGATAGCCTGCATAATCGCGGCGAAGAAGGTATTCTCCTGCTTGAAGCCCGCCATATAGGCGAGCACTGTATTAACCAGCAAAGCCAGGCCCAGGAATACCAGGAGACGCCAAAGCTCCGAGTATGTGCCTATCCACCACATCTCCATGGTGAAAAGAAGCGGCGTGCCGAAGAGGAACGCCCCGCTGAAGGCTTCCGCAAGGTCATCGAATTCCTTCGCCCACTGCCCTTGCTTATTTTGGCTCATGCTAACGCTACTGCTCACAAGACCCTCCGTGAATACCTCACATATAGCAAGGTAGAGTCCATCAGGGACGATAGACGATAGAGGGAAACGTGAAACGTGATGCGTGATAGATTAATCACAAAGAACACAAAGACACAAAGACCACGAAGGATTTATTGATCTTATTATCCTCATGCATCACGTTTCACGTTTCACGTTTCACGCGTGAACGGCCCCAATCATAACGAAGTAGCTGGCGGGGGCGTTAACTTAATTGAGGGCCGCGGCAAACTTAAGATGGCATGGCGACTCGATGATGAAAGGTCACCAAAGGGTGCGGTGTACAACTGCCGCGCCGTATTCATAAAGAGAATAAGGGAGGTACAAGAATGGACGATAATACGCGCCAGGTCGTGCGTAGCGAGGAAACGGTCGTGGCGGGAGAGCCTGAGAAGACCACAGTCAGCCAGACGAGCACAAGCACGGGCACTACTACGGGTGCGCCTGTAGCTCCGGCTGTGGGCCAGGCATCTACCGTGCAGACAACATCAGCTACCACTACCCCAAGCGACCAAGTGGTAGCCCACAACTACGCCGAGCGAGTGATAGACCCCGCAGCCGAGAAAGCCGCCACCGTCGGCTGGGTGAATAAGCTCATCTGGTTCATCGTCGGCGTGATGGCCGTATTGCTGGCTATACGCTTTGCGCTGTTACTGGGAGGTGCCGACCCCAGGGCAGGCTTCGCCAACCTTATCTACGGCCTCACAGGATGGATGACTGCTCCCTTTGACGGCCTCTTTGGGGCAAATCCACCTGTAGAGGGCGGCGGACGCTTCGCTCCCGAGGTACTTGTAGCGATAGTGGTCTATCTACTGATAGGTCTGCTCGTCACCAAGATAGCCGAGCTGATGCTGGGCACGAACCGCACCACCGGCACTATCGTGAACGAAACCGAACGCAAGACCAAGCTTTAGGTAAATAAAGCATCAAAAAGAAGTTGCGGCTGCGCCGCAACTTCTTTTTGATGCTTTATTTGAAGATTAGTTGCACATCACCACATCAATCGAGTGGATAGTAGACGAAGCCGAGCACACCCGGACCTGTATGGGTGGAGATGACGGGGCCTAGCTCGCTGTTGAACTCCTCGGCCACATCCATCTTCTCGCGGATTATCTTGCTCAAAGTCTCGGCGTCTTCGGGGGCTTCCGCGTGGCCGATGGCTACCTGGCAGCGCTTGCCTTTGGTCTCTTCGGCGGCTATCTCCACCAGGCGCTCCATCGCTTTGCGGCGCGACCTCACCCTCTCAAGCGGCTCGACGCGGCCTTCTTTCACCTGCAAAATAGGCTTGATGTTGAGCAATCCGCCCAGGAAGGCCTGCGCGCCACCTATGCGCCCACCCTTTTGCAGATACTCCAGGGTATCAACCAGGAGCAGCACCCGCACCTTCGGCCTCATATCTTCAACCATCTTTACGACGTCATCGTGACTCTTGCCCTCTCTTGACGCACGCGAGGCGTTTATCACCATCACACCCTCGCCCATGTAGGCGCTGTGGCTGTCTATGACGGTGATCTTCTTCTGGGTGCCCGCGCTCAGACGCTCAGCGGCCTGGGTAGCGGAGCTATACGTGCCGCTTGGGAGCCTTGAGGAGAGGTGTATAGAGATGATGCTGTCCACATCAGGGTCGTCAAGGAGCTTCTTGTAAGCCTGCTCGAAGTCGGCTACCGAAGGTTGGGAGGTGGTGGGGAGGCTCTTGGAGGCCTTGAGGCGGTCAAAGAATTGTTTTTGGGTGAGGTCCACCCCATCTCGGAACGACTCGGTGCCGAATATCACCTGAAGGGGCACCACCGTGATGTCATGCTCCTTCTTCTGGCCCTCAGGCACCGCAGCCGTGCTATCGGTAACAAAAGCTATTCTACCCATCTATCTACCCCCCTTTTCAATTTTGGATTTTGGATTTTGGATTTTGGTGACGCTGGTGATAGTTGTAGGGGCATAGCGCCGCTATACCCAATTAAGTTGATTACCTGGCTATGTTCAGCAGCAAAATAATTGACAGGATTGCCAGGCCGCATAGCAACAGCCCTATTCCCACTACCCGTAGCGTGCCGGATAGCGCCACGGAGCGGCCATGTCGCGCATGTGCCTCCCTACCGGCTGCGAGTCTGCCGCTTTGCTCGGCGCTGCCAGGCGCGGGAAGCTTTACAACGTGCCTGTACCACCACGCCCGCGAGCAGTATCCATATTCCCCTATCTCGCTGGCACGGATAACCCGTTTTTCCTCACGCATCACGTTTCACATTTCCGTCAACCGACCTCGCAAGGGTCAAAGCTTCCGTCAGTTGGCGCTGCTGGATGGCGAAGGTCACATCCCCCCTGGTGCGCTCAAGGACGCCCCGCACCATGTCGGTAGTGCGGCGCAGGCCATCGGTGATGGCGTCGGGAAAGTCCACGGTGACGAGTAGTGAATATATCTCCTCCATGATGCCCAAAGCCTGCTCACATCGCTCGACTTCGCCGTGCCGGATGCGGTCCAGCACATAGCGCCGCATCTCACCTGCCGCCTCACCCAGGCCGTTCAGATAGGCCGCAGGCTCCACCTGTAGAGCCACCGCATCGGGTAGAGGCTCGTCCGCTATGACCGAGTAGACGATACTGGCCTCGGCATACTCCTTTTGCGCGTCCTGGACGTACCCCGCCCAGTAAATGTCGGGGTGCGTGGAGAGTATCTCCTGCCGTGTAATCGCCACCAGCTCGCCAGCTTGCTTGAGGAGGTCACGTGCCGCACCCAGCTCGCGCCGGTGTGAGGCGCGTATAGAGTGGGCGCAGTGCCGTATCGTAGTGCGGCTGTTGGTGAGTGCGCGCTCCCGTGCCTGGTTCTTCATCTCAAGCACCCGGATCAGGTCTTCGCCTATAGATTGTATGCGGCTATCCTGCACTTACCCCCCGAAAGGAAAAAGGATAAGGGATAAAGGATAAATTATAAATAGACATCTTATCCTTTATCCTTTTTCCTTTTTCCTTTTCAATTGTTCGACCTTCCGCCCGGACCGTAGGACGGCCCTGGACCTGAGCTTCTTATCGCGGTGTCCCAGCGGATTTGCAATACTCGCTCCTGCCCCTCTACCTGGGTGAAACTCTGGCGCAGACCGGTGAGTCGGCCTACAGTCTCCATGAGGCAGACGTACCTGTAGAATGCGCCAGGGGCGGTATTCTCAGGGCGGTCGTTGTAGACTGTTGCCTGGTAAAGCTGCACCAGGCCCCAGATAGCTGCCCACAGTTCCTTGTCGGGGTCGGTGAGGGGTAGCCCCGCGCTTAGAAGCTCGGCGCGACTCGGCGTGTAGACGGGAGAGTGGAAGCCCCCGTTGAAGAGGTCCACCAGGCGCTCTACCTTCTCAGGGTTCTCGGGGTGCATATGGAGGCTCAAAGCCTTTCGCGTTACCTCACGACTCAATGTATCGGCCTGCTTCAGATGCGCGATGACCAGGGGGTGGACGTGATGGAGGAGAACACGGACGATTTCGGATTTTGGATTTTGGATTGGGGATTGGGGATTTGCCTGAGTATCTTCGTCTTTCGTCTTTCGTCCTTCGTCCTCGGTCACCAACTCCGTGTCGCCGCTCTGTTCAGACAGGAATTCGAGCAGCCCTTTTAGCTCGCTATAGGAGAGGGGGATGGGCTGGCCCGACTCGTCGTGTGGGAGGAGGGGGTGGCGGCGTACAGGCTCCATGCCACCTAGCTCGGAGAGTGGCCCCATGATTATCTCGTCGGCTCCGAGCGCGATGAGCGAGGCTGCACCTTGCACGCGACTGCCCACAATCACGCCAAGGTGGTCGCAGTACTCACGCAACAGGTTCAGCACTCGCCAGCTTACCTCGATAATGCCGTTGCGGGCATTGAGGAGAAGGTCTATGCGGTCTTTCTTGCCTACGGACTGGAGCTTGTCGTAAAGCTGGGGGAGGGCGTCGTCAGCGACCATGGCGTTGTCGTGGAGGATGTACGCCAGCACCGTAGAGTCGCGCATCTTCTCGATAGTGGTGAGGAGGGCGTTGCGCTGTTCAACCGTCTCTAGCATGGCAAGCCTCTCCTTTGATTGATGTTGGGCAGGGCTGAAATCCGCCCTTACGAAGGGTTATTACTTGGCGCGCATTATACCACAGCGCCTGTTGGCGGACAACAAAGAGGAGTGCGGTAGGCAGGGTCTATTCATTCTCGGCAAAATATGTGGGTAGGGGCAGGTCCCCGTGCCTGCCCTGGGACGAGCAGCACCTGTTGTCAGGGCGAGGGCAGGCACGGGGACCTGCCCCTACGGGAGGATGGCTAGCCTCTGGCATGAAACGAGTTCGCAACGCTCGTAATATCTGTGTAAGACTTGGCGGATATAATGCTTACACATAACCAAGATGTTATCCAGGAGAAGAAGAATGGTCAGGAAAAATGTCGCGTGGTTCTCGATATTGATGGTGATTGTGCTAGAGATGGGATTGTTCCCATCGATATTGAGCCACGCACAGGGTGCATCTCGTCTGTTTCCAGAGACGGGTAAGACCGTCAAAGGTCGATTTCTGCAATACTGGGAGCAGAATGGTGGCCTACCTCAGCAGGGCTACCCCATCTCCGAGGAGATGCAGGAGAAAAGCGATACCGATGGGAAGACATACACCGTCCAATACTTCGAGCGGGCCGTGTTCGAGATGCACACTGGGAACAAGCAGCCCTACGACGTGCTACTCTCCCTCCTCGGCAATTTCCTGTACAAGCAGAAATACCCGAATGGCGCGTCCAACCAGCAGCCTAATATCGGCGCAGGCTCGGTGGCATTCAAGGAGACAGGGAAGCGACTTGGCGGTAAGTTCCTCGATTACTGGAACACCAACGGGGGACTGGCCCAGCAGGGTCTACCGATCTCGGACGAGTTCATGGAGAAGAATGCCCTGGACGGCAAGACCTATCGCGTGCAATACTTTGAGCGTGCCGTGTTTGAGATACACCCTGAGAACGTTGGCACTCAATATGAAGTGCTCCTCTCCCAGCTAGGCACGTTCCGCTATCGAGCAAAGTATACGTCGGGCGGTGGGCCTCCCGTTCCGACTCCAACCACTGTGCCTGCGAAAGCAGGTTGGTCGCAGATAGCAGCTGCCAACAGCGGCCCCAAAGCGCGGACCGACCATACTGCCATTGTTGACCCTGTACGGAAGAACCTGGTCATCTTCGGCGGGCGGGGTAGTGGCACGTTCGGAGATACGTGGGTGTTCGACCTCACAACCCGGATGTGGAGAGAGGTGAAAGGGCAAGGCCCAGCCGCACGCTTCGGGCACGGGGCCGTATACGACGGAGCAAACCGCCGGATGGTAGTCGTGATGGGAGAAGGTGCGGGCTTCTTCAACGACGTGTGGACTTTCGATCTCGACAAAGAGACGTGGAAGCAGTTGATGCCAAGCAGCAACGGTGCCGACGTGCCGCGAACGCGCTATGGGCAGTCGGCGGCGCTGGACGGCAAAGGACGCGTCTTTATCTCGCACGGCTTCTCCGATCAGGGGCGCTTCGATGATACCTGGGCGTTCGACCTGACGACAAACAAGTGGGTGAACCTCACTCCCGCGAGTGGGCCAAAGCCGCTCAAGCGCTGCCTGCACGAGATGGCTTATGATGCTGCGGCTGACAGGGTGATTATGTTCGGCGGCTGCTCGTCACCTTTTGGGCCTTGCCCCCAGGGGGATATGTGGGCGTTCGATCTGAAGAGCAACAGCTGGAAAGAGCTGACGCCTACTGGAAATAAGCCCTCTCCACGCAGCAATCCTTCTCTGGCTTATGACCCTATGGGCAAGAAGATATTCCTCTTCGGCGGAAGCACGTCTAACGGCGCGAGCGCGGAGGTGTGGAGCTACGACCTGGCAAGCAATGCCTGGACGAAGGCGCAGAGCGCCGATGGCCCAAAGGCCCGTAGCAGCCAGGCCACCGCCAATGACCCGACAACCGGACGCGTCCTTATCTTCGGCGGCGGGACTTCTGATGGTGCTACTACGGACATCTGGGAGTGGAAATATTGAGCGTGTATCCAGCCTCCGTACTATTTGTTTAAAGCCTGGGAGTATAATGTCCCCAGTCTTTAAGCTCATATAGAGGAGGCACGAGAATGAGTAAGCACAAGGTCTTGTGGTGGCCATCGCTTGGGATAGCGGCTGTGCTGGGGTTGGCGGTCCTGCCCTCGATGTTCAGCCACGCGCAGGGTGCGTCGCGCACCTTCCCTGAGACGGGACAGACGGTTACGGGTCGCTTCCTGCAATACTGGGACCAGAACGGCGGGCTGCCCCAGCAAGGCTACCCCATATCAGCAGAGATGCAGGAGGTAAGCGATACGGATGGTAAGACGTACACCGTCCAGTACTTCGAGCGCGCCGTATTCGAGATGCACCCTGACAATAAGCAGCCCTTCGACGTGCTCCTCTCGCTATTGGGTAACTTCCTCTACCAGCAGAAGTACCCGCAGGGCGCGGCCAACCAGGAACCGAACACGAGTGCAGGCTCGGTACTATTCCCTGAGACCGGCAAGCGACTGGGAGGTAAGTTCCTGGACTACTGGAAGTCTCATGGTGGGTTGCCTCAGCAGGGCTACCCGATCTCAGACGAGTTCATGGAGAAGAATGACCTCGACGGCAAGACCTATCGCGTGCAGTACTTCGAGCGGGCCGTGTTTGAGATACACCCTGAGCTTGCGGGCACACAGTATGAAGTGCTTCTCTCCCAGTTAGGCAAATTCCGGTATGACCAGAAGCACGGCGTTGCAACGCCCATCCCGGTCTCACCCACCAGTGTGGCTACCAGCGTTGCAGCAACCCCTACCTCCGGCGTGCCTACGACCACTCCCGTCCCCGTAGCAACGGCGATATTGAGTCCTGAACCCGTGGAGTTGCCCTACGTGGTTATGGAGCGCTAGAGGCGCAAAATCCTTTAAGTATAAAATGAGGTTTCTGCTGAGCAGAAACCTCATTTTATACTTGAAGAGATCATATGAAGAGGGAGCCGAGGAGGAACGAGGCTGTGAAGAGGAGGACCAGGCCGTTGGCTGCGTGCCACCAGCCGAGGCGAGCGAGGAGCCAGTTGCTTACAGGCATGGGGTAGACTCCGCGCAGCATCGAGATGCCGCCGAGGATGGCAGGCAGGCCCCGGAAAGCGCCGTAGAGCATACCGAGGAGCACGGCGGCCTTGAGCGAGACGGCACCCGCCACAAGCTCCCACGCCATGAGTATGTAAAAGCCCGTGAAGGGGATGAAGGTCCAAATGCCCATCCCCAGGACGATACCGTAGAGGGTGTGGCCCAGCAGGTAGCTATGCTTCTGCCAGACCTTCGGGACGAGCCAGCCGAGTTGAGGGTTGGGCAGCCTTATGAAGTTGATCTCATGGAGGGCGTATAAAAGAGAAGCTACGCCCAGCACGCCAACAGCCCACTCAACTCCAATGCCGGGAAGAAGGGCGTGCAGCCCCTGGCCAATAAAGCCGAGCACCAATGCCAGCGCGGTAGCGCCCACGATGGAACCGGCGGTGTACATGATAACGCGCACCACCCAGTTCGCTGTGTCCTTTGCCTCCTTCCCGAGGGGCAAGATCACGCAGATCATATTGAGGCCTCAGGCAGAGGAAGTTTTAGACGCCCCCACGACAATAGCAAGGCCCATCGCTATGACGAAGGCCATACCGCTCCAGGGTCGAGCTATGCCGGGCATGAGACCCGCCAGGACCAGACCCCCGGCCACCATGAGCGCGGCGGTGAAGGAAAAGCCTAGCACCCATGCCCTGAGCGCCCTGTGCGGGTGTGCTTCCTCTACGTGCTCGGTGATTGTATTTGCCATTTGCGATCCTTTGACGATGGACGATGGACGATGGACGATAGACGATAGAGTGAAACGTGAAACGTGATGCGTGAAATTATTGCTTCTGCCTACTGCCTACTGCCTACTGCCTACTGCCTACTGCCTACTGCCTACTGCCTACTGCCTACTGCCTACTGCCTACTGCCTACTGCCTACCGCAAACTGAGGCCCTGGAGGGTCTTGCGTACTGTGGCGACGGCCTGGCCGCCCAACACTATTGCTACTATGGTTGCCAGGGCTAGCATGATGACGGGCACGGCGCTCCCTCCTGAGGGGAAAGGAACATCACGCGCTATAAGCCCCAGGCCTGGTAATGAGCTATCGAGGGCCATGTCAAGCGCTACCCAACCATCGAAGCTGAGGAATACGAGCACCGACATAGCCAGCAGCATAAGGTTTCGTACCACGGCTACAGGCGTCAGTTTCTCGGAGGAGAGTCGCCCGAAGCAGTGACATGAGGCATTCTGTCCCCTGGTCAGGTCGTATGTGATGAGGCCGGTGAAAAGGAGGTACATTGCTACTGACGCGATAGCTGCGTATCGCGTGAAGAGTCCAAGCACGAGCATCGCGCCTACGGCCAGTTCCAGGTATGGGAAGGTGTATGCGATGAACCTGCCGAAGCCTGAGGGTAGGAATGGGTAACGGCTCATGCTTACTGCCGTGCCCTCCCTGTCCATCATCTTGGTGACAGCCGAGGCCAGGAAGACCCCTCCTACGCACAAACGAGCGAAGAGGAGAAAGTATGGAGAGGTTAGGAAGTCCGCCATTCTGGAATAGTACCTCAATGCAAGCGTAAAGTGCCCCGCCGGGCGCACCCTAATTATAAGAAGACCGTAACGCTGCGTCAAGCGTCGTTGACGACGGACGACTGATAAAACACAGAGACGCAAAGACGCAGAGGACGCACAGAGATTATTAAAGGGCTATAGTAACCAATAATAATCTCTGTGTTACCTTTGTGCCCTCTGCGTCTCTGTGTTTTATTTATCGTCTATCGTCTATCGTCTTCCGACTGGCACAACTCTCTGCGTTTAACTTGTCATAATCTTCGCGCGGCAGGTTTCTACGTGGTATTATGGAGTTACAGGAGGTGTTGCCATGTGGGCGTCTACGGAGGCAGTTCACAAGAGGGAAATGAGTACCAGGAGAAGGCATCTGCTCCTTATTCTCCCCGTGTTGCTATCGGCGCTTTTGCTCAGGCCGACCTCATCACAGGCGCAACATGACGCGGTGATAATCGAGGGTGTGCCCTCGGTGGCGCAATGGTACAACCTGAGCTGCGAATACGCTGCGGCGGCGGCAGTTACCCTCTATTGGGGCAATCTCGTATCTCAAAACGATTTCATCAGCGAAATCCCCCAGTCGCCCAATCCGCATGAGGGCTTCCGGGGTGACATCTACGGCCCGCACGGCGGCATTTACGACTATGGCATCTACGCAGAGCCGTTGGTGCCTGTGCTCGAACAGCGAGGGTATAGGGCGACTGTATTCTACGGGACCAATGTGGAGAGATTGAAGGCCAATCTTGAGGTCGGCTACCCGGTAGTGACGTGGATAACTACTGATCGAACCGCTTACCGGCCTGCCTATTGGGATAAATATAAAGGAAATACCTTCAAGCTGGTTCCCGGCGAACATGCCATCGTAGTGTACGGCTACGACGGCGACGGCGTTTATTCTATGGATGTAAGCGACGGCGGCTATTACTATACTGATTGGGGATCGTTCATCCGCCGCTGGGGTTATTTCGACGGAATGTCCCTCGTTATCCGCCCATAGACGAGTTCCAAAGTTCAAAGTTCAAAGTAAACAACTAGACCTTGAACCTTGAACTTTGAACTTTGGACTTTAGACTTGTTTGAATTGCTCGAAGGGTTGGCGGCAGTTGCGGCAGTAGTAGATGGCGCGGCAGAGGGTGGGGCCGAAAGCGTTGTCCATGACGGTGTTGCGCGAGTTGCAGTAAGGGCACTCGGCGACGGGCATCAACTGGATCAGGTTGGCGCGGGCTGGCATCTCTCGCCTGGGGGGTGGGGGAGCGAAGCCTGAGCTTTTCAGCACCTGGCGGCCTCGCTCCGTTATGCGCTCTGTCGTCCACGGCTCGTCCAGCGTCACTTTGACGTTAATAGCGCGATCTGGAGCTAATAAGCCCAGTCGCTCGCGCACGCCCTCTTTCATCACTTCAAGGGCGGGGCAACCTACGAAAGTGGGCATAAGCTCTACCTCTATAGCGTCGTCGCGCACGTCAATGTTGCGGACCACGCCCAGGTCCACGATGGAGAGGTTGGGTATCTCCGGGTCCATCACGTCCAGGAGGGCGTCGCGGATCTGCTGTTCGGTTATTTGCTGTACGGTTTTCATGTTCATGTACTCTTTATGACTTTCAGCAGAATGTATCTGCTCTGGGATGTATGACCTTCTCCATCGAGTTCTCGTAATCTAATCACCATATCCTGGCAAGGTACTAAGCATACGTTGGCAAGTTACTATTAGTAGTGCCAGACTAACTAGAATACCAGCAATTGCTATCACGACAAGCTGCCTGTAATGACGATCTTGCGCAATGGCGCTGAACCCAAGAGCCAAACTGAATGCAGGTCCAGCAAGCCCAACAAAACATGCAAAGTATAGCGTGAAGACTGCGACATAATCATAGCTGTATGGGTCACTAATGCTTTGCTCGCGAAGTACATTGCCTATCCAAATTGCTAATACAAATGCGGCGACGGAGGCAAGTGCTATCCCCAAGCTCCAGCGTGCTCTTGCCATAGCTTACACACTATCGTAAATGTAATAATCGTGATTTACAGACGCATCGGTTATCTCATCCTCAATCGGGTGCTTGCCTATGTTGAACACAGGATCATGTGCAGGCACAGGCACCACTAGGATGAAGCCTATTCCTCCTTACGTATCTCTACCTCTTCAATACCTTCAAGCATGAGCTTAGGGATTAGGACGCCTTGCTCAGTGACTTTCGCTTTCATTCCATTCTCCATTTCTTTACCTTCCTCCCATACACCACTACCCCTACCAAACCGCCTCCGGCTCTAACCTATATACAGAGGTCATCTCCTCCCACAGGGTGGTAAACTCCTCGGTATGCGTGCCTTGCCTGCCACCGTATACGGCTGCACGGTGGGGACGTAGAGGCCGGTGCGTTCGTCCTTCCTGGCGGGGAAGGGGAGGTCGAGGTTGTAGAAGTAGGGGGCTACCTGCTCAAGCCACGCGGCTTGGAGGGAGGCCATCGAGGAGGGCAGGATGCCTTCTTCGAGGAGTTGGGCTTCGCCCGGTAGCTCCTCGAAGATGCCTAGCGCGTCGGGCCATAGGGCGGTCAGGGCAGCTTCCAATCTTCCCTTCGACTCCTCGCTCCAGGTTGCCAGGCGGTTGAGCCACATGTCGCCGTGCATAAGGTGGTACTTCTCTTCGCGGATGATCTTCTGCGTGGCGTTCGCCAGGGGTTCGTACTGGCAGCGGGAGAGTGCGTCGAGGCGAACGTGGTCGGCAGTGTCGTAGAGGAACTGGCGGGCGAGGGCGTGCGCCCAGTCTAGCTTGCGGCGCTCCATCATCTGGCAGTGCAGGAACTCGTGAGGCTGGCGAGCGTAGGCAATCTTGTCGGCGGGGACTCCGGTGCGCTCGGCCAGCATCTCGTACATGAGGCGGGCGTGCCCAATCTCGTCCTGCGCCATCGAGGAGAAAGCCACGTCTTCCTCAAGCATCGGCGCGATGCCGGTCCACTCGGAGTTGCGGTAGCCCAGGATAAACTCGTCGTCCGCGAGGGAGAGGAGTAAGGTGTTGAGAGGTTCGGTTGTGAGAGTTTCGATCATGATGCGTGAAACGTAATGATTTAACCGCCAAGACGCCAAGAGCGCCAAGGAACCGCCAAGATTTTTAGGGATTTATCGTCCATCGTCCATCGTCCATCGTCTATCGTCTATCGTCTATCGTCTATCGTCTATCGTCTATCGTCTATCGTCTATCGTCCGTCAGTCTGGCTGCGGGCTGCCTACACCTGCCGTTACCGAGCCGCGCACCTGGCGCAGAGTGTCGCGTACGGAGTAGCCAGCAACGCTGCGGTAGGAACGGTCTACGGCGGGCGGGTGGAGGATGTCCTGGTCGGTTATCTCAAGGATAGCGTCGCGGGGCACCACCCACAGAGCGTAGCTTTCCTGCCGCCTCCCGTAGAACTCGCGGGCGTAGAGGAGTGCCAT
>CAWEQU010000014.1:0-106280 GCA_963811305.1 uncultured Chloroflexia bacterium
GCTCGGATGTTCTGGCGTCCGGGCTTTTTGATTGGATTTGACCACTTAGTTGACCACTACGGCATTTGCAGACCGGGAGGCAACCAGCCGAATTGCTCCTCGGTGACCGCCGACCAGCGGGGATAGGCCGAATGAAGCTTCCAAGCTTGAGTGCCAGAATGGGTCCTTGATGTGACTCAGAAACAGGGTGCCAAAACCCTTCGAGCCTGTTGAAGACCTCTGCGCTGCCAGCGCAGAGGCCAAAATCGAGCCTTCTCCAGAGTTTGAGAACGCAGCATTGACGCTTGGAACCGTTTGCATGGAGAGCGCAAAGCGCCCGAATTGCCAAAGTTGTGGAGTTTTTCAACAGGCTCGGTCGTTTATGACACTGCGTGAATGCGGTCCCAATACTCTTCCTTTTTACACTCGTGTCTTGCTAATGCTCCTGCACCTGAAAATTCATTACTCTTCTCAATCCACGCCCCAATTCTCTATGCCGCATCCCTCAAACATTCTGGACCTAGTAGTTCCACTATGTTAAACTCTTTCCGATAACTCGTTTGCGCATGGATACATGCAAGATCGTTGGATTAGTTCAGCTGACATATTACGCTCTCTAAGGTGATAGGCTTACACGCCTGATGGGCGCACTTCCAGCACAATCGATCGTTTGCCCGGTGCTGATCGGGCGAGAAACCACTCTTGACCACCTTGTCTCTCTGATTGATGAAGTGGAGCAGGGTCGTGGGCAAGTGATATTAATAGCAGGCGAGGCAGGTATCGGTAAATCTCGCGTGGGAGCGGAGCTGCGAGCACGCTTCCTGCAATCCCTGCGGAAGACATCACATGTATCGGGTGCGCAGAGCGAGATCAAACCGGCTGCTCCGCTCGCCCTCCAAGGGCGGTGTTTTGAAACAGACCGCGCACTCCCTTATGCGCCCGTGCTAGATATGCTACGAGCGTTCTTCGCCTCCTGTTCACGGGACGAGCTTTCCGGACACCTCGGCACATCCGGACCTGAATTAGTCAAGTTATCGCCGGAAGCTTGCAACGCTAGTCTCAGGTCTAACACCGAGTGTCCCGCTCGACCCAGAGATGGAGAAGCGGCGGCTACACATGGCTATTAGCCATGTGTTCACACGGCTAGCCTCAAGCCGGCCTGTAATGCTCACAATAGAAGATGTTCATTGGAGTGACGAAGCCAGTCTGGAGTTTCTTGCTCGGGCTTGCTCGCCAGGTTCCAACCGCCCCTATACTCCTCTTGATTACCTACAGAAACGACCAGACCTCTCATATCCTGGATAACTTCATAGCAACTCTTAATAGAGAGCGACTAGCTACCGAGGTACTGCTGACCCACCTGAGCCGTAATGAAGTAGGTGCGATGCTTCAGGCTATTTTTGATCTGCGCCAGGCGGTACATCCTGATTTCCTCACTCCGACATATGCCTTGACTGAGGGCAATCCTTTCTTTTTGGAAGAAGTGCTCAAGTCGCTAGTTACGTCTGGCGATATTTCGTATGGGAAGGGCGGATGGAGCCTCAAGCCCATAAGCGACCTGCGCATCCCACGAAGCGCCCAAATAGCGGTGCAGAGTCGTACTAGGGAATTGTCCTCGGAAGCGCAACATGTGCTCTCTCTAGCAGCAGTGGCCGGCAGGCGCTTCGATTTCGACCTCCTGTTGGAACTTACAGGACTGGATGAAGGCGCTCTGCTGCAAACCATTAAAGAGCTTATCAGAGGGCAACTCGTCGTGGAGGAGTCCGCCGATATATTCGCCTTCCGACATGCGCTCACCAGGCAGGCGATGTACAACAACTTGCTGGCACGGGAAAGAAAGATGCTACACCGCGAGATTGCTGACGCCATCGAGCGTGTTCATGCCGCCTCACTCAGCGCGATTTATGGCGATCTGGCCTACCACTACTACGAGGGCCAGGTGTGGGACAAGGCACTGGCGTACGCTTGGCAGGCGGGAGAGAAGGCAAGCTCTCTCCATTCACCCCGAGCTGCTGTCGAACACTTTACCCGAGCTATCCAAGCGGCCCACCACCTATCGGTACCCCAACCCCTGAGCGTGCTAAAGGCAAGAGCGAAGGCGTATGAGCTGTTGGGGGACTTCGAAGGGGCGCGAGCCGATTACACACTCCTGATTGAAGTGGCTAGAGAGGCCCAGGATAAGCATATCGAATGGGAAGTTCTGTTGGACTTGGGTTGGCTCTGGACTGTACGGGATTATGCTCGCGCAGGCGAGTATATCACCGAGGCAGTGGAGCTTGCAGGCCAAATGGAAGATCAATCTACCATGGCGCGCACGCTGAATCGCGCCGGCAACTGGTACATGCACACCGAGCAGCCCCTGAGGGCAGTACATGCCCACCAGCAGGCGCTAGAGATACTTGATGCTGCGGGTGACCGGCAGGGTGTCGCTGCCACGCTGGACCTGCTAGGCATAACCAGCTATATGGCAGGCGATGTGCTGGGAGGTGTCACGTACTATGAGCGAGCCGTGCCTGTGTTCCGGGAGATCGGACGACCTCGAAGGGCTAGTAAACAGTCTGGCGACGCTGGGCATGCGGGGAGCCAGCTTCATGTCAGCGGCCAGTGTGTGCCCGATTGTGAGCCTGGAACTCTGCATGCGTGATGCGGAAGAAGCGGTCATGCTTGCAAACAAGCTTGGGTGGCAGGCAGGAGAGGGGATGGCCCTCGGTTATATGGCGCACGATCTTGGTATGTGCGGCGAGTATCGGGAGGCGCTCGACATCGGGCGTAGAGCGGTCCAGCTTACGCGTGAGATTGAACACAGGCAGTGGTTGATCAATGCCCTCTTTGCTCTGGGTGGTATGCACCTGGATCTATTCGCGTTTGCACAGGCGAGGGAGCACCTGGAGGAAGCAGAAGGCCTGGCTAGAGAGATAGGTTCTCTGTTCGTAAGGCGGGTTGCCGTTTCCTTCCTCTCTTCGACATATATAGCCGAGAGGCAACAGTACCTCGCCCGCTCCGCATTGGACGAGGTAATCAGCTCTGACACCCCAATGGAGACCCTGGCGCAACGGCTGGCCTGGGGCGCTTACGCCGAATTGGAGCTTGCAGAGGACAATCCCGGGGCGGCACTCAGGATATTGGATCAACTGATAACTTGCACTCCTAACTTGGGCGAAACTCATGGGGTGGTGCCACGACTGTGGCATGTGCGCGGGCAGGCCCTGTCGGCTGTAGGCAGGGCTACAGAAGCCGAAGTGGCTTTGCGCGCAGCGCAGGAGAGCGCTGAACAACATGGTATGAAGCCTATATTGTGGCGCATCCACGTTAGTCTGGGCAGGCTATTCAAGGCGAGCGGCCGCCGCGAACAGGCTCAGTCTCAATTCGGCGCGGCCCGTGAATTGATAGCGGTGCTTGCAGCCAAAGTGCCTGACGAAACGCTGAGAGATAATTTCGTACGGCAGGCCCATGCGATGATGCCCGTTGCGCCCTCGCCCTCACCCACTAAGACCGCCAAAGCTCAGTATGATGGGCTAACCAGGCGCGAGCGCGAGGTGGCTGTCAGCATCGCGCAAGGCAAGTCGAATCACGCAATCGCTCAGGGGCTAGTGTTGAGCGAGCGCACAGTCGAGAAACACGTCGAGAATATTATGTCCAAGCTTGGTTTCGCTTCCCGCGCCCAGATCGCTGCCTGGGTGGTCGAAAAAGGCTTCAGCGGTAATTGCTAGTTTCATTTGCGCGTGAGAAGGTCAAAAAGAGTGCTAAGACGCCAGTTGACCAATGAATTGAAAAGGCCAAATGAGCACGACAATAGGTTTCGGTGGCGATTTTGGGCTGTTTTGGCGCTTTTGAGCGCCTCCTACACCTGTCTCGAAGCGTTTTCCAGCTGTTGGTGGCCCGATCAATGTCTGTTTCCACTGAATCAACTAGCAATTACCGTTTAAGTTAGTCTCGCCCGCTTAATACGTACTGCCTCACCGAAATACTACGTACTTTCACCCATCCTGCTGCTACGCCCCTCTGTTAGAGTGTTGCTGACGGCTTTGGCGACCTGCGAAATGTGAAGGGAGCTAGACCCAAAAGGAACAAGGCTTAACTATTTTGCAAAGGAGAGTAAAGATGGCTACTATGGTTGCACAGGACAACGCGACATTGGCGCGGAGGATTTACGATCTGTTCGGCAATGACAAGTTTGACGACGTACTGGCGCTCGCCAGGGATGACGTAGAGGTGGTGTTCGTACCGGCGGGGCAGACCTTCCGGGGCCGCGAAGGCTTCACCCAGTTCATGCAGAGTTTCAAGTCAGCCTTCCCCGACATCAAGATCACGGTCACGAACCAGATCGCCACCGAGGAGTACGTGGTGACCGAGTTCATAGCCGCAGGCACCCACACCGGCCCGCTCCTCACCCCGGCAGGCGCGATCCCCCCGACCGGCAAGAGAGCCGAGTGGCCCGTGTGCGAAGTCTGGCAGATGAAGGACGGCAAGCTCGCAGGCATACGCAACTACCAGGACCTCGCCACCATGCTGCGCCAACTTGGCCTGGTAGCGTGAGTGGATAGAGGGCATGGCGGTTTGTTACTGCCATGCCCTCTTTCTGGGGAGCATGAGGGCTTCGAACCTATGAAGGAGGAGAACACAATGGACTCTATTACGCTTCTTCGGGAGCAGCTAAAGACGGCGCATTGGGTGATGGAAGGGACGATGGCTGACGTAACGCCCGAGCAGATGCAGTGGACACCTCCTGGTGTCGCCAACCCGCTTGGGGCCAGCTACGCGCACACAGTAACGTCAGAAGACATGATCATCAACGGGATGTTGAAAGGCGTGGCTCCCATGTTCGCCACAACGTGGGCGGGGAAGACGGGCTGTAATGAGCCTATGCCCTTGCCTGGGCCGGAGTGGGAGAAGTACGGCCCGTGGGCGCGGAGCGTGCAGGTAGACTTGGCGGCTACAAGGGAGTACGCCCAGGCCGTCTATACCAACTCTGACGAATACCTGGCTACCCTCACCCATGACGCGCTCGACACTCCGATGGACCTGACCGGCCTCGGCCTGGGACAGGTGAACCTTGGGTGGGTTATCAGCACGCTGTTGGTGGGGCACGTGAACAATCTCGCCGGTGAAATATCCTGCCTGAAAGGACTACAGGGAGCGAAAGGTTATCCGTTCTAAACATGAGATTTGATTGGATATATCTGCGCAGGCCTGGACAAATCGCCGGTCGAGATGCTGGTTACGGATCATGCCTCAAAGATTCGACTAACGCCTAATATTCTACCCGCTAGCCCAGACCTACCGACAGTCAATGCGCAGGCTGCTGTTCAAAGTAGCAACTAGGTGCTAAGCAAGAGGGTTGCCCATCTGATTGAGCAGCCTTCTTGCGGTCACTGTAGCCGTCCGGTTCGCCTTTACTTTTTTGCTTTCAATGTGTCTTCTGAAACGCCACTGATTGCGCCCCTCGCCTGAGTCTCAAAAAGGTTCGAGCCTGTTGGAAAAGTCGGTCAGGCATGCTGGTGAGCCAGATTGATACCGAATTCCTGGTATTCGTGTGCCTGACATCAACCATCAAGTAGGCCAGGTTAGACACTTTGAGCGCATCAACCTCCAACACTAGAGAGTTTTCAACATGCTCGTTCCTTTTTGATACTCCCGAGGATGACACAGCTCGAAGTGCTACTCAGGGGCGACTAGCGGTTCCAAAACTCATATTCATAATCAAGGTCTCATTTTATTGACTTTCCGTACTCACTGATAATCCAGAAGGGTGAGTGCTATAGCGCGAGGCACACTCAAAGGCAGAAGCCAACAGGAGCAATGATTACTTGTCAATAAAAGGCAGAACGCGGCGGAATGGTATTGACAGCCCTAAATTGGCCCTGGCCCTTTCGTTTGAGTAAACAACACGTTGATCATATGGTAATCGGCAGTCGTTTATAAGCTAGTAGTCCTAATTCCTGATCAAGTTATTCTAGCGAAATCATATCTAAATCATATCTGTAATTCGTAGGCCATCGCCTGCTCAATATACAGTTTGCGTCCTTCGGATATGGCCTGCTCAAGTTGGCTGCCATCCATTAAGGCGTTCAGCGCAGAGATCGTATGCTCGTGCATGGGACGCTCGATTAGCTCGACCCTATAACCTTGCTTCTCTCGCAATGCCTCTGCCAACCCTGCGAAACGAGCGGCGCGCGCTGTATCATGCGCGCTTATTGCCACAAATGCCAATCCATCTGCGCCCGATGCGCAACCTGCGACATTATCGATCTCCAGGCACATTTGTATGCTTTCTTTGAAGCTGGACCTCGCCATTTCGAGGTTGTTCAAGTGGGCGAGAGCTACCCCACGCATGAACTGCGCCGTAGACCAGCCGCTTTTGTCCCCCTGGAGCAAGGCCGCGACGTCTTTGCTGTGCCAGGCCCCATCACCTCCCGCATAAGCGACGGCCCCAACCGCCTGATCTAAGACGGCGCGAAGTGCGTCACCTCTGCCGCCGACATCCTCCAGGAGCTGGATATTGGCATGGTGCACCAGGACGTCGAAGTCGTGCGCGCCCTCCCGGCCGACCCCACCGAGCGTATGCTTCTCACCTTCCTCCAAAGCGAAAGTCGCCACATAGACGACCTCATCAACGAAAGTGGCCTCCACCGTCAGCGCTGTGCTGACGGTGATGGAGCTAAAGGGGATGGTGCGCCACCTAGGCAGTAGGCGGGATGCAGTACGCTACGCGATAATGACCGATTGATGTGCCGGTAACTGCTCGATTTGATGGCGGGGTAGCCGCTATCGGTGCCGCACCATGCGCGATCCCTCGACTATCACCCAGTTTAGCGACAGTTGCAGGTAAGTTGCTGGTGTTAAGGCTTTCGTAATGATTATTAGATTCTCTTCGTATTTGCGCGATACCATTATGGGGGCCATGCCGGGCCTTTCAGAAGCTGCTAGATCCTGCGTAAGAGTCCTCCCCGTTCTCTCATCACACTCTCGTCGAACTACGCTGTAAGCGACGAACTCGAGGAGGCCCAATCATGCTTCCATACGCAGACACGTTGGTGGATCGCAGGCGAATGCGCATCAGGCTTGCGGCGGTGCTGCTGGTTGCGTGGTTATTGACTCAGTCCGTGAATGGCTCCTTGCCGTCCATAATCAACGATTCAAGGACGCTAACCGGTGCGGACTTAGGTGGGATTCCTCTGTCGTTTGAACCTAATACCGGCCAGACGGACCCATCCGTGCACTTTATGGCTCATGCCGGGGGGAGCACGTTCTACTTCACGCAGTCGGAAGTGGTTATGAGCATAGCCGCTCCGCGCAGCCTCAACTTCCCTCAGGCGCTGCCCCCTTCAGGTGTCCAGTCAAGCTTACAGGATGCGGGGGCCCGGAGGGGTAGCACCGTTGGTGCACCTGGCACGGTGCGGCTCAACTTCGTGGGAGCCAACCCGAATCCACAGATATTGCCCGGAACCCACCTTCCTGGCACCGTCAACTACTTCCTGGGCAAAGATCCTGCTAAGTGGCTGAGCAACCTGCCTACATATAGCGGCATCACCTACTCCGGCCTCTATCCCGGCATAGACCTACATTACGAAGGCACACAACGCAGTCTGAAGGGCACCTACACCCTGGCCGCCGGTGCCGATCCTGCCCTTATCAGGTGGCGCTATCCGGGAGCAGAGATCGCAAGCGTGGATGCGATGGGAAATCTGCAAATCGAGCTTCAGGACTCAGTCCTCAGTCCTCAGTCCTCAGTCCTGGTCGAATTGGCCCCGGTCGCATGGCAGGAGATCGATGGTAGACGCATCCTCGTGGCTGTAAGTTACGCCCTGGCGGCAGATGATAGCGTGGGCTTCGCGGTCGGCAAGTATGACCCAAAACACCAGCTAATTATCGACCCCACTCTCTCTTATTCGACTTTCCTTGGAGGAAGTGGCGGGGAGGAAGGCTTTGCAATCGCTGTAGACAGCCAGGGCAACGCCTACGTCACCGGCGCGACCAGCTCGACCGATTTCCCGGTGGTCAACCCTCTCTACCCACCAAGCCAAAATGGCGATCTTTTTGTTACCAAGATCAATCCAGGTGCGACGTCCATTGTTTACTCTACTTTCATCGGCGGCGAAAGTTCCGACGTGGGATTTGGTATTGCGGTAGACGGGACAGGCAGCGCCTATGTAACGGGAGAATCGTTGTCCTTTACTTTCCCGACGGTGAACGCTTACCAACCAGAGCATGCCGGCTACCCCTCCTATAATTTCGACGCCATTCTGCTCAAGATCAACCCGTCGGGCACGGCGCTTGTCTACTCCACATTCCTGGGGGACGACAGTGACGATGAGGCCCGCGACGTTGCGGTGGACAGCCAGGGTAGTGCCTATATAACGGGGTATACCCTCTCTTATTTCTTCCCGCTGGCAAACCCTTTCCAGCCCACTTTGCGTGGTATTCAAGATGGCTTCGTCACCAAATTCACTCCTGACGGCTCGGCGCTGGTCTTTTCAACCTTTCTTGGTGGGAGCACTAATCTCGATTATAGCAACAGCATCGCCATCGACTCGCAACAAGCAGTGTATGTGGCGGGTTTTACCGGTGCCACTGACTTCCCCCTGCAGAACCCGATCCAGGCGACCAATCACGGGAACGGCGACACTTTCGTAACCAAATTCAACCCATCGGGCACGTCGCTGGCCTACTCAACTTATCTGGGAGGGGCTGACAACGACATCCAGTACAGCGGCCTGGCCGTCGACCCGGCAGGCAATGCTTATGTGAGCGGTTATACCTCCTCCCCCGACTTCCCCGTAGCCAACGCTTATCAGGGCGTCAAGAATGGATTTGAAGATGTTTTCTTGACCAAGATCAACGCGGCGGGCACGGCCTGGATCTACTCCACCTACCTGGGAGGCATCTTCCCCGATGGCAACTATCACACCGCCGTTGCCGCCGACTCTGAAGGGTATGCCTATGTAGGGGGCGATACCCGGTCGAGCGACTTCCCCCTGGTGAATAGCATACAGACCGGCAATATCGATCCGAGTTACAGGGACGTATTTGTGACCAAGTTCAGCCCATCAGGACAGGAACTGATTTATTCCACGCGCCTCGGCGGCAATAACGGTGGGCATTTCAACAACCTGGAGCACCTGTACGGATTAGCTCTGGACGTTGCTGGCAATGTTTATATTACCGGCGCGACCAACTCGCCTCAGTACCCGACCACAAGTGGAGTGTTCCAACCTACCAAAGCCGCTTTTAACGACGCTTTCATATCGAAGATCTCTGCTCAGGGGCCGAACACGCCCACGCCCACTGTGACGGGCACCCCTCCGACCGCCACCCCCACACCTTGCAACGCCGGTGCTAATTACACGGTATCGGAGCAAGCCGGTGTGAGCATCATCCCGGGCACTCAGGACATAGGCAACCACTGTGAGAATTGCGTTACCCCCTATACACTGCCATTCCCTGTGCGCCTGTACGACCGCACCTTCACCAGCGCCCTCCTGGGCAACAATGGCACAGTAGGATTCGTCGCCAACCAGAATTTCAGCGTCGGCCAGTGCTTGCCTCCAACCAACCCACCTATGTTCAACTACGCCATCCTACCGTTCTGGGGTGAGGTACGCACCGATGGCTACGGCATTACATGCCCGACCGGCTGCGGCATCTTCACCTCAATCACGGGGAGCGCACCCAACCGCACCCTACATATCGAGTGGCGCGGCAGCAGGTTCTCAAACGGCAACTTTGGCTATGCGAACTTCGAACTGCGCTTGTTCGAGGGATCGACAACCTTCCAGGTGGTGTACGGGCAGATAATCGCGCCGAGCACGAACACCACCATAGGAGTACAGAAGGATACCGGCAGTCTGTACTTGCAGTATGCCTGCAACTCGGCGGGCATCACGCCCGGCATGGCATTGACCTTCAGCCTGCCCGATTGCGGACCTCAGCCGACATCCACGCTTACGCCACCCTCGACGAGTACGCCCTCCCCTGTAAACACGACCACTCACACATCTACTCCTGTAAACACGACCACCTCCACACCAACTGCCTGTTTGTTGCAGTTCACAGACGTCCCTGCAACCCATACCTTCTACCCTTTTATCAGGTGCATGGCCTGCCGCGGCATAATCTCCGGCTACAACTCAGGCTGCGAGACGGGCGACCCCTGCTTCCGTCCCAACAACAACGTTACACGTGGGCAGTTATCCAAAATCGTGGCTAACGCGGCAGCTTTCAACGAGCCTGTGGGCGCACAGCAATATGAGGATGTGCCAGTAGGTTCAACATTCTACGACTTCGTGTGGAGGTTAGCCGAGCGGGGTATAGTCTCAGGTTACGTATGCGGCGGCCAGGAAGAGCCATGCGTCCCACCTGGCAACCTCCCCTACTTCCGCCCAAATGGCAATGCCACCAGGGGCCAGATCTCTAAGATAGTAGCTATCGCTGCGAACCTCTCGGACCCTGTGGGCAACCAGGTATTCGAGGATGTCACCCCCGGTTCGACTTTCTACGACTTCGTACAACGGCTGGCGAACCTGGGAGTGATGTCCGGCTACGCTTGCGGAGGGGCAGGTGAGCCCTGTAACCCGCCCTCAAATCTGGCATACTTCCGCCCACAAAATAACGCCACCAGAGGTCAGACGTCCAAGATCGTAACCAACACCTTCTTCCCTGGCTGCCAAACGCCTTAGCAGGGCCGAGCAGCAGATAGTCGTGTGTTACAAGTCTACAAGCCTAAATAAGGCTGCCCACAATAGTGGCAGCCTTAGTTGTCAGTGATTGAACTTCGTCACACCTCACGCTCCGCACTGGCGCACTTCAGTAGACGTGTGAGGTCAGAAAAGGAATTGAAAGTTCTAGTTCGGCCCGTGCTCTTCGTTTGAGTAAACAACACGTTCGTGCTGTTAGTAACAGGCCATCCAACTGATAGTAGCATTCTTCAGGTCCGAATCGACAAGTTGAGCGTCTCCATGCCTGGATACACTCCCTCATGCGTTGCGGCGTACGTAGTAGCTGGCGTATCCGTGGCCCTTTACCACCTCGGCAAGCTCGTTGCCGGTCATCTGACACCAGGTGCCCAGGTCTTCACACGCGGCAGGGTCATCACTGACCACTTTGAGGACTTCTCCCAACTGAAGGGAGCGCACCTGCTTCGCCATAGCAAGCAGCATGTCCACACAAGCCTGGCCCATGCCATCTAACACCGCACTTTCCCGAAGAGCGGAGGTTTGAACGGCGACAGGCGAATTCTCTGCGGCGGCTATGTGCCCGTTAGTCTGCGTGCTTGCCTGGCGCATAGACGTATCCGCATCTCTAATCGTATCGTCATTGAACGACGGGACGAAGTTACGCCCTCTCGCTTTTCCTCCCGTGTTACGTATCATGGCTGCGCTGAACAAATCTATACTCTGCGTCTGACCATTGGAAGCGGCAGGCGCATGCGCAGGTAGATCGCCCGCTTGCATAGCCGCCATACGGGCGGCCGAGCGCACCTTCATCCCATCGGCCACGTCGGCCTGGAGAACACAGGCGCAGTGGAAGCTCCCCACCTCAAACGCGCTGTCGAGCACCGTCATGTTCGGCTTTGCGCAAGCAGCGCCCTGGCCTTCCATGGCGTTGTAAATTGTCGGCGATGAGTAGCCTTTGGGCATAGTTTTCACGCCTTGCGAAGCCTGCTCCCAAAGGAGGTCGTGGGTGAGGTCCATGAACGTCTCACAGTAAGGCTCCGCTGCCTGGAAGCTTCCCCTGCCGCGCGTGGCGAGGCTGTCGAAATAGGACGAGCAGTTGGTGCCGCCCCCGCAGATGAACTTGAGGTGGCACTCGTTGCACCCGTCCCGGTGCTGCACGCTGTTTGCGCGTATCTCCTGTAAGATCGGCGAGTTGAGCCAGATGTCTCGAAGCGACCGCTCCCGCACCGAGCCGCATGCCAGGCTCGGTGCGCCACTGAACCAGACACAGGGGTAGACCTGCCCGTCCGAGAAGACGTCCAGAGATTCATAGCCGCAATTGCACAGGTCAGTCTTGCGCCCGTGTTTGCCGCGTACGCGCACCCGCAGGCTTGTCTCGTTGTCTATCACCATGCCGGTCTCAGCAGCTACCTCACGTAAGTCGCGCATGATCCGCGTCACCTTGCCAGGTGGTATGAGCAGGTCGTTGTTATCGTACGCCCGACCGCGCTCCTGGAGCCAGAGGATGTGGTGCTCTTTCACGCCAAGCTCGCCCAACATACGGGTCGTTTCGGCTATGCGCTCCATGTTGTGGGTGGTTATCGCAGTACTGATCACGGGGGTGAGGCCGATACTCACCAGATCGCGTATCCCCTGTATCGTGCGCTTGAAGGTGCGCGGCCCTCGCACCCTCTCATGTAGCTCGGCGTCCGGCCCATCAACCGAGATCTGTACGTTGAGCCTGCGCGGCTGGTCGTAATTGTTCGTCGCCTCACCATTGATATTACGGGCGACCTCGGTCAACCGAGCAAGTATGCTCTTGTTGAAGAACGTAGCGTTGGTCAGGATGACCAGCTCGGACTCTGAGCAGACGTATTCGATCAACTCGAAGATGTCGCGCCGCATGAACGGCTCGCCCCCGGTGAAATAGAAGCGTTGCACACCCAGGTCATGCGCTTCATCGATCAGCCTGTAGAGGTCGTCGGCGGTCATTTCGTTTTCGGGCACGAAGTCGCCCGAAGAGACGTAGCAATGGGTGCACCGGAGATTGCAGTCGTTAGTGACGAATATATATAGCTCGCTGAGGCGGCTTGGAGCCACCGTGGCCGCGCGCCCAGGATATGCAGGCTTGAGGTTGGGCTTGCGGCTCACGAACTCGAGCTGCGCGGCATCGCCCAGGAAGTCGAAGGTATCGGCGATAGCCTCATCGAGCGGCAGCTTCCACCGCCGCGCTATCTCCTCGGCCACCTCTGTGACGTTGCGCCGCCCGTCGCACAGCCGCAATATCTGCGCCCCTACCTCGTTAGTTGAGAGCCAGTGAGGGGCCTCAGGGTCTATCACCAGATGCAGCCCGTCCCGCTCCATGTAAACGCCTAGGGGCGCGTAATAGACACCCTTGTACGGGTCGCTCAGCTGGCGAACTATCCCACCCTCTATGATCCGCCTACGATTCGTCACTTTCATACGCCACTCCTGCCTTTACGCGACACGCGAAACGTGATGCGCAATTATGTCATCGCCGTAATAACCTTCGTGAACCTTAGCGAACCTTGGCGCTCTTGACTGCTTGGCGGTTCCGTCTCGCAATTCACGTTTCGCGTGTCGCGTATTGATAACCAAACGCGCTGACCGCCTCTTCAAGAGGGCCGTAGCCTTCGGTCCGGCCATCCTTCCACGATTTCAGCCCCTCCATGTCCATCAGCGACCTCACTTTGGGGTCGTCGTATGACATAGAGAAGAGCAGGTCGCGAAACCGAGCGACCGACCAGTGAGGAGCCGTAGAGATTACCGTGAAGTTGCAGTGGTCGAAGCGCGAGGTCTGAGTGAGCACCCTGGTGGAGCCTTTCGGCAAAGTGCCTTCCGCCTGAAAGAGGTAATAATTACCCTCGATCATACAGGCGGCGTCCGCTCTGCCCTGGATCAGAGACTGCGCAGCGTCTCGCTCGCCCCCGATATGGTCGCCGTGCAGGCCGACCCGAACGTCGTGGCGCTCGACCTCGAAGTCCGCATCTATGTCGAGGCCCAATCTTTGGAGGTGGGCCAGGGGGATGAGTGTCGCCTGGGGCGAGTCGCTCGCGCCCACCGCCACCACCTTACCTCTGAGGTCTTCCACCGTCTTGATGGGGGAGTCGGCCTTTACCACGATGAGAGAACTTAGATCGCAGTCGGTATCGCGCATCGCGATGGCACGCACACGCAGGCCGCGCTCCCCAGCCAAACGCTGCGCGTTGATCCAGGCCAGGGGCGAGTTCCATGCCACGTGGATGTTGCCCTCTATAAGGGCCTCCACCTGCTGATCATAGTTCGAGTAAAGCACATAATCAAAGGGGAGACCATGCTCCAGGAAATACTCCTTGAAGCCGTCCCAGATAGTTACAACCTTCGGATCGTAAGCCACCGCTCCCAGCATGAGCTTATCGGGATTGTCGTTGGGCATATCATATCTCCTGAGGGATCAGGGATCAGGGACCAGGGATCAGGAAATAGTCTTGATGCTGATCCCTGGTCCCTTGCCCCTGATCCCTAGAACAACGGCAGGCCGCAAACAGCTTTGCCTATGAAGTCGTACAGCACGTCGGTCGTGGGGGCCATCACGGTGGCGGCCCTGGCGTCGCGGAAATTGCGCTCAACGCCTACTTCCTTTCGGAACGCCGCGCCGCCGCACACGCGCATAGCGAGGTCGGTCACCTCGGTGGCCGTCTCGCCCGCAGCGGCCTTCACCTCAAGCACCCGTAGCATGGCATCCGGGCGGCCCGTCTCAAGGGCGTTCAGGGTATCAAGTAGGAGCGTGCGCACCATGTCCGTCTTCACCTGCATCCGGGCTACGTAGGCGCGGATGGTAGGCAGCTCGGCGAGGGAGCTGTCGAGATGCTCGTAGCGAGTAGCGCCGGCGTGCTTGGCCGTGTTGGCAACGGCCGAGGTCATGATGCCTATTGAGCAGGCGGCGTTCATCAGTTGGAAGTAGGGCAGCACGACGCCCATCATTATATCAAAGCCGCCACCGTCGGGGCCGAGCATCATGGCTTTCTCTATGGTCACGCCATCGGCGGTTACAGGGGATGAACTGTTGCCTCTCATGCCTAGGCCATTGAAGGGGGCGGGGACACTCAGACCATCGGCCTTGCCAGGCACGAGCCAAAGGGTGCTTGCCCCCTCGGCGCCTAGCGGTCGACTGGACCACACGTAGCTATCCGCCTGGCCCGCAGAGGTGGCCCAACTCTTGCGCGCGTGCAGCGCCACCCTACCGTTGCCGTCCACCGAGGTTGCGGTGCTGATTGGTGCCCAGAAATGGCTGCGCGAGCCTGCTTCCGAGAAAGCTAGGGTAGTGATGTGCTGCCCTGCCGCGATCTCTTCGCGTACCTCGCGTGGGCCGTGCGCTTCTATCACCGCCGTGCCCGCGTAGTGCATGCACAACACCATAGCTGTGGAGGCGCACGCCTGGGCTACACGCTCGACCGCCATGGCTGCGGCGCGGTGCCCCTGCCCCATGCCGCCTACCTCCTTCGCGCTTATGAGGCCGAGCAGCCCCGCCCGCCCAAGTGCCTCCATAGCGGCCCTGGGGAAAACTCCGGTCGCGTCTATCTCAATAGCCGCTGGGGCGATCACCTCCGTCACTACCTTTTCGAGTTTCTCCATATAATCGGTGCCTGCTACGGTGGATGTATCTGCCATTGTTGTCTCCTCCTGATGGTTTGCCTTCCGGGTAGCCATATTGGTCTAACTAGCCCTTGCACGGCTTCGGCGCAAAAGCGAGAAGCCCGCGCCCACAAGCGCCAATACGCCAGCGGCAATTGCAGCTACCAGGGCCACAGAGCCAATGCTGACCTCTTCCCGCTCTGGGGCCTGGGCGGGCGGGACAGCCTCCGCGTCTGCCGGCTCGGTCAGTTCCGTGCCTTCGGGAAGCAGCACGGTGGTGAAGAGCCTGGCCGGATCGCTGCCTGTGTTTCCCGCAGCATAAGGATGTCCCGCGGCGTCCTGCCAAGCTTCGCCCGCCTTGAACACCCTTGCCTGCCCATCCGCACGGTAGGTGATCTCACCAAACACCACTATGCGCACCGCCTGCCCGCCATGTTTGATCGGCCCTGTCCAGGCACCCGGCGCAAAGTCTGTGGCCTGTTGCACCACGTCGGCACTCGTGGGCAATGCAGCCACCGGGAACCCGGCCTGGTACGCTATCTGCGGCTCGAGATCGAGCTCCCTTGCACGGTGGTCTGTGTCGCGCCCGCCGGTAAGAGGAAATTGGTGAGCAGATGGGCGGGCGATTGGGTGTCGTTGCCCGCGGCGTGGACTGTCCCCGTGGGGTCGGACCATGCCTCGCCTGCCGGGTATTTTCGCTCCCCGTCTCCTTCCTTCGCAAACTCAGGACCGCCACCCCCCTGGCGAAAGGTAATCTCACCCTCCAACACCAGATTGATCGCCTGACCGCCGTGCGAGTGGGGCGAGGTCCATGCGCCCGCCGGAAAGTTCACTACCTGCTGAACTACCTCGGCCACGGCGGGGGCGTTGGCTATCTCGAACCGCAACTCGCGCATCACCTGAGGTGTAGGCGTGCTTGGCTGGGCCAATGCCGGCCAGGCCAGAATTGATAGCAGACCAAGCACCAACGCCAGCCATGCCAGGCGGGCGATCCACGTAGCGCCCGCGCCCCGTAGACCCCGCGCGTTCGTATACTTTGCCGGTCTGTTCCTGGCCATCTCCCTTTCACCGGTTCTTGGTTGTTGGCTATATACCGTGCACAGGCTATTATAGTCCGATTGCTGCTCACCTCGTGGAATTTGTAAGAAACCTGTAATAGATGCAAGCCTTTTGTTTGCTATACTGGCTGCATTCACGAACTCTGGAGAATATCGCTCGCATGAAGGGTATGCTGATCATAATGGCCAAACAGCCCAGTCTGGGCGCGGTAAAAACTCGGCTCTCCCCGCCTCTAAGCCCTCAAGAGTGCCAGGCGCTCTACGCAGCGTTCCTGCGCGACACCATCGCGCTCGTCGACGAAGCGTGCAAGCTCGCGGGTGACACGATCCCCGCAATTGCTTATACCCCGGCGAGTGCGGGCGGCTATTTCCGCAGCCTGACGCCAGAGCGCTTCGTGCTCCTACCGCAGACCGGCACGGACCTGGGCGAGCGCCTGTCCAACCTGCCTGTGCAGGCCGGTGAGATGGACTATTCCCCTGTGGCCATGATAAGCAGCGACAGCCCCACGCTGCCAACCGCTACGGTGGCCCACTGCTTCACGCAGTTGCGACAGCCCGATGTAGATGTGGTCCTTGGCCCATGCGAAGATGGGGGCTACTATCTAATAGGCATGAAGTGGCCCCAGCCCGCGCTGTTCGAGGGCATCGCGTGGAGCACCGAGCACGTTACACGCCAGACCCTACAAGCTGCGGCAGAGGCCGGTCTACGTGTGAGCCTGTTGCCCACCTGGCCCGATGTCGATACGGCAGAGGACCTCGACGCTTTGTGGACTGATCTACAGGGCAACAGAAGCGCCGCGCCACATACGTACGATGCGCTAGCGATGATGAGGCTCGACCTCACCGCATGATAGGTTGAGGACGAAGGACGAAGCTGGTATGTAATGGCAACCCTCGTAATAAATTCTTAATCTGAGGGCGGTAGCATTTACAGAGCGAGTCGAGCAAGGCATACACAATTAGGGAAAGGAGGTCGAGATATGGCGACAAGCGCGATCACCCGTACCGATGCCATATCAGCTACGTCGGAAAGAGCAGAAGACCGGCGAGCACACGTTTGGCCGATCCGCGTCGTGAGCATCATTGTAGGCATCATGTGGTTCCAGCAGATACTCTGGAAGCTGCCCTGGAACAGCTTCGTGAACCCTGGTGAGGCGCTCAACGGGGTGCAGCCGAACCCAAATCCCACCCCGGATCAGCCCGGCCCCTTCATAGATAACGGTAATGGCGCTTACCATTGGATGGTAGAGGGCGCGAGGTTCGGCATCCTGGGTTACAACGAATTGATAAAAAGCATAGCGCTGCCTAACTGGCAGATAATCGCCTGGCTCACCTTCTTCGCTGAGGGCACCATCGCCATCCTGCTGATCCTTGGGCTGCTCAGCCGCCTGGGTGGCTTGATCGCTCTCTTCCAAAGCGTGAACCTCTTCCTGGCCATCGGCTTTCACCCTCAGGAGTGGCCCTGGACGTACATTTTCCTTGCGGCGCTCAGTTTCATCTTCATGCTAACCGGACCTGGGCGTGTGTGGGGCGTCGATCAACGCCTAAGGCCCAAGCTGCGCGAGCAGATGGCCGGAGATAATCGCTTGGCGAGATGGCTGTATCGACTGACGTAGTGCCAAAGGGGCTGGCAGGTGAAGACCCTGCCGTCGCTCCCGGCGTACAGACTACCCTGACTAGGAGCCGCTTGTCTTTGCGGCTGCGGTGGGTAATCCTCCTGCTGGTTGGATTACTCTCCCTGGGCGGTTATGCTGCCGTCTGGCAAGTATCTGACGTAAATCGTGCGCCACAGGCGTACATGGCATATGTGGCTCTGTTCGCCGGCCTATTCGCCCTCTATCTACTTGCCTGCTACCTCGTGCTGAGCGCCGGTCATGCGCTACCTCTCAGACCCACGCTGGTGCTGGTAGGCATCGTTGCCGTGGCTGCGCGCGTCCTGCTCGTCCCGGCTCCGCCCACACTCAGCAACGATATTTACCGTTACGTGTGGGATGGTCGAGTCATGGCAGCAGGCATCAGCCCCTACCAATACCCTCCCGGTGCGCCCCAGTTGGAAGGTATACGTTCTGCCGACTTCGATGCCGCTGTGTGGCGCTACATCAACCGAAAAAGCGCAATCACGATCTACCCCGCCGGGGCTGAGATGTTCTACGCGAGCGTATATGCTCTTGTCCCCAATAGCGTTACCGCAATGAAGGCTGCCATGGTCCTGATTGACCTGGCTAGCTGCATCGTGCTGGCGCTGCTGCTGGGCGCTTTGAGGATGCCTCCCACGCGCGCCATTGTCTATGCCTGGTCTCCGTTGCCCATCACCGAGTTCGGCAGTAGCGGCCACGTAGAAGCCTTGTCTGTACTCCTGACGCTGCTTGCCCTATTGGCCGGCGTTGTGTCAGTTCAGCGGTATGGAGCCGGCGGTCAACGCAGATTGACAGCGACTTCGCTGTTGGCGGCGCTCTTCCTGGGCGCGGCAATGCTGGTGAAGTTGATTCCTGTACTCCTGCTGGCAGGTTGGTTCAGGCAGTTTGGGTGGCGGTTGGCTGTGGTGTCGCTGGCGGTTTTCGGGGCCGTGTCGCTCGTCTTCATCGGGGCCTGGGGTGGCTATACATCACCGTTCCTGGTGACCTATCTGAGAGACGAAGAGAGCAACGCCCCGCTTTTCTATATGCTCAAGTATGGCATCGCGATGCCGCTTGGCGTACCGGATGGGATCGTGCGCTTGCTGCTCGGGGGTTTGCTCGTCCTCTTGACAATCTACATTACCATGCGTCGAGAGGGCGGACCATACGATTTCATTGGCAAGAGTTTCTTGCTGGTGGGCGCATACTTGCTGTTGGCCACCAGCGCGCACGCCTGGTACGCCACATGGTTGCTGTTGTTCGTGCCTCTCTTCCTTCCACCCAATGGCTTACCGATTCTCGCTACTCATCCTTCGCAAGCCCAGGATCAAGTGTTGGCCGTTGGCCGTCGGACGGCAGTAGTCGCTTATATAGCTCTTGCGTATACAGGGCTAACGTTTCTTGGTTATCTAGTGTTTGCGTTGCAGGTGTCGATTCTTCCCTGGCCAGTGGTGGCATCACAGTTCTTACCGGTTGTGGGGTTAGGTGTCTTATGCGTCCGCTTCCGAAATCGCTCTACATAGAGCCAACCAACAGATGCAACTCGCTCTGCACGACGTGCCCGCGCACCTTCTTCCCTATGGAAGCGCCCGCCGATATGAGCTTCGAGCGCTTCAGAGCGGTCGTTGACCAATTTCCTGAGCTGGAGCGGGTGGTGCTGCACGGGCTTGGAGAGCCGATGCTGAATCGCGAGCTGCCTCAGATGATCCGCTATCTGAAAGCGCGCCCCGAAAAGACGCACGTCATCTTCAACAGCAATTCTCTCTCGATGACCCAGCGTAGGGCCGAAGAACTTGTGGAATCCGGCCTCGACGAATACCGCGCCAGCCTGGACGGAGCTACCCCTGAGACTTACGAGGCGGTGCGCGGTGTGAACGCTCTCCCGAAAGTAATCAGGAACCTGCGGCTGCTGGTAGAGACCAGACAGCGACTTGGTTCAAGCACGCCCCATATTTCCAGTTGGTTCATCGCCATGCGCGAGAACCTCCACGACTTGCTAGACGTTATTCGCCTGAGCCACGAGGTGGGCATAAACGAGTTCTATATGCAGCGATTTGTCTATTTCGGCACGGGACTAGGTGTTGAAGAACAGTCGCTGTATCACCGCCTCAAAGAGGATGAAAGCCGGCTGGTGGAGCAGGCCGAGGCGATGTGCGCAGAACTTGGTATGCGGTTTAGCGCGGCAGGAGCATCTACCCCTGTCGAGATGATGTCCGCCGAGGTGCAATCGAGCCGCCCCTGGTCTGAGTGCCATAGACCCACGTCTTTGAGCTATATCACCGCCAACGGCAATGTCCTGTCGTGCTGTTTCATCCCTTTCGTCAGCCACGACTACCCACAGACAGGAGAGTACATCCTGGGCAATGCCTTTGAGCAGCCTTTCACAGAGATATGGAACGGCGCGCCCTACAAAGAGTTCCGCCGCCGCATACTCACCGACAATCCGCTCGACAGTTGCCGTGGCTGCGGGAGCAAATGGAGCCTCTGAAGGTGGTGGCGGTGATCCCCGCCTGGAACGAGGAGGGGAACATTGGCCGCGTGGTATCCGACATACCGCGGGAGGTCTGCCCACACGTGGTGGTCGTAGACAACGCGAGCACCGACCGCACAGCCGCGGCAGCCGAAGTGGCCGGGGCAATCGTCGTGCGCCAGCCGAAGAGGGGTTACGGTTACGCATGCGCGGCAGGGGTCGATAAGGCGTACGAGCTTGGCGCAGACATTATCGCCTTTCTCGATGGCGACTACAGCGACTATCCCGATGAGATGCCCATCGTGGTCAGCCCTATTTTACGCGGGGCAGCGGACCTGGTAATCGGGTCGCGCAACCTGGGCGGCATGGAGAAGGGCGCGCTCCCCGCGCACGCTATCTTTGGCAACCGCCTCATCTCGCTCATGATGAGGCTGCGATTTGGGGTGAGG
This sequence comes from uncultured Chloroflexia bacterium, assembly GCA_963811305.1. Classification (GTDB taxonomy): domain Bacteria; phylum Chloroflexota; class Chloroflexia; order QHBQ01; family JADMIH01; genus JADMIH01. Next base: position 20,860 of record CAWEQU010000014.1, read on the forward strand.
ATCAGCGACCTTGGCCCCTTCCACGCGATACGCGCCGATACCCTGCGCCGCCTGGGCATGCGCGAGATGACCTACGGCTGGACGGTCGAGATGATCGCGAAAGCGGCCAGACAGCGGTATCGGATAGCGGAGGTGCCCGTGCGCTATCGCAAGCGCCTGAGCGGCCAGTCAAAGGTAAGCGGCGACCTGGGTGCGAGCATGAAAGCGGCATGGCGCATCTTGAGTGTCACCTTACGGCACGTGGTATGAATTGCGGGTAGCGCTTGCTAGTATGATCACAGCCGAAGCACCCAAGACCGGCTCTGGGCCTGCCCAAGAGATCGCAGCTGAAGGCTCAGCAACGACAGACCGGCTACGGGGAAAGTCTGGCACGTCCAATAGGCCGAAGCCGCAAACCCCCTCACTATTGCGTGCCGGAGCATGGACTCTGCTCGGATATTGCGTCTTCTGGGTGTTGATGCAGTCGCAAACGCTTTGGGCACGACCTATTGCGATGCCGGGCAGCGATGCAGGTCCCTTCGAGCGCATACGGCGCCTCTTTCCGCGGGAATGGCTCCAGGCACCCGCCACTTCGTGGCTCGGTTTTGCCAATGCTCTCCTGTATATTGCGCTCCTACTGTTCCTGTTCGGGGTCTACTGGCGCGTGCTCCGGTCAGCGTTTCGGCCCCTCGCTTTGCGGGCGATCGCAGACAATCGGCTGATATGGTTCGTGCTGGGTGTTACCGGTATGAGCCTGCTGGTCCTGCTCTTTGTGCCTGGCACGATGTCCACCGACCTTCACAGCTACATCTGGTATGGGCGCATCTTCCATGACTTTGAGGCCAACCCCTTCATCTACGCGCCTGGGGATTTTGCCGCGCGGGACGCCGGACGCTGGCTCGACCTGGTTTACTGGAAAGAAGTGCCGTCGGTGTACGGTCCGGTGTGGGTATGGCTGGCGGGAGGCATCGCATGGTCGGCGGGCCTGTTCGGAGGTGATATAAGCTCGCACTTGCTGGGTCACAGATTACTGGCCGCTGCGGCGCACATGATCAACGTATTCCTGATGTGGCACGTAGCAGGGCAGGTGATTGCGCGCTACTGGCGTAAGCCTTCGTTCACGTCAGCTCTCGGCGACGAAGATTGGCGGCAGGGCAGTAGGCTCGGCGCAACACTGTTCTACGCCTGGAACCCCTTGTTGCTGATCGAGTTCCGGAGCGAATGGGCACAACGATGTGCTGCTATTAACATTCATGTTGGTAGGGCTGTGGCTGTATCTGCTTGGACGTTGGCGCCTGGCTGCTCTCGCGTTCGCGCTGGCCTGCATGGTGAAGGCGGCGGCATTGCTCTGGTGGCCGGGATTCCTCTGGCTGCTATTCTGGGGAACAGAGGCTCGGGAAGGTACACGGGTTACGTCGAGGCGGCGGGCAGTGTACGGATTAGGGCGCGCCGCTTGCGCGGCGGGCATAGCATTCGCGACATGGGTACTCTGCTATCTTCCGTTCTGGAGCGGCGCTCAAACACTGCAACCCCTAATTGATGGGCCTACGTCGAGGCTGTTCGTCAATTCGTTGGCCGCAATGGTGAGATACAACGGTGGAGAGTGGCTGCACCAATTGGGGCTGGCGCATGGCTGGCCGGAGCTGGCAGGGCAGACCGCCGACTACACACGGGTCCTGGTAGAAGGTTGGATACGTTGGCTTGCCTGGGGTGTGACTTTCGTATTGGCCGCTCCTTACATCTGGCGAGGGCGCAATCTTCCTGGGTTGCTGAAGGGCTGGAGCTGGCTGCTCTTCTTCTATCTTACTGTGGGGGCGGTGTGGTTTTGGCCGTGGTATGTGACCTGGTTGGTAGTCCCGGTGGCATTGGTCGGCCCTGGGCGGCTGATGACGGCTACTCTGATCTTGTGCTTGACGAGTTTGTCTCTATATGCTATCTACCCCAAGTTGCCAGCCCCGATAAGCGAATTCCTGTACTGGAGGGCGCTTCTTACTGTTGCTCCGGCACTAATCTATGTAGGGATTGCATCTATCTTGCGAGAAAAGCCTTAGTAGGGAAAGTAGGATCAGAATCTTCCCAAAGCCCCTACCCGAGCGGCAAAATAAATCGGTATGGTATTGACAATACCCCATCACTCCTTGCATCCCTCTCTACGATGGAATGTTGCTTTTCGATTGAATAAACAACACGTTGATAATATCAATTTCAGCAATTGCAAGTGACAATCCTCCCACTAACCCCGTCTCAGCCCATATTCAAAGTGAACTCAAATTCCGCAATTCTTGGAGTAACGCTTGTTCAAGATCCATGCTATGCCATTCGGAAAAGACCTGTTCAAGACTATTCCCATCGATATAGGTACGTAGAATAGCCAGCGTACGCTCGTGCATTGGACGCTCGATTAGCTCAACCCTATAACCTTGTTTACCTCGTAACATCTCTGCAAGCCCGGCGAGACGAGCGGCGCGCCTTGTGTCGTTCCCACCGACCGCCACAAATGCCAAGCCATCTATGCCTAGCGCGCAACCAGGGACATCACCTATTTCCAGGTATATCTGTATGCTTTCCTTGAAACTGGAGCTCGCTGTTTCAAACTCGCCTAAATAGGCGAGTGCTACTCCACGCATGAAGAGTGCCGTCGACCAGCCGCTCTTATCTCCCAGTTCCAAGAAGAGTTGTGATGCCTCTTCGTAGGTCGACATTGACTCCTCGTATTGACCCGCCGCTAACGTCACGATCCCTAAATCACCCATCACCCAGGCGATATGGCCTTTGTCGCCTAACTCTCTGTTGAGGGCTAGACTCTTCTGAAGAAGTGAAATCGCTCGTGTGTATTCGGCCTGCTCGGCGGCCAGTTGACCGAGGGACTCCAGAGCTACAGCCTGGCCTGCTTTGTCATGAAGTTCGTGAAACTCCTCCAGGGCCTCGCTCATCAGAATTGCAGCACGCCTGTGGTTGCCCATCTCCATCATTACCCGCCCCAGATTGGCGAGCGTTCTGGCAACGTTGCGCTTATTGCCAAGCTCACGACTTACCCCCAGGCTCTCTTCAAGGAGGCCGGCGGCGACATCTCTTGCCCCTTGCCTTGCCGCAAGATAAGCTTGACCACTCAGGACTTCTGCGATCCCAAGCTTATCATCAACTTCCCGATAGAGGGGAAGGCTTTCGTCGAAATACAATTGCGCCTTCTGATTATCATCTTGAAAATACGCCAGCCTACCCGCGCCGAGAAGGACTTTAGCGCGTATCCAGGCAGGTAATCCTTCGCTATGGGACAGCACAGCCTCCAGCCAGCGCCTACCCTCACTCCAATAGCCACGGGTATTCCAGAAACCCAGCAAAGCTCCGGCGATACGAGCGGCCACTGCATACTCTGAGTGATGTAAGGACCAATTGAGAGCGTTGCGCAGGTTGCCGTGTTCCTGTTCTACTAGATCTAACCAAAGCTCCTGTTCGGGGCCGGTGAGCTTTGGCTCTGCCTCTTGGGCAAAATGCAAAAAGTGATTTGCGTGCCGGGCCTGTAAATGCGGGGCTTCACCTGATGCCTGTAGATGCTCGATGGCATGCTCTCTGATAGTCTCAAGCATATAGAAGCGAGGCTCTCCGCCCACCCCATCGGTTTGCTGCATGAGGCTCTTGTCGAGTAGAAACCTCAGATCGCCCGATACATCGCCGCACACCGCTTCCAGCGCCTGCAATGTACAGCCGCCCGTAAAGACCCCGGCACGGGCGAACAGGGTGCGCTCTTGCGGGCCTAGCAGGTCGTAGCTCCAGTCTATGGCCGCGCGCAGTGTCTGGTGGCGGACAGGTAGGTCGTGCGCGCCATGCGTGAGCAAGGAGAGACGATGATCGAGCCGGGCCAGCATTGCGCTCGGAGAGAGCAGCTTGATATAGGCCGCCGCAAGCTCGATCGCCAGGGGAAGGCCGTCCAGGCGAGCGCAGACGGAGGCCACATCGGAGGCGTTTTGCTCGGTAAGCTCAAAGCCGGGCTTGACCGCTTGGGCTCGCTCCAGAAACAGGGCAATAGAAGCATAGCTCATCAGGTCGTGAGGCGAGGGGGAATGGGCAGGGTCGGGCAGAGGAAGCGTGGGCACCACGAACTGCTGCTCGCCTCGCACGGATAGGCTCTCGCGGCTGGTTGCAAGCACTTTGAGGTGCGGTGCGCGTTCCAGCAAGCTTACGATCTCCGGCGCAGCGTGGGCTATCTGCTCGAAGTTATCCAGAACGAGCAACATATTTGTGTTCGTCAGGGCCTGCGCCAGGTCAGTCAGGGGGTCCTGGCTGCCGGGCTGCTTGTGACCGATGGCCTGCGCGATGGCGGCCAAGAGCATATAGGTATCGCGCACGGGTGCCAACCCGACAAAGTAGATGCCATCCCGAAAGTTGGGGAGTAATTCCAATGCAATCTGGATCGAAAGGCGCGTCTTGCCGACGCCGGGCGGGCCGGTCAAGCTCAGGAGGCGCACCTCTTTACGCAGCAATAATACGGTCACCTCCGCAAGCTCGCGCTCACGGCCAATCAAGCGGGTGAGACGTGAGGGCAAGTTGTTCGGGATTGCGGATTGCAGACCTTCGGGGGTGGTGTCGAGTCTGCAATTCGGTGATGCCCAACCTGGCCCACTCGATTACCGCTGGCTGTTCGTTGTGAGAGATGCTGAAGAATTGCAGCAGGCGCTCCACGATCTGCTTGGAAGGGCGGCGCGTGCCTGCCTCAAACTTACGCAGGGTGGAGTCCGAGCAGCCGATCTGACCGGCAAGCTCCTGCTGGGTCATGTCCCTGGCTCTGCGATGCTCCCTGAGCCACAGGCCAAACTTTGTGCCGTCGTACGCCACTGCGAGTCCTCACTTGCTAGCTGGCATGTTAGCCGGGTGGTGTGAACCTTGCTAATTATAGTACATCTCAGAGTGCGCCCTGTAATTGGGCCGGTTTTTGGGACGCTTACGCAGAGCTGATGTTATCTTTCCGTAAGAATTCTGTGCTATAAAATTGTCTAACGTGTCTAATTATCGGGCAGCGACACGTTCCAAGAGACACGAGTTATGGAGCTCTCCCGGCCACGCCTTCGCGCTCCGCAGACGCATCCTCCTATCCACGTTGTAAGTGCAACATCCGCACTCTCTCACCTCAGTAAAGGAGTAGTCATGCAAGGAAGAGACTCACACAGCAACGTAACAGATCCATTTTTCGCGCGCCAGCTTTTGCCGTTAGCACCACAACATAGAGGGCCGCGACTAGGAGCCAATGGGCAGTTGGTAGCGGGCCTGGCCTTTGTGCTTGTGTTAGTCACCTTCATGGCCTGGTTAGTGGGTGGAAGCTCGCATGCGGCGGCTCCATCTCCGCAATCAATAGACGGCGCAGGCAGCCCTACCGCTACGCCCACCGCCTGTGTTACGCAGCCGCTCGTGGAAGGGTTCGAGAGCGGCGCAATCGGCACGTACTTTACCTCGAGCGCGCCCCTGTGCGAATGGCAATTCGGTGAGTGCGAGTGGACGGCCACCACCGACGCGCAATTCATGGGATCGTACTCGGCGTGGACCCCGGCCTTTGCCGACGTTACGGATGTGCGGCTGACGACGAGCAATGCTATTGAGATACCTGCTAGCGTGGCCCAGGCGACCCTGGAGTTCTGGCACAGCCAAGCGTTTGAAGGGGGCGACGGCGGCGTGCTCGAAACATCGACCGATGGCGGCGCATCCTGGCAGGATGCCGGGGCGAATATCATCCAGGGCAACTACGACACGACACTGGGAGGCCCAGGCCACCCGTTCGCCGGGCGGCAGGGTTGGGGCGACTATTTCTTCGGAGCGTGGGGGCAGGTGCGCGTCAGCCTGCTCTCATACGCGGGGCACGATTTGCTCTTTCGCTTCCGGCTTGGCACCAATAACAACGGCGGCACAGATGGCTGGTATATAGATGACATAGTCGTGCGAATCACGGCGGCCTGCGTTACGGGCACGCCACCGACTCGCACAAGCACCGCCACGCCAACAATTACCCCCACGGCAGTGCCAACGTGCATAGGCGATTGGACACGAGTGAACAGCCCTTCCCCCAACGAAATCCGGAGCCACCTGTACGACGTGGAAGTGATCGCCCCTGACGATATCTGGGCAGTTGGGCAGTACAACACCACCTTTGGCATTGACGAAACACTCATCCTGCACTGGGACGGCACAACATGGAGCCAGGTATCGGGTACAGGCACCGAGAACAGTGGCCTGTTCGCAGTATCCGCTGTCGCGTCTGACGATGTCTGGGCGGTCGGTTACTACATCCCCGACGAGTTTGGAATCTTCCAGCCGCTGACCATCCATTGGAATGGGACGGCATGGAACGTCATAACCAGCCCTGCCAATCCCGCATTCGAGACGGTTTTACACGGCGTGGGCGCGGCGGCGACAAACGACGTGTGGGCAGTAGGCGAAAATGAAGATGGTCCAATGATCATGCACTGGGATGGAACCGAGTGGTCTATCACACCACATCCTCTCCAACGCGCTACATTCCATGAGGTCAGCCTCTACTACGACTCTCTATACGCGGTGGAAGTCCTAAGCGCCAGCGACGTGTGGGCGGTGGGAGCGATAGGCGATCAAAGCCTGGCCCTGCACTGGAACGGGACGGCGTGGACGGTGGCGGGCACTCCCAACCCGTACGATACTGTCATCCTGCGCGGGATAGACGCGATATCGGCGAACAATATATGGGCTGTCGGCAGCACGGACTATTTTATGGAAGACCCACGGCCAGTCACTTTACACTGGGATGGGCAGGATTGGACTAACGTGTCAGCCCCCACTGATGATTTCGTCTTGAATGACGTAGCAGCCCTCTCCTCGAATGAGATCTGGGCTGTAGGCTACGAGCAGGTGGATGAATTCACCACCAACGCGCTTTTCCTTCATCGATCCGGAACTCAATGGACACGCGTGCCCAGCCCCAACCCAGCCCCTGAAAACCAGGAGGAGTTGGATGGCATAGCAGCTTCCAGCTCCGCTGAGGCGTGGGCCGTTGGTATATACGACGGCGCAACGCTGGTAGATAGATACGTCAACGCTTGCGCCACACCCACCCCTGGCACAACCAGCACGCCAACCCCCACCGAGGCCATACCCAGCCCGACTCCCACCGCCTGCCTTGTCCAGTTCACCGACGTGCTCCCAGGTAGCACCTTCTACCCGTTTGTCAGATGCATGGCTTGCCTGGGTATCATCGAGGGCTATACATCGGGCTGTGAAACCGGCAATCCCTGTTATCGTCCCGGTAACAACGTGACCAGGGGCCAGCTAGCCAAGATCGTGAGCAACTCCGCCGGTTTCATTGACCCACCCGGCAGCCAACTCTACCAGGACGTGCCTCCAGGTTCCACTTTCTACAGCTTCATCCAGAGACTGGCAATCAGAGATATAGTAAGCGGCTATCCCTGTGGCGGGCCGGGCGAGCCGTGCTTGCCTCCTGGCAACCTGCCATATTTCCGCCCCAACAGCAATGCCACTCGCGGGCAGATCTCAAAGATCGTAGCAATAACTGCCGGGTGGACAGACCCCACAGGCAACCAGACCTTCGAGGACGTGACCCCAGGCTCGACTTTCCACCTCTGGATCGAGAACCTGGCCGCGCATGGGGTAATGCAAGGCTACACATGTGGCAATCCTGAGCCGTGCGTACCACCCGGCAACAGGCCATACTTCCGCCCCCAGAACAACGCTACAAGGGGCCAGACCGCCAAAATAGTTACAAACACCTTCTTCCCGGCTTGTAACCCACCACGAGCCAGATGAGGTCTAAATCACAAGACCTGGTAAACATAAGCCTTTCGTAGAGAATCTGAAAGAGAGGATGCCATGCTACTCAGAACTACGACCCCCAAAAACAGGCATCAGATCGCTACGGCTGTGGTGGCAGCAGCTATCGCCTTATGGTTGCTGGCTATACCGGGTCTCATTGCCTCGCTGAACACGCAAATCACCGCGCGAGATGCGACTGACGACAAGCTGGCCTCGATCTGAGCAGATTGCCTTTGCAGTTCGAGGTGAACGCTGGGCAGGCCGGCTTCGATGCGCGCTACTTAGCCCACACACCTGGCGGCACATTCTATTTCTCCCCATCAGACGTGGCGCTGGCTATCGCCCAGCCCCGCAAGCACGCGACTACGCGGAACGAGGTAGTTTTGCGGTCGTCAAGTGGTAGGCAACAAGCGGCTGAAGCAAACACACCCGATATAGTTCGTCTCAAGTTCGTAGGTGCAAACGCAGATCCGCCCATAACCACCGGCGAAAACCTTCCAGGCACCGTCAGCTACTTCCAGGGTAACAACCCGGCCAATTGGCGCTCGGGCTTGCCCACCCACGCAGGCATCACCTACGGTGGCCTCTATCCAGGCATTGACCTTCAGTACGACGGCACGCAACACCAACTCAAAGGCACGTATATTGTCGCGCCTGGAGCCGACCCTGCTCAAATCCGTTGGCGTTACGAAGGCACAAGTGCGCCCGCTATCGACGAGCAAGGTAACCTCAGAATCACCTTAGACTGAGTCATCAGTCATCAGTCCTCCAGCCTAATAGAATCCGCTCCCATAGCCTGGCAAGTACTTAGCGGCGAGAGGCGCGAAGTAGGGGCGCGATACATGGTCGCGGCGGATGGAAGCGTGGGCTTTGCGCTGGGCAACTATGACCCCTCCCAACCGCTTGTCATAGACCCCACCCTTACCTACTCGAGCTACCTGGGCGATAACTTTGACGACAATAGCTATGCCATAGCGGTGGATAGCGCGGGCAATGCCTACGTCACCGGCGCTACGCAGGCTGACCCCTTCGCCCTGGGCGATCTCATTGTGACCAAAATCAATGCCGCTGGCACAGCCGTCCTCTACTCCGCTATTTTCGCAGGCAACGACTATGATGTCGGCTATGGGATCGTTGTGGACGGGGCGGGCAACGCCTATGTCACTGGCGAAAGCTATTCCATCAACTTTCCGACCGCTAACGCCTTCCAGCCAGAGAACGGCAGCTTCAATGACGCGATCCTGCTCAAGCTCAACTCTGCTGGCTCAGCGCTTATCTACTCGACTTATATTGGAGGTCTAGGTAGCGATCAAGCCTGGGCCATCGCGGTGGACGGGGCTGGCAGCGCGTATATCACCGGGGTCAGCGGTTCAACCAACTTCCCGATGGCAAACGCCTACCAAAGCGAGCGACTTGGCACGCGGGATGTATTCGTAACCAAGTTCACCCCTTCCGGCACGTCGCTGGTCTATTCTACCTACCTTGGCGGCACCTCGGCCTACGATGTGGAGGTAGGTTACGGCATCGCTGTAGATGGGGCGGGCAGCGCCTACGTCACCGGCTACACCGACGTGCCCAACTTCCCACTCCAAAACCCCATACAGAGCAGCAATGGTGGCTTCGCCGACACCTTCGTGACCAAGTTCACCCCTTCCGGCACGTCGCTGGCCTATTCTACCTACCTCGGCGGTAACTCCAACGATATTGCTTATGATATAGACCTGGATGGCGCATCCAATGCCTACGTCGCGGGCTACACCACCTCCACTGACTTCCCCGTTGTCAGCCCCTACCAGGCGGTCAAGAGCGGTTTCGACGACGTGTTCGTGACCAAGATCAACGCGGCGGGCAGCGCATGGCTTTATTCCACCTACCTGGGCGGGATGGGACCTGACGGCCAGTACAATACCGAAATTGAAGTGGCAGCGGACGGCAGCATGTTCGTGGCGGGAGACACCCATTCGAGCGACTTCCCGGTGGGCAACTGGGTGCAACAGTTCCATGCCAATCCCACCTACCCTGACATCTTCGTAACTCACTTCGCTCCATCGGGCGCGGAATTGCTCTACTCCACCTTCCTGGGCGGCTCCGTTCCCGATAGCTTCGTGGGCTACCCTATAGATGTTGCTTATGGCCTGGCCCTGGACACAAACAGCAACGCATACGTCACGGGGCAGACTAATTCTCCCAACTGGCCCATAGCAGGCAATCCATTCCAACCGAGCTACGGTGGTGGGTCGTATGACGGCCTGGTCGCCAAAATAGATCCAGATCCGGCGGGCGCACCTATCTCGCCCGCCCCAACGCCTGGGGCATGCGCCACCACCAACTACGTGATCGCGCAGTCGTCGGGCGCGCAGATCGTGCCTGGCACAACGGATGTCGGTAATCATTGCAACCTGTCGGGCTGCGTCACAGGCATCAATATGCCTTTCCCGTTCACGCTGTACGACCGCACCTTCACCAGCGCCTACGTCGGCTCGGCAGGCACTCTGGGCTTCCTGGGCAACCAGGCTTACGGTATCAGTAGCTGCTTGCCCACGAGCGAGCCGCACAACCTCAACTTCGGCATCATGGCTTACTGGGACTACATAGAGACGGACGGCACCTGTCAGGGTGGACCGTGCGGCATCTACACGTCAGTAAGCGGCAGCGCGCCCAACCGTATATTCAACATCGAGTGGCGTGCCAGAAAGTACAGGTCGGTGGGGAACTACGACCCGGTCAACTTCGAAATCCGATTGTACGAGAACTCTACGACCTTCGAGGTTATCTACGGGGTGGCAAGTCAGGGTGGAGCGGGTGCGACCCTGGGCGTGCAACGCGACACCGGCTCACGCTATACACAGTATGCATGCCAAACAGCAGGTGCAGTCACGCCCGGTTTGAAGCTGACTTATACACTGCCGTGCGGTAGCGGACAGCTTACGCCGACCCCTGCCGCCACCAACCCGGCCCAAACGCCTACGCGCACCGCTACACATCCTATCCCCACGGGCACTTCCGTACCACCTACTATGACTCCAGGCGGGAGCACAGCTACACCTACATTGTGTTCCATAACGTTCAGCGACGTGCCTACAACGCATACTTTCTACCCCTTCATCCGCTGTCTGGCGTGCAAGGGTATCATCTCAGGCTATGCCGACGGCACATTCAGGCCGGGAAACAATATCATGCGCGGACAGATAGCCAAGATGGTGTCCAACGCGGCAGGCTTTAGCGAGCCTGCTACCATCCAGAGCTTCGAGGATGTGCCCGCTACTTCCGCGTTCTACGAATATGTGGAGAGACTCTACAGCAGAGGCTACATGAGCGGTTATCCATGCGGGCAGAGTACGAGCGAGCCTTGCGTGCCGCCGGGCAACAGGCCGTACTTCAGGCTCGACGGCAACGCTACGCGCGGGCAAATAGCTAAAGTGGTGGCCAACGCGGCAGGCTTCAACGAGCCTGTAGACAGTCAAGTATTCGAGGATGTACCTTCAGGCTCCACCTTCTTCGATTACATCCAGCGCCTTGCCAACAGGGGCGTGATGTCGGGCTACGCTTGTGGCAGACCGGGCGAAGCTTGTGGACCTGGGAATCGGCCTTACTTCCGTCCGCAAAACAATGCGACGCGCGGGCAAGCCTCCAAGATCGTTGCTAATGCCTTTTTCCCTGGGTGCGAGATACCTTGAAAGCATGATTGCGCCAAGGTCGGAACCCTCTTGCTGACGAGCCACTGCAATATCTACAATCAAGTAAAAGATTGCCAATCGATTATGAGGCCGATACAGGCAACACGAGGCGAAACGGGATAGAAATCTCTAACTCGTGCCTGGCCCCTTCGTTTGCTTAAACAACACGTTCAGTATGTCCCTGACCTTATTGATTCCCCTCAGAGCGTATTTTTGCACTTGTACGCGCCGCTACTTACCCAAGTCGACTTGGCCCTGAAACGGAATGTTCAGGCGAATATGTGTTTTTGTGTTAAGGTGGTGGACGAGTGCCAATAACGGTGAGCCTGTTGAAAAACGCCCCAACCTTGGCAATTGGGGCACTTTGTGCTTTCCATATGATCAGTTTCAAGCGTCAATGCTATGCTCTCGAGCGCTGGAGCAGGCTCGATTTCGGCCTCTGCGGTGTCAGTGCAGATTAGGTCGGTACTGCACTTCAACGACGGAACTTCAAGCCATCAACTCATATCTTAATTTGATATTACAAGATTCTTACATCTTCTTACGCCGAGCATCTATTTGCGCGTGCTGGCACACACCATGCATGTATCGGGGCGGCATCAACTTGCTTTCGAAGGGTACGCCTTGGACTGCTTATATCCTTCAGTAAGCGAAATGGAGGTGAAACGGAGCAATCCAGACAATATTGCCGACTGTTTTCAGGGCTTGCCATGCGTACGGTAAAACTGAGTGGACATGTCTCTGGCGAGGTAGGAGCCAGGTTAAACACTCGATCCGAGTGTGTTGCAAGCTGAATGAGTTGCACGCCTCGAAAGAAGGTAAAGGAGCATAAAGTGAGTAAAACATCGTCAACGCTGATGACATTGGGCGCGGCTCTGCTGGCCGTGTCGCCCTTTGCAGGTATGGTAGGCAGTAGCGCCTCTCGCTACGCTCATGCCCAGGGAGCCATGCAAACGTATGAAGTGACAATCACCAACCTCACCGGTAAGCAGGCTCTATCCCCGCCCTTCCTCGCCACTCACCCGGCTTCGGCCCACGTCTGGCAGATGGGACAGCCCGCCTCCGATGGTATCCGCGTCGTCGCGGAAGATGGCATGAACGCTCCACTCGCCATGATGGTACAGAGCGTTGCCACCGATATATCTATGGCTACAGAGCCTCTAATGCCAGGCAAGAGCGTTACCCTCTTCATCAAGGCCCGCTCCGGCGACGTGCTCTCGGCTGCATCCATGCTCGTGCAAACCAACGACGGCTTCACAGGCCTAGATAACATGGCGCTGCCAACGGGCACCAGCAACCAGGACGCCATGGCCTATGACGCAGGCACAGAAGAAAACACCGAAAAAGAGAGCGACGTACCAGGCCCGCCTTTCATGGGCATCATGCGCGCCCCAACCAACCCCCAACAGCCTATCAGCGCGCACCCAGGCATAATGGGCAAAGCTGATGTCACTACCGACTTCAATTGGAGCGGCCCTGTGGCACGCTTCAGCATCCGCCCCGGCACGGCCCCCGCTTCGCTGGTGAAACTCCCTGATGGATTCCAGATGCAGAAGCTGGTCAGCGGCCTTACCTTTGTCACCTCCATGACCTGGGACAACCAGGGGCGCATGTACGTGGCTGAGGGCGGCGGTGCATTCTTGCCTGACCCGGCGCCTGCTCGCATCCTGCGCATCGATGGGAACACGGCCACTGAAGTAGTCAACCTGTCGAGCAAAGGCATCATGGACACGGTTGTGGGCCTCACGTGGCATAACGGCGCTTTCTATGTGACACACCGGGATGCCGACGGCAGCGGGGCGGTGTCTAGGGTTACGATGGACGGCGCGGTAACGCGGGTCCTCACAGGTATCCAGGACAGTGTGTCGGAGCACCAGGTGAACGACATCCAGATGGGGCCTGATGGTATGATGTACCTCGCTTCCGGGCCCGCCTTCAATTCTGGTGTTGCGGGAAAGGACGTAGCGCCCTTCCTGAAGATTAAGCCGGACCTGCGCACCACGGCGTGTGCCGATATCGTGCTCACCGGCCAGAACTACGAAGGCCCGGACATCCGCACCAAGGATAACCCGACCGACATGGCCTTGACCGGAGCCTTTGTGCCGTTCGGCACCGTGACCACGCCGGGCCAGCGCATTCAGGGTACCAATAAGTGCGGGGGCTCGATCCTCGCCTTCGATCCAAACAACGCCGAAGCCACTGTCAAACCTTATGCCTGGGGCTTCCGCAATATCATCGGGTTCGCCTGGGACAACGCGGGCGACATGTACGCGGCGGTTAACGGCTACGACGTGCGCGGGCTGCGCCCGGTGGCCGACCAGTACGACCCTACATACAAGATCCAGGCAGGCAAGTGGTACGGCTTCCCCGACTTCTCAGCCGCTTTCGAGCCGGTCTCCGACCCCAAGTTCAGCCCGCCCGACAAGCTAAAAGCTCCGGTCGTCGTGAATGGGCAGCCGCAAGGTAAGACGATAGACTTCGTCATCGACCACGCGGCTAGTGGCCTATCGGCCCCAGACAAGTCATTGGTCGCGGGCTTGCACGAGGTCGAACTCCTCACCCTCCATGCTTGCCGTCGCGCCGAACTCGTGGGGTCAGTACGCAGGCCACCTCTTCATCACCGAGTGGGGTGACCTGGCCCCCGCGACCAACCCACTGCTTGGTAAGCCGACCGGTTACCGCATCGTGACCGTGGCTCCGGGGAGCACTCAGCCAGTGCCGTTCGCCATGAACCAGCTACCCGGCTCGGCTTCGGCGCAGGGTGCGATGGGTGAGGGCCTGGAACGGCCATTCGACATCGACTTTGGCCCGGATGGGGCGCTCTATCTTACAGACTACGGTGTAGCTCGGGTCAACCTGGACAAGATGAGGGCCGAGCAGCCCCCATACGATTTCCCTCCGGCCACAGGCACAATCTGGAAGATAACCTCCACCGCAGCGCAACCGGCGCCACCGACAGCAACAGTGGTAACGCCAACGCAACCTCCTGGGGATACGGTACCAGACATGCCTAAAACTGGCGACAGCTTTGGGCTACTGCTCAGCCTCCTGGTCGTCACACTCGGCCTTACTTTCGTGGGTGTAGGCTGGCTCATGCGACGCCTCACTGTTCGCGTCAAGTAAGTCCAGGCCCATCCCGTGGAACAAAGAGGGGCTGCCCTACAGGCAGCCTCTCTGTACAGTGGAAAGTTCCGTGCGAAATCACTCCTGGGCTACCTGCTTGGGCCGCTGTACATCCCGTACTTCCGGCCATTGTTCAACAGAGTTCGACAGACTAGCCAGAGAGCACCTACAGGAGTTGAAGTGGGCTGCTAAATCACGTGCCGCTCGAGGCATCAAGTACCGCAAGACGGACTGAGTTGCATGAGTGGCATTAGAGGTTGCAATAACGTATGTAGGCTCGGGCTTGACTCAGTGCACAGCCGTCGTAGCGCTTCCTTCGCTTTCTACGTGTTCCAAGAACGTCCCCTTTTGGGACTGGCGGTATCTTGCTATTCCTCAAGTGCATGTTGCTGCTCATTGACCTCCTCAACCAATTCCCGGTATGCCTTGTCCGATATTGTACCCTGACGCAACATCTCCTGTAGAGCACTCTGTTCTATGACGAGCGCACCCTGCCAAGTTGACAGAACCTCCTCATCTCTCAACGCCTTTTGTTCTTCGTACAAAGTGCCAATCTCATCTGCCAGCACTTCACCTTTTGCTTCGTACCCGTACTCGGCCATTATGCTAGATGAGGGAAGGCAAGCTCCTTGATATGAAGGAAGTCAGGCTTACCTAATAAACGATTGATGTAAATGGCCCGCGAGTAGCATCCGAACGACATTGTACGATACGGACCTAAGGGTTGGGATGGATTAATAATGCATAGGGTAACTAGTCGTATTGATAGTGCTGCATGGGTGGCTAGTGTAAGATCAGCTCTTGTTTTCCACACTTATACAACTGGCGGCTCATTGGTTCAGCCCGCTATTCAGGACAAGGTGTAGGCACTTGATGAGTAGTAATTGTCAAGACTACTCCCTCTTCAGGCGCGATGCCCATTACCAAGCTAATACCGAGCCACGCAAGTGTGACGATAAAACCTAGTCGAAGCAGGATATCCACAAGCCAGTTTTTATGCCACTGAGATTGATTCACTGTGCGACCGCTCCCTTCACCTACCATTTTCAACAGGATAACTAGCCATATATGCCTGAGCTTTGCGATCACATGAGGTATCTGAACCACACGTACACCGTGCTGATGATCAGGGAAACTAGCGTTACTACTAACCCGTATTTCAGGAATTGGCTAAACGAAATCTTGTATCCTGCCCGTTCTCCCAAGCTCAACACAATCACGTTGGCCGAAGCACCTACGGCTGTCGCGTTGCCACCTAAGCAAGCGCCAAGAGCCAATGACCACCAGAGCGGCTCCACAGGCATACTTTGCCCTAGCTCACGCACGATAGGCACCATCGTGGCCGTGTAGGGAATGTTGTCTATGATCCTGGATGCAATTGCACTGCCCCAAAGGAGCAGGATGGTCGTTGCGCCCAGGTCGCCGCCGGTCAAATCCAGTAACCCGCGCGCCGCGATCTCCACGAACCCTACCTTGATTAGCGCTTCCACCAGGATGAACAACCCAAGGAAGAACAGGAGTGTTGTCCACTCTATTTCGCTTATGGCGTCGTGTACCTTCGCGCGCGATACGAATAGGAGCAGCACCGCGCCGCTCATAGCTATTGTGGCCGCTTCCAGGTGCAACACACCATGGAGCAAAAAGCCAACAATCACTAACCCCAGCACTACCAGCCCTTGAACAAGGAGCTTATGATCCCGGATGATCCCTTCCTCACTCGCGGCCATGGCTTCGGCCCGGCGCTTCTCGGGTACGTGGAGTTCGCGCCTGAAGAAGAAGGCCATTATGCCTACGAAAGCCAGGTATATGATAAGCACCGGCGGTCCCATATTCAGCAGGAAGTCCCCGAAGTCAAGGCCCGATGCGCTGCCAATGATTATGTTCGGCGGATCGCCTATAAGGGTGGCTGCTCCCCCTATATTGGAAGCAAGTATCTCGGCGATCAGAAATGGCACCGGCGTGATTCCCAGCAACTTTGCCACGAATATAGTTAGGGGTACCATCAGCACCACCGTAGTGACGTTATCGAGGAAAGCAGAGAGCACTGCGGTCATAGTAGAGAGGAGCAGCAGCACTTTGAACGGCTCACCCCTGGCCCAGTCGATAACTTTGCTCGCCAGCCACTGAAATACCCCGGTACGAGCCAGTGTATTGGCGATTATCATCATGCCAGCAAGCAAGAAGATGACATTCCAGTCGACTCCGCTGAATGCCTCCTCTTGGCTCACCAGGCCAAGCAAGAGAACTGCCATTGCACCGGCAAGAGCTACCAGGGTTTTATGAACTTTGTCGATGGTGATTGCCGCATAGGTTGTGACAAACACTCCGAGTGCAAGTAGCAAGTCGATCTGCATTCCTGTCCTCCTCATTCCTCTCTGCTCTTCAGAAAAACAAAAAACCTGAGCCGCGCTGCGGATCTCAGGTTTCCCTTCGTCTAACTCGCAGAGCGGGACAGGCGGGACATGTCTCTCACCATGCTAAATATGAACAACTCTGTCTACAGAATGTTGAATTCTGATAATTATACAAGAGCGCGGACAGACGTTCAAGCAAGGTGCTAATAGTCTTGCAGAGCGCATCGCTAAGCGTGGCCGATACTTCCTCTAAATTGCGTGGCTATCTTGCAGCACGGCTGTGGTTGTTAGATAGCAGAAACCACTATTGACAGCCCTCCCAAATTGTGTTATTGTATCAATGCATTGATACAATATGTGATCGAGGCCATATGCCGATCTGGCTGAAAGTGGACCAACATAGCGGCGTACCGATCTACTTGCAGATAGTTGATCAGGTCAGGCACGCCCTTGAGGTCGGCACTCTACAACCCGGCCATCAATTGCCAACAGTACGCCAGATGGCGAGCGAGCTTTCGATAGCGCCCAATACCATCGTAAGGGCTTACAACGAATTACAAGCCGATGGCTTGATTGAGAGTAGACAAGGCGTGGGGACCGTGGTCACGGCCAACCTGGACGGTACACTAAGCAAGCACCAGAAAGAAGCGCTTTTCGAGCGCCTCGCGACGCTGGTACGGGACGCGGCTGGCCTGCAAATCGACCCTGACGATCTGGAGGCCAGGTTCAAAGACGATATTGACGAGTTCTTCGGGAAACGGTAAGCGGAGGTACCTTGATGACGATGATAGGAACTTTGAAGCATGAGACGATGGATGAACTCATCACCACTTCACCCTCTTCACCCTCCGCTGCAATAGCATTGGAAGGTCTGGTAGTGAAATATGGAGACAAAGTAGCTGTGGACGGCTTGAGTTTGCAGGTGCCGATTGGGTCGGTGTTTGGGTTCCTGGGGCCAAATGGTTCGGGCAAAACTACCACCATCAAGGCCCTGCTCGGCTTCAGGTCGCCCGACGCAGGTAGCGCCAAGGTGCTTGGCTATGACGTCGTGACGAACAGCTTAGAGATACGGACCCGCACTGGCTACGTAAGCGAATTGAATAGCCTTTACGACTACCTGACCATTCCACAGGTGTGTAACTTTTGCCGGGATACCAACCGACGCTGGAACCAGGGCATAGTCGACCGGTATATCAGGATGTTTGATCTGCCTTCTAAGTCAAAAGTTGGGCAGCTGTCCAAGGGTATGAAATCACAGTTAGCCTTGAGTGTGGCGCTCGGGAGCGAGCCCGACCTGTTGATACTCGACGAGCCGACATCTGGCCTGGATCCGATTGCCCGTCGCCAGTTTCTAGGCACGCTTATACGCGAAGTGGCCGCCGAAGGCAAGACGATCTTCTTCTCCTCGCATATCTTGTCCGAGGTCGAGGGAGTGGCTGACCACGTCGGCATCATCAATAAGGGTAAGCTGGTGGTCAGCGACGACTTGGATGACTTGAAGCAGAAGCACAAGATGCTCAGATTACTCTATGCTGACACTCCAACTACGGGTGATGTCACAGCACTACAAATCCTTCCTGGCGTACAGCGCATTGAGCAGGAAGGCAGGAGTATCCGAATTGAGGCAAAGGGTGACATAGACGGACTGGTCCAGGCCATACAGGCCACGTTCCCGGCGCCACGCGACATTGACGTAACCAACCTGAACCTCGAAGACTTGTTCCTTGAATATATGAAAGAGGATAGGGAGGACAGGGAGGACAGGGAGGATGGCAATGATCGCTAAAGAGTTGATAGAGGCCCGAGGCAAAGTCATAATCGCAGTGGTGCTCACCGTAGCATTTACGCTGTTGATCTCCTTTTCTTACGATTTGCTGCGCGACGCGTTAGGTCCGGCCATTGGGACCCTTCCGGCGCTGCTGAAGTCGCAGGTTGAAGCTGTTATGGGTGATTTCAGCACCTACGTGTTCTTCCAGTGGTTTGGCAAGAACGGTCAGATGTTGCTCGGAGGATTGGCGGCCTTCCTGGGTGGAGGCTTGATCGCCAGCGAGGTGAGCAAGGGCACCATCTTCTTCCTATTGAGCAAGCCGGTCAGCCGCCTCCAGGTGTTTTTGACCAAATACGGCGTTGCCGCCGCCTTACAACTTGGCATTTGCTTGCTCAGCGCCCTGTGCTTGCTTATAGCGGGTGCCGTAACAGGCCACTCACTGGACATCATGGGCCTCACCGCGTCCGCACTACTTATCTGGCTGGGTACCCTGTGGGTGCTCGGCGTGGCCTCTCTCTTCTCCATCCTATTCGACGACCTGCTGAAACCGGTCGGCCTGGCCATGCTGATAGCCATATTAGTAGGTATCCCCGGCCTGGTAGCGGTCCTCCTGCCGGAGTGGGCTGCTTGGAGCCTTCCCAACTATTGGTACAGCCTACCCGCCTTTCAGGGCACGGGCTTCCCCACCAAAGAGCTTGCCGTCTGCTTCGTGGCCGCCCTTGTGCCCGTCGCTATTGCCCTGCCGCTGTTCAGGAAGAAAGCATACTGAAAGGATAGCACCCCCTCAGACCGGTAGTGTTGCAACAATTATCTGACCTACCATCTACTGTACCAACGGCCACCCAAAAACTACCAGAATTGGTAGCCCGCGACTAATTAATCGATTGTTGCAACACTACCTTATGACGCATATCATGGATCTGCAGCCGTATGGACTGGTGACGATCACGGACTTCCGACCTCCGGACGAGCTGCCCCGTTGGAGGTGGTCATGGAAGCACTGGCCGATATGATGGATCGCCTCCTCACCCCGGAAGATGGCGGGGACAGTGGGGACAGTGGGGACAGTGGGCACAGTGCTGCGGGCAAAGCCGTCATCCGCCAGCTTGCCGCCGCGGCACACGCGGCACAGTCCCATTTTGCGCCGGTGCAACGGTGCAGACCCGGGCCGAGGAGTAGCAACACCCTATGAACATCCTGAAGATCCTGATCACGACGTTCGGCACCCGCGGCGACATCCAACCGTTTATCGCGCTGGGCAAAGGGCTAAGGAGGGCCGGCCACGCGGTAGCCATTTGCACCTCGGAGGGCTATCAGTCGTTTGTTGAGGAACACGATCTACACTACGTGTTTATGAACAACGAACTCCTGCGGCTCTCGCAGGCGGCGTTGGCGACGTTGGGTGACATCAGCGGGATCGGGGATGCCGTCAGCATCGTCAGGCAGATGAGCCGGGCCATTCGCCCCGCAATGGACGACGAGTGGAACGCCGCGCGCACCCTGCAGCCGGACCTGATCATTTACCATCCGAAGTGCCTGGGGAGCTATCACATTGCCGAAAAGCTGCGCATCCCCGCCATCATGTCTCTGCCGCTGCCGTTTTATACCCCCACCCGGGAATTTCCCGTGCCCTTTTTCGCGAACATTTCGTTGGGCGCCTGGTTCAACCGGTTCTCCTATCGGTTAATGGGCTTGTCCTCGGGGATGTTTGGGGGCATGATCAATGGTTTTCGCCGGAAAACACTCGATCTTCCTCCAATAGGGCGCTTTTCTGATTTGCTCCGCCACGCGGATGGCCGCCCGGTCCCCGTTTTGTATCCCTACAGCCCGCACGTGTTGCCCGTGCCGCCGGACTTTCCGCCCCACGTTCATGTGACGGGATACTGGTTTCTCGAGCAGGCGGCGGGCTGGCAACCTGCGCCGGAATTGGCGCGGTTCCTGGCTGCGGGAACCCCACCGGACCCGCCGGTGTACATTGGGTTTGGCAGTGTGGGGGCGCGCAAGGCCGAAAAACGCACCCGGATCGTGCTCGACGCGCTGGAAAAGTCCGGGCAGCGCGGCGTGCTGGTCAGCGGGTGGGGCGGACTACAGGCGGCGGATTTGCCGCAACAGGTCTTCATGGTGGACTCGGTTCCGCATGATTGGCTTTTCCCGCGGGTGGCGGCGGTCGTCCATCATGGCGGCGCGGGCACCACCGCCGCAGGCCTGCGGGCGGGCCGTCCGACGATCATTTGCCCGTTTATGGCGGATCAACCCTTCTGGGGCAAGCTGATCTATCAACGGGGGGTGGGTCCCCTGCCGATTCCCCAGGGACGGCTGACAGCGGACGGCTTGGCGGAGGCCATCATGACGGCAGTGCACGACGAGACCATGATCCGGCGAGCCGCCGAGCTCGGCGAGAAGATTCGCGCAGAGGATGGGGTTGCGCGGGCCGTAGAAATCATTGGCGCAACCATCGACGAACGTGTCGGCGCCTTTAAATAGAGGAAACCTTCCCATGACCATCATGAGCCGCCTGATGGGGCGGATGTTTAAGCTATCTCCCCCAGAAGCCTACGATATGGCTCTGTTGCAACAACTGAAGCCAGCCCGGGGAAGGCATGCTCATACAGAGCGGCGTGAAGAGGGTCAGGCAGCCAGTCCAAACGCTTTCGATACGAACCTGACTTGGCTTAGGACGTCTCCCCTGGTTGTTCCTTGTACCTGACCCTTCCTGAGTTGGTGCATCGCTTCGTATCCTTGCAGTGTTCGCCATGCTGTGTTGAATGACCAGAACCCCATACCAGCACCGGTGCGTCGTTTGATAAATCGATGGTCCTGCTCGACCAGATTGTTCAGGTACTTCACTGGCCTCAGTTCACAGCCGGCTGGCAAGGTGCCTTTCTTCTTAAGCTTCTCGGCTGCTTTTGGATAGGAAGGGTTCTTATCGACATTGATTACGCGGGGAGGCGTTGTGTGCCTGGCCCGCAGTGCCTTACGGAAGAAGCGTTGGCAGCCTGCGCATTACGCGTGAGGTTGAGCATAAACTCCACGGTGTTGCCGTCTGAATCTACTGCCCGATAGAGGTACATTTATGCACCTTTGACCTTCACATACGTTTCGTCCACTCGCAAGGAGTTATTCGTTGGTCTGAGCTTGGAGCGGCACTTCTTTTCCAAGATGGGCGCATAGCGCTGAACCCAGCGACAGATGGTGCTGTGACCGATGGCGATGCCTCGTTCAACCATCATTTCTTCCAGATCTCGATAGCTGAGGGAGTAGCGCAAGTACCAGCGCAGGCACAATAGGATGATCTCAGGTTCAAAATGCCGGTACTTGAACAATGCGGGGCGCTGATGAGGCTGCATGAGTGGAGATCCGATTACTGACAGTTGTGGTCGGTAAACCCCACTCTAACAGGCCTGCTCAGTTGTTGCAACAGAGCTAGTCCGCGTTCATATACATAGCGGGGCTATATTGATCTCGATTGATAGGCTATATTGTGTTTTGTATGACACGGCACATGGTATGCCCCATATAGCTGATTGTTGGCAACACGCAACTTGCCTCTGCTCCCCATTTGCCTTTCGTTCCAACCGACCTGAGTGCCAAAAACGTCCGATTCTCGCGTTGCGTGAAGGAGTGCCAAAAACGCTCCATTCTGCGACTCTCCATTGCTCTAGTTCCTGTGGATCCGTCTTGTGCCTGGGAAACAGCACGTGCATGTCCCAAAAAGCCGTTTCATAATCAATGTCCGATTGTCTCTTTCGGAGGTGAGTTCTGATACTTTGCGCAGTACACAGAATTACTCCTGAAATGGTCTAATGAGGCCCGGTAGTAGCGGACTCAGGTCTTTTTTTGGCTCCCCACCACGATTTAGCACGAAATTAGCTCGGGTGTTCCCTCGTTCGGGCTTTTTGTTCGGGTTTGACGGCCAAACTGACGGCCAAAGTGTTTGGGGGTCCTGCATCCATGCGTTATGGCAAGGCGATCTCAGATGTCCTCAGCGCAACACTGCCTGGTGCTGTAGAGAGGGTGAGTAACCCTACAAGTTGGGCAAATGCCTGATGGAAGCTGAACGCCTGAAGCGCATAGGCTTCTTGCGAGATGATCCGCATACAGTTAAGCAGATGATGAGTTGCTGACGATTGTGGGATGGCTCATCATTCATGGATGGATACATATTTGGTCAATTGCGTGCCCGTGTTATTTCGCATGGGCTCTTTGGTTACTCTCGTTGTCCCAGTAGTAGCGCAGACCAACTGTATACTCCCGCATGTAGCGGCCCTTGTGAAACTTCCACTTCTTCATGTCGTAGAACACTTCGTAGATATCCTTGAACAATGGATACCCAAGGGCAGTTATGATCAGCACAAGTATTATGTCGTACAGACGAAACAGCTTGCGTGCGAACTGCTCCAATTCTCGTGGGGTATCGAATCTCAGCCGTCCACCAGCGAGTTCTGCATTCAGCAAGCTCTCAATCTGCGCCTTAGACGGATGCACATAGGCGCAGAGCTCGCTGTACAGCTGTTTGACATCCGCTATGAACTGCTGGGCTAAAGGCTCTTCGAAGCCCACATGCACCTGGTCGATCATCTCGACAGATGATTGCGGAACCTTATCGTGCAGGAATTTGATACGGTCCTCTAATGGTCCGTCGATGGTTGTGTCCACATAGACATACTTGACCGCGTTCTCCAGCATGTACCGCATCTCGCGCCGCGCGGCGTTGTGTGCTCCGACATCCAGCAGATCCCAGATGATAAAGGTCGACTCCCATAGCTCACCTATAAACCTGAAAACCAGTGAGTTGTGGATCATGCGTGGGGCACGTGATGCGGCAAGATGTAGGCCTCTGGTGGTATGAAAGAAGTCGTTGAACAGGTGTACCGCGTAGCGCTTCGCATCCTGGTACTCTTTTGTTGCGTGCACACGTTCCTGCTCAGCCTTGACCTGCTGGGCAATAGCCTCCATATCTCCAGCCTCAAAAGCCTTCACCATTGCATCATCCATCGTCCATACTTCCCTTCTGTCTGTGGTAGGTGCTCTAGAGTCGCCGAATGTGTGGAGCGATTCCGCGGGCGGTGCGTAGCGCAAGAACTACGGCGTACGGCGCTCAGCACCCTTCAGCACCTCAACAGAAATTCCTCATAAATGTCCTGAATGACGTCGTCAGGGGCCTCCCCATTTTCTTTGCGACTTAACATCTCCAGCATCTCGTTATCGCTTACTACCAGCACGACGACCCCGGGGATTGTGTCCTTGTACTTTCGGATCTGGGCGTCCTTAAAGGCAGGCGCGTAGCCTTTTCTGCTTACTACAATAATGAACCAGCCGAGCGCCTTGCTAGCATACTTCTGGACGTCATCAATCACCTCAGGCCCGACCGGTTCAGAGTAGTTCTTGAAGTCCACGATGATGAAATCCGCGTTGTGTTTCTCAAATACGCGCTGCCAGAAGGTGGTGCTCCGCATGTTCCTGAACAGCACGTCGCGCCGCTGCTTGCGGTCCTCTGTCGTGGGCTGTTCCTTGCCAGGGCCCAGCACGTCGGGTGTGAACAAGTACTCCCATATTTCCTTGCCAATCTGCTCGTAGGTGCGGAAATCGGCCTGTCCGCCAGGACAGGCTTCTAGGCGCACCTTGAATTCTGCAAAGCGGGTCGCAGCTTCCGCGGCTTGGGCACGGAGCTTCCATATCTCCTCAATCTCGCTCACGGCAGTAACATAGGATGGGAAGTACGGAACTACTACGTCCCGATGCTCTGTTATCAGCATATCCAGAACCGGGCGATCCCATATTCGCAGCCTATTGTGCCGAGACGCGAGGTGATTCCCTATGGATGTAAGATCTCCTGATGTCACCAGGCACAAGACGTCCGGCACGTTGCCCTCGACATTTATGTAGGCCTCGGCCGCCTGGAGTGTGTCGGGCGTAATACGGTCGCTCTCGTGGTGATGTAGGCGAAACCCCCATCGCTCAATGCGTCTGAACCACGCCGGCTCTGCCAGGAGCAAGTCGCCCACAACATCTATTTGCTCGTTTGCCTGTTGCGTGTCGCTGGTTTGGTGTTCCAGAGTGACACCTTCGGCTTTTAGAAGCTCGAGACATATAGCTTTGAAGCGCTCGACATCCAGTGCGTGCCAGAAAATGTGCCGTACACTCGCGAATGCCTGCCGTACGCCTTCGAACTCTGCTTCCTCGTTGCCGTACAGGCGTCCGCTGAAGTCAAACGAGTAGTAGTCGCGAGTGCCCCACCTGTCCAAGACATCGAACATGTTCAGCGGCATAGGCAGGGGTGGATCGAAATCCTCGAGACGCATTACCCTTGTAGTAGGATAGGCGCCCGTTGCTGGACGATGCCCCATGATGATACCGTGCTCGCCAAGCTTTAAAACGTAAGTGTCGAATGGATGCTCGACGTATGCGGGAACATACTGGGCCAAGGTGGGGAAGTACTGCTCCAAGGTCTGCCGGAAAACCAAAAAACGGTGGTCGGCGTAAGCTCGGAGTTGATCGTCGGTTATCTGGACGTTGACAAACGTTGCATCTCTCTCCTGCTCGCGCGCCTCCCACTCTTCCCTTGTTGTCTCTCCCGGTCTCAATACTTGCATGCCACATCCAACCTTCCTCTTGTTTGTGTCTTTGCCCGACCACCATACCGCTGTAGCGTGCCTCACACAATCCGTTTCAGCTTGAGGGATGCTTTGTCCTTGTTCACAAGCCCGCGTAGCCAGCGTGGGTTGCTGTGGTAGTAGACCTCGCGTAACGCCCCCGACACAGTTCTCATGTTTATCTGCTCAACCAGCGTCTCCGTAGCGGGAGCATAGGCCAGATCCGTTAGCCCCTCAATACCGCGCCAGCTGGCCCAGAGCACAACCTGAGTAGAGATCGGGAAACTTACCTCCACCAATTCGCTCGGACCGTTCTTGCCTACCAAGCCGAAAGCTTCAAAGAAGAATACTGGGTTATCGCTAGTCGCAAAGCCGCGTTGCGTGCCGCTGGTGTAGAATACCCATCTCATTTGGGCAAATATGGGCGCATACTTATCCGAGACTAAGCCTACCCCTAGGTGGCTTGGCGGCTGCACCTTGTACTGATCCAGGTACCGGTGTCCCATCTCCAGTAACTGCTCGCGGCTCTCGAGCGCAGGCGGTGAGATCACCAATAGCGCATCCAGTTCAGCAGGTAGCCTTTCGCGGAACTGCTCCACCAACTCGGGCAGCCATGCCTCAGCCCGCTTCCGGTGCTTGGGCACTCTAGTAAGCATAACCGATATGTACCGGGCGAGTACTTCCTTCTCCTGCATGGTGATCGGCTGCATCGCCCTTATCTTGGAAAGCGCGGGGCCAGTAGGCCCTTCTATCTTGTCGGCCAGAGCTCGCTCAATGGACTTCTTGTTGCCTGTGTTGTCCTCATACGTATAGAAGTTATTAACGAACGCCACGCCCTTCACGCCCGTGCGGAACGGCTGCGCTCTGGGACGGAACACGTAGATCAACTCTGGTTCGGCGGGGTCGGTAAACCCCTTCAGGTACGCCCGCGGCACTACGTGGTGTTTTACAGGATCGCTGCTCATGGTCCAAACTGCTGTGCTCTTAGTGTTGGTACTGCCACGGAGTCAATACAATTATCGCAATAACAAGAATGGCGACCCGACGAGGTCGCCATTGCAGTGCTGAGTTATTCCTGTTAGCTGTCCTTCGCCATTTCGTCCAGATTGTTCCTGGTTCTGCCATCAGGGTTGGTACGCAGATACTGCCCACCATCTTGTTGGTTGACGACGTGGACATTCTCCAAATCCCCACGCTCTGCCATAGGTATGGCTCTCGACACTGGTGTATAGTTCTGATTACCCTGTATCAGAATCTGGCTTATGTTGCCCTGTTCATCTGCTCTTGCGTCAATTACCCTGCGCGTGGGCTTGCTTCCGCCGGTTCTCTTAGCCATTCTCTTGTTCCTTTCTCCCGATAGAGGGTACAGCGCTGCCGCTCTCAATTATTACCATACAAGAATCATCAAATCTGTGCCTGGTTTTCCACAGCCTCTTTTTGCACATTTACTGCCAACGCGGAAGGGCTAAGCTACAGCATTCGCTCCAGTTGATGGAGGAACGCTACGAGATTCCCTCCGGTAAAATTCTCCCGAATTCAGGCCTCGCGCGATCCACAAATCCAGTATGCGCTTCTCCTCAGGAGTAGGAGCCTGCCGGCTCTTACCGATGTTGGTGCAGCCAGGCGTTGCCAGGAGCATATCGACCGTGCTGTTGCTAATTGTCACCTTAACACAAACCGGCTGACCATCTTCTCTGCGACGTCTTATTTGCTGGTTGATCCAGCCTTCTGTTACGTTCTCCCTGCTTCATTACTGGCCCATCCCCTATCTGCACTGTTATCATCTCCAGGGCTCCTTGCCTACTCGTGCTTACTTCCAGGTGTCGACCTCATCAAACCTCATCTCCAACATCTTTATCACATCCTTAATCTCACTCTCCGGCTTGAGCAGCACCGAGCGTGGGATCAACTTGGGCTCATCATGAACCAAAATGGGATTTGGGCGAGTGCGCATGGACAGACTCATGCTCCCGGTGTGCCTACCCTGAGGCGGCCTCTCGAATTTGTAGTGAGCCGTGTCAAATAGGCCGATGTTGTAAAGCAGCGCCTCATCACCCGCTGCCCGCGTCCCAAAGTGGTGCTTCCACCATCGTGAAGCGAATCCCCACGCATGCTCCAACCGCATCTGGACATCGTCAGGGTTGATGCGCATACTCGTAGACCAATCATGTACATCATGGTCCTTAAGGCTGGTGACGTTGAGTGCAACCGACACTATCCCATTAGCATACAGCGTCAATTCAACAAGATCCTGTCCACCCAGCCGGCCCTGGGTGGCATGATGCTGTATTACCTGTAGGCGGGATGTAGTATGGTTGGGCTCGTTGGGTGCTCCAAAGGGGAACAGAGGAGGTTTCCCGGAATGCGCTATATTCTGGACATCATGCCTGAAGGCCTCGTCCACAAAGAGTGTTGGCTTCAGAGGGGCATCAGCGCGTAAGCTTCCCCACACAACCTGCACCCATACAACACCCAAATTGGTTCTTGGCCTGTCGTGAAATGCCGCGTCTATCTGCCTGGCAACCACATCACGCGGTAAGGTCGCTACTGTCGGCGTCGTCCTTTCCGTTCGTGACTTACTGGTTCTTGCACCTCGGACCGGACGCTGGTGGTGAACGCCAGGCTGTTTCCCAGGCGATATGGGACTCTTGTCTTTCGGGGTCACCGCCGCTGGTGCTGGTGCTGATGCTACTCTGGTCTTCGGCCGACTTGACGTTGAATTGATTTTAGACTTTTCCGTTGTGACATTCGGCTCATTCTTGCCAGGCTTAGCAGAAGTCTTCCGGGTAGACATGGGAGAGGTCATCTCCCTTATTGCTTCTCGAATACCCCGCGCAACATTCGTGAATGCTTCGTCTCTGTTGGTCCAGCTGGTAACGGGCTTACCATCGGTAGGAAGGGCCTGCAACTTACTCAGCGGCGCAATGTGCCAATCGCACGCACGTAAGATGACAGGGATGACCCGGGCAAGCCCCCTTGAATGCCGCCATAGCGCACGCTTTGCTTCGATATCGTAACAATAGTCTGAAGCGAGGAAATCGGCACTGATCAAGAGAAGTATCACCTTGGCACTCTTCAAGTGTTCGTCAATCTTCCCCTTCCAATCGCTGCCAGCAGTAATCTTACGATCGTGCCACCCCGTGATTACGCCCGACCTCTTGAGGAGAGTGAGATGCTTCTCTAGCTTGTTCCTCAACTCCTCGTCTCGGTGCGAATATGAATAGAATACTTCAACCGGGCTCGCTGGACGCTTCGCAACGGGCATAACTCGCTTCTCCTCACTTGAGGCTGCCTCTTTGGCTGCGCCTATGAGAGTATCCTCTGCCTGAAAGATCTATGCTCTACCCAATACTATAGCACATTCGTGCGTAATCCAGGCAGAATCCACATGCCTTCGCAACCAGCTGCTTCAAGATCGAGTGGGATCTTCTACCTGAAGTCCTAAATAGAGAGCTGCCTCTCCTATGCTCGTCGCAACAGGGGAGTTTGCCCTGAGTGTGAGCGGTATGTCCTGGTGCCGGAGGTGTAGGCGGCTAAAGATCGATGCATTGAGCATATCCGAGTAAGCCGGGGTATAATTGAAACACACCTTTCTATGAACGTAGATGCTACCAACCGGAGAGAAGAACACTTCGCTCGCATCATGAGCGAAGTGCACACCCATGTGGAGGTCACCTCGCCTAGCCGGATGGCGCGCGTCCTGTGCGATGCCATCTCAACACAGCTCCTCGCGTATGTGACCGGCCAGACCGAGCGCACTGTTCAGCGATGGGCGAGGGAAGATGCCGCCGGCATCAGGCAGGAGGACAGACGTCGCCTAGTTACGGCTTATGAGATCCTGCAACTGATAGATCGCTTTGAAGCGCCGGGAGTTGCTGCGACATGGTTTATAGGGAGAGACCCTCAGCTCGATTTTATCATGCCAGCCACGGCGCTACGTGAGGGTCAATTAGAGGAAGCTCTGGCTGCTGCACGTTACTTCGTTGCGGTGGGGTAACACCAGTGTTTCCACGTGGCGTCAGGAAATGTTGAGTAGCAGAATTCATTACATCCCATGTCGGATAAGCGTTCCGAAATTGCGAAAGAGGACGCACGGCTATTGGATCGTTTGATCCAGTTCCCTGATCTATACGCCAGGTATCTGAAAGTGCTCTCCATGGCCATTGACGTTGTAATCAGGGAGCTCTCTGAAGCGCTAATCGCCGGGATCATCGGTTACGCAGCGGGCGTAACCGACCGAACAGTCTGGCGCTGGGTCCGTGGTAAGCACCCCCAGAGAGCACCCGGCGACAGAGCATCGCTGTAAGGCTCCTTGCCATGCTAACAGCAGTTCGTATACTGCATGAGGCGGAGAGGCCAAAAGTAGTGCTCAGGTAGTTGGCGAATATCAATCCCGATTTGGATGGGAATGCACCGGCCGAGGCGCTACAACAGGGCGAGGAACACGATTGGGTGATCAGATCTGCGGCAGCATACGCCAGAGACGGTGTATAGTACGCTGATGAGAGCCCCACGTGGATGCTCATATATCCAGCCGGAATGTGCTCGTGCTCGTTATGCGAAGTACTATCGAAGCAAGACCGCAATCCGAGGGCTTAGGTTCAAAGGTGGGCATCCGACCTGCGCCCTTGTATCTTCACCGGAACGACCCCAACGCGCCGAATGTTGCGGATGTCTATTCACGGAGCGAAGGCGGCTGTAGACAAAGTTGGGACGACAAAGGTGTTGCATATATTCGCTCAATATGCTATATTCGCTGTACAGCGAATATAGCATATTGAGCGAATATATCAATGCCAGAGCAAAAGGATAACCACATATTGCTCCACGATTTGCAGGCAGCTTTAGACGATCTGCCTGGTGTCGAGATCCGCACCACGGAATCGGGACCGAGTGGTCCCGATGGGTCACGAGCTGATATCAGGTTGCTCGCTAATATAAAAGGGCGACCGGCACTGATATTAGTGGTGGTGAAGGCGCCGATTTACCCTCGTGACGCGCGGGCCGTAACGTGGCAGGCTAAAGGGGAGACCTATTCCGATGAAAGTACGCCTGAAAGTACGCCGACCGTTCGTATGGTCGCTGCCCCTTCTATCTCACGATCCAGCCGCGAGCTCCTACGCGATGAAGGATTAGCTTACTGGGATCACTCGGGGAGTCTGTACCTGGAGGTACCCTGGGCGTTTTACTTTGTTGACCGGTCGAAGCAAGCGAAGACGGAGAGACCTATCCGTAAACTATACCGGGGCAGCACGGCCCAGGTGCTTCATACGATGCTCATAGAACCGGGCCGAAGTTGGCATATTCAGGAACTGGCCGAGATGGCGGCGGTGTCGCCGTCGACTGTCCATGAGGTATTCACTTTCCTGGAAGCACAGCTATGGGCCGAGAAGATAGGCAGCGGACCCGGCACAGTGCGCATTCTAACCAAGCCTGGCGCACTACTCGATGCGTGGATAGGAGAGCACTCTCTCAGGGAATATGAGGCTCACCGCTTCTATCGTTGGGTTCAATCTCGCAACAAGCTCAAGAGCGATATAGTGAAGCTACTCCACGATAGCAAGACCGAGTACGCGCTGACCCTCGCTTCGGGAGCGGAATATGTAGCGCCTTATGCTACAAGTGTCGACAACCTTCACATCCTGGTGCCCGAAACGACAGATTTAGCCGACCTTGCCGAGAAAGGGGGACTCAAACCAGTAGAGAGCGGCGAGAATATCACCTTCCTCGCAACCAAGGAGCGATCGCCACTGATGTTCAGACAGCGCATTGAGGACATAGACATCGCCAGCAACGTACAACTTTACCTCGATCTATCGGCGTGGCCCCGACGCGGTAAGGAGCAGGCGGAGCACCTGCGTAGCACCAAGATAGGTTACTGAAGACGAGCAGCATATCCGTCATGAAGCCACAGAATTGATCCGGCTACATCAACGATTATTCAGAGTACTGCGAGCGGACTCTGGTTACGTTGCTGCGTCGCCTGGGACCCTGGAAGAAGGGCATCTACCTTGTGGGCGGCCTCGTGCCGATGTACCTGATCGGACCGTCAAGCGAGGAAGAGGAGCGGGAAGGCTACCTGGGTACCCAGGATGTAGACATTGTGCTGGACGTAGCGATATTCGGCGAAATCGACGCATACAAGCGGTTGGAGCAAAACCTGAAGGGCGCCGGATTCAAGCGAGTGACCAAGCGAGCGGACGACGATGAGATCACGCCTGAGCATTGGCGCTGGTCGAGGGAGGTTGCACCCAACATAACTGTGGTCGTTGACCTTTTGCAGGACGCTGAGCCTGACGAGGGAGGTCGCGTGGGGCCGGTGCCCAACGAGCGGCGGCTGTCAGCGCTCGGTATACCGGGGGCTCATCTGGCGATCCAGGATTACGTTACCGTCACGCTCAGGGCCGAACTGCTGGACGATGGCGGGCTTACCGAGGAAACCATCCGAGTGGCGAATATAGTCCCGTTTGTCGTACTCAAGACGCTAGCCTTCGATGACCGCGGGGAGCCGAAAGACGCCAACGACCTGATATATTGCATCCAATACTACGAAGAGGGTCCCGACTCTGTAGCGAAGGCTTTCCACGAAAGCATAGAAAAGTGGCCGGACGAGCCACTAATACCTCAGGCAGTAGAAATACTGAGAAGGCGCTTTGCATCAGACGAAACCACAGCCGGCGAGCAGAAGGACGGTCCCATCAACTATGCTCGCTTCCAGGATGACCCGGCACGATACGATCAGAACCGGTTGACGGCGACGGCCGTGGTTGAGCAGGTTCTAAGAGAATTGAGTGAGCTCACTTCCTCAGCATGAGGAAGCCAACGATGCGCGAAGGAGGACGCGGCACAGCTGGGCGCTTCACGTTCGTGCTATGTAGAGGCTACTGTCTAGGGAACCCGATCTCAGTTGCCTTCGCCCCGTTATTATACTTTTCGGGACAAAAGTATAATAACGGGGCGGGCAATGATACGCGGGTATAACAATGTACCTCCTCCAACCAAGCTGGCCACTCCCCCAACCCATTCTCGTCTGCATCTCACAGGTTCAAATCAATCCACCCTCTTAGCCTTCACTGAACAGTGCATCCATCCTGTCCGCAGCGTCTCGCTGCAACGCCGGAATCACGTGAGAGTACGTATCCATAGTGAGGCTGATCTGGCTGTGGCCGAGCGTCTCCCATGACCACGCGAGGGTGCACTCCCTGGGCCAGCAGGAGCGATGCGCACGTGTGGCGCATGTCGTGGAAGCGGATGTGGGGAAGGCCAGCCCGCTGCAAAGCCTCCTGGAAGGAACGAAAGGCGTTTCGAGGGTCGAGTGGAGTGCCTATTGTGGAGGTGAAGACCAGCCCGTTCTCCTTCCAGCGCGTGCCTGCGGCCAGCCTCTCCTCCAACTGGCGGATGCGGTGGGTGCGCAGCGCGTTCACAGTCACCTGTGGCATGAAGATGGTACGGCGACTCTTCTGCGTCTTCGGCTCGACCAGCTGCAGCTTGCCATTTATGCGTTGCATGGCGTAGCGCACCCTGAGCATGCACTTGTCCATGTCCACGTCTTCCCACCGTAGCCCGAGCGCTTCACCCTGTCGCAATCCCAATGCGATAGCCACCGAGTAGAGGGCCTCCAGGCGATCGCCCCGGACCGTGTTGAGGAACGTGCGTGCTTCCTCGGGCGTCAGGGAGCGTATCTCGTGGCGGACGGCCCTCGGTGGATCTACCAGCAGCGCGACGTTTTGCGCCACGAGCGACCGCTTGCATGCTCTCGCCAACGACATCCGCAGGATGGCAAGGCAGTACCGCACGGTGCGCGGCGACAGGCCCGCCTTGATCATCTTGTTCAGTAGAGCATCTATTTGCTCCCAGGTGAGCTTGCTTAGCTGGATCGGACCCAGGTCTGGCTCTATATATAGACGAACGATCTGGGCGTAGCTGTCATAAGTCTTCGGCCTGACTCTGCGGCGCGCGGAAATCTTCAAGCCATCGGGCCAGGTACTGCGTTACTGTTTGGCGCTCCACCACTACGGGTAGGCCCTGCTGCTGGGCATGTTGAGCGGCTTTAAGCTGGTCGGGAGACTTCGTGCCAGGTCTTACCATAGATGTACTTCCACTGCATCTTCCCGTTCTCGTAGCCTAGCCTCTGTCGGGCTTCCCATCTGCCGTCCGTGCGCTTACGGATTGTGCCCTCGCCCGGCCCGCGCCTCTTTCCTGACTTTGCCATCTGTTTGTCCCCCTTTCTTGCCTTGTTCCGGATCTGCTTTTTCATCCTCAGCTTTACCGGAGAGGATGTCTTCCCCCCTGCTGGCTATCACGTACCAGACGGTCGATAGCCAGCATGATCACTGTGCTTTCGGACATGTCGAACCGCCTTGCCAGTTCTTTCAACTGTCCGACTGTGTAGCTGGATAGTCTGACGTTTACCTGCTGTCTAGCCATAACCTCTCCATCGCATCGGTTCACTTGGCCTCTTTCTATAGTATAGCATTATGCTATAACAAATGCAACAGCATGCCCAGACTGGATCCGTGGCATGAACATGGATAATTGTATGTTGCCCTCCACATCCAGCACCCATCTTAGCCAGCACCCAGATATGCCGTGTCATTTAACGGAAGAAATGCACATTAAGTATTGACAATGACACAGACATCTGCTAGGATGCAAACAACAGCGAACAAAAACAAACAATGAGGTAACACAATGCCCGACCGCGACATCCTACGAAACGGCCTCCACTACAGATGGCAGACCCCCTATATGCAGGTATGCGAAGGATCTCTCAGCGATGAAGAGATCGCCCAATCTACTCTCAAATCCTTGCATATAGAGGTCTCTCATCATGGGGAAGCGCCACTTCACTATATGGAGCATATCGCCGAGATACTTGAATCATTCATTACCCAACCTGTTCTCAAGACGGCATCCGATTGGTTGGAACTTGATAATGAGATCGAGCGCCTAGCTCAACGCCTCCCCGTTGCACCTGTCGCAGCGGATGCCGCCGAGAAAGCTTGCGAGCAGGTAAGGCATGAGGTATGGGCGGGGAAGCTGCCTGGCGATTTGTTGGAGATCAAGACTGCTCTATGCGAACGCTATCAACTGAATTTGTACCGAGCCTGCTTTGAGGGCAAAGTGCAACTGCTTGAGACGCACTACGGTAACGAAAACCACGATCTGGTAGAAGAGAAGCTCGCCACTATCAGTTCCCACGTAATGGATGGTATTCACTCACAAGCGCGCAAGCTGGCTCAAACCGGCACATCCCTACGCAGGGTGAGGGCTGCAAGGGTCAAGATGGAACGCCGAATAGATGCCGATACCGAGATACCGCTTCCCGCTTAGGGAACGGATTCTAGCACAACAGATTGGTCACTACTATGTGCAAAGCCAAATCGCCGGAGCCGAGTTTCACTTACATATTTGAGGACATCGCCGACGCCTCAGAGCCGAGCGTTGTGAAGGTCATCAACCACCATGCCCAGAGGCAAGCTTGCATGAGTATCGCGGTGAAGGATGGGCAGTTTCTGAAGCGTCACCTCCACTATATGCCCGCGCCGCTTGCCGATTGCGTGGATGTTGCGATGGCTGTGTACGCTGCTGATGGCATGTCTTCCTACTACGGACATGCGCGCACCTACATCCACGTGGTTTTGCCGCTCCGCTGCCCGGAAGTATGGAAAGTAGACCTCGTGCGAACGCAGCTCGAGAGTGTACTGAACTGGTTCACCCACCACATCTGGACCTTCGAATTTCGGCAGCGCACGAGCCGCCCAAGACTTCCGGAGTTGCAGTCCAGCCTTCCCTTCTCCAGTGAACCGGTTGAGGTGAACCTATGGAGCGGGGGCCTCGATGCACTTGTAGGTCTTCTCAACCGTGGGACTACGGACCCCAATACCAAGCACATCCTGTTCGGCAGCGGCGGCAACTTCTACATCGAAGGTGTTCAGAAGACGCTGGCAATTGCTTTACCGAGGAAAATAGGAAGACAAGCCGAACTCGTGCAGATCCCGCTGCGGATGAAGAACGTAGGCGAGCGGATAACCAGAAACTCAAGCCAACGATCACGCGGCTTCGTCTTCATGCTGCTAGGTGCAGTATGCGCCCGGTTGTACGGCCAGGACACCTTGTATCTTTATGAGAATGGCACCGGCGCTATCAACCTTCCATTTACCTCTTCGCAAATTGGGCGCAATCAGGCGGTTTCTGTCCACCCAGTCTCTCTACTGCGCATGAGCAGGCTGATTTCAGCTGTGCTGGGCGAAGATTTCTCGATCACGAACCCCTTTCTGACTTGGACGAAGGCCGAGATGTGCGAGGTGTTAAATACTTGGGAGCAGACCACTTGGTGATGCGTACCGTCACCTGCGATAGCAGGCGCAGAGGGCCAACCATGCAATGTGGTTGCTGCTCCTCCTGCCTCTTGCGGAGGCAGGCACTGATTACCGCAGGTGTACACGATGCCACGCCGTATGGCGTGCTGGAAGGTTTGCACCCTAACCCGCTAAGCAGCCATCCATGGCCGGACTCGAGGCTGCACGGTAGGTCAGCGCAGCCATCCGTAGTCAGGCCCGGATCCTCTTTTCAGTCAAACCACCTTAGGGCAATGTTGAGGCAGGTGGAAACCCTCAAGGTCATATTAGCCTCGAACGATCCCTGGTACGAGCTGGTACATGAATGGGGTGTTCTGAGGAAGGTAGTTGATGAGCCGCGCGCACTGGGTAGACCTGCCCTCATCACCGAAAAGCAGATCCTCGATCTGTATCGTCGCTACGTCGATGAGTGGAGCAACCCGCTTGTGCTGGAGGACCTGAAGCGAGGCCTCGTTCACGAAGCGTCTATTGCATCATGAACCACTCAAGAGGCTATGGCACTCGGTTAGTGAGGTTTCCGCAGCCATGTGGGATTCGAGAACTCCGTATGAATGGTAAAGACATTTCAAGGGAAAGTAAGACTTAGAGGGAGGCACCAAAATGCCGGATAGTGTGCTTGACAATCTGGACCTGCGCAGGCTAGGTCTGCGAATTGCAGTCTGCACGCAAGCAGGCTCGTCTCACGCAGGAAGACGCCGCCCGACTAATCAACGTCGCTCGGACCACCGTCACCGCAATTGAGAGCGGAGAGCGACGGATCAAGGAGACCGACCTGATCAAGCTGGCACATGCCTACGGCCGACAGGTCAGCGACTTCGTGCGGGCACGTCCGCCCATCGAGAAGGTCGAGGTGAGCCAGGCCCAGTTTCGTGGACCGTATCTGCGTACCGACGAGGATATACAGGCTATCGAGCCGTCGGTCTACGAACTGCAGGAGCTTTGCCGAGATTACCTGGAACTGGAGGAGATTTCCAACTCCTTCCTCGTTCGCAAATACCCACCGGAATACAGACTGGGTTATCTGCCTGTTGAGCAGACCGCTGAGGATGTCGCGCTGGAGGAACGCAATCGGCTTCGACTGGGCGACGGTCCTGTACCCAATCTGCGAGATATCCTTGAAGCAGATGTCGGGCTGCGCATATTCTACATGCCGCTGCGCCCCTCCTCGAAATTCGCCGCGCTCTACCTGTACACCGAAGACCTGGGTGGCTGCATCGCCGTCAATAGCCTGCACCCGGAAGAGCGCAGGCGTATGTCACTGTCGCACGAGTGGGGACACTTTCTGACCACGCGCTACAAGCCCGAGGTGTTGGTGGAAAACGGATACCAGAGATTACCCGAGAGCGAGCGTTTCGCAAGCCTGTTCGCCATGCATATACTGATGCCGACTAGTGGCCTCACGAGGCGCTTCAACGAGATCGTTCAGGCGCAAGGCAAGCGAAGCGTCACGGTTGGGCTGCTCTGCGATCTGGCTCACCAGTACGGAGTATCGGTCGAGGCTTTAGTCAATCGGCTGGAGATGCTCAAGCTGGTACCGACCGGCACCTGGGAGAGCCTCAAGGATAGAGGGATCAAGGTCCGGGAGATCCAGCGGCAATTAGGGTTTGGAGAGGTTCCGGGACGCGACGATCTGCTGCCGCAGCGCTTTCAAAGTCTGGCAATTCAAGCGTTCGCTGATGGGTTGATCACCGAGGGGCAACTGGCGAGGCTTCTGCACGTGGATCGCATCGACGCGCGGCGAATCGCCGAGACGCTGGAATTTGAAGTCGCTATCGAGAACAATGTAGAGGGCACGGAGGGCATGGAAGGCACCGAGAGTATGACAGGAATGAGGAGTGGGGGTGAGGCTCCCGATGGCAAGGAGGCGCGCCTTAGCACGTTAAGTAAGTCAGGTGCGTCTGCTCGACGCCCGTCTCCGAAGACGCCTGGGCCAGCGGATACGTGATGGTAGGGTAGCCTCTCCATGACCAACCTTGTATTCTCGTACCCCTGCATCATTCTGGATGCCAGTTGCACCATCACCCTTTCCTCATCAGGTTATATGCCCGACATACTGGATTCTATCCCGGTGCCGGTAGCTATTTCAGAGTACGTCCATGGGGTCGAAGCTCTGACTGTATATGGAGATCCGCACCCGATTGGTGGATTGCCCGGCAAGGAGGAGATCGACCTCGGACCTCTAGTCACGGCAGGGCAACTGAGAGTTGAATCACTTGCACCTGGTGCCGAGGAAGTGAGTGCCGTGAACTTCGCTGCGGCCCTCGGTGACGACGGAGAGGCATTCACCGGCGCCATCGCTGTGCACCGTAACTGGGCAATAGCCATTGACGATCGCAGCGCCATATCTTTCTTTCGGCGGCAGGTCCCACAACTCCAGATCGTAACGACGCCCGAATTGGTCAAGCAATGGGCTGATACCGCTTCACCATCGGCAGAACAGGTGCGTATTGCGCTTCGGAACATACGCTCGCGCGGGAGGTACGCACCCTACCGCAGCCATCCCCTCTACACTTGGTGGCAACGGCATGTCTAGCTCGGAACCGAATTTCCTATTGTCAACGCAACGAGTATGTTAGGTAGCTGTAGGCAGGACTCTCCCGGAAGGGATTAATACCTAGCCACTTGCGGAAACACGTTGACCACATTGCGCAAGTCATTTACACTAAATCTGCAAAATTCTAATATTGGGTATTAGTTTTCTGTATCGCTTCTCTCCAGTGTGGCTCCGAACAATCCACTGAGCAGGTGCTCGCAGGACTCACCAGGATAAGAATGAGCAAGCTAAGAGCACTGATGGCAATCGCAAGAGATCAGGGTGGCTACTTCACCGCCCGCCAAGCGCTGGCTGCCGGTTATACATACCAGGAGCAGCGCCACCACACCCTGCGCGGCAACTGGGAGAAGATTCAGCGACGGATATACCGCCTCCCCGAGTTCCCGGACCTGCGGTACCCACAGAGAGATGACCTGGTAGTCCTGACGCTTATCAGCCATGACAGGCACGGGGAGCCGCAAGCCGTTGCCTCCCATGAGACAGCCCTGGCGATACATGAGATCAGCGATGCCAATCCCGCAAGGATTCACCTGACCGTGCCGCCCGGCTTCCGACGGTACATGCCGCCAGGTATCATGCTATACAAGGCGAAGCTGTCTGCGGAAGAGTGGGAAGAGCGCCAGGGTTACCGGGTGACCACGCCGCTGAGGACCATCCTGGATACCGCAGCAAGCCCCTCTGCCTGGTCCTTCCTTTTCGACGCCGTTCGTGATGCCCTGTACAAAGGGCTTGTGAGGTCCGTGCATCTTGTCCGGGCCATAGAGAAGTTGGAGAATGAGGAGGTCAAGAGGTGGCTTCGACACGCGCTGGAAATGGCGGAAAAGAGGATATGGGTAAGAGAAGGCTGAGGGAGAAGAGGGAGAACGAAGAGCAACCCCGGTGAACCTTCACTTTCTATACCGTTCCGTACGATGACCTGATCAAGCATGTATACGACAGATGCGCAGCCGGTAATCACAGGCCATCCTCGTGACACGGATCCGAAGAAGCCCATCCTGGTAGTTGGGGGTGGCGGCTTCTACGGAAGCTATGTTGTGGACGACCTATTGCGACACACGCAAACCTCAATCCTGATTGTCGGTCGCAGACCACCACGCAGCCAGCCACGCAGGCAGCACTTATCGTTATCGTCGAACGAGCGAGTTCGCAGCGTCATCTGCGACCTGAGTGACCTGGACGCGCTGACGCGGTATGTGGCCGGCAGTCGGTTAGTAATTCATTGTGCCGGGCCGTTCAGATATCTGCCGCTCAACCCTCTCCGAGCGGCCATCGACGCCGGAGTAGACTACAT
Source organism: uncultured Chloroflexia bacterium (assembly GCA_963811305.1). Lineage (GTDB taxonomy): Bacteria > Chloroflexota > Chloroflexia > QHBQ01 > JADMIH01 > JADMIH01. Next base: position 60,348 of record CAWEQU010000014.1, read on the forward strand.
CGACATAGCCGAAGACCGCGAGTTCGCCCGCCGGGTGCAGGCGCTGGCACCAGCCATCGAGGCAGCGGGGATCACCGCTCTAAGCGGCATCTCCGTTGTGCCGGGAATGGAAGCGCTTTTCACGCAGCTGATGCTGCCCTATTTCGATAGGGTGCATGCGGTGCGCACGTTCGCGGCTCCGGACACCAGGAAGCACCGCGGCTCTGCGATGTTCAACACGATGCTGTGGGGCGTCGGGCGGCCCTTCAAGCAGCTACGCCGTGGCAGATTGGTGCCCGTTTACGGTTGGGGTGAGCCGGAATGGGTGGACTTCCCGCCACCGCTAGGCAAGCGCCTGACCTATCTCGTCCTTGAGATGGCAGACCTCGATGTCATGCCTCGCCTCTTTGGAGGGCATGGGCTGGAAACGGTCGAGTTCAAGGCGGGCAGCGAACGGCCCTTTCTAAACCGCCTGCTGGGTCTGGCAGCCGATCTTCGTGTGCGCACGGGCCACCCTCAGTGGGAGCGCTATACCGCACTCGTATGAGCGTTCTCGTGGCTGGTGGGGAGATTGGGCAAGGACGAAGGCGGCGTCATATTCGAAGTCAAGGGCCTGCACAGCAAGACACAACAGACTTATCGCGTGGCCCTGATCGCTACCAGGGACGGTGGACGCATCCCGGCTGTCCTAGCGGGTATGGCCGCTGAAGAGATGCTGAACGGCAAACTCAAGGCATCCGGGTTGGTGCCCCTCAACGAATGGGTTGACAGTGAGAGACTCGTGGCTGGACTCCGCCGCCGAGGGTTACAGATTTGGTGGGGAACTCGGGATAGCAATGGGTGGCAAGAAGGGTGGGAACTCCGGTAGTACAGCCGCAGATAGCTAAACCCTGCATTTGCAGACGAGCTAATCTCGTGCTGAATACCACCAATCCAACACGCGTGAGGCACGTAGCGTGTTCCACCGGCTCGGACCTCCCTACTCGTCTACATCGACCACCATCGTGCCGGGGTACTGGTTCTCCAGCGCCCAGCGCGAGTACGCCCTTGGGGTTCTGCGGTGCCACAAGCCGTGCTCTAACTGATCTGCTCCGCCAGCTAGAGAATGATGCCCGCCCCCGCTACGCTCATGCCCACGAACGTAGCAGAGCTAATACATGCCTTCATAGTCCTGTATCTCGCTGAAGGTTTCCGTCCCTTTCTCTTTGAGATGGGCAACAACTCCCTAAAGGGAACCCTTGCCTCGATATCCTCGACGTCAAAGGCGACAAGGCCATATGCTGAATGCCCAAGGCATTGGCATTGGCGTTGGCCAAAGGTTGCTGGGTATCGTGCTCGTTTGACGGCGTATGGTATTTGATGAGCTCGATTTCGCCTGTCACCGGATGTATCCATAGCAGACTTGTTATAATGGCCCTATGACTAAAGCAGACATTTCCAGCGGTGTAGTGCACGAAGTTCCAGCGGATTTACGGGAAGCCTTGACTTCTGACCCGGAAGCGCTCGCAGCATGGGAGAATCTTACGCCCCTTGCGCGCAATGAGTGGATATGCTGGACGATCTCCGTTAAAAAGCCGGAAACCAGAAGGCAGCATGTCGAAAGGGTGTGTACAGAACTTAAAGAGGGAATTCGCCGACCTTGCTGTTGGTATGGCTGTATTCACCGGACAGATAAGGCAGTCAGTCCTTCAGTACAGAAAGTGGTGCTTGATAGACAAACTAAGTCCAAATAGCGTGTTTGCCGCCGAAAGTGCATAACTGGCCGTAGTTACAGCGGAGCGCCGCCCAGCCCGATCTCGTTTCCGTCGGGATCGCGGTACATGATCTTGCGCACCCCGTTCGAGTAGGTTTCCTGCTTCGAGGGGTCGAGGCCCCGATCGGCTATCTGTGCGACGAGCGCATCGAGGTCATCGACGAAGAGCGTATTCATTGCGTGGCCGGCGTGGTGAGGCTGCTCCACCTGCACGATGTACAGGTACCGGTGCTCCGCAAACTCCCACACAGCCTCTTTGTCGTGTGGAAAAAACGCGGGCGGGGAGCCTAGCAGCCGTTCGTACCATTCCAGGGCCACCATGTAATCAGCAACGGGGATTCCAGCGAACAGGTCCAGCTTCGGGGACTGAATCATGAGTGTTGCCCCTTTCAGGCTCTGGAGCCGTTATGACCTTTGAAATACAATTCGTGCGTAGAGCTAACTTCCATCAGGCTCCATATTCCGAAGATTGTGCTTATACTATGAGCCCGAAACTTATGCGCTATGCGTGAAGAGCTCACTAAGAAAGTCTAACCACGCAAAGCGGAATTTAAGGCAGAAAAAAGTACGCCTAACCGACCATTTTCCTTAGGCTGAGACGGCATATGTTTCAGGAGATAGCGAACCTCAGTTGGAGCACTCTCAATTGCACGACGAACTACATCGTCGCCAACCTTAAAGTCACCACCTGCAGCCGTCTCAAGGGCGAGCGCCGCATGGACAGCTGGTCCAAGTACGTGCCTCGCCTGACGGATACCAGGTAGGCCCGTCTGCAAGTCGGTGTGGGTATAGGCCACTGAAGCTGCGAGCGTCGCCGCACGCGCTGCGTATTTCGACGGCTCATCTACGCTTTTGCCTGCCTTCAAAGCCGCCAAAGCGACCATACGAAGGGCCTTGTCGCGCTTCTTACCCCGCCCAAAATCTCGAGCTCCTTCAATTGCTTCACGTGGACGCTTATCAGTCGGGTGGCGACTTTCAAAGATTGGAAGTGCCAGTTCAGCGCAATCGGTAGCCCAAAGAGCCACAGCACGCAGCAACTCCTGCTCTTGTGTTGAGTTTCCTAATTTGCCCAACATTTCCTCCGTACCAATATTATGGATGGGTTACAGTATAGCTGAAGGCAAGGAATGTTAAAATCCGTGTCCATGAAATGAAAGGTGCAGCATGATCCCATGATCCTCCCCAAAGAACGCGACCCTCGCTTCATCACCATCCGCCGCGGTGGGACGCTCACCGATTCAGACCATCGCGCCCTCGCCTTGTGGGCGGCAGCGTGTGCGGAGCACGTCCTGCACCTCTTCGAGCAGGCTGTGCCTTCGGACAAGCGGCCGCGTCACGCAATTGAGCAAGCTCGGGCATGGGTGCGCGGCGAGATCACGATGTCCCAGGCCCGCGCGGCGACCGGCCATGCAATGGCGGCGGCAAGAGAGCTGAGAGGTGCGGCCCGCTATGCCGCGTATGCTTGTGGTCAGGCAGCGGCGGTGGCGCACGTCGCCGCGCACGAGCTTGGAGCGGCAGCATACGCGATCAAGGCCGCGCGTGCGGCTGCGCCTGAAGGCGAGGGAGGGGAGAGCGACCGTGCGGGGCGGCTCGAGTGCCGCTGGCAGCGCGACCAACTGCCGGATGCGATCCGCGAACTTGTCCTGGACGATCAGCGGTTGCGAAACGACATCTGCTGGTCGGTATTCGACTGCTGATGACCGTCGCACTTCACTTACTATGCTGGCGCGGTCTCGGCGGTTCTTGACAGGATATGGCGGCCCACGGGCGAGTTGCGAGACTAAGCAGGAACGTAGGTCAACCTGATCACATCTTCGCCAATCCGATCATTAGCCATAAGGCGGAGCGGCGGCCGGGGTCCGGCGAAATATGGCTTGCCGTGACCAAGCACGACCGGGTGCAGGTAAATTCGATACTCATCGATCAGGCCAAATTCGGTGAGGCTTTGCGCCAAGTTCGGGCCAGCAACTTCGATCTCCCCGTCGCGCTCGGCCTTCAGCGCGCGGATCGCGCCCTCAAGATCACCCTCAACAAGAGTGGCGTTGGGGCCGACCGACTTCAACGAGCGCGAGACGACCCATTTCGGCTGGTTCCGCCACGCCGCCGCGAAGGCGTGTTCCTCTGCACCCCATTCAGGATGATCGTCGTCCCAGTAACGCATGACCTCATACATTAGGCGACCGTACACACTGCCCGCCTGCCCCTGAGCCTCCTCGATGAAGTGGCGGAAGAGCGTGGGGCTTGGCGCAAACGCCATATGGTCGACGTAGCCGTCCAACGACTGGTTCATTCCGAACACGAGCTTAGCCATATTTGCTTCCTTTCCTTCTTTCCTTACGCGGCACATCCCACATCCGCGCGGTTCTGATTGGTTGACCAACGGAGTACATTTGGGGCTGTTGACCAGTTTGTGAATTCGAATGATGTGCTGATGTGCTGATGACCACGGAGTTGCGGTCCTGCCTCAAGCAAATAATTAAGTCACCTTACGCAGATGAATATCTGTGGAGAGGACAGGACAATTTCCCGATGATGCGCATCAGTCGCGCGACATAGCCATACAGGTTGGCGAGCCGACCTGAGCCATGCTGCTCTGGGCTTTGTCCATAATCGGGCAGACTTTCAGCACCTCATATCACGGTGCGTACTCCGGGCGTCCGTTGGGCCGATAGACTTGGAGCGTTTTGCCCTTCGGTAGCCTACAGCGTGTTAATGTTCCCTGACTTCAGGGATCGTTGTTCACGCCCGGCGGACCGGCAAGCACTCTGGGGACATACTCCAGCAGCTGGATCCTGCCGTCGAAGGTTCGGTGGTCGACCATGTCGAGCGCGACGTCGGGATAGCCGTCGTAGATGCGTTCCGCGCCGGTGGCACCGGTGATCACGGGGAACATCACGACCCGGAAGCGATCGACGATCCCGGCGCGCAGCAGCGAGCGGGACAGGCTGACGCTGCCGAGCGTGCTGAGGATGCCGGAGCCCTCCTCCTTCATCGCCCGGACCGCCTGCACGGCGTCGCCGCGCACGAGGGTCGTGTTGGCCCACGTGAGGGGCTCCTCGAGCGAGGCCGAGAACACCACCTTCGGCGCTCGCGTGAGCTCGTCGACGCTGGCCTCCTCCTCGGCCTCGAACTCGGCGGTTCCCGGCGGCGTCTCTCCGCCGGCGAAGCCGGACATCAGCCGGTACGTGTTCGCGCCCATCAGGTACGTCACCGGTGGTTGCTCGCCGAGCCAGGCGAGGTACTCCGGCCCTTCGAGACCCCACCAGCCGGGCCAGCCCTCCCCCGACGCGTAGCCGTCCAGGGAGGTGATGAAGTCGATCATGAGCTCTCGCATCGTGCTCCTCCTCGAGCGATGGATTGGTCGTCGGACGATGTTGGCGTCAGAACGTGATTGGTTACCAGTTTCATGGTTCTTCCTTTCTCTCATATCTAGGTTTCGGAGATCACTACATTACTGAGATTGCTTTATTCCCTCACCCTGCGTAAGATAAGTAATTAAGGATGATCAGTGAAACATAGCCTCAGGTACCATAGATACCATCAGTCTACCGCGTAACTCGATGGTGTGCCCCGTACTGGCCCCGTACTGTGGATTGATATTGATGATGAACAAGCCTACAAGTACAAGTTGCTTAGCCCGCTTGGCCCGCACTCTAGAATGCTTCCCAACGTCAAACGTCAACCAGTGTTAAGGGTTAGTGCGCAAAATCCTCTCCATCGCTTTTCCCTTTGCTAACTCATCGATTAGTTTGTCCAGGTAGCGGATTTCCCGCATAGTTGGTTCTTCGATATCTTCTAGTCTAACACCACAAACCACGCCTCTGATCAAAGCCCGTGCAGGATTCAGTTGCGGAGCCTGTTCAAAAAAGCTCTCAAAGTCTGTCTGTTTTTCCAGCTGCGCCTCCAGCTCTTCCTTGCTATAACCTGTCAACCAACGAATAATCTCATCAACTTCTGCCCTCGTACGGCCTTTTTTCTCAGCCTTAGCAACATAATGTGGATAGACACTTGCGACGCTCGTTCTATATATTCGATGGTTGTTGTTGTTCATGATGCTCCCTTCGTTCTATTTCTATGGTTTCCTCTATCATAACATGGTGTAGCCGCCGATGACCTCGCGAGCCTGTAGTGTGCGGTTGTGTGCGGTAAGCTCATCCATGTCGATGCATCTGTGGCGTCTGTAAGAGCTCGGCCAGGCGCTGCTCATACGGCGAGATGCCGGTTCTGCGAGGTAATGCGAAAGCAAGATGCGGCGCGTTTAGATAGGCTGGCTAGCCCTCGCGAAGCCACTCACCTATAGGCTCGTCTGCAGCATCCTTGCTGGTAACCCCTGTCCGGACGAAACCACGGCTCCGGTACAGGCTTTGAGCTCGTTCGTTCTCAAGCTCGTGAGTCCACAGATAAATTCGGTAACTGCCTCGCCGAGCCACCTCGTGGATCACGGCGTCGAGCATTGTTCCCCCTATACCTCTCCCCCATAGCTCAGGAAGAACGTATATCAGGTTAAGGAACACCGTTCCCGGAACTCCATCGCCTGTCCCATCGTGAGCGCGGAAGGGCTCGACGAGTGCCATGGCAACAGCTTCGCCATCCAAGCGACCGATGAGGAACCATGAGGCAATGCCGTGCATCTTGGCTGTCACTTCAGCGACTCGGGATGACCGCGAGGGCCAATGTCCGTGGCGGCGAGCGAGATTCGAGCGCTCGTAGACTGATACGGCCTCGTTCACATCATTGGGTCCGCCCAATCGGACATCGACCTGTACCATGCCAGCTGCTTCTCCTTCCACGACTATAGAGTATCAGTTCCATGAGGCTTAGTATGCCGCACTACCATTCGGGATCTGGCGGAGGTTGGCCCCACGCTCATTTTGCAGTGAGGTCCTTGTCTTCCATCTCAAAGGCATGATCGAGGGTGTGAAAGGCGGTGTGCCGGATCAGGTAGCGCAACGGCCACTTTCGGGCCATCTTGTTCTCGGAATGCGCCGCCCTAATGGCGTTGCAATACTCGTCGCGGTAGGCGTATAGAGCGTCTAATCCCCCGTCGGTTAGCATCGCCTGCTGAGCCTCCTCAGGCGTGAGCACGCCGAGCCCCTTCGCCCAGTCCTGCTCATTGAAAAGCACATGACGGACGATGCGGTCCCGATCTCGCCCTCCACCGCGAGGACCCTTCTGCATCTCGGCCGACACACGCGAACGCACACCATCAAAGAAGGTCCAACACGCCCGCATCAGCGTCAGTTCACGCTCCAACTCTTCGGCTGACACGGCTTGCTGGTCGATACTAGAAAACCCGAACGAGATACCCCAGAAGTCAGTCGAGCCCGTACCAGGATAGCGCTCGACCACCTTGACAACGTCGACGGCGCTGCCCGTCGTGCTGGTCGCAAACTCGGCCTCCATCCCAGCCAGCTTGGCCACCGGTGCATAACGTGGAACGTAGGAGAGTAAGCGTTCGATCGCAGCCTCCCCGGTCGTTGCTCCGCGCTCGAGGCCAGGCCAGTCCGGTGCCACCGCCACCACCCTCTTGCCTCTCAGTCCGATTTCCAGCGTCACTCGAAGGTCGTTGGTGTCGTTGGTGTCGCTGGTGTTGTTAGTATGGTTACTCACGGCTCCTCCTTATCCTTAGGGCGTAAACAATTTCCAATGGCCTTCGGAGACCACTTCGACCGCTCCGTCGATCACTTTGAGGGCAGTCTGATCGTCAATCGTGTACCCCGGCACAGTCAGCTTGGCGGCCCATTTTTCTGCGACGTCCAGCGTATTCTTCGGCAAATCCGGGTTGTCCAGGTGCGGAAACATCGCAAACTCGACCAGCCCCAACGTCTTGTCGCCGTTGCTGCTGCTATCGCTATCGCTGTCGCTGTCGCCGACATTGGGCGGCCTCCAGTTGATGAACGCCTGCCCGATGTTGGGGGACATGACCATGCTCCCGGCGCTCATCCCCACATAGACCATCTCGCGAGCTCCGGCGATGTCAAGAGGTCCGCCAGCCCCGACTGCTGCATCCAGTAGCACAGATAGAGCGGATCGCCTCCTCCCACCAGCAGAACGTCGGCGGCTTCGAGCTTGGGCAGCCAGGCTTCTTGCGGGATACTGGGCAAGGCAGTCAGCTCCAGCACGCCGAACGCTTTCCACTCCTGTTGTAGGAGATTTTCTGCCGACCGCCCGACAAAGAAGGGTCCGAGCGGTTGCTCTGCTGTGGGCACGAACAAGGCAGTGGCCTCGGCAATCGGTTTGCCCATCATATCAACCAGCGCGTTACGAATGCTGTTGTTCACGATGCCACCAGAAGTCAGCAGAAATTTCATGTTGCCTCGTTCCTCCCCTTGCAGAATAATCGCTGCGCTAAATGCGCTGAGAACTCCGGTGTTTCCAGGCCAAGCACGCCCAGCATGAGGGCAAGCTCCCCGGCATGACACAGGTCGTGGTCGAGCATTCCCCAGACGGTGCGCAGGCCGTCCTTCTCCTGCTCCGTTACTGTGCCGCTGTCGGGGTCATCTGTGGTGGATGGCTCGATGTAGGCACGCAGTATGTGCCATGTGTGCTGAAGCCCGACCACTACCTCGGCGGCTGAGCGCGGCGGGTCGTTCGGCTCGTCCCAGTTCATCATTGGCTCAAGCGATGGGTCGTCCACGACCTTGTGCACCCATAGAGCACGCCCGCGCACGATATGCTCTGCCTGCTCGCCTAACGTGCGCACATTGGGGGCAATGCGCATGTTCAATTGTGTGTCGCTCAGCAGCCCAACCACGCGCACCAGTTCATCCTGCATGAACTGCCAAATCTCCAGCGCCCGCTCTGCCGCGATTTTCGATTTTGTCATCCGCTACACCTCCGGTACGTTCGGCATATTCGTGTTGCTAGATGGCTTGTTCGCTATGAGATATGTTCAAGAATATGAGCGCCTGCACCTGCGTTCTTAGAGCACCTGAGCAAGATTGCTCACGCAGCTCTTATCAGCTCCACTCGGTCGTTGGCAGGGCTGTTTACTCCTCGCCCCACCCGGTATGCGCTGATCAGGGTGTCAGAGTACGGCCGGAGCAGCCGCAAGAGCCGCTCTGTGCTCTTCGTGCCGGGGTCGAGCAACACTTTCTCATCTTCCCTCCAAAGGCTCGCCCAGGCATCCTTTGCCCGCCTTCGTCAACTACCTGCGGCAGCTATGCCCAGTTACCCCAGTCCCCGCACGCGTTCCTTCATCTGCCTGATATTGCCCAGGTGGTAAGCAGCATGAGCGGCCAGGGCTAATCCGCCGGTCAGGTACTGGGGATTGATCTCCGACTGGTTGCGAAGCCCCGCGCACAGAAGCTCAAACTCTTTCCGTAGCTCGCTACGCAAGCGGTCCCACTCGGCGGCGTTTGCCTCTTTGAGATGCCAGCTTTCGCTCCACTTTCCGAACTCCCTACCACTCATCGCCCGGTTCATGTTCGCCAGGCTCCAGTGCAGATGCTCTGTATGAGAGGCGATTGTGGTGCCTGGGTTCCCGGTGCTGTCCACCGAAAGGGATGCTTCTTCTGCCGTTACATCGCGCAGAATTCCCAGAATACCGGAGTCGGTTTCATTGTCGATGAACCAGGTGGTGTTAGGGTCGGGCGGACCTGGGTACGCCTCTGTCAGCAGCGTGACAATGGACTCTGTGATCATACTCACAGGAATATCCTTCATGTACGTTTCCTCCACAGTAGAGCATTGGCGCCTCCGTTCTTACAACAAGTGAGCAACCCCGCTCAAACAGCTCTTATAAGCTCTGCTCGGTCGTTGCCCTGATAACCTCCTGCCGGCTGAACGGTTGCGACTGAAGCGGGGCCAGATAAGGGAGATCGCGTCTGGCGTTCTGATTGCATACACCTGCGGCAGCAGAGCGGCATTGGGTCACGTCAATGTATCAGTCATAGAGCCTATTATAGAACACTAGTTCTATGTATGTCAATATGCGCGATCGCAAATATGGCTTTGTGGATAACTCAGGGAAACTTAGAAGCTAAGCTCATGACCTTCTTGCTGGAAACCCCCTCGACACTACTGGGTTAACGCCCTGGAGCATTCCAAAACCAATCTGCCGGTTCAAGAGCTTGGAGCATACGAGGCAAATCGGTCTCTCTAAACTGTTGCCAACCTGCCTCTATCAGCGCCGTCAGATCTTGGTCAGTGCGGGTCTCGTAGTCATTCTTCATCAGGAACGCCAGCCGATACACGTAGTGCCACTGGCCGCCCTCTTTCACGGGCTTGCAGAACGGAGGGCTATTCTGCTCAAGCAACTCGAACAGATTTGCGTGTACGGCTGCGGGCATACCCGACCATATCCAGAGATACAAGGTTAGCGAATCCTCGAAGTTGTAGAAGTCGAAAAAGAGCATCGGATAACTCGTAGCTTTACCCGTACCCTCCTTCAAACCGTGGGCATCGTCCCACTGCCTCACCCGGAAGCGTACGTATTCCAGAGTTGACACTTCAGGTTGAAGTTCGGGCGATTCCTTTATCAGACGCTCCAAGTGGTTCCTTATCCACCCCTTCCAAATTGCAGGATTTACTGAGCTTGACCGCCGAACGGTGTTTGAAATAGAGTTTGCGCGCTAGCGCTTCCGCATCTGCATTACCCACGATGAACCTCCCCAGCATATCGATATAATGGCGAATTGTCATTTCGACATCGGCGTCTAGATGACCTCTCTTCGCCTCCAGGAGCTCGCTCAGAATGTCTTTTACCTCTCGATAGGAGAGTGAGTGATATCGCTCCTGATCTGCAACTTCAAGAGGGCGTAGGCCTTTGGGTGTCAGGAATATGCCATAAGGACGCCAACCCTGACTTGAGCGGGCAGAGTGCTCTTCGGTTATCGTTTTCCAGTACCACTCCAACTGCCCTGGCGCTTCAGGGCTCCAGATCTTGTTCTCGATGATTACGCTTACCTGGTGATGCTCCTCCTCGATGAGGATATCTATGTACTTGTATTCACGGCGCACCGACGCATCGTCCCACGAGTTGATCTCAGGAAGGCCGGGGATGGCATGCCGCAGCAATCGTTTCGTGAATTCGTCTCCAAAGCCGTGATTCTGCGCTGGATTGAGCAGAAACGCCAAGAAATCCGAATGCCAGAGTTCTTTGTGTGCGGCCCCTATCGCCTCGAATATGTTGAAGTGGGCCTGCGCTTCCTTCAACTGCTCCAGCCTCTTATCGTCCGCAAAGGCTCGCAAACCTTCAATAGAAACCGCAACGGCCATAGTCCCTTCCTTACCTACCATGCTGCTCCTTAGTCCTCCACACCACACCGAATTTATGTGCCTGATTATAAGACACGCTTTGTCCAGTCAGCTACCATGAAGGGCCGACTTCATTTCCTACCAATCCTACCAACCGGCGCGCGGCTAATGTGAGCGGCTCAACAGCCTTAAGCCGTTGCTGCGGCTTGACTACTCAGCAGCAAACGAAGCCTTCCAATGAGCTGTTCTTACTTTGCCAAGTTGATTGCATGCCACCGCAGGCCATTGCACGCCATTACACATCGGGTTGCACGTTATTGCACGTCCAATCGCACGCTGGCTTCCAAGAAGCCGCCTAGTATTCACCCGGTTTCACCTGTCTTGACACGGAATGACACGTCTCTTCACACGTCGGGACGTGTCAAATGCACCAGTGTGGCACATACCAAATTGCGTTCTTCAGGGTGCTGCGTTGCGCCAAGAGCCGCCGAACATCAGCAGCAAGCGCTGCATTACCCCAGCGTTTGCTGCAGTTTTCCCAGCATTTGCTGCAATGTTGCAGCAAATGCTGGGGTAATAGCATTCTACGGGCACGTGGACACGCACAACAACGACGATACCATGGGTCGTGACCAAGATAAGCACAGGAGTTATAGGCCCCAGCCTCAAAAGACCAGTGACACTAGTGTGACCTTCTATCGTGTACAAGATTAGTGAGAGCAGTATGGATTGCAGAACACGCAACAATTCATAACAACCCGCTACGGGCGCATAAGCAGCCGGATGGAAAGAGCGGCAACCGGCCAAAGTAAGCCAGCCACAAGTCGAAAGGAGGTGAAAAGGTGAATAGCCAATTGAAAGCAACTAGGTGCGCACGAAGTCTTGCTATCTGGGGCCTGTCTGTGATGTCGGGCGTCAGCCCTTCGCTTCTGACCGCTATCGAGAAGTGGGGATACGTACCCAACTCCAACACTCAAGAGCGCATTGCAGACGCTCTGGGTGTACGGGTCGAGGATATATGGGTACCAGAGTCAGAGCAGGAACATGAGGAGGCGCAACTCACATCTGAGGCGAATAGATCACTGGGGCGCGACACTCGGCCTCAGGATCGGACAGGGCAGCCGGAAGCATAGGGCAAGCAAACCAGTAAGCCGGTAGGCCAGTAAGCAGGAAGTAGGCAGTGCAAATGCGCATAGGAGGTGTGAGATGGAAAAGGAAAAGGCAAGGGAAAAAGAACAGGAACAGCCGGTATTGCTTAGGGCAGATCAAGTGGCTCAGATTCTAGCCTTAGGGCGTTCTAAGGTTTTCGAGCTTCTGGCAACTCAGCAGATCCCCAGCATTTCGATAGGGCGCTCGCGCAGGGTATTACGGGAAGACCTTATGGCCTGGATTGAGAAGCAGCGCTCTCGTGAGCAAGACGGTGGGGAGGGTGGCAGCGGTCGTGGCAGGGGCAACGTCAGATAGAGCTGTTTAGGCATATGGTGACAGAAGTGGAAATGCAGAAAAGTGAAGAGCAGAGGCAAGGGGGCAGACAGCACATGAGCAGTCTACTTGAAGCCTTTCTGGCCGCACATCGCTACGGGTTTTCCCTCATCCCACTCGCCCCGGAGAACAAGGACCCGTCGCTCGTAAGCTGGCGCAAGTACCAGCGGCAGCGCGCCAGTGTAGCCACTATCCGGTGGTGGCTGGCTCGTTGGCCCAACGCCAATCCTGCTATCGTCACAGGCCGCGTGTCAGGCGTGATAAGCCTCGACGCGGATGGCCCGGAGGCAATGCGCACGCTGGCAGCTTTCGGGGGCGTCCCCGTCACCTGGACGGTCAAGACCCGCGATGGATACCACTACTATTTTCGCTACCCGCCCCACCTCAAGGGCAAAATCAAGAACTTCGTGAAAAAGGTACCCGGTTTGGACTTGCGTGCGGATGGCGGTTACGTGATGGCACCGGGAGCGATCCACCCCGAAGGCGGCGTGTACGAATGGGTGCCAGGGCTATCTCCCGATGATGTCGCGCTGGCTGACATACCGGACTGGCTCTTGGCCCTATTAGAGGTCGAAGAGATGAACGAGTCGACAGAAGGCAGAGAAGATCGAGTCCGCGATGCGGGCAAGAATGTGAAGACCGCAAAGGGCAATGGCATGAACGTAGCTGCCGGCTATCGGGGCGGACGCCAAAACCAAGCATACGCGGAGGCCGCCTTGCACAGTGAGCTGGAGAAGGTGTCTACCAGCGTTCAGGGCACTCGCAATGACCAACTGAACAAATCAGCGTTCGCGCTCGGCCAGCTGGTCGCGGCTGACATGCTAGAGAGGAGCCAGGTGGAGCGAGAGCTTGAGACGGCAGCCCGCACGTCTGGACTGGACAGCGATCCGCACTGCGGCATCAGCGGGATACGCGCTACCATCCAATCAGGATTACGCGCCGGTATGCGCAGGCCCCGCCTGGTAAGTATCGCGGAAAGTGCGGAGCATAGAGATCATCCTGAGCGCCGTCATAGGCAGCAGACGAGCACAGTGGCACTGCTCAGACCACAGAAGGAATTGAAACGCCCGGAATTACGGCAACTACGAGAAGCACGGGAAGCATCAGAACGAACGGAACTACCAATGATAGACATCACCAACAGACAGCTGCGCGACATCACGGCCGATGCCCTTAGGGCGTTGATCGCGGCCAACGAGCCACCCAGGGTCTTCTTGCGCTCCGGCGACCTGGTACGCGTTCGCACAGACGAGCACGGGCGGGTCAGGATCGAGATACTGCGCGAGAGCCACGTGTGCTGGAGGCTGGCCAGGGTTGCCAACTTCGTTCGTTACACTCGAACAGGCCAGCTTCGGCACGTTCCACCTCCCATCCTGGTCGTGCGAGACCTCACGGCCCTCGGCAGGTGGGATCTGCCTGTGCTTGAGGGGGTAGTAGAAGCGCCCACGTTGCGGCCCGATGGCTCAATCCTCGACAAGCCTGGATACGACGCAGCCACCCGCCTCCTGTATATCCCGGCAGCCAACCTCCATGTACCGGTCATACCCCAAGAACCAAACCGAGTCGAGGTACAAAGGAGCTTGGCGCTGCTCGACGATGCGTTCGGTGACTTCCCTTACGTTGACGAGGCATCGCGCGCCAATATGCTCGCGCTCCTATTGACCTGCATCGTGAGACAGTCGTTCAAAGGACACGTGCCTCTGGCCTTGATAGACGCGCCTCGTGCGGGCACCGGTAAGACCCTCGCGGTGGAAGCGGTGTCGCAGATCACTACGGGGCGCACCGCCTCGCTTATGAGCGCACCGGCTGGTGACGAGGAGTTCCGCAAGCGGCTGACGAGCGTGCTGCTCGATGGCCCGACGGTGGTTACGATCGACAATGTCGAGAACAAGCTATCAGCGCCCAGCTTGGCATCCGTGCTCACCGCTTTCAACTGGCACGACCGAATGCTTGGGAGCACCAGCATGGTAACGCTGCCTCAGCGGGCCACATGGATAGCTACCGGCAACAACATCAAGCTAGGAGGAGAACATGCCCAGGCGCTGCTACTGGATAAGGCTCGACTCTCAGTTGGCTCGTCCCTGGCAGCGTCCCACAGAGGGCTTTCGCCACCCAAACCTTCTCGGGTGGATAACCGAGCACCGGGGTGAGCTCCTGGCCGCCCTGCTCACGCTAGCGCGAGCGTGGCACGCTGTCGGCAAGCCTCCCGCTGAAGTGCCGCCTCTGGGCAGCTTCGAGGCTTGGGCACGCACGCTCGGAGGCATCTTGGCGCATGCAGGTGTGAAAGGCTTCCTTCAGAATCTCGACGCGCTGTATGAGCAAAACGACGAGGAAACGAGCGAGTGGGAGGCTTTCCTGGTTGCCTGGTCTGAAGCCTTCGGAGAACGCACAGTCACTGTTGCAGAGTTGTGCGACGTGCTTCTGCTGAGTCTGCCCGGCGGGCAGCAGCGTCTGACCGACGCCGGAGCGGATGAAATTATCACGAAAGAGCAAGCCTCGGCGCTACGCGAGGCGCTCCCCGGCGATCTCGCAGAAGGGTTGGAACTCGAGCAGAAGCGCTTAGGGAGCGCGGGTGCAGGAAGTGGCTTCCGAAGGAGATTCGGCAAGGCGCTCGCCAAGAGGATCGACGTGCGCTACGGCGATTTAAGGCTGGAGAGAGCCTCTGACGACCCTCATTCAAAGGTGAGCCGGTGGCGCGCGCGGTATATGCGGGATTTGCGGTATTAGGTTTCGCCGCTACGAGAATCGTGTAAGGCAAAGAACTGGATGTCGTTCGGATCATACAAAACCCCGCATATACCGCAAACCCCGCGCGGAAGAAGAGGATAAGGCAGCTAGGAATTTACGAGGCTACGCCCAAGGAGGATAGGAAGTAGAGATCATGGATAGTCAGATACAAGAACCCGCAAATAGCATTCGAGGCGACGTTGAAAGCCCTGCCCTTGAAGCTCCAAGTAGATCAACGAAAAGCAGGCTTCGTCGTGAGCATCGCCGCAAGTGGAACGTACCGCCCGGTGGGGTCATCACTACTGGGGCAGGCTATCTGAGCCGCCACCGGCGCGATACGCCTCATCATCAGTGGTCCAAAGTACCCGTCGGGCCTGTAGCAGCGCAGCAGCTTAGGGAAGGGGTGGACGAGAGGGATCACCTCATCCTCCTCATTGCCGAGCAGTTAGGTATGGTGACCACTGAGCAGACTGAGCGTGCCCTCTTCGACAGCTCGGTTACTGCAAGGAACCATATAAGGCTCCTGCGCGGTCGGCGGTTCTTAGCCAGCCCTGAAGTGGACCACCGGATGGTGAGCGCGGCTGTGGGCCATCGAGCGGGAACGCATAACGCGCCTCTGGTGCTTGATTGGAACGGCAAGTACTTGCTGGAGTCTTTACACTACGACCTGCGCACATGGAACCCCTCCACCGTGGCCCAGGTCAACAGCCAGTTTGGGCATACGTTGGGACTTAGTGAAGTATGGAGCTACGTCGTGGCTGCTGCCCGCGCTACGCACGAGCCTGCGCCGACCAGAACCTCAGATCCGCATGAACAAGATGAGCAAGTAAAGGTGCGAGACCAGCTCGCCGTCGGTCTTCTCAACGAGCGCGAGTCGGTCGTGTATTACGAAGGCTGCACCGGGTGGTCGCTGGAGATCGAGGGGGTAGTGGACGAGGGACCGGACGCCGGAACCGCAAGCAGCAAACGAGATCGAAGATCGAAGGCTTCGAAGCGTAAGGCTCTCTTGAAGCCGGATGCCACTCTCGTACTCTCCATCACATCGGATGAAACAGAGCGTGCGTATCGGGAAGCCACTAGTAAGAGTAACAGCAAATCCCCTTGCAGCTATCGTGGCAGTTGGCACGACGCCATCTTGACAGCCATACCGTCTCCCACCAGTATGCGAGCCGCCGATTACCTTGGGAACACCAGGTACAGGTTTGTATTCCTTGAGATGGAAACGGGAAGCAACTCGTCGAAAGACGTGATGCACAAGATCGGGCGCTACAACCAGCTTTACAAACGGCTGATGAATAGCGATGCCATGTACGCACAACGCTGGCGGGCGCTCTTCGGGCCGACGGTTCCCTCGATAGTAGTTGCTGTGAGGGACAGCAGCCAAGTAGATGGGCAGGTGATGCTGTGGCGTACCCATTACGCGGCCAAGTCATCAGGGGCATTAATGCTCGCCAACCTGGAACTACTCTCACTTGCATACGCTAAGGGGAAATACAACCTCCTGGCGCAGCCTTGCTGGCTCGATGTGATGAGGCCGGAGGGTCCAAAGCGGAGAACGCTTGGCGAAATCCTCGGTCTGAGGCTCTAGCCTGGCAATTATGCCCGACCCCGGATTTGGCACTGCTTAGGAGAACAAATGAGGTACAAACTGCAGTACATCCCGAGGTACATGTGACGATAAGGTGTGGTTATGTCAGCTTGTACCACCGAAACGTGCGAGAAATGGCGATTTCCGGCACCTTCGCCGTAGCTGCATCTCTGGCCATCGCTACTTCACCAAAACACTCATGACTGTCAGTGTGATGAAGCGAGAGCGCGGCGAAGCATAGGGCCTAGAAATGTGGAAAACCAAAGCAAAGTTAGAGAACGATCGCAGTAAGAGCATAGGAGCAAATGTGTCCCTACTATGCCCAAACGGCTATTGGTAGACAACCGAGATATGTAGATGTTGCGATGCAAGGAGAAGGAACATGAATACCAGAAGATCAACGAGAAGGTCAACTACCGAAACAGAAGCCTGGCAGGCAGTGCTCGTTACGCTAATACGAAGCATGCGAGAGAGACCGTTGGCTTGGCTGCTGGCGATCTGGCTCATTGGATGGGGCCTGGTTGCATGGCATGCGATAAATCCACCTTCGTGGGATGCTGTGTGGGCAGCGTTGAATAACGTGCTGTCGCCATCACAATTCCGCCACCCAGGTGAAGGACCGGTCGTCGGGACGTGGCTGCACGAAATAGCTCGGTGGGGACAGGTCGCCCTGTACGCCTCCACCGCGATTTTGGCTCTTTATGTGAGCTATGCCCTCTGGGTCTGGCATAAATACAAACACACCTTGATGCCGGAGGTGCGTGAGGAACGGCTACAGAGAGGGCGGGTACTTGAAGTGCTGGTACCAAGGGGTAGTAAGTCGGATGCGCGGGCGTCTGCCGATATGTTTGGTCAGTTGTGGAACCTCCTCAGCGACATGGCACAAGCCAGGGCGAGCGGAGGTTTCGGCTCCGCAAAGATGGGTGCTGAACGATTGGCCTTGGGCTTGGAGATGTGGGTCACGCCTGAGACTAGCGGGAAAGTCGGTTTCTATATCTGGTGCCCATATCCATTGACTGCTGGCGAACAGCACCAAGGGAACGGCTGTAACGGTAATAGCGGTAATAGCGGCAATAGCCATGGAGCCGCCAACGAGGAAGGCGACCATTTAATCAAAGAGGTGCGCCACTTGATTATGGTACATCATCCTCGCTCTCGCGTGCGCTGGGTAGATGATCCCGTGAAGAAGCCTTTGGTCGACCTGATGCAGGCCCCAGGAACAGCGCAGGTAGATATGACCTGGTACGAGCTTGGGCTACTGGCCAACAGCCGCTATCCCATCGGATCGGGAGCCTCGGATGAGCGCTTAGTTAGGGGCAACCGTTCGGTGGGGCGTCCCGGGTCGCCGGGCGCCGGGTCCGACCCATTGGCCGCCGTGATAGGCATGCTCAACACGGACAAAGAGGTGCCGGTCATGGGCATCCAGGTGGTGATTGCCGCTCAAGCGGAAGGCGCAGGGCAGACTGAGCAAGCGGTGAACAAGGAGCTTGCCCGATTGCGCGAGCTTGAGGTGCAGGCTGGCAGGCGATCGCTTGGCCCTCAGCACGAGGCGCAGATGCTGGCGCTTGAAGAGAAGGCAGATCGGCAGGGCTTCGATGCGATTGTCAGGCTGGTGGCCGTCGAATGCATTGAACATCAAGGACATATGACTGGCTCTAGCCTTACGACCCAGGCAGAAACACGACTTGGTGCGCTCTTCCGGAAGTACAGGCAGTACGATCGTGTCATCGCCGGAGTAAAACAGGGCTTCCAAGTCACGCGAAGGGAGCGAGTCCCTTTGCGTATCGCAGCTGTACCTATGCCCATATCTGCTCCTTTGCCACCTGCAATAATGACACCATTGTTACGGCGGGCGGGGGCGGTGCTGGGGCGGTGGCCCAGGGAAGGTATATGCTTACCGCAGCTGCTCCCTTTCATGAAAGTCGGTAAGTCATGTATCCTCAACATGGCCGAGCTTTCAGCCATATATCACTTTCCCCACCAGGGGCTGGAAGATGTTGCCGCTGTTCGCAAAGGATCTTACCGGCAATTGTTGGCCCCGTCGGAGGCCCATGTCACGGTAGAGCATTTGATAAAAGGGGAGCGAGTGATGATGGGAATGCTCGATGCCGATCTGCCTCCATCCGAGACGCCATCCATGGCACCTGCTGGAGCTTCTATCTCGATGGATGGAAGACGCCCGACAACAAGAGCAGAAGAGATAGCACAAGGATCACGCGAAGCTCAGGGGGCACAAGGGGAGCGTACAGAGGGAGCAAATTTGTTCCCACCAGGGACGCTTGGCGTAGGCACGCGTTTTGAGGATCTACGGCGCGGTGGCTACATACTGGGGCCAATGGGTTCGGGTAAGAGTGTGCTCCTATACAACATAATCGTGCAACACATCGCGGCTGGTCGGGGCGTAGGCCTCCTCGACGGCAAAGGGGACAGCTACGAGGAAGTGCTACGGTTGGTACCACCTTACCTGGAAGGAGAAGTGCTGACGTTTGACCCTGAGAATCGCTCAAAGGTGAGCGGGGGAGGCGGTGGGGGAGGTGTAGGAGGCCGATCCGATAGGAATCAATCCACTGGACGGTCGGGTAGTGGCACGGCTCGGCGTTGAGAAGGTGGAGTCGCTCACGATGAGCCTCATGAGGAAGATGATGGGCGCGAACTGGGAGCAGTCGGTCCTCATGCAGCGCTTCCTGAGGGACACCATCATCGCGGTGCTGCAAGTTGTGCCGATGCCCACCATGCTCAACCTATGGCGCTGGCTACAGGATGATGGTAAGGGCGGCAACGAGTACCGGGAAGCCCTGGTAAGTAAGATACGCAATAAGCTGGTGCAGGAATTCTGGCAAAACCAGGTGCATTCGATGAGTTCGCAGCAGCGAAGCTCCATGCAGAACGTGCTCACACGTGTGGACCGCTACGTGAAAAACGACGTGCGCTTCTTGCTGCTCCAACCGTACAGCACGGTAAACTTCCAGCAGCTCATGGATCAGGGCATCATGTTCGTGGCGAGGGTGAGTCCAAGGTTGGGAGAGGACCAATCGTTCTTGGGTGCATTAGTGCTCAACGGTTTTCTCAGTGGCGCTTTCGCACGACAGTCGATACCGCAGGAGCAGCGACGCGACTACCTACTTGTGGTGGACGAATTCCAGAACTTCGTGGAAACCGCGCGAACAGACGTAGAGAGGATGCTGTCGATGGCGAGGAGCTATCGTCTCGGGCTGATGCTGGCCCACCAGTACACCGACCAGTTGCCGAAGGAGGTGCTGAGTGCCATCCTGAAGAACGTGCAGACCTGGGTAGCATTTGGGTTGCAAGCAGATGATGCAGGCCGCTTCGCCGGCTACATGGGTCTCGAACCCGAAGACTTCCGGAATCTGCCTCCCTACTACACCTATCAGCGCACGGTTGTGGGGAACACGACGACCGGTGTATTTTCAGCGGCACCGCTGCCTGTCCCTACGCGTGCAGTGAACCCCGGAGAGCGCATTGGAAACGATCGGGAAACAACGAGGAAGGAGAAGGTTATGCGCGATGGATTGGAGATGGTTCGGGAGGTGCTGAGGTCGGCGCATGCACCCGAGCACGTTATGAAATTGGTACGCGGCGAGCCGGAGGAGAGTGCAGAAGCCAAGCGCGCTCGGATACTTAGGCTAGCGAGAGAGGTTTACTGGCCGGCTGAAGAAGGGAACCCAGAAGCTGTGCAGGTGCTAAGCTTGTTGAGCGATGGAGAACCGAGAGCTATACCGACAGGCCAGGAGGAATGTGCT
The DNA here is from genome assembly GCA_963811305.1 of uncultured Chloroflexia bacterium. Classification (GTDB taxonomy): domain Bacteria; phylum Chloroflexota; class Chloroflexia; order QHBQ01; family JADMIH01; genus JADMIH01. The sequence goes on from CAWEQU010000014.1 coordinate 80,836, forward strand.
GGACAGGGAGGAGCGAGAATACATACTGGCACACCCAAAGTTCATCCGCGACAAGGTAGAGCGCATAGAGCGGCTGTCGTCTCTACGTTGGGGCACACCATGCGCAGAGGTCGAAGCCTTGATAGTTGCTGCGCTGCGCACCGAGACAAATGAGCCTGGCGTACTCACCGCGGACGGCGGAGCAGGGTCTGGGCCGGCATCACAAGTCGAGCAGTACAGCTTATTGCCCGACCTAACAGAGACGGATGCGCAACACCCCAAGAGTGAGCAAACCGAAGACTGAACCAGACCTGAGGGGCTAGGGCAGTCGGGCCGGAGCCTCCGCTAAAACGCGCCGCCAGACGATCCAGCACCGTCTGCGCATACGTAGGGCCGCGCCTACGCAAGCGAGAACTAGGCGCAGATCGCTGCTGCCTAACAGAGGTTCTATTATCACTGGCGATTATGTGCCAGGCGAGAAGAGCATATCAACAACTTATGCTATAATATTGTGCCCATCGTACGCTGTGTGAATCGAGTCGTTTTCATATAGTATCATGAGGGCGGTCATAATGTTGTTCCTCTTATGAGCGCGGCGGCCTCGCCTACCAAACGAACTGGGCACCTATGAGGACTGTTGATGAGCAAAGGCTGCGTGTGCAGCTAAATCGCTTTTTGGCTGCCCAGCCCTTCTACCCTTGCTGCTTATTAGTGCATCCTGACATTGCATACCTGAATGCAGCGGGGAGGCTTATGATTGAGAGGTTTTCCTGGCCCAGGCTGTCGCTGGGTACACTGGTGAGCGAGTCGCTACTGGACGTTCAAACGGACCGACGACCAGGCGAGGCACAACGGATCGTAAGGGCGTCTGTGCAACAGCAAGCGCCTGGGCCTGTTCTTTGCTGCACCGACATAGACATCTTGTTCGAGCCTCAGTTAGTTCTAGACCCTCTGCGCCTGCTACGAGAATGCAGTCGGTTAGCACGCCTGGTTGTGTTGTGGCCCGGCACCTTCGTGAATGGTGTGTTAAGCTACGCAAGCGCACAGCCCATGCACGCGCACTACCGTGCATGGACTAAGCCTGAACTATGCCAAGACTGCATAATCCAGTTGTGAACGTAGGGCCACATCGGGACTATGGAACTGAAGCTAAGAGAGAAGATGCATGAGATACCGCGATCTGGTCCAATTTGAGCCTATCGAGAGCGTAATTCAGCTGCGCGCCGCTGACGACAAGAGTGAGGCGGCCCATCTCGTGCAAACATATGTGGTCTCCAACCGCATGGCTGACCAGCTCGCGAATGTGGTCTTTCCTCAGCTCCAGATCGACCGGCCTGTAAATAACAAAGGCGTGCTGGTAGTCGGGAACTACGGGACGGGCAAGTCGCACCTGATGTCAGTGTTGTCGGCGTTGGCAGAGCATGAGGACTTGGTCCCCCTGGTGCGCAATCCCCATGTGCGCGACGCAGCTGCGGCGATAGCAGGAAAGTTCAAGGTGGTGCGCGCCGAAATCGGGGGCGTAGAGCGGAGCCTTCGCGACATAGTGCTGGACGAACTTGAACAGTTCCTTGAGAGAGTGGGTACGCCCTATCACTTCCCGCCTACCGACCAGGTAACAAACAACAAGAGCGACCTCATCAACGCCATGGCGGGCTTCTCAGAGCGATACCCGGACAAGGGTGTGCTCTTCGTTTTGGACGAGCTACTGGATTACTTACGTACGAGGGAGGAAAGGGCGCTGATCCTCGATCTAGGCGTTTTGCGGGAGCTTGGCGAGGTTACGGCAGTCACACCTTTCCGCTTCATCGCCGGCGTGCAGGAGACGCTGTTCGACAATCCTCGCTTCGCCTTCGTGGCCGAACAGCTCCGCCGGGTGCGTGACCGCTTTGAGCAAGTGCGAATAGCGCGGGAGGACATCGCCTACGTCGTCGCCGAGAGATTGCTGAGCAAGAATGACGCGCAACTCGCTCGGATCACTGAGCATCTGCGACTCTTCACCAGCTCTACCCGCCTATGGCTGAGCGTCTGGGCGAGTTTGCCCGGCTCTTCCCGATTCACACTGCGTATATTGACACGTTTGAGCGGGTATACGTGGCCGAAAAGCGAGAGGTGCTGCAAACCTTCAGCAAGGCGATCCGCTCTGTGCTCGACAAAGAAGTGCCTACCGAGGAGACAGGTCTAATCTCGTATGACCACTACTGGGGCGTCCTGACCGACAACCCAAGCCTTCGCACTCTACCGGGCGTCTTTGAAGTCGTAGAGAAGAGCAGCGTGCTCGAAGGCCGCATCCTAAATGCCTATACTCGTAAGCAGTTGCTGCCGATGGCGCTGAGGATAATCCACGCGCTCAGCGTACACAGGCTGACCACCAGTGACATCCATGCTCCGCTAGGCGTAACCGCGGAAGAACTGCGCGATCAGCTTTGCCTCTGGACGCCGCTGCCGGAGCCGGATGCTGAATTCCTCGCGAGCACAGTGCAGGTGGCATTGAAGGAGATCATGCGTACCGTGAGCGGCCAATACATCTCGTTCAACAGCGACAACGGCCAATACTACCTCAATCTCAAGAAGGATATAGACTTCGACGCCAAGATCGCCGAGCGCGGCAACTTCATGGAGGAGCGTGACCTCAACCGCTATTTCTATAACGCACTGCGCGAACTGCTCAACATAAAGACTAGCGTGCACGTCACAGGTTTCCTTATCTGGCGCGATGAAGCTGGTATGGGCTGAGAAGAACGTGATGCGCCCAGGCTACATCTTCTTTGGTGCCCCAAATGAGCGCTCAACCGCACAGCCGCCCCTGGATTGGTACATCTACTTCCTCCCTCCCTTCGCTCCCCAAAAAGGGAAGTGGAGTGTTAGCTCTGACGAAATAATCTTCTATTTGGACAGCCTGGGGCCCGATTTCGAAGAGATGGTGCGCAAGTATGCGGGGGCGCAAATCATGGCAGCCGAGTTGCCCAACCACCGACAGACATACCAGGACAAGGCTGACGAGCACCTACGTGCACTCATCGGATGGCTGCGTCAGAACTTCAACAATCTCCTGCGTGTGACGCACGAGGGAGTAACCAAAACGGTGCCCGAAGCCCTTGCGAAGGTGCGCAGCAGCGCCAGCAGGGATGCGGAGGACCTGTTGCGAGTGATAGCCGCCCACCAGTTAGCGCCGCACTTTCGAGACTCCTATCCAGAATATCCAGCTTTCTCCAGGCTGTCGCAGCCGATCAGCGATCAGGGCAGGACAACCAGCGCACAGGAGGCTGTCCGCTACTTGGCTGGGCGCCGACGCACGAACCTTGGGATAGCGGTTTTGGATGGGCTGAAACTCTTAGACCATGAGGAGCACGTCAAGCCGGTCAATTCCCCCTACGCCCGGTATTTCCTTGACCTCCTGCTTGGGAAGGCTGAGACGCAGGTGGTGAACCAGGGCGAGCTAGTCGAGCAAGTGGCAGGTGGTTTGCAGCCGGTCTTCAAAGAGATTCACTTCAAGCTGGAGCCTGAGTGGGTGGTCATAGTGCTGCTCGCGCTGGTGTACGATGGACAAGTCACCCTCAACCTAGGCGGCAACGAAACGCTTGACGCGGGCAATATCGAGCGGGCGGCGCTCAAGACGATGGATGAGCTGACCGACTTCCGCTTCTACAAGCGGCCCAAGCAGGTGCCACTGAGCGTTTGGACACAAATATTCGATGCGTTCGGTCTGCAATCGGGCCTCGTGCGTGACGAGGCAACTCGCGAGGATGCGGTGCGCAGGCTGCAAGAGCACGTCCAGGATGAACTAAGGCGCGTCGTGGAGTGGCAGAGCAAAGTGCAGGGAGGTCTTACCCTCTGGAATCAGCCGCTCTTCACCGATCGTTTCCAGTTCAATGTGGGCAATGATGGATTGGTTACGAGCACTGACAAAAGCCTCAATCGCCAGAGCGTCCTCAGCCAGACAGACCTGCTACCTTATTTACGCAAGACGAAGGAGTTCCTGGAAGGGCTGAGCAGGTATAACACACCCGGCAAGCTGCGCAACTTTAGTACGAATACATCGGAGGCGGAAGAGGAGCTTTCGTATCGTAGGCGGGCGCTTCACGTCAAGGATCTGTTGGACGTCATAGACCAGTTGCAGCCGCTGACTGCCTACTTGAGCGAAGCGGCCGCGGTATTGCCCGAAGCCCACGAGTGGGTAGGACGAGCGGCAGATGCACGACTCGAACTGTTATCGCAAGTACGGAGCATGGCTAAGGGCGAGGGGAACGTAGACCTTCTCTCCTGGCGTAAGAGGCTAGAAGAGTTGCGCCGGTCATACATCGAGATCTACGCTGATTTGCACCACAAATATGTGCTAGGCCCGAAGGACGAAGAGCGCAAAGGCCGCTTGCTAAGAGACCCCCAGGTTGATCAGTTGAAGGCACTCAGTATGGTGGATATCCTCAACGCGCTGGAGCTAAAGCGCTGGAGCGACGCTGTAATTTCGCTGCCGGCATGTCGAGAGTTCCATCCGGGCTTGCTGGAAGGAAGCCCTACCTGCCCTAGTTGCCGCTTCCGCCCGGCGCAGATTGATGTGCAGGTGACGGCTGCCAAGCGATTGGATTTGCTTGAAGATCAATTGGACGAAATCCTGTGTGGCTGGCATACCGCGCTGCGCCAGAACCTGCAGAGCGACACCGCCCAGCAGAGCATCAGCGCCATGACTGCTGCCGAGCGCGCAGTCATAACTGATTATCTGTCTCAAGGCGATCAGGTCAAGGAACTGCCGAAGGGGTTCGTAGACGCTGTGAACCAGGCACTGCGCGGCCTACAGACCGTAACTCTGCGGGCCGGCGATCTCCTGGCGGCGCTGCAGAAGGGCGGGATGCCCTGCACCATCGAACAATTGGCGGAGCGGTATACCGCCTATCTACGAGAGGCGATGAGTGGTCATGATCCGCGCAACACCCGGCTGACCATAGAACAAGATTGAACTAGATCATGCTTGAAAGGATCCGTTTGGCCAATGGTACAACGTAGCTTCACTAATCCTATGATCCAGCGCAGCTTCAATGATGGCTCCGAAGACGACGCCCGAACAAGTGGGCCTGTAGAGTGCCTGGGCATGACCTTCGAGAGCGACGGTGCGCGGCGAGCATACTTCCTTGAGAAGCTGCGGGAGAAGCTGCAAGACCCAGCAGTTCCGTAGAATAGAGGGCTTTCCCATTGGCACGGACGAGGACATCCTGGCGCTGTCTGATCCACCTTACTACACTGCGTGCCCTAACCCTTTTCTAGAGAACTTCGTCAAGTTTTATGGCAGACTGTACGACCCCAACGAGCCGTACCACCGTGAGCCTTTCGCAGTTGATGTCAGCGAGGGTAAGACCGACCCCATCTATACCGCCCATTCCTACCATACCAAAGTGCCACACAAGGCAATCATGCGCTACATTCTGCACTACACCAACCCAGGCGACATCGTACTCGACGGCTTCTGTGGCACAGGTATGGCAGGAGTTGCTGCACAGTTATGCGGCAATCCAGACCCAGATTTCAGAGAGCAAATCGATTTAGAATGGGAAGCAGCTAATTCGGGGCAAGCCAACGTGGGGAGCGCGCCGGCTGTGCTGGGAGATTTGTCGCCAGCTGCTACCTTCATCGCCTACAACTACAACACACCAGTTGATGTATATCGCTTCGAGCGAGCAGCGAAGGAGCTTTTGGATCGATTCGAAGATTGTTACGGCTGGATGTACAGAACCAAACATCCCCTCGAGCGGCGTTCAAGGCCGTATCAACTATGTCGTGTGGTCTGACGTTTTCGTCTGCAACTACTGCCAAGGCGAGATCGTCTTCTGGACTGAAGCAGTTGACGAAGGTGAAATCAAAGACAGCATTCTATGTCCTCACTGCGCTGCAACTGTGACAAAGACATCCCTGGATCGGGCAGTCATAACTGAGTTTGATCAAGTTACCGGGCAGGCCATTTCAAGAGCTAGACGGACGCCCGTCGTCATAAACTACTCGGTGGGGTCAAATAGGTTCGAGAAGAAGCCCGATGACGAGGATATTAACCTATTGGATCGCATTGAACAAGAACCGATCCCAGGTTGGTATCCCACGCGCAGAATAGACAAAGATTTAGACCTATGGTATGAGCGTGATTACCGAAGTCTCGGCATCTACAGTGTTGATGCATTCTTCCACAGACGTAACCTGATCATGGTGTCCTTCTTTCGACAGGAGATCATGAAGGAAGAGGGACGGCTTCGCGGTTTCCTTTGGTTTTGGTTTCAGTCTGTACTGATGAGTTTCACTCTCTTTAATCGCTATTTGAAAAATGCCTATTCGCAGGTCAATCGAATACTCAGTGGAACGTTGTATGTCGGTGCGATGCAATCTGAGGTAAGCCCTTGGTACGCCCTCGCAGGAAAGATCAGCCGCTTGCGTAACTTTACATTCATTGTTGAGCCCAATGCGCTAGTCACGACGGGCTCAACTACCGTTCTCGGTGTCCCAGACGAGTCTGTGGATACGTCTTCACCGATCCTCCATTTGGGAGCAACATCATTTATTCGGACCTCAGTATCCTGTGGGAATCATGGTTAGGCGTTTTCACAAACACAGATAGGGAAGCGGTAGTTCATCGGCGTAAGAAGGTACATGCCTTCACTCTTGACGACTACACTGAGCTTATGGCTGCGTGCTTTGCTGAAATGCGCCGCGTTCTCAAGCCGGGCAGATGGATCACAGTCGAGTTCCATAACTCCCAGAACAGCGTATGGACTGCAATCCAGGAAGCATTGCAGAGAGCAGGCTTTGTTATCGCAGATGTGAGAACACTGGATAAGCAACAAGGATCATTCAAACAGGTGACGACGAGCACTGCTGTCAAACAGGACCTAATTATCTCGGCCTACAAACCTAATAACAATCTCGAGAGCCGCTTCAAGCTGCAAGCAGGCTCGGAAGAGGGGGCGTGGGACTTCGCGCGCACCCACCTAAGGCAACTGCCCGTGTTCGTGCAGTCGAAGGACAGCAAAGTCGAAGTGATCGCCGAACGGCAGAGTTACATGCTCTTTGACCGCATGGTGGCCTTCCATGTGCAGCGCGGTGTCACTGTGCCCATGTCCGCTCCGGAATTCTACGCTGGCATCTCCCGACGCTTCCCCGAGCGCGACGGAATGTACTTTCTCCCGGAGCAGATAGCCGAATACGAGCGCAAGCGTCTGACGGCACACGAAGTCCAGCAGCTAGAGCTGTTCGTAACTGACGAGGCTTCGGCCATCCAGTGGCTGCGCCAACAACTGACCAACAAGCCGCAGACGTTACAAGAGCTTACTCCGCAGTTCATGCCGGAAACGATGGCCTGGCAGAGGCATGAAGTGCGACCTGAGTTGCGCGGCCTCTTGGAAGAGAACTTCCTGGTGTACGAAGGCCAAGGCACTATCCCGCCGCAGATTGTTTCCTGGCTGAAGAAGAGCGCCGAGTTGCGCAGGCTGATAGAAGAGGAAGGGCATGAGTTGGAGGACGGTAGCCTCGCGACTGAGAATCACTCGCTAAGAACTAAAGCCAAAGACCGCTGGTACGTACCCGATCCTAACAGGGCCGTAGACCTGGGAAAGCTGCGGCTCAAGGGGCTGCTCAAGGAGTTCGCCGCCTATTGCGAAGGTAAGGGACGACTTAAACAATTCCGCACTGAGGCCATCAGAGCAGGCTTCTGGCAAGCCTGGGGTCAGAAGGACTACAAAACCATCGTTGAAATGGCCGCGAAGCTGCCTGAAAGCGTGCTCCAAGAGGACTCCGACTTGCTGCTGTACTACGATAACGCCCGCCTACGCGTGGAAACATGACGCCCATATCCTAACCGACCGGGCGAAGGCCCCGGAAGGAACGAGGCATGAAAGAAGGCGACGAGCTATTCGAGGTATGCTCTAAGCTTTATCCACAGCCTATTGCCTTAGGCTGCGGTCGAATTTGCCGTGCCCGCAGCCTTCAAGAGCGGCTCGATGCCATTCTCAAGTGCGCCGAGGTCGTCACCCGCAATCTGGCCGTCCTCTCAATAAGCTCCTTCGCGGCCCGCGAGGATGCGAGCGCCTCCATGCCGGTAGCTTTCACGGAGTTTACCGGTCCACTGAGCTTCGGCAACAAGGCCGCCTTTCCGAGCGGCGGGAAGAGCCAGTCGCGCAACCCCATCCTAAGCCTCGCCTTGCGTTTGCTCAGTTTCGCCGAGTTTGCAGGGTCGGGCTTGCGAGAGGTGCACCTTGCCTGGCGGCAGGTTAGGCGTCGTCCGCCTACAATCAAGTCCGACGACGAAGCCAACACCTTGACTCTCACGCAAAACGACGCGCGCTTCTACATCAAGGACCACCTAAAGCCTCTCGCAGAAGAGGCGCGCGTGCAATAACTCATACATTCCTTATCTCTACCCGGAGGGAACGGCTATGACTCAGGGCAACTTTCTTAACCCCATGATTTAAGGCAGCTTCGCAGATGTTGACCTGGAGGAAGATCGTGCGAAGCCAGGCAAGCCGATAGAATGCCTCGGCATGACCTTCGAGGACGATGATGCCCGCAGAGCCTACTTCCTGCAGAAGCTGCGGGAGAAGCTGCAAGACCTGGAGTTCCGCAAGTTCGAAGGCTTTCCCATAGGGAGAGATGAGGACATCTTGGCGTTGTCAGACCCACCGTATTACACTGCCTGTCCCAACCCTTTCATCGAAGACTTCATCGGCTATTATGGCAAACCATACGACCCAAGCGAGCCATATCACCGTGAGCCGTTCGCCGTAGATGTCAGCGAGGGGAAGACCGACCCGATCTACACCGCCCATTCCTACCATACCAAAGTGCCACACAAGGCAATCATGCCCGCCATTCTTCATTACACGGAGCCAGGCGACGTCATACTGGACGGGTTCGCTGGCTCCGGGATGACAGGTGTGGCGGCACAGATGTGTGCACACCCGGACGGTGATTTCCGCACCCAATTGGAAGCAGAGTGGAAGGCTGCCGGACACCCGGCTCCGCGCTGGGGTGCCCGCAGGGTTGTGCTCAATGATCTGGGCCCCGCAGCTACTTTCATCAGCGCCAACTACAACCTCCCATTCGATGTGAGCGCATTCGCCCGCCACGCGAAAGAGATGCTCGCAGAGTTGAAGGAAGATATCGGGTGGATGTACGAAACCATGCACACCGACGGCATTACTAAGGGGCGCATCAATTACACGGTCTGGTCGCAGATATTTGCCTGCCCTAACTGTGGGCAGGAGATTACCTTTTTGAAAGAAGCGCTCGACCCCGTCACGAAAGCCGTGAAAGAGACGTTCCCATGCCCCAACTGCACGATGCAACTGTCCAAGAATAGTCTAGAGAAGGTAATGGAGACGCTCCCAGACCCAGCGACGGGTGCTGCCTGGCAGCGCATCCGATTTGTGCCCGTGATTATCAACTACAGCTTCGGTAAGGCCAAATACGAGAAGGAGCCTGACGCAGCTGATCTGAAAATCATAGACGCCATAGAGGCTATGCAGTGGCCTGCCAGTGTCCCAACGAATGCATTCCCGATTCAGCAGATGTCCCATGGCTCACGACTTGCACCTAAGGGTGTCACCCACGTCCACCACCTTTATCTCCCTCGCGCTGCTCAGGCACTCGGCAGGTTGTGGGCCAGGGCTAGCGGGATTGAAGATAGACGCCTCCGTGATAGTCTTTTGTTCTTTGTCGAGCAGGCCATATGGGGGATGTCATTCCTCAACCGCTACGGTCCAAGCCATTTCTCCCAAACGAACCGCCAGTTAAACGGGGTCTACTACATCGCCTCTCAACACGCAGAAGTCTCGCCTTGGTACAATCTCGAAGGAAAACTGGGACGCCTAACTAAGACATTCGGACATGCGTACGCTAAGCTGAACCGAATGGCTCTTGCAACTACTTCGACGACCACCGATCTGGGCTTGCCAGATGCCTCAATAGACTACATCTTCACCGACCCGCCCTTCGGTGAGAACATCTATTACGCCGACCTCAACTTCTTGGTCGAATTGTGGCATCGTGTATGGACCAACCCCGAGCCAGAGGCCATTGTGGATCGGGCCAAGCACAAAGCGCTACTGGATTACCAACGGCTGATGCAGAAATGCTTCGAGGAATACTGCCGAGTGCTCAAGCCGGGACGGTGGATGACCATCGTGTTCCATAACTCCAGCAATGCTGTCTGGAACGCTATACAGGAAGCAATAAATGCCGCAGGCTTCGTCGTCGCTGACGTGCGTACCCTGGACAAGCAGCAAGGCTCCTATCGCCAGGTCACCAGCACAGCGATGAAAGAGGACCTGGTCATCTCGGTTTATAAACCCAACGGCGGCTTGGAAGGCCGCTTCAAGCTAGCAGCAGGATCTGCCGATGGTGCTTGGGACTTCGTACGCACTCATCTCAGACAGGTACCTGTGTTTGTGCAGGCGAGGAATGGCCAAGCTGAAGTTATAGCTGAGAGACTGGATCACTGGTTATTCAACCGAATGGTGGCGTTCCATGTGCAGAGGGGCGTTGCCGTTCCCATGTCCGCATCGGAGTTCTACGCTGGTTTGTCACAGCGCTTCATCCAACTCGACGGTATGTACTTCTTGCCTGAACAACTAGACGTATACAAGCTCAGGCGCACGACGGTGCCCCAGCAGCCAGAGCTATTCGTGTACGATGAAGCTTCGGCGATCCTATGGCTACGATTGCAACTATCCAACAAGCCCCAGACCCAGCAAGAGCTAACATCTCAATTCCTTCAGAGGACGACGGCTTGGCAGAAGCATGAAGTACGTTTAGAGCTAAGGGACATCCTGGAGGAGAACTTCCTGCCATATAGTGGACATGGTTCGATCCCATCGCAAATCGTCTCATGGATGAAGAAGAGCGCCGCGTTGCGCGAGCTGATCCATGAAGAGGGGCGCGAGCGAGAGGATGGCAACTTAGAAACGGAGGATCAGGTGCTGAAAGCCGCGGCGAGGGATAGGTGGTATGTGCCCGACCCTAACCGGGCGATAGACCTCGAAAAGGTGCGATTAAGGGAATTGCTCAAAGAGTTCACAGCCTACCAAGAGAACAATGGCAGGCTCACGCAGTTCCGCACGGAGGCTGTGCGGGCAGGGTTCAAACAGGCGTACAATGAAAGGGATTTCGAGACCATCATACAGTTTTCGGAGCGACTTCCGGTGAGCGTAATACAGGAAGATCGCGAATTGCTTATGTACTGTGACGTCGCTAGCTTACGGGCGTAGCAAAAACATAATCGAGGGTTAAACATGCAAGGCAAGGACACCTTTACAACCCAGGAAGCGGGACAGATTCGTAGCTTGCTCCGCGAAAAGGGACGCTCAGATCGCGATACTCAGAAGAAGATCCGCAGGCAATTGCGCGACCTCAGGTTCTACATAACCGACTTCGACAGCTCTTATTCCGGCTTCACGATAGAGGACTTCGAGAACCTGATCAGCGCCGGCAGAATACATATAGTCGCGCAGCCGACCCGTAGATAACCGCTAAGAGGAATCGTCATGCTCAGTAGGGTGCTCGCGTACTTTCCGCCAAACACGCATTCGATCACCTTGGTCCACGACCCTGATGCGGTGCTAGCCGATGAGCGCATTCGATCGGCACTACGTGAACGCGGCTTCCAGTTCATAGAGGAGTCGGACCCCATCACCTTGCGCTATCGCGTGCAACGATCACAACCATTCACCCCCGAAAGACCCGCTGTGATCAGCACTGCCGGACCACTCAACACGCTTCCCTACGACCTGTGGCAGCAGGGGCACCAAGTGGACCTTGCAGCTCCACAAACTCTTCCCTAATCTGTCGTATCCCCTATTGAAGGAGTTGAGCCCCGCACAGCGCTGGCGCTTGAGCGAAGTGCAGGAGATAGCAGGGCCTCCCCCGGAACCGCTTTCATACAGCGACACAATGCCTTATCTGTTGGAGGGAATCTTCGATATAGTTCCAAAGCAGATGAACCCGGCGCGGCTCATATCGTGGCTCGATGTGTACCATTCAAGCTACGAGCCGATGCCTCCCCTACTTATTCAACATTTGCTAAGCCAACTTGGTCGCATCCCGCAGTTCGGTAGCTGGCCCCTCGAAGATATGCTCACCAACAAGGAAGCTTATCAGCACCTTGTGCAAAGCTCCTGGGCAGGCTTCGTGCAGGCTCAAGGCAACCAACTGCGAGAGGCCGCGCTAACATACAAGACAAACACCCTACTTGCATTCCAGTCCGATAGAGCATTGCAGAGCATGGTGCCACATCTCGTATACAGCGGAACGCTGATGCCCTTGAAAGTGGTAGCACCACCTCGGGTCCCGGACTGGGCGCATTGGGGGGTTCAGAGCAGCGAAAGCGATACACGTGAAGAGCGGTTCGCCGAGGGACTTCTCAGGCTCGACCAAATGCTGCGAAGTGACAGCCTGGATTGGAAAGCATGGCAAGTGGTAGCGAGAGAGTGGGCAGAGTTATCAATTGCGAGGAACGACCGTGATGTGCAGCCGAGGAAGGATCAGCTACAACACTACGCTGACCTGCAATCCGGATTAGATGATCAGTTCCCTCGGTGGTTATCTGCAAACTATAAACCACTAGGAAATCGTGCGCTTCCGGAACCTCATCATTTATACCATGTAACTAGATGGCTGGCGTATCGGAAGGCACAAGAGGCGGCTCTGCGGGTTGCACTGATAATTCTTGATGGCATGTCGCTAGCTGATTGGCTACAGATAAGCGAAGTCTGGAAGACTGGGCATCACGATTGGAGCTTTACAGAGCGACTGCTCGTGGCGCAGGTGCCAAGCATTACGGCGATCTCGCGCCAGGCACTCGTCAGTGGCAGACTACCTCCCGCGTTCGCCGAGTTTGGAGGCACTATAAAGAACAACAGTCGTGAGGAGCGTGGCTGGACCGATTTCTGGTTAGCGGAAGGCTTGCCCGTAGGCTCTGTACACTACACTCGGCTGTCTTCGGATATAGAAGATGTCTACCCCGACATCATTGAAAGTCAGCGCACACAGGCAATCTGCATTGTCAGCACAGCCATAGATGAAATGGTGCATGGCATCACCCAAGGGGCAGCAGCGGTACAAGCGTCGCTCCAACTTTGGCTAAAAGGAACTGGTAGCAACACCCACGGTTCATCACCAATAGAAGAAATCATCGCCGAATTGCTTTCGCGAGACTTCATGGTGATACTCTCGTCCGACCACGGGCACGTCGAAGCGGTGGGAATGGGCCAACCGCAGGAAGGCTCGGTGGTAGAGACCCGCGGTAAGCGAGCGCGCATTTATGGAGAACGCGGCCATCGCTGAGCGTGTGCAATCGGAATACGTGGATACCGTTTTGTGGCATAATGATGACGTGCTGCCACACGATGCCTGGGTGCTGATGCCCAAAGGTCGCAGGGCATTTGCCCAAGCCCACAAGCGAGTAGTTGGCCATGGCGGCCTTTCTATCGAAGAGATGATAGTTCCTTTCGTCACCATTACCAAGAAGTAGGTTTAGTGATATGGATAAGAACATCGGCTTCCGTCGCAATATCTATCTATCCTGGCTCGATGCTACAGCCGCCTTGTGCACCCAGACGAATGACACGAGCTACATCCGAAGTCGCCTAGATCCCATTTTAGAGCAGCAGATCGGTAGTCCTGAAAGCCGTCGTATCTCGATTGACATACTCTTGAATATCTGGGTCAAGACTGGTGATCAGCACCCTGAGTTGCGAGCCGAGGCGCTTGAATTGTTTGCACAGTCAGAAAGGATCGAAGAGCGGATATGGTTGCATTACGGCCTCACGCTCCTCTATTACGAATTCTTCCGGCTTGGAGTGGAGGTAATTGGGCAACTGGGTCGTTACTCAGATACCATCGCTCCGGGTGAAGTGAAGAAACGAATCGTAGCTGAGAGAGGCCAATTAGGGATCATGGAGAAAGCCACTGAACGTATCATCTTCTCCTTGCGGAATTGGGGCATTCTGGGAGATTCCGAACAGCGCCATGCCTACAGACCCCTTCGTCAAAGGTTTGCCTCGACACGTCCGGAACTAGAAGAATGGTTGCTTGCGACCGCTCTCACTGCTCACCCAGCTCAGGAGCTTCCGTTCAGCGATCTCGTAAGGCTTCCTGAGCTGTTTCCTTTCCGCTTTACTTTGCAGGTGGATGATTTACGACGATCTTCGCGCTTTGAAGTACACCGGCAAGGCATCGGCTGGGATATGGTGCGCCTTGCTCCTTTGCTTATGAAGACAATCGCCTGAGCTAACGAGTTGGCATTCTCAACCACGAAGGAACAGTAGCAGCATGGTTCGCTATGCAGAGGCAAGAGTTGCGCCGCTTTATGAGGCGGCAGAACAAATCGTAGATCAAGCTCTGAGAGCTGATGGCGCGCTATTTACTCCCAGCGCACCCATCTGGACGAAGGACAACATCCAGGAATTATACCGCCGCTTCGTCGAGCAGCCCGACACTGGCACTGATTCTTTCGAAGTGAAGCTGCACCGGCAGTTACAAGATGCGCCGCCTGCGGTCATACAGCTTGCCGCAGAGATGCTCTTCATTCATCTCCTAATCATTTATCCTAGCGCGATGGGCGGTGCAGCCAAGCGAAATCTGATCAACCGTGTACTATCGTGGGGTGCCGGGCATGTGTCCCTCCCCGCCGATTTGGACAAGGCTCTCGATGCGGGCACCTCAAGCCCCGGGCGTTTCTACCTGAATGACCGTCCTGGACAGATACGTTTGCTGATCGAGTTCGCTCAAGAATGGAAAGGTGTCCCCCTGTCCGAGCGCGAGGAGGCGCTCAGCGATCCTTGGAAATTCAAGGCGCTCATTGAGAGCATGAGCCTGAAGGCCTCATCACCGCAGATAGCAGTGCTCTTGTATCTGGTATTCCCCGACACTTTCGAAGCTATCGTCTCTTATACCCACAAGCGAGAAATAGTGCAACACTTGGCGAACCAGATTACTGAGATCTCAGGTGATTTGGATCGGCAGCTCTATGCTATAAGGGAGGCACTTTCGGCCAAATATGGCCGCGGTTTCTCATTCTATGGCCCCCAAGTGAAGCCGCTCTGGTCATCGGCAAGCAGCCCCTGGGACAGGTTCATCTACTGGGCACGCAAGTTCTACGGCGGCGACAGTTTCGAGCAAGGAGAGCGAGACTATAAGCTGGCCGTGGCCGGTGAGCTGCAGAAGGCTCGTAATGCGGTGCTGGCTGGTCAAGAGAACTGGCTAAACCTACTGAAGGCGGCTTTCCAGCACCCTCAAAATAATCTCACTGATTGGCGCGGCCATGACAAATTCCTGAAATGGTGTGCGTCCAACCGTGATGAGGCTGCAGATCTACTACGAGAGGTCTGGTCCGAAGGCGGATCTCCTGGCGAAATTATCGACCTCTTCGCCCAACGCGTGCCGCAGGAAGCCCGAGGAGGTACCGGAGCAATATTAGCATCCTTCTTCTTGATGGCGCTCGACCCCTGTAGCTATACCATGTTCAGGCCCGCTGCATTCCGGAAGGGTTATGAACTCACACAACACCCGCCTGAGCCAAGTGGAGCCAGCGCCTCTGTTCAATATGAGCATGCCTTGGGCTTTCTAGATCGCATGGTTCAGGAAGCAAAGGCGCGAGACCTGCACTTGCGCGATCGGCTCGATGCGCAGGGACTGCTCTGGACTGTGGTCAAGATCAAGCCCGAATGGGAGCCTCTAAAGAGCTGGACTGCACAAGAGAGGGAGGCGTTCTTGAAGTACCAGAGTGGCGTTGTAGATGATGACGAAATTGACGGTGCCGATGGAGAAGGTGGATCCGATAAAGGGGTGAGCGATCCCCTCTCTGCATTGGCGGAGGAGCTCTTCCTTGACAAGTCGTTCCTACGAAAGATCGAGAGGCTTTTGGAAGACAAGAAGCAGGTAGTCTTCTACGGGCCGCCGGGCACTGGCAAGACTTACGTGGCACAGAAACTGGCGGAGTATTTTGCAGGTACTGAAGGCACGGTGGGGATCGTGCAGTTCCACCCCTCCTACGCCTACGAAGATTTCGTGGAAGGCTATCGGCCGACTACCGGAGGCCTGGGCTTTTCCTTGGTTGCCGGACCTCTAAAGAAGATCGCCGAAGCAGCCCGAGCAAAACCCAACGCTAAGCAAATACTGATCATCGACGAGATCAACAGAGGTAACGTAGCTAAGGTCTTCGGTGAGTTGTACTTCCTACTGGAATACAGAGACAAGGGAGTAGCGCTCCAATACTCAGGCGGAGAGGACGGGGAGAGATTCTCACTGCCACCCAATCTCTGGATCATCGGCACGATGAATACTGCGGACCGCTCAATCGCGCTGATAGACGCAGCCCTCAGACGACGCTTCTACTTCGTGCCTTTCTTCCCTGACGAGCATCCGATCAGTGAGGTTCTCAGACGTTGGCTGGCCCAAGAGAAGCCAACTTTGAGTTGGGTTGCCAATGTAGTAGACGAAGCCAATCGCAGAATGGGAGCCAGGCATGCGGCTATCGGCCCCAGCTATTTCATGAGGGACAACCTTTCTGAGGAGTGGATGGCGATCCTCTGGGAGCACGCGATAATGCCTTACTTGGCCGAGCGATTCTACGGTGACGAGGATCGCTTGGCCGAGTACAACTTGGAGCAACTCAAGGAAGCTATCAAAGCTAAGACAGGCATAGGGCCAGTAGAAGGCGGTCCTACAAATGGCGCGCACGCTGACGCTGCAAGAATATAGCACTGAGCGAGCTTGTGAGCTTTCGCCTGTTGAGCGTGACGCGCTGCTGGCCTTCGGGCCGAAGCTGGCGCTCTCCCCAACAGCCGGAGCTGAGGGTCTATACGATATCACACCTACTTCCTGGGTTGGCACCATCAACCTAGACACTCTGCAGGTGGAGATCCGCCCCAAGCTACTTGTGAGCAGAGTGCTCTTCCTACTCTCGTACGCCATGAACCCACTGCACTGGCGCTCGACTGATTTCAACTTCAGCGAAGTCGACGCCCTGCTGGAAGGTATCATGCCGGGTTTCGTTGCTCAAGTGAGACGAGCAACCTATCTGGGTGTGCTTCAAGGATATCGCACCGAAGAAGAGGCACTGGTGACAGTCAGAGGCCGGGTGAGGTTCGAGGAGCAGTTGAGAAATTGGTTTGGTAGTATACCTCCTGTGGAGGTGCGTTACGATGAGTTCACCGAGGACATTGAGGAGAACAGGCTGCTCAAGGCTGCACTGACACGACTGAAAGGTTTGCGGATACGAGCAGATTGGGTGAGAAGAGCACTCAGCGCGTTCGACTTACTGCTGCAATCCGTAAACCTAGTGGAGTACCATCCGCAGGCGCTGCCGGAGATAGAATACAATCGCCTGAACGAGCGATATAGACCTGCGGTAGAGCTGGCGAAGTTGATCCTCCGTGCCACATCCTTTGAATTGGGACATGGCAGGGTGCACGCCACATCATTCCTGGTTGACATGAACGATGTGTTTGAGACTTTCGTCGTAACCGCGCTGCGCGAGGCCCTCGGCGTAAGTGAGCGTGTATTCGTGCAAGGGGCAAGGGCCAAGCGCCTCACGCTCGATGTGGCAGGCCGCGTAGATTTGAAGCCAGATATATCCTGGTGGGAAGGCGGCAAGTGCCTATTTGTGGGAGTACATCAAGTACAAGCGGATAAAGGCGGAAGGCATCATACACCCCGACCTTTACCAGTTGCTGGCCTACACAGTCGCCGCAGGGCTGCCTAATGGCATACTCATATATGCTGCCGGTGAGGACGACCCCATAGTGCACAAGGTAGTTAATGCCGTCAAAGAATTAGAGGTACGGACACTTGATCTAGCAGGATCGCCTGCCCAAGTGCTGGCTGAGGTGGGAGAATTAGCTGGTGTAGTCATGAAGCAGATAGCGGGCGTCCACAACTATATGGCGAGCCAATGAGCTGTATTAGGCTATCTGTAGGGGAAAACCTCAGTGAAGCACGAGAGTATACGAGTTGCGCTCCTGGATGAGGCAGCTAAGTGCGCGCAAATGGAAGATGGTCATTCTCGGTATTTCCCCATACTTCGGTTCTTTGGCCGCCGCGTTCCCCTTCCCACAGCTTATCTGTGCATGTACGGCGCAGCAAGTTCTTCCACAGTTGAGCGTTGGCGAATGCCTCTTCGTCTGGGCTGAAGAGCGAGAAGACCGAACGCGAAGCTACCAGGATCATCTTCTCCTTAGCGCGACTGATAGCTACGGTCAGGCGGTTGGGATCGTAAAGGAACTTGCCCGCGGCCAGCAGGTAATCGCGGTCGCTCTCTGTAGCACTGTACACCACCGCGGTCCGCTCCCCTCCCTGGAAGCGCTCTACGGTGTCTACCGCCGACAGCAGCACCGAGCCGGTGTCGGGATCAAGCACCCTCAACCCAGGGAACGCCGTTTGCATATCAGCCCGTTGCGCCCTGTGAGGCACCACCACTCCCAGGCCGTGCCTGGCATCAAGCGCATACAGGGTGCTGTCGGTCAGCGCTTCCAAGACTGGTGCTATCAACTCTCGCTCAAAGGGATTGCGCGTCTGGCTCGTCGCCTCGTCGTGGACTATCACTACAATAGGGTGTTCTGAGCTGAGCACCGCCGCTACGAATGGATCAGGGTGGTCGAAGGTCGGCAGGACAGCAGTCTTATTGGAGTGGTAGCGTATGCCGTCTTTGGAGTAGATCTCTCGGCGCAGGAACTCGGCCATCGCGGAGTGGAGGCGGAAACTCTCGGCAAACTTGATCATTGGAAGAGGCGGGTCTTGCTCAAGCATGGTGACGAACAAGGAGCGGTACGTCTTATATTCCTTGAAGGTGCGCTTCGGCTCGTTGTCCCACGAATGTTTGACTATAGGCGCCATCTGCCTGTGGTCGCCGACTACGATCAACTGACCCGTCGGCTTGAGAGGCAGGGCTGCCATGATAGCTTCCGGTATGTTCATCTGTGATGCCTCATCCAGTACCAGCAGATCGCAGAAGTAGTGCCCGAACAGGTCTTTGTTCCCCCACCTGGCCTTGACCATACCGTAGATGTGGCCCGGCGTTGAAGCCACGACGCACCACCCCGATCGGATGATTATGTCGGCGTTCCCATCCGCGCCTTTCTCTTTGTCCCGCTCTTTGTCGAGATTGGTCACGCCTGCGACAGGCTGCTTGGGTGCTACCCTGAATAGCTCTACGTCGAGGAGGCGCGGGTCAAAGTAGCGGTCGAAGAGCTCGGAATAATGCTCCTGGAAGTAACGGAGGCGGTTCTGGACGTGGCGCACATTCTCAAGCAGCACATCGGTGGCGGCGTGCGTCTTGCACGAGATTAACACACGGAAAGGGTGGTCAGAGGACATGGCTCCCTGCATACGAGCGAATATTGCGAACGCTGTGGAGTAGCTCTTGCCTGTACCTGGCGGTCCCTGCACCAGCAGCACAGGCTCGTCTCCATGATAAGAGATGTAGTCGTGCTTGGTCTCCTCGAACTGCGGCACCTCATGCTCGCTCAGGGAATGCAGCGCCTCCAGCCCCATATAGAAGCGCGCCTGGCCCTCCATGGCCCGCTCGTCCCACTCCACGTAGCTGCCTTGCGGGTTGGAGAGCCTGCTGTAGATGGCGTTCACTTCACTGTTACCTGCCTCTACTGCTTCCGAGAGGGCTTTGGTCGTAACCATGCACCAGTAGCCGTAGATATCGTTGATGTCTGGATCAAGCGTATATAGCTTGCCGTCAACAAGCGGACGGTCCTCCGAGCCTGTGCCGAAGACGAACCCTTTCGACCATTCGCCTCCAATCTGCTCCTGCCATTCGACCTCTACGAAAGCCTGCACTGCTTCACCTTGCTCATTACGCTTAACTACGATTCGCTCGATCTTCACCTGCGGCCCATACAGCATCTGCTTGGGCGTGGGCGTCTGGGGAGTGCGCTGGTCAGCAGGAAGGCGCTCATCGTAAGTGACGCGAGGGTAGACGATGACGGTATCGCCTTCCCGCAGGTTGGTAAGGCCCAGCACTTCATCCAGGCCAGCGTCGATGCCCGCCTGTGCGGTTTCCAACCGCAAGCGATAGCGCATACCCACCTGGGAATAGTCGCTCGCCTTCTTCTGGTCGGGAGTGAGGCGCACCTGCCTGGCGGTCGGATTTGCTGCCTTGAAAGCCGCCCGGTACTGCTCCCGCAGAGCCTGGCGCTGTTGTTGCTCGCGGTTCACCCTGGCAACCTCAGGGTTCTGGTCTTCTTCGCGATACCGAACCAGGAGGGTCTCGCCCATGAGAGCGCGCCGCTCCGGGGCGATATTGCGGACCAACTTCCACCCGGCCAACGTTACGTGGCGTTCGATGGTAACGAACTCTTCAAGGGCGTGGGCCAGCGATGCGGCCTTCTCCGAAAAGGAAGCGAGGTCGGGCAGACGGAAGGGCGTTTTGGTGGTGAGACGGTTACCCCGAAAGTCGCGACTCACTATGTAGTGCATCGCGTCCAAACGCCTGGCCTGGAACTCGAGGATGAGGTCAGTGGTAGCTTTACGGTACGGCTCGAACGGGTCAGCCTTTCCCTCAACTGGTAGGGGCAACTCGCCCCACGACGAGTAGGCGTACTCAAGCGGGACTTCGCTCTTGAAGCGAGACCGGTTGGTGTACCATGCTTGTGTGTCTTCTGCGTCCGCTTTGTCCAGTTTGCCCCAGAAGTCGAACATACGCTCGCGGAATATAGCGCGGTAGTTGCGAGGGGTGCGCCAATCGAACTTGAGGAAGGCGGCCACCGCCTGCAGCGACTGGCAAAGCATTGGGTAATTCTTCAGCACGCGGATCTCGTCGTCCAGAAAGGTGGCAACGGGCGAGTCGAACGCCGCCTTCTGGGTTAGGAAATCGTATATGGGCGTTGCGGCCAGAATGGTGGGCAGGTGCCGGGCAAGCGCGTCCAGCAGCACGCGCTGCTCGTACCTGCTGAAGAAGATCAGGTGAATTGGTGCGGTCGGCTGCCCGTTCTCATCGGGCGCTGCCAGCTCCGCCACCGCGCTCAGCGTCTCAGCGATCCACTCGACCAGCAGTGCCCTTTCTTCTTCGTCGGTACTTGGAGGGCCGGAAGTCATCTTGACAACGCTGTGGTGTTCGGATTTCTCGACTCCGCCCTCGTAGGCCACCACCAACGAGCCGAGGAGATACACGCGGTCTTGCAAGTAATCGTGCTGCGCGTCTATGTACACCTTGACCAGGTTGGGGTTGTGGTTGGGATCGCAGTAGGGTAGGGAGCCGTGCCCTTTGCTGGGGATGTACGGGATGGCCTCTACATCGTATTGCTTCCAGTCGAGATAGCGCCTGGCCCTGAGGATAAGCTCATCGAGCCTGTGGCCAATGCCCCATTGCCCGGACAGTTGCCTGGTCAGTTTCTCCTTGCCAGGCGACGGGACTAGACCATCGAAGCGATTGCCGTCTGCGGTTCTCCGCATAACGCAGATCCTTCAGGCCGGCAAGGTCGAACACGGTGTTGATGCCTTTTCGCCGCAGGGCCTCTTTCTCCAAGGCGGTGAGGTGAGGAACCAGGGACAGGTCGTCGCGCTCCGCATTCCACTTCATGCAAAACTCATTGTACAGGCACCCATCGCATTTGTGGGCGAGATGGTAGGGAAGTTCATCAAACGACGCATTCACCAGGCGGAGGGCCGTAGAATCCGGCCCCGTGACCAAGTCTTCCACCGAATCGAGGTAGGGTGCCGAGTCAGGCGCAATCTCAAGTAGCGCATCATCAACGCCGAAGAGCTGCTCAGCGAGAGCGTGCTGTTCAGCGATACGGGCAAGTTCCTGGTGGTCAAGGTCGTCCGTGGGAAGGGCAGAACCTCGGAAGAGTATGCCCATGCTGATCTCACCGTGAGGTATGGTTTCCTGCTCAAGCAGGCTGGAGAGCATCCGGTGGTAGAAGGCGACCTGCAGGCGGTGCTCCATCTTGGCTTCGGCGGAGCTTTTCATATCGGCTATGAGGAGGTGCAGGGTGCCGTCCTCGTAGCGCTGCATACGGAGGATATCTATATCGCCCCGGAACCACCACTGGCCTAGCGGCAGTGAGAGCCGAGTTTGAAACAGTACAAGCACCTCGCCGGGCGGGAGCGTCCTGGCTAGCTCCGAAACCAAGTCGTTGTCTGAAACCCGCCTTTCGGAGAACTCCCTGTCAAGGTTACGTGCCTGGTAACGGGCTGATACCTCGGCTTCGACCTTCTCCTCGAACGATTGGCCGGAGCGGGTCAACAAAGGTGGGATAGTCTGAGGGTAGACCCCGTACTCCTCAAGGAACTCTCGTCCATGAGCGCGCTCATGAAGGCGCAATCGCAAATAACGCTGGCACTGTTCCAGCCTTATGAACTGCGAGACATCGGTAGGGGATATTTTGATGTGCTCGGTACCCGAGTTGACTGGATAGAGGTTTTCTGTCGACATGTTCTTTCAGTCTTTGTGGTTCATCTATCTTTCGCCGCCAGGCACGAACTTACGAGACGCCATTGACGCCATCATGCACCTCATATTATAACCATTCTCAAGATAACCTACTCCGCCTTACACCTATTCCAAGCAGATCCAATTCGCTTTGCTTCCCTCTTTTCGACATTGCATCAGCACTGTTGCAGGCTTTGGCTTCAGCCGGAAGAGAGCTTTGGGCACGCCAATAAGGGGGAACGATTAGAGCGATGGATGGAAGCGCGCATGAGAGGCAGCGGGATCTCGACGAGCGAGTATATGCGCTTGCCGGGAGCTATCTTCTCGGCCAGGAAGGTATCTCTCAGGCGATGCTAGATCAGCATGTGCGTCCGTCACCCGACGCTCAAAGGCCCACGACATTGGCTGCGATCTATGAGAGATTGCTCAGATCCGCACAGAGCGCCCAAAGCATGCCGAACGTGATCGGTGGTTCGATTGGCGGCATAGAGAGGTTGAACGCGGTTCTTTTTGATTTCGACCCAGTAGCGGTTGTGGAGAGATACCCTAGGAGCGAGGAAGGCTGCAAGCGGCTGTTCGATACCATTCGGGAGCAGTTGTGCCCAGAGGCAAACTCAACTACAATCCGCGGAGTTTGTGGAGGCGCTTTTGTGGCACGGTCACTTCCGGGGCTGCCTTTCTTGCGGAGTTTCCTGATGCACAGGCATTTTACGGATGGGTCGAGCCGTTCGACCTAGATGAGGAGAGCCGCATAGAGGTAGCAACTAGGATCGCCCGCCAGATAGACGGCATAGGGTTCGCACTGACATGTGACTTCCTCAAAGAGGTAGGCTTTACCAATTTCAGCAAGCCCGATGTGCACATCAAGGAGATATTCTCGCAACTGGGGCTGAGCCAGTCGAGAGACGATATTGAGGTGTTCAAGGCAGTCGGCAGGATAGCGCGAAATGTAGGTGTCACACCGCATGAGGTGGACCAACTCTTCTGGTTGGTGGGCAGCGGGGATCTCTATTTTGCCGGGCGCGACTCCGAACAGCCGAGCCGAGTTCATTGTCTCTGCCCTCAGCGCGCTGAAGATGCAGCGATAGAGCGGGAGGACCTCTATCCCACGCTCAACCGCGAGGAACAGCACAGGAGACATTCCGATGTCGATTCATGATCCGGCACAAGAACAAACCCAGGCAAACTCTCCGAGAACAGAGAGCAGCGCAGTCTTGCCTGTTAGGGAAGTAGTGGCAATTGTGCAAGAGTGGGTGGACCTGCATGCAAGCCACCTGCCGGATTTTGCAGGCGCTTATCTGTGGGCCGGTATCACAGCACTGCCCCCGACGCGTCCTTTCCGTTGTACCGTGATGTTGATGTAGTCGTGGTGCTGCCGGAGGGTGCGCAAGATGACACTACGGAGGTCTTCTACCGGGGTGTCATGCTGGAGGTCATGTCTTTAGACCTCAAAGCTCACCAGGATGCCGAGGCTATACTGGCGAACCCAAGCCACGGCCCCAACATGGCCACCACACAGATCCTGGCCGACCCTATCGGCATCCTCGCACCGCTCCACCGGAAGGTCACCTCGGAGTATGGCCGGCGTCGCTGGATAGCGGCGCGCTGCGAGAAGGAAAAGGCGTCGGCAGATAAGCATCTCACCGCCATACTAGCGGTATCTACTCCCCAAGAACGCGTCGATTCTGTGTGGGCTTTTCTCGGCGCGCTCAGCGGTCTGCTTGCCGTGGCCCAACTCAAGCGTCCTACGACGCGGCGCACGCTGACCCTGTTGGGCGAACTGCTCGACGAACAAGGACGGTCTGACCTGCACGAGGCGGCGCTCACCTTGTTCGGCTCCGCACACATGAGCCGAGCGGACGTCGAGGCGATGCTTGACCAAAGTGTGATTGCCTTCGACCGCTCAGTCGAGGTCTACCACACGCCAACGCCGTATGGCTTCACAATCCGCCCGCATCTACGGCCATATCTTGCCGAAGCGACCCAGGAGATGATAGACGAAGGTAATCACCGGGAGGCGATGTTCTGGATCTCGGCGCTTGCCGGCGAATTTATATCTCGTGCTGCAAAATGATGCTCCCGATGGCGAGAAACCTGCATTCGCGGCACAGCTACAGGCGATGTATGCCGCTCTGGGGTATGCTGACACATCAGACGAAGCGTGGGCAGAGCGAGTAGCCTCCGCCGAGCGTTTAGCACAGGATATCTACCTAATCGCCGATGCGCTCGTGACGCTCAATCCGGAATAGAGGCAGCGAGAAAGTCCGCAGAGTGATTACCTATCCAACTGCGGTGTGTCGTCGCCCAATTGCTCTCACATCCAAACTGCCAACCTTTTCGCAGGCCGAGCACCACAGCACGCGCTATATGCTCATCGAAGTAGAACATCATCCGCCGTAAAGACGTAATCGATCTGTGCAAAATCGGAGACCAGCAAGCATCTCGTCTTCTCACCAAATTGGCGAAGCGCGGGGTTCTCAATAAAGAAGGTGAAGGCAAAGGTACTTACTATGAGCCTGGCCCTGATATATGATTGCAATCGTATTTACAATCGCAATCGTAATTCTTTCAATCGCGATTGAAACACGATTGCCTACTCCTATCGTAAATCCAGTGCAGCATTGCCTCGACCTCATAGGGTTAGGCTGGGAGGAGAACTAGTGGGAGAAAAACAAGCGGGTGGCGCGGCCGTACGGTCTCGACACACCAACAAAACAACGCTGATTTTGACCACTTAGTTGACCACTACGGGAGCGAACTTCGGCGGATTTCGGCGGACCTCCCTAGCACTTAAGTTCTTTTTTCACGCACAAAATGGACTTTGGCGGACCCCTGCGGACCCCCTTCTTGGGGACTTAATCAGTGGGTTCAAGGTTCAAGTCCTTGGCGGCTCACCCGAAATTGTGTGTAGATAGGCACGAAAAAGCCCCCTGGGTCAGTCTGAGGGGGCTTTTCTATTGGGTTTTACGACAGTTGGTGTAGAAACATTGGCAATAGATGGCGGTTGTGAGCCAACTTTGGCCCGCTCCATTGCTTTGACCAGCCTAGGGTCAAAGCAATC
>CAWEQU010000015.1:0-46698 GCA_963811305.1 uncultured Chloroflexia bacterium
ACGGCAGACGCGCTAGGTTGAGGGCCTAGTCCCCGATTTAGGGGGTAGGGGTTCAAATCCCCTCCTCGGCACTGAATGGTCAAGATGTTCTAATTCCAGGCACGAAAAGCCCCCACTGCGGGGGCTTTCTTGTTGCCGTAGTCAGCAAATAGTCAGCACTTTTCCAAAACGTGCTATTCATCTGGGCCGATCCGCTTCTCCAACATCTCGCTTACCTGGCGCTGCATGGTAGGCGAAACGTGGCTGTAGAGGTCCATCGTGATCCGAGTGTTCGAGTGCCCCAGGCGCTCGGATACTACTTTAGGATGCACTCCGGCCTCCATGAGTTCGGTCGCGTGGCCGTGCCGTAGGTCATGGATGCGTATACGTGGCAAGCCCGCCGCCGCGATGATCTTGTGGAAGTGGTGCGTCAAAGTGTTAGGGTGGATTGGCCTGCCAACCTCATCGGCAAACACAAACCCACGATCAATGTAATCGTCGCCCAGGTGGAGCCGTGCGTCACTCTGCCGGGTGTGGTGTGCCTTTAGACGTGATAGCACCTGACCAGGCAGAGTGACCGTCCTACGCCCGCTCTGTGTCTTGGTGCTGCCAAGCTCGTACTTGTTCCCCACGCCTCGGCTGTATGTGTGCTTGATTGTGATGGATGCTCCGTCGATGTCTACGTCCTGCCATTTCAAGCCCAGCAGTTCGCCGCGCCTCATCCCTGAGTAGACTGCAAGCCACCACAGGGCTGCATATGCGTCGCTGTCTGCGGCTCGTAGGAAAGCGCGTACCTGCTCATCGTTCCAGGTGTGATGCTCCGGCTTGCCTTTGCTGGGCGGATCTACCTTGTCAGTGACGTTCTGCGAGACTAGATCCCACTTCATCGCTTGATCGAGCGCCTTGTGCAGGACCGTGTGGACGTTCGACACAGTAGACTTACTGAGCCGTTCGAGGAGAGACGCATACAACCGGCTCACCTGTTGCGCTGTCAGCTTGTTCAGGACCACTTTCCCTAGCACTGGCGTGATATGTAGCCTGATGATTTCCTCGTATCGCCCGGTGCTTGCTGGCCGTAGGTTTGCTGATGCCTGTTTCAGCCAGTCTTGCAGGTACGCGGCTACCGTCTGCCGCTTGTTGCCTGCCTCGCTGTACTCCCCGTTTTCATAGGCCGCCAGGATGCGCGTGCGCTCGCGCTCGACCTCTCGCAACTTCGTTTTGGTGATCCTGATCTGCTTGCTCTTGCCTGTGGAGTTGCGTGGCAAACTCACGACCGTCGTGTAAACAGTCGTGCCGTTCGCATTGGTGCGCTTGTAGATCTTGGCCGCCACTGACTATTTGCCCTGGCTCTCTTCGTCCTCAATTACGAACTCCGAGATGTCGGATGGTTTCACCTGTAGCTTGTCGGCTATCTTACGCATCGTGGTGAAGCGCGGCCTTACACCTTCGAGGATGCGGTAGTAAGTAGTTAGGCTAATGCCCAGGTGCTCTACAAACTCATCCACCGGCATGTAGAGCTTTTCACGGTATCGGGTTAGTGGTTTGGCTGCCATTAGTAGCATGTCAACTCCTTTATAGGATGCTCTGAGTATATCAGGCTCCCGGTTAGGTGTCTATTGCGGTCACAGATATATACTAACATAGTTCTTATCTAAGTACAAGGTTTATTGGGGAATTGGTTTATAATTGGTTCTGAAACTACTTGTATTCTGTTCTGATATATGCTATGATATTGGGGCAACACAGAAAAAGCAGGTCCAGAGGTACGATCTCCGGGCCTGCCTAGTCCACAAAAGGAGATGCTTTCATGGACAACCCAATTGTACAGAAGTATGTAATCAGATGCAAGATAGTTTACAGGTTCCCCGGCTCTTGCCCGGTCTGTGGGAGATCAACAAGGCATCGGAGTATCCAGTGCTGTATGCTCTGCGAACCTCAGTCCCTAGTAGCTTTTAGGGCTGTAAGGTTGGTGACAGCATGAAAGGCAGAGTACCACGATACCAGGTCGAGCCGACCCTCCACGAGCTAGGTATGCTGTTCTTACATGCTGCTGCCCTTTGCAGGAAGCCTCATTACGACGACGGCGACAAAATCCTAGCCTTCACTGCCGAGGATGCTATTGAAGTTGCTATGGGTGACATAGGCATCAAGCCGAGTAATGGGCTTCAGCACTATGTTGAGGTACTATCCCCGGTGCTGCAATTCATTCGGAAAACGGAGCGGATAACAGTGGACAAGCGACTGAAAAAGCAAGCCAAGTTTCAGATCGAGCATGACTTAGAAAAGGCCATGAATGAGGCCAGCTCCAAGATCAGGCAGATCAGCACAGTAGGAGATTTCGATGAATAACCCACTGATTGCTAAGGTCACAATCCGAAGCAGCAAGCCCCTGGATGACACTGCCCATCCAGGGGCAGTCATAGCCTCACGGATAGGCAATGCTGCCTTGCAGGTCATAGATACCCCTATGGGGCTTGCAGAGTGGCATACAGGCTCATGGGAGGCCACTCTGCGGATCATGTGGGACCGGGCGAAACTCACACCCAAGCAAGCGAGAGCGGCAGTTAGGCGGGCGGGATTCAAAGTAACTGCCTGGGCATATTCCGGCACTGCATGGTAGACAGCATCTAGCAGCCGGGCAGGGTAGAATAAAGGGATGTGGCTTGTGGAAGCCACATCCCTTTATTTGGTAAGTAGTGTTTCTTGGTAGATGAGTGGCTTTACATCCTCCACCGGCACACCCACCGGCCACTTCACCTCTACAACCCAGTTGCCCGGAAAGCGGTTGTGCCTGATGAGGGCCACGTCGCCCTCCCCATCCCCATAGCCGGGGGTGACTATCGGCGCGCTGCCTATCTTCTCCACCCCTATCTCGATATACTTCTTACCTGAGTGTTCCCTGATTACGATTTCCAATGCATCTCTCCTTTAGAATTGAGTTACCATCACCCGGAACGTACCGCTCGCTGGGTTTTGATCCGACTTGCCGTAGTTGTTGCAGCGCACCTTTACCGTGTCGGAGGCTGACACCCATGCGGTGTAGCAGATGCCGTCTTCAACCGAAGCATTGGGCGTACCCAGCGTAACCACATCTTCTAACATTGCGCCTGTGACTGTTATAGTCAGGTCGGCGTGTTCCTGCGCGATGACATCCCCAAAGTCAAGTGTAGCGGTAGCTGTCAGCACCTTTGCAATTGCGGCTCCCTGGCCTATTGCCAGCGATCCATAAGTAGTCGCCGCCCGATCCTTATTCCACGACATGACGGAGCGGGTGGATGGCACGCCTGTGTTAGTGGTGGACTGCATCAGATGGTAGTCGCCCGCGACCGCCACCTCATTCACCAGTGCCCAGTTGCGCCTATCTGGAACGTCAACTAAGCCGCGCTGCCAATTCGTCTGCCCGGCCCTAAGAATATGGACACCAGTTACTCCCAGGTCGCCCCCAACCTCGGCATTACCTACTATCTCAGCATCGCCGGAGTAGGTCATCACGCCATTTTCTACCGTGAATGTCGCTCCTGTGATATCAATAAAAGTGATGCCTTCATAGATGCCTGTGGGGATAAATACGACCTTTAGTGATCCGGGGCTGGGGTACGCGAGCAGGGCGGGGTCGCCAGCATCCCGCACCAACACAAGCGGATCGCCCGCGCTGGCCGTGAACTCTGTTTTGTCTATCGTGACCGCGAGAGGGGCAATCTTGGGCGTTGTAACGGCCTCATCTTCAATTCCATCTGCGGGGAGTTGAGTGAGCACCTTTATGTTATCGACGTAGACATCCCTGATCGCGCTGTTGCTGTTCAGGGGCTTGACTTTGATGTAGGCAACGCGGCTGCCCGCATACGTGGCCGGGATCGCCTTCGACTTCTGGGTGTAGGCTGTGGTCAACGTCTTAGTCGTATCTTCCGAGCCGAGCAGGGAAAAGCTACCACTGTAGTAAAAGACGACCATGTGCATATCGGTGGAGGCATGAGACGCTTTGACATCCCAGAACAGGATCGGAGTTTTGCCGGGCGTACTTGTGAACTCGTGTGAAGTTCTCAGTAAGCAGCGCCGCCTCTTGACCGCCGCCTGTGGTGCTCAGTTTGGCGGCGTATGTGCCGCTAGATGCATCTGTGCTGCGTGCAATAGCGCCGCCGCCTGTACTCGCGTTGGTCCAGCCGCCGAAAGCAGGTGCGGAGGGTGCGTCGTTCTGATGCTCAATCTCGAATGAGCCGCCCTGTATCTGATCGTAATAGACCGACGCGGTGGTAAGCTGCTGAGTAGTGGATGTGTAGGCTGACTGGTTATTGCTGGTGTCTACTGAGCGAACGTACCAAGAAATCGTGATACCTGGCGGCAGATCCCCCACCCCGTAGAATGGCGTGCCCCTGTCTACAATAGGGCTAAACCTGTCGTGGGCCTCATCTGACCGGCGATATACTTGAATATGTACCCTCGCAGGTCGCCTAGCCCTATTGTGGGCGCGTTACACCCAACAAGGACCGCCACTCTCTGCGTCACTGGGTCGGCATAGTTGTAAAGAATCCACGATGTCCCAGCACCCCAGGAGGGCACGCCGGAGGGTACACTATCCCCTACCGCACGCACGCCGCTTAGAGGGCTGGTGAGGGGGTTATCGCCTAGCTGTAGCACCGAGGAGCCAAGCTCAAAGTTCCACCGGGCGATACCGCTGGAAAACTCTAGCGTGATCCGAGGCATCGCATACACTTGCTGGCTCAGGCCGTGAATGGCTCGCGTAAACTTCACCTTGCGAGGGGCTTGTAGTAGGTTCCTAGCACTCTCTATGCGCTTAGTAGTGGAGACGTTGGTGATCGTCTCTCTGGCGGCTCCCAAAGCCCCCAGGAGCGCGTAGCCCATATTCTCGCAGGCATCGTTGGTGGTGAGCTTGTCGTCCTTGAAGACAGGGCCGCTGACAACCCGACCGACGTATCCCTGCTGGCTCAGGTCGTTGATGGTGGCGAACGCTCCATCCCCTCCGCGCACCATCTGTTTGTTTCGGTACTGACCGGCATCGCGTCGGCGCTTCGCGTTGGGGTGGTAATGCTTGTGAGTGGCATCCTCGTTTACTTGATCGCTCAACTCAATCGTAATGGTCGGTACGATAGTCTCACTGTTGAAATCATACCAGCCACAGGTGAGGGACCAGGGCGCGGTGTGGGGGGCATTGTCGGGAGCGACTTGCACCTGAGCAAAGGGTAGCTTGTTGGATGCGCCCCGGTTCGTGAATACTGCCGTGCCCGATGTGACGGTAGCCCCTAAAGTTGTGGGCCACGTTCCGGGCGGGTTGGCCGCCGTAGTTCCAGGCGTGGTACACTCGAAATAGTAGCCCGTCGCAGGCACAGCATTGATCATCATGCCTGCTGTGTAGGGTTTTAGGGCTTGCCAGGGGTCATAGTTTGGCGGTAATGCCTGGAGCGCGACCTTGCCAAACGCACTCGCTACACTCTCATCCTGTAGGGTGACAGTGCCTATATTCCCCACAACCTGATTGACAGCCGCCGTACATTCGGGCAGGTAGTTAGCGATGATGTACTCAATCGCCTTCTTGTCGGTGTAAGTGGATACATCCCACCGCTCCCAGGTGGCCGTGCCGTCTACGACCGTTGCAAACGCTCCTGTGGGCCATGTGGGGGGCGTTGAAGCTGATACCCCACCGACCTTACAGTGGTAGATATAGCCATTATCAATCGTGCCCTGCTCGGTAAATACAGCCGTGCCGCTGGTCACTGTACCGCCGCTAACCTGCGTCCATGTTGGCTCCGTTGCACCCGTAGTGCCTGGGGTCGTACACTTGTAATACCTGCGATTGCGGTTGCTGGAAGTCGGCTCGACCAGTGCGTTTGTGAGATACGCAGTGCTGGCCTGCCAGGGTGCTCCCCGCGACGGCTCTACATAGTCAGTGGTGCTGTATGTCGTGTTGGGATACCACGCCGGGCGTGCTCCAAGCACTACCTCAGTTGTGATTTGCTCCTGGCCCCTAGTCAGCAGGATGTTGGCATCGAGCAGGGTGACATTCCACGTCTTATCAGATCCGTCCTTGCCCTCGTCGAATGACATGACGTAGAACACGCCATAACGCTCGTAGGGGCTTGATGGGGCGGTGAAAGGGTCATCTACCCTCCACTCTTGCCACTCCCTAAGCTCAAAGCCGCCTCCGGGTTGGCGCATAGTGAATGAGAGGCTGACAGGCTTGCCAGGCTCCGGTTTATCGAAGCGTACCGTCAGACGATCTATGAGGTGGGACTCGTCAACAAACGTGGAGCCGGTTGTATTGGCCTGGAAGCGTAGAGCCTGGGGGTATCCGCCGTAAGTCATTAGAATGCCCCCGTTCCGTTGCTAACTTCCTCGTTGTAAAGGGAGCGCGAGACCGCCTTACTTATGGCCCCTTGCCAGAACTGCTCATCCTGCATGGCCCTCCTGATCTCATCGGCACTTGTGACGTTGGGGAACGTAGGGGAGAGTTGTATAGAGATGGTTGCATTATTCCCTCCTCGCCCAGATGAGCCGTAGGCATAGGCATTACCCGCATAGGCCATAAAGTCGCGGTGGCTCATTACCGTGCCGCTGCCCCTCGGCTTGAATAGCTCCGGCCCATCTTCACCTACCCAATAGGCAGTACCGCCAAAGACATCCCCACCTCTAGCGCGGCCTTCGAGGGGGGTTTCCCCGGCTGTTTGCACGTCCACCGTAACGACGAAGGACATGTCATCAAGCCGTTTGGTCATCTGCCCTATGAATGCGTCGGCTATCGTATCGGCAGCGCCAGCACCCACCAGTGCAAGGGCAGGCTTGTTTTCATCGAACTTATCATCAATGTGATCGAACGTGGTCTGTAGACCCTGCATCCACTTGCCTTCGTAGCCGGCCATGCCCAACGCGAGGGCTGTATGAGCCTCTAGGTACGTGTGGAAGCCATCTGCGCTCTTACCGAATAGCAGTTGGCGGATCTTGCCGTTCTCCCCTGTTGTGCCGAAGTATTTGACCCACTCGGCATAGACACCCGCGAGGGCTGGGGTAGTTTTATCTGCCAACCCCTGCACAGCCGGTGCAAGTTCCGAGGTGAGCGCGCGGCCAGCAGCAGCGGCAGAGGCCGCCGCATTCTTGGCGTGGGTATCCAGTTCTGCAATCTTCGGGGTGCTCTCGGCCAGCAAGCCTACCGCCCCGGCATACTTCGCCTGGGCTTCGGCCCAATCCCCGGCGATTGCCGCTTCTTTCTCTTTGCCCTTGAAAGCGTCGAGCGCGTCTCGGGCTGCATCTGCTCGGATCTTCGCATTAGCAACCGCGTCCTTAGCTAGTGTCTCATCGGCTTTGGCGTTGGCCTGTAATTGTTTCTCAATGGCTTGCAGGTTTTCGATGTTTGTTTTGTATGGGGCTTCGGTTTCGGCAATCTCCTGCTTCTTGGCTGCGATAATACGGCTGGCGGCTAGTTCGGCTTCCGATGCCTCGAACTGGCGCGCGGTACGTAAGTCATTCAGGTCATCAAGTTGCTTCTGTACCGGCCCCTGTAAGGCATCCTGTTTTGCCTTTTCGGTATCGTAGGCAGCCTGGGCGCTCTTGGCTGCCTCTTCTGCGGCCAGGGTCTTATCGTGCTGTTGCTGGTTATATAACTGCTGTTCGTGGGCAATGGCATCAAGCCTGTCCTGCGTGTTCTGCCTCTGCTCTGCGATCAGGCGGGCCTCTTCGTCGCGGGCCTTTTGCATCTGGGCGATGCGCTTCTCTTCGAGTGCTATTTCCTGCTGTTTCGCTTCAATCTGGCCTGTCAGTTCGTCCCTGCGAACCTCGCGGCCTAATTCCTTGTTGGCTGCGTCTATTTTGGCTTGTAGGCGTGCGCGCTCCGCACCTGTCGCATTTTGTAGTTGAGCGGCATAATTGGCGACTTCCCCCCGGAGCCGGCTTATTTTGCCAGCACGATCATCCCGTGCCTCTTCCTGCCCAATGCTTGCTAGTTCATCTGATAGACCCTGTAGGGCTTCCCGCTGCCTATCAAGCCCATCGGTAGCATTGCGGATAGCTTCATCGTTTTTGCGTAGTTGCTTCTCGCGCTCTGCCAGATTGTAAAGCTCCTCCTGGCCCTGACGCTTGGATTTTTCGTATTCCTCATTCTGCTTGGCGGTCGCTGAGTTGAGATCGTCTACTGCTTGCTTGGCCTTTGTCGCGCTTTCGGCAAGAGGGTCGAGCACACCCTTTGCCTCCTGCTTCATCCTCTTTAGCTCTTCGGTCGTGTGGTGGAGCTTGACATCTACATCGTGCAAGTCATCGGCGTTCTTCGCCCGCAGGCTATCGAATGCGACTTCTAGTTTCCCAAGATCATCCTTCATGCTCTTGGTGGCAACGCCCATCGCATCCTTAGCATCAGAGATGTTAGTCGCTACGAAGTCCATGAGGCTGTTATAGCCTTCGGTGACATTGGTCAGGTGCTCCTGGGCGGCTGTGCGGTCGTCCTGGGCCTGCTCTAAGTCACCCTCCAAAGCCAACTGAGCCATATCCTGCTCATACTTCTTTTGGGCAGCCGCAAAATCGCCTTGCGGGTCGGATGCTCTGCTAGTGCCGGATCGCCCCCCGCTAGCACCTTTGCCGCCTCCGGCTCCGGCTCCGGCCCCCCTATTGCCACCGCCACCGCCACGCCTGGAAGCACGTTCGGCCTCTTCCTCGGCCTCTTCCTCGGCTTTCCTACGGGCAGCGGCATCCGAGGCGACTTTGCGCCCACGTATCATCACCGGGTTAGTGGTGTCGTTGATCCTCCTGTTTTCGCGTTCGTCATCCCCTGCGTGGATGGCATCCAACTCAGCCTGCGTGTAAGTTTTCGGCTTAGGGGGCTTGGAAAATCCAAAGATGCCGCCAGTGAAGAGGTCGCCTGCAAACTTCGCAACGTCCCCCACATTGAAGCCGGGTAGTTTGATGGCATCTATCCCAAACTTCTTGCTCACACCATCGAGGAACGTCTGCAACTGATTATTCAGTTCTTGCAGGCCGGACTTGACTACAGTGGAGGCCGCAGATACTAGCGAATTACCTACACCAGTGCCAATCTGCCCGGCTGCTGTCCTCTGATCCATAGTGGCGAGAAACGCGCTGACGGCTTCCCCCAATCCGGGGAGATTGTCATTGATCGCGCCTGTCGTATTAGCACCATAGGCATCCCCGCCCTGAGTACCCGCCTCCGCGAACTCGTTTGCAATATCGAAAACGAAGTCAGCGAGGCTGTTCAGCGTCTCCTCTATCTGCCCTGACCCATCGGCTACACTATCAGCCGCATCTTGGCTCCACATGGCCTGAGCTTCGGCGTACCACTCGGCCTCGCTTGCTACTTGCTGCTCTGCTGCTACCCTGTTTCGTGCGCTTTCGCTCCATATAACATCGAGGTTGTCGAAGAGGACTTGCATTTCGTCGCCACCCGACTGCATATCCTCAATCATCACCGTCCAGCCGCGTAGCCCCTTGTCAATCCAATCAAACAGGCCATCGCCGCCACTGGCGGGCGCGGAGCCAATCGTTTCCATCAAGTTGCCAAAGGATGTACCCATCCGATCCCAGGAGGCGGATGTGGTGTCGGCGTAGGCGCTGGCTTGGCCCGCGAACTTTGCATTGATGGCGGCTACAGCTTCCATGCCCTTTACGCCATCTTCTAATTCAATACCCAGCCTCTTTAGGCGACCTGTCATGCCCATAAAGGCCATGTCTACAACTTGGGTTGCTCCGGCCAGATCCATATTCTTACCGCGAGCCAGGTTCATCGCCGCTGTCTGCGCCCGTAGCGCATCGTCAGTGTCTCGAATAATGGGTATCAGGTCAGCGTAGCTGTTGCGAAGTTGGTCGTCTGAGAAACCAAGTTCCTGTCGCGCTGCAATAACCCGCTCAATCATAACCAGGTCAGCAGCGCCCGCCTCTGTGTTGGCTTTCTGAGCACCCGTAAGACGTACTAAATCAACCTCTTCAGCGGCATAGGCAGCGCCCGCTCCGACTGTCAAACCTATGAGCGCGCCGAGGCCAACCTTACCCTCACCCACCGCACGCACAAGCCCCAATATGCCGCCCTGTGCTAAACCCGCGCCCTGATCTACTTCACCGAGAGCACTTCCAAGATCCCTGCTGCTCTCGCTAAGTTCCTGTACCTTGCCGGATGCCTCACCAGCACTAGCCCCCATGTCGTGAGTAGCTGTGGCAACTTCTACCGCTTGCGTTGCTGCTGCGCTGGCCTCAGTCTCTAGTTGCTGTAGAGCGTAGGCGAGGGCTGTGCTCACATCACCGGCAGAAAGCCCCTGAGCGTAATACTCGGAGTAGGAACCGCTGACTTGATCGATAGCCTGCTGTACGCTGCCACCTGCTGAGATGACATCGCGCATCGTCGCTGTAAACTCGGCAACAATTGCGTCGGTGCGCTCAACCTCAGACTGCATTTGGGAGGCAACCTGGTTATAAATATCGGATGCGGATTTTAGATCGTCAGTTGCACCCTTGAGGCTTTTGAGTGCCTCGATGTACTGCTGGACGACCGATACGCCACCGTTGTCAACGACACTTGCGCTGATAGATACCTGATCACCCATTGAAATAGCCTCTTCTCTGTGCTACCCTTAGAGCATCGAAGAACCTATCCGCTAAAGGAGGACGGGCCATGACCCAGGACATAGCGCGCGCCTTCGTGCGTATTACAGCGTGGGTATTCTTGCTATTGGGTGTCAACAATTTTGTGCTTACCATTCTTTTGTCTGGTAGTGAGATCCAAGCAAACACCAGTCAGGAGGGTGTGATTTTCATCCTGCGTGTCATGGGCATTGCGGCCTCTTGGCTGTTCGGTGGGATACTGGCCTGGGCGCTGCTCATGCTTGCTGCTCGCGCCTCTGAGCATCTGGCCGAGATAGCCCGTAACTCAGGGAACGCAAAAAGCCCTTGACGTGGCTTCCCATGTGCGGGTTGCCTATCAAGGGCTTCTGCGTTCGCTTCGGCGGTTAGATTGTTAGGGTGGGGAACGTATAAACGTCCCCTCTAATTATACCATTTGTGCCGGTTGGCTCGCGGTCGCAATCTGGGCCGCTTTGTGTAGCTCGGTCGGTGTTTGGGTGTTCAGTAACTTCAAACCGATGACGCATAGCACGAGGGCCGCGCCGAAGCGTTGGGCATCTTCCGGGTCGTCTGTTTGGAGTGCCTTGCGGAATGAAGAAGTAAGGGCTTTCAGTTTGGTTGCTACGTAAAGGAACGTCCCATGCAGTGTATGAAGCGTGGGGTCGATGTCCTGATATGCTTCAATCTCGGCAGCAACGTCGTCCAGATCCGTGAGTAGTGCCCAGGCCGCGCCGCGATGGGCGGGGAGGCGGGATGCAAGTTTGCTATAGTTCCCCAACTTCCCCAGTGTCCTCCAAGTCGAGCGTTGCCATTGTGTAGTGACATCACCGTATCGCTTCAATCTGTCCAGTTGTTCCACGTTCATCCTTGTTCTCCCTCTTGCCCCGGCGCGGTCACTAACATAGGCTGCTTGATGGCTTCCACGAGGGTGTTGTAAAGCTCCATGCACTTCATGAGTTGCGCGTGGAATGCCTCTCCCGCCACTCGCTGAGTGTTCGCGTATATGAGCACGTTGGTAGGGTCGTCAATCTGCCTACGCCCTTGTGACGTGATTACACCTAAGTGCGCGGCACATATCTCGAAACTGCTCTGCAATCTCACCACGCCATTATCAGCCGGGCCTTCGACGTGCATCCCTACTATGTCTGCCGCTATGCAATCCAGATCCCAGAGGATGCGTTTCGTAGTTTTCACTGCTTCTGGCGACGGCTTGCCTTCGCTTTCTACGTCCATCCTGGCGAAAACGCTACGAAGTTGCTCCACCAGCCGGGTGAACTGCTCCAAATAGCCAACTGTTTGATACGTCTCTATCGCGTCCATAAAACCCCCTTGTTGCATACGTGTCTGCTTCCTTTTGTTGTAATCCCTATAAGTTGCACAACACGCTCAAAATGGGCCTGTTGTAACGCTATAGTTGTAGGCTTTGTTGCAAGCCTTATAAGTTGCACGCTTTACTTGCAACAGGGCGACGTGAGGAGGCCCTGGAGCAGCGCCCGCCCCCTTGCTACTCTGCCGCGTTCGTCCCGTCGATCTCTTCGCCGTCGTAACCTATTAGGACGGCCATCCTGTCACCGGCTCCGGCCTTCAGGTCAAGCTCAATGAAACCGATAGACATTTCCAAGTTGCGCCAGCCCGTGTCTAGCGCCTTCAAAGTGTCAAGAGCAGCGCGCTCTGAATGTTTCAAGTAGGGGAGAAGTCGTTTGTCGATCTCCGATGTGACGTGCTGCGCCATCTCGCCCGGCTGGTTGATGCCCGTTGTCTCAAGATAGGCCGGTAGTTCCTCTCGGAGGGCGCGCAGTGTTAGGCTGTCGTGTTTCGCCCGCTCGATCAATCCCAAGTAATCAACCGTACCCGCCTCCAGCAAGCCCCGTAAGCGCGCCCAGGCTCGCTGTGCAGCTACTTGTTCCCCCAGGTCTTGCCCCACATTCAGAGCCGCACCCAGCGACTTCTGTGCGTCCTTCGTTGCCTGGGCGCGCGCCTCTGCGAGATCCTGCCTCAATTGGGCAAGCTCCACGAACGCCTGTTGGCGTGCTTCGGTGTGCTGTTGGGCCAGGTTCTGAGGGGTGTAAGTGTCCTTGCCCGCATCGATCTTTGCGGCCTTAGCAAGCAATCGGTCAACGACGCTTTTGCCTGCCTGTACCCCGCCCCTCAATGTTGCTAAATTGTCTGTCACTTCATTTCTCCTGTGATGTTGGTTGATTATTAGACCGAAAGCCCCCAAGCGTGGATCGCGTCGGTCAGGTATCTTTCTGGGTCTTGGGCCGTGCCGCCGTTCTTCATATTCCCGGCCACGTCCTTGATGTACAGCGCAAGCTTCTCGGCCAATACCAAAGCATCCGTTGCTGCTGACCTGGCCTCCTGTAGCGTGCCTGTTTGAGCGGCCAGCACTTGCGCTCGTGTTGCTGTCACTTCCGATGCCTTTGGAAACGTCCTATGTGCCATTGTCTTTTTCTCCTGTTGGGTGATTGGTTGCTTTGCTAACAGCAGCACTCGGTTGCGCTGCACTGTTGCCTTGATTGTGATCCTCCACCTCTGGCCGTACTCGTATCATCCAGCCGTACCGCTCAGAAAGTGGGGGTTTTTCCCGGCTCCTGGGTGCTTTAGGTTGAGCGGTCATGTTGTCCTCTCCATAGCTTCTCCTCGCTTGATTTGTTTCTGCCAGTCCTAAGTAAGCAGTTTCGGCAGAAAGTATTTCAGTCGCCCATCCACTCGTAAGCGAACGGACTCCCCTTCTTACCGGCTCCCGTTTTCCTGACAAGGAACTCAGTAGCCATCTTCTCTAACGCAGGTTGTAAAGTGCTACGCTTCACACCCCTATCGGCACAGTAGGCCATGATCTCATCGAGGGTAAGCGTGTGCGTGAACTGACCATCCTGGTTGAGCTTGCCTGCCTTGAGAGCCTCTATAGCCGCATTCTTGGCGGTCGTGAGGGCTACAGCATACACATCCCCATGAGCGATGTATTGGCCGTCGTGTGCCAATTCGATCATAAGTTCAGATGGGGTTTCATCAAAGCGGCTCAAGCTGTGGATCACCCGCATGTTAGGGCTAGCACCTGGGTTGCCCTCCGGCCTTCGGATTGAAAGCACAATGTCTACAGAGCCGCCAAAGGCAGACGAGCCGCGCCCACTCTCCCCAACCTCGCCCCCTCCCTTGCGTTCGTGGCGTAGGATGAACACCCCAAACTTGGGATCTCCCTTGATTGCTTCGGCAATCGGCTCCATCGCTGTTTGTGCTGATCCGGCTGAGTTTTCCTCATCACCCTTTAGACCAGCCCACCAGCCCAGCGTGTCAACGATAATTGCGACCGCACCGACCTCATGAGCCTTTTGGGTAGCTATCCCCATCTTTTGAGGCCAGCTAAGTTGAGTAACATCCGACCACAAGAGGACATGGAAATCATCCCGCTCTAATAAATCAGCACGTCGCAACGCCTCGCGGAGAGAAGATGCTGGCTGCTCAGTAAGGTAGACCACCGCACCCCGCGTTGTGGGCCAGCCCATAAAGTCACGACCGTCTAACACTGCCCGACAGAGCGCGAGTGCCCACGTACTCTTACCCCCCTTGATTTTGCCGTCTAATTCACTGATGCCTCCCCTAACTAGCCAGGGGAGGGCGATCCAGTCGGGCTTATCGGGTGTCTGCTCCGCAATCTGGCGAGCCGTCCTGAACACATCGCCCCTATCTTCTATTCTTTCTGCCGGAACTACGGGTGCTTCGGCAGAAAGAAAATAGTCGTTGGGTTCGGTCTGCTCTGCACCTGGCATAATTCTTTCTGCCGGAACCTCTCTCTTAGGACTGGCAGAATAATAATCATCGCGCCGTGTGCTCGGCTTGTAGGTTTCAGACATCCCGCGAAGGGCCAGGTTCATCGTGCGCTCACGATAGTCAGGCTTTGACGTTTTCCATCTTTCGCACTGGCTGTCACTCATCAGTCGTTCGAGTTGCGCGCGGTCCTGAGTGTAGAACGCCAGCAGACTACAAAGCGCGGCCTCTGCCTCTGAGCGCGATTGATAACCCTCGGTGCTGCCTGCCCAAAGAGCGCGGAACTTAGTACCATTTCGGGCGGCCTGCGCCAATGTCAACACGTCTGTGTCACTGAGAGATGATGGAGTGTTGGCCCGGACGCTCTCAACGGTAGGGTGTACATCCCCAAACACGTCAACAAATAGCTTTAGCGCCTCACTGGTACGGCTCTCAATCGCAGACGATACATCCTTTATGTGGTGGCCTGTGACCGTCAAGAAGCGCCCCGAACTGTACATCTCAATATCGCCCTTTTTGCGGCCCCTCACACCTGGGGGGAGTTCCCCTCGCGCAAAGATCCTAACGCCCTCTTTGGAAGGCGTGATCTCGGAGTAGCTATTGAGGGCTTTTACAATGTCGCTCGCCCATCCCTCCAACTTACCATCCTTGATGCAGTGGTCGAGGTCTACGCCTATTAGGGGATCGTCCTCAGTGAGCACGTAGCCTACACCGTCATACCTGCCGGAGCCGAGGGCCATCAACGCCTGCTCGAAGCTGGTCCAGGTTGATGGGTTAGTTACTGATGCTCTTTGCTTGGCGTTTGCGAGAGCTTGATACGGCACTTTGGTTTGCTTGCCGTCGCGTTCCTCGTAGCACCATAGCACCCACTGAGGCCACTGGCGCACATCAAGCGGAATATTGTCCTTGTTTATGTGGCGTACTGTCGGTCGGCTAGGTGCTGCCATTGGCGGCCCCGCTTCCCACCAC
Organism: uncultured Chloroflexia bacterium; assembly: GCA_963811305.1. Taxonomy (GTDB): domain Bacteria; phylum Chloroflexota; class Chloroflexia; order QHBQ01; family JADMIH01; genus JADMIH01. Next base: position 15,280 of record CAWEQU010000015.1, read on the forward strand.
TTGCCTAAATGGTGTATAATGAATGTAGTAGAGTGACATTTCTGGTATCTCCTGTTGGGTTGAGACCTGTTAGCCGCAGGTCTCTTTTTTTGCCTCTCATGCTGATTGCCTGGGCTGGTCGCAGTCAGTCTCTTGTAGCCAGTCAATCAGCCTGTCCCTGTAGATGAGCCAACGATCCCCCAACCGACGCGCCGGTATTGCGCCCGATTGCAGTGATCTATATAGGAAGTCCCTGCTGACCGGAAGGCAGGCAAGCACCTGTGCAGGTGAACACACCTCCGGCAAACTCCTTAGACTAATATTCTCAGTTGCGTTGTCTTTCACGGTTCCTGCCTCCTTGATGACTGTCAGCCTAGACTTAAAGCAAAGAAGCCCGATCCCGGCTCCCCTGTTGGGTTGCCAGAAATCGGGCTTCTGCTATTGCTTCGGCTGTTTGGATTTGTAAATAGAGGGTGGTTAGTTCCTCTACTACCTCTATTATACACTATTCTGCATTCCGATGCATAATCAGCGCAATGGGGAGTATGAGGGTCACTGGTAAGCACCACAAATGACCCCACGCTTGAGGCTGTTCTCGGAGAAAAAGTCAGCAAATAGTCAGCGACCTTGATCACCGAGGGCCTTTCGGGTATGATTAGCAGCAGGTATTAATGTTGAGGAGTTACTAGAACATATGGTTCTATCTAATCCCCTCCTCGGCACAAATACAAATGAGCGGGCGATTAGCTCAGTTGGTCAGAGCGCTTCGTTTACACCGAAGAAGTCGGGGGTTCGAGCCCCTCATCGCCCACACCGCGCATCTCTTCAGTCGTTCCTAGCCTGTTCGAATTACGAGCGGGCCTTTTTGTTTGCGGTTGCCTCTTGCAATATGCGCGTGCCGCGCGTAGAATAGGCTTCATAAGGCCTCGGCTGCCATAGCTCCACGTTGCTTCGTAAGGCTATACAATTTGACCGCCAGCGATCTCATACAATATGCTACCTGGGCCGTCTATGTGCTTATCTTCGTAAGCACGGCGGTCAAGGCCGTGCGCCGTCCACTGCGCGCCAACATTGACATCGCGCTTTTCTTCCTGATCATAACGCTCGTTATCCTTCAGGCAGTCCTCCAGGGCCTGGGTATAGAGCCGCGCAACCCTATCATCACCGCGTTCAACACCTCCCTCTTTCCCCTGATGGGCTATATGCTTCTGCGGCTCGTGGACGACTTCTCGAACGTGCCAGGGTGGTTCATGCGCGCCGCCGAGGCCGCGCTGGCGCTCCTGATCGTGGGCATATTCGTCTATCCGACCCCCTGGCCGATATGGTTCACACTCGTCTTCCTGGCCTACATGGTTGGCCTGATACTTTACTCGTCGGTGGCGTTTGTCCGGCAGGCCCGCCGGACCAGGGGTGTGACGAGCCGCCGTATGAGCGCCGCCGCCGCGGGTTGCATCTTCTTCTGCACCGTCTTCGCGATAGCGACCCTGAGAATCCCGTTCCCACAATGGAGCGACGGCATCTCGGTCCTTACGTTAGTGGCGGCGCTGGCCTCAGGCATCTGCTACTTCCTCGGTTTTGCCCCGCCCGCTGTCCTGCGCAGCGCCTGGCAGGAGCCTGAGCTGCGCGCCTTCCTGGGGAGGGCCGCCAGCCTCCCACGACTATCCACTACCGGGGCTATAGTCGCGGAGCTTGAGCGCGGCGCCGCCAGCTCGATTGGCACACCCCGGGCCAGGATCGGGCTGTGGGACGAGTCTGGAGCAAGCTTTGCGGTTCGACAGCGATGAAGAGGGAGAGGCTTCTCTTATTCCCGCCGACGACGATAGTATCACGGGCCGCACCTTCCTGCACCAGGAGCCGACCTTCACGGATAATCTACTGCGCGATAGCCCGCGCGTGGCCAGGCAAGGCGGAGCGAACCGCACCCGCACTCTGCTGGCCGCGCCCATCACCACCAAGGGACGGCGCCTGGGCGTGCTCGTGGCCTATGCGGACCACGTGCCGATCTTTGCCGACGAAGATATGAGGCTGATCAAGCTCCTGGCCGACCAGGCCGCCGTCATCCTCGAAAGCCGCGCCCTCATAGACGAGGCTACTCGCGTCCGGGGCAGGGAAGAGGCCACGCGCCTGAAGGAAGATTTCCTCTCCGCCGCCGCCCACGACCTGAAGACGCCCCTCACCACCCTGGTGGCCCAGGCGCAACTCCTGGAGCGGCGGGCCGAGCGCAAGCCCGATATGCCCGTGGACCGCGAGGCCATCCGCACCATCGCGCGGGAGGCCACCCGCCTCAAGAACCTCGTGCTTGAGTTGCTCGACGCCGCCCGCGCGGAAGAGGGGAAGCTGCTTGGCGAGATGGAGGAGTTCGACCTGGTGGCGGTGGCTCAAGAGGTATGTGCCAGGCATAATTCGGCGCGGCACGCCTGTAGCGTGCAGGCGAGTGGGCCGGTCGAGGGTACGTATGACCTGAACCGCATCCGCCAGCTATTGGAGAACCTGGTGGAGAACGCGGTCAAATACAGCCCGGAGGGGGGCGAGGTGCTGGTCAAATTGTGGGCCGAGGGCACGAGAGCGTTTATCTCCGTGCGCGACCGGGGCATAGGCATACCGCAGGCAGACCTGCCGCACGTATTCGAGCGCTTCCACCGAGGCGCCAACGTAGATGACCGCCGTTTCGCGGGGATGGGCCTCGGCCTGTATATCTGCCGCGAGATCGTCGAGCAGCACGGAGGCAAGATGAAGGTGGCGAGCCGCCGGGGCGAAGGCACTACCTTTACGGTCGAATTGCCTCTGCGACGCGAGGAAGCGCCCCAGGAAGCGGCACAGGCGGGCGCGCATATCGGCGCAACGCCCGGCCCTGGGCAATCAGGCCAGGTCGAGGCTGCCGGCGAAGCCTCATTGCCAAATCTACTGGCGGGACAGATGCCTTTCGGCATGCCTGAAAAGGGACAGTCCACATAGCGATGAGCGATCCTCCCAGGCCCATACTCGTGGTGGAAGATGACCCCGAGATCCTGAACACCGTGGCTACCATCCTGGAGCTTGAGGGGTACACGGTGGAGCGGGCCTGCAACGGCGAGGAAGGGTTGCGCATGGTAGAGCGCACGCGGCCGGGGCTCGTTCTGCTCGATATGCGCATGCCCGTGCTCGACGGATGGGGCTTCGTGAGAGCTCTGAAGCAGCGTGGGATCCGGCTGCCCATCCTGGTGATGACAGCCGCCCACGATGCCCGTCGATGGGCCAGCGAGATCGACGCCGAGGGTTACCTTGCCAAGCCCTTCGAGCTGATCGACCTGCTCAACGCCGTCGAAAACCTCCAGGCATCGGCCTGACGTACACTGAGTATTACGCTAAATTATGCTAACGAAAATGTGGCAGAGAAGCCGAGCCTGTATCCCTTGTCATTCTGAGCGAAGCGAAGAATCTGGTGGGGAAAGATCTTGTCTAAGGCAACCTTGCTCTTGAACCTCACACATAATCACTGCCCACCGGATTTTTCGCTTCGCTCAGAATGACAAGGGATACAGGCTCGGCTTCTCTGCCGCATTTTCGTTAGTAAAGTACCCAGAATGACAAAGGGTAGTGCCGCGGCCTCCTTCTCACATTCCGGTTGTCAAATTACCACGTATGCTCAGAGCCAATGAGATATGCATTGAGGACCTGTACCACGGCCTGCTGGTGCGCTTCTTGCATGATTGGAGGGCACACCTGCTGTATGCAGGTCCGCAATACTTTTGTAAGGATCTTCACATAGTCGTAATAGGCTCATAATAGTCTCAGGATACAATAGACTGTGCATGCGGATCTCACTGTGCAATCCGCCGCGCTTCCTTGCGGGATATTCATGCGTCGCACAACCAGGAGGAGCTAAGAATGCTTAGGGTACGTCGATATATCAGCGGGTATAGTGTGGTGGCGCTCTTGCTGGCGCTTGCCGGCATCTTCATCGCGGTCATGGGGAGTGGTGGGCTGGCCTCGGCCTCGCCCCTCCTTCCCCAGAATTCGATCACCCCGCGCCCCTCGGACACTCCGGGGTCGCCCACGAACACGCGCACTCCCACCAACACCCGCACCGCGACGCGGACGCGCACACCCCTCCCGACTCCTTTCCCGTGCGGCGATTGGAGACACGTCCCCAGCCCCAACGTAAGCAATTACAACAATATGCTCAGGGGCGTGGCCGTGGTGTCTCAGAACGATGTTTGGGCTGTAGGCGAGCACTCGTATCCCTCGGACACGGTAATGTTGGAGCACTGGGATGGCGCGGCGTGGACGGTCATATCGAGCACCGTGAGGGCAACCCTGCAAGGGGTGACGGCGATAGCGTCCGATGATGTGTGGGCGGTGGGCTATACCCCCGGCTCGCCCGCGCTGACGCTGACGATGCACTGGGACGGGGTAGAGTGGAGCGTCGTGCCGAGTCCCAACGTGGGCACGAGCAGCAACTACCTGCGCGCGGTGGCTGCCGCCGGCCCCAACGACGTGTGGGCGGTCGGCCAGGACCCCTCCAATCCCCTCATCTTGCATTGGAATGGTGCCGCATGGAGCGTCGTGCCCGCGCCCGTCCTGCAAGGTACAGGCCAGCTACACGGGGTGACGGTGGTCGGCCCGAACGACGTGTGGGCCGTGGGGCGCGAAGGCACTTACCTCCCTTACACTTCGCTCACGTTGCACTGGAACGGTGTTGTATGGACGAAGGTGCCCAGCCCCAGTCCCGGCACGCAGCGTAACGAGTTGTCGGGGGTGACGGCTGTGGCATCGGACGACGTGTGGGCCGTGGGTTGGAAAGCCGATGCTGCTATCGGGTACGAAGCGCTGATCATGCACTGGGACGGCACAACCTGGGAGCTTGCGACAGGGTTAGACCAGCAGGATAGCCCGGATACGTACGGCATCTACCTGGAAGACGTGTCGGCGGCGTCGGCGACCGAAGTGTGGGCGGTTGGCCGCGACTACGTCTCCTCGTCCGATACGCTCACCGTGATTATGCGCTGGGACGGGAACAGCTGGACGCAGATCAACAGCCCCAACCCCAGCCTGACCATCAACCGGCTGTGGGCCGTGGCCGCCGTGGGCGAGGGTGAAGCCTGGGCCGTAGGTACCTATTACCACAGCGGCACCGGCTACCTGACGCTGACCGAGCGCTATGGCCCGCCGTGCGGCACGCCCACCTCTACCCCCACGCAGGGTGCCGCCACCGCGACCCCTACCTCCGTTTTGAGCACGAGCACCGCCACGGTAGAGGTAACTGGCACCATTACAGTCACGATTACGATTCCGGTAGGCACATCTACACGCACGGGTACGCCTGTGCCGCCGTCGGCCACGGCTGCCGCCAGCGCGACTGTGTGCCCCGGCGTCACTATTGCGGGCGCGCTTACCCTGGACGATCCTACCCAGGCTGGCCGCCTCACTACCCTGCTGGAATCCTCTACCTGCCTGGACCCAAGAGGTTGCCCAGGCGTGCTCGACATCGTGCCGCGACACTACGATGCCTATGCGTTCGTGAACACCGGCGATACCACGGCCTGCTTCACGGTAGACGTGACCGCCGCCTGCCTGGAGAACGTGCTCATACATAGCTCGGCTTACCTGGACAGCTTCGACCCCGACAACCTTTGCGAACACTACCTGGCCGACGTGGGGCCTGGCATCCTGACGAATAGCCAGTACTCGTTCGAGGTGCCCGCCGGTGCCCGCTTCGTGGTGGTGGTGAACGAGCTAGCGCCCAATCTGCTTTGCCCGAACTACACAGTGACCATCACCGGCCCGGCCTGCCTGGCACCCGCGCCCACGGGCACGCCTACTGCCACCGCCACCGTCACTGTCATCCCGACGGTTGGGGCGTGCGAGGTTCATTTCAGCGACGTGGAGCCAGGGAGCACCTTCTTCGACCAGATAATGTGCCTGTCGTGCATGGGCTTCACCAATGGGTATGCCGATGGTAGCTTCCGCCCCAATAACGAGATTACTCGTGGGCAGCTAGCTAAGGTAGTCTCAAATACGGCGGGCATCAGTCAACCGGAAGTACCTACCAACCAGAGCTTCGAGGATGTGCCCGTAGGCAGCACGTTCTACATGTACATCGAGCGCATGGCTGCCAGCGGTATTATCGGAGGGTATGCATGCGGAGGGGAGGGAGAGCCGTGTGGCCCCACTAACAGGCCGTACTTCAGGCCGGGGGCTAACGCCACCAGGGGACAGATATCGAAGATAGTGAGCAACGCCGCCGGGCTTACCGACACGCCCACGGAGCAGAGCTTCGAGGACGTAGCAGTAAGCCACACCTTCTACATATGGATAGAGAGGCTGGCGATGCACGACATGATGTCGGGATACGCATGCGGTGGGGTGGGAGAGCCGTGTGGGGCAACCAGCAGGCCATACTACCGGCCTAATGCAACGCCACGAGGGGGCAGACCTCCAAGATTGTCGCTAACGCCTTCTATCCTGACTGCGGCGCTACTGCCCGCCGGTAGATGCGTCATACGGGGGTCGTTAGACTTGAACTGGCGACCCTACGATTTTCAGTCGCATACAAGATCAACTCAAGTACCTCCAGCACGCCGCTCGCTGGGGGTACTTGCTCGTTCACTCAAGGTACCTGTTGACATGCTCCTGCCTACCTAACTTCTTATGGAATTGTTAAACCTAACAAGCGTTAGTTTTTTTGATTGATATTCGCAAACAGAGTTTGTTTTTATCCTAATTATGAAGGCTGGCAAGCAGCGAACGGTTTGCAATCGGCATGCGTATTTGTTACAATATAGCGTCCAATCGAAGTTCGCTTTGGTGTGAGATTACGGTCTGAGGGGTCAAACTTTGGGCCTATTGGCAGGCAATAGTTGCTCATACTGAGCAGTCTGTCACGACGTAGCGAAGTTGGACGCACACATGCCGAGGTAGCTCAGTTGGTAGAGCATGCGACTGAAAATCGTAGGGTCGCCAGTTCAAGTCTGGCCCTCGGCACATTAGCGCAATAGTGTTCTAAATATATGCACAAATAGCCCCGTAATTGGGGCTGTTTTGCTGGCGTTGTAACCAAAATGTAACCAATTATTTCTAGCCCTCGTTTTCAAGTCCAATCCGGCGCTCCAATAACTCGCTAACTGCTCGCTGCATGTTAGGTGTCACATGGGAATACAGGTCTAGCGTTATGCTGGTGTTAGCGTGGCCCAGGCGCTCGCTTACTACCTTTGGCATGTACGCCCGCCTCCATCAGCTCCGTCGCGTGCCCGTGCCTCAGATCGTGAATCCTTATGCGTGGTAAGCCCGCAACTTCTATTATCTTATGATAGTGGTCGCTGAGAGTATTGGGGTGTATTGGCTGGCCTATAACATTGGCGAACACAAAGCCTTCGATCCATGTAGTCATCACCCAGGCTCAATAGCGCGTCCATCTGGCGGGTGTGGTGTGCTCTGAGGCGCGACATGACTTGCGCGGGCAGAGGGATAGAACGCCGCCCGCTGGCGGTTTTTGTCTTGCCCAATGTGAACTTGTTATCAGCGCCTCGGCTGTACGTCCGCTTTACGGATACCGTGCCGCCCTCGAAGTCTACATCTTCCCACTTCAAGCCCAGAAGCTCGCCACGCCTCATACCTGAATAAACCGCCGTCCACCAGAGGGCTGCAAACTCATCCTTATCCGCCTCCGCGAGAAATAGGCGTACCTGCTCCCCGTTCCATGTAACGTGATCCGGCCTGCTCCTGCTGGGCGCGTCTACCGCGTCGGTCACATTGCGATTGACTAGCCCCCAGCGCACGGCCTGGTCGAGCGCCTTGTGGAGCACGGCATGGATGTTATTCACAGTGGTGCGACTTAGCCCCGCATCGAGCAGCTTCGTATAGAAGCGGCTTACCTGTTGTGGGGTTAGTCGAGTCAGCTGTACCTTACCTAATTCTGGTGTGATATGTAGCCTGATTATCTCGCCATACCGTCCTGCGCTCGCGGCCCTCAGATTTGTACTTGTCTGCTGTAGCCAGTCGCCCATGTACTCTGTGATCGTTTGCTTCTTGCCCGGCGTTCCGGTGTAAGCACCCTCCGCATGGGCAGCGACGATGCGCGCGCGCGCTCCGTTTCTACCTCGCGCTTAGTTGGCCTGGTGATGTGGATCTGTTTGCGCGTGCCGTCATCTTTATTGCGAGGCAAGCTAAGGACCGTTACCCAAGAAACCTTACCATTCTTGCCTATGCGTTTCTCGATTTCCGCTGCCATCGTTAGATTCCTTCCTTGTGTTAGTAAGCGAGGGCAGCCAACTCACTAACCGGTACGCGAGTAGAGAATTGGTTATCCAACGTTCATCTCCGCGAGCCATAAGGCCGCATCCGTTTCGTCCGCCACGCCTACGCAGTCGAAAGCCGCTATCAGATCCGCGAGCCTGTCACTTGCGCTATGATCTGCTAGGAACTGCTCGGTAAAGTGCCACGCTGCCGGCCCCGGTCGGTCGCCGTACTTCGTCTTTTTGGCAATGTAGCCAAACAGCGCGAGCGGATCTATGAAACTAAGCCGCGACATAACTTCTGCTTTTCGCTGTGGATCGTATCTCAGCATATTTTACCCTCTGCTTTCTATTTGCCCTCGCGGGCTTCCATGACTTGTGACGTAAGCGGTGACACACCTTACACAATGTTATCAGATTGTGCATCTGATTGAAGCCGCCCAGGTAGAGGGGTAAAACGTGGTGAACGTCTAACTGGCAATTTGTGTGCTGGCAATCCTGGCATGTAGCCTGATCGCGCCTGATAGCAGCTCGGCGGATAAAGCGCCACTGTGCGCCCCTCGCCCCTCGTCTGCAAGAAGCCGAGCAAAAAGCGTGCTGTCGGTTCTTCTGTTTGAAGGTGTTTGTACAGTCAGGGTTTCGGCACTCGATTGTCTGCTGTGTCTGCGCCATCGTCTACGTCCCTCTCTTTGGTGGTGTAATATGAGAGCCGCTTATACTCTCGTTTGGCTCTACTAACTGGGTTCCCGTCTTGGCTCTGCTAACTCAACTCTGCTCTATTACTTCGGTATCCCTTGCGCTGCGGCTCTCATATTCACTTGCTCATGTTGACATTATATCCGATAATGTATCACATTGTCAAGTACTTTTGTAACCAATATTCGGCACATTCCGGCTGATTTTCGGCGCGTTACAGGTGTTCGTACTAACCTATGTGGAATGCAATTGTGCGGATATTGTATCTGGTATAATGTCGCTTATGGGAGGTAGTTAAGATGCGCTAGGGATGAGATAACAGCGGAAGAAATAAGCAGGGCGATGCGCCACATTTCACACAGGCGTCCCGTTGTAGAGGGAAAATGTGAGATTTGTGGTAAACCTTTTATGGGGCTGGTGACACGTCGATACTGCTCTAATGCCTGCCGGTTGAAAGCCAGCCGTGCTGCTCGCGCGCAGAAGCAAGAGACGAAGGACAAGAGTGATTCGTGATAATTGAGGAAAGAGATGGCGACGACTGAACATACAATCAATGATGCCTTAGCTGCACTATTGAGAGAAACGCGGCAGTCTTGGCAAGCGTCCGATGTCGTCAATTCAGAGAATACCGGTATGCTGAAAGGTAATAACGCGCGGCCTGATATTCTGGTAACTGAACCGAACGTATCTCCGGTAGTCATAGAAACCGAAGTTTTACCAGCCACGACTGTCGAAGCGGAGGCCATAGCACGTCTTGGTGAGAAGGTGCGTACCACTGGCAGACCAATCCTATCATCTGTTGCTGTCCGTCTTCCCATCAGGCTACGACCTAAGCACGGGAAGCTTTTGATGAGTGAAATTGCAAGCGCAGATGACTTGCAAATTGCTCTCTACGAGGGCAGCAGTGCGTCCAGTTATTCACGCTGGCCAAGATCTGGTTGGATACAGGGAAACGTCGCGGAGCTATTTCCTTTTCCAACTTAGTGCTACACGGAATGTAAATTCAGCACCTAATTTACCAATTACAAATCCAAGCTCTCCTGAAACTTTTAGATCAAAGGAAACCTGTACTTCATCCATGTCCAAGTCATTCATCTGATCCCTAAGTGTCAGTATGGACTGACGTATATTTGTAAAAGCATCTGTAAAACTCTGGGTTGCTTTTTCGACCACGTCCTCCCCCCGTGCTGCCTTTATCGGAGTATCATTGTCTTCGATAACCTCGATATAGACTAAGCCACCTTGGGGCAAATTATAGGATATGTAATGTGACATATGGCTCCCTCCGCACTTGTATTCCATTTACTGTCGCACATCGTTTCCCATTGCTTACAAATACGCCCGGTGTTTCGCATACTTTTGGCAGAAGAGGGTAAGTCCTCACTCCTTCAAAGTTTCACAGAGCACTCTTAGAAAGCGTTAATGAACAATTTTTCACTATGCTCCATTAGGCATCGTAATTATAGCGAAGTACCAATTATCTGCAATAGAGCTCCATAGAGAGCATCCTCAAGTTCATTCACTTCATTGAACTCGCTTTGCTCTAGGTCCACCGATTCCTTTCGGTCCCTCAGATCCTGCAAGGCAAAGACAAGTATTTCGATAATTCGATTAAATACATCTTGCGTAGATGCAATGACAGACGTACCTAAGGCTGAAAGCATTTTTACCGTTGCGAGCTTTTCCGTTATGCTCTGACTTTGTAATGAATATTCTAGAGAATCTAATATCACATTTGGATTACCCCTGATGTATCGAAACTGACGAACAACTGAGGCCGCGTAATCCCGGATTGAAGGGACATCGTGGTAGCACCGGACCAAAGCCTCAATTACGTCTACGCTCACAGTTCTTAGGTAACTAAGGGATCTGATTGCAAACGCACGTGCATGGTTACTTCTGGACCGTACTGCAACGTCAACCAAAAGACTTTCAAGATTAATACCAACTGCCTCGCTCAAGTCCTGTACTGTTGCAGGTACGTTCTCCAAACAAGCCGATAAGATAGCAACAATTATCCTGCACTGGCCGAAACTAGGGGCGTTTATGGATGTGCCTAATCTGCCTAAGAGAGGCAAAATCAGTTCATCATTGCATTCGATTAATACGCGAGCCGCATCAACTAGTTCGGTATGGTATTGGCTAGTCCAATTGAACTCGTCTGTTCCGGCTTCAAGTATTGCTTCTAATATCCATAACGGAGCATATTCATGCGTAGGCCACACTTTTGTTAGCCACTCACAAACTTTCTCGCCGCGCCCTGATCCTCTAAGCAAGAAATGGGGATTTATTAACTCCACCCGTTGAGGTTCGTACTTATTAGTATCAAGATTTATTGGAAACGCAACGCTTCCCAGTTCCTTGTGCCTGAGAATCGACGAAATCTCTAAAATGCTTAAACGAACTATGGCAGCTCTTGCAGGTGGAAAGTTACGCATGCTATAGAGGTATGTTCTGATGGCATTATAGTCTTTCGTATAAGGAGCCAGTCGAGCGATCCCAAGAAGTGATATTCTGAGTTCATCTTCATTCCGAATATTAGTGTGGATAACCTTCGCAAGATATTTTGCAGTATTATCTGGATTGTTGCGACAGTGGCCGAGAAGGTCAATCATCACACTTCTATTTTCGGTATTTTCCGTTTCCTCGAGTAACGAGGAAATGGCATTGAGTAAGGTAACTTCACCACCAGTGGGTAATATTTCCAAACGTGCCTGCCATAGCAACATGCGTAATATTGCAAGTGCTACTGCAGGTTGAGCGTTGGGCAGTGCTGTTACTGCTACGTACAGCGTCTCAGTCGTAAGCGACGTTATTGACTCTAGGGTGGCTAAAATGGTCACATCCCTACCTGAATTGGCCTGATCAATCCAGTTCTGCAAAAGCGCGGGGTCATCATGTTGCAGGTTGTACAGAAATGTTTGTAGAGCACTCTCAACACGAGAGTTACCTTTGTACGTCCGTTGATGCCTTAGTACCTCACGTATGATAGACTGATCTTCAGAGACACGCCTCCTACCACGCAACCAGCTCGAGCACGGTCCCGCCTATGGTCTTCCTCTGATAGGAGGTCAGTTATAGTGTCTCGAAAGAGACTACTCGCTGTTTGGCTTGATGGCAAGGTTACAGACTTCTGGGTATGTTGAGGAGTCTTAGGCGACAGACTATTGGATTCGCTGAGTAATGTTTGTTGAAGCTTGTCAGAAACTCTAACCAATAGTGACGCCCGATGACAGTATCCATCTAGTTGTTTCAGGCTTAATACAATTTTGTCAAGGATGGAATTTATTTTGTTCCCCATCCAAAATTCTTGTTGTAATTGTTGAATAAGTTTTCCTACGCGCGTTAGTACTGTTCTTGACCTAATAACTGCAGAAAGTGCACCAGACCATTCATTACTGATCTGGATCGCGTTCGAGATATGACTCTCAATAAACACCGCGTCTTCGTATGATAATGGATAGCTTACAGTGAGTGAATGTGCATCTTCAGGCCTCAGGAAGGGCCGCATGAATGCCAGCATAGCGTCCAACTCAGATCGTATCCCTACCGCACGGTCAACAATTTCCTCGGCAGAAAGCGGCCACCCATCGAAAGAGCGAATTTGATCAGAAATCTGCTTGTCTCCTTTTATTCTCTTTACATTGAAGTCTGCTTCCATCTGATCGTCGCGAACTAAGTTCAACATTATGTCATCGAGATAACTTTCGGCCTTCTCGAAGAGTAATCGAACTCCTGAAGTGGTTTTCTCCAACCTGCTCAAAAGGAAGCCTAAGTGAAGACAATAAGTTGCAAAGATCGAATGTAGCTTACTACGACTTTCCAGACTGCTTCCTGAAACGATGCCTTCTATCCAGCGAATATTTCCAGCGATGCCCAGAATGAGTGCGCTATCACGGCCCATACCTGACGTGCTATCCTGGGCAGCAACGGTAGCAAGGCGTTCAAGGTTGGCGAGTTTTTTAGAATCGAGTGTTTTAGAATCGAGTCTCTTGGAGCGAGGTATTTCCAGTTGTTTGAGAATTTCCTGAGACCAGGGTGATGGCAAAAAAATACGTTCGGGTTCAAAAACAGAGCGTCCTGGCATGAATAGTGCACAAAGAATGTCTGTCCATGCTGAACCTTCGACTTGCATATAACTATCGCCGTATTTTGACCCAAACCTGCGACGAATCAGCTCAATCTCTTCCGTTGGAGCGGCAGTTGTAATCTTAGATGTTTTTGATATTGCATGAAGTAATAGTATTGCCGGACCTGCGTACTTCTTCCATGCCTCTTCCAGGCTAAGTCGAATGGCCTGAGTGTACCAGTCGGCTTGATTAATCATTAGGAGCACATTTGCCCGCTCGCTCTTAGATTCGGAGCATATAAGTTTGCAGAGTGCTATCTCCACTGAAGCAGAAGCAGCACTGCTACGCATGGTCTGTATCGCTTCAATAATCTTTAAACGAAGTAAGGAGTTACTATTGTAACCTTCCATGACAGAATTGAAGCTCACCAAGTCACGCACAAGTCTAGTAAGTGCTGGAAGAAGTTCAGTTGGTATTCTTACGCACTCAGCACATGCAGCGGCAGCTAGTAATTCCCGCCTCGGAAGGGTTTCACTAATCGAGTCCTCGGCATCCAATATTGCCTGGATCAGATAGCTGAGTGTTAGAGCACTAAAAGGATAGATTGGCATACTGATAATGCCAGCAACTAACATGATCGGCTCTCTCCAATGTGGAGAGAACAATATTGGAAGCACCGTATTTACTACTTCTTCATGTTTTCGTGCCAGGTGAACGGCGCAAAAGTATTCTTGGAAGGAGCGATGCAAGAAGCCAAAAACGTCTTCACCTCGCGCAACTAGGAATCCGGAGACTTTGGCTGCCGTTAAGAGTTCGCTGACCTGCTTATGCGTTAGTCCTTCTTGAAGTTTGTGGGCTACCATTCCTGCTTCTGCATAGCCAGTCGGTCTATTGGTGTGAATAAAATCTGCAACACGGGCCATTGCAAGGGTGAAATCCTCTTCGCTAATTCTATGCTGTACCCAATGTCTTTCGCGTTGCTTATAAAAGGCATGGACAGCTGAATGAAAGAGATCGGCCCGCATTGAAGGCAAGGTCTTTTCTGGGCGATCCCAATATACTAGGGCGAGAATCGTTAAGAGAAACGGGTTCCCTGCCAACACACGAATTCCTTCATGGGCATGTTCAGCGATTTGGTCATAGAGTTGCGTCGCCCATTCATGAGCCTTAACGGAATCAACAATTTTGAAACTGATCCAAGCAAAACAAAACGCTTTGATCGCAGTTGGTTCCATATCGACAACGTAGTAGTGGGGCAAAGAGGACAACGCTTGTATTTGGTAGCCTACGATTTGGGATGTCACCACTATCTTATTTTGATTTGTCGCTCTATCGGCTAAGCGTGTTGAAATCATGCTACCAAGTTGGGGCATTGACTCTCTTCCTAATATGAAGTCGTTGACTGCCGCCATAACTGTTTTTCGACGTTCTATATCCGCAATTTCATCTAAACCATCAAGAATAATGAGCACTTTGCCCATGTGCAAATGATCCTGAATCATGTCATAGACCACGCTAGGAGTCAGTCCGAATTGTGCCAGGCTTTCAGCTGGAAAGTCTTGGCCAAGAAAGCGAAAAAGCGAAGTATTACTGTCACCGAACTCGACACTCCACCGCATTGACTCATAGGCAGAAATTCTAACGAGTAGCGGCACTAACGCCTCACCCAAGTCCTGTAAATCGTTACCACCAGATCCGGCTTGCACCTGATCAGCACGTACTATGACTCGCTTTTTACCGTTGAGTAACGCACGAGCATGCTGCAGAATAAGCCATCGCCCCAGTGTGGTTTTCCCAGCTCCTGGTTCTCCAAGAATGACGAAATGTCTATGTCGCTTCACTACTTCTGCAAGAGTATTCCGTACCCCACTTTGACCCAAGAATTGCTCTTTGAGGTCTTGCGTATCGACTTTATGTGGTTTAGGGAAGAAAGTTAGGATCCTGGCCATTATTGTTTGAAGTTGGTAGGGGTCAACGCTACTGTCTGCTGCAAGCCCCAATGTCTTCTGGGCCCTAGTAATTTCCCGCTCGTAAAATCTGGACTTACCTTCCCATTCTGAGGTACGCATCTGAGATGCACGCAATGAAACGTAAAGTTTTTCCAACGGCGCGTGAGTTCCATCGAGCAAAGTAAACGTGTCATGAGACGAAAGCATATACTCCAAATACGCCTTTACTTCAGTTGGTCCGTAAGTACCGGGCCATAGACGTAGGTTGCCATGCAGTTGTTGTAGTGTTTCTGTAGTTGTCGCCCAAGCCACACCGTGGGCGTTTACCTCGCTAACCATCCCCACAACCCGGTTCGTGTCAACATCAAGAATTGGTGCACCACTCATCCTTTGCCTTATTAGTTCTCCCCTACATTGAAGCATAGGCAACTTAGATGAGTGACGAACGGGTCCACCAATTCGATCAGCTACCCATTGTGCTGAGTATCCAGACACTTTAGCGAAACCAAAGCTTCGATAACGATGTCCTACACTGCCTTCAGACTTTCCGAGAATCACAGGAGATACCTGAATGGGCGAATTCCGCAGAGCAATAAAAGCTACATCATCCAGAGAAACATTCTCTTGATTATGGTCTTTGACCTCATCTGGAGCCCAACCGCGTCGCAGAACAGACGCTAGTTCCCGTTGCTCAGTGTGGTAGTATTCAATCCAAATATGCTTACTGGGACCTCTACCTGCTCGCTTAACTACATGGGCACACGTTACGGCCAGACGCTTGCTAAGCAAGAATCCAGTACCGACAGTTTCAAATTCCTTATTCTTATTCAACAACAGGATGCGGATCAAGCATCGAGTAATGTCTTGTGTCATGGGTGCAATGAAGCGCGTATGGGTTATTGAGGATTCTAGCAGAATTACCTCAAGTTTACTAGCTACATTGCGCCAACCTAGCCCAGTAGTTGATGAGAAGTGCTATTCTAGCATATGCGTCAACATTAGCCTTCATATTATCACTGATATTATTTGAGCAGGAACTAAAATGGAAGAACTTATCCGTACTTATTCCCAATATGAAATGTGAGGTTGCAATCTTTGCTCAATCCTAAGCGTCGGCGGCAAGCTATCACGCCCCTTCTCGGGCAGATATATATCGGTTTGCGGAATGTTCCCGCATATACGACACGCTAGATGATCTCCGCGCGGCAGAGGATTATTGCGGCTGTACAGCACAACAGCCCCATCTCTACCGCCGCACGAATGGCATATCCCGATCTTGTGGTGGGTCTCCAGCTTTATGACCCTTGACCTAATGCTCATCCTGATCTCTCTTTTTCAGCCCTAAACGCGGCCATGTTTTGGCACTCCTCATCAGCTATGGCGCGAAGGTAAGCAATCCCGCCTCGTTCATATTCACGCTTGTGCGCCGCCTTTGCGTATTCGACCGCCACACTCCCTATCGGATCATCCAGCATCCCGCTAGACAAAGTGCCGTTGTCTACCCAACGGCGCAACAGCAAACGCAGAAGCTCTATCCGTTCCTCGCGTGGCCGTGTGTTTACCCAGGCCATCATCTCGTCTCGTCTGGCGAGCCGCACAGCATCGGCGCGCGCTTCTATCGTTTTTAGCCTGCCCAGTAATCTCGCGCTCATAGTATTTTGCGCTTATGCCGCGTCGTCATCCGGTCCCTGGTCATAGCACACTCTCACTATGACTACCGCTAATCTGGGCTTCCACCCGCACACATCACACCCTCGTAGGCACTGGCTGTCGACTAGTGCTCTATTCTCTGGTGAGTTGGGATCGCCGTATAACGTCACCAGTGGAGGCGATGGCCCCAGATCGCGGGGCGCGTGCCCACATGCGGAGCATCGCGCTTTATACTGCCGGGTTTGTTCTAGCTTCAGTAGCCTGCTGCCTACTTTGCTGCTCATATTCTTAGCTCCTGTATAGATCGCGTGACGGACCAATATTGAGCAGCCTTGCCTCAGTTTGTTTTGGTTGGGCGACAGTCGCTGTGCTATTAGTGGACTGGTAAGCTATCATTATTTCGCACTGCGCAACCTCTAGCCGCGCGTAGATTGTCGGCGGCAGATGGTCTTTGTCTTCGTGCGCCGCCAGCTCACAGGTCTGCCATTTCCAGGGATCGCAATGCAATCTTGAAGGCTCGATGGATATATTATCTCCATTTTCTCTACAATATTACAGCCTACTAGTTTCCCCTTCCAACTGCAAGTGTAATCGTCATGATTGGGCGACTGAGGTTGGTGGGGTAAGGATTGCGATAGAGATGAGGGGAACGAGATAGTCGTACAAAACGCGAATTAGGCCAAACTTAACCTTGCCACACTAACGCGGTGCTACGGAGTGAAGGTCATCAATTCGGTTCGAACACCTCACCGCAGCCGGGGCAAACCGTGTCATCTTCGCTGACCACAGCGACACAGGTCGAACAGTAAAGTTTGCCTGTAAGATCGTAACCGCAACTGGGGCAAATCTCGACAGTACTCTGCAGAGAATAACCGCACTGAGGACACAGGCTAGTAAGGAAGCTGTTGCAACTCGGACAAATGGTATCTCTCGCTGTAACCTGGGCATGGCAATATGGGCATAGCTCAACATACTCTTCCCAGCCGCACCTCGGGCAGACTTCGTCGTAGTCATCAAGTGAACTACCACACTCCGGGCAGAAGGAACGACCACAGCGCGAGCAAGCCTTGGCACCGAGTTCGACCTTAGACCCACATGTTGGGCAGATCACCGCTTGTTGCGCTAAGCCGTGCTTTGTCCATTGTGCGTCAGGTGCATCTTCCGCTGGTAGCGTCAGCGCGAAAGTGCGAATCGAGTCGGCTTCTCTAGTTTTCCCGATCTCCTCATAGACTTGAGCCGCCAATTGCGCCATTGCTCTTGACATTATATATCTACCCATTTTAGCTAGCAGTCGAGCGTACTCATTGTTGAGTTTCGCATACCAGTTTTTATCAAATCTCATATTAGCAATCTCGTGGGCAGTGAGCATTTCTCCGTTTTCAGCCATGTGAGCGAGCCGATTATTCCAATATCCCAATCTTTGCTGGATGGGTACTAAGGCTTTCTCGTATTCAGCATGGGATTCTTGTAAGCGACCTTGCATAGAGAAGAGGTAAGCTCTGTTAATGATTGAGTGAGCACTTCCCAAGACGTTTCCTAGTTCCTCGTCAATTGCGATAGCCTGATCGAGACGCGATATCGCTTCTCTGATATCGCCGCGATCACAAAATATCAGACTGGTATCATTCAGTATTGTCGCCAACAACTCTCTATTCCCTGAGTTCTGAGACAGCACAAAATCAAAGTATTTCAAGGCTTGTTCCTGATAGGATTGCCGGTCTTTCGGGGCCGTCTGACTTAGGTAATTAAAGGTCTTCGCAATCTGAGTGTAAAGAAGTATAGTTTGCTCCTCTGAAAGAGCCATCTCAACAAGACTTGATATCACTTGGTTGACTAGTACCTCTAGTTCAATCGCTTTCAGCCGATCCCTAAGGTGGAAAACACCGTAATATAACTCGTAAAGTTCCATTTCATCCTGAAGTTTGACGCTCAACTCTAACAACTCCCTGAAACAGCGCACGACGTTATCCCACTGGTCAAAATGGAAGAATATTGGGATAAGCATATTGAGGCCCCACACCAGGTCCGACAACTCTCCCTTTCGATACAACTCCTCTGCCACTGGAACCAGTGACAGACAATATTCAGCAGACGTCGTTCCAGAATCCCCCAAGAATCTCAGTACGTACCAGATACACTAAGATGTCGGCTGCTTCGATAGGATGTCCTCGCTTGAGTAACATATCTTTACTCTTGTCTGCCAGTAACGACCAAACGGCTTCTTCTGATGGTATACGCCAGAGTACTCTCAAGAATATGGCTGGCAACTGCATTAGACCCCCTTCGCTCAGGAGCATGCGATGCAGCAACTTCTCATATACTTCAAGGCCCTTGACCCTGTTACGTTGTTCCAAATAGAGCTTGACTGCGTCCTCGTAAAACTGCTCGGCCTGATCCTGTTGCTCGTCGCGGTCTACTTGCCCAGAGTAGTCGCCACCGTCCTCATGGAATGTTTCCGCCCGTTCCAGCACTCCCAAAGCTTCTTTGTAAAGCTCATCGAGGAACTCTTGCGATTCGTCCCTTTCGATCGTCGCGTCCGTTTGCGGATCTTGATATACAGTATAGAGATCCCCCAACTTTTCATAAGCAATCGCTCTCCATATATCGTCCGTGGAAAGCCTCAGTGCCTTGCTGTAAGAATCAATCGCCTCCTTCCAGCGTCGCATCTTCTCATAAGCCTCGCCCAACTCGAACTGCGTGGTAGCGCGCTCATCCACAGCCGTCCCACCTGACAGGTTATTGAGGTTAGCAACATCCTGCAAAAGAACTTCCACCTCCTGCCAATTATCCCGAGCTTTATGATGATCAATGAGATTATCAACAGCCTCACGCAATTCCTTCTGTTCAGTTTGAGATGGAACAGCGACCGGATCGCACATAAGTAGCCGAGCATCTGCCCAATGCTTTCCTGCCGACTCCATATCGGACTTGCTGATGTAGATATTCACAAGCGTCAAACAGGTACGGCCAATACTACCGAAATCACCAGCTGCGTCTGGTACTTGTAGGCTTGCTCGCAATAGTACAAGGCCGTATCATAATCTCGAACACTGGCTAGGAGATCGCCTATTCCCCTGAAGCTGATGGCAAGCCCTGCATCATCGCCCAACTTTTCCTGAATCTGTATCGCTCTTGAGTAATCCGCTTTTGCGCTTTCGACTTTGCCTTTTGCCCTTTGAACGTTTGCCATTTCAGAAAGTGTCCTTGATTGCATATAGCGATCTTCTCTTTCGTGTGCGTACTGGAGCACGCGCTCATACCATTGCAGTGCTTGATCGTAGTTGCCTTCCTCAAACATTATGTTGCCGACCTGCCGGTAGACCATAGCGAGCAAGGACTCGTTACCAATCTTTTTTCTAGCACTATTGGCATAGTGATGAGCTAGTTCACATGCGGCTTTACATTTCTTGAAGTCCCTCTGGCGCAGGAATATTTCCGCAAAATCCAGGTATACTTCAACGATGTCTTGAAAGAATCCCAACGATTTTGGCGAGAACAAAGCGAAGCGTTTGATCGGTATAAGCCCAAGCCCAAATACGCCCTCCATCTCTTCAAGCGCCCTGGTTAGAGCTTCGTCGGCTTGCTGCAATGCATTCTGGCGGAGCAGCACGTGACCGCGTTCCTTCGCGATCCGAGTCTTATATCTCCTGGTCGCTGATCTGTCTCGGCTGTATAGCTCCGTTCCTGCTCCGATCAACGCGACGGCAACATCTAGGTCCTGAGCAGCCTGAATCCACTGACCACGCATCTGGTGTATCTGACTACGTTTAATCAGCGTCTCAACTCTGTCAAATGTGTTCTTAGGCAAGAGTCTGATAGCTTCATTGTAATACTGAAGACTTTGTCGGAAGTTGCGCTGTCCTCGTTCCAGACCCCCAGCGTTGATCAACAAGGCGACGCTTGCCAGCTTCATATCGTCAGGCCCGCGCATGATATGCCGCGCCAGCTGGCGGGTTCGTTCCTCCTGATCCGGGAAGATACTGCTGTTCTTCAGCACGATATCTACAATCTCGCTCCTCACCCGCTGACGTTCACTTGAAGTGAACTCCGTATCTCGGTAGATTACCTCCCTTTTCAGATAGTGCTCGAACTCATAACCGTCCCTCATGCTAGACCTGACCAGGAAACCCGCTCGTGTCAACCCGTCCAGGTGCTTATTCAAGTCTTGTATAGACCAATCCGGGAACTCCAGGCGTGCCAGTCCGTGTATGAGCATTGTCGGTAAATCCAAACCAGCTACTGACATGACACGTAAGAGTGGGAAACTATCTGGCACTTCCGATGTAGCTCGTTCCAAGATGAGCCCTTCTATTTTACCCGGAACAGTTGCCTCCAAATCTTCTAGACCCCTTGCTGAATACCATTCCCCACGCACACGCTTCAAGTAATCGGAGTCCTCTTTCGTAAGCAACCTGAGCAATTCGATCACAAAGAATGGGTTGCCCTTTGACCATCTGTACACGAAGTCATGTAACGAATCACTAAACTTTGGGAAATCAATTAGCTGGTCTACGAACTCCCTCGTCTCAGTGATATCAAAGTGCTGGAGCCTCACGTATCGGGCGTATCGCTCAATGAGCGGTTGGACTGAACGTACTACCGGCGGTGTGCCTTTTTCATCGGGTCGAAATGTCGCACATATCATCAAGGGTAGATCATGGTCGAGACACACCATCTGCAATATGCTCGAAAGCAGCTCATATTCGGCTCCTTGAGGAATCCACTGCACGTTTTCAATGACGAGGAGAATGGACCGCGCCTTGCAGACTATGTGCAATAACACGCTGACGTCTGCCCTTAGTTGAGCGAGAGAGGCGGAGTTTAGTGTAAGCTCTCTGGACGACAAAAACGAAAATATGAGGTCTCGCCGCACACGATGTTGGTTGCCTGGTAACGCGCTTTCGAGCGCATTACTTATCGTTACGTCGTCATCTACATCTGGTCTCAGCCCCAATATGCGCCGCAGAATCCACTTCACCGGACTGCGTTCCTTTGCATCTTCTTTGAACACAGCGAATTCCTGACGCGCGGCTCGCTTCACCAACTCGTCGATGAATTCTCGTTTTGCCCACACCCTCGTTACCTTCGATTAACAAGAGTTTGAGCACCTCCTGGTTCGCGTTTGAAGGGGCGGCGCTCAGTCGCCGAACACCTTCGATCATCTCATCTAAAGTGACTAGTTCCGCCGTGCGTCCCACGAGCGAGGGTCGTGAGGGAAATTGGTATTCCAACCGTCGTATCTTCGGTTCTAGCTTGTACGCGAAGGCTTGGTATTCCCTGTCGGAGCATGTGATGACAATGTCGTTCGGAATTGTGATTTCAGCTGGCTCACCTACGGGAAGTTTTACCTCTACAACTTCACTGTGCCCACCATATACCAACCCTTCGAATTCCAGAGAGTAAGAATCAGAGCTATTTGCGCGCTCCACTGATGTCTTGAGAACGACGTTGCGCGCGATCCTATCCCCTCTGTTTTCGATAGCCATCAACAACTCAATACCATCATGTACATAACGGTAGTAAAGAGTCGCCGCGATCCTCGGTAGGCTCCCTGGTAGAACCTCCAGCCTCGTGGTTTCCAGCTGATCCCAACCCAATACCTGTCTTTCATAGCGAATATGCGCAGTTTCTATGTAATGCACGCCTGGAAATATCGGATGACACCAATAATTAAGGACGCGAGATTCGCCGCCTTCTATGCGAAGTTGCAGTTCAACCCCGCCATCGATAAGTTGAACCGCTTCTCCGTTCCTCTCAACCTTAACTAGATGTATTGTGTCCGGGATGCCTTCCCTGTATGAGATTGTCGCCGTCTGCTTGCCTAAGTTGGTGATTTCTACTTCTACGGCTAGGAGTTCTCTTCCTTACAAATGTATGGTTCGCCCCCTTCTATATTCCGACGAACTCGAAAGTAGGCTGAGGGCGCGTTGGAAAGAACCAACTGGTCTCGTTCATTTTTCCTTGCTGCGAGCTGCGCTTCCACCACTGTTACCTTGCGCTCGAGATAGGGTATAGGCTCGCCGGTCTGCTCCTGGACTTCCTTCTTGATTCGCCAACCGGCCAGTTGATACTCCAGATCGATGATAGTTTCCTCTAGCTTCTGAACTTCTTGTACTACGGTCTCGAAGGGTACAAGGTCTGATTCGCTCGCGTTCTCCTCAACTTCGCTTTGCTTAGCTTGCTCAACTCGGTCTTTACCTTGTAAGCCCTCTTGATATGCCTGCTTTACTTCCTCCGGTAGCTGAGCCTTTGGACCCAGCGCCTTCACCGCAGCTTCGTATATTGAATACACGCGACCCAATCTACCGGGATCGCCGTTGTACTTCCGCAGTAGCTGGAGCGCAGCATCGGTATTTGCACCATCATGTTCAAGTAACCGCTCAAGTGTGGATACCATCTGATCCATTTGCTGCAAGGCCTCATATGCCTCGCTGAGCCGCGCCAAAGCCCGTGCTCTTATTCCCCTTAACCGCTGGCGCTCCTCCTCAATCCACCACTCGTCTCCCGCCAAATCGGCCTTGTAGTAGCTGTCCGCGCACTCCAGCAGTTCCACAGCACTTCGCCATACCTCTTGTCTCGCACCTTCTTCAGTCAGGGTCTTGACTCGCTCAATTGCCGACGACGCCACTTTCACAAGCCTCTCATACTCTGCTGCATCGCACCACAGACTATTAGGGCTGGTCAACACAACGTCGCCCCGCTTGAATTCAAGGGAGAATCCAATGCTGGAAAGCACCTTTTTGAGCTTGTCCTTTGCTTGGCGAATGTAATTCTCTGAGAATTCACCCTTATCTTTGTCCACCAATCTCCATGTAGTCTCGCTACTCGACGCCTTTGCTAGCGCCAAAGCTTTGAGCAGGGCTTTCGTCTGGTGACCATGCCATTTTCTGCTATCCAAAATCCCGGCGGGTCCTTCCACACGAAAGCCATCTTGGTCTAGGAGAAAGACCTTCAATTGGCGGCTGTTATCTCTGAGGTCGTATTCCACTCCTGCCCCTCCTCCAATAACGATCTACCGACGACAAACAGATGGTAGACAACAGATTGGTTCCATCACACATTACTTACACCATCCTAGTCATAGAGTCAATAGACTACAAAAATACTACGACAAGCGACAACGCGGCTACATTTCGGTGACACACATTGTGGTCTAATGATCTAAAGCGCACAAGAAAACGAGCCTAACATAAAAGCCAACCTGGAGTCTTCCTCCGTTTTGGCGGCGATGACGAAGGGCAACGCTTCAAAGACGTAGCCCACCTAACAACTAGAAGGGAGAATAAGGAAATGTCACTCACAGCACGGCAACTGCGACGCCGCTTGAAGTTGATGGCAATCTACGCGATAGTGGTGTTGGCATTACAGCTCTGCATGGGCGCATTCGCTCCAGAGGCAGAGGCTCACAAGAATGAACCCAGCCAGTGCCCCCACGCAAGGATTGTGGGGTGGCTAGTCCTTGTCTACGTGGAAGGCATGTGTACGCGGTTGGCACCTTACGAGTTGAGTGAGCGTGTGGAGCATCCAACGCACGTGGAGCACGATGAGTCCCGCCGGGCCGAAAATAAAAAAAAGCCGGAAAACTGACGAATAACCCAAGTGCTCAGTCTGGGCATTGCCGAGGAACAGAGTAGACAAAAGTTACGCGACCGATGCAGTGCTTGACGGGTCGGTATTTAGAGGGAACGCCAGTATTGGCAGTCTGATTGTTGTCTTGGTTGCATCCTGCAGGAATTGGAATTGGTCTTGTAAGCATTGGTGCCACACTTTACGTACTGGGTGAATATCTTTATGGGAAGGTCTTATAGCTCGGCGTCTGTCCGGATCCTGAGCCATACATCAATGTCGCTATCTAGCCCCTAGTGTGTAGCGAACACCCGCGCTTCTAGTGCCATAGGTCTGCGATCTAATGTCATGGTCATCCCCTTACCTGATGGTATGTGCTATATCCGACTTCTCCCATAGCCAGCTATTGGCCTCGCGCCACTTATCGAAGGCTTCAATCATTCCAACCCTGACCGCGATAGTCTCTAGCCCTCTCCTTGTCAATGCCATTATTTGGTCTACCCCGGCATCCAAGTCTGCATCATCTTTGTAGTGCCCATGCGCCTCACAGTAGCGCCTGAGCGTGATCGCATCTTGTAACGCCCCCTCGTCTGTATCGCGGTCGAGTGTGCGCCCACGAAATTGGTCCCACAAATCAGGAAAGCCAAACGCCTGACCGGTTTCACCATTTAGAGGCACAACGCCCGGCCCGAAAATGGCCGTTAGGTATTCCTCTATACCATCCCTGTGACGGATCATGATCCGTTCACAGGCAGCGTTTACAAGGTCCACCTGTGCGTTGTGCTGTTGCTCTAGTTTACCCAGCCTGCTAGATAACCTCATAACACATGCCTCTATTTCGTGAGCGTGCTTTGCGCTTCTAGCGCCGCGATCCTTTCCTCCAAAGTGGTAAGCTCGCGCAAGCGTAGCATCTGGTCTAGGACGAGCTGAGCGGCACGCAGGCGCACGCTGGCCGGTAGGTTGGTATCAGCCATTATGTGACGTACAACGACAACAGCCGCCGACCCGGTGCCTGCAAGCCGCCGACTGACATCCCCTATTGCCTCGCGCTCGGCGTCCTGTAGTGCCCTCTTGAATGTTTCATCTGAGGACATCCACCGGCGCACGGTAGAGAGTGGTACTTTGGCCTCATCCGCCGCGCTGGACACGTTCGGCATGGTAAGCAGAGCCGCTATTACCTTCGCCTGGAGGGGTGCTAAGTTCTTTTCGTCTGTATCATTTTTTGTCATTATTTATCACCCTTGCCCTCTAAACCCCCAGATCCGGCCTGATAATTCCGCATGTAAAGCACCTTTGGCTCGACCTCAATAAATAGCCCACTGGCTAGCAGATCTCTTAGGTGCTGGGCTAATTGCGCGGGTGTAACGTAGGCTTGCACCTTCACCACGACCGGCCAGCTACACACCGCGAAATCTTCGCCCCTGCTGCCCATGATCACCGTCCGGTTATAGGGTTGGATCAAGTCGAAAGTCTTATCTTCACCGCCCAGCAGGTACAGCCCAATCGCCGCGCCCTCGCCCGGTATGGAGCGTTGCGGCCCCGGCGCGTCAGCCGACGGCGCACAGTGCCAGCGCACACGCTCGGCTTGAAGGTTTGGACAATGCAGGTCGGCGCATCTATCGCAGACAAGTTCCTGCGTGCCCTCTAAGAACACGTCAAGCCCGGTCGGATCACAGCGCGCCCCACAGAGCGCGCAAGGATCGTTAGTGACACAGGGGTTTAGCCTGACTTCAAATTGGTATAAGCTTGGTGTCCACATGCGTGCGCCAGGTGCTGTTGCGGTCATGTTCATCCTCCGTTTCTTTATGCGCATAACGATTGCCTCCCACCGGCTGCAACTCTTGATTTGAATCAAAAGTTGCGTAAAAAGAGTATTAAGCTGATTAAGCCTGCTCATTCTTTACCGCGCTCCATATCTCAGCAGAGCGCCCGGTAGTCTTGCCCTCGCGGTGCGTGGCCTTGCCCTGTTGCTCTAATGTAGCTAGCGCCTCGTCAATCCGCCTCGCGGGTACGTGATTGTAGAATAGGGCGGATATTTGCGTCCTGGTGAGATCGCCCTTTATCAGCGCCTTGTATATCGTGTCAAGCACCGGATCACCTGCCTGCTCACCGCCGAAAATGTACTCTGCCGAGCGTTCGCAATATCTCCACATTGCCAGCGCCGAACTCAAGGTGTGGCCGGCGGAATCATAGCATCGCCGTCTATCAGAGCGTACAGGAGAGACAATCTAAGCACCTGCGGCGCTGCCCTTGCTAAGATGCTTCCTAATAGCCCATCCTGCTCTCTTGCGAGCGTCAGGTAGCACTCGCGCCACAATTCCGTAGCCTGATCGTCGCGCTCCATTTGCCCCCTTGCGGCGGCGATCCCCAGCGCCCGCGATAGCTTTGTTGCAATCGCCTCGACCGCCGTACCTATAAACGGCTCAGGATCAGGCAAGAGGCGGGCGCGCGTGGTAGCAATCCATAGGAAGCGATTAGCAAAGCCGTTCGCCGCGTCGGTAGTCGTAAGCTCGCGCCCTAATTCCTTTGGCGTAATGTGTCCGGTGATTACAACGTGCGCCCCGGTCGCTTTTGCGGCGGAGCTGCGAGTCAGTGTTTGCAGGGTGTCTCTATCCCACGCATCGCGGATAACTGCGCTGATTGTGCTGCCCTGGCGGTTAGACGTTTGGAGCAATCGCGCCAATTCCGGCTCTTGTACGAAAAGCCGCTTGTCTGGTACGCCGTGATCCTCTATCACTTCCTCGTAAGTAGTGAGCGCATCCTTACTCCTACGCGCTTCCTTTTTCACAATGGGATCTCGTATAGCCCATATGATCGCCTCACCAGAACCTACGCCGCTATGCTGGCAATTTTGTGCCCAGGTCGGATCGGCCCTCTCGAATAAAGCGCGGACTATTGACTGGCTTTCGCCTTTGCGCCCTATAGAGGATTTTCCCACCAGCACCGGGAATATGCGCCCAGGGTGCCGAGTAGCGCCTACAATGTAATGTGGCCTATTACCAACGGATCAGCCAAATGCCGCGAGAAAGTTGATAGCGATAGCAACCGGATCGGCTTCGGTGTTCGGCTCGACCATATCCAGCAATTCGCCAATCAGCCCCGCATAGGCCGCTCTATCAGGCGGCGCAGGCCATCCGTCCGGCCTTGTGACGTTGCCGACAGTAGCCCCGGCAGTACGTCTTTCGCTTTTTTCGCTTTTTTCGCGGTGTATCTCGTGTTCAATCAGAATCAGGTCTAATATGCTCGCGCTGAGGCATATACACACGTTCATGTTGTGGTCTATATCTAGGTTCCCGCTCTCCATCACCCCAGCCACTCTGTATGGTCCGGTCTATCTCGCTATCACGTAAGCCGATCCCTCTCGCTACGCTCGCTAATTCTTGTTTGGCCTCCCACGCTCGCCAGGGCACATAGTGGATTATCTGCCCTATCGCAAAGGCTGATTCATTCAATTGGTTATTGCGATTGTAGCTGTCCGCTCGCGTGGCCTTTAAATCTGCTATCTCAGCATCTATACCCGCATTCGCCCAGGCTTCATCTAGTGCCCGCTCGTTATCAGTGCGCTTGCCTTGCGGCGGCGCTGTCGGTACAGGTTCGCGTGGAGGCGGCGGCGTTACCTGCCCAGCAAGTTTTCGCAGTAATTCAGATGATACGGTATTCATGCTCGCGCCTCTTTAGGCCATACTGTCAAGAACGCCCGCCGCCGCTCGCGCCCTGGCCATGCTACCTTACAATTGAGCAAGCCCGGCACTCTTACCAGCCGCGCCGCGTTATATGTGGATGTGTCAACGTGGGCAGCTTTACAATCGAAGTCTTGCGCGAGCGCCACGAGGCAAGCCTTGAATAGTTCCCTGGTCATATCATCGTTTGGCATATCGACCGGGATCAAGATGTATGCACCGTTGCCACTGTCCATCTCATAGAGCGGCGTATCCCATCCCGCGCCCGCAAGGTGACTAGCAATGCGGCCCTGCAATGCAAGCGCCTCACAGTGCTCCGCATGGCTCGCGCAGTAGTCACTTAGCCCATCCGGTCGGATCGGATCAATATCCACGAGGAGTATGCAACGATGCAAAACGTCGGCATCCCTTGTGGCAGGGTATGCCTTGTCACGTAGGCGATTGAGCGGTGCTTTATAGTCCGCCGCTATATCCGGCCTCAGAGGGTTAGGTATCCAGTAGACATTGCGCTTGCCATCGCTCGCTGCTGCGTCCCTGGCGAACGCTTGCACGTCGTCATAGTAGCCGCTTGTTATCCGGCCCTCTGCATCAATCTGGCGCATCTCGTATATGTTGCCCTCTTGCCAGAACTTAGATACGGCCCTCTGGACATAGCGCCTTGTCTTTTCTTGCGTCCAGGTCACCCATACAACCGCAAAAGGATCGCTTTCAACTGCCAGGCTCATCTACTGCTAGAGCCGGATCATGGGCATAATCTACTTGCTGAGCAATCACGTTGCCCTCCATATTTAGTTCTAAGCCCCAGGTCGCCGCCATGCTTACCTGGGGCTGCTACTTTGCCCACGACGTACCCTCCATAAACGTAGCGAGCGCATTCCTACTGATTCGCCACTGGCGTCCGACACGTTGCCCAGGTAGTTTGTTATTGTTCAAGAGGTCAAGTACAGTCACTTTTCCTAAGCGAAGTACCGATTGGACCTCCTTTACGGTTAGCCATAATGGTAGATCCTCGACCTGTGTCGCCTTATGCAATGCCGTTCCGTTACTCTCCACTGTATTGCTCCTTTCTGCTTTGCTGTACCACGGTTCCCTATCTCGTCCATCCCATCATGCCAACAAAAGCGGCTCGTCTATTGGATGCGTGTTAAACGTGATGAGCGCCCATCGCAGCTTGTCTCCAAACTGCAAGGGCGCTCTGGATACTCAATAATGAGAGGCGCTCGGTGCTATTAATTTGTGTGCGTAGGACCCTTGTATTAGTGCTACTTGGTCCTAGTTGTGCATAAATAGCATAGCATGATGCTACTTGTACTGTCAAGATGTTTATCCACCACTGTCCCATATATCGCCCCCTGTGGGTTAAAGCAAAAGGTGGTCGAGTTACGCAGGATTGCTCCCGGTAGTGCTCGACCACCTCAAGTGGGTCATTTGCTGGATTTTCGGTTTTTGCGGTTAGATTGTTACGGTAGTTATTGGAGCTATTTTTCACGCCAAGAGGACCGTTTCTCGGCGGCGTTCTTGACGCTCTCTTGGCCGAATGCGGCGCTCTTGGCGCGCTAAGTCTTTTGTTGCCACACCCCTGCGGCATACGGATTTCTCCTGTACGACCGCTTGGGTCCTCGGTGGGCACTAAGGCCCATGTATTTGAAGAGTACCTATAGCACTCTGACAGCACTTGCTGTACCTAGCAATAGTAGCACGTACCTAGATAGCCTGTCAATAAGTTTGTGCACATCTTTCGTTAGTATGGAATGGGAAGGTCAGTAGTAGCTTTCCCGAAAGAACATTGAACTACGAAATTGTAACCACGTTGTAACCATTCACTAGAATGGGCTAGCATATCGGGCCTCAGTAGGGTATGCTTAGGTATCTTACTTGTGCCTGAACATCCCACCCTAAACCAGGATAGCCCTTGTTCGTCAAGTCTGGCCCTCGGCACATTATTGTCGGAACCAAAATCCAATCAACCAGAGAAGGCCAC
Source organism: uncultured Chloroflexia bacterium (assembly GCA_963811305.1). GTDB lineage: Bacteria > Chloroflexota > Chloroflexia > QHBQ01 > JADMIH01 > JADMIH01. The sequence continues at coordinate 45,064 of CAWEQU010000015.1, forward strand.
AGGAGCTTAACATGGCATCCATCAGTGACGTACGCTTGCGGATCTTTGAAAACTCCGGCTCCGCGCTTGTCAGAGTCAGTTACACGCTCTCTGCTACTCAGCACGATGGCGAACATGAGCAGGCGTATCGCAAGCTCGTCCAACTTGTCGGAGTCGACACCGGGCCTGGGGAAGACGGTCAAAGCGAGCTGATCCCTGGCGGCACGATTTGGGATGGCGTCGTAGTCTTCACGACCTCACAAGTCGCCTTTGTGCAATCGCATGAGCGCACGGTGCCCAGCAGCATCCTGGATGAAGACCCCGGAATCATAAGGCCGGACGAGATCCGGGCTAGAGTGACCCTGATACCGCTTCCGCCAGCGCCGCCGACCCGAGACAGCAATATCATACGACGCGGCGAGCTAGTGGTCGGTCCCTAACAGCCTCTTTTCAAGCTTTCGAATCTGCGAAGATAGCAGAGCTATTGCGTATAACCGCTCTTCTTAGGTTATATGCTCTTCTAGCCTTGCAGTTTCCCAGTTGCTTATGCCAAGCCGACAAAAACAAAAGCACCTGCGCTGGACGCCCCCAGGCCCCTATTCTCCGTCCGCCTTCGATATACCGGCGCACGATCCGCCCCTCTCCCCACGTGACGAGGCGGTGTTCCTGCTACACACCGGAGCCGAGGTGGAGCACGCCCTGCTCGTCCAATACCTGTATGCCGCCTATTCGGTCAAAGCGGCCAGGGATGTGCCGGAGGAGCATGCCGCGAAGGTGAAGTCCTGGAAGCGGACCTTGCTGGGGATCGCCAGGGAGGAGATGGGCCACCTGATCACCGTTCAGAACCTGCTCAGGTTGATAGGCGGCCCGATCAACCTGGAGCGAGAGGACTACCCGTTCCGAAGCCACCTCTATCCCTTTCGCTTCAGGCTGGAACCGTTGAGCAGGGCGTCGCTCGCCAAGTACGTGGTAGCCGAGATGCCTTATATGCCCGACCCGCCGGACGAGATCAAGGAGATCATCACCAGGGCCGCCAGCGCGAGCACCATGCAGGTAAACCAGGTGGGGGCCATCTACGCCCGCCTCATGCAGCTCTTTACTCCACCCGATCCCAATAATAGCCGTGCTGACGCCGAGCCTGGCCTTTCCGACGACGACTTCGTGCTCGAAGCCGCCACGCACCAGGCTCGCTACGATACGTGGGGTGGCTCGGCTTCGGTACTCGTGCCGGAAGTCAGCAACCGTGCGCTGGCTCTGCACGCTATTGAGGAGCTTGCCGAGCAGGGAGAGGGCCTGGACGAGCCTGCCGATCCCGACGACTCGCCTTCACACTACGAGCGCTTCCTGGCGATGTATCGCGAGTTCCCTGAGCCTAGCGACTGGGAGCCGGCTTACCGTGTGCCGGTTGACCCCGGCGTTGGAACGTATGAGGGCGTTGACGCCGAGGAGGAGGCAGGGCGTATCACCCACCCGCTTTCGCTCCAATGGGCCAACCTCTTTAACCTGCGCTATCGTCTGCTCCTCGCCTACCTGTCGCATTTCCTGCAATCAGATGGCCCGCTGCTTGACGATAAGGCAGATTACACCCCCAGGGGCCTCCTGAACAAATGGACCTTCGACGAGATGCGGTATATGAGCCGGATCGCCTCCAAACTG
>CAWEQU010000016.1:0-119097 GCA_963811305.1 uncultured Chloroflexia bacterium
GACCGGAGCCAAATCTACGAAAAATACCCCATCAGGAAAATCCTTCAGCAGTCCCACTGCTGACTGCTGGGCAAGGCGTGTTTTACCTACACCAGGTGCGCCTACTAAATTTCCGTAAGCGCAACCCGTCATCACGTAAGAGCGTATGGATTTGTGTTAGTTCCATCTGTCTCCCCACGAAGCTGGTGGAAGGAAGCGTCAAATTCGTGGATGACGTTCGTATGGTGCGCCAAGCCTCTAGCCATTCGTCAGGCTCGTAGATGCTGTGTCTGCTTCTAGGGATACGGCTGTTGCGCGGCCCGTTGATGGGCATCGGGCTGGAGCACGCTACAGTGGAAAGAATTGAAGCGTCTGCAAGTGGAAGAACCATGGTACCCACAGATATTACGTCTGGCACGCGGTCTGTACTCGTTGTCAGCCTCGCCGACAAGACTGGGTAGATATTATAGGGCTGCCGCCAGGCAGAATTTGCTCACTCAATACGGCGCTTGTGCGCGCAAAGCGAACAAAATCTCTCTCTTCTTCAGGGGGTACATGCGAACAAAGGGCCAGTCGTTGGGCAATCTGCTTGGAGGGGCGACGCTCTTTGGTTTCGATCTTCTGGATAGCTCCTTTGGAGCAGCCGACACACTCTGCTAAACCCTCCTGTGTCATGTCCAGGGTTTTACGGCGCTGCCTCAACCATACGTGAAATGGTAAGTTATAATCAAACATGGCGTGTATATATTCGCGGACTGCGTTGCGACAACTTTGCCGTGTTCGACCAGAGGTGTATGATACTAGAGGGGTCAAATAGTATGCAGCCAATCCGAAGGCTGTTGCTATGAATGAATTTTCGCCCATAACTCATAATCGCGCATCACCAAAACTGATTAATTGAGGTATGAACATAATCAAGACAACGTTCTACTATTCAATATAGAAAGATGCCCGCGCGGTACCGTTCATCGTGATTGAGTCAGTGAGCTGGTTGCGTAATTGCCTTGAAAACAACTTTCGCCAGCTGACCCCTCGTGGCGTTCGCGGCAGGCCTGAATGTATGGTCATCGTAACCGGATATTACGTAGTGGTTGTAAGCTGTCTCTACGTACCGGTAAAATACATGCTCTTCGGTCACGTCCAAAAAATGAGGCCCACCCTTGATATCTATCTGCCAGCCTCTTGCCAGCACTACCATCTTGCTCGCCTGCCCTCGAGTAACGTCCTCGCTTGGGTGAAACGTACTATCGTTGTACCCGGAGACTACCCCGTGGTGGTGGGCAGTCTCGACATATGTATAAAATGGGTTCTCCTGTGGCACATGCCGAGAAGGTGGGGCCTGCCGGGATATAGATAGGCCAATTCTCTGCCAGTACCACTATTTTGGATAACTGCCCGCGCGTCGTGTTGTTATATGGTCGGAATGTGTTGTCTGAGTAGCCAGAGATTATTGAGCGGCAATAAAGGTATTGCACTCCTTCGAGGTAGTAATCTGTTGGTAGCACATCGCTGAAGGTGATAGTGCACGGCGTACAAGGGTCGATGTGGCGTTCTAGAAGAGTGCGAACTGCGCCCGGAATGCCCGGGTTGCTAAGATACCCAACGGCCCATAATTCACCTCCTGGGGTAACTGCTACGTCGTACAGCCTGTTTTGTTGGGTGCCAACATTCGGATTGCTCTCTACTCTCCATTGGCTTCCGTCCCAATGAAGAGTAAGTACACGCTCCTCCTGGCCCGCGGCCGTTCCATAAGCCCCTACAGCCCATATACTATTAGGAGAAATCGGTGCCACCCCATAAAGGTGATTATCATACGTGTCTATATTTGGACTGGGGGTTATTTGCCAGCTAATCCCATCCCAATGTAGGATAAGGGTCGATGTAGATGAGGAGTTCAACCCGTAGTAGCCCACAGCCCAGACGTCGTCAGGTAATATGCTTGCTACACTCTGAAGAACATTGAAAAAATCGCCAGGGTTGGGACTTGGGGTCTGTGTCCATTCGCTGCCATTCCAATGCAATATCACTATTTCCAGTACGTTACTTGGGCTGAGCGTACCACCCACAGCCCAAATATCCTTTGCTGAGACGGCAGCTATTGAAGTTAAGTGGTTATGCTTGTTCGAGTTCGGACCTGGTACTACACTCCAGCGAATGCCATCCCAGTGGACGATCAAAGTGGTAGAGCCGTCTGAAGTGTCCGAATACCCTACTGCCCATACATCTTCAGAAGAGATGGCCTCAACGTCGAATAAATAATCAACACTATTTGTGACTGGAGCAGCTACTTGTGCCCAGCTTTTGCCGTCCCAATGCAAGATTAGCATATGCTCTTGACGTGGTGGGCCATAATATCCCACAGTCCATACGTCAGTAGATGTAACTGCCTCAACCCCGTAAAGCACATTATTATCCTCACCATTGGGACTGGGAACATGGTTCCATATTCCCCCTTCCAAGTGAAGGGTCAGGGTTTGACCCGATCCCAGGCCCCAGTAGGACCCCACTGCCCAGGCATCATCGTTAGCAACGGTGGTGACGCCGAAAAGCCAGTTGGTAAGGATACCTGGATTCGAACCTGACACAATGCGCCATGGTACACATTCTGCCGTAGGTGTAATAGCAGGTGAGTTGGCCGTGTTGGGCAAAGTAGCCGTTGATGTAGACCTCACAGTTTCCGTGGACAATAAGCTACCCGTCGCTTTTTCGGGATCGCAGGCATGAGAGGACTCTGTGTCCAGCTACTCTCGAGTTCCGTAAGCCTCAGCGAAGGTGTGCTCTCTAGTCTGGCTAATACGACTGTGCGAGCCTCCGAGATACTTGATGATCCTGGCGGCCATAATAGCACGCTCGAAGCAAGCAACACCCCCAGAATTAAGGACTTATGAAGCGGTAGAGCCCATTCATATGGCTTCCACATTATGAGAATTCTTCATCTTCTAAACCTTATTCTTCATCTAACCTTCTTATTGTACTCCTTATTGTACTATGTTGTGGTGAACACTGCGCTTACTGGCGTTTATATGCAGGACAAATGAAGGAGGCTCATAAACTTAACTCTTAGCCTCGTAATCAGACTATTCCCCGAGTATCACTTGCCAGGTAAATCATCCGTCCAGCACGCCTGGTGTGGGAAGCCGTCGTTGGTCAGAGCTTTATCTATGACCTTGCTCATCTGGCCTCGGGTGACGTTATTACCTGGCCTGAAGTATGGGTAACTGGTCTCCCCGCATGGTTCTAAGTCCTCGCCACATAAATAGCCGTCAATGGCGTTATGAGCTTTCACTGTTTCCGCCCAGGTATAAAACTCGTTAGTTACCCAGACCCCCGCAGATAGGAATCGGTAGCAAACATCTTGGAATGAGTTGAAGCCACCAGCGTCCGGTCCAGGAGACCCGCACCTCTCGCTGCTTCGTGTTGGCGTTGGCGTTATTGACAGCCAACCACGAGCTTTAGTTTCCATCTTCGCAAACTGCCCACGTGTGGCGTTGTTATTGGGACGGAAGTAGGGACGGTTCTGATCATCACACAGCTCATTTGGGTCGAGTTCGCAAGGATAGCCGAATGCTATGTAGTGTAGGGGTGCAATGCTTATCCAGGGTCTCGACCAATGGTTCTGAACATCGGCGAACCCTACTGAGCCTCCAGTGGCATTGGGGAAGGCTTCAGCCCATACAAGGCTCTGAACTATCTGTGCCCTTGTAGCGGGAGTAGATACATGCACTCTGCGTCCGTATACCCACCCAAGTACCTGTTGGTACTGTTTGGATCACCCAGCTTCGTGTCACTATCAGTCCCTAATGCAAACCGCCCCACCATACCTTGCAAGTAGCTGCCGAATGTTACATCGTTTATGCCGGTCGCGGCACAGTTAGCTATGAGATTGGCGTGCTGGTCATAGCTCGGAGTTATTCCTCCTTCATATGAGTTCCAGAGTATGGCTCCGCGCTCAAAGTTAGAGACCTGGTTATAAGTGTAAATCTGGCACCCTGTACATGATCGGCGCGTAAGGGAAGCAATTGGGTGCTCTTCGCCTACGGGGAGGCCAGGGCCAATATCATAAGGGCCTTGCTTCTGAATATAAGTTGACCATATGGGGTCGCGCACATAATATGCGGAGCCTCCACTTAACGGTTTCAGGATGGAACCCTTAGTGCCCGATGGCGAGGTAAACTCCTGGGTTAGCGCCGGCGCGCTTCCATATTGATGGACATAGTAACCACCGCCGTTATCAAATGGCACGCCCGGATCCCTACTATGCAAGACATTCTGCCGGTAGTCTTCGAACATGACTCCATCCTCTCTCGAATTGTATCCTTTTTACCGACTACAAAGAAGTCTGTTAGACCCCTATAATATGCATAAGCAAGTGCTTGCTTATTAGCGGCGCTCTGTATCCACTGGTTAAAGGCCAACTCGCTAATGTAGCCGCCCTCAGCTAGGATGTTATATGACTGTTCCAACTGATTGTTCTGCCATGGATATGACTTCCTTACGACGTAAGGGTCTCCAGGGTTGGTCCAATCGCCCGAAAGCGGTGGAGCACCATGGTCATGTGGTCGATTTAGCTGCCAAGCGACATTCTCTGCGAAATCATCCGCCAATAGATTGGTAACATCCCTCTTACGGAAAACTTCTACCTTTTCATCTTCGTGGATTGATACACAGCAGTTGAAATGGATGGAGAGGAAGCGCCAGTTATCTGCTAGGCTGCCGTTGTCTATATAGGCCCGGTTGTTGCCATAGGTGGTACATGTGCCTCCAGGATCTGTACCATCCACCCGGTTCTCGAGCGTCACATACTTAGTTGCTGTAGGTCGAGACATAAAGATGTGAGATTGGGGAACGCCATGTATGATTAGTAGGCTTTTCAATGACGAAGCCACATCCCAGGTTATATCACCTTCTACAATCCCCCAATGCGGTCCTGTGCCTCTATCGTTACAACCTGCAGGACTAGGAGGTCCACCTGCGGCGTTGTCGCCGGCGTCAATATAGAAGTAAAAATTACTTAACTCCTGCGTGCCGATGGCAAAACTCTCTGGGGATACCACATCTGTAAGCTCAGAATCTTCAGCGTTAGCCGAAAGCTGGACCTCGGCAATATTGGAAGCCTTGTCACCTGATATTTGGACCTCGATGGGTTTGAGAGGTGAGCTTTCTTGAGAGGGGGCAGCTTTGTCTTGCGGACCTTGCGCCATAGCGCTAGGGGTTAGTGACATGCTTTGCAAAAACGGTACACAAGCAATCATGATCGCTAGAGTGATCCAGAGTCGCTTCTGTCTTAATGGCCTCGGCCGTGATGATCATAGCTATTCTTCCTTTCCTGCTGTTCTGAAGAGTTCGGTTCATATTCTGACTGAGAGCAATGCAACCTGCTCGATGTGCAATCTGCACTCTCGCATTGCGGTCTTCACCCAATAGGTGTCTATGTTTACTCTTACTTGCTCTTATTAGGTGCCATATTTATGATCGCCGGGTCGAGACTGCGAGCATGTACTAGGACACTCTGAGTTGAAGGATAAGAAACTCACAAGGCTTCCATCCCTTGACCACTTGGGTTGCCACACCAAGCTAGCTTCAGACGATGGATCCGTCAGCAACAGCATCACTTGAGGATATAACAGTCACTTCTCTGGCAGGGACATTCACAATATGTACGGAGCCTGTCCATGATGAGATTGTATGTCCATGCGGAGACTGACCTTGAATAACAGCATAGGCCAGATATTTGCTATCAGTACTCCAAACCGCGTCAACAGTAGCATCCGCGTTGGGTATCGTAACCCACTGCCGACCGTCGTTACTAACCAGCGCTACGCCTATGCTAGATGACATTAAGAACCAGTTGCCATCTGGAGACCAGCTTCCAACAGCAGACCCGTTACCTGGTTCTGTAACCCGTAGGCGCTGTCCTGTAGTTAAATTCAGGAGGTACGCTGTTTGAGGACTGGAGCCGTCAATGGGGTTGCTAACCTGATAGCTGGTGGCGTAGGCCAGCCACTCACCCCCTGGGCGCACAGCGCCTGAGAGCATATATGGGACATTTAATTCGCTGACCAAATTCCCATCTTGATCTACCGTTACCAGCAAGTCGCCGCCATCAAAACCAGTATGTGCGATGCCACTTGCCCTGGTGGGACTCCACCATCGAAGATGGATGGGCGCGTGGGCCAGGTTGGGGCCTTGTTGTAAAGTTGGCGCTTGCCCAGGTGTAAATCTTATGACATCCATACGCGAGGGTTCTCGTTCACCGTTAGCTTGCAATTCACCGAGATTCCTTACAAGTAAAGTGTTAGTCAGTGGCATCTGCTCCTCAAGCTGGTTGTAAATCTCGTCATACTCCTGGAGCAGGGTAGCATTACTACCATCCGCATCAGACCAATAAAGCCGCCCTGATGTTGTCAGGTAAAGGAGCTTATCCCCGGTAGGTGCCCAGATGAATTGGCTGATCGCCTCGGGGCGGTTAATCGGCGCTCTCTTCCCCTGCTCCGACTTCAGAAGCCGTACTCATTGCTGAAGTAGCTATATCAGTTACCGGGTCAGGTGTCGGCCAGATATGTATTGTGGGTGTAGGTATCACAAGCCTGGTAGGAGAAGGCGATACATTCGCCGGGCTAGTGCTCACGGGAGCTGGAGCTTCTACCGAATTCTGATCCTGCATAGCTACACTTTGGGACTGCTGGCTTTGGCTCCCCTTCCCGCCATTTCCACCGATTAAGACTATACAAATCGCAAGCGCAACTATAGAACCGAGGAGTAAACCTCGAATTAGGGCTGTATTCTTGTGCGGGCGTATCATCGGTCGCATTCTGGCCTCCTGGCTGTGGGACATGAGTTATATTGACTATGTTATGTAAGATTTACAAGGCAGTCTACAAGCACTATATAACAGACTGTACTCTTTCTGTTCTCCATATGTCATGCCATTCAATTTGCAGACATGCAGATAATAGACCTCTACAAAGAGGTTTTGTTTCTTACATGAGAAAGTATGTCAAAGCTTGCGTGGCTTTTGTATGCCATCTTCACTGAGTGAGGAGCTTCGACCACTCCAATTAATCTACTGTACCCTAAATCTACTTATTATAATAGGGGGGTAATGCCCTGAGTTTATAGGGTATTTACCCTTTACTTTAAGGCTTGTATTCGTCAATGGGGACCCTGCTCCTGAATAGTTATCCCCCAATAATATAGTATCGCTTCGGCACGGTTTCTAAGGTTGAGCTTGCGATAAACATGTGTCAGGGCGTTTATGATAGTCTTCTCCTGTCGAGTTAAGCCGCTCTGCTATAGCCCTGTTGCTCCACCTCCGAGCAACAGAATAGAGTATTTGTCGCTCAGTTGGCTTGAGTGGTGTCATACGTCCAGGGACATTCCGGTACTGCCTCTCCTGGCGCTCCTGTTGTCCTGCTTGTGCCACGCGGACTATGGCAGATGTAAAATCATAATCGCTTATTGGCGCAATTAGCAGTATGTCTGGTTCCATATCCCAAAGGTCTTCACAGTATTCGGGGCAAAGATTGTAAGTTATCACAATCAACTGTTGAGATGATATACCTTCAGCGTCTGGAATTGTGCGAATCATTCGAGCATCAATCATATCTCGATTAATTACGGCATCCGGTATCTGTCGAGAGTCTTGAGTATTGTGCGGGCAAGGACCTCTAGAGTGTGAAAGGCAAAGCCATAAGGTACATCGATGATAAGTTTGATCGGAGCAGTGCTGCCACGGTGAAAGTTCTGACCTACGTTCAGAATTCGACTTGCAATACAATCGCTTAGAAATGGTAGCCCGCATAAAATATCGAAGTGATAGCTGGGATTGGAGGCGTGCGAGTCTTCCGATGTCTCCGAGGGATCAGAAACATCAAAAGGTTCCCCGGTGGCCTCGTTTGCTAGGTTGGTATCTGGCATCGCGGAACGACCTCATGAGTTGAACAATTGCGGTCTCTTAGCCTATAACAATTCATTAGGGGAGAGGTTAGGTCAGGTCTTCGGCTGGCTCTCAGCCTTGGACACCCCTTTGCGCTCGACAGGCTCCAGGAAGAATGGCTGCGCTATCAGGAAGATTATCAAGATTGGGATGGTGGCGATCGCGGACCCCGCCATCAGTATTGGCAGGTTTGTGCGCACAAACCCATCCTGACGTTGCAACCGACCAACTACAATTCTACCGCTTTTTCATGCGCGGTGGTGCGCACAAGGCGTATGGTACACTGTTGGCGAATTGTGGGAAGCATTTCTACGCCGCTTCTGATTATGCCTAAACTCTTTGGCTTTACACATCGGATAGAGTATGGACAGCGTCGCCAATAGTATCCATTGCTACTCACTGACCGTTATCTACTATGATTATCTGCACGATGTTGATGCAGGTGAATGACAAACGTGAAACATTACGTCATCCCAAATTTAACGTTCCGTACCTAACTCATGCTTACAGCGGTTCCACCGCCCCACCCCCAATTCCTCCCCACACATGGGGTAGGGCTTTCAAAAACAATAAAAAAGAAGAAAATGGGCGGCTGCGCCGCCCATTTTCTTCTTTTTTATTGTTTTTGAACTTAGGATTTTACGCTTGTTAGGCGTAAATCTGAAATTCGGGATGACTCATGTTTATTCAGGTCTTTGCGATAGAGAAGGTAGGCTTACTGCCAGGCGTTCTCCCCGCCCCCCTCGTAATCCTGATAGGCCTTCTTCAGACCTATCAGCACTTCGGCTGTGGTCTCAAGCAACGCCTGTGCTTTGGGTTCGTCAACGTTGTTGATGTTGCCGCGGACCTCGGTGACGAGATCCTCAAGGGACTTGACTGTATTGCTGAGAACTGTGCGAGAGCTCGTTGTGAGTGTAGAACCGGTCGTTGATGCAGCCATATGTTTTTCTCCTAGCATTTTAGAATATTCTTTTGACACAATTATCTAAGAATAATATTATTCTAGCACAGAATAAACTCTTTGGCAAGGACACAGCGTTGGAATTGTTTCGGCTGTCGCCCAATGGGCCTTAGAAGAGGCGGTCCAGGGCGGGTTGAGCGGTCGCGGCATATGGAAGATCACTGAAGAAGGTCGCGCACGCCACGATGCCGAATGGAACGAGTGGCAGAAGAGAGAGGAGCATTAAGAGGTCAGGTCAGACCTGCGGCTGGCGCTCAGCCTTGGGCACCCCTTTGCGCTCGACAGGCTCAAGGAAGAATGGCTGCGCTATCAGGAATATTATCAAGATTGGGATGGTGGCGATGACGGACCCCGCCATCAGTATAGGCAGGTTTGTGCGGTCAAGCTGCTCCAGGTAGGCCAGACCTACTGAGAGGGTATATTTGTCGAGATCGCGTATATAGAGCAGCGGCTCACGGAACTCGCGCCAGTAATAGACGAAGGTGAGCACGCCCACCGCCGCGAACGCCGCCCTGGCCGCAGGCACGCCCAGGGACCACCACGTTCTGAACGCTCCCGCGCCGTCAACTCGTGCCGCCTCCCAAGTTTCGTTCGGCACGCGACGGAAGGTCCAGTAGAAGATGAGCGTGAAGAGGGGGCTTGTCCCGAAGATGCTGGTCGCTGTAAGGGCGAAGGGCGTATTGAGCAGGTTGGCCAGCTTGAACTCTATAAAGCGGCTCACCCAGAGAGCAGTTTCTGGGAGGAGGAGCATCAGAAGCGCAGCGGTAATAACGCGCCGAGAGAACCTGGCAGGTAACTGCGATAGCGCGAAGCCTGCCCATGAAGCCACCAGGAGAGTGACCGGCACCGCCATCAGCTCGACCACCAGCGTGTTGATCATGTAGCGGCCCATCGGCACCAGTTGGAACACCTGGCCGTAGTTATCCCACGATATGGGGTTGGGGAGCCACTCAATCCCCCTGGGTGGCGGGAGCCGGACTTCCGCAAGGAGCCAACGAACATGGAGGCCAGAGGGAGGAGAAAAAGAAGCGTGGTGAAGATAGCAATCCCATGCCACGCAAGCCTGCGGAGCGATATGCCACGCCTCCGCTCCAGGTAGCTCATGTCAGCGCGCTCACGCCTAGTCATATGCGGCCGTGCTCCACTTGCGAGTTGTGATGTACTGTAAGAAAATGGTTACCGTCGCAATCGCGTAAAGGACCCAAATCATCGCGGCTCCATAGCTGAACTGGAAGTCCTGGAAGGCGTCTACATAAATCTTCTGAGGCAAGAAGTAAGTCGCGTAATATGGTCCGCCGGGATTGCCGCTATCGGTCGTTGTGACTATTAGAGCAGGCGTAAAATTGTCTTGTAGGGTCACTATAGTGGTGCGGAAGAGTAGCAGTAGAAAGGTCGGAGCGATAAGGGGCATGATGAGCTTACGGAAGCGTGCCCACCAGTTAGCGCCGTCTACCAGGGCAGCGTCGTACAGGTCTGGTGAGATGTCCCGCAGCGCCGCCAGCAAAATCACTATCCCCTCGCCAATCTGCCAGACGCCCATCGTGATAATCGCGGCTTTCGCACCCACCGGGTCGAGGAGCAAGGTCTGTTCCTGAAGTCCGAAAGCTTTCAGTACCTGGCTGAGAGGCCCAAAGAGCGGATTGAAAATCCACAGCCACATGAGGGCGTAGGCCACTTCGGGGATGATGGTTGGGACGTAGGCGGCGGAGCGGTAGAAGCCTATCCCCTTCCGGCGCTTCTCAAGGAAAAGGGCCATCCCAACAGCCCCTACCATCCTGAGCGGCACCGATATGGCAGTGTAGAGCAACGTATTGCCGAGGGCCGTCCAGAAGAGGGGGTCTTCCTTGAGCTTTGCAAACTGCTCTAGCCCTACCCACGTGAAGGTGGTCGGGCGCAACGGGGAGTAATTCAGGAACGCAACGGAGAGGCTCGCCGCAGCGGGGAGAGCTACCAGCAACACAAGCCCGACCAGGAACGGGGCGAGCATTATCTTGAGTTGGGTCTGGTAGCGCATTTTATAAGGATAAGGGAAAAAGGATAAAGGATAAAGGGGAAGTGTCACCTCCCCTTTATCCTTTATCCTTTTCCCTTAGTCTTACGGTGTCTTGGCGAACTCGGCGTTCGCCTTCTGGATAGCCGCCTGGGTTGCCTCGTCAACACTGGCAGTGCCATAGAAGGCGCGCTCTATTTCGGCGTTGACTGCGGTTTCGACAGCGCCCCACCTGAAGTGGATGGGCACACGGCGTGATCGTCGGGATCACATCGAGATACACCTTGCTGTTCGCCGGGGGCTGCGTCGGGTCGAGGAAGGCGGGCGAGTTGGCTATGCTCTTGAGCGAGGGCACGGTACGGCCCAGCTTGGCAGCGACCACCTGGCCGCGCGGACCGAGGGCGTACTGGATGAAGTCCCAGGTCGCGTCCTTGTTCTTGGACGGGGCGGCCACGCAGTAGGCGTCGCTGTGCAGGATGGTGGCCTTGGTCTTCTTCATAGGCATAGGGGCCACGTCCCAGGTGAAGTCCTTGATGGTGCGGAAGGTAGGCGTGTCGGCGCGGCTGGCGAGCCACATACCGAGGTCGCCGTCCAGGAAGCCGGTCCCCACCCGCGTGCGATTGCGAACTCTGCCTGCGTGGGCGCGACCTTGTGCACCAGGTTGAGGTCCACGAACCACTGGAACGCTTCCTTCGCGGCGGGCGTGTCAAGCAACAGCTTGGTCGGCTTGTCGTAGTTGTCCACCAGCTCGCCGCCGTTCTGACCAGATGAACGGAGCCAGGCGGATCAACTGGGGTCACTCGCGAAGCCGTAGATGTCGGGCTTGCCGTCGCCGTTGGTGTCCTTCGTCGAGGCCTTTGCCGCCGGCCAGGAAGTCGTCCCACGTCCAGTCGGCCTTGGGCAGAGGCACGTTGTACTTCTCGAAGAGGTCCTTGTTGTAGTAGACGGTGAGGCTGGAGATGTTCTGCGGGATGCACTGGAGCGTGCCGTTGTAGGTGAAGGCGCTCAGCGACTGGGTGTAGTAGTCGGTTGCCTTCAGGGTGACGCTCTCGCCAGGTAGTCGCCGAGTGGCTCAAGCACGCCCTGGGCGGCGAACTGGCCGTAGCGCCGGTAGTTGATGAGGAAGACGTCCGCCGGATTGCCCGCCGCGAAGTCGGTCGCCAGCTTGGTCAGGTGGTCGCCCTGCGCGGGGATATGCACCAGGTTTACGTTGACGTTCGGGTTGACGCCCTTGTAGCCTGCGACTACGGCCTGGAAGACGGCGAGCTCGGCCGGGTCGCCAAAGACCTGGAAGGTGATCTCGCCCGAAGCCGCAGGGCGAGCAGCGCCCGGCGTCCTTGTAGCGCCAGTCGTAATAATGCTGGCCGATGTTCGCCATCTCCACTTTGAAGCCATCAGGGTTGCTCGCGACGTATGTGAGGGCGCGCCGCTCGTAAAGCTGCACCATCACCTCGGCTTGCTTTGCCCGCGATAGTGGCTTTGGCCCAGTAAGCTTCGCTGATTGGGCGGCCACTGGCGTAGAACCACGGGTCCGACAGCCGGGCGTTCGTCATGCTGCCACCGACGTATACCTGCCCGCTGGAATTGAGGAAGGTCCAGAAGGCTTCGGGTATGTTGTGCTTGGTAACGTCGTCGTAAGCGGCGACCTTGCCCGCAGCCACAGACGACTTTGACGCATCGTTGCCAACGTCACCGCTGCTGTTTATGGTTGCCGTTACCTGCTGGCCGACCTTGCTTGCCTCAGGGTGGTCTCCCATGCCGGTATTGCTCACCCTCTGCATGGAGGCATAGGTCGGGGCGGTCTTGTCGCCTAGGTCGCCGGTGACATTGATGCACGCCGGATAGCGCTCCTGGAAGGTGGTCGCGCCCGTCTGCATCAGGCCCGATACTAGCTCGACGGTCAGAAGGCCGTTAGTGACGAAGAATTGGTCGTTGGGGTTGCCGGCGGGGTTGTTGATCTCCATGCGGCTCTTATCGAAATACTGCACCTGCCGCTGCCCGCCCGGCAATTCCTTGTTTGGCTCATTCAAGCCCCCTGTGTTGGACTGAGGTCCCCAGAGCCAGGTACGTTTCACGGTGCCATCTTTGACAGGCTTATCAGTGCGCTCCCAAACGCGCTGGAAGGCAGCGTGGGCGAAGCCTCCCGCCTGTAGGGGAGGCTTCGCAACTGCTGGGCTAATCGATAGGGTTATGAGGCTCAAGACGGCCAGAGCCGACGAAATTTTGTGCATTCCGCGTGACATTATCTATCTCCTTATTCCAATTTGCTAGCCTGTTTGCGCACAAGGCTGCCCGCCAGGAGCATACCAAATGCGAAGAGGGCCAGAATGCTAACGGGCAACGAGAAAATATCGCCTGCCCCATCGGCAGGTAAGTTGCCGCCCTGACCGCCCATCAGCTTGGTATCGGCTTCAGCGAGGTCAGCCTGTAGCTCTTTGGAAGCTTCATTGGCTTTTTCGAGATTGCCAGCGTTCACGGCGTCTCGCACCTCGTGCATTCTATCTTCCAGGCCTTGCCAGATCGCGTTGTCCTTAGCCTGGATTGCCGCTTCATTGGCCGCGAAGACCGCGTGATAATCGTCATAAGCCTTCTGCGAGCCATCCTTATCCTTGTTGCCAGTCTCTCGCACCAGGTCAGCGGCGGCGGCCTGGAGCTTCTGGAGCGCACTCTCAAGCCCGGCGTCGTTAGAGGTTGAGCCGCCCATCTCCTTCTGCGCGTCTTCGATTTCGCTGATCAGACTCTTCGGCGGCCTTCTCAGCCTCGTCAAACTTGCCGGCGTTGACGGCGTCGCGCACTTCGTGCATTGCCTCTTCGAGGTGTTCCCATGCCTCGGCGTTCTTGGCCTTTATCTCGTCCTCGTGGGCCGCGAAGGTCGCGTGGTAGGCGTCATAGGCATTCTTGGAAGCGTCTGCTTCCTTAGCTTTGGCATTCCCCAGGATCTCTTCCGCCTGGTCGTGCATAAGCTCCAGCGACTGGTCGAGCGTGAGGGTCCCGCCGCTCACCGCCAGGCTGCTGGGGAGGTTGCCACACGAGACGTATACGCTTGCCTCTGCGGCAGACTTGTGCACGTTTATCGCGTACTTCTCGCTGGTCAGATCGGCAAGGGTCGTCTTTACGATAGTTGTGGACTTCCCTTCTTTGACAGTTTCGAGCGGGAATGCGGGTGCTGGGTCGAGCGTCGTGCAGGTCCCCTTGTGGATATGGGCGGGCTGCTCGGCACCCTCCGGCGCGTTGAGCATGATAAGCTCAACTTTGACCGTGCCGTCACCCATATCGGTGAGCTGCGCCGACCCGTCCTCTCCCGACCCATTCTCGTCAATCAGGGTGATGCGCACCACCTTGCCCTGGGCGAGGTTGCTCGCCATGCTTCGCGTCGCAGACCCGAGGGTAAGCGCCAGCAGTGCGGCGAATGCCAGTAAGACGATTTTCCTCATTGCTTTCCTCCTTTAGTAAGTTCAAAGTTCAAGGTTCAAGGTTCAAAGTTACGCAATAGGCAATGCCCTCACGTTTCACGTTTCACGTTTCACGCATCAGCGTCAATCGTCTTCTCCGTGCCTGCCGGGCACAGGTGTGGGTATTGTGATGGTTACAGGAAAGTGCTCGGATTTGAAATCTGCTGCCGTCTGGGTCTCTAGCTCCTTTATCGCCTCATCTACAGTCATGTGGCCGTAGAATGCCTGCTCGATGATGGCGTTGGCGCGCAACTCGACGTCGGGCCATGAGGCGGTTTGCGGCGTGGCGCGCAGGTATGGACCCATATCAAGGAAGATATGGCTGCTCGCGGGGGGCTTGTCCGACTCCAGGTACGTAGGGGAGAGGGCGACGCTCTTGAGAGAGGGCACGGTGCGCCCCGTCTTGGCGGCTATCACCTGCCCGACCGGCCCGTTCGCGTACTCCACGAACTTCCAGGCAAGCTCCTTGTTCTTCGCCGCCTTGGAGATGCAATACGCGTCGCTATGGAGTATCCCTGCCTGGACCTTTTTCATGGGGAGCGGGGCAACGTCCCAGGTGAAGCCGGTCGTCGTGCGTAGCGCGGGCACGACGCGCCTGCTCAGGAGCCACATCCCCAGCGTGTTGAACATGAAGCGCGTCTGGTCTTTCTCAGACGTGTTCTCTATCTGGCTGGCGACCACGTGGTGCTTGGCCTGCAAGTCAACGAAGAACTGGAATGCCTCCTTCGCTTCAGGGGTATCGAGGGTCAGGCGGGTCGGACTGGTGAGGCTATCCACGATGTCCCCCCCATTCTGCCAGACGAAGGGCGCGAGCCGTATCAGCTGCGGGTCTATGCCAACCCCGTATATCTTCTCGTCGGGCGTGCTGAGGGCCGTTATAGCCTTGGCTGCGGCGAGAAAATCGTCCCACGTCCAGCCCATCTTCGGGTAAGGGACTTTAGCCTTGTCGAAGAGGTCTTTGTTGTAATAGACCTCCAGGCTCGACATATTCATCGGCACGCACTGTAGCTGGCCGTTAAGGTGAAAGGCTCGAGCGGCTTGGTATAGAAATCGCTCGCCTTGATAACGGTGCTTTGATCGAGGTAGGGCTGCGCGGCCTCGACGACGCCCGCGTTCTGGAGGAGGCCAAACCTGCGGTAATCTATCACCCACACGTCAGGGGGGTCTCCCGCGGCGAACTCGGTTGCGAGCTTGAGGAGGTGGTTAGGTTGCGAGGGCACGGCTTCCGTGTTGATTTTGACGTCAGGGTTGGCCTCCTGGAAGCCCTTTGCGACATCCACGAACGCCTTCGCCTCGGCAGGCTCCCCGAAGACTAGGAAGCTAAGCTCGCCACTCAGACCGGCAGCCATCGTGGGTGAATTAGCCACTGTGGGCGAGGAGGCTATTGGGACCGTGGCGGTCTCGCCTTGCGTGGCGGTTGTGGGTGAACTGGCTCCAGCGCTGGTAGCTGTGGTTGCTGGTGTGGGGATTGGGGTAGAAGGTGTCGCAGGCGGGCTATCGCAGGCGGCAGCTACCATAAGGAATACCGCGAACAGCGAAAGGGGTCTAAATTTCCTCTGTATAGATTGACTTCGGGGCATAGTAACGAAGGTTCCCTTCTAGGAGTGTCACGGGCGGGCGAAAGACGAGAGAGGATAAAGACGGAAAAAGATGTGTGGACGCAGGGGCATTATAGCAGTAAAATTAAGGCGAGTCAATAGAAATTTACATTGTTAGACATATATGTTATAATCTTCCATCAAAACCTAAATATTCTCAATAACAAGATTAATTACTTGCCATATTCTTCTGCGTGCTGGAAGATACTTTTCCGAAGTTAGAATATACTTTTCATGGGTTCGCCTGGGCACATCGTAGTGGTTATGCTAAAGTAAGGGTAGATAGGTATGGGAGGAAATAGAGATGAAGTGGGTTACACGTAAAGGTGTACGTTTGGACCGCACGGCCTGCGCCTGGCTCATCAAGCGGCACCTCGATCCGAAGGCCGACATTGCTTACGTAGAAGCGGACGAGTTGTCCGACGCCATAGAGGATGGAGCGCTCCCGTTTCACAACACCGTTTCGGAGGAGCCTGGGACCCGCGAGCGTACCAGTTTCCAGGAGCTTCTCGCCGAATACCGGCTGGACGACAGCAACGCGGCGCTAGAGCTAATGGGGCAGATCGTTCGAGGGGCAGAGACCAAAGAGCCAGGGTCAATAGAGGAGGGGGAGGGCCTGCGCGCAATCGCCAAGGGGATGAACGCGCTGGCCAAGAGTGATGACGAGATGGTTGAAAAGATGCTCCCTGTCTTCGATGCCCTGTACGCCTACTGCCAGCGCCGAGTTGAGGGTCACCGCGACTGGGCAAACGCCGGCGCGGAGTGGGGGAAACAGAAAGGATAAGAGATGCTCCTTATCCCCACTATGATCAATGTTATATGGGGAGTTAAAAGCAATAAGCCGGCGCGGCCACCGGCTTATTGTTCCAAGAAAGGAGTTAAGGATATTGGCTCTCTTATTGTCTTTCCCTCTTACCCTACCACACCTTTTGGTCCCTGTCAATAGGTTCGGGAGGCCAATTTAGGCACGATTTTAGAACATATTTGTTCTTTTTGGGTCGGAAAATATTCTTCTTGTTTACCTCACGTAGTGAGGTTCCGAACGAGAGTAAACTATATAAGGCTGAGAATATTCCAACTACCCTCCCAAACAAGACTAGAATCATCTGGAGGTCAGGTCCGAATGGATAGCGAATGGAGCCGCGAGCAGGATTGGTTCTGGGAGGGGAACGTCCAGGAGCGGGTAATTGAATATATGAGGGACGAAGAGGGCTTTACCATCCTCAGTCCAGGGCACCCTGGTGGCACTGAGCAGGGTCTGGAAATCGTCTCCGAGCGCACCCTTGAGAATATCACTGTGCAAAGGCTGGTTACGGTACGAGGGTGGCCCAGCCCACTATACACGCGTGGCTCGATGCAGGGCCAGCCTCGCACTGTGCGCCCTGAGGCTACAGCTCGCGGTTGGATTGCCCAGGCCGTCCTTGAGCTAGCTCTCGGGCGTGGCGCATCTCCAGAGCTTGAGTTGGCTCTCGCGCTCCCCGCTATGGCAAGCTACATACGCTATATCCAGCGCCTGCGCTGGTTCCTGTCATCGGCGCGGGTGTCGGTCTACCTCGTCTCACAGGATGGCGCGGTTAGCGTGACCCCGCCGGGTGCCGCGCCGGTCAGCGCCTTGATGCCATCGAATATTCCCCCGGCGACGGCGGGAACGCGGCGAAAGTTGGGACTCCCCGGTGCGTCGCGCTTGCAAATGCCTCTGCTCCACGCATTTGTCACGTCGGGCGGCGAGCTGAGCCGCGTAGACGCTATACCGCTCGTGGCGAGATGGTTCCCTGAGGTGCCACAGCCGATACCTGCCGAATTCGGGCAGCGCGTATCGGTCGCGCAGCGCGCGCTCCAGGTTGCGGGGCAAAGTGAGCTTACCGGGCGGGGGATGTGGCGTATCACCGCCGAGGGTCGCGCCCGCCACGATGCCGAGTGGGAAGAATGGCAGCGTCGAGAAGAACACTAATATGGATTGCCACTTGCTCATCAATTCGGTATACTCAAACGTCCCTCTCTGCCTGGCGGCACTATCCGCTACTGTGAGCCTGCCTACTCAACGGCGAGACGCGATTGCGGCTATCTTGCTCAACACTTGAAAGGCCACTTCCAGACCTGATGGCACAAGATCAAACCTCCGATAACTCGCAAAGTCCTCCCTCCGGCGACGCTCCTCTCACGGCCAATATAGAGCCGGAAAAAAGCGCCGACTTAGCGGACCATATACTCCCCCCGCTTTTCATCACCGTCGCCGCCATCATCCTCGCCTGGCTGGACCCCGTTTACCTGCAATTCGAGCGCCGTCCTATTGAGACTATAATCCTCAACAGCGTCGGTGTATCGCTCATCTGGTTGGGAATTTTCTCTCGGCGGCGCTTGATGATGTACATCGGAGTGGCGGTCCTCCTCGCCGTCATCACTCTCGAGGTCAGCACGCAACCGACGCGTCTCAGCGTCCCAATCGTGGCCGTATGGCCTCTGCGTATCGTATTGGTCCTCCTTGTGGGGTGGTCGTGGGCGTTCCTGATGCGCCCGCCGCGATGGCTAGGTCGCGCCCTTTTCGCCTTCGCATTGCCAACTTTGTTCATCTTTGGCTTATGGGGAGGCCCGGCCACCAGGCGCTGCACTATTCGGGTGGAACGTCTTCGTGCCCTACACGAACTTCACCCCTTACTGGCTGGCCGTTGACAGCACGGGCCGTGTCTATGCCTCTGACGCGAGCGGCAATCTCGTATGGGTGTTCGATGAAGGGGGAAGCCCGCAAGGGGTGATCAGAGCCAGCCGCGCTCCGCAGGTCCCCACGCCTGGCCCCGGCATACTGCCAAACGGTATGGTAGAAGAACTGGCACTGACGAATATAAGCCTGTTCCCAACCGCGACGCCAATCACGGCAACTCAGACCCTCAACGTCCTCAATTTCTGCGGTATCGCTACCGACCCAAAAGACAACCTCTATGTGGTTGACACGATCGATCCCACAGGCCCGAAGATACTGCGCTTCGACCGCGAGGGGATGATCACCGCTCGAATGGATGCGCCGAAAGACTATCTCCCCACCAAGGGGTGTATTGCCGCAGATGGCGAGCACCTATATCTAGCTTCGGGTTCGGGGCAGATTTTCATTCTCGACCACGCGGGGAAGGTCCAGCACGAGGCGAGAGTGATATTCACCCCGCTTGGCATCACGCCCAATGGCAAGGGTGAACTCCTCGTAACGGAGCCGAACGCGCTCAACAAGATAATTATCAGCACGGGAGAGATGCTCACCGCCACCCTCCCCCCTCCTCCCAGCCAGCTGAGAGTACCGTACCAGGGGATACTGGTCCGCAAGAATGGAGAAATCCTGGCGAACGACTGGGCGGGCAACCAGAATTCTGCGCATCGACCCTGCGGGAGAAAAGGTTATCGGTACTATCGGGTCGCAGGGCTATGAGCCTGGGCAGTTCCAGGGCCTCGGTGGGATGGCGGAGGACAGGGAGGGACGGTTGTACGTCGCCGATTGGCAGCACCGCGTCATACAGCGTTTTACCCCCGACGGCAAGATAGATGCAGTTTGGTGGGCGGCGCGGGCAATACCCAAGTCGCCAAGCGGAGAGGTGGAGATCGAGCCTTGAGCAACGTGAGCGAGACGGCTGGCGAGAGCGACGTCAGCGGCATAAACAAGGCGCGAGATGTAGTGCCAACAGACGATGGCCGGGAAGAAGCCGCATTGCTGGATACCCAGGCGAGCAAGCCTGAGGCCGCGCTTGTCACCCCTGAGCCGGAGCCTGCCCCTGACCCCAAGCCCAGGGGAAAGCTCATGACCGGAATATCTCGGAACGTGATTATTCTGGGGATTGTGAGCTTCTTTACCGACATCAGCAGCGAGATGATTGTGCCGATACGCATACTCTTCTTCGTGCTGGTCCTGCGCACGCCACTCGCAGTCGCGGGTCTCATCGAAGGGATTGCGGAGAGCACTGCCAGCCTCCTCAAGATTGTCGCAGGGCGGCTCTCAGATAGGCCGAGCAGGCGCTGGCCGCTCATCCTCTTTGGATATGGGGTTGCGAATGGAGCCAAGCCGTTCCTGGCATTCGTGACGACATGGCCCTCAGCCCTCTTCCTGGTCTTTCTCGACCGGGTAGGCAAGGGTGTGCGGGGCAGCCCTCGTGACGCGATGATGGCCGATTCGACTCCCCGGCAGTTCATGGGTAAAGCATTTGGTTTCCATCGCAGCATGGACACTCTTGGCGCGGCGGTAGGCCCCGTCCTCACCTACCTCATACTTCTCCTATCGAGTGGCGACTTGCGAGCGGTATTCCTATGGACAGCAGTTCCAGGCGTGCTGTCGGTCCTTGCCATTTTCCTTTTGCCACGCGATAGGGCCGCGAAGCCCGATACAGCTACGCCCATGCCCACCGAAGCTGCCGAAACAAAGAAGAGCATACCTAAGAGGAACTTCCGCGCCTCCGAGTTAGGGTCCCGCTTCTGGATGTTCACCGCGATCTCCGCAATCTTCGCCATGGGCAACTCCTCAGATGCGTTCATCTTTCTGAGGACGGCGGAGCTTGAAAGCTCTGTGCTCGTAGTGCCCCTCATATACTTCCTGTACAACCTCGTGTACGCCGCCCTGGCAACCCCTCTGGGCGTGCTCAGCGATAAATGGGGCCGGATTCCGGTCCTCATCACCGGCTACGGTGCGTTCGCCCTGGTATACGTCGGGTGGGCATTCGCGACACAGGGGTGGCAGGCGTGGGTGCTCTTCGCGCTGTACGGCGTCTATGCGGCTGCGACGGAGGGTGTGGCAAAGGCATTCGTCACCGACCTCGTGCCCAAAGAGGCGCGCGGAACGGCTCTTGGCTGGTTCAATGGTATGATAGGGTTTGCCGCTCTCCCGGCGAACGTCATCGGTGGGTGGCTGTGGGGCGTGGCAAGCTCCCCCGCGACCTTCATGTTCGGAGCATGGATGTCCACGATAGCCCTCGCCTTGATAATAGCCTGGCTCCCCTGGCTGCGCCGCAAGCCTGAGGTTGCTAGCGAAGCCTCACCCGCGACGGCTTAACTCGCTCTCTATAAGCCGGTCTCGACGTTCATACCTGGCCCTCACTACTCAGGGTTTTGTTTGCGATAAGAGCAACCAAGATAATCGGGTAATCGCCTGCGACGCACGCACCGAGGAACAAAATATGCTCACGAACTGAACTGCATACCAGCCTGTCAGTTGCCCTGCCACGATTGTTCAATTGTAGGGAGGCGAGAGGTGATACCAGGCAAGATATTCAACTCGCGGACGGGTAGGCATCCCTGGCGTGGCGTTGCGATACTGACACTCCTGCTCGCCGCCGCAGCGCTCTGGCCTGTATGGAGAGACCTGGTAGGACCAATTGGCCCACCCCTGCCAGTCACGCCACCCGACATAGCTGCGCTACCTCTCTCTTTTGAGCCGAACACAGGTCAGACGGACCCATCCGTGAGTTTCATAGCCCACGCGCCAGGGAGCACCCTTTACTTTACCGATTCCGAGGTAGTGATCGCCCTGCAATCGGGTACCACGAGCGGGAAGAGCGCGCTTCCATCATTGCTCAGCGCACAGCCGTCATCCGCCTCTGGACCGAGGCCACCGGCTCCAAGCGAACCTTCCGTGTTGCGTCTGCAATTCATCGGTGCCGACGTAGCCCAGGTCGCCAGCGAGGGACACGCCCTCCCTGGCAGGGTCAACTACATACGCGGGAAGGATAAGGCGAAATGGCATACCAATATCGCAACCTACCCGTCAATCGCCTATGAAAACCTCTATCCTGGTATCGGGCTGCACTATTCGGGTATGGGGGGCCATCTCAAGGGCACATATGTCATCAGCGCACATGCCGATCCCTCTAAGATAAGGTGGAGATACGAGGGCGCGCAAAGCACAACCCTGGACGATAAAGGTCGCTTACACATAAAGCTAAGAGCCGCTGACGGCCAGCCTTTAGAGTTAACAGAAGAGGCCCCGGTAGCCTGGCAGGAGGTAGATAGCATCTCGACGCCGGTGGACGTGCGATACGAGCTAGCTGGCGACGGCACTATCAGTTTTGTACTGGGAGCCTATAATCCAGCATACGCGCTTACCATCGATCCCACTATTACTTACTCCACCTACCTGGGTAGCTCTGGCTTTGATGTGTGCGTGGCTATAGCCGTCCGCAACGGCAATGCTTACGTAACGGGTTGGACGAACTCCACCAGTTTTCCTCTCCGCACCCCCCTCGATCCAACTTACAACGGCGGCGCATATGATGTCTTCGTCACGCAATTGAACGCCTCGGGTTCTGCCCTTGTCTATTCTACCTACCTGGGGGGCAGCGACTGGGATCAGGCACAGAGCATAGCCGTAGACGAGCAGGGGAACGCCTACGTAACGGGGCAGACCTCTTCATTCGACTTCCCGGTATTTAACGCCTACCAGCCGACAATAGGCGGGTTCGGTAACGATGCCTTCGTGACCAAGCTTGACCCGACCGGCTCGGCCCTCGTCTACTCTACCTATCTCGGAGGGAGCGCCACCGACAATGGATACAGGGTGGCTGTAGATACGGACGGCAGCGCGTTTGTGACAGGCACCACCTATTCGGCCAACTTCCCACTGCACAACCCCTACCAACCAACGCGGTTGGGGTCTAACGACGCCTTTGTAACACGCTTCATGCCAAACGGCCAGGCGCTCACCTATTCCACTTATCTTGGCGGGAGCGAGGTTGACTATGGCAACGGCATAGCCATCGATGCCCTCGGCAGGGCATACGTGGTCGGCTACACCTTCTCGACCGATTTCCCGGTGCTCAACGCCTTCCAGTGGTACAGCAACGGAGGCAGCGATGCCTTCATTACCAGGCTGAATGCCGACGGCAAGTCGCTCAGTTACTCCACCTACCTCGGCGGCTGGGGGCAGGAAATCCAGGCCAACGACGTCGCATGGGTCGTCGCGGTGGACGCAGCCGGGAATGCGTATGTAGCGGGCGAAACGATGTCGTCCAACTTCCCCACGCGCAACCCCTTCCAACCGAGCTACGGAGGTGGGTTCCAGGACGCCTTCGTCTCCAAATTGAATGCTACAGGGAACGACCTGGTCTTCTCCACCTACCTGGGAGGCACAGGCACCGATGATGGAGAAGGTATAGCGGTAGATAGCGCGGGCCAGGTGTACGTTGGGGGCAGCACCAACTCCGCCAATTTCCCCACGCGCAATCCCATCTCTAACCACGGGAGAGCATTCATGACCAAGTTCAACACGGCGGGTACTGATCTGCTCTTCTCCAGCCGCTTCGGTGGCACCAGCGTCTACGAGTTCGGGCACGCCATGACCATAGACACACAAGGCTCTATCTACCTGGCAGGGGACACAGAGTCGATGGACTTTCCCGTGGTGAATGCCTACCAGAGCTTCAATCGTGGATCGTATGACGTTTTCATAAGCAAGATATCCGAAGTTGTGACCTCAACGGCTACTGTAACCCAGGGCACGCCCACCGTGCTGGCTACTACCACCTCGTCACCGACAGCTATTCCCAGCAGCACCAACACTCCACCATCGACAGGTACGCCAACACGCACCCCTACAATCGCTCCTGCCTCCTCTACAGCCATTGTGACGCCCGCTGTAACGGTCTTGCCAACCGACACCCCACAGGCGGCTGGGACGCCACCAAACACCTCTACACCGCCACCGACAGCTTTCCCCAGCAGCACCAATGCACCACCGTCGAGCACGTCAACGCGTACTCCTATAGCCACATCTACGCCTCCTATGACGGCCCGGCCAAGCGACACTCCGCAGCCAACCGGGACGCCGACACGTACTCCCACCCCGCCGCCCACAAGCACTTCTACTTCTGTCGCCGGGACCGCTACGCAAGCAGCCTCACCTGGCGTGACGGCTACCTCGACCTGGACGGCGACCCCCACCACCTCCACACCTACAGTTTGTACTATTGAATTCGCAGATGTCCCACCTGGCTCAACCTTCTACCCGTTCGTTCAGTGCCTGGCGTGCAAAGGGGTGCTGAGTGGATACTCCGACGGCACCTTCAGGCCCGGAAACGACATTACACGCGGGCAGATAGCGAAGGTCGTCTCAAACAGCGCAGGCTACGACGAAGACCCCAACCCACAGATATACGAGGACGTGGACCCCTCCAACACCTTCTACCAGTGGATCAACAGGCTGTCGAGGAGGGGGCACATGGGCGGCTACCCATGCGGGGGAGAAGGCGAGCCTTGCGGCCTCGATGACAGGCCATACTTCCGCCCCTTCAACAACGCCACGCGAGCGCAGCTTGCCAAGATTGTCTCAAACGCCGCAGGCTTCGCCGATACACCCCCGGACCGGATATTCGCGGACGTACTGCCGGGCGATGGCTTCTACATATGGATACAACGCCTTGCGTCGAGAGGCGTAATGGGTGGCTACCCCTGTGGTGGAGAAGGTGAGCCATGCGATGATCAGAATCGTCCCTACTTCCGGCCATACAATAACGTCACCAGGGGGCAGACCTCGAAGATTGTGGCAGGTGCATTCTTCCCTAACTGCCAACCAGACACCAGGCCCTGAAAGTCTTAATCTCGAAAGGGATAAAAATAGAGATTCGGCGCAGCCGAATCTCTATTTTTATCCCTTTCGAGCAAAACTGTATTAAGTTCTTGTTAAGCTTCGTCGCTCACATTACGTAGTGATATGCTGCGGGCTTGGCCCATTTTGTGTGAGATTTTATATAGAATCTATATTCTCCATCTATATGGGATATGTAGCTCCCATACTGTGTTATTTAGAATTGTTGTGAGCCATGACGTGACGTACAACCCCATCTTCGTCAACACCACTGTGCGACCATCGTATAATAGAGGAAAACAAACGGAAGGCACGCATGGTCATTACCAAGAGGATCAATGTAAGCACAAGAGGCGGGGGCCATACGCTCGACATCACCGAGCGGGTGCAGGGGGTGGTCAGCGAGGCCGGGCTTGCTGATGGGGTTGTAACGCTCTTCGCGGTTGGTTCGACCGCAGGGCTTACCACCATCGAGTACGAGCCGGGGGCGGTGGCCGACCTGGGTAACGCTTTTGAGCTAATCGCTCCGCACGACGCGGAATACCAGCATCACCTCCGCTGGCACGATGATAACGGTCATAGCCATGTGAGGGCAGCGCTCCTCGGCCCGTCGCTGAGCGTGCCCTTCGTTTCAAAGAAGCTAACTCTCGGCACCTGGCAGCAGATAGTGTTGGTAGACTTCGATACACGCCCACGCCAGCGCGAAGTCGTCGCCCAAATCATCGGCGAATGATCGTGCCTCGACACCCATAACCCTGGCCGTATCGCGTAGGAGAATTCTACTTGCCACCAACAACCGTAATGGGCGCGCTCCGCTACCATTCCGGGCTGCTCCATGTTGAAGAGGTGCCAGCCACCGCACTTGCCGCGACTTTCGGCACACCTCTCTACGTATACAGCGCCCACGTATTGGAGGCACAGTACCGCAGGCTGGAAGCAAGTCTGAGCAACCTAAGCTCCAACCTGCTGATCTGCTATGCGCTCAAGGCGAACGCTAACCACGTACTGGGCGGGATGCTCGCAAGCTGGGGCGCGGGAGCCGACGTGGTATCGGGCGGGGAGATATACCTTGCCCGCCGCATGGGCTTCCCGGGCGAGCGTATCGTCTTCGCCGGGGTTGGCAAGACGCGCCAGGAGATAGAGGAAGCGCTGGTAGCGAGCGTACGCGCCTTCCACGTCGAATTGGCGGGCGAGCTAGAGGCAATCGCCTCGGTAGCCACCGCGTTTGGAGTGGTCGCGCCCGTAGCCATTCGTGTAAACCCGGACGTGGAAGCGCACACCCACCCTTACATCACCACCGGCACGCGAGCCAACAAATTCGGCGTCAGCCCAGCCGAGGCTCTCACCCTCATACGCAAGGCAGCCTCCACGCCATCCATTCAGCCCGTTGGCCTGCACGCGCATATAGGCTCCCAACTCCCCCGCATCCAGCCGGTCATTGACGCCACCGCGCTCCTCCTGGAACTGTGGGACCTCCTCGCTGGCGAGGGCATCCACCTGCGCGAGCTTGATATAGGGGGCGGGTTAGGGATACCGTACCATCCCGGTGAGGAACCCGAAGGGCCGGAAGAGTTAGCTGCCGGGCTACGCTCCCTCCTGGCCGGGCGCACGCTCGACTTGGTGCTGGAGCCTGGCCGCTTCATCGTAGGCCCTGCCGGAGCGCTGCTCACGACGGTCACCTACCTGAAGGAGATCACAGAATGGACCGGACACGAAGATGCCACGAGAAGCCTTGCCATAGTAGACGCAGGCATGAACGACCTGTTACGCCCCGCGCTCTACGGAGCTTATCATCCGGTATGGCCTATATTAGAAGCGCACGTAGAAGCGGGAGTTGCTATAGATATAGTGGGTCCGGTGTGCGAGTCGTCAGACGTGCTGGCGCGAGACAGGCGGCTCGGCACGGTCCGCCCAGGCGATATACTGGCTATTGGGCAAGCAGGAGCATACGGCTTCTCCATGTCCTCGCAGTACAACGCCCGCCCTCGCCCAGCCGAAGTGCTGGTCACAGGCACCGAAGCCCGCCTGATCCGCCCCCGCGAGACGTATGCCGACCTGTAGGGTTCTGTGAAGATCCTAGGCCCTGGGCTGCCTTTGCAGCATAGTAAGGAAAGGGTCGAGTTTGTAGAGGAACCGGGTGTGAGCGGAGGCCGTGAGGCTGATGAGATCGATGTCCCCAGACTCCGCCGCGCTTGCCAGGTGCTTGACTGCGCTCAACACGCTAAATGGGTCCCCTGCCCTCTGCGATGCGACCAACTCGGAGGCTATCTTCTCCCAGAGACGCGAATGCGAGCGCACGAACTCAATGTACTCTTTGTATAGAGCTTGCTGGCTCTCGGATGGCTTCCTTCCCCTCCCCCTCACTATATCTCTCCCCCTTTTCCGCAACGATATGAGGAGAGTCAAAGCCGCCTTGCGTTCTTCCGCCGCTCCTGGAATCTTGTTGAATTTGGGCGTTGCTGCTATCCGCCCTAGCTCTATTACATGCAGGTTGATATTATCCAGTATCACTTCCTCCACGGGGGAAAGGTGACCGACAATGGTGAATCCATTTACCACTTTGCCGTCGGCCATCTCATGAAACGTCACGGGGAGAAGCTGTCCTTCTTTCCCCTTCTCTACCTGGAAAGTGAAGCCTACCCAGCGACCCTCGCCCGGCCCCATTTGAGGCAGCATAATCTCGTCACGCGGCTTGAAAGTCTTTCTCTCCTGGAGGCCACGAAGAGTAACTACTTCTACGGAAGCTCGCTTTAAAGCTGCTGGACGTTCACCACAGGTCGCCCGGTCCCTTCAGCTTCATACCTCAAGAGTATGTCACGGGCTTTTTTATCCCCGTTATGCACGAGGGCGTAGTGCGAAACGGAATCTTCCTCCCGCATAGGCCCCAGAGGACCGGATGGAGAAGGTGGGGCAGGTAGCCTGACCACTTGTAGGTTACGCTGGGCTTTGTTGTTATCCAGGGGGATGCGGTTACCTCCAACGCTGGTGCTGTTGCCGTTCACACTACCGTTCTTGAGGGGGTCCTGCGGCGTGTAGACCTCGACAGCCAGGCAGATATGGGGAGAGATCGTCGGGGGCAGCGCCCATTGTACGCCGGGGCTGATGCGCTGGTAATCCCCGGCGTTGAAGGTAACGGCGGTAGATGGGCGCGTCTGGCCGACATAGCGGAAGGTGCCGCCCGCGCCAAAGTCAGCCCACAAGAAATCTACATTTACGGACATCTGCCCGCCACATGGCTTGCGGTGCAGGCGGGCAAAAGCAAAATTGATGTTGTTCCCTTGCGCGTCCAGCTCCGGGCTTTCGCTCAACGGCTGGTCATTCGCATTGAAGAAGCCCCCTGCCGGAGGAGTGCTGCTCAGGCGGTTCCATACGTCACTGGTCCGCCAGAAGACCCCGCTGGAAGGCTCGCGGCCCTGGTCGAAGGAGCTGGGGCTGTTGGTCCAATCACGAACGTAGATGTCGTTGTTGTCCCGCAACGTCACCACGAGCACTTCCTCCCGCCAGTAAGTTGGGAGGCGGTTGTAGCCAGATGACGTGCCGTCAAAGACGTACACATATCCCGCCCCTCGCTGCTTTCCCAACGCCACAACCCGGCACAGGTCGCTGATGGGGCAGCTATGGACGGTGTGCGCGATGCGCTCGGCGGGGTAGTTGCCCCACCACGGCCCAGGGCAATACTGGATCCTACCGTCAGGGTTTACGGGATCGCAGGGGGTGACGTATTTGGCGCTTGTGCCCTCATAAAGGAGAGCGATATCGCACGCCCTGAATTGGGATTGCGCATTGTTCTCCATTATCCACCAGCCGTCGCTATCGGTATATTCCGAAGCATTCAGCATAACAACCGGGTTGGCGTTGGGAGAGCCAGGGCGCACGGGCTTCGCCAGGACGCAGTCGTAAATGGCGTGGTAGAAGCTCCTGACAGGTTGGGCTATAGTGGTCGAATTGGGGTCGCCCGTAAATCTGTAGGGAGCAGGCCCCTCATCGAAGAAAATGCCGTCTATCGTGGGGGTCAGGGTATACCACTGGTTGATGTAGCCGGGGTGAGTGGGGTCGCCGGGGACACCACATATATCGTCTCTGGTAATATCCGGGCCTCTAGCTGAGCCGTCCCTGGTCGGCACGTTGGGAGCCGCGCCTACGCCGCTGTTGGTCGGTATGTAGCCCAGCACCGTCATCCCGGCGGCCTGGTAGCCCTGGACCACACCTCTCCAGGTCGCTTGCATGCTGGGGTCGTTCACGTCGGGTGGGTTGACACTGCCAATATTGGCGTCCAGGACCACTATTGACACGGCAGGGGCCAGGCCCGTCAGGGTGCTGAAATCGGCGAGATGCGCACTATCGAAGAAGGCTGGGAACACAATTTGGGGAGTGAATGGCTGAGCCATAGCAAAGAGCTCCTTTCACGCTTTCCACGTCTTACGCAGCACCCGCACCCAGTTCTCATGCGCCAGTTTCCGTAGCGCGTCATCATTATAGCCGCTTAAGCGCAAGGCCGCCATGAGCCTCGGCAAGCCAGCCACGTCGCCCAGTTCATCGGGGACGTTGGTGCCATCGAAATCGGAGCCAAAGCCTACTCGGTCGATCCCAACACGCTCCACCAGGTAGTCAACGTGGCGCACGATAGCCTCGAGGGGGATGGCGGTATTACCACCCCTGCCATCCGCCCTGAGAAAGCCCGTCCCAAAATTTACGCCGACCATCCCGTCCGACTCCGCGATGGCTGCAAGCTGCTTGTCGGTGAGGTTACGCGTCATCGGGCACAAGGCGTGCGCGTTGGAGTGGGTGGCGACGAGAGGCGCATCGGTAATGTCAGCCACATCCCAGAAGCCCTTCTCGTTGAGGTGAGAGAGGTCAACCAGGATGCCCAGGCGGTTACAGGCCCGCACCAGGTTGCGCCCCAGCTCCGTCAGGCCCGGCCCGGTGTCGGGCGAATGGGGGATGATAAAGGGCACACCCTCGGCGAATACGTTGGGGCGGCTCCAGACCAGGCCCAGCGACCGCAACCCTGCCCTGTAAAAGACCTCCAGTGCGTCCAGGTCCGGGTCTATAGCCTCCGCTCCCTCGAAATGAAGGATGGTAGCCAATACCCCCGTCCGTAGGCATTCAGATAGCTCGTCAGCCGTCCTCACCACCTTGACCTGTCCGGCACTCTGCTCTTCCAACCTGAAGAGCAAAGCCATCATCCCGAGAGTAACTTGCTGGGAATATCCCAACTCAAGCGCGGGGGGCAGAGAGCCTTCAGCCGCGGCAGCAATCACCGCAAGGGACTCGGCGTCGTCTGGAGGGACGAAGATGGCGAAGAACCCGCCCCCGAACCCACCCTGGCGAGCGCGCGGCAGGTCTAATTGCCCCCCGCCGCCCCCTGAGAAGAAGCTCCCCTCTTCGCCCCTCCCTGCCCGGAAGAGGCGTAAGAGTGTGTCATTATGCCCATCAATTACCGGAAAAGTGCCATCTTGCTCTACATTCATGCAATCCACTCTAGCGCCAATAAATAGAATGCCATTATAGGTTATTGCTATATATAGCACGTTTCGTTCCATTAGGAGGGGAAGTGGACCCGTAAATTTTCCCCCTTATTTGGAGTGTCAATCCAATTGGCAACTTAACAGAAATTTAACATTGGCTCTGCTATAATTGTCATTGAATGAGATACGCGCTTTACATTCACGATTTGCAGATTTGGAGGAGTTCATGGACCCAACTAGCTCGGAACTGAAAGAAATCTTTTGTCAGTCAGAACTGAGTTATTTTCCAGTCTCTGAATTCGTCCATACGAATGGTAAACTGTATGAGCCTCATATCCATCATACCGACCGCCCTCACTATACGAATGGGTCTCGATACTTCGGTCCCATTCCGCCGGGTGGCGCACCTAATGATCCGCCTGTATGGAGTACGCCCCTCCCTGAACCCCCCTCGCCCCTGTACTACCGCGCGACCCCATTACCCTCCGAAGATGACGGGGATCTGCTTTGATGATAAAGGTAGCTTTGGCTAGCTAATAAGGAAGCTCAGTGAGCGAAGACGAGATTGGCAAGCTGCTTTATCAAGCTAAGTTGGATGTCCAAAAAATGCACATCCAGGCAGCTCTCGACCTTGACAAAGCTCGTCAGACAAATCAGTTCGAGAGGGATAAGGCAGAAAGACAGGCAGAACTAGATATAATCAAAGCTCAACAACTCGCCCAGCTTGATCAGCAGAAGGCAGCATTTCAGGCAAGGCTGGACAACCAAAAAGCCGACTACGCTTCAAACATGGAGGTGCGTAAGACTGGCTGGGTAAGTGATTATGCGTTAACAGAAGCAGTGCACAAGGCTTATCTTGATGTTGCCAAACAGCAATTGGAGAAGTCATATGACCGGGCAGACTTCATTCAAAAGGCATCAGGTGCTATCAGTACTGCATACGCAGCCATATTAGCTTTTACTTTTGGTTCGGAAGTAGGGCAAACTCGTCCCATACTAAAGCTTGAAGGTCTGATGCCAACCTTCTTCTTGGGACTGGCTATTGCCTTCAGTACCGCGTACATTGCCTTCCTGACAAATCTTGGTTATATAGCTGACCAGTCTCCAGTTGGGGATAGAATTGAAGACCAGCTCATAAGACGAGATAACTTCATACGTTGGACCCGACAATCTACGCTTGCGCGTGCCCATCTGCTTCAAGCAGCCGTACTCAGTCTGGGAGCAGGAATCTTTTTTCTTCCGGCAGCGTACATCGACACCGTAGACAAATCTATCAGACTATTTAATTGGACTAAATCCGACATCCTGTGGTGGGGTGCCACTATTGCGCTTGTCGCAATTGTGTTTTGGACCATTTTGTCCTGGATATTAGCCAAGAGGGAGAACTCCGGACAGCCATTTGGGCGTGTGAAACCTAGACCTTGAATTGTATATCTTTTGGGATATGTCGCGCATAATCTTTCTCTTGTCGCCGTCCATATTTCACAAGATAATGGAGACTGGGTTAGCTGCGCCAAATGAGGGCAGGCGTCAGCGTGGGAAAGCCTCGCGCAGGCCGCCATCGACGGGGAGCATGCTGCCGGTGGTCTTCGCCGAGCGGTCGGAGGCGTAGAAGAGGACCGCTTCCGCAACATCTGCGGCGGTGACCTCAGCCTGTAAGAGGTTGCGCTGGCGATAATAGTCCTCAATATCGTCCGGGTCTATACCCTGGGCGCGGGCGCGCTGCTCACGGACCTCCTGGGACCACAGACCTGAGCCTGCAAA
This sequence comes from uncultured Chloroflexia bacterium, assembly GCA_963811305.1. GTDB lineage: Bacteria > Chloroflexota > Chloroflexia > QHBQ01 > JADMIH01 > JADMIH01. Next base: position 31,697 of record CAWEQU010000016.1, read on the forward strand.
TACCGCATCCGGGTTGACGATGTTCGACCGGATGCCGTGCGGCCCACCCTCCAGCGCCAGCACGCGGGCCAGTTGCGCCTCGGCTGCTTTCGATGCGCTGTACGCGCCAAAGTCCTTGCCCGGAGCGGGCACGTTTTTGGTAGCGATGAAGACCATGCTGCCCCCCGTGCCCTGTGTCTTCATTATCTTGAGCGCCTCGCGGGCGACAAGGAAATGGCCCGTGGCATTCACGGCCAGGCTGCGCTCCCAGTCTGCCAGGGTCAATTCGTCCAATGGGCTGCTCTTTGCGATCCCCGCGTTAGACACCAGCACATCCACGCCACCATATTCAAGGACCGCTTGCCCGTATGCATCACGGACCGATCTTTCGTCCGTCACGTCCATATATACAGGTAAGGCGGGGTTGTTGGGGTTGGCCTTACTCAGCTCCTGTGCGAGCGCCCCTGCCCTCTCCGTGTCGAGGTCCGCGCAGACCACATGTGCCCCCTCAGAGGCTAGCCGCCAGGCTATCCCCGCGCCTATAGCGCCCGCAGCTCCCGTTACCAATACCACCTGACGGCTCAAGCTTTTCTCCGGTGGAGCCAGTGTCAGCTTATATAGCTCAAGAGGCCAGTACTCGGCGGCGAATGCGTCCTCATGTGAGAGAGAGCGGTAGCGACCAACCCGTTCAGCAGCCGCAATAATTTCTATAGTATGTTGGGATATGTCCCCCGAAATCGTGACTGCACGGCGGTCTTTGCCCACCGAGAACATCCCCACACCCCGCACCAGCACCACCCTGGGCACGGCGGGAAGCATCCCTTCTCCTCGGTTGTGCCTGGCATAATACGCAACATATCCTTCGACCCAGCGACCGTATGCCTCAGTCACAGCTTCCCTTATAGCTGTGGGGGAGGAGAGGTCATCAGCCTCTATCCAGAGGGGAGTGCGCTTGGTATTGAGGATGTGGTCGGGCGTAGCCGCGCCTGCTTCCAGCACGTCTGACATCCGCTCAAGGGGCACCACCTCGCCAGAAACGAAGTGCCGCACTTTCTCCGACCCGTCGAAATGCACCACTACACGCTTTTCCCTCCCAAGCAGACCCCGCAGAATAGGAGCGAGTTTGACGGCTATTGCTTGGCGGTCAGGGAGTGATGCGTGATGCGTGATGCGTGATGCGTGAGTTGTGCCTTGTGACGACTTTGGACCCTGGACTTTGGACTTTGGACTCTGCAGCATATCGCGCTGCCCGGTCCACCATCTCTATATGTAGCCGGTATGCCTCTCTAGGATCATCGTGCCATGTGATGAGGCCGTGATTGAGCAGGATGACTCCATTAATATCAGGCCGCTCGCGGACTGCCAGTCCTACCTGTTTCGAAAGGAGAAAGCCTGGGCGGCGATAAGGGATTATTGCAAGCTCATCACCGAAGACCTCCGCAAGAAGCTCGTCGCAACGCTCGTTATTGGTGAGCGCCAGGATTGCGTCGGCGTGGCTGTGTACGACGCTACGGGCGGGCACGAAGGCATGGAGGAGCGTTTCTATGGATGGGCGCGGCGAGCTTGGGTCCATCAGGGTATGAGAGAGATATTCCACCATCTCCTCGTCGCTCATATCGTCGCGCTCCATGAGGGGTAGCACGTCGTCCATGCGCACGCCGGGGAAGTCGCGCCGCGAGACCGCCTTGAGGTCGGAGCCACTCCCCTTCACCCGCAGGACATAGGCAGGTCTCCCCCTGAAGTCCTCCTCCTGCATCTTCAGCGAGGTGTTCCCTCCACCCCACAGCACGAGCCGCGAGTTGGAGCCGAGCAACCGCGACTGGTAAACCAGGAGGTCGAGGTCCGGCATTCCCTCGGCCTCCGCATGGGACCAGTGGTTCGCTATTACACTATCTTCTTGCTCGCTCATCTTTCGTAATATCTCAACTCAACGCCTTGACCTTAGGGGTAACAGTCGGGCTGGCAACAGGGACGGGGGTAGCACGCTTCTCGAAATCCTCAGGCTCGTATCGCCGCCCCACTACCTTCCCCGTAGCTCCGTCCACACGAAGAATAAGCCAGGGGTAGCCTGGCGATTGGTCAGCTGTATAAGTTATGGTCCACTCGGCAGGGACCACTACTGAAGCCTGCAAATCGTCCTGCACATACAAGTTTAGACGCGGTGAAACTGTCGAGTTCCCTTCCTTTCCGAACTCCAATCCCTCCGCTTCCGTTAAAGCGTACACCTCTCGCGGCGACAGTTTGATTGTAGAGGCGCGCTCTCTATATTCACGCAATTCATCACTTACTCCCCGTGACCTATAATAGAATGAACTGCTTCTAATAGATAACAACCTGGGCGGGTCAACGTCAAGCACGACAATATTTATATTCTTCCCCCATATACCATAGAAGTTGAAGTCCAGCTCAAATGGTGTGTTCCTGGGGCTATAAGGAGCCGACAGATCATAAGGCGGGCGGGCAGAGACTGACTGCAGTACGGCATCTTTATCTATTCGCTCAGCCTGACCTTGTGCGAACGCGAACAACGCCGGCCAGGGCGCAGATGGGCCGACAAATATGTACCTGGGCACCTGAAATACGAGGAAGCTGACCGCAGCCAGCAGGATGGCAAAAATACCCAAAGTCCCATAGAAGGCGGGTCTGCCCCCGATAATTCTTTCAGGGCGGCGTTCCCGCACGAGCAGCATTACGGAGAATATAGTTATGAAAAGAAGTGCCATCATCAGGGTAATGGCTGCCATTCTAAAATTGACGGATGTTGAAGAAGAGGCAATGAAGTAAGGGTTGATCGATCCGATCAACAATTGCACTTCAGCGAATGCCGCCATCGTACTTGCGATACCCAGGAAAAGCTCGGATATAAGCGCACCCTTCTTCAGTACGGGGCTGCCATCCGGCTGGTAGCTTTCTACCTGATATCCGGTGAGCGCGCGCGTCTTGCGCACCCACCCTCCGCCAGGGTTACGCGCCTTTATTAAGCGGAATCTCAGGAATAAGAAAAGAGCCAGGGTGGCAAGCATCCATAGATGCAAGTAAATCTCGATATTAGGGTGGGCAGGTAGAAAGAATATGCCTAGCACTGCAAGGGCAAACATCGGGATCGTGAGGGGAATCAAACGCTCCCAACGGCTAGCAGGGCCGGTAATAGCATTGGCCGGTTGGGCAAGATTAGACCCCGCATCTTCCATTGAATTGACTCTCACATTGGGTTGAGGCAAAGAGGCTTCATAACTCTTCGGCTGTTACCGGCACAGGTCTCGCACCGTCTTGAAGAAGTATGCCATCTTGTTATTGATAGTGCCAAGTCCCTGCTTCCCCTGGTACGCGCGGGTAAGGCGCTTGGCCTCATATAAAAGCTCGGTGAAGCCCTGCTCTCCCAGGCCGGATGCCTGCCACAATCGTAGCGCTTGAGTCACGTTAGATACTATATGAGCGGAAGTCATTAAGCTCATCCGAGAAGTCGGTAATTACTGCTGCGATATATGGAGAATATGGTGGAGGTGTTCGCTCTTCGCTCCCGTTCTCATCAACTTTTTTTGTGGAGAGATGATTCGAATCATCTGTATCATTTGTTTCTACTTTACCTGTTTCTTCTTCGTGTAAGCCGCGCGCTATCCCCCGCGCATAAGTAGAGGATGTCCCCCCGGCCCGCGCTCGTTTTCCAGGCTTAGCCAACCCTGCGCTACCCGCCTCAGACAACTGTGAGCTATCCCGCGCAGATAATCCATTGCGATTCCTGGCCGTAAACTCTTCGCTACCCCCCTCAGCAAACTTACTGCTACCCCCTCCAGATAACTTAGCGCGACCCCCCCTGGTAAACTGAGTGCTAGCCTCCCCAGATAACGAAGAGCTATCCCCCCCAGTTAATCGTGTGCTATCCGGTATAGAGGTGGCTGGCCTTACGTGGCGGCCCCTCCGGCGCGGTAGTGCAGGCGCGGATGGCTCCTGTGTTGGCGTATCTGTTGGACTTCCCTGCGGGCCGGGGTCGGGCTGTAGATGCGCCCGGATAGCCTCCAGCAGCCCTGAGAAATCGTAGGCGTTGGTGTCCTGTCCACCCTCCATATTGATGCGCCGCACCAGCCGCAAGTAGCCCGCCTCGACAAGCTCCGACTTGATGTTGTGGAGTTGCACGGTGCTGTAGCCGGTCTGGGTGGACATCCGGCGGATGCTCGGATAGGGCAGCGCTGTATCCCACTGGAAGGAGAATATGTAGCATACGAACCACACCTGCTGGGCAGTGAGGCTCAGCACCTTCTGGTGGGTGAATATCGCATGGGGGACCGCCGCGACGCCATGCCGCGCTATCACTCGCCCATAGCGAGCCACGAAGCTGGAGTCCAGCTCGTTCAACTCCACCATGTCGGGCGGGGTGACCTCGGCGCGGATGGGGTTGGGGTTGGCCGGGTCTTCGCCTAGCAGGGTCTCGATGCGGTCGAAGAGGGCAGCGAAGTCGTAGGCATTTGTTCCCTGGCCCAGTCGCTCGTTGAAGCGCGGGTAGACCGTCAGGTAGCCCATCTCGCAGAGGCTGTTCTTGATGCGCTGTAGCTGGCTGAGGCTCAGGGTGGTGCGCTTCGCCATCTTCTTGAGGCTGGGGTAAGGGAGGTCCTCGTCCCACTTGTGCGACAGGATGTACGATACGAGCCACACTTGCTGGGCCGACAATTCGAGCTTGCCCTGGTAGTGGTACAGGGCGCTGGGGAGGGCCGCGATGCCATGCTGAAGGATAATCCGCCCGAAGCGCGCCGCGAAGCTCGACCCCGACTTGCCACCCTGCCTCCCCCTGCCATGCAGTCCGTCGTCCGTCGTCCGTCGTCCGTCGTCCGTCCGCCCAGCCGACTTCTGCTTCGAGCTACCCCCCGCCATGTTGTCTCTTAAATTGGGCATACAAAAACCTCCATGCCCACTTGACAGGAGGCCGATCCCATGCTACAATATGTTTGCCAAACACAAAGAGCTACGTGATCCTCCTGCCAGAGGGCCTGTAGCAGCAGAAGCTTTCAAGAACCTGGTTGCGCCAACAACCGGGTTTTTTATTTTGCTTCGCTACCCTATATTCGTTCTGGTGGCGATGCTAATCGCTCGATACTTTTCTCCGTTTACTAATTGGATTGCGTATTTGGTTTTTGTTGTCATGACAACATTTCCGCGCCTGCCAGAGCACATTTTGTTGTCATGACAACAATTTCATCGAAGGTCCAAAGTCCGCAATCTGCCTTTTGCTTACTGCTTTCTGCCCGCGGACGGTCCAGGGCTGCCAACCCCGAACGTGCCGCAGACTTCTTCGACGAGCGCCCGGATTTGGGCGAGGGTGGCGCGCTCCTGTTCTGATATGCGCTCCCTGTCTGCCGATTGTTCTTTGTAAGAGGTCATGTAGCGCAATATCGTTGAGAGCTTGGCGCTGCCTATCCTTGCCTTACCTCGCTCCTCAATCTCTCGGTCGTCCACGACCAGCGTTGCCAACGCTCGCTGTAGCGACCTCTGCTGAGTGTCGGGAGGATCTTTCTCTACTTCTTTGCCGTTCAGCAAGAAGGTTGCACGGGTTTCAGCAAGCGCTTCTTGCTCTGCTGCTTCCCCAGCTAGAGTCTGTGGCTGCTGGGCTTCGGGTCTGGTAGCCCTGGCCTCACCATCCGCCTCCAGGACCTCCCTTGACTTGCCCAGCAGCCTGCCTGCGGCTTCAATTGCCTTGTCGCCCTGGCGTATCGCCGCTTTCGCGGCTATGTAGCCTGGGAGATCCTCGACGGTAAGGTCGCCCGACAGCATCCCCTGGATAATCTCAGCGCGGTCCGCTTCGTCTTTCACCTTGATCAGATTAGCAACGGCGCGGAGGCTGTCAGGCTTGACCAAAATGAGGGCCTGCACGTCTCTCGGCGCGCGGGCGACGCGGATGCGGTTTTCTACATATCCCCGCTTCTTGCCGATCTCGCGGGCAACCTGCTCATGCGTGTAGCCCATCTCCTCCGACATGAGGAGGTAAATCTTGCCCTCCTCCAGGGGGGTGAGGTCCTCGCGCTGGATGTTCTCGGTGATAGCGAGAGTGACCATCTCTTCGTCGCTCAGCTCACGAACCACGACAGGCAGGGTGGTGAGACCAGCGCGTTTCGCGGCCTCTCTACGCCTGTGCCCGGCGGTCAACTGGTAGAAGCCCTTATTTACCTCATCTGGTCGCGCTACTAATACACCCTGGAAGCCCTGGCTCTTGATGACCCCCGCCAATTCGTCTATGTTGTCGTCGCGTGCGGGGTTGCGCGGCTGATAAGGGTTGTTCAGCAGCTTCTCTATATTTATGGGGATGGCCTGTCGAACGTCGCTCTCGGTCGCCACCGCGCTCGCGAAGAGCCCCGACAGGTCGGTATGCCCAGCGCTACCCTGAAGGAAGTCGAGGTTGATCGCTTTCTTGGATTTTGGATTTTGGATTTTGGATTTTGGATTAGCTGTCATGGTATCCTGGACTTCGCTCTTTGAACTATTCTACCATGTAATCGGCAATACACAATACTCTCACGCATTACGCATCACTAGCCACAGCCTCCGGCTTCTCCAGCATCTCGACGCGCCCGGCTCCGGGGCCACCTACCACTTTCAGCAATTCAGCAAGTAGGCGGCGATAAGAAGCTGTGTGCTCGCTACGGGGGTGGAGGGTAGACATGACGGAGCGCTGGTTGGCGGCCTCGCTGAACTGGATGCTCCGCTTGATAACTGTGTTGAAAGCGCGGATGCCGCGCTGGCCGAGCGCCTGGCGTAATGACTGGTCCATAGCGCGGGAGGCGTTAGCCTGCTGCACCATCATCGCCACCGCGCCCGCTATTTGCAACCTGGGATTAGCTTCGGCTCGCGCTTCGTCTATCCGCTCCAATAAGAGCTGCAAACCCTTCACCGACAGCACTTCAAGCTGCGTGGGCACCAGCACGTAGTCGGCGGCGTACAGGGCGTTGACGGTGAGGCTGTTGAGGCTCGGCCCGGCGTCGAGGAGGATGTAGTCGTAGTTGCCGCGCACGGAGCGCAGGACGTTCGCAAGGCGGGTGCCCCAGGTTGGCTTGTTGCTCAATTCGCGGTCGGCGTTGCTGGCGGCGATGTTGTTGGGGGCGAGGTCTACGCCGAAGTCGGTCTTGAGGATGACCCGCGTGGCGTCGAAATCGCGCTCACCAATCATGGCATCGTATATGGTCTGGGGGAGGGAATCGGGGTTGTGGCCGAGGGACCATGTCAGATGCCCCTGGGGGTCGAGGTCCACCAGGAGGACGCGCATCCCCATCTGGGAGAGCAGCACGCCCAGGTTGGCTGTGGCGGTGGTCTTGCCGACGCCACCTTTCTGGTTCGCCAGGGCTATCACCACCGCGCCGTCGCTCTTGGTGCGGGTCACGCCCGCCATGAACGCGTGAAGGTCATCTTCGTAGACACGATGATGGCCGCCCGCGGTGGCGGTGGCAGGGAGGATGCCCTCCCGTATGTAGCGCCCCACGGTGGCGATATCGAGGCCCAGTCTCTGGGCCACTTCCGAAGTCTTGAGCAGCTTGCCCGCGTTGCCCATTAGCATTACGTCCCCTGGTGGTTAATAATTACCGGTTAACCCTTGCAATTTATGCGCACTTTTCACATTACATAGGTTAAGTAGCTTAAAATCGCGCAAATTGCAAGAGGGTTTTACACATCCTCGGACCGGGAGTTTCAAAGTTACAGCTCTGACTATCGCTGACTATGTTGTAGCCCGTAGCCGGTAAGACTATCTCTCACACAGCCCATCTGAATCTGTGACCCGTGGGAATGTGGCCTGATTGGCAATCGATTGGTTCTTGACCCCTCCGTGCCTCAGTAGTATAATCAAAGTAGGGTTTCCGGCTATCTTTAGACCCCTGACTTAGCATATCATTTGCTCCAAGCGATAAACAGCGGAGGTAGCTATGCAATGCAATCCCAACTCCTTAGTAATAGGAATTAAAGTGGCGCTACTGAGCCTGCTGGGTTGGGTAGCTGCGGGAGCTGCCTTGGGTACGGCTCCCGGGGCACATGCCCAGGCTGATGCAAGGGAGCGTCTCAGTTATCTCGACACACTGACTGCTACACCCACGGCCACGCCAAGTGGCGAACCCGAATGGGATATCCTGCAATATGTGGTGACTGCGAATCCGAGTCGGACTTGCAGCCCCATTAACGGCACTCCCGGCGACCGCACACTAAATTGCTTTACGGGTGCCGGGCACTCAGGGGCAGGCACCGTCGATAACTATGGTGATCCAGGCAGCGCATCGGCTAACTGGATGCAGCGTCGTACCAATGCGCTGGCGACTTATCCTGTGTTCTGGAATAGACATCCTGGAATGGATATCCTGGTTATCATGCAGAAGGCCCTATGCCTCCTTACGGCTTCTTCACTCAGGAAGACTACTACTGGGCCGACGTGCGCGTACTCGGAGGTACCAGGGTGGACGATACTCACTTTTACTATGCGCCCGATATCGCAACAGCGATTATGAACGCAGCAGCACAGCTTGGTTATTTGCCCACGCCTAGCCCGACCCCCACTTCCTCATCCAGCGTGACACCCACCTTCATACCCACAGTCACACCCACATCATCCAGCGTTACGCCTAGCCCGACCCCCACCTCCACCTCCAGTGTGACGCCCACCTCCAGTGTAACGCCCGCATCCACGCCCACATCATGCACAATCCAGTTTGCGGACGTGCCAGAAAACTTAACCTTTTACGTCTATATCAGGTGCCTTGCCTGCCGTGGCATAGTGGCAGGCTACGACAACAATACTTTCAAGCCCGACAGCAGCGTAACACGTGGGCAGCTTGCCAAGATCATCAGCAATGCGGCTAACTTCAACGACCCACCAGGCTTCCAGTTGTTCGAAGACGTGTCTCTGGGTCTCAACATTCTACGATTATGTCCAGAGGCTTGGGTCTAGAGGTTTCATATCGGGCTACGATTGTGGTGGTCCCGGCGAGCCATGCAGTTCAGGTAACCTGCCTTACTTCCGTCCAAGAATAATGCCACGAGGGGACAAATATCGAAGATTGTGTCCAACGCGGCAGGCTTTAGTGAACCGCCGGGTTCGCAGCAGTTCGAAGATATAGCTCCTGGATCGACCTTCTACGACTATGTTCATAGATTATCGTCCAGGGGAATGATGCAAGGCTACCCATGTGGTGGGCCGGGAGAGCCCTGTAGCACTACCAACCTGCCTTACTTCCGACCCTATAACAATGCAACAAGGGGGCAAACCTCCAAAATAGTCAGCAACACCTTCTTCCCTAACTGCCAGACGCCTGCGCGACACTAAAGTTATTTCTTCTTATAGGGAGTGGTGGACACAGGCCATCTGTCTGCCCATTGGCCCTTGCAGCAGGCGCGGTATCGTGGCCGGCAAACGCTAACAATAATTGACCTCTGAAAGCATCAAAGAAGAGGCTCCGGTTGCGCCGGAGCCTCTTTTTGATCCTTTTCATATTCTATTCAGCGATACGTATCAACAGCAGGGGCTGGTTGACCTTGCTGACCAGGCCCGCTGCTATGCTCCCGATGAAGAGGGCACCCAGCCCTGCACGGCCATGGGTAGCTACCACTATCAGATCGGCTTTGTTCTGGTTGGCCTCTTTGAGGAGGGCCTGGATAGTATTTCCGCGCCGTATCTCTCCCCGCGCGTTGATCCCTTCAGATACAAGCTGTTGTATCAGGCGCTCCAGATAGGGGCGCACCTGTGCATCGGCCTCCGTGTCCAGCGTAGCGGCCGTGGCATTAGGGAGAAGGCGGGCGGCTGCCAACTCGTCCCCCGTAAGCGTGCCGACCGTTGGCACGACGCTCACGACATGAAGGGTCGCCCCGCACACCCTGGCGATCTCCGAGGCTATAGGAATTGCTACTTCGCCCTCCCCGGTGCTGCTGTCGAGGGGGACCATGAGCGTTTCAAGGCTGGATGGGGCACGCATGTCGGGTCGCGCAAGGATGACGGGCACCCGCACATGCCTCAGCACCTGTTGCGCGATGCTCCCTGAGACTACCCTGCGCAGCCCGCTCCGCCCGTGCGTGCAGAGAGCTATCATATCAGCATCCAACTCTTCCGCGTGGCGGGCGATGCTGAGAGCCACGTCATGCTCCTCGGTGCCATGTACGTGCTGCTCTACCTCGACGTCGCCGTTCATGCCCTGGGCAATGTTAGCTATATACCTTTCAGCTTCCTCTGAGGAAGTGAGGTGGGGATAGCCATGTATCGTCTGTGGGGCGTGCTCCTCGATTATGTGGAGCAGGCTCACTTTGGCTTGGAGGCACCGGGCGAATGTAGTGACCACGGGCAGAACTGATTTTGCAAGACGCGAGCCGTCGAGCGGCACCATGATACGTTTGAAGAGGCTGCTCATAGCTTATTCTCCAAAGAAGGTTCCATAGAGCAGGTAGAGGTTGAGGGCCACGATCAGGGTGGCTACCGCGCTCGCCACAATAGTCGTCACCCTCAGGTTGACCAGGCTGCCCATGAGGTCTTTCCGGCGGGTGAACATCACCAGGGGGATAAGGGCGAAGGGTATGCCGAAGCTGAGTATCACCTGGCTGAGGACGAGGGTATCTGTGGGGTCGAAGCCCAGGGCTATTACGACGAGAGCAGGTATCATTGTCACGAGCCTGCGCACCCACACAGGGATTTTGCGCCGCAGGTAGCCCTGCATGATAACCTGCCCCGCCATCGTCCCCACCGTCGAAGATGAGAGGCCCGATGCTAAAAGGGAGATGGCGAAGATGGTGCTGGCAGCGCCGCCTAGTAGCGGGGTGAGGGTCTTGTAGGCGTCCTCTATACCCGCGATCTCGGTCGCGCCGCTGCTGTGGAAGGTGGAGGCCGCCATTATGAGCATCGCGGCGTTGATCAGCCCCGCCAAACCCATCGCTATCCCCACGTCTACCAGCTCGAAGCGGAAGAGCCTTTTCTTCTGCGCCTCGTCTTTCACCACGACACGGTTCTGCATGAGCGCGGAGTGCAGGAAGATGACGTGGGGCATGACGGTAGCTCCCAGGATGCCAACCGCGAGCAGCACGCTCTCGGTGTCGGCGAACTGGGGCGTAACGGCGTGGAAGGCTATCAGCCCCCAATCGGGGCGGTCCAATATCGTCTCGATCAGGTAACAGACCGCTATCACGCCCACCATAGCGGTGATTACTGCTTCGAGGGGCCGGAACCCGCGCCGCTCCAACGCCAGGATGATGAAGGTAGTGATGCCCGTGATGATGGCTGCCGGGAGGAGGTCTATGCGGAAGAGGAGATAGAATCCCAGGGCAGCGCCCAGGAACTCCGCCAGGTCGGTCGCCATTGCGACCAGCTCCGAGATAATCCACATCCCCCAGGTTACAGGGCGGGGGAACTGCTCACGACACGTTTCGGCCAGGTTCAGGCCGGTAGCTATGCCCAACTTGGCCGAGAGTGATTGTATAAGCATAGCCATAAGGTTGCTTGCGACAATCACCCACACGAGCAGGTATCCGTACTTCGCTCCTCCCTCTATGTTCGTGGCGAAGTTGCCGGGGTCCATATAGGCGATAGATGCGACGAAGGCCGGACCCATGAAGGGGAGGAAACGGGCCACGCCGCGCCTTTTGCCTTCACCTTGCAGCACCTCCCGCGCGGCGGAAACGGTGCCAACGTCGCCCACTCGCACTTGCTCGGCCTCGCTCACCGGGGCGTCGTCGGGGGCTACGGGGGGTTGGTTCTCGGTTACTCCTATTGGTGCGGTTTCGTCGTTGCTCATCTGCTCGAATCCTATCACGACACCAAAGGCCGGGGCGTGATTTAGCCTAGACTAAATCTTGCGATGAGTATATCAGGGAGGAAAGTGATCGTCAAGGGGCTATACCCCTTGATTACTTACCTCTCTGAAAGTTCCGATTTCTTCCCACCTCTCTAATGCGCTGGTTGCCAGGTGCCCAAAAGGCAAGTCGGTTAATAGGGGCTCCGTGGCTCGAGAGCTGTTGAAACTACCTCGGCCAATTCTGGTTCAGTGAAACCAGAGAGGTTAAGGCCCAACTCGGTGAGAATACTTCTTGCATTTACCGCATTGAGACTTGCATGGTCAAGAGGTTGGTCTATATTTTTCGGAAGTTGTTTGGCCTGTTTGAAGCTAACTCTTAGATCCTCCACAAAAGATCTGTAAAAATCACTGTGATCACTGTATCTAATTGCACAATCTTGTGGGCTTGATCTTGTAACTATCGCGGACTTGCCAGTCAAATCAACGCGAAACAACGAGACTTTGTCGTGAAGGCCAATAGATATGTCTAAGAATGGCTCCTTCACATTCCACAAATACGCACATAATATGGTCGCTAATAACTCCTTCCGAATATACTTAATTCTTGAAGGAGTATTTATACTTGGGTTTCTGTTACTATCTAAGTCCGCTAATAGCTGGCAAGCTCCATGGCTATCAGGATCCAAAATTATAATGTAGACGTTAATTGTTGTTCTATCAATTCGCGCTTTGCTGGCAAGCTTCGGTAACACTTCACTCCGGGTATACTTGGCTGTATGACCTCGATACCAAAACTCCTTGGTGTCCGTCAAATCCTCATTGAGCAATTTCTTTAGTTCTTTGCCTGGATTGATGACAGTAATATCAGGCATTTGTTTGACTGATGGAACCAACAATAGAATTAGCACCGTAGTAGTTGCGCTCGAAACTAATGCCACAATAAAGCCGTCGAGAACCGAATTGACAATGGTTTCAAGATTTGGAGTAGACCATCCGAAGAATGAGGGCACAATAAAAAATCTGAGGCCAGCCAATGCGATGAATGTTACCACACCCACTACAAAAATCTGCCTCCGACGATATGGATTTGAAAGAAAATCTGAAATCCCCATTAGATATCTCTTTCTAAAGAATAGTCCTTTGTCTTACCATCAAGTGGCTGACGAAAGCGACAAATAATTCCGAAGCTTCTGTGCAAGTTCGTCGGCTCTGAAAGGTATCGAAACAATATTTTCAGAGTTAGTAATACGTTCGCGGGAGAAGAGACTTGATGTATCTCTAAGAAAGGGACCGTGAAGGAAGATGGTAGATGTAAGACAGCCTTTTTTATTTTGAATCTTGTGCAACGTATCATAGGAAAGCGAATAAGAGCTCCCCAGCTAACATAACACAATCAAACCTCTGACTAACCCTGGATATACCTAGATAGTCCATCTTGTAACCCATTCCCTTTACGGGAAAACCGCATCGATAATGGTACAGTTGATCGCCCATGTCCGAAACTTCAAACGTCTGAAAATAATATGCACCAGTCAGTAGGGAAGAGCTAAAATCCCATGAATGATTATGTATATGTTCCGAATTTGTTAGGAATTGGTCTGGCCACCAAATATGCAATCGTAACGTGTATGATGGGTGCGCGGACGTCAAAAGTGTTATTTTGTCAAACCCATTATTGTGTGTATACGATTTCGAAGCGATTTCTCTCAGTTGTACTTCGTTGGACAGGATTGCATTAATGAGCACCTGTATTCTACCAGGTATACTCAGGTCATCCACCAGTATTCGCATATCCCTGATTGGACTGAAACTGTTATGAAGCCTTTCACTTATTAGGGCGTGTAACTCATCTAACGTTGAGTACATTCAGCACCTCGCATGAGTTAGGTCTCTGCAAATCTTGCTGTCGTTATAGGCATCAACTATACCAATTTTCCAGTGGGCGTGCCAACTAAGTTAAGCTCCCGCGCGGGACTGAGCCTATTGCGATATGCTGAAATAGAGTACATGTGTGGCACATATATCCCGTATAATGAGGTTCGGATGATGGGATACGTGCTATCTGATCACAGCACAGCTTTCTCTATCGTGCATCACGCATCTCATCTCAAGGAAGGGATACAAGGGCTATTCATGGCATCAGCAACGGAGGTAAGAGAATGATTTTGGTACGAATGATTTTCCAGGCCAGGTTCGGTAAAGGGGGAGAGGTTGCGGCAGCTATGATAGAATCCACCGGCCTATGTCTGATAGAACGCCGGGAAAGTTCCGCGTATTGACAGACCTGAGTGGTGATTTCGATACGGTCGTCCTGGAAGGGGTGCATGAAAGCCTTGCTGCCTGGGAGCAGTTTCGAGCTTCGCTCTTCGCCAGCCCCGAGTTCCAGAACAGTGACGACCGCAGTGACGAGTTTATAGTCTCCGGTCGCCAGGAGTACTTCGCTATCGAAGCCGAACTGTAGCTTTTCGGCCAGGCAACTTGAGACGCTCTGAAGCTGGCGGCGACGATTACCCATGAGCCAACCTACCACTGAGGCCCAAGACCGCCCCACTATCCTCGTGGTGGACGACGAGAAGACCCTGCGCGACATGCTGGAGTATAACCTGCGTCGCCAGGGCTATCGCGTGCTTGTTGCCGCCGACGGGAACGAGGCGATACGTCTCGCCTATACGGAGCGGCCCGACCTGATCATCCTCGACATTATGCTCCCCGGCATGAGTGGCTTCGACGTATGCCGCGCCGTTCGCAAGGAGCTTACGGTGCCGATCCTCATGCTCTCCGCCCGCGAAGAGGAGATCGATAAGGTGCTTGGCCTGGAGCTTGGCGCGGACGATTACCTGACCAAACCCTTTGGCCTGCGCGAGCTACTGGCGCGTGTGGGCGCGATGCTGCGTCGCGCAGAGATGATACGCGCGGAGGCTCACAAAGGGGCCAGTGCGGGCGAGCGGAATACAGGTAGCACTCTCGTCGTGAATGACCTGGTGATCAACCAGGCGCAACGTAGCGTCACCCGCGGCGGTGAGCCTGTAGAGCTAAAACCGAAGGAGTTCGACCTGCTCGCCTTCCTGGCCGCACACCCCATGCACGTATTCTCACGCGAGTCGCTTCTCGACAGCGTGTGGGGGTTTGACTTCATCGGGGGTAGCCGCACGGTTGACGTTCACGTGCGCTGGCTGCGTACGAAATTGGAGCGTGACCCCTCAAAGCCGCAGCTTATCCAGACCGTATACGGCGTGGGGTACAAGTTCAACCAGCCTGTCACCGCCACCTCCCTCGGCGCACGGTAACAGCCACCATGCTCTCACGCACCTGGACACGTATCGCGCTCAGCTACGCTCTGCTGGTGCTTGTAGCGGGTGGCATCCTGGCCGTATTGTTTGGCGGGGAGTTCGAGAGGCGAGAAGAGGAGGCGCTGCGTGCCCGCCTTGTTGACCAGGCACGCGCCGTAGCTTACAGCGCGGCTCCTCTTTTTGCCGCATCAGCGCCCGTTACCGAGACGAGCCGACTTGCGCACGACTTGGCTACCCTTTTCGGGACCAGAGTAACGCTCATACGGCCCGACGGCGTGGTGGTAGGCGACTCCGACGAGGCGCTGGCTGACCTGCCCCGCCTGGAAAACCATGCCGGGCGGCCCGAAGTCGTGCAGGCGCTATCACACCCTGGAACTCCGGGCATGGACAGCCGACTGAGTGCGACGGTCAATCGCCGCCTGCTCTATGTCGCATTGGCAATCACTAACCCATCGAACCCTGGTAGAGTAGTGGGTGTGGCTCGCGTCGCATATCCTCTCACATCGGTAGAACAGGCGCGTGACGCGCTCTGGCGAAATCTGCTCATCGCGGCCCTCTTCGTCGGCCTCACCGCAGCGCTGCTGGGGGTGATACTGGCTCGCTCCATAGTTGGTCCGCTCACGGGGCTGCGCGAGGTGGCATACCGCTTTGGGAAGGGAGACCTGTCGACACGAGCCGCGCATACGGGGGGCGAAATCGGTGACCTCGGACGTGAGTTCAACGCGATGGCTGACCAGCTCAGCAATACCATCGAGCAGCGCACCTCTGAGCGCAACCAGATGGCGGCGGTGCTGGCTCATATGCACGACGGTATCCTCATCACGGACGCCCAGGGCCACATAGTAGGGGCGAACGCCGCAGCGTGCCGGTTGTTTGAGACCGCGCCTGAGAAGGTCACAGGCCGCTCGCTCATAGAGGTAACGCATAGCCACGAACTTCACCATGCGCTACGCGCCGCACTCTCCCAGGAGGCAGGGCGGCAGAGGCTGGAAGTGGAGGTGGGAAAGCGCAAGCTGGCCGCCGTAGTGACCGCTGTGCCTGGTGAGGAACGCGGCCCTACAGGTTTGGTCGTCCTACAGGACGTGACCGAGCTAAACAGGCTGGAGCGGGCAAGACGCGACTTTGTAGCAAACATCGGCCACGAGCTACGCACGCCACTTGCCTCCATCAAGCTGCTCGTGGAGACGCTTGTGATCTCCGTGAAGGACGACCCGGAGGCCACGCAAGACTTCCTGCGCCGCATAGACGTGGAGGTAGACGGCCTGACCCAGTTGGTGCGCGAGCTATTGGAGCTATCGAGGATTGAGTTTGGCGAAGTGCCCCTTGACCGCAAGGAGGTTGACTTATCGGACTTGCTGGAGAGCGCTGCTGGCAGGCTGCGCGCCCAAGCTGAGCGAGCCAATATAGCCCTCGACGTGGAGGTTGCGCCCTCTCTACAGCCCGCCTATGCAGACCCAGACCGCGTAGAGCAAGTGCTGGTCAACCTTCTGCACAACGCCATCAAGTTCAATCACCCAGGCGGGCGGGTAACGTTGCGTGCAGAACCTGGTGACGATGGGTGGCTCCGTGTGAGCATCAAGGATACGGGTCCAGGCATCCCGCCCGACGACCTCCCTCGCATATTTGAGCGATTTTACAAGGTGGACAAGGCCCGCACGGGTGGACCCGATGGTCGGGAGCGCGAAGGTGGCACCGGCCTCGGTCTCGCCATCGCCAGGCATATAGTGCAGGCGCACGGAGGGCAGATTTGGGCTGAGAGCAAGTATGGAGAAGGCTCCATCTTCTACTTCACCCTTCCCGTAGCGGAAGAGAGCAAAGCCTCTTTACCTTGATGAAATACCTGAATACGCCACACTGGTGTGAACTGCTCTTCAATAATCACCTCTGCGCATATTGACTATGTTGGTAGCATTTTGTTATACTTTGGGTACTTGCTAGTATTGCATCTTGTGCTCTTATACTAGAGTGTGCTCAATAGTTGATTGGTTAGGGTGTCGTATGTATGAACCTATCTATCAGCTTGCGTATATATTATGTTCCTAACTAAGTTATCGTACCAGAGGTTGAGATGTTAGGTTTTTGGTGTAACGTTCCCTTCCAGGCCAGTACAATCATGACCCTTACTTTTATTACAGACACAATAACCACCACAGGAACTATTACTAATCCTATCGCGACGCCCCTGTCAGATCCCTGGTGGGTCCCCCATCCAGATTTACCTACTGCAATTATCACTTTCCTTCTTTCGGTGGTAATCTTACCTGTACTCTATTTTTCGGGCAGGCTGATTCGAAATAGCTTGAAGGCTGGGGCTACGCACGTGATTGATATCGTAATCTATCACGTGGCTGCACGGTTCCACCATTCTTTAGCGGCGACCTTTACACTAAAGAAATACTGCTCGCTTCTACTAAAGGGTAGCAGCCAGTTTCTTCAAGTTCCCTCCACTCATAATATAAGCCTCGAAATAGATAAGGTATACGTCCCATTGTTTGCTGACGAGAAGGGTGGAAGTCAGAGAGCTTTTACACATCAAGACCTTTTATCCGTTGGCAATCGGATAGTTGTGGCTGGAGATCCTGGTTCAGGTAAGTCCTCATTGGTTAAGCGCCTCCTTAGGGATACTTGCAAGGCTGCGCTGGAAAAACCTCGGCGCAGTAGACTTCCTATCTGGATTGAACTACGTAAGTTGGAGATTCCCGGCAATATTGAGGACGAGAGTTTAGGAAGTTGGCTCTATGAGGAGTTTCGGCGCCGAGTTAAGGAGTTTCGTGTGCTGAAGATGAGTGAGGCTTTTGACGCTTACAGCAAGAGTACTGGTCTTCTAGTACTTCTTGACGGGTTAGATGAAGTCGCAACCATGCGCTATCCGCGCGTATGGAAGGCTATCGAAAGCCTCAGTGAGATCCTCGCTAATACGTCCGATAAGAACACAATTTTGTTAACGATGCGTACGCAGTTTCAGCAGCAAATAAGGGGAACATATAGTGATGCATTTCCTATAAGTTTGTATCTGAAGCCATTCTCTCCATCAGATATCTACGAATTTCTTTCTAGATGGCCCTTTAGGGAGCACCGTGCACGCAAGATAACTGAAATATTCAACTCCTTATCAGATCGGCCCACGCTTAGAGAAATGTGCAGCAATCCTTTGGTATTATCTATGTACGTTGCTGAGGTGGCAGCGAGTGGAGAAGCTATCGCACCAGAGACCCGTACCGATTTCTACTCAAAGGTTACTCAAGAATTGCTCGTCTTCAGGAGGTCCCGCCAAGTGGGACCCGCTCCAGCTAGGACTACCCTGCGAGAGCAGCGTGAAACTATACTTGGCATTTTGGCACATGATCATCTACTTGATCCAAGCCAGCCAGCAAATTCTCTTAGCTGGCCTAAAGCTTTGGAAGTTGTTAGCGATGTGGTCGGTTGTAAATTGGACCAAGCACAGGTGGTCTTCGACGATCTCGCCAAGGATACAGGACTTATTATGGAAGAGCGCCCCGGCGAGACCTTCCGTTTCATTCATCTTACGTTTGCTGAGTATTTAGCTGCATTTGAGGCCGTGCGCGGAAGGAAAGGCGGTTGGGATGGTCTAGTTATGGCGCACAAGCAATTCAAGAGTAGCCCTCACGAGCAACTGCATGGTAGGCTTATTGAAGTACTTCCGTTTGCTACAGGGTTGCTTGCGAGACCGGACCGCGTTACAGCTATGAGGGACGTGTTAGAAATTGATGATTGGAGACTTACAGCGCGTGTATTTCTCGAAACTAAGCTTTACAGTGATGCAGGGTGGCCTGACTTTGTTCGGAGTACCCATGACCTACTACTCAGCCAACCTGAAACCGAATGGGATAGTGACTGGCTTCGCAGTTTACATCTCTTCAATACCGTTGTAACAGACGCGGAGCAAAGTGCTGCTCATGTGCGCTCTGCCGAACTAGCCGTGAATCTTGAGAGTTTTTACCGAAGTTTGCTTGCGATTCAAAAGCACAGCATGGAAAAGCTCCTTACCTCCTACGCAAGTCAAGATGCAGCAGCAGCCTTTAGACTAGCCCAACTCACCGGCTTGGAGCTTGTAAATACTTTTCCTGACGTTATCGTCTCGAATTTGGATCAAAAACCATTCTTTGGTCTCATAGTTCAGCAGGCACTCGATGACACCGAGTTCGAACCGAGACTTGGGCAACGCTTCTTACTGAAGGCGGATTACGTTCCCGGGCGGTCGCAACGTGGCTTGTGGATATCCCTGCAAGCCCTTCGTGGCAGAAATTCATACTGAATAAAGTACCGACCAATCAAAGCTGGCATCAGCGGAAATTTACGCCTAACAACCTTTATATACAAGCGCTAACAATTGCCCATCACACAGAATTCCGCTACGGATCCATGCTCCTCATGGTCGATTTGCTTAAGCAAATCCCAACTCCTGCAAACTTCCCGTTGTCGGTTAGTTTTTATCGTCACCCATTCTTACTGAATCCTGAATTCTGGCTTTTCGTCCCCTTCTTTTTTGTATTTACTCAGTTACTCGATGTTTACCCTTCTATTGAAGGGGTAGTTTTCTTAACAGCTTCAATGTTTATTATCTCGGTACCATTAGCCGTAACCCTATACGTAACAGTGGGTAGGCGGATAGGAGTAAGGCGTTTCTTTCTTCTCGTAAGTAACCAATCAGATAGTTTAGAGCCACAAGATTCTCCTCGGTTCCTGAATATTATTGTGCGCCTGGGGATAGGCGGACGCTTGCGAAAGAT
Source organism: uncultured Chloroflexia bacterium (assembly GCA_963811305.1). Classification (GTDB taxonomy): domain Bacteria; phylum Chloroflexota; class Chloroflexia; order QHBQ01; family JADMIH01; genus JADMIH01. The sequence continues at coordinate 51,455 of CAWEQU010000016.1, forward strand.
GGCGGCGATCTATAGTCGTTTGAAAGAATCAGGTCTGGTAGGTCAGATGCTTTACTTGGATAAGCGTTCGATCCAAGATATGATTGATGGCAAACCATTGCCATCAATCGGGCTTGATCTGGACACCAGCGTTCCAGACGATCCACGTGACCCTATTTACTCTAATGACGATCAAAGTGCACGATCGATGAGTGTAAAGCAACGTGACACGAGCTATACCTCAGATGAAAGTCGTCAGAACTAGGTCGCCACAACTTAAACGATTATAGAGCATTAAGCAATGGCTAGTCCATGGTTTCGAGATAGTTTGAATGCGTAATCTCAGCATATCCGTTAACACTCCGTTAACACTCCCCTAATCACCACATAAAAAGTGTCTCTCATAATATGGTTGTATGACCATGAGAAGTCATTGTTACTTTTGCCCCAACCGAGCAGCAGTTGCCCGGCGCTGGGGCTTTGTCGTGCCCGAGCTAGAATTGAAGAAGCAGCAGATATTATCTAGGAGGAAACATTGAAATCAAACGGAAATAAGAAATTTAGCCTTCTTGTTATCGGAAGCATATTGGCCCTATCAATCCTGAGCGCCTGCGACTCGGGGAGCAACTCTCAAACGCAGGTTACCCCATCGGGCGGCAGCACGCCTATACCCGTCGCGCCTCAGGTGCAGCCACCAGCTAATGCCGACGAATTGAAGGGGCTTAGCGGGCAGATAGTGATAGACGGCTCCAGTACGGTCTACCCTGTCACGGCGGCAGCGGCAGAGGAGTTCAACAAGTACGCGCCCAACGCGCGCATACCCGTAGGCATATCGGGCACGGGAGGCGGCTTCAAGAAGTTCTGCGCGGGTGAGACCGACATACAGGATGCCTCGCGCCCGATCTCGCCCAGCGAAGTTGAGGTCTGCAAATCGAAGAACATCGAATATATAGAGCTACCCGTCGCCTACGACGGTCTGGCTGTGGTAGTCAACCCAAAGAACGACTGGGTGGACTACCTGACCGTTGCTGAATTGAAGAAGATATGGGAGCCTGAGGCGCAGGAGAAGATCACCAATTGGAACCAGGTAAGGGCTGGCTTCCCCGACAAGCCGCTCAAGCTTTATGGGGCGGGCACCGACTCGGGCACCTTCGACTACTTCACCGAGGCGATTGTGGGCAAAGCCAAGTCCAGCAGGGGAGACTACCAGGCGAGCGAGGACGACAACGTGCTCGTGCAAGGCGTCGCGGGCGACGAATGTTCCCTGGGATACTTTGGCTATGCCTACGTGGTGGAGAACGCAGAAAAGGTCAAGGCAGTGCCGGTAAAGGCCAACGATAAAGCGCCTGCCATAGCGCCATCGATAGAGAGCGTGAAGGATGGCACCTACCAGCCACTCTCGCGCCCACTCTTCCTTTACGTAAAGAAAGAAGTGGCGGCACGGGCAGAGGTCAAGGGGTTCGTGGACTTCTACCTCAGCAAGAGCTTCACGCCGTTGATCCAGTCCAGGGAAGTTGGCTATATAGCCCTGCCCGATGAGGTGTACGTGGCTATTGACAAGCGTTTCAAGGACGGCACGCTGGGAACGCTTTTCCCCAACGGCGCGGAGGTAGGAGCGACGCTGGATAGGTATCTGGGGAGGTAGCGGTCATCTTTGGCTACCATCACTGTATTGGTAGCCAACGGCTATCACGGCCCGCCCCAGTAACCTAATACTGGCTGAAGGATGGACGACTAAATGGATATTGCTCGTCGTTCGTTCTTCAGTCGCTCTCAGCGGTATTAGCGCTCAAGTTGTGAGCGAGAAAAGGAAATGGTCGTGACCAGGGAACCATTTCACATGGCATTACAGCAGTTACAAGAAGGCACATTGGTGATGGCCTCTATGGTTGAATCGGCCATACACCGCGCTATGTGCTCCTTGGTAAGACGCGATCTTAAACTGGCCCTGAATGTCGTGTCTGATGATGAGAAGGTGAATCATCAATGCTATGGCATCCAAGAAGCATGCGCGCATCTCATTATCACGCAGCAACCTATGGCTTCGGATGCTCGTAGGATTACAGCGCCTTCTGACATCGTAGCTCATTTAGAGTTAATTGGAGATCACGCTAAGGGAATTGCCAACATCAGCGTAATAATGGTGCAAGAAGAAGTGTATTTCCATACGCCACAAGACATCTATGATATGTCCGAGTTGGTCGGCTCTATGCTATGCGAGAGTATGGAAGCCTTCATCAGCCAGGACGACAAGAGAGCAAGGCAGGTAGCTACCGAAGTCGTGAGAATAGACGGCTTATACGACCATATTTACAGCGAACTCAGGCTCAATAATCTGCGATCCGGGGAACGGCAATGATGCCGGGCATAGGTCCATCGTTATGGGTGCCACACATATGGTGGAAGTAATAGGCCACCTCAAAGAGATTGCGCATCAAGTGGCTAATATCTGCGAGCGTGTGGTCTTTTTAGCTACTGGCAAGATGAATGGACTCCGGTGTTGAAAACACGGCGAAGGTTGAAGGGGTTGAAACTTTGCTACCTAATGGTGCAGAGGTAGGTGCCACACTGATCAGGTATCGGGGTAGATAGTGCGGTCTCGCACGGTAAGCGTCTCAAATTAGCTCAGAACACCCACGTGTTCTGAGCTAGTTCTAAATTTCTGTTTTGGAGCAGGTATGGCACAGGAAGTAATCAAGACGCAGGGTTTTCCGGGGAGCTTTCCCGATAGGGATAATCTTGGCAGGAAGTCGAGCCGGGACATAAGGGAGGGTGTAGTGCGTGCGCTCCTCTTCGGGGCAGCCGCGATTTCGCTCTTGACGACGGGGGGCATCGTGATCGCCCTCTTTACCGAGGCGTTCCAGTTCTTCCAGCACGTCTCACTTTTCGAGTTCCTGGGTAGCACCGAGTGGACGCCCCTCTTCGAGAACCAGAAGTTCGGCATCTGGGCGCTCGTCTCGGCCACCATCACTACCTCGATGATAGCCATGCTCATAGCTGTGCCGCTCGGTCTGCTGGCTGCTGTATACCTCAGCGAATTCGCCTCTCGCCGAACGCGTGAGATACTCAAGCCGATGCTGGAGATACTGGCGGGTGTGCCTACAGTGGTGTACGGCTTCTTCGCGCTGCTGGTCGTTACCCCCTTCTTGAAGAACTTCATCCCCGCCCTCTCCACTTACAATGCTCTCAGCGCGGGTTTGATAATGGGCATCATGATCCTTCCCCTGGTAGCCTCGCTCAGTGAGGATGCCATGTCCTCGGTGCCTATGGCTCTGCGTGAGGGCGCGTATGGGCTAGGTTCGACTCGGTTTGAAGTGGCGGTCAAGGTGGTCTTCCCGGCAGCGCTATCGGGCATCGTGGCCTCCGTGATACTTGGCCTGTCGCGGGCTGTGGGCGAGACGATGATCGTGGCTATCGCCGCAGGCCAGAACCCCAACTTCAGCTTCAACCCTACCGAGTTGATGGCTACCATGACCTCCTACATCGTGCAGGTGAGCCTGGGTGACACTCCCGCCGGGTCGCTGGCCTACCAGACTATCTTCGCTGTAGGGGCTACGCTGTTTGTGATGACGTTCATCATGAACGCGTTTAGCCAGTGGTTCGTGCGTAAGTTCCGTGAGGTTTATGATTGACGACGGACGACGGACGACGGACGACGGGCGATAGACGATAGACGATGGACGATGAAACGTGAAACGTAATGCGTGATGATAGTTGAGAGACGAAGGACTTATGAGCGTTAGCGATACTACTCTGCAAAAGGGGCCAAGGGGTGCGCCGGGCGTCAGCCGTATATTCAAGCCGAACATGGCGGCTCGCAAGGTCAGGGGCTTCATATTCACCGGCCTCGGCATCTTGAGTATCATGGTTGGCCTGGGTGTGCTGGTGATCCTCATCGTTGATGTCGTCACGCGTGGGTGGCCCTGGCTCGACTGGCAGTTCCTGACGAGCTTCGACTCGCGCTTCCCGGCCAAAGCGGGCATCAAAGCGGCTCTGTACGGCACGGCGTTCATGATGTTCTTCACCATCCTGATTTCACTCCCGCTCGGCGTGATGTCCGCCATCTACCTTGAGGAATATGCCCATGACACCAAAGTGAACAGGTTCATCGAGCTGAATATCTCCAACCTCGCGGGCGTGCCCTCCATCATCTACGGCCTGCTGGGGCTGCAAGTCTTCGTGCGGTGGTTCGCGCTTGACCGGAGCGTAATCGCGGGGTCGCTCACTATGGCCCTGCTCGTGATGCCGACTATCATCGTGGCGTCGCGTGAGGCGATACGGGCGGTGCCTTCCAGCATCAGGGACGCGTCCTATGCTGTAGGGGCGACACGCTGGCAGACGGTATGGCACCACGTTCTGCCTAACGCCTTCGCGGGAATACTGACGGGCAATATACTGGCGGCATCCCGCGCCATCGGCGAGACCGCGCCACTCATCACCATAGGCGCGCTGACGTTCGTGTTGTTCACGCCCAACAACCCGATGGACACCTTCACCGTGCTGCCCATCGTCCTCTTCAACTGGGTGTCGAAGCCCCAGGCCGAGTTCCATGACGTCGCGGCGGCGGGTATAGTGGTGCTGCTCTTGGTGTTGCTCACGATGAACTCCGTCGCTATATTGCTGCGCTCGCGGCTGCGCAAGCGTTACTGAGTTGGACGACGGACGATATATTTCACCGCAGAGACGCAGAGTTCGCAGAGGTTTTTAGGATTTACGCATCACGCATCGCCCCGCGACGGAAAGGTAGCTTAACTGGATGATTACATTAGACCCTGAAGCGAAAATGACTATGCAGGACCTCACAGCCCCAGCGGGCGACATATCGCGCCAGACTACTTACCACGACATTGGCGAAACGAACGTGGTTGTGGAGGTGCAAGACCTCAGCCTCTGGTACGGACAGACGCGCGCCCTCACGGATGTGTCGCTCAAGTTCCCGCGCAACAAGATTACGGCCATTATCGGACCTTCCGGCTGTGGGAAGAGCACGCTGCTGCGCTCCATCAACCGGATGAACGACCTTATCAAAGGGGTGCGAACGCAGGGGCGTGTCTTGCTGGAAGGGAACGACATATACGGTAGAGGAGTTGACCCGGTAGAGGTGCGTCGCAGGGTAGGCATGGTCTTCCAGAAGCCCAACCCATTCCCGCGCTCCATCAAGGAGAACATCCTGTACGGGGCGAAGATAAACGGCTACAAAGGCAATTACAACGACCTCGTGGAATGGTCGCTTCACCAGGCGGCGCTGTGGGACGAGGTAAAGGACAACCTGAACAAAAGCGGGCTGGCCCTTTCGGGCGGCCAGCAGCAACGCCTCTGCATCGCCCGCGCCATCGCGCTACAACCTGACGTGCTGCTGATGGACGAGCCTGCCTCCGCTCTCGACCCCATATCCACTCTCAAGATCGAGGACCTGATGCACGACCTCGTGAAGAACTACACTATCGTGATCGTCACCCACAACATGCAACAGGCGGCCCGCATCTCGGACTACACCGGCTTCATGCTCTCCGATGAGAAGACGCGCGGACAATTAGTAGAGTTCGGCCCCTCAACCGAGATATTCTCTACCCCTAAAGAGAGGCGAACCGAGGATTACATTACGGGAAGGTTTGGATAATACGGACGATGGACGACGGACGATGGACGATAGACGATAGACGATAGACGATAGACGATAGACGATAATCTCACGCATCAGGAGAACGTATCATGCCCAGGGACCAGTTCCACCAGGAGTTACAGAGGCTACAAGAGGAGCTGCTGGTGATGTCGAGTATGGTGGAGAATGCTATCGAGCGTGCTATAGCTTCCTTGAAGACGCGCGATACCAGGCTCGCCCAGAAAGTAATCAACGATGACCGGAAGATCAACCAGCAGCGCTTCGGGATAGAAGAGGAATGCCTGCTCCTTATCGCCCGACAGCAGCCTATGGCTTCAGACCTGCGTATATTGGCGGCGGTGCTGAACATCATCACAGACCTGGAGCGCATGGCGGACCACGCGGCGGGTATCGCCAAAATCTCGATCCTGGTGAGCAATGAGCCGCCCCTGAAGCCGCTCATAGACATACCCCGCATGGCCGACGTCGCCTGCGAGATGCTGCGCGGCAGCCTGGACGCTTTCGTGGAGAGAGATGTCGTCGGGGCGCAGCGAATTGCTTCCCGCGATGACGAGGTAGACCAGCTTTACGAGCAAGTCTACCGCGAATTGCTGACCTTTATGATGGCCGACCCAAGCACGATAGACCGCGCCACCCACCTGCTTTGGGTAGCGCATAACCTGGAGCGTATAGCAGACCGCGTAACCAACATCTGCGAGAGAGTGCTCTTCCTCGTCACGGGTAGAATGGTGGAAATCTAATAGGCGTTGCCCTTATCACCTTCCTTGACGTGCTTACGATCAAGATTTAGTAGAGGTCTTCGTCTTATGGGAATGCGTCGTGGTTACTCTTCGCAATATCTCTCAGGCTTGGTACGTTTGCCAATGCATCACGCACACTCTTCCAATAGGCCTCCTCTTGTGGGCTGATTGGCTCTACTTTACCCGGTTTTCCCACCAGGATAATCAGTTGGCTTCCCGCCGGAACCGTTACATCCAGCCGCACATCTGGGTTGGGGCTTTCCCGGAGGACCCTTACGCTGCCTCCGAAGCTTGGCACGGCAACGAAGAAACTTGGTTGCCCCTCGACTACCTCGGTCACAACTACGCTAAATAAGCTATGTACGGATTCTACTTTCCACTGACCGATCGCAACGGTGAGCGGGGGCTTTGTCGGATCGTGTATGAAATCTATCCCTCCACCGCCGTGGACTGCTTCGGTAATGTCGTCACGTATTGCCTTGAATGAGAGTTTAGCCGATTGTCTCAATTGAAATATAGTGCTCGCCGATTCCAGGACCATTCGACCTTTCTCTTTAGTGCTGGCCCAGCTTCCCGGTTGTAGCATCGTTATGGATGGTTCCGGCTCATATGATTTCCCGTCGCATTGGGTATTGTTAGTTTGCAAATACCTTGAGCAGACCTCGGTAGTAGAGCCGGACGTGGCCTGGATGACCAATACGTCTTTAGGGTCAGGCTTGCTGTTCCTCCAATCCCTGTAGTGTTGCCCGACATTGCCCATTTCGACGTTCCAGGGTGGAAGATTGGCGGGGTTATAGGTCAAGACGCGACGCTCAAATGCCTGGAATAACACCCAGTACTCTTTCCCACTGATGTTAATCTGCGTCCAGTAAGGCTCGGTGATTGGAAGGCCGACTGCCTTTACCCAATCATCGAACACCTGGCCCTGCTGGTAGCTCCCATCCTTGTATACCTGCCCCGACTGGTTTAGAAAGTTCAAGAAGACATCAGGTATATTTTGTCCACATCGAATCTGGCGCTTATTCGCATCGGTGCATGGATAATCTTTGTATCCTACGGCTCTGGCTTTATCCCGAACAGGTAAGGGCGCCTGATCCACATTGCCAAAGCGATCGAGACTCCTAGTGAATGTAGTACCCAGGGGCATTTCCGGTGCGAGGGGCGCTGAACCTCCAACCCCCTGACTGGCAACGGAGTAGAGGGTAGCATAGGTGGAAGTGTTTGCGTGCCTCGCGTTGCTCTGCGTATCGCCCGCAATAGGTTTCCCTGACGGAATGGTATGTAGATATTTATTACGGCCGACTTCGATCAGCCCTGTCATCATCTCCACTACCAACCTCCCGTTGGTCACGGTAGGAGGATTGCTATTACTGACGGCATACTCCATGCGGGCCTTGTCGAAGTATTGCACCAGGAGTTTATCCTGGGGTATACCTTTCGCTGGAGAGGCAAGTGCTGTCTCGTAGTCTACTAGAGATACCTCCCCTGGCGGTCCCCATATCCACGAGCGACTGACTCCGTTTTGTACGGGCTTATCGCTATACTCCCACTGCTGCTGGAATAGCGGGTCGGCGAACGTACTCTGAGCGGTGGCTTCAGTGCTTGGAGCCTTCCCTATTCCTACGGCTAACAGCGCCGTTATCGCCAGGAGAGAGAGGATGGGCACAATACTTCGTCTCGTGATCATCTGATTACCTCCTCGGTTATACCATTGGATGGGAACTGACCTTGAGCGCAGGCGTAACTGCTATTAGTATCTGAGGCTTCGGATGGCTACCTGGAGATGAGAAGTCTTGGTGAGGAGGCCGCCGTGTATTAGTCACAATTCAAGGAACTTGCCGCTGACGATCTTGCCTGGCTTGGGAAGGTGAGTGAGACGGGCTGGTTGGCCTGAGCATAGCCAGGGTGTAGGCATACCATTCATGACCGGCTGCCAGCTGAAGCGCAAAGCCTTGATCCCAGACGTCACCCTGGCTCCTGGCGTCCAGATAGGCGTCCAAAAGTAAACGTAAGAAGCTTCAAGGCAAGTGCTACGACGAGAGGCGCTCCGAATAAATAGGCAATGTACGGTAGCACCACATCCCTGAATTCTCCCGTAGACCAAATGGCGGCGGCCACTATCCTGGGCAGATAAATGTAGATTCCAAGCGTTACCAGTTGCAGGATGAAGGGGAGGATACGCAATATTATCCCCTCGCCCCGTGGCATATATCGCGTTATCTGCCTCAGATCGTGAGCCAATATGAAGACCGGAAGGAGCAATAGAGGGCACGCCCAGGCGATTTGCCACAACTGCTCGGAACATACGCTTACGTATGTTTCTCCATCGTAAGTGATACCCTCCATAAAGCATTGACTCGAGATGATCCTGTCCCCTGTCAGTACGAGGGCAGCACTGAATAGTGCCAGTGCAGTTGCGACGATTGCTTTCCATGCGGGTCTGGAGCCGCCTGGCAGCCGCAGCACAGGTCCGTACAGTCCGGCCAGCAAAGCAATGATTACCTGGTGAACAAGATAGATTTCGATGGCTACCCCATACACGACAAAGTACATACGTAGCTCATCCCTGGTATACGAGGCGGGGTCGAGTAGCTGCCCGGTGAGGATAAGGGTCGGTATGGCGAAAATCAGCAGTGGCACTAGCAGGAAAGCCACGAAGAATATCCACCTCTTGCCATAGTGCCCCAGGACAGGCAGGTCATCGTAGACCTCGCCCCATCGCAGAGGGGAGAGGTAGCGCAGGAAGCTGTAGCCCTGGAGCAGGGCCTGGTTTACGGAGGCGCGAGGTAGCCTGGTGGAGCGCAGTAGCGTCAATAGAGCGGTGTCCCGCAGCCAGCGGCCAGCTCCTGGTGGGTCCTTGATCTTGCGCTCGGCACGTAAGAGTAGATCACTCAATACGGCCGTCGCTTCCTGGTTGGGGAAACGGCCCAGCAGGCTCCACCGCGTCTGCCCGGCGGAGCAAGATGGGGTCGTGCTCCAACGAGAATCTTCCGCCGGAGGAAGCAGGATAGTCGCCACGCGCGTTGATCAAATCGTCAAGACCCTTGATCGTTTGCCGTCGCAGCTCTTCAACTTCTACCGTACTGCTGGTCGCGCCGGCGTCGGCATCCGCAGAGCCAGGACTTGGAGCGTCTACGTCCATAAGCTACAAAAGACCTTGCTGGTACATGGCCTGGCCTACCAGGAGAGGAGTCATAGAACCGCCTGAGCGAAGCTGCGCTTGCAAATTAGAAGTTGACATCGGGGCAGGCGCGTCCGCGTTGGCAGCCGGGGCCTGGCTGAGTACCCAGCGTGCAAAATAATCTTCCAATTGCTGGTGCTCAAAACCCAATTGATGCCAGTCGGGGGTAATATCGAGGATGGTAGCATCAGACTGCCGTCTGCATAGCGTCGCGGAGGTTCAGCCCCGCATCGTCAGGCCTGACGTAGGCTTGAGCCTCGCTATAGTTGATGTAGCCACCGCGTCTATTGTGCTTGTGCAATTCGCCCGCTACCTGCCCAAGCACTCGCTTCACCTGCTCACGTTGTTCCGGCTTCCCATGGCCTGCCTCCTCGCTGAAGTCGAAGAGGCGCTCGATGAAGGCTTCCAACAGCGCCTGCACGCTGTTTACATCCGCGAAAAGCTCCCCAAGCTGTGTCCGCCTGGCCCGAACTATCTCCACTAGCTGCACCAACTGGTACGGTATGTCGGCCATGCTGAGTAGTCGCTCATCTTTGGCGTAAGGTAATAGCTCAGGAGCGCATCGTTGCAGGCACTCTTCGATCTGCGTTTGGCTCCAAGGGGACATCTCAGCCACCTTGAACCTTGGCGTGCAGCCATCCAGCTTTCCGTCATACTTGATGGAGCGGCAGACGACAACGATAGTCGCTCGCCCATATTTGTCAGCGAAGTCGCGGATACTGGCTACTCGGCGCTCATAATCGGCGTCGTCAACCACAGGTATGCGGTCGTAGTCGTCGAGCAAGAAAAGCAATCGCTCTTCCTGGGCCGGGACGGAGAGGTACGCTTCCAGATTGCCAGGCAGATTGCGGCCAGGGGGGTAGTTTCGCCGGTCTACAGGTGAGCGCAGGAAGTCTATTATGTATTCCAATAAGGTACGAGGCTCACCAGGCGGGTCGAGCCAGGCGCGTAAACTGACAGCAACAGGTAGCACCACAGCCTCTCTCGCCTTAGCATACATCTGGGCCAGGAATTGCAACATACTGCTCTTGCCTATGCCGGGCCTACCCAGCACCAACAGACGCTGAAAATTCATCAACTCCTGGGTTGTAGCGCACATATCCCAGATCTGGGTGCCCTGGCTACCCTGGTTGGGAGCGCGCCGGGAGACTAGATGTACAGGCTCGTATGGGAGTGGATTGATCATGCCGCCAATAAGATGGTCGCTATAGTGCTGTCTCACACTGCGCAGGTAGTCGTGGTCGTCCTGGCTTGCATCTATAGAAGCACTGCGGTAAGGGAGGGCGGGGCAAGGGGGCTGCTCGCTTACCAGTTGGCCGGGGGTATTGTGGTAAGTGTTCTTGATAACGGTAACAGACGCGCCCGTGCCAATTGCTATGCCCTCGCTATTTTCGATGTCGCCGACTGTGGTGACATCGCCTGTGGAGGTGACGTTGCCGGGGGTGGTGGCGTCTCCAACACGGGTCTTCTTGTAAAGTTTATCTAGCCAGCTCATATTCTGATGCTAACCTCTTGCTCTATATCTTGACAGCGTTCTTTCACTTTTCTCTTTACACGCAATACGGCCACAACGGTCCTTATAGCCGTTGTGGCCGTATTGCGTTCATCAGCAATACTCTCTACCCGTATGCCCGAACTCCACAACTCATATAAGAGACATGGATTACATGAATCAGCCAAGTCTACCACACTTAGTATTAAGTTTCTGTTAAGAATGGGCCGTACTATCCCATCTCATCCTACTGCAGCTGCGAGGGTTGGCAACTCAAATGCCCTTAGAAAGTAAAATATGAGTCATCCCGAATTTTGAACAAGCGTCATTAGAATAGACGGAACCGCCAAGACGCCAAGAGCGCCAAGAACCCGCCAAGATAAAAGAGGGATTATAGGGCAGTGAGAGGCACTACTTCCTCAATTAGCTTGGCGCTCTTGGCGCTCTTGGCGTCTTGGCGGTTCCGTACTCTAAAATTCGGGATGTCTCATGTTGCTTTTTCAAACTCCTCTCCCATTGGAGAGGGGCCGGACTGCATCTAGTTCTGACTTATCAAGCCACGAGAGTTGAGCACCCTCGGCGCCGGGCGGGTCTGGGCTCTCCCACCCACAGCGACCAGCCCTGTGGCAGCGACCTTCTCTTTCGAGCGTCCCGTTCGCGCTACCAGCGCGCGGTATAGCGCGCCCAGCGATACGCTCGCGGCGCTCACCCAGTATAGAGCGCTCGCCCACCAGTTGCCGCTATCACTGCCTGTCTGCAACCCGTGAATCAGTGCCATCAGAAAGAGGGCGAAGCTGAGCGAGTGTATCAGCCGCCAGGTGCGCACTCCGATTCGGTTGCGGGCGTAGAAGCTGAGGGATATTATCGCAAGTGAATAGAGAGCTATCTGCCCAAGACCGAGCCATTGAGTCTTGTAGCTGCCCGCCATGAAGGGCGTGAGCACCTGGCCCGGCGTGTAATTCATGTAGGGGTCGCCGAGTAGCGAGAGCGCGTGCATGAGCGCGAACCCCAGGCCCAGGAGAGTTGTGTAACGGTGCAGCCCGAAGCTCCATGACATTCCAGGCCACTTCCGCGCCGTTTTGCTTGTTATGCTCAGCCCGGCGAGCATCGACGCCCAGAGGAGGAGGTAAGCCACGAATGCGCTTGACCTGGTAATGTGCGAGTATGCCTCAGGCGCGAGGCCGGAGGACGTTATCAGAAGCGTTGGGGTCAATAGCGGTAGCATCACCAGCCCCAGGGCGGTCCCGGTGATTGCCGCTAACACCACCCGGAACCACATGTTGCCGGTTTTCTTTTGGGTATCGTTGGCTATTCCTATCCGTCGTGATATATGTTGCTTGATCATGTCTGACTCCGGTTATTTCGTGTGAGCTATGATTATCCGGTTAGCGTATGCCTGTAGAGAGGAGAGGGTGGCTCGGCCTGATGGGGAGTTGCGTGGCCGTGACCTCCAGGTTGGTGGCGCTTTGCGTGGGGGCCGCAATTGTGAGCGCGGCCTGGTTGGAGCTTGCCGCCTGGTTTGCCCTTATCGTCTGCGCGTCCTGCTCGCTGAACATCGCCCACGCGAAGAGGGTAGCCAGTAACGAGGTAGTGATGACGGACGCGTGCGCGCTCTTCGCGTTGCGTGCTGCCGCCCTGGACCGCAGGACGTTTTTCTTGATTGAAGGGTCTGGTTTCTTAAATCTGGATGCCATCGTATATGTACCGCGGGGGCTTGCTATGTTATTATCCCAGGTGTGAGATTATCGAGCTGGTTGCCCCGAAGCTTCCTTTCTATGGTGATTTCTATCTTTCTATACGGATTTCTATATTCGCCGTGCATTACTGAAACTGGACGTGGATAGGAAAGCGAATTCCACAATCATCGTCCTATATCAAATACGGTAGAGGATACAGTGGGAGGTCTCTTCAAGGACCAATCGAGGCTGAAGGTCATTCTGAGTGCGCTCCTCGTGGGGGTGTTGCTGGTCAGCGCGGCGATAAGATTTGACCCCAGGTTCGAGTATGACTGGGACGACTCAAGCTACGTGATAGCCGCGCAAGCTTATTTGCACGGGCATGGATTGACCTACGAGAATGACCCCGCCGCCCCGCTGGCGATAGAGCGCGCCATCGGTATGCCTTTATTGCTGATACCAATTTTCGCCCTCTCAGGGGAAAGTAATTTCATTGCTGCCAAGCTGGTAGTCTTCGCCTTCTATCTCCTCCTTTGCCTCACCCTGTACGTATGGCTCAGGAATAGTGGTTTAGTGAGGCGGTTACATGCCCTGTGGGTAGTTGTGCTCTTTGGCTTGAACCCGGAGGCTATAAGCCGGTCGCATCAGGTGCTGGCGGAGATACCGTATACGCTCTTTTCGATGCTGGCGCTGGCCCTCATCTATGCCAGCGAAAATAAAGCTACTCCTCGCAGGTCGTATTTATACCTGGCACTTTCGGCCCTGGCTACGGTCCTTGCCATGTACATGCGCTCAATCGGCCTGGCGTTGCTGGCCGCGATAGTGGTCTATCTCCTCCTGAGGCGCAGATTTCGTGACGTTGCGGTCTGGGCGGCCTGCGTGGGAGCGCTTGTGCTTAGCATGGTAGCGCTGGGGCCGACGCTGGGGAGTCCGCTGGCGGGTGCTGGGTACGCAGTCAACCCTGGCCTGCTCAATCGCGTCGTTGGCTCCCTGCAAAACGCCTGGGGGTATGCGTGGCAGCTAGGCAGCATACTATGGCCCACCCCTTACGATGCACTGGGCCACTTTGGGATGCAACAAACGGTGTGGGGCGCTCTATTGCTTGGGGGTCTTTCAGCAATACTACTCGCTACTGTTGTGGTTGGCGTTATTGTGCTGTGGCGCACGGCGGGGAAGTTGCTGGTCTTGTACCTGGGAGTCTATTGGTGCGCGTTGGCGTTGTGGCCTTATACCAACTCGGCGCGCTTCTTGCTGCCTGTGTTGCCTGTCCTATTGATTGCCTTCGTCCTGGGAGTTCAATACTTACTCGGGTTGTTCCTGCAACCCTCTAATGAACAAAGGACCGGCTTGAGAGCGAAGCTCGGCGCGCTCTTCGCCATGCGCCAGCCGGGGGAGTTGGCCGGGCGCTACACGACCTTGCTCTTGGCCCTGATAACGATTTCGAGCCTATTGTATGTGGGCTGGCAGGCCGTTGCCAAGCGGGAAAACGTATTCACTTATGCGGCCAGAATCGGCAACCCTGACGGGTACGAACCAGGTAAAGCAGAGTACTTTCGAGCTGCCTTGTGGGCTAAGGACCACCTGCCCGCGAGCACCATCTTCGTTGCCAGGAGCCACTACGATTTCTACCTGTGGTCGAAGCGAAAGACGATAGCATACGGCCAGGTGGAGAAGACCGACCACGACACGCTCATGCAGGCCATCGCCAGGGCGGGCGTGGTTGTGGAGGATAGCTACTGGCCGGAAACGGCCACACTGCTGACGCCATTGATTAGGCAGTACCCAGAGCAATTCCAGTTGCTGCACGTTTCCGACGGCCCCAGCCCAACCAGGCTCTATAGGGTCATAAAAGATATCCGCCTCTCCACTTCCCCGTAGAGGTTGCTTACCAACAAATGTACAGAGAGTGTCGTTCCTCGGTATGTTCGGAATAATGAATGAAATGAGAGGTATTGCAGTGTGGTTCAGGGGCCAGAGGTTATACCTTTCAAGGCAGTAAAACGCTCCTTTATTGCGCTATATACCGTCCTACCGTTTACGGAGGCAACAACATATTCCGGCTGCGACTTATGCGCTTTGAAATCAAGGTTGGAAAAGAATCCTTTCAGTTCGGTCCCGTCGCTTGTGGTAAAGCTAAGAGCCAGGGAGTTAATTTTTCGTTGACAAGTTTCGGAGGCATCAGGAAGTCCACTCTAGGGATGCGCGTCAAATCCTGAATTGTCTTGACGCTATCCATAAGACCCAATGGACGCCACGCGCCCCTTCCGCTAAGGCCCCCAATATAATCCCTGTTGGGATCAAGTATTATCTGCTTCATAACTCCATACATTTTGTTGCTCGGAGTTATGAATTTACCTGATACATCATCCATGACGGAGGGATTGATCTGTAGGTACGACGTGAATTTCTTCATGGTAGCGGGCGTTGCGTACCGCCCAGAATGGGGCAGGTCACTAAGTGAATAGATCCATCGAGTTCTCTTTGACAAATCAAACGTTGCCGACCAGATTTCCCCACTTTCCCCCTCTTCAAGGTGTTGGCTCCAAATAAACATACCAAAAACCACGCCCGGACGATATATGAGTTTCTGTCCGCTAATTATGGCGTTAACGTCCAGGGCAGCAACTCCATCAAATATGGTGCTAACGTCCAAGGCAACAAAGTTGAAATTTAGCAGCACTTCATGGACAGGCGTATTCTCTTTGAAGAGAAGGTCATACCCGAACCCAACAATCTCCTGATTATCGACCTGTGCCATGCTTCCTCGATGTATTTCTCCTGCTCTTTACTTGATTGGTCGAGAGCCTCCGTTCCAAGTGCCACAACACTGCCGATTATGAAGTCCTGCAAGCAACCCCCACCCCGATTTGGTGATCTGGCCATTGTCTTCCTTTGTCTTTAAAAAGACTGAGAAAGTGCCAGTAACCCCAGCAAGGATAGATCCTGCTACCTTAAAAGAGGAAGTAAATCCATAATTTTCCTCCATTAAATTATTTTGGATCAACTCCTGATGACAAAATCCCAGTCGTCAAGCTGAATTCATCAAATCAAAGAGCAGACGACATCTCAAATATGCCCTCTAGCCATCTCTATAGGTCATATAGAGCGTGGCAATAAACACAGTAGCGCAGTGACATACGAATAGTACCACAAGCCCCTGGTTATCGCATCGCCAGAATTGGTTAATTTATGCTTGCTTAGAATTCAGATTGGAGCATAATTACAGCCTTGCATTACCCCGTTACAAGGAGCCTTCGATTGACTAAGTATTATCCTCTTGATATACTCACGTCAATATTGCGCTTCCTTTTACACGGCTAACATGGCCTGATTAGATGGTGGGAAAGAAAAACAGTTGATAGAACGTGATGACAGCCGAATTGAGGCAGCGCGTTATGCTCTGCTTTCTGAAGTAGCGCTCCTCAGCGCGGAAGCGACTGATCTACGCTCATTCCTGGAAGAGTTCACATCCAGAATCGGCCAGGTGCTTGACTTCGACCACTGCACGCTGGCGCTCCTGAACGGCGATGCTCAGACTTACCAGTTACAGGCATTGTCTGGCAATAGCCACACTATGTCTGAGGTAGAGGAGGCATCGCTTCCACTGACGCAGGGAGTTGCTGGCGCTGTAATTCGTAGCGGGCAGTCACGCCTGATCGATGGGCAAGCCGGTATTCAGGTCGAATCTCGCCTCAACGGTTCGGCCCTAGAGGATGGGGCATACCCCACGATCCTCTCTCTACCGCTGCAAGCCTATGGCAAAGTGATAGGTGCGCTTACCTTTGCCACAACCAGGAGCGATGGCTATAGCGACGAAGAAATCAAGCTGGCGACCTCCCTGGCAGCCCAGCTAGCCCTGGTTATTGATCGCCACCAGCAAACTCACCAGTTCGAACAGACCGAGAAGGAGCTGACCCGTCTCGCTTCCTTCCCGGAACTGAACCCGGCGGCTATCATAGAGTGGGATATGACCGGGCAGGTCTATTACATGAACCCGGCTGCCGAGAGGCAATTCCCCGAGTATCGCCAGCTTGGATTCCGCGCCCCGCTCCTGGGCGACCTGCCTGACATTGTGGAGGTCATGCGCGAGCAAGGAATACGCTCCCAGGTCCGCGAAAAGAAGGTCGGCGACACCTGGTATCAGCAGGTGGTGCATCTCGTCCCGGATAGCGAGCGCTTCCGCAGCTTCGTCATAGATATCACCGAGCGCAAGCGGATAGAAGAGGCGCTACAGCAGCAAAATGACTACCTGGCTGCCCTGAACGCGACGACTCTTAGGATTGGTCAGCAGGCTCGACCTGAACGAGCTGCTGCAAGATATAGTCACGAGGGCGGGGCAGCTTCTCGGCGCGCAACATGGCGCTCTGTACCTGCTCGAATCGGGCGGAGAGTACCTCGAAGGTAAGGTAGGCATCGGCGCATTCTATGAGGGAGTTGGGGTGCGCCTGAAACGGGGAGAGGGGCTGACCAGCCAGGTGTGGCAAACGGGCACGCACATGGCGGTGGCCGATTATGACGCCTGGGAAGGGCGCGCCTCCAACATCCCATACAACCTGTTAGGCGCTCTCGCAGCGGTCCCCCTCAAGTCGGGCGACCAGATAGTGGGCACCCTGACTATGGCCTATGACGCCCGCTCCGAACGCCGCTTTGGTGACGCAGAGATCGAGCTTCTGAACCGCTTTGCCACACTCGCCGCCCTCGCGCTGGACAATGCCCGCCTCTTTACCGAAACGCAGGACCAGGCGCGCAGGCTGGCGATGCTGAACGAGATGGGCCGGGAGATGAGCCTGGCGGGAAGTAAAGAGGGGATTTTGAAGGTCGTCACCGACTTCGTGCCGAAGATGCTCCCTGCCGACCGCGTCAGCGTGGCGCTGCAAACGGAGAGCGAGGATGCCCTGGAGGTATTCGCGCTGCATGGCGCGAGCGACCATTTGCCGGTGGGACAGCGAATGTCTGTCGAAGGAACACTGGCAGGCATGGCGGTCCGGGAGAAGCGATTGGTATGCATGGACGACATCACGGAGAGCGATGCGTTTGACGCCGCGCAACTGGCAAGTGACGGCCTGCGCGCCTCCATGACGGCACCTATGACCATCGGCGACCGGGCGGTTGGCATATTGAGGGTTGCCAGCGAAAAGCCGGGCATCTACAGCGAGCGTGACGAGAGCCTGGTGATGCAGATCGCCTCATTCCTGGCGACGACCCTGGAGAACGCCCGCCTCTTCGAGGAAGCCCAGGCCGCGCGAGCAGCGGCGGTGGCTGCCAATGAAGCCAAGAGCGCTTTCCTCGCCAATATGAGCCACGAAATCCGCACGCCGATGAATGGCATCATCGGCATGACAGGTCTCCTGCTGGACACCAACCTCGATTCGGAGCAACGCGATTACACCGAAACGGTTCGAAATAGCGGCGAGGCGCTGCTGACCATCATTAACGATATCCTCGATTTCTCCAAGATTGAAGCGGATAAGCTGGAGCTGGAGCAACAGCCCTTCTTGCTGCGCGAGTGCGTAGAAAGCGCGCTTGATCTGCTTGCTACCAGGGCAGGGGAGAAGGGCCTGGACCTGGCATACGTTATCGATCCAAACACTCCAGAGGCCATAGTCGGAGACGTAACCCGCCTGCGCCAGGTCCTCGTCAACCTCCTCGGCAACGCTATCAAGTTCACCGAACGGGGTGAGGTCGTGCTTTCGGTGGGGATGGCGGACGACGGTGTAGAAGGCAGAAGGCAGAAGGCAGAAGGCAGTAGTGCACTCGAACAAATCAGAAATCCGAAATCCGAAATCCGAAATCAAGGACCGTTCCTGCTCCACTTCGGCGTAAGGGATACCGGAATAGGTATCCCGGCTGATCGTGTAGACCGCCTTTTCAGGTCCTTTAGCCAGGTAGACGCCTCGACTACCCGACGTTATGGTGGCACGGGGCTGGGTTTAGCTATCAGCAGGCGGCTGAGCGAGATGATGGGGGGCAGCATGTGGGTGGAGAGTGAGGCTGGGTGCGGGCACTACTTTCCATTTCACTATTCAAACATCGGCTGCGCCAGCCCCGGCACGCGCCTACATGGACGAGGTCCAGCCATTATTGCAGGGTAAGAATGTGCTCATCGTAGATGATAACGCCACCAACAGGCTCATCCTCTCGCGGCAAGCAGCGTCGTGGCAAATGCGCCCACAAGCTACGGAGTCGCCCATTGAGGCTCTCAACTGGGTGCGCCAGGGGCAATCATTCGACCTGGCTATCCTCGATATGCAGATGCCGGAGATGGACGGCCTCAGCCTTGCAAGGGAGATTCGCGGGGTTGACACCCCTGCATCCAGGTTTCCATTGGTTATGCTCACCTCGCTGGGGAGGCGCGGAGTCAGAGACGCTATGCCTGAGTTTGCGGCATTCCTCACCAAGCCTGTGAAGCCCTCCGCGCTATTCGATACTTTGGTGAGCATATTCAGCGGGCAGGATACGCGCGTGCTGCCACGGGCGGCTACGAACGAGCCTCAGTTTGACGCCCAGATGGGGCAAAGCTGGCCTCTACGCATACTGCTGGCCGAAGACAACACGACGAACCAGAAGCTGGCGTTGCGTATCCTGGAGCGCATAGGCTACCGGGCGGATGTGGCGGCGAACGGCCTTGAGGTGCTGGAAGCGCTCAACCGCCAGCCGTATGACGTTGTGCTGATGGACGTACAGATGCCGGAGATGGACGGCCTCGAAGCGACACGCCGCACCCGCCGCGAATTGCCTATGGCGCGGCAGCCACACATTATCGCCATGACTGCCAACGCCATGCAGGGAGACCGCGAGATGTGCCTTGCGGCAGGGATGGACGACTACGTTAGCAAACCGATCCGCGTCGAAGCGCTGGTCGAGGCGTTGAGCAAGAGCAGACCCCTGGTGGAGGACGAAGGACGACGGACGACGGACGACGGTGACCTTACTGTAGCTCCTGGAAAGGGGACTGCGACCTCACAATCCCCTGATCAGAGCGGCGTGCCTGGTGAGGCCGTGCTTGATTTGAAGGCGCTAAACAATCTGCTGGCAGTGCTTGGTGGGGAGTTTAGTTATCTGGTAGAGCTAATCGACTCCTTCCTCGAAGACGCCCCACAACTGCTGTCTGAGCTAAACCTGGCAATCGAGCGTGGTGATGCTGGAGGCGCACAGCGCGGGGCGCACAGCCTCAAGTCCAATGGGGCCGACTTTGGAGCAACCACATTCTCCAACCTGTGCAAAGAGTTAGAGGTCATGTCCAGGTCGGGCACGCTGGATGGAGCAGCAGACTTATTTGCCCAGATACAAGCCGAGTATGGAAAGGTAGAAACGGCACTGAAGGTAGTGCGTAGCCAGGGTGTGATAAGAGAGAGATGATGGAGGAAGGACGAAGGACGATGGATGACGGAAGAATAAAGGTTGCTGCATGAAGTAAAGCTAAGAACCTATCTAGGTACGGCATTATGCGACTAGTGATCTGGAATAACGGAACATCCTTTTCCCTGTCATTCCGAACGAAGTGAGGAATCTCCGAGCTTGCCAGGTGGAGGGATTTCTAGATTCTTCGCTTCGCTCAGAATGACAGGGAGAAGAGTACTGTTCATATACAGATTTCAGGTCCTTTTATCCTTTATCCCTTATCCTTTTCCTTTTCAAGACGTTGGAGCGAATAGCATGGCAGAAGAGCACGGCCAGATACTTGTAGTTGACGACAACCGCATGAACCGCTTGAAGCTGTCCATCAGCCTGGAGCAGCAGGGGCATACCGTTGCTCTTGCTGAAGATGGACAGCAGGCGCTGGATATGCTCAAGGCGCAGCCATTTGATGTGGTGCTTCTTGACATAATGATGCCTGGGTTGGACGGCTATCAAGTGCTGGAGCGAAGTCAAGGGTGATCCCAAAATGCGGGACATTCCGGTTATAGTCATTTCGGCGTTGGATGAGATAGATAGCGCCGTGCGCTGCATCGAAATGGGGGCGGAAGATTACCTCCCTAAGCCATTCAACCAGGTGCTATTGAAGGCGCGCCTCAGCGCCAGCCTGCAAAAGAAGAAGCTGCGCGACCTGGAGAAGGCATACCTGCAACAAGAGTTCATGCTGAGGCAAAGCGAAAAGCTGGCGACGCTGGGCAAGCTCAGCGCGGGCATGGCCCACGAGTCTGAACAACCCGGCAGCCGCCGCTCGAAGTGGAGCGTCGCAGTTACAGGCAACGTTCACCCACCTTCAAGAGACCTCCCGGAAACTGGTAAGCCTGGACCTCACCGAAGCGCAGTTGGAGGCGCTGTCGGCACTCGACAAATCGGCGCAGGAGAAAGCCGGGCAACCTGTCGGCATCGATGCGCTCACACGTAGCGACCTTGAATGCGACCTGGAGGCTTGGCTGGGCGAGCAAGGCGTTGATAATGCCTGGGAAGTAGCTCCTTCCCTTGTGACGCTCGGTTGTGGCCGGGGCGACCTGGCAAAGCTGTCGGCGGATTTCACCCCCGCACAGTTTCTTGCCGTCGTTGACTGGCTCAACGACACGTATGTCATCTACAATCTCCTGGCGGAAATCTACCAGGGCACCGAGCGCATCTCTGAAATCATCAAGGCGCTGAAGTCATACACCTATATGGACCAGGCGCCAATCCAGTCGGTGGACGTTCACGAAGGCTTGAACAATACCCTTGTCATCCTGCAAAGCAAGCTCGCCCCAGGTGTCAGGGTGCGCCGCGAATACGCTGCAAGCTTACCCCGTATCGAGGCATACGGAAGCGAGCTAAACCAGGTCTGGACCAACATAATTGACAACGCCATCGACGCGATGAACGGGGAAGGGGAGCTTACGCTGCGAACGCGCTGCGACGAGGGGTGGGTAATCGTTGAGATTGAAGACAGCGGCACAGGCATCCCCGAACCAATACAGGCGAAGATATTTGACCCGTTCTTCACCACCAAGCCCCCGGGAAAGGGGCCAGGCCTGGGGCTGAACATCTCCCACACTATTGTCGTGCAGAAGCATAAGGGGAGCATCGAGGCTTACTCACAAGCGGGGAAGACCCGCTTCGAGGTGCGGCTTCCTCTAAGCTGAATTTTGAAAGAGCATGAAAAAGAGGTTCCAGCGCAACTGGAACCTCTTTTTCATGCTCTTTAAGACTCACTTGATCAAAACTCTTATGTTTTTCTTATACTTTCGGCTTCGATACTTACGCAATCCTTATGGCCGTTGCCTTACAGTTAGGGGGACACAAACATAGTCAGTTGCTCCCGGAGCAACTCTCCAGTGAAGAATAAAAAGGAACAAGGCGATGTCCACACAGAAGCAGTTCATTCTGATAGTAGAAGATGATATGCCTCTGCTAAAGGTACTTACTCGGTATCTACAGGCTTGGGGTTACATGGTTCTCCAGGCCTCCACTTTCCGCGAAGCTATCGACAAGATAGCTATCAAGCCTAACCTGGTAATAGTCGATATCAACCTGCCTGACGCTACGGGCTGGGACGTGGTTGACTGGCTGGAGTCATTTACGACTTCAGTCCCTATCATCGTCATGTCGGGGGTGGCTCGACCGAGTCTGAAGCAATTACAGCGGGCTGAGGTGAAGGCGTTCCTGGCGAAACCATTTCCTATACAGGAATTACTTAATCTAGTGAAGCATTATGCGTCCGCGGCCTAGCTCTGGATTGAAGTTTCGCTAGATTAGGAAGTTGATGTTTTGAGGTGAAGTAATATGCATGACGCCCCGGACGCTTCTTGCCGCACGAAAGGCGAAGAGCTTCCCGAACCGGAATCGAAATCAAGCAACAGAGCACCTTCAGGTACAGCGGATCAGCCACCGGGCACTGCCGTTGCCGAGCATAACATTCGGCCAGACCTACGGCATGATGAAGTCGTCCACGGCACTCGCCCTGGAGACCGCTACATCAGGCAATCACGCGAGGTAGGATCATTCAGGCGCAAAGGAAGAGGCTTACTGTCGGCTTCATTGGAGACTGACCAACCCCGCAGCCGTTGGGGGCGTAGACTTACACGTATCAAGCGGACTCTGGTTGGGGAGCCGATCCATAGCGACCAATCGATACACGAACGCCTGACCAAAGCTAAGGCCCTGGCGATTCTCTCTTCCGACCCTCTGTCATCCGTCGCTTATGCTACAGAAGAAATCTTGCGTGTGCTCCTCCTGGCGGGGGCGGGCGCTATTACGGCGCTTACTCTCCCTATCGGGCTGGCGATAGTTATCTTGCTGGCAATCGTGGCTACCTCGTACCGCCAGACTATAGCGGCATACCCCAGGGGTGGCGGCTCCTACATAGTCACGAAGGATAACCTGGGCACATTCCCCGGCCTTACGGCTGCCGCTTCCATCCTGATAGACTACACGCTGACCGTGGCTGTGAGCGTCTCAGCAGGCATCGCTGCACTATACTCTCTCTTCCCAGAAATCTTCCCTTTTCGAGTAGAGATATGCATTGTCATTATCGTGCTGATTACGATAATCAACTTGCGCGGAGTTCGTGAAGTCGGGCAACATATTTGCCCTACCAACCTATCTCTTCATCGTGGGTATTCTTGGTATGATAGGCTATGGCTTACTCCGTCTGTTCTTGGGCGTGGGCGGTCAGCCTGTATACGTCCCTCCGGAAGAAGCGCTCCCTTACGGGGCGCAAGCTGTATCGCTCTTCCTGATATTGCGTGCGTTTACCCAGGGCTGTACGGCGCTGACGGGTGTTGAAGCCATATCTGACGGGGTTCCAGCGTTCAAGCCGCCTGAGGCTGATAACGCCCGCGCAACGCTGGCGATAATGGCTGTAACAGCTATAAGCATGTTCTCCGGCATTACATTCCTCGCTACCCAGCTCCAGATCAGGCCAAGCGAGAGTGAAACGGTGCTGTCGCAACTGGCACGTACCATCTTCCCGCCCGTGTTCGATGTGAATCCTGATGTGGTTCTACATCCAGATAGCCACCGCGCTAATTCTGGTGTTGGCGGCTAATACCGCGTTTGCCGACTTCCCACGCCTCTCCTATTTCCTGGCACGTGACCGTTTCATGCCTCGCCAGTATGCATTCCGTGGAGATAGGCTTGCCTTCTCCTGGGGCATCATAACCCTCGCCGTCCTGGCATGTATACTGATTTTCGCCTTCGGTGGGGATACCACAGCCCTGATACCTCTCTACACTGTGGGGGTATTTATGTCCTTCACCCTCTCGCAAAGCGGAATGGTGAGGCGCTGGTGGCGCACGAAGACGTCAGGTTGGAGGCGTAATCTGCTGGTAAATGGTGTAGGGGCGCTCACCACTGGCCTGGTGCTTGTTGTATCGGCGGTCACCAAGTTCGCGGATGGGGCCTGGATAGTACTGGCTCTCATACCTGTTCTGATCGGGCTATTCCTGGCGATCAACCGGCACTACCGCAGGGCAGACAGAGAGGAACAGATGGCGGTGGCACCTCTTAGCCCTGGACAATTCAAGCATACGTTCATCGTGCCCGTTGCAAGGCTGAACCCTATCACGCTCACGGCGCTACACTATGCCAGGTCTCTATCATCCAACGTAACAGCCGTGCATGTGGTTGAGGGGGAGGAGTCGGAAGAGGCAGAGCGCTTCAACGAGGAATGGCGGAGACTGCTACCGGAAACGGACATCAATATGGTTATTATCGAGTCGCCCTATCGCTCCTTAATTGGGCCGCTGCTTTCTTACGTAGATGCAATCGACCAGCAAAGCCCTGACGATACGATAACCATAGTGCTTCCAGAGTCGTTGCCATCCAAACCCTGGGAATACCTGCTGCATAACCAAAGCGCGCTACGTCTCAAGGCAGCCTTGCTCTTCCGCCCGAATACAGTGGTATCGGACGTGCCCTATGTGCTGGGGAGGAGTGGAGCAACTGGAGTCCTTGGGCGACCCAGATCGATTTTCGCGTCAATTCCCTGGGTGTCGATAATAGTCCTGCTACTGGTTATCTTCCTCGTGTATCACTACGTATTTGACAAATAATAGCTGCTCGCCTGTGTCCAGGATGGCGCTTTACCTTTAGGGAATGGGACGCCTCTGCCACCAGATGATGTCCGGGCCTAACGGCCCTCGCACGGTCGTGGTTATATACTCGCTATCGAACCGCTCCTGCACGGGGGTGAAATAGTCAGGGTAGGGGAGGATGTAATCTGGCTGCCTGTCCAGTACGTATGTGGGGTCCTCCTTCTCATGTCCGGCTAACCCGCTCCCCATCGTCTCGATTTGCTTGTGCCCGATATGCTCGTCCGTGATGCCAAGCATGTCCACTATGTTGCGCTGGCCGTAAAAGGCTATCGCCCCGGCTACGGGTGACGCGCCTAATGTCTCTACCGGAGTATGGTCGCGCATCCACAACCCCGCCGACCCCCATATATTGACAAAGTTAGTATCGCGGTTTGTGCGCCGCGCTAACGCGCCTTGAGGGTCCTGGAGCCAGAGGGCAGTCAAGCTGTAAGCAGCTATTCCCACTCCAAGCGCCGCGCCGACCAGGGGACGTAACCAAGCGCGCTGGTAAGGGGCTGCCGCCAGTAGCCGTGTCCAGTTGTATGCTGCGAGCAGCGCGAGCAATATGAGAGGGCTTAGCAATG
Organism: uncultured Chloroflexia bacterium; assembly: GCA_963811305.1. Classification (GTDB taxonomy): domain Bacteria; phylum Chloroflexota; class Chloroflexia; order QHBQ01; family JADMIH01; genus JADMIH01. The sequence goes on from CAWEQU010000016.1 coordinate 76,714, forward strand.
GCACGAAGAAGCGTCCGGCTGGAAAGTGGTCCCCTCCTACGACAATTATGTACAGGGTATAGAAAGAGACCAGCACTGCCAGCGCCCGGACGATCCATTTAGCATCATCTCTGGATGCCGGGTTGCTATGGGTTCCTTGTGAGGATTCGCCAGGAGGTATCGCGCCTTGTCGCTTGCGGCGAGTAGTGATCACACGCCGTAACGCCATTGCCATCCACAGCGCCGCCCCCACCACGCTCAAGCCCACGACCAACCAATGCTCTGAAATGAACTCCCAGGTGTAGGTCCAGCCACGTGCCAGGAATGACGTCGACGCGTCGGTCTTGGCGTAGAAGGTGTTCGGGAATGGATAGCCGTAGAAGGTGATGCGCCAGAACTGGTATGGCACTATGATCAACAGGTATGGCAGCACGCCAGCTGTAAGCATAGGCCATACCCTTCTCCCCTCCGACTTTTCTTGCCAGGCTTTTACACCGAAGAGGAGTACGGCGACGGCGATTCCCTCCGGGCGGGTCATGGAGGCTAGGGCCAGGACCACTCCACCCGCTACCAGGCAGCCCGCAGGTGTGCCGCCATCTTTGCCCCGCCACCAGAGAAGCACGACCGGGAGCAGCGTCAGGAAGGCAAAAGGCACCGCCTCGATACCACTCCCCCTGGCCCCGTAAGTGATAAAGCTGGGGTCAATCACCAGCAGTCCCACCGCCATGAGAGGCCAGATGTAGCTATCCCTTGAAAGGCGTCTACTTAGATAGAAAGTCAACCCCACCAACCCGATGCTGAAGGCGATCACCAGGGAGAGCATTACCCCTCCTGGGTGGAAGCCCGCACCGATAAAGAGCGCCGCTATGAGGGTCCAGAGAAAGTTAGTATAGCCCTCGACCGCTTCACCCGGGTTGTATACGAGACCGTCGCCATGCGCCAGGTTCCATGCGTAGCGATAAGAGATATAGGCGTCGTCCATCTGCCAGTCGGTCAATAGACGGCCAGCGAGCACTACCCACAGGCAGAAGGCGAGCAGCACCAGCCCCCACGCCGGACGCTTCGCCGGTGCTAACCAGGCCGCGACGACCCAGGCAAGACCCGCAAGTCCAACCTCGTAGGCGGGAGGGAAGGGTCTGACCACATAAGTCAGGCTAACGAGAGCGAAGGTGAAGAGCGCGCCAGCGCCATATGCCATCGCCCAGGGCAGGCTCAAGCGGGAGAGAGCAACCAATAGCACGAGCAGCAGTCCGGATGACCATGCTCCCGCCATCAGGAGGACATCCCTGGCACCGCGCTCCGGCCTAAGCTCAATCCAATCTATCGCTACTCCGAGGTCTCTGCTGTCTGCGGGAGCGCGTAAAGTGGCAGAGGTGGAAACGACTGTGGTGCTCTCTATATCAAGTTGTATATGCGCGGGGTCAAGGTAGGGGTTGGGGGAGTTGCGAGTGTCGAGTCTGAACTGGTATTCCTCGAAAGCGGCTGGCACTGTAAGCGGGGGATATGGGACGCCGTTCAAGCTAACGGTTACAGTGGCCGGGGGCTGTCCTGACTGGCGTGCGGAGGCGATACGTAGCGTAACGTCAGCGTACTGGCCCAGGTAAGCCTCATATGGGAATGTGATTGTAGCATGGTCAGTGGACCATCTGTAAGTGGTCCCGTCAGGCGCGACATCGGGTTCGAGCAGCCCATACAGAGTTGGGCGGGGGTTGAATATGCCTTCTGAGTGGTAGCTGCCCCCCGGCATATCGTTCCTTGATGTGGGGGGCTGAACGGTTATGCTTAGCAGGGTCGAGAAAGCTGTCCCTAAAACAAGAAAGAGGACTAATATTGCGGGTTTCTTGTTTTTGAAAAAGGCAGGGGGGAAGCGCATCACCAGTCCTTGTAAGCACCTGTACGCACACGAGAGTGCATAGAGTTGGTGTGGTAGGTCGCGTTTATTATAGACCCTCGGAAGAAAATCATCCGAGGTCCGCTATTGCTCTTCCGGCTCACCCACCGCGAAAGCCACAGCTTGCTCGAAAGAGAAGGCGTTGCCTTCCTCCCATGCCGCTTTGTAAGCTTCTTCACCCAGCGTATTTTGTGCCAGGGCTTCAAAATGGTCCCTGTCCTTCCGGTTCGCGGGTGGCAGCTTTGCCCCGATTAGTGGTAACAGCATATCTACTACCCCGAAGAGGCGTGCAGCACGCGCAGGGTCCCCCTGAAGCACGGCCTGGCCTCCCAGGCGAGACATGACATGAGCGATGATGCGGCGATCTCCAACCTCCCTGCATAGAGATATACTTTCGGCGCTCAGCAGATGAGCATCCGTGTAACGCCCTTCATCTCGTGCCAGCAGGGCCAGATTGGAGAGTACAAGCGCGGTAGTACTCTTGTCTCCCAACCCTCTGGCAAGCTCAAGGTATTCTTCCCATACGGCTCGAGCCTCTTTGTACTTGCCCTGTAGATGGAGCAGCACGCCCATATTGTTCTGTGCGGCACCCGCGGTCTTCTTGTCTCCCACTTTCCTGAAGAGGAGCAGGGCTTCCCGGTGTAACTCCAGCGACTCGCCGTAAGCTCCTTCATCTGATAGGACCAGGCCGAGATTGGTCAGGGCGGCAGCGATATCCCAGTCGGAGCCTACCTCCCTTTGCAGGTCCAGGCACTCCTGGAAGAATGAGCGGGCGGGGAGGTAGTCTCCCTGCTGCCAGGCAGAGACCCCCAGGTTGTTGAGTGCCCGCGCGGTGCCGCCTTTATCTCCCAGCTCCATATATACGGATCGAGTTTCCTCGTGGAGGGCACGCGCCTCAACGTAGTCTACCTGCATTTGGGCCAGGTTACCTGCGGCATTTGCAGCCCTGGCCCAGTTCGCGGTCCGTCGTGGAGGCATCGCCAGCGCCTTTGCCAGCCACGACCTACCCTCGCTGACATAACCGCGAATACTCCAAAAGCGCCATATAGCACCGGGAATAGCCTGGGCAATCTCTCCTTCGCCTCGCTCCACGGCCCACGCCAATACCGCCCGGATATTGTCGTGCTCCCGGTCGAGGCGAGCAAGAGTGGCTGCCTGTTCATGCCCACGTAGTGCTGGGGCAACCTGCTCCACGAGAGCCAGGTAATATTCGGCGTGCCTGCGCTTCAACATCTCTGTTTCGCCTGCCTGTTCCGCCTGATCTGAGGCGTATTCGCGTATCGTCTCCAGCATCCCGAAGCGTAGCTCATCTCCTATCTCTTCAACACGTAACAGGCTCTTATCCATGAGAGCGGAGAGGGTGTCCAATGGGTCGCCGGGATCATCGTTGGCGCTTCCGCTTGCTACCGCAGTAGCGGCATCGAGCGTCCACCCTCCAACGAATACGGAAAGCCTGCGGAAGAATGCTTGCTCGTGGGGGTTGAGCAGGTCGTAGCTCCAGGCGATGGCACCTCGTAGCGTTTGCTGGCGGGGGTCGCGGTCCTGGGGACCGCCTGTGAGAACGCTCAAGCGTCTTTCCATTTGCTTGAGCAAGGCTGGAGGTGTGAATATCTTGCTGCGAGCCGCAGCCAACTCAATTGCGAGGGGGAGGCCGTCGAGGCTCACACAGATCGCTGCTACGTGTGCCGCGTTTTCAGGGGTCAGATGGAAGCTGTGGTTTGCAGCCTGGGCGCGCTGCACGAATAGGTCTACAGAGGCCGTTTGTGCCAGGGCTTCGGCGGGCGGCAGATTGCGCAAGTCAGGCAGTTCGAGTGGCGGGACCGGGTATTCGTGCTCTCCATAGATATGGAGGAGAGAGCGGCTCGTCACTACTGCTTTCAGGCCGGGTGCTACCTCTAATAATTCAGCTACGAAGGGCGCAGCCTCGATTAGCTGCTCAAAGTTGTCCAGTACCAATAGCATCTGTTTGTCGTGCAGATAGTCCTTCAAGGTCTCGTTTATCGGGTGATCACCGCCCTTGAGGTCGAGGCTGGCAGCGATGGTGGCGGCCAGCAGCTTGGGGTCGCGCAGGGGAGCGAGGGGTATGAAGCGGATACCATCCACAAAGTCATCACGCAAGGAGGCAGCTAACTCCAGGCTGAGGCGCGTCTTACCGATACCTGGCGGGCCGACGAGTGTGAGGAGGCGCACGTCCGCCCTACATAGAATGTCGCGTGCCCTCTCCAGGTCATGCTCACGTCCAATGGTTGCGGTCACAGGCGAAGGTAGTAGATAGCCAGAGCCTGCCGTTGCGCTGCCGGGTTGGTCTGCTTTGATTGGCGTCCTAGAAAGAGGGATGCTTGAGAGATAGTTGGAGGGGAGGCCACGCGCCCATTCCACAAATGCTTCTCGCTCGCCGTCAGGGATGCGTAATACCTCTGCTATTCGCTCTGCCACCTGGTGAGATGGGCGGCGTAGTCCCCTCTCTATCTTCTCGATCATGGAGGGGGCGCAGGCAGCCCTGTCCGCCAGGTTCGCCTGCGTCATGCCGAACGATTGGCGGCGCTCTTTCAGCCAGCGCCCGAAGTTAGTTGTAGATGCGGTCAAGTCGTTCATTCGCTGTACCGTGTGAGCCATTTGTAACCCGCAGTCCAAAGTTCAAAGTTCAAAGTTCAAAGTTCAAAGTTCAAAGTTCAAAGTTCAAAGTCCGAAATCCAAAGTCACGCCTACGCAATACTCTCACGTTTCACGCATCACGTTTCTATCGTCTGTCGTCCATCGTCCCCTATTCGGGCTTTGTGCAGGCAGTGACACATGAGGAGAGGCAAGATTATGCTGGGGCGACGAGAGCCAGGGCAATCGCTTCTTCAAGCGATAGAGTGCTCCCATCCTCCCATGCCGCCTTGTAAGCTTCTTCACCCAGTGTATTTTGGGCTATGGCTCTAAAATGGTCGTAATCTTTCTGGTTCGCCGGGGGCATCTTGAGGCCGCGCTGGTGTAAGAGGTTGTTGGTTGCCCCGAAAAGGCGGGCAGCACGCACAGCATCTCCCTCAAGCATTGCCATGCCTGCTATACGGGAGAGGGTGTGCATGATGACTCGATGATCTCCAACTTCCCGGAAAAGCGCGATGCACTCGGCGTTCAGAGCATAGGCATCTGCATACCGGCCCTGGTCACGAGCTATCAATGCGAGGTTGGATAGGGCCAAAGCGGTAGAGAGCTTATCCCCCAGCCCCTTATAGAGTTTATACGTCTCTTGCCATAGGGAGAGGGCTTCCTCGTACTTGCCTTGCAGGTGTAGCAGCACTGCCATGTTATTCAGCACTGTGCCTGCGGTCTTCTTGTCTCCTACCTTGTTGAAAAGCCCCAATGCCTCCTCCAGGTATTTCAGTGCCTCAGTCTGATCCCCTTCATCGGAGAAAACCAGCCCCATATTGGTGAGGACGGCAGCGACATCCCAATCTCCGCCTACATTTTTACGAATTTGCGCGCATTCCTGAAAGAAGGCGCGGGCGGCAGGAAAATCACCTTGCTGCCATGCCGAAAGTCCCAGGTTGTTGAGGCTCCTGGCAGCGCCGTTCTTGTCGTCCAGCTCGGTATATACCGCAAGGGCCTCCTCATGCAAAGCCCGCGCTTCAACAAAGTCCACCTGGACCTGAGCCAGGTTACCTGCGCCAAGAGCAGCTTTTGCCCAGCTTGAAGTGCGCCTGGGAGGCATCGCCAACGCCTTCGCCAGCCAGGACCTCCCTTCACTTATGTAGCCGCGTATGCTCCAGAATCTCCACAGTCCGCCCGCCATGAACTGGGCGATCTCCGCTTCGCCCAGTTCAATCGCCCAGGCGAGGGCTGCGCGAATGTTGTCATGCTCCCGGTCGAGGCGCGCCAGTATCGCGGCCTGCCGGGGGCCACGTATCGCCTCGTCTACTTCCTCCACCATCGCTGAGTAGAAGAGCGCGTGTTCGCGCCGCAGGGCCTCCGTTTCATTAGCCTCTTTCAATCGCTCTGAGGCGTATTCGCGTATCGTCTCCAGCATCCCGAAGCGTATCTCGTCTCCCATCTCTTCAACACGTAGCAGGCTCTTATCCACCAGGGAGGAGAGGGTGTCCAGCGGGTCGCCTGGTGCGTCTTCGCTGTCGTTATACGCTGCTACGGCAGTAGCGGCCTCAGGTGTCCACCCTCCAACGAATACGGAAAGCCTGCGGAAGAATGCTTGCTCGTGCGGATTGAGCAGGTCATAGCTCCAGGCGATGGCACCTCGTAGCGTTTGCTGCCGCGGATCACGGTCCTGGGGACCGCCTGTGAGGACGTTCAAGCGATTTTCCATTTGCTTGAGCAAGGCTGGAGGCGTGAATATCTTGCTGCGAGCCGCAGCCAGCTCAATTGCGAGGGGGAGGCCGTCGAGGCGCACGCAAATTTCGGCTACATGTGCCGCGTTTTCTGGTGTCAACCGGAAGCTGTGGTTGGCGGCCTGGGCGCGCTGCACGAATAGGTCGACCGACGCCGTTTGTGCAAGGGCTTCTATAGGTGGTAGCTCGCGCAAGTCAGGCGTATCGAGTGGGGGAACGGGATATTCATGCTCTCCATAAATGTGGAGGAGGGCGCGGCTGGTTACTACTACTTTGAGGCCGGGTGATGCGGAGAGGAGTTCGGCCACGAAGGGCGCAGCCTCGGTTAGCTGCTCAAAGTTATCCAGCACCAATAGCATTTGTTTGTCGCGCAAATGGTCCTTCAAGGTCTCGCTTATTGGGTGGTCGCCTCCCTTGAGGTCCAGGCTGGCAGCGATGGTGGCGGCCAACAACCAGGGGTCGTGCAGAGGGGCCAAAGGGATGAAGCGCATACCATCCGCGAAATCGCCGCCCAGGGAGGCAGCTAACTCCAGGCTGAGGCGCGTCTTACCGATACCTGGCGGGCCAACGAGTGTAAGAAGACGCACGTCCGCTCTGCATAAGATGTCGCGTGCCCTCTCCAGGTCATGTTCGCGCCCGATGGTTGCCGTCACGGGTGCGGGAAGTAGATGTCCAGGGCTTGAGGGGGCGGTGTCGGATTGGCCTGGCTGGGGCGTCGTCCTGGAAAGAGGGATGCTTGAGAGATAGTTAGAGGGGAGGCCGCGCGCCCACTCTACAAACGCTTCGCGCTCACTATCAGGGATTCGCAGCACCTCAGCAATTCGCTCGGCAACCTGATGGGATGGGCGACGCAACCCCCGCTCGATCTTTTCGATCATGGAGAGGGCGCAGGCAGCCCTGTCCGCGAGGTTCTCCTGCGTCAGGCCGAGCGATTGGCGACGCTCTTTTAGCCAGCGCCCGAAGGTAGTTGTAGTTGTGGCTACGTCGTTCATGCTTTTTCTGGACGAAAATACGTGATGCGTGATTATTGAACCGCCAAGACGCCAAGACGCCAAGAAACCGCCAAGATTTTTATGGTTAATTGATTATCGTCTATCGTCTATCGTCTATCGTCTATCGTCTATCGTCTATCGTCTATCGTCCAATGTGCGGGTCGTGCGGGTCTCTGTGCGGGTTTTGTGCAGACCATTATAGCACCCTGTTATCCATAATCATAACAGCTACGTCATCGCCCTCATTCTTGCCAGCGATTTTGGCTTAACGAAGTTCAAACTATGAATCCCGAACACAGGATGGAGGTCAATATGAAACTCAGGTCAGAAATAAGAAGAGTCGCAGGCAAGACAGCGCTGGCAGCCCTGCTCATTGGAGCGGCTCTCATGCTGCCAGGCGCGACGTTTGCCGACAAAGCCAAACCAGGCGCACCCTCTAACACTTACACCGTCACCAACACGAACAACTCCGGCAACGGCTCGCTCCGCAAGGCGATCAGCGACGCCAATGCCAATCCCGGCTTTGATACTATCAACTTTGCCATCGGGAGTGGCCCCCAGACTATCGCGCCACTGGGGAGCCTGCCCGTTATCGTTGACCCGGTGAACATCAACGCCACCACGCAGCCTGGCTACGCAGGCACGCCCATTATCGAGCTGAGCGGCCAGAATACCTCCGGCGCGACAGATGGCCTCATCATAAGCGGGCCTGGGGGCGGAGGCACCACCATCCAGGGCCTGGCTATCAACCTCTTCCCCAGGTTTGGTATCTTCATCAACGTCGTCGGGGGCAACGTCATTCGCAATTGCTACATTGGCACTGACCGCACAGGTGTAGCCGACGTGGGCAATGCCAATAACGGTATCCACATCCTCAACTCGCCCAACAACCTGATCGGCGGCATAAATGCAGGAGACCGCAATCTTATATCAGGGAACAACGCAGATGGCATACACATAGAAGGCTCCGGCTCGCAGACCAACCGCATCGAGGGCAACATAATCGGCCTGAACGCCGGGGGCACTTTCAAAGTCGGCAACGACTTCAACGGCATCACGATCACCGACAACGGCAGCAACAACACGATAGGTAACACCGCGGTCGGGGGGCGTAACATTATCTCCGCTAACGGCCATGCCGGCATCTACATCTACAGTGGTGCATCCGGCAACAGGATCATCAAGAACTTCATCGGCCTCGACATCACCGGCACAAGCGGAGTCGCCAATGGACGCGACGAAATCAAATCTGTAAACGCTCCACTTACCGTCATCGGCCAGAATGGGGCTGGCAACTTCATCTCGGGCAACGGCGATAATGGTATCGAGGCTACCAATGCCTCCACCACCACCATACAATTCAACCTGATTGGCCTCGATTACTTGGGCAGCACTGCGGTGCCAAACTCTACTGACGGCATCCACATATCCAACTCCACCGGAGTCGTAATTGGTGGCGTGTGGGGCACGACCGGCAACCTGGTGTCCGGCAACTATAGGCATGGCATTTATCTCCAGGGAAACCTCCCTGGCCTCCAGGTCAAAGGCAACCTCATAGGCACTGACGCTGGCGGCTCGCAGGCGAGGGGCAACCACAATTCCGGCGTATACGTTGAGAGCTACGACCTCACCATAGGTGGCTCAGCGAGCGCCGACCGCAACATCATCGCCGGCAACTCGACAGCCGGGATCGATCTTGCCGTGAATACCAACCACGTACGCATCTTCGGCAATTACATCGGCACGAATATCACCGGCACTGCCGCGCTCCCTAATTATTACGGCGTGCTTGTGGACCGTGTTGGTTATAACTATATCGGGGGCGCAAACCCAGGCGAGGGTAACGTGATTTCAGGCAACAGTTCTGATGGCATCTCTATGCGTTTTGGCGCGCGTAATAACGTGGTGCTTGGCAACATCATTGGCCTCAACGCGGCAGGGACCGCCGCGATCGGCAACGAGCTCTGCGGGCATCTCTATAACGGGTGCAGGCACACCAAGCACTTACTACAACGAGATCGGCAACGGCACCCCCGCAGGGCGCAACGTCATCTCGGGTAACGGGGAAGGGGGCATCTTTATACTGGGCTACCGCAGTTCGCCAACCATATTGAAGGGTAACTACATAGGGCTGAACGCCGCAGGTACGGCCATCATAGGTAATACCGGCGCGGGTATTTACGGCGAGCTAAATGGCTATGAGCCAGGCACGGTAATCGGCGGGCCTAACGCAGGTGACCGTAATGTTATCTCCGGCAACAGCATGGAAGGTATCCACCTCGTTGCCACGTTCGGATACACGGTGACTAACAACTATATCGGCGTCAATCCCGCGGGTACGGCAGACTGGGGGAACGGTGGCGCTGGAATCCTGTTGGACAGTCCTCTGGAGACGCTGATTGGCGGGCCTAACGCATCCGACGGTAACCTGATCTCCGGCAACGCCCTTGCGGGCATTCATGTCAAAGGGCAATTTGCAGGAGGGAGCACCGATGACTTCTACATATACAATAACAAGATTGGCACGAACGCCGCAGGGACGGCCGGTATACCCAATAGTATCGGCATCCTAATGGGGTCGGCTCGTTACAGTGAGATAGGCAAGGACGCTCCCGGCTACGGCAACTTGATTGCCTACAATACCCAGGCGGGTATCAGAATTGACGCAGGCAGCCAGAACGCCATATTTCGAAACTCGATCCACTCCAACGGTGCGCTCGGCATAGACCTCCTCCCTACGGGGGTGACGCCTAACGACGCGGGTGACCCCGACACAGGCCCCAACGAGCTGCAAAACTATCCGGTAATTACCTCAGCCATCGTGAACGGCAGTTCTATCACCATCGTGGGCACGATCAACAGCATGCCTAACACCGGCCTGCGCCTCAGGTTCTACTCCAACCAGTCTTGCGACCCTGCCGGTTACGGCGAGGGCCAGACTTACATTGGCGGCGCCGACGTCACCACCAACAGCTCGGGCAACTACAGCTTCAACGTTACCTTCCCGGTATCTGTTCCCGTCGGATATTTCGTAACGGGTACCGCTGCTGATGGCGTAGGCAATACCTCAGAGTTCTCGCAGTGCCGTGTTGTCACCTCCCAGGCCACTGCGACCCCTACCCGCACAGCTACTCGCACAAGCACTGCAACCGCTACACGAACACCAACTCGTACCAATACAGCTACCAATACGGCGACGCGTACAGCTACGCGCACCAATACGCCGATCCTGGCGACTAATACACCCACGCGTACAGCTACGCGCACCAACACACCCCTGGCATCGACCAACACACCAACTCGCACAGCGACTTATACAGGGACGCCGACCCGCACAAATACCGCTGTCCCTGCCACTAATACTCCGACCCGAACAGCCACGCGTACCAACACCGCGACCAGCACGACAACACGGACAGCTACCCGCACAAACACTGCTGTGCCCCCAACCAATACACCAACCCGCACGAATACTGCTACTAACACCCCTACTCCCACCCGCACCAATACGCCCCTGCCAACTCAAACGCCTGGCGGGCCTTCAGCGACGCCCGTGCCTTCCAACACGCCTATCCCGCCGACGAATACCGCTACGCGTACTCCAACCTCTACCGCCACTTCATTCATACCTACCAATACGCCTACTCGGACAAGCACAAATACCCCCATCCTGCCATCGAGCACTCCTACTCGTACAAACACCGCTGTGCCTCCTACCAATACACCTACCCGCACTAATACGCCACTGCCCACGCAGACGGCAGGGGGACCCTCAGCTACGCCTGTGCCTTCCAACACACCTGTCCCACCGACGGAAACGCCGATGGCTACTCCCACAGCCTGTGTTGTGCCCTTCACCGACGTACACCTTGACGACTGGTTTTATCCCTATGTCTCCTACCTGTACTGCCACCGTGTGATCAGCGGCTATAGCTCCGGCTGCGAAACGGGCGCTCCATGCTTCCACCCCGGCAACGACACCACAAGAGGCCAGCCTCTCCAAGATGGGTATGCTCGCCTTTGACTTCCCCGAAGACACATCTGGCGGCCCACACTTCACCGATGTGCCAGAGGGGTCCACCTTTTATACTCACATCGAGACCCTCTTCAACCTGGGCGTCATCAGCGGCTATAGCGACAACACCTTCCGCCCCTCCAACAACGTCACTCGCGGCCAGATCGTGAAGATTATCGTCGGCGCCGGCCATCATGGCAGACCCGTCGAACTGGGTGTTGGAAGACCCGCCCGATCCCACTTTCTCGGACGCCCTACCAGGCTCTACCTTCTACCCGTACATCGAGACTGCCTATTCGCACGGCTTGGTCGGGGGCTACCCATGCGGCGGGCCAGGCGAGCCATGCGACGATCAGCAGCGCCCCTACTTCCATGTCAACAACCTAGCGACCAGGGCGCAGATCAGCAAGATCATCTACCTCGCGGTTACCTACCCGCCAGGCCGCTAACATCTAATAGCTGAGAGAGGACAAAAATAGAGGTTCGGCGTCGCCGAACCTCTATTTTTGTCCCTTTTCAAGGGGTGTCTTATGTACACTGTGCGGATTGCTGTGCGGATTCTGTGCAGACCATTGTAGCGCTCTATACGCTTTAATAGATGCATAGGCAGTGGCGAACAGATAGCTGCCCGAATCGAGAGTAAAGGAGACTTAGACGATGATAACGGAAGAGGAGAGGTATCTCAAAGACGAGAGCTTCGTAGTGCGCCCTGGTGACGGGACCGTAGTTGGGCGAGGGGACGGAGCGCTGGAGATAAAGGTGCGCAGCGAGCAGACGGGAGGCGCGTGGGCGATGGTCGAGACAGTGGTCCCACCGGAGAGCTCTGGCCCGCCCTTACACATCAACACGCAGGAAGATGAGACCTTATACGTGCTTGAGGGGGCCATAGTGATGCAGCTTGGCGAGCGGAAGGTGTCGCTGACGCAAGGGTGCGTCGGGTACGTGCCCAGGGGGTCGGTGCATACTTTCTGCAACCCCTACAAAGAACCGGCCCGTATCCTGGGCTTCATCGCCCCTGGAGGGTTCGAGCGCTTCTTCGAGGAGTCGGCAGAGCTTCAGGATAGCACTCCTCCAGGGGAGCAGCCCGACATGGGCAGGCTGATGGCGCTCACGCGCAAGTATGGTGGGGTTCTGGTGGGGCCGCCGATAAGGGAGTGAGGTGGACGACAGACGACAGACGACAGACGACAGACGACAGACGATAGACGATGGAACGTGAAGGCTAATTTCTAACTTCTAATCTCTAATTACCTAAGAAGGAGGCTTGAAATGAAAACTTGGATGAAAGTGACTTTGGTGGCTCTACTCTTTGGCCTACCTACGATACCTTTGGGGCGCTTGATATGGCAGGACCCGGTGAGCACAACCGCAGATGTCGCGCCTAGTGGCCTACAGCTTGGTTTCCTGATTGGCGTGTCGGTCTTTGAGGCGGCGGCGTTTGGATTGGGTGTGGCGTTCCTTATATTCGGGTTGCCCGTAGTGCGCCGCGTGCTCGGCGACATGAAGGGCCTCACGTGGGCGTCCTATTTCTCAATCGCGTGGCTTCTTGTGTCGTGGTGGCCGCACGACAACCTGCACCGCGTGACAACCAGCTTAGATAGCTTGATTGTCATCGAGTACGCTTTTCACGTCACCTTGATACTGGCGGGTTCGTTGGTGGCGATCACCTTCCTGAAGCTGCTGGTGCGCAGGGGCATCTTGCAAGAGGTCGAGCCGAACGTTGCGAGGCCAGAAGCTCAGACGCTCGGCATCGCGCCCGGACGGTAGATAGGTATAAACAAAATAAAGGGTGGGCCAGCCTGGCCCACCCTTTATTTTTATTCTTGTTTACTAGATGCGATATTCAGAAAATACCTGGCGTAATGGGTAGGCCAATCGTCACCTACGGCAGCGAGGGGAAATCGATTATCTGCTTCAAGCAGAAGGCTTCTGAGGCGGTCCAGTTGTCACTTATATATTTCGTCTGCACTAGATTGCAGGGATAATCTGCGCTGGTTTAAGTGTGAACGAATATGATTCCCTCGGAACTATGTCATACCCAGGAGTCGATAAATACTATAAGCCTAGTGATCGTAACGGATACCGTTGGTGAATTAGGCTCTGTTGCAAGAAATAGCCGCGTCTGCTACATTGCTCAAGCAAGGGAACAACGATAGCGGAGGCAGTGATATTGGATCATGAGAAGCTCCTCAAGTGGCGACGGTACGAACCCGAGATCATCCTCCTTTGCGTCCGCTGGCAGCTAATGCTCCAAATAAGAACGAGGTGATAGCTCGATTGTTCGGCTTGGCCTCATAGTTGCCCCATTTCTAGTTCAGCACGCCCACTGCGGCACCGCGTGCCAACAATCTGATTTTTTGCAACAAGGCCCATAAACTTGCCGACTGGAGAACCGATAAATGATTAGATTATCGAAGTTCTTGAAGCCATTCGCCATAGTGGTGGCCGCGATCGTAATACTCGTCTTTTTACAGGCACTCGCGGACCTCTACCTGCCCACCCTGATGAAGGATATCGTTGACGTAGGCGTAGTCAATGGCGACACCGATTACATAATGCGGATTGGCGGGTTAATGCTGCTCGTGGCCGGTGCTAGCGGTCTTGCTTCGATAATAGCGGCGTACTTATCGGCGCAGGCGGCGTCAGCATTCGGAAGGGACTTGCGCAGCCGGGTCTTCTCGCAGGTGACGGGCTTCTCGCTCAACGAGTTCGACAAGCTTGGCACCGCGACCCTGATCACGAGAACCACCAACGACATCACTCAGGTGCAACAGGTGCTGATCCTGATAATGCGCATGATGATCTATGCCCCGCTCGTATCTATCGGTGGCATCATCCTGGCCGTGTCGTTGGACGCGACGCTATCGCTGGTGCTGGTAGTTGTGATCCCCATCCTGGCAGGCTCCATCTTCCTCATCGCATCCAAAGGCGTGCCGCTGTTCAAAGTGATGCAGCAAAGGCTGGACAAAGTGAACCTGGTGCTGCGTGAGAACCTGACGGGCATCCGGGTGATCCGGGCATTCAACCGCACCGACTACGAGAGGGGACGGTTCGGGGTGGCGAACAGCGAGCTGACGGATACGGCTATCAGCGTTAACAGGATAATGGGACTGATGATGCCGGTCATGATGCTCATAATGAACTTCACCTCGATCGCCATCATCTGGTTCGGAGGGCTAAGGATCAACGCCGGGGATATGCAGGTCGGGTCTTTGATTGCGTTCCTGCAATACGCGACACAAATTCTGTTCTCCTTGCTCATGCTATCCATACTGTTCGTGATGGTGCCGAGGGCGCAGGCTTCGGCAGTCAGGATCAACGAGGCGCTGAACATGGTTCCCGAAATCAAAGACCCTGAGCAGCCGCGCAGTCCTATCGACAAACATGGCGTCGTGGAGTTCCGTGACGTTACGTTCAGTTATCCAGGTGCGGAGCAACCTGCGATATCAAATATCTCCTTCACGGCCAACCCCGGCGAGGTAGTCGCCATCATCGGCGGCACGGGATCGGGCAAATCGACGCTCGTCAATCTCGTCCCGCGTTTCTATGACGTTGACAGTGGCAGCATCCTTGTGGACGGCATAGACGTGCGCGATATGAAGCAGGAAAGTCTTCGGGCCAGGATCGGTTTCGTGCCACAGCAGGCGGTACTCTTCACCGGCACAATCGTCGACAATATCAGGTTCGGAAAAGAAGACGCTATTGAGCGAAGAGGTAGAGCGTGCGGCAGGCACCGCTCAAGCGATGGAGTTCGTCTCAACCATGAAGGACGGCTTCGACTCGGTGATCTCGCAGGGTGGCACCAACGTGTCGGGCGGGCAGAAGCAGAGACTTTCGATAGCACGCGCCCTTGTCAGGAAGCCGGAGATATACCTATTCGATGATAGCTTCTCAGCGCTCGATTTCAAGACCGATGCCAAATTGCGGATGGCGCTGAGGAGAGAAACCGCCGGCGCGACCATGATCATAGTTGCCCAGAGGGTCAGCACCGTGCTGGACGCGAACAAGATCATAGTGCTGGACGAAGGCAGAATCGTGGGCATGGGCAAGCACAAAGAGCTTATGAAGACCAGCGAGGTGTACCGAGAAATCGTGGCCTCGCAACTATCCGAGGAGGAATTGGCGTCATGAGCGCGCTACCCAGGCAGAGCGGGGGGCCAAGGACGGAGGCTGGACGACCGGTTGGTCCTCAAGCGGGTCCAATGAGAGGCCCTATGGGAGGGCCTGGAAGAGGTCCGGGAGGGGGGCCGATGGGCATGCTTACCATGCCTGTTCAGAAGGCCAAGGACTTCAAAGGTACGGCGCGGCGGCTGCTCGGTTACTTGAGGCCTTACAGGGTGCCACTTATCGTGGTGCTCATTGCGGCGGTGCTCAGCACGCTGTTCAGCATCGTCGGGCCGAAGATCATGGGCGAGGCCACCACTAAGCTGTTCGAAGGGCTGATCGCAAGGTACCAGGGGGTGCCAGGTGCTACTATAGATTTCGGCTCCATAGCGCAAATACTGATGGTCCTGGTCGGGTTGTTCTTCATAAGCGCCATCTTCAGCTACGTGCAACAGTATCTAATGGCGGGCGTGGCCCAGAGGACGGTGTACGATATGCGCCGAGACGTGGACGACAAGCTCTCCCGCCTCCCGCTGAGAGTTCTTCGATGCCCGCACCCACGGCGAGATCCTCAGCCGAGTGACGAACGACGTGGACAACATCTCCACTACGCTGCAACAAAGCGCCACGCAGTTGATTACGTCTTTACTCGCCATCATCGGTGCCATCGTTATGATGCTCACGATCAGCTTCTGGCTGACGCTCATCGCGCTGGTAACGGTGCCCCTTTCTATGCTCATCGCTGGCTTTGTGGCTTCCCGGTCGCAGAAGCTCTTCGTGGCGCAGCAGAAAGCCCTTGGAGAGCTAAACGGCCACGTGGAGGAGATGTACACGGGCCACAAAATCGTGAAGGTGTTCGGGCGCGAGGAAGAGTCGCTTCAGAAGTTCGACACGATCAACGCACGGCTGTACGACGCGGGCTGGAGGGCGCAGTTCATCTCCGGCCTGATCATGCCGCTCCTGTCATTTGTGAGCAATATCGGCTATGTGTTCGTGGCCGTGATAGGTGGGATACTCGTCACGCAGAGGGCTATCACCATAGGTGACGTGCAAGCTTTCATCCAGTACTCAAGGCAGTTTTCGTGGCCAATCACGCAGGTGGCGAGCATCGCCAACGTAATCCAGTTGGCTGTGGCCTCGGCGGAGCGAGTGTTTGAGTTACTGGACGAGCAGGAGGAGATCCCGATGTTGAAAGTCCAAAGTCCAAGGTCCAAAGTCCAAGGTCCAAAGGTTTCGAACTCACGCTTTGGACATGGGACAGGGGACCTTGGGCCACTTCGGGGCGAGGTGCGATTCGAGCACGTTGACTTCAGCTACAAGCCCGAAGTGCCTCTGATCGAGGATATGAACATTGATGTGAAGCCTGGGCAGACGATTGCAATCGTCGGGCCGACCGGCGCGGGCAAGACCACTCTCGTGAATCTGCTGATGCGCTTCTACGAGATAGGTAGCGGCAAGATCACCGTGGATGGCGTTGACATCAGGGAGATGAAGCGCGGGGACCTGCGCGATATCTTCGGGATGGTACTGCAGGACACGTGGCTCTTCAACGGCACCATCAAGGACAATATCGCCTACGGGAAGGTGGGGGCCACAATGGAAGAGATCATCGAGGCGGCAAAGATCGCGCACGCCGACCACTTCATCAGGACCCTGCCTGACGGATATGATACCGTCCTAAACGAGGAAGCTTCGAACATATCTCAGGGTCAGAAGCAGCTTCTGGCTATCGCCCGGGCAATATTGGCGGACCCAGCGATCCTGATTCTAGACGAGGCCACGAGCAGCGTAGACACGCGGACCGAGGTGCTCATACAGAAGGCGATGGATGCTCTCATGACAGGCAGAACTAGCTTCGTGATCGCTCACCGGCTCTCAACAATCCGCGATGCTAGCCTGATCCTTGTTATGAACCACGGGCAGGTTATCGAGCAGGGGACACACAAGGAGCTACTTACCAGGGGAGGCTTCTATGCGGAGCTGTACAACAGTCAGTTCACCGGTGCCATTCCGTTGAATGCGGGTGCTACTACTTAGTTGAGGCCCCCAAATACCGATACCTAATGAATTGTTAGCCAACGAGACGAAAGTACATTGATATGCCAGACGCACCAAATAGCATGGCCAGTGACAACTGGTTCAGCGTTTCAGGCATCAGGCAGTTCAAGGCCATAGTACTGGGGCTGCCTGGTCGTTTTAGTGGAGTGCTTTCGTAATCCGCTATGTTGGGAGTCTTTACCCAGGGTGGTATAGGTGAGCAGAATGTAGGTCTCTACCCGTCTATACCACCCTGGGTATTTTCTATGGGTTATGCAAAGCTATATTTCAGAAAATAGCTAGAGGTAGGGGGAGCATAAGAACCCCCTACCCCTGGTCCCTATCGCAGCATCGCTCAGTAGGAGCGGCGCTTCACTGCTGAATGCTGCTGCTCATAGGCGATATTATGGTCACGGCTCAATGAGCGTCTGCGTGACCATCTTACTCAACTGTCCGCGTGTGGCGTTCGCTCCACCTCGGAAGTATGGCTTATTACCGCCCCGCATGGCCATTCGGCCTACCACACGGGTATCCACCGATCAACCCCTTCTGGAAAGCGGTCTCCACATAGTCGTAGAAGGTATCGGTTGCGGGCACGTCCTGGAAGTGGGGATCGGTGGGCAATCTAGGTCATACTGGTTAGCCAGCACCAGTATCTTAGCTATCTGGTAGCGCGTGACGTTGTTGCCCGGTCTGAAGTAAGGCTTATTGCCGGGCATGCACTCCGCACCAGGCCCTCACAGGTAGCCACCGACATAGCTGTGCTCCGCCATGCGCTCGATATACACCCAGAACGGGTTGGCGTTCGGCACGTCCTGGAAGGTCTGCTGGGTGTCAGGGATCGCATCGGCCAGCCCTACAGAGTTAGCGATCATCTTGGCTGCCTGGCCTCGCGTCACGTTGTTGTAAGGGTAGGAAGCAGGGCATGCCGGTGGGGCACTGCGCCTCGGTGTCGTAGCCACTGACCACTCCGATGGCTGCAAGGTAAGTGGCTGAATTGTAGAAGTAGTCGCCCGTATACGTCGGTGAAGGTAGGACTGCCGCAGTCGAGTTGCATCACCAGGTCGGTCACAGGCGGGGGATCACCATTATATACGTGTCCACGTATGGTTGGTAAGGTCGCCGGGCTTGGTGCAGCCTCCTTTGTCAGCGCGCACTTTGTAATAGCCTGGCACCACATCCCAACCGAAGTGGCCCTCTCAGGCCGCTGAGGTCAGGGTTCTCACGGTTACTAGGTGACATAAGCGCGCTCCCATCGGGCACGACATCGAAGGACCTTCGGATATCGGCGCGGTAGAGGGTGACGGTAGCCATGGGGAGGGCGGCAGGGGTGCCGTTGGGCAAGAAGGACTGCACCACTCCACTGGGGTCTATATAGATATTGAAGGGGGGCAGGGACGTTGGGATTCCATCACAGACAATGTGTCTGTGAATTTGACCATCCCATAATATGTTGGTGCGGGATGCGGAATTATGACTTTGAAATTCCCTTCACCGTCTCCAGTCACCAATGCGCTCCAGATGTATTGCCCAAATACGTCGCGAACTTCGTAGTTAACGATACCATTTGGGCAGTCTTTGTTTTTGAACTTGATCGTAATGTCATTAGTCCAGGGCACACTAGGAATGCCATCATCACGGGTCTCCCCCGACCACGAGTACGGCAGGATGGTCACGCCGGAGGGCGGTCGCACAGGCACCCTGAACACCACATTCTGGTCTATGACTGTCTGACCCTCTTCGACAACTATAGGCCCCAGGCCGGCTGGCAAGAGGTTGTCATAACCGCTGGGCGGGTCGGCTCTGAGCATATACGTGCCGGGGGGCAGGTTGGTTATCCAGTAATAACCGTCGTTATTAGTGAGCTCCACGCGGCTGACATAGGTCCCGTCAAGTTTGTAGGCATAGACCGATGCGTTCTTTGCTACATGGCCGTTATGAACTCGAAGAAAAGCCCTACCGAATATCGCGCCAGGACGTGGGGTGGACGTCGGCGTGCCGGTAGGCGTTGCGGTACTGGTACTTATCGGCGTGTTAGTTGCCGTCAGGGCCGGCGGAGAAGTCGCAGTGCTGCTGACCACGTGCGTGGCGGTGGGTGCAGTAAGGGTGTTGGTCGCCGTAGTGCTCGCCTCAATAGCCCAGGCGGCATTCCGGGCGATCATAGATGGGATGTTGGGGCTTGCATGTGCGCTCACCAATTGCGTTAGCATCGCCACGCTCAGGAACACTAGCACCATGAGCGCCGGAATGACCAGCCACTTGTTCCTACTTATCTTGTTTCTTCCTAGAGTATCCATTACCGTATCTCCTTTCGCCATTGGCGCTTTAGCGGGCGCTGCTTACCTCCTCGGTATGCACGCTGCTCTTATCTCATGTGGCCGCCTGGGGCCGGGACGGCTTGCCGGCTGAATGTCTTCGGCTCCTCACGGTAGATACCCCACTCACCCTAGGGCTTCTAATGCTTGCCCGAAGCGTTCAGTGGGCACAGTATGCCCGGCAGCCATCAAGAAAACGTCAAGAAATCGTCAAACTTTTCCATCCCCCCTTTTGACAAATCCTTGACGATGGGTGCGTATAATGCACTCACCAGGCAGATATCAGTAAATGTCAGGTCGTGTGCTATAATACGAAGAGATGGCGTAGCTGCTTAGATGCAGGCTATCTATCCGTCCTACGGCGTAGCTGGCTAACTGAAAAGGCACCTGTTGAAGCACCCCTGATATAGAAGGAGGGAGTAGGCTATGTTCCACCAAATAGAAAGGTTGGCAACCCCCCGGCGTGCTTTCGCGGCCATAACTTTTGTAACCACGCTGGCCGTCATTCTGCTATCCATCAACTTGCATAAAGCGAAAAATATGCTACCCTCCGGCTCGCCCGATTTTGGCAAGCTCCCCCTGGCGTTCGAGCCGAACGCGGGCCAGACCGACCCCTCGGTACGCTTCCTGTCACGCAGCGCCGGGGGGACCCTCTTCTTCACCCCTTCCGAGGTAGCGTTCTCCCTCCCCAATGTGGAAGTCGGAGTGCGGAGTGCGGAACCTGGGGAGGTCGAAGCTGGGACTCCGAATGCCACAGCCTCTATTGCGCCTCCATCTGTGGTGCGCCTGCAACTGCTTGGGGCCGACCCGGATGTCGCCCTCAGCGGAGGCGCTCTCTTGCCGGGGCGGGTGAATTACTTCCTCGGCAGCGACCCCTCCAGGTGGCAAAGCGACTTACCTACTTATAAGGACATCCTTTACAGCGGGCTGTACCCTGGGGTGGACCTGCGCTACGAAGGGAGGGGAGGGTCGCTCAAGGGGACCTATATCCTGGCGGTGGGGGCGGACCCCTCGCAGATACGCTGGCGGTACGAGGGCACAGGGAGCGTACAACCGGATGGGGAAGGCAATATCCAGATCAGACTGCCTGGGGCAGAGGGCGCGCCTGGGCGAGTGATAACGGAGAAGGCCCCGGCGGCGTGGCAGGAGCTTGGCGGAAAGAGGGTGCCGGTGGAGTCCGGCTACGTCGTGGGGCAGGATGGCGTTATAGGGTTTCGCATGGGCAGCTACGACCCTCATGAGGCGCTTGTGATAGACCCGGACGTCGTCTATTCCAGCTACCTGGGGGGGAATAACGGAGAGGTCGGGCAGGGCATCGCGGTCGATTCGTCGGGCAACATTTACGTTACCGGCTGGACCACCTCCGCTAACTTCCCGGTGCTCAACCCTCACCAACCCGCCAACGCTGGCTCGCACGATGGCTACGTAACGAAGCTCGACCCGACCGGCTCAACCCTCATCTTCTCAACCTACCTGGGTGGGAGCGCGGAGGACGAGCCGAAGAAAATAGCTGTGGACAGCCTGGGCAACAGCGTGATCGCCGGGGGCACCTACTCGGCCAACTTCCCGGTCACGCTCAACGCCTACCAGCCAACCTACGGCAGCAGTGGCGACGGCATAGTGGCTTACTTCGGCCCGACAGGGTCGCTGCTTTATTCGACTTATCTAGGCGGGGCAAATTATGACGACGCTTTTGGGGTCAGGCTGGTCGGGGCCGTAGCGTACCTGGCAGGCACCACAGCCTCATCTAGCTTCCCGGTAACGCTCAGCGCCTACCAACCCACCCTGGCGGGGAGCGAAGATGCTTTCATTACCGAGCTACCCCTGGCAGGCGGGCCGCCTATCTACTCTACCTTCCTGGGCGGCAGCCTCGCCGATCACGGCAATGCGATAGCGGTGGATAGCGGGAACAACGTATACGTAACGGGCGGAACCATATCAACCGACTTCCCGGTCGCCAACGCCTACCAGTCCGGCCACGCGGGGGGCGTGTGGGACGCATTCGTGGCGAAGTTGAATGCTGCCGGTACAACGCTGGCCTATTCCACCTATTATGGTGCGGCCATGCAGGACATTGGGCATGGCATCGCCGTCAATAGCGTCGGTAACGCCTTCGTAACGGGGGAGTTCAACGGCCTGTCCGGGGCCGCCCAGGCATTCGCCACCCGCTTTTCTGTGTCAGGCGCTACGCTGGACTATGAGAACCTGTATGGCGCCACAACCGGCAAGAGTATGGGCGCTTCAATAGCTGTAGACGGCGCGGACAATGCCTACCTTATAGGAGAGACAACCGACCCGCTCTTTCCCGTCGTAAACGCTATTCAGCCCACATATGCGGGCGGCTTTTACGGCGACGCGTTCGCTATGCAACTCGACCCCGCCGGCCAGACGCTCTATTCTACTTACCTGGGTGGGTCGTCCGATGAGGTAGGTAGGGACGTGGCGGTGAGCGAGAGTGGAGCTTACCTGGGGGAGTCGTCTGGTGAGGTAATGGCAGGGAGCGGGAGTAGAGCTTACCTGGTGGGCGACACCGGCTCAACCGACTTCGCGGTAGAGGGGGACGCTTTTCAGCACACCAACCCCATCTTCCAGGATAGCCGGACCACTTTCCTCACAGTGATAGATAGCTCTCTGCCTGTGCCGATAAGTGCGCCCCTGGCGATCAACCAGGCACAGGACGACCAGGACGCGCCTCGCGTGGATGGGGTGTACGTGGTGTGGCACGATACGCGCAACGGCGACTCGGATATCTTCGCCCACAATATAGCTATCAGCCAGACCTTCCCGGTCTACGTTGGGCCGGGCGAACAGGGCCACCCGTCCGTCGGTGGCAACCTCATCGCCTGGGAAGATGATCGTAATGGCAATTGGGACATCTACGCCGTGCGCATCACCGGCCCACTCTCAGTGACGCTGCCCACGCCGGTCAGCGTAGAGCCTGGGAGCCAGATCAACCCTGCCGCCGCCTCGAAATATACCGTGTGGCAGAGCGAGGCGCTCCCGCCCGCCACCGCTACTGCTACTCCTGCCGCTACTTCTACTGCTTCCCCCACCGTTACCGCTACTGCTACTCTCGCCACCGTTACTGCTAACCCAGCTACCGCTACCGCTACCTCTACTGCCACTGCCACTATTACCGCTATTCCTGCCACCGCTACCCCTACTCCCGCCACCATTACCCCTACCCCTACTGCTACCGTTACCTCTACTGCTACCTCTACTGCTGCCTCTACCGCTACTCCCCAGAGCTTGAACCGCTACGACATCATAGGCGTGGTTATCACTGACACGATTGGAATCCCGGTCAATATGACGCTAGGCAGCCCCAATACCAACGCCAATCCGGACATCAGCCTGTACACAGCCGACGATGGTAGCCTGGACAATGTTACCGTCTGGCAGAGCCTCCCGCTCACGCCCATTACCGCTCCAGGGGGAGAGGGAGGGAGCACGAGGTGGGGGCTGCAAATGCTGTTCAACTTCGACCAGGGCGGCACTCCCGTACCTGTCACGCTACCTACCGTAACGGGCGGGGACCAGCTGTACCCCTCCGTGAGTGACCGGCATATCGTATGGGAGGAGGTTTACACGCCCACGATAGGTTCTGCCAACGGCGCGCTAGGAGGGAGCACTCGGTGGGGGATGTACGCGATACTTGACGCCACCGACCTGACAACCTTATTCACCATAGCAGATGACCTGGACGGCCCTCTATACCCGCGTATCAACTCCAACCAGGTGGTATGGCAGCAGTTCGACCCTGCCGACCAGACGTGGGCCGTCAAAGTCACCGACATAATCAACATCAGTCCGAAGGTGGTGGTCGAAGGGCTGGAATTGCCTCCATACCCGGACAATTCGGGCGGCACGATAGTGTGGCAGCAGAAGGACCAGACGTTTAGCAACCTTGCAGAGGGCGCAGACCTGAACATCTACGGCAACGTAGGTATAGCGTCACCGACCGCCACTGCTACGGCCTGCCCGATCCAGTTCACAGACGTGCCCCCTTCGAGCACCTTCTACGCCCAGATAAGGTGCCTTGCGTGCCGGGGTATATTGGGCGGGTACTCGGACAGCACGTTCCGCCCCAACAACGACATGACCAGGGGGCAAATAGCCAAGGTGGTCTCCAACGCGGCAGGCTTCAACGAAGATGCGGGCGAGCAGATATACGAGGATGTGCCTCCCACCAACACCTTCTATGCCTGGATCAACCGCCTGAGCATGAGAGGGTACATGGGTGGCTACCCGTGCGGCACCAACGTCTACGAGCCTTGCGTAGCGCCTGGCAACAGGCCATACTTCAGGCCGTTTGCCAACGCCACCAGGGGCCAGCTAGCCAAGATAGTGGCCTCTGCCGCACAGATTACCGGCACGCCCACCGGGCAGAGGTACGCAGACGTAGCGCCTGGCAGCACATTCTACCTGTGGATAGAGCAGCTATCTTCCCTGGGCGTGATGGGTGGTTATGCGTGTGGCTCCGTGCCCTCAGAGCCATGCGACGGCCAGAACAGGCCATACTTCCGTCCATTCAACAACGTGACGAGAGGGCAGGCAGCCAAGATAGTGGCTAACACCTTCTATCCTGACTGCCAGACGCCCGCCCTGCGCTGACGGGTGTAACATGAGACATCTCGAATTTTCTATTCGTGCTTGCCGCATGCTCACAACCGTCTCACCTCTAAACTCTCCCCACGTCTAGGGGACTTTTCAAAAATAATAAAAAGGGTGAAAATTGGCGGCGCAGCCGCCAATTTTCACCCTTTTTATTATTTTTGAACTTGGGATTTTACGCTTGCCAAGCGTAAACCTTAAATTCGGGATGACTCATGTTTCTCACTTATTCTAGAGCCTCGTTGAGGGCGTGCTCTACAACCTGCTCCAGAGGGGCAGCCCGCCCTCTTCGCCATGCCTCCTCCCACGCTCCATCGTTGCTATATGCGCGGGCAGCAGCTACGCGCCGCTCGTACCCCGCCCTGTAGGCAGCGTGCATCACCGAGCCTGTAGCCTCGCGCAAGGTCTCGGCTGCTCCATACAGCCAGGCAGCAATATCCGCCTGCGCAAGCGCGCCCAACGCACCGGCCAGGTGCTCAAGGCATACGGCGATGCCTTGCTTGTCGCCCAGCGCCCAAAACATAGCCAGGCTCTCCTTGTGCAGATGCAGAGCCTGCGCGTAATCACCTTGCAGGTAAGCGAGATTGCCGAGGTTGTCAAGCGCCCAGGCGCTGCCCTCCGTATCGCCCATGTGACGTGCTATTTCCAGGCTTTGCCCGTAATAGTGCTGGGTTTGCTCATAATCGCCCTGCCGCTCGGCTACGACCCCCAGGTTGTTGAGGGCCACCGTGATGTGTGCGCGGTCATCCAATTCCTGGAAGAGAGCGAGCGCCTGCTTGTAGTAGTCGTGGGCCTGCTCGTATTCGCCCCGATGGTGGAAGAGCACTCCAAGGGCATTGAGAGCACCCGCCATACCGCTTTTGTCCCCAAGCTGCCTCCGCAGGTGCAGAGCCTCCTCGAAGCAAGTACGCGCCCTCTCATAGTCTCCGTAGTCGTGCGCCAGGATACCGCAAGCGCGCAAAGCGGTAGCACGCACCTCGGCGCGTAGCGATTGGCTCTGTAACGCCACTTCTAGCCACTGCCTCCCCTCGCTCAAGTAGCCGCGTGTCCACATAAAGCCCCCCAGCGCCCCGGCGATGCGGGCTACCTTCTCTTCTTCCCCATGCTCAAATGCCCACTGAATAGCGACGCGTAGGTTGCCCATCTCTAAATCGAGGAGCGCCATCCGTTCGGCCTGCTGCGGGCCTTGCAACTGGGGGGTGGCCTCCTCTGCCAGGGTGACAAAGTAGTCGAGATGGCAGGCTCGGAACCGGTAATCCTCTCCGCTCTCAGCGAGCTTCTCGCGCGCGTACTCATGTATCGTCTCTAGCATCCAGAAGCGTGGTTCTCCGTCATGCCCTTCGCGCTGCTGCAACATGCTCTTGGTTACGAGCGATTCCACACCAATAAGCAGGTCCATCCGCAAGTCGCCCTCGACGTTACACACCGCTTCGAGCGCCTGCAACGTCCTCCCGCCCTGGAAGACCGACATGCGCCGGAAGAGCTGCTTTTCTCCCTCATCGAGCAGACCGTAGCTCCACTCTATAGCGCCCCGCAATGTCTGCTGGCGAGCGGGCAGGTTCGTGGCCCCTCCCGTCAATACCTTCAGGCGGTTGGACAGCCTGCTCAAGAGCGCCTGGGGCGGGAAGAGACGTACTCGCGCAGCCGCAAGCTCGATTGCCAGGGGCAGCCCATCCAGGCGCACGCATATCTCAGCAACAGAGGGCGCATTCTCGTTCGTTACCTGGAAGCCGAGCTTTACATCCTGCGCCCGCTCGATGAACAGGCGCACCGCTTCGTACTGGCTGAGGCGCTCCAGTGTGGGCAGATGCTCAGGGTCGGGCAGGTGCATGGGTGGGACGATGTACTCCCGCTCACCATAGAGACGTAGCGGCGCGCGGCTGGTGACAAGCACCTTCAGGCGAGGAGCGGCATTGAGTAGCGCACCCACAATTGAGGCCGCCCCACTCACCTGCTCGAAGTTGTCCAGCACCAATAGCAGCCGCTTGTCCTGCAATGCATCTTTAAGGGTATCGAGCAGGTCTCGCCCCGCAGTCTCTTTCAAGCCCAGCGCGGCGGCTATGGTAGGGCCGACCAGATCAGGGACGGTGAGAGGGGCCAACTCCACGAACCACACGCCATCCTCAAACTCGTGGAGCACGTCTGTAACCACTTGCAAGGCGAGGCGCGATTTGCCGATGCCGCCGGGACCAATGAGCGTAATCAGTCGGCACGTTGGATCGCTCAAATACCTGACCAGTGCAGCCTTCTCAGCCTCGCGGCCAATAAAAGGGGTGAGTTGAGCCGGTAGGCGGTGTGCGCGTTCCCTGGACGGCAAAGCCGCCGAGCCAGGACTCGCCGTTACACTTTCTAGCTTCCCTAACCGTATGCTCTCGTACAGTTCCGTCGTGGCGGGGCCGGGCGCAATTCCCAATTCGGTGGACAATATGCGCTGGCAGGTCTGGTATTGCTCCAGGGCGGCGGCGCGCTGCCCGCTATACGCCAACAGCCGCATAAGCTGCCTGTGCATTTCCTCGTCCAGGGGGTCCATTTGCAACAGGCGGGACGCATGAGGGATGCCTGCGGAGTATTCGCCCCGGCCTAAATAAGAAGTAACGAGGTCTTGCAGGGCCGCCGTGACCAAGCGCTGCAAGCGTTCCTGCTGCATGAGCATCCACTCTTCGAAGCCGCTGGCGTCGCGCAGATAGAACCCTTGCAGGAACGATCCCCGGTAAAGGGCGACCGCCTGTTCCAACTCCCGCACAGCTTCGGGAGACAGGTCATCTCCCCTCGACCCATAGGAGCGCGCCGCGTCGAGGTGCTGCTCCAGCTCGGCTACGTCCAACTGATGAGGTCTATCATAGTTGAAAGCTACCGTTGCGCGGGTAATGATGAGGTAAGGGGCGAGGCGCGCGCGCAAGCTACTGAGCGCCATACGCAGACTCCCCAGCGATTGAGCGGGCGAGCGCTCGTCCCAGAAGAGGTCTGCCAGCACTTCGCGGGGCTGGGGCCGGCGCGTACAAGCCAGGTAGACGAAAAGCGCCTCCGCCTTACGCAAGGCTAAGTCAGCCACAGGTATACCTCCCTGGCTGACCTGCAAACCCCCTAACGTCGTGATATTGAGCTGCTCGCTCATGTCGCCCTCAAGCTTAATTGAGTGCTATCGTTCGGGCGCGTGAAAGTATTCCTGATGTAGCTATTGCATTCGTGCTGGCGACCCAGGAGCTATAAGATACGCATATACACCTGGGAGTATCTAGCTGCAAAGTCTGAGATTGCCCAAGTGTCACTATATTGTTGCGCCGATAGGTTATTATAGCACAGATATGCCCCAACTCCCTGCGCTCCTTCCGATGCGAGTTTCTCTGTACCTCCTGACCTCTACCAGATACCTACACTAATAGCCATCCGGATGAGCTTTATGCCATTCATATGCCGTGCGTAGGATAATATCAAGCTCGTATCGGGGATGCCAACCTAGTTCGCGTTGCGCCCTGGAGCTATCGGCCCAGATGGCCGGGGGGTCACCCGGACGACGGCCTGCGTACTCCACCTTGAAATCGCTGTTGCTTAACCACCGAATGGTATCTATTACCTCTTTTACAGAGCTACCCCGTTCCGTCCCCAGGTTGTAAGCCGTGCTCAAGTTGGATGCCGCCAGGTGTTCGAGCGACAACACATGCGCGACAGCTAGATCAGCCACATGAACGTAGTCTCGTATGCACGTGCCATCTGGGGTTGGATAATCCGTTCCAAAGATCTGGACCGATTGCACGCGCCCCAGAGCCGCTTTCATTACTAAAGGCACAAGGTTATGACTCGTGCTCCAATCCTCTCCCAATTGCCCATCGAGCGATGCGCCTGCGGCGTTAAAGTAACGCAGGCTTATGCTTTTGAGGTCATAAGCCCGATCGTACCAGCCAAGTATCTTTTCAACCACCAATTTGCTCTCCCCATATGGGCTTTCCGGGCTGGTAGGATTATTATCTTCTGCAACGGGTATAATGCGCGGTGTTCCAAAAATAGAGCAAGAAGAAGAGAAAATAAAGAATTTCACATCGTAGTGAAGCATAGCGCCCAGCAGCTGGAGAGTGTTGACTATATTGTTGGCGAAGTATTTCTCCGGTTGCTCTACCGACTCCCCGGCAGCCTTATAGGCCGCGAAATGCATGACCGCCTGTGGTCGCTCCTCGGCAAAGATGCTATCCAAAAGAGTTCTGTCCGATGTGCTGCCCACAATCAGTTTGGACGCGCCGGCTCTCTCTGCCAATTCGCGGCGTCCCGACTCTAGAGAATCTAACACTATGGCTTCATGGCGTCTATTTACCAACTCGCGGACCGTATGCGAACCAATATAGCCGGCGCCGCCCGTCACCAACACTTTCATTGACATTTCTCCCAGGCCAGATGGCTGGCAATCATGGTCTTTTACTCCCCACGTAGGCGGCGCTTGAGCACCTTGCCTGTTGGGTTCTTGGGGAGAGAGTTCGACAAACTCAATATCGCTCGGAACCTTGAAGACAGCGATCCGGCTGCGGCAAAAGGCCAATATCTCCCCTTCCGTTGTTACGTGGCCTGCCTTGAGCACGATATTGGCCGCTACCCTTTCGCCCGTTACTGCATCGGGAATACCGTATACAGCTACTTCAGCAACCGCCGGATGCCCGTGGATCACATTCTCAACCTCGACAGGGTATACCTTGAGACCCGCAACGTTTACCATATCCTTTACGCGGTCCACTAAGTAGAAGTACCCTTTGTCATCTATTTTGCCTATATCTCCTGAGTGAAGCCAGCCGTTCTTAATCACCTCAGCCGTTTCCTCCGGGCGATTCCAATAGCCGAGCATCACGTTAGGCCCACGAATAACTATCTCGCCAGGCTCGCCTGGCGCTACCTCCTCGCTATCAGAGCCAACTATCTTCATCTCAACATTTTCTATGGGTGTGCCAATTGACCCCAGCCTGTATTCCAGGTCGTGGTTATAAGAGGCAAAGGGCGATGTCTCGGTCAACCCATATCCTTCATTGATCACAATACCATACTTGTCCCACCATCTTTGGGCAATCTCTACCGGCATGGCCGCCGCCGCCGAGAAATAATAGCGAATCGGTCTCAGGTCGCCAGGAGATGTACTGTTGAGTAGGAGAATATATGTCGTGGGTACGCCGAAGAACATCGTGATGTTGCACACCGTGATAGAACTCAGCAGCTTATCCAGATCGAATTCACGGTGCAGCACTACTGTAGAGCATGCGTTGAGGCCGCTGTTAAGGACAGCGTTTTGGCCAAAGCAATGGAACATCGGCACAAAAAAGGAGCAAATTGTCCTCGGGTCGCATCCCGCAATAGTGGTTCTTTGAGTACATATTGGAGACTACGTTGCCGTGCGAGAGCGTAACCCCTTTGGGGAAGCCGGTCGTGCCCGATGAGTAAACGATCGCAGCAGCGTCCGACTTCTCCATGTCGAGTGCGAGCGCATGTGACGACGCTTTTGCCATCAATTCATGCAATGGCGTGGCACCAGCTATCACGCCTTCCGCAACGAAAAAGTGCTTGAGGTATGGTAAGTCCTGAATGGGCACGTTCGTGGCTAATTCCTCCGTAGTGATGAGGGCTATAGCGCCGCAGTCATCCAGGATGAACTTTATTTCGTTCCTCTTCAACATCACGTTGAGAGAGACCGCCACCGCGCCGATCTTCTGAATGGCCAGGTAGGAGATAACAAACTCTGGTATGTTGGGCAGAAGCAACGCCACCCGGTCGCCACGTTCTATCCCCAGGCCGCGCAACGCATTTGAACACCTATTCACCATTTCGTTCTAGTTGCGCGTACGTGAAGGTCTTGCCTTCAAATACCAGCGCCGCCTTAGTGGGAAAGAAGCGCCGCCCACGCTCCACGTTTTGCGCAATATTCATCGTGCAGTCCGTACCCTTCGCCAATGATAGAGAATGCTGTTACTCTGCATGCAACGGGCGCATTCGCCGTTTGTCCATTCTAATCTACTCACTCAAAACTCACTGTCCAACACCTGAGCTGGGAAATCTCCCCCTCTACACTCACAGCTGCTACATATCCAAGGGTCGGAACGAGGGCTGCAAGGTCGCAATGCGACAAACCTTCCGCGTCTCTTTCGATCTCCAACAGCGCCTTAGCTTGACCTGGGGAGACTGAGACTGTGAAGCGATCGAGAGGGATCGAAAGCCCTTTACCCAGGGTCTTTATATATGCCTCTTTGAGCGTCCAGCACCTGAAGAACGCCTCGTTACGCATTGCCCCAGGTAGGTCGCGCAGCATAGCCACTTCACGAGGCGAAAAGAAGAGGTTAGCGATCTGCTCAACTTCCAGGTCATCACGTACGCATTCGAGATCAACGCCAATCTCTTGATCCCTGGTTACAGCGAAGAGGGCAAGGCCATGAGAATGGGATAGGTTGAAGCGGACCGCCTCCCCACCCAACTCTCTGGTCAACGCTGGCTTTCCATAAGGGCCAACCCAAAAACCTAACTCACCTGGCTCTCTATGTGCGTAGCGGCTGAGGATAACTCTCAGCAGACCATGGGCTACAATGTAACGCGCCTGGTCTTTCTCAAAATAGAAATCTACCCGCCTTTTCTAGCTCGTCGTCCGCCAGGTAACGTCGCAGCCTTTCCACTTGCCTTGCAGGCAGGTCTAGCTGAGCACACCAGACATGGACCTCCCTGTTCTCCAGACTCACAGCCGATGGCGGTGGCGGCGCGGGCCAGGGTTGGGGAACAGTTATGCACGCATTACTCATGGGGCAGCATCAGCCACAATTTGCACCAGTTCTTGTGAGAGTATCTGCAGCACGAGCGATTGAGCAGTATGCAGGAAAAAGTGCTCGCCAGGGATCATATGCAACTCGAAAGAGCCAAGCGTATGCTCCCGCCAGGCTTCCAACTGGTCACGGGTTACCATCATGTCTTGCCACCCACCGAAAGCGGAGATAGGGCAGCTTAATGCAGCCTCAGGCACGTAAGCATAGGTCTCGCAAACCGAGAAATCGGCCCGCACGATTGGCAAAGTCAATTTCATCAGATCAGGTTCTTGTAATAACTCGCCGGGCGTGCCATTGAGGCCTTGCAGTCTTTCCAGGAGGTCGCGATTCGGCAGAGTGTGCATTGCCAGGCTGGTGTCGGGCAGGTGAGGCGCACGATGGGCTGAGACAAACAGTTGGGTTGGGCTGAGGCCGTATGTTCTTTGCAGCTCCCTTGCCAGCTCAAAACTGACTAATGCGCCCATGCTATGGCCGAATAGCGCAAATGGCCTGTCCATGTACGGCTGCATCTCGCTGGCTATCTCCCGGACAAGCGGAGCAAGGTGGACGTGGAGCCGCTCAGTAAAGCGCATTCCCCGTCCAGGTAATTCGACCGGGAAGACCTCGACTGCTTGCGGAAGGTTGGCCTGCCAGGCGCGAAAGATCGAAGCCCTGCCCCCTGCATAGGGGAAGCAGAAGAGGCGCAAACGCGCCTGGGACTTCCTTACAACTGGCGCTAGCCAGCTTTCAACCATGACAACTCCCCTCCACCTCTCTATCTCTCGATGAGCAGACCCAGCATCGTACGAGCTTCATCCTCTGATAGCTCTTCCAATTCCGCCAGGAGCTGGTCAAAGCTGCCGTTCGCCTGCGGCAGCGCCTCTATCTTTGAGTCCGACATATCTCCCTGGCCGGCCAGCTTCTGCGTAATTGCTGTAGACAGACCTGCTACCGTTGGTGTCTGAAACAAGACTTGCAAGGGCAACTCTACCCCAAAGGTCGTTCGTACCCTGGAAATCACCCGGGTAGCCATCAGGGAGTGGCCGCCTAGCTCAAAGAAATCATCATAGATGCCCACCTGTTCTACTCTCAGTATCTCCACCCATATCCCGGCTACGGCTTCTTCAACAGGCGTGCGTGGCGCTACGCGCGCAACCTCCGTGGAGGCCACCCTGAGCCTGGCTCTCACCTCTTCGAGCGTTGACAAAGCTTGATAGTCGAGCTTGCCATTTGGCGTCAGGGGAAGTTCGCGCAGGTGGACGAAATAGTTGGGTATCGTGGCTTCGATAATGCTCCCAGATAAGAAGCTGCGTAGTTGAGCGGTCTCCAATTCCTGGGTCGAAACATAATAGGCGACCATCACTCTGTTGCCATCATTATCTGTCGCTATTACGACGACGCTGTCGCTTATTTGCTCGTGCTGGTTGAGGGCATTCTTGATCTCGCTCAACTCAACCCGGTACCCATGGAACTTCACCTGGTCGTCAATCCGGCCCACAAACTCAAGATCGCCTCCGGGCAATCGTCTCGCTAAATCTCCGCTCTTATACATTTTCTTGCCCGGAAGGAAGGGGCACTCTACAAAGCTACTTGTGGTTAGCTGCTCTCGATTGAGATAACCACTTGCCAGGCCATCCCCCGATATGTAAAGCTCCCCTATCATGCCCTCGCCCAAAGGATTGAGCAACTCGTCCAGCACGTACAACTGGGTATTGGCGGCAGGTCTGCCGATGGGTACGAGAGCCGCCTTATCTTGTTCGGGGTCAAACCTGTAGATGGCACAACCGACTGTCGCCTCCGTTGGCCCGTACTCATTGAAGATTTCGACCCTTCCATTGAAGCTCCGGTGGACCTGCCGCGCCAGTTCCGTCTCAAGAGCCTCCCCACCGACGATAAGCCGCTTTACTTCGAGGTGGCTGTTATCCTGGTCGTGTATTAGCGATAGGTGACTGGGGGTCAATTTCAGCACGCCAACTTGATTGTCCTTCAGCACGTTCAGGATATGGTCTTTGCCTTTGGGATAGATGATTACGTTGCTCCCCGCGAGGAGCGGGGTATATATTGAGGTGACGGTCAGATCGAAAGCGAGAGACGAGTAGAGAGGGAAGGGCAGCGCCTTGCCTTGCAAATATACCTTCCTGGCCCACCAGACGTAGTTGACCAGCGCCATCTGACTTATCTTTACGCCTTTCGGCTGACCGGTTGAGCCGGAAGTGTACATTATGTATGCGAGGTCATCAGGGTCGCCCTGCGTGGCTGGATTGCGCCCGCTCTCCCGGGATATAGCCTGCCACTTATCGTCTAGCGAGACCATGCGCGCAGGGCCGGGCGATAAGTCCTGTGCCAGCCATGACTGCGTCAATACAACCGGAATATCAGCGTCTGCCAGGATCGAAGTTAGACCTGGCTCTTGGATTAGCAGGGTCCAGAGGTACGTAAGCCCTACCCGCCTTGAGGACGCCCAGAAGTGCGACCAACGTTTCTAGTGAGCGCTCCATATATATGCCCACCGGCGCTCCAGGGGCGGTACCCAACCAGCGAAGATAATTGGCTAGTTGATTGGCCTTGTAGTTTAGCTCGCTGTATGTAAGCCGCTCCCCTTCGCACGTGGCAGCCACGTGATCAGGCGTCATCTCCACCTGTTCCTCAAAGAGCCTGTGGATCGTCTTGCGTCGGGGGTACTCCTGGTGCGTGCGATTTAGCTTAAATACAAGCTCTCGCTTTTTATCCGGCGGCACTATTGGTAGGTCAGCGATCCTGTTGTCGGGACAATCAAGGATAGCTCGTAGACACGCCTCGTAATGCTCCCCAAGGATTTCGATGGTCTTTCTCTTGAACAGGTCGGGATTGTACTCTATAGCGCCTATCAGGCTGCCGCCTACTATGGAAAAGATCAACGTAACGTCATTTTTCAGGTGCTTGATATGCTCCCTGTTGTTGATGTTCTCCAGAATTATCGTTACGTCAAACAACGGGGCGCGATTGCCTTGGGGCTTGTTGTCCAGCAAAGCTATCAACCTGTCGAACGGGTATTTCTGGTGCGAATAGGCTTCCGAGAGGGTATGCTTTACATTCAGCAGCAAATCCCTGACTGTAAGCGCACCGCTAACCTGGTCGCGCAACGCCAGAACTTTGTTGAGTGAAGCTAGCTCTTCATACCGCTTATGTATCGCTGTGCCGATGAGCACATCTTGTATGCCAGTGTATTTGTATAGACAGGTCTTCAGAGCAGACGTTAGTGCGGCAAGGACGAGCG
Organism: uncultured Chloroflexia bacterium; assembly: GCA_963811305.1. GTDB lineage: Bacteria > Chloroflexota > Chloroflexia > QHBQ01 > JADMIH01 > JADMIH01. The sequence continues at coordinate 111,000 of CAWEQU010000016.1, forward strand.
GTTCTGTATGTCTGCAACTCTTAAGAAGCTTGCTTTGGGTGTCCGGTTCTATTTCTATACTTACAACATTTCTCTTATCGGTGGATATGGGGGGCCTCGCAAAATCAACAGGGATACCCGCCGTCGCAAGAGGGCCGGACAGTTTCTTCAGCCAGTAATCCCTCTCCTTCCACAGCTTCTTATCGAGCAAACAGTACGCCAGGACCGGGCTATCCATATATTCTCACCTCATTCTACGAGGCACACAGCGAAGCAGCTTCCGACACAATAATAGCCATATAGTATTAGGAACGGCTCGGTTCCCTTTATGATACCACAATACCATGCTACAGCGCTATGCTTTCCGGTTAGAGAAAGATAGCCGTGCTATGGGAAATAAACAGACTCTTTTGTTGAGTTGACAATAGTGTTATACTAGGCATAACTGCATATCCTCGTATCTTCTATCTACAGTTCTCCTACCACATTCTATGCACAAGTAATTATGCTGTGCGCCCTTCATGGTGGGCCAATGCGTGTCCCGACTACAGCCGCTTCGCAGACGTGAGAGGAGACTTTGTAGGTATCGCCAGAGAGGCGGTAGTGCATTGTGAATTCTAAATCTTCCCAGGCGCGGACGAAGGTTTCACCGAGAGACAGGAGCTTCTTGCATATCTACTTGAAGAAGAAGGCATAGTCGACCTTTCGGATCGAACGATACCAGTTAGGGAGGATGACGGCCCATCTCCCCTCTCTTTCGCACAAGAGAGGCTGTGGTTCTTCGAGCAGTTGGAGCCTGGTAAAGCTCTCTATAACCTGCCGCGCGTTGTTCGCATTTCCGGCTCCCTCGACCCGGCCATATTGGAGAGGAGCTTGAATGAGGTAGTAAACCGGCACGAGGTGCTACGCACCAGCTTTGCTACCATCCAAGGCCAACCCGTCCAGATCATTGCTCCTCCCCTCCCCATTCCTGGTCATATAAACGGACTTGACCTCAATCCCGGTTACGTGCGCCTCTCGGTAGTAGACCTTCGCCATTACGCTCCTGCCGAGCGGCAGGCTCATGCCCAAGAGATCATCGCAGACCTCGCCAGCCAGCCCTTCGACCTCTCCCAAGTACCCTTGCTGCGTGCTACTCTTCTGCACCTGGGGCATCTCCCTCCTTTTCATTCCCTTTCGCTATCTCCTTCTCTAGCTCCACAATCTCCACAATCCCAAGAGCAAGAGCAAGAGCAAGAGCAAGAAGAGGGGGAGGAAGAGGATAAGCATGTGCTGGTGCTAGTGATGCACCACATCGTGACGGACGGGTGGTCCACTCAGATACTGATCGAAGAAGTTGGCGCTTTCTACCAGGCTCTGGCTCATATCGCGCACACCGCTCATACCGAGAACGCTATGATCGGTGGTAATGGGACGCATAGCGCTGCTACCACTCTCAGCAGTGCTACCTCACAACCTGTGCTGTCTGTACTCCCTGCCTTGCCAATCCAGTATGCCGACTATGCTGCCTGGCAGCGTCAGTGGCTGCAAGGTCCTCTCCTTCAGGCTCAACTCGACTACTGGCGTCAGCAACTCTTAGGTTCTTCTTCCTCTCCTTTAGCACCACTGCAACTGCCCACCGACAGACCAAGACCACCAGTGCAGACCTACCGGGGTGCCAAGGAGTGGCTGCACCTACCCAAGAGGCTGAAGGATAGAGTGGCTCAGGTGAGCAGGCAAGAGGGAGTGACCGTATTCATGACGTTACTGGCTGCCTACCAGACTTTGCTTTACCGCTACACATCGGGACAATCAGAGGGTAGGGCACACGGGGCAGACAAAGAACAGATAAGTGTAGGGACGGCAGTAGCGAACCGCAACAGGGGAGAGCTGGAAGGGCTGATAGGGCTGTTCGTGAACACGTTGGTGATGCGCACGGACCTATCAGGGAACCCGACATACAGGGAGTTGCTGAAGAGGGTAAAGGAGGTAACGGTAGGGGCATACAGCCACCAAGAGTTACCATTTGAGAAGCTGGTAGCGGAGCTACAGCCTCAGCGTGACCTCAGCCATAACCCCCTCTTCCAGGTTATGTTCGACTTTCAACATGATCACATACATCCTATACGGGCCAACGACGGCTCCCGCTCGCTCACGCTCAAGCCTGTGCCCGTCGAAAGCGGGGTAGCAAAATTCGATTTGACTCTGTACATAACGGAGTCCGAGCAAGAATTGCTGGCGAGTTTCGAGTACAACACCGACCTGTTCGACGCCGCCACTATTGCACGGATGGCGGGCCACTTCCAGGTCTTGCTGGAAGGTATTGTCGCCGACCCAGGCAAGCGTATATCGGACTTGCCTCTGCTCACCCAGGATGAGCAGGAGCAGATGGTGATGGAGTGGAACGCCACGCATCGAGACTACCCCACTGGCAAGTGCCTGCATCACCTCTTCGAGGCACAGGTGGAGAGAACACCCGATGCTGTGGCCGTCAGCTTTGAGGGGGAACAACTTACCTATAGGGAGTTGAACAGCCGAGCTAACCAGGTGGCTCACTACCTGATGAGGTTGGGAGTGGGACCAGAGAAGCTGGTAGGGATATGCATGGAACGGTCGGTAGGGATGGTAGTAGGGGTGATGGGGGTACTGAAGGCAGGGGGGGCATACGTACCGTTAGACCCTGCCTACCCACAGGAGCGCATAGCCTTCATGCTCCAGGACAGCCAGGCACAGGTGCTCATCACCCAGCGTAGTCTGGTGGGGACACTACCAGTATCTGAGAGTGAAGTACAAGTAGTATGTCTGGACGGTGAGGCTGAGAGGGAAGGGGTAGAAGCGGAGAAGGAGGGGAACCCGCAGAGCGAGGTGAGCGACCAGAACCTGGCATACGTCATCTACACGTCCGGTTCCACAGGCATTCCTAAAGGAGCAATGAACACCCACAATGGGATATGCAACCGCCTGATCTGGATGCAAGAGGCATATAGGCTGACGGGCGCAGATCGGGTGTTGCAGAAGACTCCCTTCAGCTTTGACGTGTCGGTATGGGAGTTTTTCTGGCCCCTTATTACAGGTGCCCACCTCGTAGTAGCCCAGCCCGAAGGCCACAAGGATAGCGCCTACCTGGCCCAGTTGATCGCGGAGCAGGAAATTACAACACTCCATTTCGTACCCTCCATGCTCCAGGTTTTCCTGCAAGAACCCGGACTTGAAATGCTTAGGTGCCTGAGGCGTGTCATATGTAGCGGCGAAGCCCTGCCGTTCAATCTCCAGCAGCGTTTCTTCTACAGGTTGGACGCAGAGCTGCACAATTTGTACGGGCCAACCGAAGCCGCCGTTGATGTTACCTTTTGGGCCTGCGAGCGTGACGCAGACAGCCAGGTTGTGCCTATAGGGCGGCCAATAGCCAACACACAGATATATGTACTGGACAGGTATTTACAGCCTGTGCCGGTGGGGGTAACAGGGGAGTTGTACATAGGAGGGGTGGGGCTGGCACGTGGCTACCTCTCACGGCCCGCTCTCACCGCCGAGAAGTTCATACCCAGCCCCTTCAGCGCCGAGCCAGGTGCTAGACTCTACAGGACCGGCGATTTAGCCCGTTTCGCCTCAGATGGCCGTATCGAATACCTGGGCCGCACAGACGACCAGGTAAAGATACGAGGGAACCGTGTCGAACTGGGTGAGATAGAAGCGATCTTAGGCCAGCACTCCGGCGTCCATGAAGCGGTAGTGGTGGCGCGGAAGGACGTACCCGGCGATGAACGGCTGGTGGCCTACCTAGTCTGCTCTCCGCAGGTGCAAAACGATGTGCCTGCTGTCGGTGAGATACGCGCCTTCCTGAGGGAGCGGGTGCCCGATTATATGGTTCCATCGCACTTTGTCGTACTAGAAGCCCTGCCACTATCCCCTAACGGCAAGGTGGACCGGCGTGCCCTCCCTGCCCCGCCAACCTCGCGTATGGCTCCTGAGAGCGGTTACGTAGCGCCCGTTACCAGGCTGGAGCGCTCGCTCGCCGATGTCTGGAAGGAAGTGCTCCACATCGAGAAAGTAGGAGTACACGATAGTTTCTTTGACATTGGGGGGCATTCGCTGCTTATGGCGCAGGTGCGCGGCAGATTGCAGGAAGTGTTGGGCAGAGATGTACCTATGCTCGACTTGTTCAAATATCCTACTATCAGTTCCCTGGCGAAGTATTTGAGCCAGGGGCAAAGCGAGCCTCCATCTTTTCAGGCTGCGCGCGAGCGGGTCAGGAAGCAAGAAGAGATGGTAAACCGGCGAAAACGCCTGATGGCAGCGAGGGTGAAGAGTAATGGATAGCGTCGAGACGGATCAGGTACAGGACGGTATAGCAATCGTTGGCATGAGCGGGCGGTTCCCAGGAGCCAGGAATATTGCCGAGTTCTGGCGGAATCTGCGAGATGGAGTAGAGTCCATTACCTTCTTCTCAGACGAGGAGTTGGAATCGGCTAACGTATACCCCGTTTTGAGGAACGATCCCAACTACGTCAGGGCGGGAGGCGTGCTCGAAGATGTAGAGCTTTTCGATGCGGCCTTCTTCGGCTTCAACCCAAGGGAGGCCGAGAGCGTAGACCCTCAAGCAGCGAGTCTTTCTGGAGTGCGCCTACGAGACCCTGGAAAATGCCGGCTACGACCCCGAAACGTACAAGGGGTTGGTAGGTGTTTATGGCGGTATGAGCATGAGCACCTACCTGCTCTATAACCTTTACTCCAACCGCGAGTTCGTAGAATTGATGGGTGGTTTCCAGCTCGTAATAGGAAACGACAAGGACTACCTTAGTACCCGCACCTCCTATAAATTGAACCTGCGAGGGCCAAGCATGACCGTCCAGACTGCCTGCTCTACCTCGTTGGTTGCTGTCTGCCTGGCCTGCCAGGGCTTGCTGAACTACGAGACTGATATGGCCCTGGCAGGTGGGGTTGCGATACGCCTGCCGCAAAAGGAAGGATACCTCTACCGCTACGGCGGCATAGGTTCACCCGATGGGCATTGCCGGACCTTCGATGCTAAAGCCCAGGGCACAGTGAGCGGCAATGGCGTGGGCATCGTTGCGCTCAAGCGGCTGGCTGACGCCCTGAACGACGGAGATAACATCCACGCGGTCATCAAGGGTTTCGCCATCAATAACGATGGACACCTCAAAGCAGGGTACACGGCTCCCAGCGTACAGGGCCAGGCAGAGGTGATTGCCACAGCCCAGGCAACTGCCGGGTTCGACCCGGAGACCATCACCTATGTTGAAGCGCACGGCACCGCAACCCCCATCGGCGACCCTATAGAGATAGCGGCGCTGACGCAGGTCTTCCGGGCCAGCACCGACAAGAAAGGCTACTGCGCCGTAGGCTCCGTAAAGTCAAATATCGGGCACCTGGATGCGGCAGCCGGTGTCTCAGGACTGATAAAGACCGTCCTGGCTCTACAGCACAAGTCCGTGCCGCCGAGCCTGCACTACGAGCAGCCCAACCCTGCCATAGATTTCGCGGATAGCCCCTTCTACGTAAGTAACACCCTTTCCGAATGGAAAGCAGGTGAGACCCCCGCCGGGCCGGGGTAAGCTCTTTTGGTATAGGCGGCACCAATGCGCACGTTCTCCTCGAAGAAGCTCCCGCTCGGCAGCCGTCGGAGCCAGGGAGGCCCTACCAATTGCTTCTGCTCTCTGCCCGGACAAACTCTGCTCTCGATGCGGCAACCACGCGCTTTACTGAACATTTGAAGCAGCACCCTGAACTCAACCTTGCCGATGTAGCTTACACCTGCCAATCAGGCCGAAAGGCTTTCAGCCACCGCCGGATGCTCGTTTGCGAGGACCTCGACAGCGCTGTAGATGCCCTGGAAACGCTGGACCCCAAACAGGTGCATACTGCCCAATACGCAGTTGAGAACCGGCCTGTAGCATTCATGTTTCCAGGGCAGGGGGCGCAGAATGTGAATATGGGGCGGGAGTTGTACGAGGCCGAGCCTCTGTTTCGCGAGCAGGTTGACATCTGCGCCGAGCTTCTCAAGTCCGACCTGGGGCTTGATCTACGCACCCTACTCTACCCGCCTGGCGGGCAAGAGGAGGAAGCGGCGAAGCGACTCGCCCAAACCTCCATTACGCAGCCTGCACTCTTCACAATCGAGTACTCCCTGGCGAGGTTGTGGATGGCATGGGGCGTACAGCCACAGGCGATGATCGGCCACAGCATCGGCGAATACGTTGCGGCTTGCCTGAGTGGGGTCTTCTCCCTTGAGGACGCCCTCTCCCTGGTTGCCCTGAGAGGGAAGATGATTTAACAGCTTCCCTCAGGCGCTATGCTGGCGCTGCCGCTCTCAGGGGAGGAAGTGCGCCCACTTCTGGACAGAGGGCTTTCCCTGGCTGCGACCAATGGGCCAGGCTTTTGCACTGTATCAGGCCCTACCAGCGCCGTGGATGCTCTGCTTGAGCGGCTCGCGGCGCAGGGCGTGGAGTGCAGCCGCCTGCGTACCTCACACGCATTTCACTCGGAGATGATGGATCCCATCCTGGATGCGTTTGCCGGACGAGTTGCGAAAGTGAAAATGCACTCTCCAGAGATCCCTTACGTATCCAACGTTACCGGCACCTGGATTACAACGGTGGAAGCCACCGACCCAGGCTACTGGGCCAGGCACCTGCGACAGACCGTGCGTTTCGCGGAGGGCATAAGCGAATTACTCAAAGAACCTGCTCGTGTGCTGCTGGAAGTAGGTCCAGGCCAGGCCCTCAGTACTCTTGCGAGGCAACAACTCCAGCAGGCTCCCCAACGCGCACCTGAGCAGATAGTAGTCCATTCATTGCCCCGCCAACATGATAAGTCCTCGGACATGGCCTTCCTGCTCAACACCGTGGGCCGGCTCTGGCTCGCGGGGGTACAGATAGACGGGGCTGGCTTCTATGCAGGGCAGCGACGCTACCGTGTTCCGTTGCCGCCCTATCCATTTGAACGCCAGCGTCATTGGATCGAGCCGCAGAACCAGGGGCACGTGGCCCCCGTTGACCGCTCGCTCATAAGCAAGGACCCCGACATCACAAACTGGTTCTACATCCCGGTATGGAGAGAGGCAGTTGGGCATACTCTCACCAGTACGTCGCACCTAAGCGAGCGAAAAGAGCGGTGGCTGCTCTTTATGGATGCGTATGGCGTCGGGTCGAAGATAGCTGGCCACCTGGAACGGGAAGGCCAGGAGGTCACAACCGTACAGATGGGCGAGGAGTTCGCGAGGCGCGATGACCATGCCTATATATTGAACCCTTCCCGACGTGAAGATTACGATACCTTGCTTGAAGAGTTGCATGCTCTTGACAGGCTCCCGCAAACCATTGTCCACATGTGGAATCTCTCAGAGGATAGCCAGGTCCAATCCGGTGCCAAGCCCTCCGAGAATACGGGCCTTTCCAGCCTTCTTTTTCTCGCGCAGGCCATCGGGGGCCAAAAGATAGATATCCCAGTTCAGCTTGAGGTGGTATCCAGCGGCACCCAGGAAGTGACGGGAGAAGAACCGCTCTGCCCGGAGAAAGCCGCGATACGTGGGCTATCTAAGGTCATCCCGCAAGAATCCCCCAACATAACGTGCCGCAGCATTGATATCTGCCTTCCTATCGGGCAAAGCCGCCAAGCAGAACAACTGGTAGAGCACCTGGTAGCCGAACTTGCTACGCCGCCAACTGATCTAGTGGTTGCCTATCGGGGCAACCGCCGGTGGGTGCAGGAGTTCGAGGCGGTGAAAGCCTGCCAGCAAACAATCCCCCACACGATTGCGCCAGGGTGGAGTATATATGATAACGGGTGGATTAGGAGCAATCGGCCTCACCCTAGCCGAGCACCTGGCGAAGACGCTACGAGCCAGGTTGGTGCTCATAGGTCGTTCTCCTTTCCCCGCGAGGGCTGAGTGGGAGCACTGGCGGGCAACTCACGACCCCCAGGATGACGTAAGCCTCAAGATTTCAGAAGTTGGAACTGCTCGAAGAGCTGGGGCGCGCAGGTCCTGGTCATTAGTGCAGATGTGGCCGACCGAGAGCAAATGCAGCGGGCGATAGACGAAGCGTACGGGCGGTTCGGCACCATACACGGCGTGCTCCACGCGGCGGGCCTTACCAAAGGGAGCTCGTTCCGTGCCGTT
>CAWEQU010000017.1:0-123794 GCA_963811305.1 uncultured Chloroflexia bacterium
ACCGGCTGATTCGGGCTGCTCAATGCCCATGTCCTGGAGGGTGGTGATGAGGCCCTTCGTCAGGTTAGACCTACCAGTTGCTCGCGCACCTCTTGCCACGTCTCTTCAAGGAGGCGCTTGCTCTCTTCGCGCTGCCTGGGGTCGGCATCGTCGCGGACGACCGCTCGCACGCCATCGGTCACGCGCTTGTACGTATCAGCATTCGCTCGCCATAGCTCTATATGGCTCGCCCTGAAGCTGCCCGCGTCCGACCCCGTAACGCGGAAACGGGCCGAGGCAGCCAGCCGCGCACGAATCGCCGGGTCTATATAGCCCCCATCCCCGAAGGCCACCGCGATGTCCACGTCACTTCTGTTACTCCCCAGCCCCTCCCGTGAGCCATCTGCTGACGGCACCACGAGCTCCTTGGTCCGTTCCTTGACGCGCGGCTCAGGGTCGGTGGTGCGAATGTCGCCTCCCCTGGATGTGCTCAGCACCCTGAGTATGATCATTATCGAGTTCGTCGTCTACGATATCGTTCCCCTCGCGTAGCCTGTCTATGAGATTCGCCCAGGGGCTGCCGACTATTACTATACCCGGTTGGGCGTCATGTTGAGCCGCGATTTCCAATATAGGTGGCGCGGGTGACGCCGGTATCTTCCTCTGAAAGAGTGGCTTCATACTCGCGGAATATCCACTGGCTCACCGCGTCGGTCGCCAGGAAGAGCACGTCCCCCTCGCGCAGGTCCAATTCGGGCGTGGAGGAGAAGGTGTGGGCGGCAACGTTGTCCCGGTTGTGGCTGCGGCTGTTGAGGCTATCGGGTGAGGAGTTGAAGTCGGCGTACTTCTTGAGAGGGAAAGCGACCAGAAGCTTGTAAGCCCCACCCTTGGAGGGGTCTGGACGCCAGTGGAAGAAGTTGCTGTCCCCTACGGCAGTGAGGTTGTATCCGTAATGGACGCCGTCGTGCTCCCGGCGCGGCACGAGCACCATGCCGCATAAAGTCGCGGCTGCTCCCTTGCGGGCCTTGTCGCGGGCGACGCCCGTCAGCGTCTCAGGGTCGGTCATCTTAGGGCGGGCGTCGGTCTGCGCGGCACGCGTCCAGTGCTCAAGCTCGAAGGGGTCCTCGCTGAAGAGGGGGCGATCTATGAAGCTGCGCGCCAGCACGGGTGCCCATTCGTTGGAGAAAGAGGCTTCGCCTACCCCGTCGCACACGACGTAGAGGCCGTGCTCGATATCAAGGTCTAGCGCGTCTTCGTTAGTCTCGGCGTTATGGTCCTTCTTCCAGTACACCAGCGTGGTGACGTTCAGTTGCATTACAGCCCCCTACCTGATGATAGTTACGAGTTACGAATTATGAATTATGGTAACTTGTAACTCGTAACTCGTAATTATTCACTCCCCAGCCAACAAATACGCCGCCGATACAGGGTCGGTCTTTCCTGACAGCAGGTCGTCAAGTACGTGGTCAAGGCTGCCACTCGCTTCCAGATCGGCGGAAATACGGCGCATCACTAGGTCGCGGGTGCGCTCCAATAGCTCAGCCTTGAGGCGGGCGCGGCGGTTCGCCGCCAGCCTCCCCTCCTGCGACAGATACGCACGGTGGCGCTCGATGGTTGCGCCCAATTCCTCTACCCCCGTGCTTTCGACGGCGACGGTCTTGACAATCGGCGGTATCCATGTCCCCTCCGGCGATGGAAGAAGACGCATAACGGTCTTTATCTGGTTCGCCAGGCGGTCGGCCCCTTCGCGGTCTGCCTTGTTTATCACTATCACGTCACCTATCTCCAGCACACCCGCCTTGAGCGCCTGCACGTCGTCCCCCATCCCCGGCACTTCAATCAACAGGGTGGTATCGGCCAGTCCTGCTATCGCCACCTCGTCCTGCCCCACACCTACCGTCTCAATAATCACTATCTCATGCCCCGCCGCGTCCATGACGCGAGCTACGTCGGCGGTGGTGGCAGCAAGTCCCCCAAGCTGCCCTCTTGAGGCCATCGAGCGTACAAACACGCCTGGGTCCTGGTAGAACCCCAGCATCCGTATGCGGTCCCCCAGTATCGCCCCTCCGCTTATCGCAGAAGTAGGGTCTACTGCCACGACGCCGACCGCTTGCCCTGGTCGCGGTAGTGCTTTATGAGCGCATTCACAAGCGTAGATTTGCCCGCGCCAGGCGGGCCTGTCACGCCGATGAGATATGCGCGGCCCGTGTGGGGCATGATAAGGCCCAGCGCCTCTCTATACCCCTGCCCTGCGGCTCTCGACTATGCTCATCAAGCGCGAAGCCGCGCCCCTATCGCCCGCCAGCAGCCTCTCAACCAGCCCGCCCACTTGGGAGATTTTGAGTTTTGAATTTTGAATTTTGAATTTTCAACTTATTATTCAAAATTCATAACTTAGACTTCCTCGCCAGAGGCTTTGGGCGTGACGTTCTCTTGCAGGAAGCGCACCGCCTCCTCCATGGGTGTGCCTGGGCCGAACACTGCGGCGATGCCCATCTCTTGATCTCAGGTATGTCGGCGTCTGGTATGATGCCACCCGCATACACGAGCACGTCGTCCAGCCCGCGCTTGCGTAGCTCTTCCATTACGCGTGGAAATAGAGCCATGTGCGCGCCCGACAGGATGGAGAGGCCAACCGCGTCCACGTCCTCTTGCAGTGCGGCCTCGGCTATCATCTCCGGCGTCTGGTGCAGGCCCGTGTAGATGACCTCCATACCGGCGTCACGCAGGGCGCGGGCGATGATCTTGGCTCCCCGGTCGTGCCCGTCCAACCCAGGCTTGGCGATGAGCACCCGTATCTTCTGCCGGGTCGCTCCCGATGGCGTTTGTGCGGCCATAGAATAGCCTCCTATCCTCTCCGTAGCAACTGTTGGCTATTAGTATAGCCATAATAAAAGAAATCTTCAAAATCTGTACGACTTTGAAGATTTCTCCCGCATATAGATAGAGATAGAGCGAGGGTTAACTTCCTGCAGGCGCTTCAGTCGCTTCTGCCCCATTCAGCGAGAAGTTCCACTTGTCGAAGCCGAGTATACGTATGGCGGCGGCGCGGCTCTCCTCTACAGAGTCGATTCTTGCGTCTCGCGGTCAGGGCTGCTATTCGGGCCAGGCGCTCAATATGGGCATTCAGCTTATCAAGAGCAGCCTGCGCCTGCGGAAATGTCGGGTGGAGGTTCTTGAGGTCCCACAACCTCGTCAGCACTTCCACGACGTGGCGATAATACTCAGCGATACCATAATTAGCGCCGGCGGCGATGATAGTCTGCCTCTCCTCGAAATCGGGCATCAAGCGGCCCGGCATGGAGAAGTTCATCATCACATCGGCAAGGGGCCAGATATAGTTGGGGTCAACTTCGAGATGGGCCTTGACTGCCTCGCGGTAGAAGGTGTAGTGAAGCGTCTCGTCTTTCGCCACCGTGCGCAGGATATTGGCAAGCACCGGGTCTTCCTCGTCCGCCTTCTTAGCTACGCTCACATAGAATGCCTGCGTGGATAGCTCCTGTATCGTGGTGTAGGCCATACCCTCGAAGGGCGTGCCCCACTCTGGCTCCCAGGCGTTGCGTACCACCGTCTTGCGGAGATGGTGGAAGCGGTCAGGATCGGTATTGCGCGTGACTAGCAGGTACGTATCAAGGATATTGGCGTGCTGGTCTTCTTCACTGGTCCACGTGCGGAACGAAGTCCTGGAGCACTTCCAGCGACCCCGCGAAGGTGTTGGTGAGACCGGCGGTAAACCAGGGTAAATTGATCTCGGTGAGGAGCGCGGTCTCTACCGCGACGGCAAGCTCAGGCGTGATTGTAGCCTGGGAAGGGTGGTAGGGGTCAGTCTGAAAATTGCGCCCTCGTTCCCAGGGGATAAGTGCATGGTAGCTCCAGTCTATCTTCTTCGTACGCTCCATATGCGTACGAAGCAATTCGCGGAGCTTGCCCTCCAGCCGCCGGTCAACCTCTTTCAACTTCATATACTAGTGAATCTCCCTTTCAGCCTCTTCTCCGAGATTATTCGCCGTCTTACAAAAGGGCAGATTGCCGGTCAGAAGAGCTATTGGCCTGTAAATGGTATTCGAGCAATATACGCGCCATCGTGCTCTTTTGATACATACAATCTCAGATCAGGATGCGGCGCTAATAAATGCAGCCTAATAGTACGTTAATTGACGAAAGATGTAAAGGCTGAGATGGGCATTGTACTTTGTACTGCATAGGAGTGCCGGTTTTAGTCAGCATATTTTTACATCTGCACAGGCATTGTATTTTGCCTCGGAATCTGATAAACTCCCTTCACGAGCGCAAAAGCGGCTTTGCGGCCCTATTCCAATTCTTATTCCACCGTACACGACGCATGGCGGCCAATCCATTTGCAGGTCGCCGCGATTTTGTTTGCAGGCAACATGCATAATAGCTGTGTATCAACATACATCGCATAATGCATGTTGTAAATTTCTAATAGATCGCAGCTAATTCACTACCTGGCACCCAACACTCAGTATGGACACAGCTTCTAACGCCATACCATTCTTGGATGCTCTGCGCCGAAGGTGGCAGGAGGGCGACCTCTCTGCGGGGCAGGCGCTCAAAGAGTTGGCGCTGTGGGAAGACGACGTAGCCAACCGCACCGGCCCTGAGCTTGATGCGGCATGGGCTATGCGGAGCGAGATAGAAGCCTCGTCATCCGGGTCTGTCCCAGCAGCTACATCCGCGCCCACGTCTGACCCGGAAACAGCAGCAGCATCCCCTCCTACGCAGGCAGCAAGCTCGAACGGGACAAACGGCGACGAGCAGGTGTACGATCTCATACCGCGCCTGCGCGACATCGCTTCCGAGGCCACGGCAGCCCGCAGCCGCCGCGATTGGGAGCGAATAGGCGCTCTCCGCGCCGAAGCCGATGAGCTTACCCGGCAACATGCTGCCGACAGCGGCACGCGTCTCCCAATGCCCGACAACCTGGCCGCGACTTTCACCAGCGCCACCGAGGCCCAGGAAGCCGAGCGCATGGTAGACGAGGCGGACGCTGCCCGCCGCAAAGGCGATTTCAGCGAGGCCGCCTATCGCCTGGCCGAAGCCTCCCGCCTCGACCCGCGCTATTTACCCCTGTCGGCGGCTCAGCAGCTGGTCAGCGACCTCCAGCGCACCATGCGCGACCTGCGCGACAACTCCCTTGGCTCCCCTGAAGAGTTAGTGGAGGCGCGCAAGCTGGCTCGCCGCTTACTCGAAGAAGACGCCGCGCCTGAGAGTGACTACGCAGCCAAAAAGCTCACCGATATAGAAGCGGAGATAGAGCGCCGCGTGCAAACATCGAGGCAATACGTTGACGCCGACCTCGCAACGCTTGACGAGCCTGGCAGCCTCGATGACAAGCTGGAATGTGTCACGCGCCTGGGCACAGAGTTAGGTAAGATCGAGACGCTACGACCCGACGCGCCTTACCTCCCCGACCTTCGCAGCCGCCATATATATGCGCGTCGCCAGTTGGACAGACTGAAGCCGGAGCGAGACAACCTGCTGTTGGAGATAAGTAATCTCGACCCACAGAAGGGCATCGAAGCAGCGAGGGTCGGCGGGATTATGCAGCGGCTTGAGGCTCTTGCCGCCGCGCCTCTCGCCAGGGGAGACGGTAATATAGGCACAGCCGCACAGAAATCTGACCCACCGTCTCAACGCCTATCTCTCTTCCAGGCTCTCCGGCGGCCAGGTGGATACCTCCGCGCTGCATGAGTGCGAGCAGGTGCTTGCCCTGGCGCAGCGAGGCCCTCACCCACTGTCACCCCAGCAGGTAAGCACATACAACACGGCTATCCAGAAGGCGCGTGGTGCCAGCCAGCCTACGACACCAACGCCTATACCGCCGGCAGCACAGCCCGGTTCCTCACCACCCGGCTCTACACCACCAGGGACTTCGCAAAGGCCCGGCTCTGTACCACCTGTTAGTGGGCCGGTTCAGCGTGGTGGGCCTCCACCGCCACCGCTACGTGGTACGGTGCCCCTACCTAACAGTGGGTCCGCGCCTCCTGTGATGCCCCCTCAAGGTCCGCAGTACGGGACCGCGCCCGTCCCACGCCCAGGGTCGGTGCCACCGGCAGGCGGCTATGGCGCGACTATACCGCCACAGTACACCCCACCACAATACACGCCCCCGCCGGTCCAAGTTGCTACCGTGATGAAGACGGAGGCTAAGAGGGGAGTGCCTGTGTTGGCGTGGCTGCTGCCCCTACTTATCGTGCTGGGGGTCGGCGGCTTCTTTGGGTGGTCCGCTTACCAGAACGGCGAGAATGGAGAAGCGCATCCAGGCACAGGCTACGGCCACCGCACAGGCGCGCGCCACGCAGACCGTAGTGGCCGAGCGTACGCAAGATGCTAAAACGCTTATCGCCATCATCACAGCCGACGCCAGGTCCACCGCGGAAGCCGAAGAGACTGCCGCCGCCGAAGTTCACGCTACAGAGACAGAAATCGCTCGTGTAGAGACCGCTATAGCCGTCGATACCGCTGTTGCTGTCGAGACCGCTATCGCCGCCGAAACTGCTACCGCAAACGCCGTCCCGGTAGTCGGGGCCAAGGCCAATCTACAGAGCATGACGGTGGACCATAACGTCACTCAGGGTGGCGAGAAGGGGATGCTTATCCACCTCAAGTTCACAATCGACAACGTGAAGGGAAGAGATTGCAAGGCCAGCGCCTATTTCTATTACGCCAACGGGGAGAAGCTGAAAGACACCAACGGCAATCTCAACACAACAGATGGGCAGGTGGCTGTGAGCACAGACTTCAAGCCGGGCTTCGACAGCACACTATACAACGATCTAACCATTTTCATGCCCGTGAAGGAGTTGGATTTGCCTGAAGGCGCATTCGACCTTAAGCTCAGGGTCGAAATCTATAACCTCCCTAAAGTTGGCGCCCTGGCGACGTCGGAATATTACGAGTTCAATCTGAAATAGAGACCCGTGATCCGTAAGGATAGACGACGGACAGCGGACGGTAGACGATAATGTGTGATGAGTGAGACCACTGTATAAACCCATAGAATCTTTGCATTCTTGGTTATCTTTGCGTCTTGGCGTTTAATATTCACGTTTCACATTTCACTCAATAGGTACAAGGAGTGTATGGTATGGACGACAGCAACCAGCAGAACAATGAAAATATGGGCAGCACCGGATCGGGTGACGTCCCCGCATCGCCGCCACCTCCCCCTTCCTCCCCCCAGGGTGGGCCTTCCCAGCCCGCCCCGCAGCAGCCTTCGAGGAACCTCCCCCCACCTCCGCCACCGCCTCCAACGCCCCAGCCCTACGGCTCGCAACAGGCAGGTGGGCAGGGCCAGGGGCAACAACCGACATACCCAGGCCAACCTTATCCTCCAGACATGCCACAGGCTCCTCAGCCTCAGCAGCCGGGCTACGGCGCTCCTATAGACTACAGCAGCCACAACCAGCCTACGCAAGCATACCCGGCGCAGGGCGTTCCGCCTTCACGGTACGAGCAGCCTACGGAGGCTTATCCGCAAGCGCCCTACGGGCAGGGCTACGCACCGGGACAAGGCTACCCTCCCCAGGGCGGCTATCCACCCCAATATATGCCGCCTATGCAGCCCCCCGTCGCCGTCAACGCCCCAAAGAAAGGTGTGCCTTTGTGGGCGTGGCTGGTTCCCCTGCTGTTAGTGCTGGCGGTTGGCGGCGCGCTTCTAGGGTGGTTTGTGCTACAGAACCAGGAAAATGAGAGGAAAGCCCAGGCTGCCGCTACCGCTACCGCGCAGTCTCAGGCCACCGCTACAGCCGCGCAGGCCGAAATCAACCGGAAGGCTACCGCCACTGTAGCGGCGCAAAAGACCGCCACAGCAGCTACTGACGCCGCCAACAAGCGTGGCACCGCCACCGCGCAAGCTCAGGCCACCGCTACCGCCAAAGCTGAGGCCACAGCCTCAGCCAGAGCCGCCGCAACCTCCACAGCCGTCGCCGCGAGGACCGCCACGGCAGTTGCAATCGCCGAGCTTTCTCTAGCGCAAACGGCAACCGCGCAGGCTATCCTTATCCCTTCGACACCTACTGTTGGCGGCGTTACCACCGTGCAGGGAGAAATCCAGGAAGTGACGGTGGAGCAAAATGTATCAGAGAACAACCTGGAAGGGATGCGCATACATGTCAAATTCACGGTAGATGGATTGAAGAGCATACGCTCCCAGGCGACCGCCTATTTCTACTACGATACGGGCGAGCCTGTGAAAGACCTGGATGGAAATTTCAACACGGTGGACGGGCAGGTAGCCGTCAGCTCACCATTCACCCCTGGATTCGACAGCACCTTATACAGCGATTTGCAGCTATTTATACCCTATGAGCAGTTCCATCTAGACGCTGGCAGCTTCAAGCTCCAATTCCAGGTGCAGGTATACGTCCTCTCCCCCTACAAGCTAATCGTCAGCTCGGACTATATTCACTTCGATCTCACCAGGTAGTCGGTAGTTAGCGGCCCATCGTCCATCGTCCGTCATCACGCATCTCTAACGGAGCCAGGATGACCCCAACAGGGATAAACTTCATAGATGACCTGCGCCAGGAATGGAGCGCGGGCGCTGTCACCCGGGACGATGCGCTGGAGCGTCTCCTCCCCTGGGAGGACGACCTCGCCACCCGCACCCAGCAGGAATTGGAGGCTGCATGGGCGCTACGCCAGGAGATCGAATCGGGCGGGGCAGCCGCGTCTAACCCAAACCCACAGGTTGAGGCATCTACCGCAGTCAGCGCTCCCGCCGAGCAAGCAGAGCAAGCGCCTGACGTGGAGCTACAGCACATGCTGGCGGACTTGCGGGCCAACCCCCTCCTCAGTCGAGATGACATCGTAGCAGCCAGCGCCTTATGCTCGCGCCTCCGCGAATCGAAAGCTGCGCGAGGCAACAAATACGCCCGCGCAAGGTGCGTCGAGGTCGAGGAGAAGGTCAAGAGCCACGTAGAGGCCGTCCAGCAGGAGGTTGAGGAGGCAACACGGCTCTTGCAGGAGTCGCCCGACATCGAGGAGAAATTGCGGGCGTGCGACCGTCTTCGCACAGGGTTGGGCGACATCGAGATGCTCCACCCCGGTGAGCCTACCCTACCCGACATGGTAGCCTGGTGTGAGCAGACGCGCCAGGAGCTGCTGACCCTGCTGGCCGAGCGCGACCTGCTGCTAGCTGACGTGGCAAGCCTTGCGGCCTCCGGCACGGACGGCAACCTGGATATTGGCCTCGTGGAAAGTAGCAAGCAACGCCTCATAATTATGTCGGACACGCCCCTGGCGAAGGACGACACGGGGTTCCGCCAGGCAGCGAAGGACCTCAGCGCCAGGCTGGATGAATACCTGTCGAGTAGCCTCAAGCCCGGCACGACGCCGGATAAGCAAGCAGTAGATGGGTATGAAAAGGTGCTGCGCCTGGCAAAGCAAGCGCCGGAGGCTATAGACGGAGGCAAAGCAAAGACCTACGCTGACCTCCTGGCAGAAGCGCAAACGGAATTAGCGCGTACCGAGGGAGGGAGCGAGCCGCCTGCCCGTGCCATCCCCGCAACCCCCCCGCCTCAGCCCAAATCCACGACGGGAAGCCAACCTGGCGTGCCACAAACCCAGCCCCATCTCACCCCATCTACGCAACCCCTGGGGTCCACTCGGAGCGTAGCGACGCCTGGACCTGGCAGCGCGAGGCCCATGCCCCCACCTCCGCCACCCAGGGTCCAGCCCGGCATGGCGTCAGTCACGTCCGTTACACAACCTATAAACCATCCCGGAACCGTCCCCGTACACGGGTCGAGCATGACCGTCCCTCCTCCGAACATGGGTGGCTTGTCTCAATACCCGCAGGCTACCCCACCTTATGCACCCACCGTCGGCGGGCTGAGGCTTACTCCGGGAGTCTGGGCAGGTATCGCCGTAGGCGCGATAGCATTCATATTGTTTACCGTCGTGGTGATCGTCCTGGCGACGAGCAGGGGCGGGGGCGCAATCTCAAATTCCAATGCGCACGCGGCAGCTGAGAGCTTCCTTACGAACGCTGCGACACGCAAGTTCGATGCAGCAGCTGCCCTTATGGCACCCGAACTCGCAAATCAAGGAGTTTCGGCAGCGACTATACAACAATGGGTGCAGAACAGTGAGGCCCAGGTAGTTGGGACCATGGTGTCTGCGCAGGTAGACACCGTCAACGAGACGGGAAACACTGCCACCGCAAATTTCACATTTATCTTCAACAACGCGCAAGGTCGAGTCAGCCTCAACGGACAAATCAGTCTGAAAAAAGAAGGGGATAAGTGGCTCGTTAGTAATTTCTAAGCCAACGGAGATGACTACTAAATAGCAGATAGGAGGAGTACATAATATGGATTCGCAAAACCCGCAGACCCCGCCACCACCACCCGGCAACAGGCCGCCACCGCCACCCCCGCGCTCACCACAGGGCATGGGAGCGCCACCACCCCAGCAACCCTATACGGCCGCCTCCTCCCACCCCACCTCAGCCCCGGCCCCCTCAAGCCCCTCACGGTGATTATGCGGGACAACAGCCCACCTACCCCCAACAGGCGGATCAACAGCCTCCCCCCTACGGATACCCGCCACAGGTGCCGGACCAGCCCGCGTATGCGCAGCAGCAGCCTTCCTACCCGTACCCGCCCCAGCAGGACCAGTATTATCCATACCCGCCCACCAGAACAGGCTTACCGACATGGGTATGGGGAGCGATAGGGGCAGCCGTAATCGTGCTTATAGGTGGGGGTATATTGCTATTCCTCCTCCTCAGCCCCAAGTCGAACAACCCCCCTAACGTTATTGTCGTACCCTCTACACCTATACCCGGCCAGCCGACCCCCGTGATCCCAGGGGGAGGCGGGGATAGCCCTCGAAATGTTGCTAACTCCTTCTGGAGCAACATACTTGGACACAATTACGACGCGGCATACGCACTTGTGACCCCTGAGCTGAGGGCACAAACCAGCGCCGCCCAACTCAAGACCGCCTGGGAGCTACTGGAGGCGAATATGCCCACCAAAATTACCTCCATTGTAGCCACGGGCGAAAACATCACCGGCGACACCGCGACAGTGCCCATGGTGCTCACCATCGGCACCGGGCAGAGTGGCAACCTGACAGCCAGATTGAGGAAAGTAGACAACAAATGGTTCGTAGTTGACGGCGGGCAACCAACCGCACCGTAGAACCAGGACGATAGACGATAGACGAATAGGTCCGTCAGTCGATTTTGTTAGCGATTCTTAGTGCGTGGTGATTACTTCTGTAGGGGCCTGAATTGGGCGTAGCCCAAGAACCCGTGAACCGCCCTGGTGGGTACAAACCTGCTTAATCCAGGGCGATTCACGAACCGTGGAATCTTAAAACTTGCATCTGTGATCGAGGAATAGAAGTTTGGACCCACAAAACCCACCCCCACCCGGCAATAGGCCGCCACCGCCACCTCCGCGCTCGCCCCAGGGCGGGGGCGCAACACCGCAGCCGCCCGTAGCACCCTCCTCTTCGCCGCTGTCTACCCCACCCGCGCCCCCTGCTCCTCCACACATGCAAGGAGGTTATCCTGGGCAGCAACAATCAGCATACCCACAGCAACCGGGCCAACCACCTCCCCCGCCACCCTACGGATACCCACCCCAGGGTCCGGGCCAGCCCGGATATGCCCAACAGCCCCAAGCCCCCTATCCATACTCTCAGCAAGGGCAATATTACCCCTACTCCTCCGGCAGGCGGGCTATACCGATGTGGGTATGGCTCGCGGGGGGAGGGGCAGTGCTCGCTATCATAATTATTGCCGTGGTGCTAATCCTGGTGCTTGGAGGAAACAAGGGAGGGCAGGGCAGCGCCAGCGCGCGGGAGGCCGCCGTCTCATACTGGAACAACGTCAATAACCGCAATTACGAGGCAGCATATGCGCTTCTCACGCAAGAGGTCCGCGCTCAGATTACCCTGGAGCAGGTGCGCCAGCTATTTCAGCAGCAAGAAGCGCTGATGAAGTTCACGTCGGTAGAGGCCACAGGAGAGAACATTACAGGTGACACGGCCACGGTGCCGCTGGTGATGAAGACTAATGACAATCGAACAGCTAATCTGACGGCTACCCTGAAGAAAGTGGGTAACAACTGGTTTATCGTGACCGCCGGAACACCAAATATCCCACAGGCCCCTTAGCCTTATAAGGAACAAGAGGTATGGACCCACAAAATCCTGATCCCGCTAGTACGGGCGGCCCTGAGCCTGAGGAGATTCCCCAGGCCCCACAGGGAGCGTCTGCGTCTGCGTCTGCGCCCGCGAGCGAACCAGCATCTACACCCTCTCTATCCTCTCCACCCCCGCCTCCACCTCCCACAGCGCAGGCCACGTCCCAACCTCAGCCGCCAGCAACGCGCTACGGAGCGTCCCCGCCTCCACCGCCGAAACGAGGCTTTTCGTTCAGGCGGCCCGGCGCGGGTGCGGGCCAGAAGCCTCCTGCCTCACCTTTCGCTCAAGGGTCGCCACCTCCCCCACCGCCGGGGCAGGACCCTTATACCTCCGCGCCACCCCCTCCCGCCACAGGATATGCTCCGCAACAGGTGGGGGGCAGCGCTTACTACCCATACCCTAACGCGTTGCGGAGTCTGCCGGTGTGGGTATGGGGAATGGTGGGGGTGGTAGCCGTCGCGTGCCTGGGGGGAGGGCTGTTGCTCGGCATCCTGATCGGCCTCGGCTCCAAATCATCGAGCGGCCCCGTCGAGCAGCCGACACCGGTAGCGGTTACAGGCGATGCAACTGGAACTATCGTCTCTATAACACAGGAGCCTAATGTCACTCCAAATAACTTACTGGGGATGAATATCCGCCTGACAGTCACCGCTAACGGCCTGAAAGGGGTGCCATGCGACGCTCTTGCCTACTTCCGAGATGCACAGGGAGAGCCACTGAAGGATAATAACAGGCAGTACGACACCACAAACGGCACTGTGGTGGCGAGCAAGGAGTTCACGCCCGAAACTGATCAAGCGACAATTAACGACCTTGTGATATTCATGCCGTACACTGAGCTAGACCTACCTGACGGCACATACAACAACCTGATCTTCCACGTACAGCTTTACGACACGAAGGCGAAAAAATTCTTCGCAAAGTCTGAAAGGTACACATTCAACGCCACCGTACAAAAGTAAGGCCCATCGAAGGTCATATAAAAAATGAGAGGAGTGAGTAAAAATGGACCCACAGGACCCGCAAGACCCCCAGAATACTGGCTCGACACCGCCCTCATCGGGTGATAAGCCACCACCTCCGCCCCCGCGCACGCAGGGGATGTCGCAGGAGCGAAGCGAAGCTGCGCCTCAAGACCCAGCCCAGGGAGGGTCCATGAGCGAAGCGACACCGCCGCCATCCCCCCAGGGAGAGGCCACACCGCCACCCGCACCCCCACCGCCCGCGCCACCGAGCTACCCTTCTCAGCCGCAACAGCCACCCTACCAGCCGCAAACGCAGGGATCGCAGCCTGCCTGGCCTAACTGGCCGCAAGGTAGCCAACCCTCTCAGCCACCCCCACCTGACCAGCCACCTTCAGGGGGATACCCACAGTACCAGGGTGGCCCAGGGGGTTATGGGCAGCCTTCCCAACCTTACCCGCCGCCTCAGCCTGACTACCAACCTACCCAGGGATACGGGCAAGGGGGGCAAGGAGGCTACGGCACGCACGAACAGCCCACCCAGGCATACGGGCAGCCAGGTTACCCACCCAATTATCAAGGTCAACAGGGATACCAGGGTTATCCGGGCTATCAAGGCTATCCGCCCCAGCAAGGGGGGCAGTACAACGTCAACGCGCCCAGGAAGGGTATGCCTGCGTGGATTTGGGGGGTGATAGGTCTCATTGTAATTGGGCTTCTGGCGGGAGGCGCATACTTCCTGTTCTTCAATAAGCCGTCCGGCGGGGCCACTACACAGGCCACCAGCACGCCCGCCGCCCAGCCAACGACGCAACCGGGCAGGCCTACGATCACACCCGTTCCACCGACCAGCGAGCGAGGACAGCCTACCGCGGTCAGGCCAGGTACCTCCGTACCCACGACAAGCAGGTCCACCACAGTTCCAACATCAGAGGTCTCCAGGCCCACGTCAGTACCTACATGAAGTGTCCAGACCGACGACGGGACCGAGTGGCCCAGGGGGTTTCAGCGGCTCGCCACGCGATGCCGCGAGCGCCTTCTACGACCGCATGGCAAGTGGCGATTTCGAAGGCGCACAATCGCTCCTCGCGCCGGAGATAGCAATCGGCTTCACCCCTGAGGTCCTGGCGCAGATATGGCAGGGTCTCGAGTTTGCGAACGATATACAGATCGGAGATGCACACGAATCGGGCAATACGGCCTCCGTAGATATTACCCTCATGTACGCGGGAGACTTTACCCAAAGCGCGTCCGTAGAGATGCGGCGTGATGGGGACAAGTGGTACATCACCAATCCACTTAGTATCAGCGTGGAGAATATACCAACTTTCGAAATTCCTACCATCGAGCCATTTGACTTCCCGACGCCTTTGCCCTAATGTATGCTCACATCCCCCGCTTGAGACTTCCAACCATAATCGACCGAACAGAAATAGAGGTGCCGCATGGACTCACACAACCGCCCACAAGATGACCAGGCTCCCTCCGATGAGCAGAAAGCGGAAGGCCAGCATAGCAATTCCGGTGCGCCTGAGTTGTCCGGCACTCCGCTGACACCTCAACAGTTTCACGAGCAGCTACAGCAAAGTCCGTCAGAGGATGCCCAACCACAACCTGTATATGGACAGCCCCAACAACCACAATATCCAGCACAATACAGCCAGCCGGACTACCGTTCTGCCCCACCGCCACCTGTGACCCCACAGCAACCCTCGCAACAGCCCCCACAGTACGGAGGTGGAGATTACAGGCCCGGCGGCCAGGCCGTGTATGGCAGCTCTCCACAGCAGCCTCCCCAGTATGGAGGTGGGGATTATCCCCCCGGCCAGCAGCCGCAGTACGGTGGCGGGGGCTACTATCCCCAGCAGCCACAGCCGCCAACACAACCATACTACACGGGCGGGCCGCCGATGGGTCCTCCCCCATATCCTCCCAAAAAAGGTGGTCTACCCGTATGGGCATGGGCGCTGCCTCTCGTGATCATATTGTTGGCTGCGGGAGGGTTAGGAGCGTGGGCCTTTTTGTCCGCGCAAGAGAAGTCTGCTGCTGAGGCGCGCGCCACCGCCACTGCGCTTACCCAGGTCAACGCCACAGCTACTGCGAGGGCACAGGGCAGTTCCACCGCTATTGCCCGAGTAACCTCCAGCGCCGTAGCCCAGGCTTCCGCCACGGCCGGGAAAGAAGCAACCGTCACAGCATTGGAGGGAGCTTTCGCTACCGCGATGGCGGCGCAAAATGCGACTGCAACCGCAGGGGGTATAGACGTAACCCCAACTCAGGCTGCCGCAGAGATCATCGAGCCTGAACGTATGCCTGTCGAGGAGTTCATCGCCCTGTACGAAGACCCCGCGAAGCGCCCCATCATCGTTGACGTCAGGAGCAGCCTCGCATACGCGGAGGGGCATATCGCAGGTGCAGTGAGCATACCGGACCCTGAGACCGAGTCGCGCCTCAGCGAGTTACCAAAGGACAGGCTCATAGTAGCTTACTGCCAATGACCGGCTGAGAATGAAAGCGCCAGTGTGGCGCGTAGATTGCTCAACCAGCAAGGCTATAGCAAAGACCTGATGAAGGTGCTGCTCGGCGGTTGGGGGCATTGGAAAGAGCTAAACGCCCAGGACCCCGCAAAGTACCCTATGGAGACGGGCACAGGTGGCACAAGCACACCTCTACCCATAAATACCAGCACCGTCGAGGTACAAGAAACACCTACTATACAGTCCATCATTCCCACACCCGAAGCTGAGGGGACCGCCACCGCCCTCGCTTTCGCGACCGAGACCGGAGGGCTGGAACGCATCTCATTACAAGAGCTGAAGACACTGCAAGCTGCTAATGACGTCATAATAATAGACGTTCGCTCTGCGGACCTCTACGATGACCGGCACATCAAAGGCGCTGTTAGCATACCCGAAATTGAGATAATGAGTTGCTTGCAGGAGGTCCCGAAAGAGGGCAACGTGGTCCTCTACTGTCAATGACCGAACGACGAAGAGAGCAAGCGCGTTGCTCTCACCCTGCGTGACAGGGCAAGCTACACCAACATAAGGGTCCTCCAGGGCGGACTCACCGCATGGATAAACAGCGGCGGCGCTACCGAGCCATGAAGCTTTGCGGACGAAAGACGAAAGACGAAAGACGAAAGACGAAAGACGAAGGACGAAGGACGAATAGGTGCCCGCATAGGTAAGCAATCTGTCTGATTGAGGAATGAATAATTCCTTTCGTCCTTCGTCCTTCGTCTTTCGTCTAACAGGTAAGCTGTTCATATACAGGGCTAAAGGGCCACCATCTTGACAGCTTAGGCTATAATCATACCGAGACCCCTAATTAGAAGGAGATACAAGTCATGGAACAGCAGGCACAACAGGCGCAGTACACGAAGCGTTGGGCGGCAGACCAGCCAGGCTGCCTTATCATCATGCTCGACCAGTCAGGCTCTATGGAGGACCCGATGGGATCAGGTCTCATTGGGGCTGGCACGCGCAAAGCAGACGCAGCGGCTATGGTAGTCAACAACATGCTCAAGGAAGTCGTCAGCCGCAGCACGCAGGGCACCGATGTGCGTCCCCGCGTGGACCTCTCGGTAATCGGCTACGGCGGCCCTAACCAGACGGTGCATAACGCTCTGGGTGGCGCGCTGGCCGGGCAGGACACCGCTCCCATCAGCATGGTGGCCGCCAATCCGATGCGCATCGAAAATCGCGTAGACCAGGAGTTCAATGCGGAGACCGGCACTATGATCCAGATACCCACCGACGTGCCGATCTGGGTAGAGCCTGTGGCCGCGGGTGGCACTCCTATGTGCGCCGCGCTCGACATGGCTTATTACGTCGCCTACAACTGGGTCATGGCCCACCCCGACAACTTCCCGCCCATCATAGTCAATATCAGCGACGGCGCGGCCACCGATGGCGACCCCGTGGTGAGCGCCCAGCAGTTCAGCCAGCTTTACACAAACGATGGCTACTGCCTCCTGTTCAACTGCCACCTCTCCAGCACCCCGGGCTACCAGGTCAAGTACCCCTACGACATGAGCCAGGTGCCGCCCGACCCGCTCGCCCAGCAGCTTTTCCAGATGAGCAGCATCCTCCCGGACCCCATGCTCAGCTTCGCCAACGCTAACTACGGCATGAATCTCTACCAGGGTTCTCGCGGCTTTATCTTCGGCGCCGACATCAAAGACCTCACCCAGTTCGTCGCAATCGCTTCACTGCCGAAGGCTGATCGATAGCGACGGACGACAGACGATAGACGATGGACGATGGACGATTAGGTCCGAGCATGGATAAGTAAACAGTCTGATCGAGAAACGAATAATTTTCTTCGTCCTTCGTCCTTCGTCCAGCAGTTAAGCTATTCATGCACGGGTTTAATGGACGATAGGAAAGTTGTAGAGGGCTAGGGGCGTGGTGTTCAAGTTTGAGAAATTGGACGTATGGCAGCGCGCCCTGGACTATATTGATCGGATGTATGGAATAGCGGAAAAGCTGCCCAAAAGCGAAGAGTATAATATCAAAGCACAGATATTGAGGGCGGCTACCTCTGTAGCCCTCAATATCGCTGAAGGCTCTACAGGTCAGACTAACGTAGAGCAAGCTCGCTTCTTGGGCCTTGCTTTGCGCTCACTGCTTGAAACGGTTGCATGTCAGCATATCATTAGCAGACGTAAGTTCCTCCAAGACCCAACCGAACTACGGTTGGCATATAACGATGCCATGAGTTTGGCAAGAATGCTGCAAAGCATGAGAACCGCTTTAGTTCCACAACACTCATGGGTACGTGAACAAGAAGAGGAGTATAGCGTTATCATGACATCAGATGAAGAGTAGATCAGAATCAATCCCTCTGCGCCACACGCCGGTCGTTCCAACTCCTCCAAGTTCAACTCCCATCGTCCATCGTCCATCGTCTATCGTCTATCGTCCAACCAGGAGCTTCCTATGAGCGAATTTACCATCGAGCAAAGCGCCAAAGAAGCAGCCACAATGGGTCCCCTCATCCGCACACCGCGCTGGCTATGGGCCTGGATGTTCGCGGTGGCGGTGCTTGTGATGCTCTTCCTGGCACGGAAGATACTCGGCCCATTTATCTTCGCGGCCATATTCGCGTACATATTCAGCCCGATAATAGACAACTTGCAGGAGCGGCTGCGTTGGCCTCGCGGGTTGGTCGTTGGTCTATTCTACGTGCTGGTGCTGGGGGCGATAGGGATTGGCCTCTACTTTGGCGCGGAGGCGCTGGTCAAGGAGACGCAGGCGCTTGCCAGGCAAGGTCCCAACATAGTAGAGAGCGCGCTGGTACAGGTAATGGGTGATAAACCCTTCGAGTTCGCAGGCCAGCTCTTCACACCTGCCACACTCTCGGAGCGCATTAACGAGGGGCTATCTACCTACTTCGAGAATGGCGAGGCCATCCACTTCATAGGGGAGATGGTCATCCGGATACTGGACACCATCCTGGTAATCATGGTCAGCCTCTACCTGCTGCTGGACGGCAAGCGACTCTGGAGCCTACCTCCTCAAGTTCGTGCCCGCCGAGTCGCGCTCCCGCACTGGCTACGTCGCCGGGCGAATACACACCGTGCTGGGCATTTACCTGCGCGGGCAGCTCTTCCTCATAGGCATCATGTCGCTTGTATCGTTCCTGGTGTTGCAATTCGTCTTCAACGTGCCATTCGCCCTCCCGCTAGGCATCATGACGGGCTTCCTGGAGATAATACCCTTACTAGGCCCGGCAATCGCGGCTGGTATAGCTGGCCTGGTCGCCCTTTCAGCACACGGCCTGGGAGCCGCAGTCGGGGTAGTCATAGCCTTCACCATACTGCGCCAGCTTGAGGACCACCTGATAATGCCCTTCGTGGTAGGGCGCGCAGTACATCTCCACCCGGTTGTCACCATCTTCTCAGTGCTGGCGGGAGGCGCGATGGCGGGCATACTCGGCATGCTCCTGGCTATACCAGCTGCTGCCGCCATCAAAATAATAATAGACTTCCTCTACCCCGATAACCCCCAGGAGGCATTGTCACACGCTTTACCGGGCATGAAGAAGGCGGAGCTAGAAGCCGAAATACACAAAGAAGGCCCCGCGCCAACCACGCCCACGCCTGCCGAAGTATAAGAGAACAGGTCTTAGAAACTGTCTGAAAAGGGGTGACGGTCAGGGAGGAAAGAGGATAAACTTGGAGTGTGAAGCACCAAAGATATCCAACTGACCTGACTGACCGTCAATGGGAGTGTATCAGAAACCATATACCTGAGGCAAAGCCTGGTGGCAGACCTCGCACTCTTGACATGCGAGGGGTCATCAACGCCATCTTGTACATAGTAGTGGGAGGGTGTCAGTGGCGAATGCTGCCCCGCGAGTACCCCAACTGGAAGAGTGTCTACCACTACTTCAGCAGATGGCGAGACGATGGTACTTGGCAGCGTATCCACGACAAGATACGAGCAACTCTCAGACGCAAGTTGGGGCGTAACAAACAAGCAAGTGCTGGGTGTTTGGATAGCCAATCGGTCAAGGCCACACAGGTACGTGGTGTGCGTGGGTATGATGCCAACAAGAAGATAACAGGACGCAAGCGCCATGTGGTGACTGACACGTTGGGGCTGCTCCTGGCGGTAGTGGTCACCGCAGCCTCTGTTTCCGACCCGCAAGGAGGGAAGCTGGTGTTGAGTAGGGTTCGGCAACTGGGCAGCGGCAAGAGGCTGAGGCGCATCTGGGTAGATGGCATCTATCGTGGCGCTCTGATGGAATGGGTGGTTGGACATTTCAGGTTTGTGTTGGAGGCAGTGTTACGCCCCGACGAGATGAAAAATGTGAAAGGGTGGGTGGTGTTACCGAGGCGATGGGTGATCGAGAGGACATTCTCATGGCTGATGCATTGCAGACGATTGGGCAGGGATTACGAAGCGTTACCAAAGAGCAGCGAGGCTTTCATCTACATCGCTATGACCCGTTTGATGCTCCGTCGTCTTGCTCGCTGACCTTTTCAGACAGTTTCTAAGGATTTATGGGGTTGGTAGGGAATGTGACGGCACAGCCACTGGTAGAATAGGTTTCGTCCCAAGCGGCGTAGGTATGGGCGGTCTGATCTCGGTGGGCAGGGGAGTAGGTAGAGGTAGGGGTGTGTCTACAAGTGTCGGAGTGGGCGGCTCCGGTTCTGCTGGGGCCTCTGGCGCTGCTAAGAGAGCAGAAATATTTATCCGCCGAGTTCCATCATAGGTAACGTGGATGTTACCTGGAAGAACTATCTCCCCAGGGCTTCGGTGCCCCCGGCAGGGGCGGGTATCGTTCTTCAAGCAATTTGCTGTGGTACGTTTCTATAACCTCATGCCGGTGGGTAGGAAGTATGCCACTCTCCATAAGCTCGGCATCGTCAGGCATCAAAGCGCGTGCCGCCTGTTGCATCTTTTCTTGGTCCAGGCTCTCTACTGCGACATTGATATCCACGACATCACTCAGTATTTTAGTGGTACTGCCCGATATTGCGTAGATTATTAGGCTATCGGTACTCCTTTGGCTGTCAGGCCAAAAACCCACCATAAACTCGCTGGATGGTTTGCCGCCATAATCATATATATGTGGGTCGTAGATAGTAGGTGTCGAATTTTTATTTACCTTAAGCACGTGACTTTTTCCCACTCACCTTTCGTCAGACCGAGCGCCCTGGAGGGGAATGGGTCAGCCTCTAGGATAGGAGAGCGTGTCGTGCCTGTTGAAGCAGGATATGCGTTGAAAACTAGCAAAGCCGACAAGCCCAGGAGCAATAGGAAGAAGAGCAGCCAATACCAGCGTACAAAGGGGAGCGCTTTGCTTGCTGTTTGCTGGCGAGTTTTGAAATTATCTGCTGGCAGTTGTTGTGGTTCCGGGGTTATGGGCATATATCTTGCTCCCAAATAAAGAGCATCATGTTCCTGACAGCAACTACATAATATCAATTTTCTTATTGAGAGTCAACTTACGTCAGCTATCGACTATCCTATAAGAGAACATTTATGCCTGAATTAGCCCCCGAAGCTGCCGAATTCACCAACGCTACCTTCGCCCGCATCTTCACCGAGATCGGGGCGATGATGGAGTTGAAGGGTGAGTCCCCCTTCAAGTCGCGCGCCTACAGGACGGCGGCCAGCACCTTCGCCAACCTGCCGGAGGACATCAAGAAGGTGTGGCGCGAGGGGCGCGTGAACGACCTGCCAGGTATAGGCAAAGCCATCACCGACAAGGTGAATGAGCTTATGACCACCGGCAAGCTCCGCTTCTATGACCGCCTCCTCGAAGAGATACCCCCCTCTCTCATCGCCCTCACGGAGATACCGCATGTCGGCGCGAAGACCGCCATGCTCCTTTACCAGGCCCTCGGCATCCAGGGCATAGCCGACCTCGAAAAGGCTATCGAAGATGGGCGCATCTTTACCGTCCCAGGCATCGGCAAGAAGAGCGTAGAGAGCATCAAGGAGGGGATAGAGGCCATCCAGCGCCGCAGCGCCGACAAGCGCGAATTACTCGGCACAGCCCTCCCCATACTGCGCCAGATGATAAGCCTCCTCAAGAGTAGCTGCCCAGGCATCGGCAAGATAGAGATAGCGGGGTCGGCCCGCCGCTGGAAGCCCACCGTGGGCGACATCGACATCCTCGCCACCGCCGACGAGCCACACAAGGTTATAAACTGCTTCGTCAAGCTCCCCATGGTCGGCACTATCGACTCGCAGGGAGAGAACAAGTCTACCGTACGCCTGCATAACGGCCTGCAAGTAGATTTATACGTGATGTCGCCTCAGTACTACGTCCCCCTCCTGCACCATTTCACCGGCTCGCGTGAGCATAACATCCACCTGCGCGACCGTGCAATCAAGATGGGCTACCATCAGAACGAGTATGGCCTCTCCAAAGCCGACGGCACTCCCGTACCCACCCCCACCGAGGCAGATATCTACAAGACGCTCGGCCTCCAGTGGATGCCCCCTGAGATGCGCGAGAACCGGGGCGAGATCGAGCTTGCAGCACGAGGCCAGATACCCACACTGCTCGAATTGTCGGACATCAAGGGCGATTTGCAGTCCCACTCGACCTGGAGCGACGGTGCGGAGAGCATCCTTGCGATGGCTCGCGCCGCAAAGAAGCGCAGCTACCAGTACCTCGCCATAACGGACCACAGCCAGAGCCTCACCGTCACGGGCGGCCTGACGGTAGAACGATTGCACCTGCAACGCAAAGAGATAGAGGAGGCCCAGGCCGCCATCGGCGACGACTTCCGCATCCTGCACGGGACCGAGGTGGAGATAAAGCTGGATGGCACCCTCGACTTCCCCGATGAGGTGCTCGCCTGGCTCGATATTGTAGTGGCGTCTATCCACCTCGGCCTGCGAGGGTCTGCCGAGCAGGTTACGCAGCGCGCTTTGGCTGCGGCTCGCAATCCGCACGTAGACATCATCGGCCACCCCACTGGCCGCCTCATCAACCAGCGCGAGCCGTCAGCCCTCGATGTGAGTGCGCTCATATGCGAAGCCGCGAAGACGGGCGTGGCGCTTGAGATAAACGCCGCCCCCGACCGGCTCGACCTCGACGATATCTACGTGAAAGAGGCGATGGAGGAAGGCTGCCTGCTTGCGGTCAGTACCGACGCTCACCACCACAGCAACTTCAACTTCATGGAGTACGGCGTCCACGTCGCCCGCCGGGGCTGGGCCACCCCCGACAGGGTCATAACGGCATGGGATAGAGGGAAGCTCGAAGCGTGGCTCAAGAGCAGGTCATAATGATGAGTAATAAGCAAAATGAGCGTTCGATGGACGCTCATTTTGCTTATTACTCACTAGGTTGTAGCTGGACCGCCTGTAATTATCCCCTATAAGTCCGGGCAGCGCGCGAGTCGCCTGGATTTATCTTATAGCTATCCTGGTAGCCCTCGTGATCGCCGTTGCCATTAGTAGTACCGTTGCGGCCATAGGGGCCGTACATGCCGCCACCCAACGTAACCCGCGCTATAAGCCCCTCTTGCACGGCGTAGGCTGCTGCCTGTTGGCGGTTGCGTAATTGCAGCTTATCAAGGATGTTTCGCAGATGGACTTTCACGGTGTTCTCGGTAATCACCAGCTCGGTGGCGATGTCACGGTTGGTCGCGCCCCGCGCCACCAGGCGTAGCACGTCTTTCTCCCGCTCGGTGAGTGCATCTATCCCCTTGGCTTCTTGCAAGTCGCGGCGGCGAGCGAGGTGGGTGAATTCTTGAAGCACCTTTGTGAACATACTGCTTGAGAAGTAAGCGCCGCCCTGCGATAGGGCCTGTATCGCGCGTACCAGATCGTCCAGGCTGCTATTCTTGAGGAGGTAGCCCCTGATGCCTAGCTTGCCCGCAGCCAGCACGTCGCTATCGTCTTCCGATGACGTAAGGACGGCCACGTGGGTCTCCGGGTAATCTTCGATAATGCGCAACACCGTAGGAAGCCCCTCGCTACGGCGCATATGGACCTCTATCAATAGCACGTCAGGCTTGAGGCTGCCGGTCATAGCGTGCGCCTCATCGCCGTCCGTGGCCTCACCCACGATTTCAATACCAGGCTGCCGGGTAAGCAGGCTCGCCAACCCCTGGCGGAACAGGTCGTGGCTATCTGCTATGAGCACCCGGATTTTATCTTTGGCCATAATCACCCCTATAGCTTCTCGCAAGCAAGATAAACTCATGCGCTATTCTTACCCGGAGTCGTATAGTGTGACTATAGCACAGGCGCGAAAAGAGAGTCAACCAAAAGCGTTATTACATATGTACTACTTTCGGTTGGCAAAAGTCCGGTCATGTTGGGTATGACCATGTGCGGATGGGTAGACCCATTGAGGTAGGACCAATGGGAAGGATAAGGGATAAAGGAAAAAGGATAAAGTAAGGGCACCAAGCTTTTAATTTATCCTTTTTCCTTTATCCCTTATCCTTTTCTACCCTACCAGCTTTATGACCGCAAGCGCGTCCGGCCCCAGGAGGCCGCGCAGCTTCGATTCCAGGTGGGAGCTATAGCGTGCGCCCCTGGGGAGATTGCCCATGGTCACGGCCCCAGGTTCGGGGCTGTAGGGGATACGCAGGGTCACCGTATCGGAGCCGGGGTGCTCCGAGAGGATGTCATTTAGCGAGAGCATCGTATCAATATCGGTGTGGTCGTCGTCCGATATAGGCAGAGTTATGACGAGCTTGTAGGTAGGCGCGCTCGTCACCTGGGCAGCGACGGGCTGTGCAGGCGTAGCATAGCCATTGCTATGACCATTACCGTTGACGTGGCCGTTGGTAGGTTGAGCGTGCGCGCCATTGGATGCTCCATGTGCGGACTGGAGTTTAGGGACAGCTACCACCTCGGTCTGAGCCAGGTGGTCTTTTGGTGAAACTGACGGAGGGTCCGTGGGACGCGCCCCGCCTCTACTTACCTTCACTTTGAGGCTCAGTTCTTCGTCCACACTCTCACCCAGGAAGGGAGCAAGGTGCTCGCAGAGCAGGTAGAGCGCGCCATCCTCGTGGTTACACACGCGTGCGGTGACTATCACCAGGTTATGCTCAGTCCACAAGTGGCGGTGGCGCTTGTAGTTGGGAGGAAAGGCGACAAGCTCAATCGCGCCCTCCAGGTCCTCGACCTGCGCTACCGCGAGTGGCATTTCTCCCTGTGGAGCATGTCCATTGCTGGAACCGTTGCCACCTAAGGGAGCCGGCAGCAAACTGACACCCGAAAGGATGCCTACCAGGAATACGCTCTGCCCGATATGCTCAGGCGTTATCTGCACGCTCGTCAATAGCCGGGACTGGAGGTCGCCCGCGTCCTTTAGCGCTCGCTGTAACGCATCTATCTCTCGCGCTTCAGTTAGAGCTACACCTAAGTTAGCTTCTTCCCAGGCACGGTAGCCATACCGCTCACGGGGCGAGGGCGACCCACCCGATAGCGTGGACTCATCACTCACAGGAGGCTCTTGCGCCTCGGAAGTCGTAAAGAGGTCATCCTGCCCCTGCGATTTCCCGCTCTCTTGCCCCCACTCCAACATGGCAGGCAGCGCATCGAGCAAGGCTTGACGGTCCCTCCGTTTCCCGCCCAGGTTGTCGCACGCACCCGAATGCACAATGCTCTCCAACTGGGCGACAGATAGCCCCATTTCAGCCCCCGCCATAACCAGGTCGCGCAAGGAGGTGAACCCTTGCGCGGGACGCATCGAGACGAATTTTTCCGCCTGTCCAGTGTTCCAACCAGGGAGGAGGGCTAATCCCCATAGGATGGCCCAACTTGCGCCCTCTCGCTCCAGGCTGGGGCCGGGAAGACTCCTGTTTACGTCTGGTGGGAGGAGGGTTATACCCAGCCTGCGGGCGTCGTTAGTGATAGCGGCAACGTTAGCACGCACTCCATGCTTCCATGCTACCGTGAACCCGCCCGCAAGGAGCGCAGCAGGGTGTCCCGCTTTGAGAAGGGACGCCCATAGGGTTACGCGCCCCCATTCATGCATCACATACCGCGAGACAAGATTGCGCGCCGAGGCAAGCAATATGTCCTTCAATACGCCTGCGTCTTCCTCCGACATCCCGGAGCGCAGACACCCCTGTATGAAGCTCGACCACAAAGCATCGTCCGCAACCAGTTCAGATTTACGCAGAGAGCGGCGCAGCTTATCCGCTTCTTCTACTTCCAAACCAACAACGTCCAGGAGAGTATCAAGCTGGTCGCGGTACAGCAAATCTCCTTCCAGATTTTGGATCTTGGATTTTGGATTTTGGACTTTGTAGTTGGCTATGGAATGAGCTACCAGCGTGGCTATACCTTCAGGGGTAAGGCCACCAGACCAACCCTTCGCTGCTTTAGAGGTCAGATAAGGTATACCTGCAACCTCACCCTTAGTGATTAGGGCGGTAATAGCGTCATTCGGCTCAGGTATAGCAGCGAGGTCAAGACTTGAGACGACGAAGCCCGGAGAAGGGTATTTACCCGCGAGGTTCAGAGCGCTATCGAGTGCAATCAGGGCTTGAGAGGATTGTAGGGTTATAGCGGGAAGGTTCAGGTGGCATAGTGCTTCCTCTGTCCACGGGACCCACTTACCATGCTCTTTGCCGTTCGCGGAACTACTGAGCACCGGAGGAAACAATTCTTGCTGATTTGCTCTGTAGCTACCGTTGTCAGAGCGGGGCAGTAGCAGCAGAGTGTCGTAGTCATGCTTGAAATAGAGTGGTGCGCCTCGCAGTGACGAAGCCAGAGTGCTGGGTGATATCTGAGTTCTAGATAACGCATCGTCCCCCTCGAAGGCGGCCCAGCCTTTCTCCATCGCGCCGAGCAGTAGGTCCCTGGCTTCGTCGCCTGGCGTGCTCAAGACGGCTGCGGCGGCCTGCGCTGCTGTCACGGGCGTTATGTCAACCACGCAGGCAGCGCACGCTACTCGCTCTGTCCCATACTCCCTGGCGAGGGCAGAGATAAGCATATCTCGCCGTGTCACGGGCACTTCAACGCCGGGTAGAGGCACGGAAGCTTGCCCAGCCCTCTCTATCAGCCACGCCGGGCGTGCGTAAGGCATAGGGTTGAGAGACGAGACTCCCAGCGCGTAGGCGAGCAGCGCACCGTCAGCCATGCCCAGGGGCGCGCCCAGCGGCACCCTGTTGGCGCGAGCAGCTTCCACGAGGGAGCCTAACGCGAGCCACGCTTGCGCCCTTCCGTAGCGCCCTACAACACGTAGCTCTGCATCGAGCCTCTCCCGCACGTCCCCAGGCAACTCCGCGCTACCAAGCAGGTCTAGCAGTCGCCTCTCCGCGACACTCCTTAGCGTCCCAATATCCGCATCTAGCTCTTGGCCCTCATTCCGCACTCCAGAGCATATCTCCACCAGGCGGCCCATATTCTCTACCGCCGAGGGCCACTCACCGAACAGTGCCGCCACCTCATCAGGACCGCGTAGGTACGCCTGCCTTCCGCCTTCTGCTTTCTGCTTTCCAATTCGCGGCCAGCCTGCATGCTCGCGTGCTGAGCGTAGAGCCTCATAGGAGAGCGCGTCCTCCGGTTGTAAGTATCGAGCAGTCGGGAACGCGAGCACCGGGAGTCCCATGTGCCCTGCGGCGGACGCCACCTGACTAGCAAGCGTGCTATCCTCCGGGTGACCGGAATGAGGCAGCCCGACAAACGCCGCATCACCGAAATGCTCCTTGAGTGCGCCACCCAACTCTGCCAGCTTCTTCGGAGTAAGACCCATGACAGTCGAGATTACTCCTGCATCGTCCAGGCCAGGCAGCACGAGCACCAACCCGCCTGAGTGCTTGATCAGCGCGTCCCACTCGACAGGATCCTCCGAGGCGGGCCACCCTGCGTAGGTGAGCGCGCAAAGCTTCGATAGGTTCGCCATACCCTCGCCATCGCGGGCGAACAGCACGGCAGGAGTGGAGATAGGCTTGGCCTTGCGGCCTTCAACAAGTGGGAGCAGCACATCAAGCTCCACGCCAACGATAGGGGTCAGCCCCTCACACCGGGCCGCATCAATAAACGCAGGTAGGCCTGTGAGTGGAGCGCGGTCCGCCATCGCAAGCGCTTTGTAGCCAAGCGCTACAGCCTTGCGGCACCACTCCGCAGGCGAAGATGGCCCGCCGCTCCTGCTGAAGTGCGTGTGTACGTGGAGGTAAGCAAAGTCATTCATACAGGGCCGATTATATACCTGTATCAGCGGTGTGGATTGGTGGTGGATAGATGTTATAATTCTGGCTAGAAAGTACACACTACGATCACAGTTGAAGAATATCGGGTCGCACTTGACAATCAAACCAATTAGCTATATAATCTAGACAGACTAGACAGGTAGGTGGAAGCTCATGGCACGTAATTGGCAGCTTCAAGAAGCTAAGAATAAATTCAGTGAGGTTGTCGAGGATGCCTTGAAGCATGGTCCGCAAGTCATAACGCGGCGCGGCGTCGAGACTGCGGTGGTTCTCTCTATCGCTGATTATCGGAAGATGCTGCTTGGCCGGAAGAGACTCTCACAGTTCTTCCGAGAATCCCCACTCGTCGGGCTGGATATTGACTTAACTCGCGACCCCAGTCCTCAGCGTGATGGCAGTACAATATGAAAGACCTGTGAAATACCTGCTCGACACGAACGTTATCTCAGAGCTTGTCACTAAACAACCAAATCAGCAGGTTGTCCGCTGGATTGACGCCCTCGACGCAGATAGCGTTTATCTAAGCGCCATAACAATAGGTGAGCTAAGCAAAGGTATTGAGAGGCTGCCGGACTCTTCGCGAAAGGAGACCCTGCGCGCTTGGCTCAATGATGATTTGCTGGTTCGGTTCGCTGGCCGAGTGTTGTCTCTGGATGTGGATGCAATGCTGACGTGGGGCCGCTTGACAGCGCAGGTGGAATTCATAGGGAGGCGACTTCCCGCTATTGACTCCCTAATAGCCGCACTTGCAATCCACCACAACTGTAGCCTGGTCACACGCAACGAACACGACTTCAACGATACAGGCGTGACACTAATCAACCCCTGGAAGTAGAAAGTGCAAGCATCCAGAGCTTGCGCTATACTATCAAAATCTCTCTACTCTTCTTTCTGCCAGGGGTGTTCATAGCTCAAGCGCAGCACTCTGTACCAGCGGTAGGGAATTTGGAGCAGTATGTGGATGAGCAGAAAAAGACATCGATAAATCCCCAGCGCCTCAAAGGCTTCCGCGACCTCATGCCCGCCGCCATGTCGGTGCGCCAGCACGTCATCAACACTCTGCGCGGCATCTTCGAGCTACACGGCTTCGCGCCCCTGGAAACCCCTTCGCTTGAGTACGCCTCTACCCTCGAAGGGAAGTACGGCGACGAAGAGCGCCTGATATACAAGTTCGAGGACAAGGGTGGGCGCAAAGTCGGTATGCGCTACGATCTGACTGTGCCCCTGGCGCGGGTGGTCGCCATGCATCTCAACGAGCTACAGTTCCCCTGGAAGCGCTACCAGATCAGCCCCGTATGGCGAGGTGAGAACCCCCAGTACGGGCGCTACCGCGAGTTCTACCAGTGCGACGTTGACATAGTCGGCTCGGCTTCAATGGTTGCCGACGCTGAAATCCTCTCCATCTACGGCGAGGCGATGCGCAAGCTAGGCTTCACGGGCTATCGAGTGCTGATCAACCACCGCAAGTTGATGTCCGGCTTAGCGCGACACGCCGGCGTCCCCCCCGAAAACGCAGGCACGATCTTCCGCGCCATCGACAAACTCGACAAGATAGGCCCCGACGGCGTGCGC
The DNA here is from genome assembly GCA_963811305.1 of uncultured Chloroflexia bacterium. Classification (GTDB taxonomy): domain Bacteria; phylum Chloroflexota; class Chloroflexia; order QHBQ01; family JADMIH01; genus JADMIH01. The sequence goes on from CAWEQU010000017.1 coordinate 29,350, forward strand.
GCGGAGATGGTCCGCAACGGCATACCTGAGGAAGTAGCTTCCAAGGCGCTCGATCTCTTCCTGAGCGGCGGGGACGTGCGCTCCTTCAGCGACAATGCCGCCCTCCTGAGCGAGTTTACCGGGCCACTTAAAGGCGACCCCGAAGCCACTCGCGGCCTCGAAGAGCTTGGTCAGATATTGAATGCCCTCTCCAGCATGGGTATAGCGGGCGACGACCTGGATAGGTACAGGGTAGACATCACCCTGGCGCGTGGGCTGGATTACTATACCGGGGCAGTATATGAGATCGTAGTGGACGAGCCGAAGATAGGTTCCCTGGGGGGCGGTGGACGCTACGATGAGCTTATGTCCATGTTCTCCGGGCGCAACCTCCCCACCACAGGTGGCTCGTTCGGCATGGAGCGCATAGTGGACGTGATAGTAGAGCTTGGCCTCTTCTCGCCTACCGTAACGCCCAGCCGCACCCTCATTACCGTCTTCGATGCCTCACCTCAGAGCGTAGGCGAGTCCCTAAAGCTCGCCGCCGAGTTGCGCGCTCATAATATCCCTTGCGAAGTCTACCTTAACCCAGGAGATAAGCTGGGCAAGCAGTTCGGCTACGCGGATAAGTTAGGCATACCTTTTGCAGTAGTGTTGGGACCGGACGAAATCGCCTCCGGCACAGCCACCGTAAAGGATATGAAAGCCCCTCCGCCCAACCAGCGCACCGTCGGGCGCGCTGAGTTGGTGAGGATACTGCTTGGTGACGCAGAGGAACATCCCTGATCGGGTGTAGAGAAGACCTTCGTTTCCTTCGACTTTGTTATCAGCGATAACAAAGTCGAAGGAAACAACAAAGAACATTGCTCTTGTGGGGCAAAGGGGAGTGTGGGAGGAGTATGGAGAAGAAGAGAGCCAAAATCACGGCGGTTGGCCGCTACGTTCCGCCCAGGGTCATGACCAATGACGACTGGGCGCGCATCGTGGACACCAACGACGAATGGATAACCTCGCGCACCGGCATCCGCGAGCGCCACATGGTAAACCCTGGCACCGCCACATCCGACCTGGCAGCGGAAGCTGTCTGCGACCTCATGGCAAGGCGGGGCATAGGGGCCGGAGATATAGAGCTTATCATCGTCGCCACCGTCACGCCCGACATGTTCTTCCCCGCGACCGCCTGCCTCGTACAGGACAAGATTGGAGCCAACCATGCCTGGGGGTTCGACATCTCTGCTGCCTGCTCAGGCTTCACCTATGCGCTCACAGTCGGCGCGCAGTTCGTGGAGAGTGGAGCGCACAGCAAGGTAGTGGTGGTAGGTGCCGATGTGATGTCGAGCATTATCAACCCGCAGGACCGCGCAAGCTGCGTCCTTTTCGGCGACGGCGCGGGCGCGGTCCTCCTTGAGCCGTCAAATGATGATACAGGCATACTCGACTACCTGCATGAGATCGACGGCTCAGGAGGCCAATATCTCTACATGCCCGCCGGAGGCAGCCTCAACCCTTCCACGCATGAGACGGTGGACAAACGTATGCACTACGTCCACCAGGATGGGCAACCGGTCTACAAGTTCGCCGTGCGCAAGATGGAAGAGAGCAGCCGCACCCTGCTCGAAAGGAACGAGATAAGCACCGGCCAGCTTGACCTCCTCATCCCGCATCAGGCGAATATACGCATAATCAACGCGGCCGCTGATAGACTGGGGCTGGATGCAAGCCAGGTGGTCACGAACATAGACAGGTACGGCAATACCACAGCGGCGACCATCCCCCTGGCGATGGGAGAGGCCCTCGATGATGGCCGCCTGAAGCGCGGCAGCCTGGCACTGCTCTCCGCAGTCGGGGCTGGCTTCACCGTGGGCGCAGTGCTCCTTCGCTGGGCGTATTGAGACCACATTCTGAGCTTTCCAGGTGTACGACTAAGAGGTATGCAAGAACTATACTCGTTAGCCTGTCATTCTGAGCGAAGCGAAGAATCTAGAAATCTCTGAGCGTGTACTGTCGTAAAAATCGTAGATTCTTCGCTTCGCTCAGAATGACATTCATTACTTTACATCTTCCTTTACGCTTTATGGGCACCCTCTAAGACCCAAATCTAGCAACGATTTTAGATATATATCTCATGAGCGACGTAGATGAGCGATACAGAGACTAAGGATAACAAGAGAACAACCGGCCTGGGCACAAACGGGCGGCAAAATGGCAACGCCGTGCCCATCGGACCGACCTCTAAAGACACCAGGAAGGCCGCGCAGGAGGTGGCTGAGGCTACCGACATGTTCACGGGAGGTATTGGGGTCGAGGTTGCGGCCCAGGCCGCGAAGGTAGCCGAAGACGCCGACCTTACCCCGGCGGAGCGTAAGGAGGTCGGGCGAAAGGTCTTCAGGCTCGCCTGGCCCGCCATCGCCGAAAACGCTTTGCAAACGCTCCTCGGCATCGTGGACACCGCCATCGTGGCGCGCCTCGGCAACGCTGCCCTCTCAGGGGTGGGTGCCTCCCAAATGCTCATCTGGGTGCTAACTACCGCGCTCATAGCCGTGAGCATGGGCACCACCGTGCTCATAGCGCGCTCTACCGGGGCTGGCGAAGTCGGTCAAGCTAGCGTGGTGCTGAAGCAATCGTTGCTGATGTCGGTGCTGGTAAGCCTGGGCCTGGCTGCTATAGCTCCGCTCTCCGAGCCGCTCCTTGCTATGTCAGGTCTCACGGGCGAGGCGGCGCGTGATGGGGCCACCTACCTGAGCATCACCCTCATCTTCGCCATAATGCTCGTGGTGATGTTCGTGGTGGGCGCGGCCTTGCGAGGTGCAGGAGACACTCGCACGCCCATGCTCGTAACCGCCTTCATAAACGTAATCAACGCTGTGCTGGCTGTGGAGCTTGTCTTCGGCGGGGTCAAAGCGAGCGGCATCCTGAGCGGCTGGCTGAGCGGCGCGGCCTCCCTGGTCGTGCCTGGCGCGAGGATCGAGGTGCCCGGCCTCGATTGGATACCGGAGATGGGAGTCGCGGGGTCGGCTTGGGCTACCGTTATCGCAAGGGGTCTAGGGACCCTGATATTGCTCGGCTTCCTCTTCCAGAGGAGGTCGCCCATCAAGCTATTGAGCCGTAGCGGGTGGCTGCCCAACCTGGATGTGGTACGCCGCATCCTCAAGATAGGCATACCTTCAGCCGTCGAGCAGATGTTCATGTCCCTCGGCATCCTCATCTACAGCTTCATCGTGATAGGCATGGGCGAGGTGATATTTGCCACGTCGAGGCTTGCGCTGAACGCGGTCTTCCTGTCGCAGATGCCCGGCTTCGGCTTCTCGATGGCAGCCACCACTCTAGTGGGGCAGAGCCTGGGCGCGGGCCATCCGAGACGGGCTATACTGGGATCGCAACTCGCGACGCGCTCCGCCCTCATCTGGATGAGCATCATGGGATTGGCTTTCTTCTTCGCGGGGGAGCCTATCCTACGCATTTTCACCGACGACCCTGAGCTTCTACGGCTGGGTGGGGAGGCGATGAAAGTCATCGCGTTCAGCCAGCCGCCGCTTGCCCTCGCCTTCGTGCTGGGTGGGTCTTTAAGGGGCGCGGGGGACGTGCGCTACCCGATGGTCATTACGACCGTAGCGGTGTGGCTGGTGCGCCTCCCGACAGGAGCGTTCCTGGGCCTGCAAACGGTGTACATTCCATTTACCCCATTGCATTTCCCCGGTCTGGGCCTCGGTCTGCCGGGCATCTATGCCGCTCTAATAATCGAAGCATCGTTCCGCGCCATCCTGATGTACCGGCGCTTCCAGGGTGGGAAGTGGCAGACGATGAAGGTATAATTTGATAAATGGAGGGAAATAAGAGATGGCACAGATAGACATGGTAGGCTTGACGGTCCGCGACATGGCGGCAGCCCTCGCTTTCTACAGGCTGCTGGGGTTGGATATAGCGGAGGGTGTGGAAGGGGAGGATTACGTTGAGGTAATAACACCCAACGGCTACCGTATATCCTGGAACAGCCTCGAAATGGTGAAAGGTTTGGACCCCGATTGGGTCGAGCCGGTGGGGCAACGTATTGGATTGGCGTTCAAGTGCGATAGCCCAGCGGAGGTAGACGAGTTGTACAGGCGCATCACCGAGAGCGGGTATGAAGGTCACAAAGAGCCGTGGGATGCCTTCTGGGGACAGCGCTACGCTGTCGTCAAAGACCCTGATGGGAACCTGGTGGACCTCTTCGCGCCGCTATAAGTCTGTAGGGGCACGGCGTGCGTCGCTACGCTCCGTGCCCCTACATGCCGTAATGTTAGTTTTGGAACGCACTCCTAGTCGCTTTTATCGGATAGCTTCGCCATGAAAGCTATCCTGTTCTCTTCCACGCATCACATTTCACGTTTCACCCTTTGGCTATCCGCCGGTAACTACCTGCCCGGCGAGCCATAGCGCGCTCATAGACACTCTCGATACGCGCCATTGCGACTTCCCAGGATAGCCCCTCAGTGCAGCGCCGCCGAAGCCGGACGCCTAGCTCTCTGTAATGCTCCGGCTTATCCAGCACTTCGCACAGCTTGGCAGCCAGTGACCGAGAGTTGCCCTTCTCGGCGTACACACCCAGGCTCCCCAGGTACTCGCGGCTCACGGGGGTATCGAAGGCTACCACGGGAAGACCCATCGCCATATAGTTCCCTATCTTCCCTGCACCCTCGGTCATGGATAGCTTCGGCGCGACCGCCACGTCACCTAGCGCCAGAAAGCGTGGGGCGTCACTGTAGGATATACGCCCGGGGAAGCTGACGTGGCTGCTGAGGCCAAGCCTATCTGCCTGCCAACGATAGCTATCCGCGCCTGGGAAGCCCATAATGAGGAAGTGAGTATCGTTCCTGCCCCATTCACGGAGAACTATCGAGGCCGCTTCCAGCAGGAGGTCCGTCCCCTGGTAGGGGGCAAGCAAGCCCAGGTAGACCACCACCTTATGCCCGCTAGGTATACCTAGCGACTCCTTGAGTGCGGAGCAAGCCGCAAGCTCAAGTCCGGTCACTGGAGGCGCGAAGACGGAAGTGTTCACGGCGTCCGCCACCGTGCAGATGCGGTCGGAATGGTCGGAGATGCGGGCGCGCAAGCTCCGCTCGGCGTTGTGCGACGAGGTGATAACCGCGTCCGCCGCACGGTCTATGTGCCTTTCGAGGCGCTTGAGCGGCCTCAAAAAGGGGGACCGCTTCCCTATGAAGCCGTGATCGAGCATCTCGGCGGTGAGGCTCCCCTGGTAGTCGAAGACCAGGGGCGTGCCGCGTAGCTGGCGCACCGTCCAACCTAGCAACGCACCCTCGTGCAAATGAGCATGGATGATGTCCGGCTTGAACTTGGCGGCGGCACGCTGGACGGTGAGTGCCAGCGCCACGTCGAAGTAGAGCTTGTGCCGTGACGACCCGACCATTACGCCCCGCTTCCAGGGCACGTCTACCGAGCGCCGGATAGGGATGCCAGGAACGTTATTGCCAGTATGGTATGTGCAGAGGAGGATGTTATGTCCCCGCTCCTGGAGGTGTACCGTCTCTTCGAGGATGCGGACGTGCGCTCCATAGTCGGAGAAAAAGGAGGTAGGCGCTATAGTCAGTATACGGTAGGGCAATCGTTTCTCGCGTAAGCGTTTTCCGCTCTACCTGCCATTATAGCACAGCGACCTGATGGGGAGTGGCGAATAATGCAGATGTAGGGGCGAGATTTATCACGCCCTGGTCGCTACAACATCCGCTTCTTCTTGGGTTTGTTCTAGGGCGCGATAAATCTCGCCCCTACAGACCTCCCTCTTCGGTATTTGCCACCCCCCAAAACGTACAAACTAGGGATTAGAGAGATGGTGAAGGCCACAATCTGCTCTGCGCACTTAAGGAGTTGTTATGTGCAGAGCAAATTCACCCAGCGTCAGAAATGCCACCCTTCCCAAACCTAACCCGATATAAGGACTCCTTAAGCATCAGGTTAGGTTTTAAGGAGGATGGTGCATTTGGCAGCGGATGAAACCGCAACCTACATAACCTTCTCTTAAGATGTAGGTTGCGGTTTGTAGCCCTCTTCACCTCTCTACCGCCTTTACCCCAGTCTGAACGCTTACCTCCGCAGGACAGAAGCAAAGTCGCGGTTTTCCTGTAAATGTTTACGTGTCATCCTGAACGAAGTGAAGGATCAGCTTGCGGCAAGAAATGTATACGCAAACAGGTATTGTAGGAGAGTGATCCTTCACTTCGTTCAGGATGACATGGAGAGAGCTCCTGTCCCAGCTTACTTGTGCTGTATTCGACTTTGCATCCGCCCTGCATGCCTCCCGGTTTACTATTGACACTCTCCTTGGCCCTATGTATACTGCCCTTACGGTCGCTCTCTGTATTCATCGTTTCTGACTTCTCATTGTCATGAGCCGGGCGGAGTCGTAGTGTGATAAAGACCAAGGTTGCGCCTTCTGGCCTCTTCAGAAGAGGTCTATTATCGTTGGGAGTCTGAGAAAGTGTCCAAGAACTGCAACTTTTGACCTGTCATTCTGAGCGAAGCGAAGAATCTAGAGATTTTTACGACAGTACACGCTCAGAGATTTCTAGATTCTTCGCTTCGCTCAGAATGACAGGCTAATTGGTGCTTCTCTTTTTGGATACCTTCTTAGAGTCAGAGCACATAGGAGGGGTTCAGAATGGGGGATAACACTGCTTACAGTACCAAGCACTCGCCCTGGCTGCGGGTCGTAATAGGAGGCGTCATGCTGCTGGCGCTGATACCGCTCGGTTCGCTAGGAGGGGCACAGGCCACAGGCATGAACACGGGCATGGGAGCAGCCCCTTTTTCCGTCGCTGCTCAAGCCACCCCCGCCGCCGTCCCAGACCCCGACCTCTGCGCGTACCTTCGTAGCCTCACGCAGGGAGGAGATGGCTTCACGTTCTCTTCGTCCAACCCCAAAGAGAGGTGTAGCATCACCAACGACGGCGACGGCTTCCCTGCGCCCATAGACGACATCGACGTCGTTAAACACAGTAGCCCCGAGATCTAGCTCGCTCGGACTTGCAGGCCAAGTATAACGCGGCGACGGCAAACAATTTTGGGCGGTGGGACCCCGTGACCTACTTTGGAGACGAGGGATACGGATATGAAATAATAGCGATCAATCTCAACGACCCAGGAGGAGCATTCGCGCGTGGCTGTTACACGGTTATAGGCCACAGCGCACGCTATCCAGCATCAAATCAGCCATTGCTAGACCTTCTGGTTCGCCTGGACCAGGCCCTCAAATCTGCCCCCTGCGGTGGGGGCACCCCCGATAAAGCGCCTCCCGACGCCATAATAGTCACAATTCCTGGCGAGAGCGCTCCATGCCCAACAGGACAGAACCTGGATGTCAAGCTCCGTGTTTGGAGCGGCCCGGTGCGCGCCGAGAGTGATAAAGTACCTTTCTTCATCAAACCGTCTGACGGAAAGAAGGTAGGGAATCTCCCAGCCGAAGGCTATTTAGAGTATCGCTATACTACCGCCGCTGTGGATACGATGTATACCAGTTTACAACCTGGCTGGCTGGTCACGTTACCATCGAGCGTCCCGAAGAATACGAAGGATAGATGGAGGATAACCGTCCAATTAGGCTCCGGCGCTGTCTATCAGCTTGGTCCAACCGGAAGCATCAAGATACCGTGCAACCCCGGAGACCCGGTGGTTATCACTGAAGGCACAGCAGAAGCACTGATCAAGTCCAACGCAGCCGCGTCTACCCCGAAAATCCAGACCGGCAACGCCACCATCACGTTCCCAGGCAATGTGGCCATGTTCAACGCCCTGGGCGTAAGCTCCAACGCGAGCTTCCAGGATAACAACTACGGCATCAGGATCGGCATTGATGCACGCGACCCCGCGAAGACCGGCATCACCGTCTACGCAGGCTCGGCCCAGGTCACACCCAAGAATGGCGGCACAGGCGTTACTGTCACAGCAGGGCAGCGCGTAGACGTTACCCAGAGCAGCGTCACCCCGCCGGTTACCAGCGTGGACGTGCCAGGTGTAGATAACTTCACCTTCCCGGAGACCGGCAAGGCGGCAACGGGCATCTTCATGGATTACTGGCAGACGCATGGCGGGCTGGCCCAGCAGGGATACCCCGTCTCTGGCCTTATCCGGGAGAAGAGCGACCTCAACGGCCAGACGTACACGGTGCAGTACTTCGAGCGCGCAGTCTTCGAGTTCCACACGGAGTACTCAGCTCCCAACGACGTGCTCCTGTCGCAGCTTGGCACCTTCCAGTACAAGCGCAAGTACCCCAATGGCGCTCCCAACCAGAAGCCTAACACCTCGGCGGGATCGAGACTCTTCACGGAGACGGGCAAGCGCGTCGGTGGTAAGTTCCTCGACTATTGGAACACGCATGGCGGCCTCGCTCAGCAAGGCTTCCCTCTCTCTGAAGAGTTCATGGAGGTAAGTGAGACTGACGGCAAGACCTACCTGGTGCAGTACTTCGAGCGCGCGGTCTTTGAGTACCACCCTGAGTTCGCCCCACCTAACGACGTGCTACTCTCCCTCCTGGGCAACTTCTTCTACAAGCAGAAATATGGTGGTGGCGGAGGACCTGGTCCGGTCCCCACGGCGACACCGGGTGGAGGCGGCGGTAATTGTTCCGCCACGACCAATATAGCCGCCACAAGCAACGGCGGGAGCATAGTCGGGGCCTCCTCCGATTTTGGGGTGGGATGGAAACCAGAACGTATTATAGACGGCGACTTGAATACTGGCTGGGCAAGCGCTCAAGGCAGCAACACAAATCAGTACGTTATCGTAGCTCTGCCACGGGGTCAAACCTATAACATAAACAGGGTGCGTATCAATCCGTGGAATACGGCTCCTTCATGTTGTCCCAACGATGCCATGAAGGATTTCGAGATACGAGTGTCGACAACCGATGCCAATCCCAACAGCTTTACAACAGTGTTTAAAGGCACCACTCCCATGGAAAATGCCTTCTTCGAATACACCTTCTCGGCGGTTCAGGCCAGGTACGTAATGCTGTTCGTGGTACGCAATTACGGCGGGCAGTGGATAGAGACAAAGGAGTTCGAGGTCTACCAGTCATGCGCGGGCGGGGGAGGCGTAAATCCCACTCCGGTCGCTACCCCCACCACAGTCGCAGGGGGCCAATGCAGCGGCATACCCGCCAACCAGAACATGACTATCACCCCGACCAACTGCGGCAAGGCGGGGAACAGTTTCCACTTCGATGGGTTCGGTTTCAATCCGGGTAAGTCTATACGAGCGTACGCCACGGGGCCGAGCGGGCAGGTGGTAAACGCTGAAGGCAATATAATCGCCGACCAGAACGGGACAGTCAGTGGGCAGAACGGGGTGACGCTGGGCACCGCCACAAACTCTCCAACGGGCATCTGGTCCCTCACGATGGAAGGGATGACGTCTAACAAGAAAGCCATTGGGTACATAAGGGTGTTGCCCCCGTGATATAACGGATAGGGGCGCTGCGCCAAGCCAAACTTTTATTCTTTTTCTCTCAATTTCGACCCGTGGAGGGTCGAAATTGAGAGAAAAAGAATAATTCCTTCCCAATGACGCACGCCATAGTCTGTGCGGCTTTTCGTGCGGGTTTTGTGCAGAACAAATCTGTGCTATTTCCGCTATTATCATGGTGCGGGTGAAGTAACAGTCATTCACACGTAAGGGCCACCACGTCAGTCCAGTTCGTAGCGGTGGCGATTAGTCAACACAAGGAGGAGAAAGAATAGATGGACAGGTATAAGCGCTTATACACCTACTTCATGGTAGTCATCGTGATTGTGCTGGCAGGCGTGCTGGCTGCATGTAACTCGTCGCCTGCGCCGCAGCCCACCGCCGTAGTCCAGGCTACCGTTGGGACCCAGCCGACCAGCACGGTAGAGGTGCCAGCCAGCCCCGTGCCCACCAAGAGCAGCACGGAGGCATCGCCCACTGGCGTCTCAGTCGTCGGGGTTGGCGACGTCTCGGCCAGCTTCGCCGAGGGGGTAGCGGCTTACAACAGCGGCGACTACGATGCCGCTATCGCGGCCTTCAACAAGGCTATCGAAGCCAGCCCTGAGTTCGAAGCAGCTTACGTGAACGGGGGCATCTCCTACTACGCCAAGGGGGACAACGAGACTGCTTACGCTTACATGGCGCAGGCGATGGCCCTCGACCAGGAAGACGCTTTCGCCGTCTGGGTCTACGGCCTGATACTCTACCGTGCCAACGTGCCTGACCAGGCATACGAAGCGTTCGATTACCTGGCCCAGATCAGGCCCAAAGACCCGACCGGTTATTACTGGCGCGCCTACTCTAACGTGGTCCTGGGGGACCTTGAAACCGCCTACTTCGATTTCGAAGAGGCCGCCAACCTAAGCCCCAACTCCGACATGGGCAAGGGTGCGGCAGCAGCACTTGAGCAACTGAATAATGGTGAAGAAGTCGTTGCCGTACAGGCCCCGCTCCCCGCGATGAAGGATGCTCAAGCGCCGGAGCCTCCCCAGGCCGGACCGCCGACCGAGGTGCCAGCCCAACCGGGCAGCCTGGTAGCCGACCTCGGTTTCCGCCCTCAGAAGGATGGCTTCAGCTTCCCAAACTGGGGGGCCGCTCCTGACCGCTCGGACCTGACCCCAGAAGATTTGCGCCGCATGTTCGGTGACCAGGTGTGCGCCAGCGTCGCCAATGGCTGCATTCTCACTGCCGCCGCGGAAGCGTGGATGAAGGAAGTGAACCAGGTCATACAGGGGGGCCACTGCGAGGGCTTCGCCGCACTCAGCCTTATCTTTTACCAGGGCAAGCAAAACCCCAACCAATTCGGCGCGCCGGGCACATTTGACCTCAATATTGAGGCAAACACGGCGCTCCAGCGAGAGCTTGCCTATTACTGGGCTACTCAGTTCACCCCACCCACCCGGACCAACAGGGTCGCCAAGAAGCCTTCTGAAATCCTCGACACCCTGATAGACGCTTACAAAGGGGGGGCGAATGCCTCTGAGACCTACGCTATAGAGTTCTTCCAGCCCGGCTTCAAAGCGGGGCACGCCGTCACACCTTACGGCGTAGAGGACCGGGGCAACGGCCAATTCGCTATACTCATCTACGATAACAACCACCCTGGTATTGAGCGCGCCATGCTCGTAGACCGCAACGCTGAGACCTGGCAGTACGAGGCTGCGACCAATCCGAACGAACAGTCCGATCTGTACCAGGGAGACGCCACAACGGGCACCTTGATGCTCACCCCTACCAGCGTCCGGCTAGGGCAGCAAGTCTGCACGTTCTGCGAAAACCCTGGCGGCACGGTAGGTGGCAGCACGCTGGCTGCGCCCGATGCAGCGCAGGCGACCGGGTATAACCGGCTCTGGCTGGAGGGTGAGGCCCACCTGCTGATTACAGACAAGGAAGGGCGACGCACCGGCTTTGTTGACAATCAATTCATGAATGAAATTCCCGGTGTGGAGATCGTACCCATCACCTCCTCCAGCCTCTGGGAGGACAGCCCTGAGCCTGTCTACTTCGTGCCGGTTGGCATCGAGTTTACCCTCGTCGTACACAACAGCAATTCGCCCGACCCCACCAACTCAAGCGTCAGCATGATAGGCCCGGGCTACGTCTTGAGCGTGGATGACGTCGTGCTCGACCCAGGCCAGCTGGACACTATCACCTTCTCTCCCGACGGTAAGTCCATCTCCTACAAGACCGACTACAACGAATCGCCCGACATATTCCTCGGCACGGCCATCGGGGACGCGGAGTACGCCTTCCTGGTAAAGGGGATGGATATCGAGAGCGGCGGCACGATGACCATCAACCTAGACCCGGAGAGTGGGTGGCTGGCCCTGGACACCCTCGGCAACCAGGAAGAGGGGACCTACGCCCTGATAATGGACCGCACGGACGCCCAGAGCGAGCAGATATTCGGGCATGGCGGTCTCACCCTGCAACCGGACGACGTGGCCTACGTGCTCTATGGAGAGTGGAAGGGGAACGGCACGCCTCTCCCCATAGGGATAGACCACAACAACGACGGCAATATAGACGAGACGGTTGAGCTAACCGACGTCCGGGAATAGTGGCAGGCGCGTAGAGGCCGCGCGGTAGGTTAATAGGGGGATTAAGTTGGCGCTTTCTGCCAACTTAATCCCCTATTTCTTTTGCTCAGAATTAACTGATTCTGGTGAGGTATTGTAATAGGTATAGTGCTAAGATGATCATGCTGTCACTTTGCAGCCGCGGTCTGATCAGGCCTGGTGTAGTTGGCGAACAGGCCCTGATAATCAGGCAACATTCGGCCAGGGCATAGGAAAAGGCGGACGCGCCTAATGCCAGCCCGCCAATGCTGCTACTGCGACAAGAACGTCTTTGCCCGGCATGGGAAGAAATACGCAGGAACTCCCACGCTCATATGTACAGTTACTACGCGGTTATATGCGTTGTGCTAGCTGCGTTATGAAAGGAGGAATACTGATGAAGGATATGGCCCCATGCGTTGTTCTACCCCGTAACTCTACACGAGTCAGATTGAAGGCAAGCATCTAGTCCGGGCCGCCCTATCAGGGGCGGTGAGGATTAGAGATCGAAGTCACTTACGCAACATGAAGGAGACACAATGGACAGCGATAGCACCAAAGGGAATCCCGAAGAGACCTCGTCAGATAAAAAGGGATATGGAGGCGGTGGTCCGCAGGTGGTTCCCGACCAAGAATACGCACAGGAGCGCGCACAATTCAGGGCGCTTCTCCTGAGCAACCCGAACTACTTCGGCAACGTAGAGGCAAGCCCATTCCAGCCGGTGCTCAATTTACAGTTGAACACCAGGTATGAGGAGATCGGCTCTGTCGGATACCAGCCGCAGCTCAGGCGGTTAGAAGCGGTCATCTTCGTAAAGCAACCGTTCGGCTACGGCGGTGGTATATGCAGCAACGGCACGCAGGAATTCGTGCGCTTCTACCTCTCGTTCGACAACGGCGCTACCTGGCAAGACCAGGGTCTCAGCAGCTTCCACGCCTACGACATCCCGGAGGGAAGGTCTCGGCTTGAGTATGCCGTCACTCGGAGGATCAACCCGCCGCGAAAGTTTTGCAAGCAAGGGAACGTAATACTCGCCCGGGCGATCCTGTCGTGGAACACTCTACCCCCACCGAACAACCCAAACTTCCGCCCTGTGTGGGGTGACGTGCATAATACCCATATCCAGGTCGAGCCATATAAGAAGCTTCTGGTCACACCGACCGTAGACCTTCCCCTGGACGTTCTGGCCAAATCTATCGAGCAGTCAGAAACTATGGAGGTGGCAAAGCCCAAGCCTCTTGGCGCGGTTGAGCTTCAGGCGCTTTACAAGGGTAAAGACGTGGAGCCACACCGCTACGCGCTTGCCGACGTGCAAAAGCTAATCGACACCCCAACCCTGACCGAAGCGATGATGTCGCCCGGTTACAAGGGGGTGTTGTCGGAGCTTAATATTGACCTGGCAGACCTCATCGGCAAGTTCTTTCCCGTAGACGGTAGTACACGCTACGAAGAATTGGAGTGTGTCGGCCTCAACACAAAGGAAGATATGCTGGTAGGCGTCATCAGGGTCAAGCTCTCTTCCGGCTACTCAGGCAACCTATGCTCGCCCGGTAGCAAGGAATATGTCACGTTCTGGGCCGATTTCGACGGCAATGGCAGCTTCGAGACCTGCCTGGGGACCGCATCGGTAAACGTGCATGACATAGATGAAGTCCCCAGAGAGGGGCTAGAATATGCCGTTTCTCTACCTGTAAACCTGGATAAATACCGCCAACCTTGCAAGAAAGGCCCCAAGGTTGTGAGGATACGGGCGATCCTATCTTGGCAGACCGCGCCTCCCTGTAACAATCCCAACTACATCCCGGTTTGGGGGAACCGCGAGGAAACCCGGATTCCACATCATGCCTGGGGACGATCCAGGGGATCAAATAGTGCCGGTGCTAACTGCCGTTGGCGACATCGCTAAGATCGACATAGATGGAAACGGCCTGATTCAGAATGGCGTAACCATCCAAACGGGAAGGAGCTTCGACGATGCTCCTTTCGGTGGGAAAATCACCCTCGCCGGTAAGATATTGAACGGTACTTCCGCATCGAAATACCGGATCATGAGGAAGCTGCACGGCGCGCTGCCATCAAGTTATGTTCCCCTGACTAACGACCCTCTCGACCTGATTATCAATACGGGTCCGTTTCAGACCCATACGACGATCACCCCCGACGCTGACGGCTACTATGACTATCAGGACTATCCTCCCCACTTTGTTGAGAGCAACATCCTCGGTGTATGGTTCTCGACGGTAAATGAAGATGGTAAGACCTACGACGTGAGAGTTGATGTGAAAGTGGATGCAAATCCGCTCAATGACCTGCACAGCAACGTGGTGACTGTGATGATCGACAATAAGGCACCTGACGTAGATCCTCACCATCGACCTGGGAGTAGGAGGCCAGTGTGCCGATTTCGACTCCGGCGTGATTTTCAAAGGCAAATATAAGGCCATAGATGATCATTTCGGGGGCTTCTCGTTTGCGATACGGCCAGGCGGCCCCGCTCACGGGGTGTCGGTGGACCCGCCAGCCGGAAGCCATGGGATAATCGCCCCTGGTCTCTCGCTCATCCCCGATCCAGGGAAGCCAGCAGGCAACTATGAACTGAACACGGGGTTGAATCCCGACGGGACCGGGCCGATGGACCCCTGCGGCTACTCCCTTACCTTGCAGGTTTCAGATCGAACGAACGTGAATAGTGGCCAGACCAATAACTACGCTGAGCGTTCGGTCGGCTTCTGCATACGGAAGAAACAGTAGGCCATATCTCTGGTTAGAGAGTAACTGGCGAAATGGCATATGGCATCGGCCAGAGAAACAACAAAATAAAGGTTCGGCACAGTCGAACCTTTATTTTGTTGCTTTTTCAAGAAGTTATAGGCGTGTCCCTGGCATGTAGGACTAGCGCCATTCGTCATTAAGGTGTAATATAACGGGAATAGGACGATTTGGTTCTCGACCTGTGGGCCTAAATCCCCGCAAGGAGGCAACGATGGGTAACGGTGGACCGCCCGACTTCAAACTCCTCACTGAGCAGATTCTTGCTTACACTAAGATAGACGTGAATCCGAAAAACCCCAAGCCGGGTGAGCGGATGACCGTCGAAACGATCCCTGGAATTTTGCCGTTTATACCTGCGGACCTTGCCGGGCAATTCAACCTGCCCGTTACGGGGCCTGTAGAGGTGCTTCTGGAGGCATTGGTCAAGGCTGTCAACTTCAGCGTGAAGTACAAAGTGACCGTGGATGGTACGGAGACAAGCTCAGTCACCTGGGAGCCTCTCACTCCCATGTCGCTGCCCGATTCCGATCCTCTCATGGCTTTGCTCCGCATAGCTCCACCTTTAATACCCGAATTCAAAGCCAATACGCCTCCCAAAGTCGAGCTTACAGCGACCGTAAAGGTCGATGTTGAGGGCAATGTACTCGAAAAAGATGTCAAAGTTCCCCTCGATCTTGTAGCCATCCCGATCCCGGCTCTCCTCGTGCTTACCGGAAACGGCAAAGTGTTCGTCATGGGAAGGGCTGGAGGAGTGGCGGATATCAGTGGCGCTGTAAATACCATCAACTCCGCGGTGCAGGCCCTCAATGCCGTGAAGGACCTTCTCAACTTTGGCCTGGCATTCGACGTGCTCCTGGGCGACCTGGCCGACACAGCCAGCATGATAGCGAGTGGTGGCCCTGTTGGCTTCGCGGTAGAGGAAGCGCCCGACCTGGACGACTACAGCGACTTTGATGACGAGCCGGATGAAGCGCTGCTGATTGGGCCGATTGGGACGGAGGTTAGATTCTACAGCGGTGAAGATTACAACGATTTGGCTTTAGGCGACGACGAGGTAACAAGATTTCGTCTCGACACCGATATAGGCGCTCCATTTAGCGTAACGACCGGCTTCGGCTTTATCAAGGAAACGGGTTGGCAGACGACGCGAATGTGGGATACGGACCCGGACGATGAAATGGACGACGTTAAATCTTGCAGATTTTTCGATGCTGGCGACCCCCTGCACCCTGGGGACTCAGACTTGCCCTGATAAGGAGGAATGAACGATGGCAACCGCCCTTGACGTATGGATCGCCAAACAAGGAAGCGCCTGTAGGGTTGACGACCAGGCCTGGACCGTGACCGTGTACGATGCCCACAATCAGGTCTTTCAGTGGGCCGGCATCTCGTATGCGGCTCTCCCGGCCCCGATTGCCCACTGGACCGGCAGTATCCCACCGGGGACTTATGTTGTCCAGGCGGTCAGTAAGGATAAAGGCCTCAAGACTGACCATGCCATTGTGACTGTCAGATGTGGGGAGACTGCCTGTGTACTCCTCTTCGTAGCTCCCTCTGAGGAGCCGCCACGCCCACACCCGGAGCGCTGCGCTATCACCATCACGGAGGTGGTAGGTCTTGGGGAGCGCTCTCCTAACGCTATTCAGGTGACCGGCACTGCCGTCGATTGCAAGAAGATCAAGGTAAGTGTCGCCTGCGCGACGAGCGAGACTGACAAGACGGTGGTTTCCGTTCCAGCGAGCGGTAAGTGGACGGCGATACTAAAAGATATCAAAGCCCTGGAGTGTAGATGCGGCAGGCCGGTGACCGTCATAGCCCGGTGCGAGGACGACCCGGAGTGCATGACCAGATTTGTGGTCGAAAAGCTGCGCTGCAAGTCCGCGAATACGCAAGACCCACCCAAGTAGGTATAAGGGAAATTCTTCTTTTTCTATCAATTTCCCGCCCTTGCAGGGCGGGAAATTGATAGAAAAAGAAATGAAAGTTTGGCTGTTATGAAGGATTGACAGGCAGGCGTATCGTAAAGTTTGAGCCTACCCCAGGCTCGCTTTCTACGTCGATAGTCCCGCCATGCTGGCGAACGGTGTGCAATGAGCTTGCGAGGCCGATCCCTGCTCCGCTTATGCGCCCCGCGATGCTCCCTGCCCGGCGGAACCACTCAAAGATGTGCGGCAGGTCTTCAGGCGATATTCCAAGTCCGCTATCTCTTACCGTTACCGCTGCGCATCCGCCGAGTGCGGAACCATCCTCCAACTCTTGAGCCACCTCTATAACGACCTCGCCTCCCCGTGGGCTGTACTTTATGGCGTTCGACACCAGGTTTGCGATTACGCGCTCCACCCGCTCGGCATCCCAGCGCCCCTTTAGCTCAGGTAAAGCCGTTTCGACGCGAATATTGTGTCTGTCCGTAGCGTGTTGCTGCTCTAATGCTACCTCACGCACAAGCGCGACTATGTCGGTGGGGCGGCGCTGAAGTGTGAGGGGGAGGCCCGCCTGGAGGCGGCCAAAGTCCATCAGCTCATTGATCAGCGCGTTCATCTTTCTCTGCGCCTCATCTATCCTCTCTAGGGCGCTCGCCAGGGCTACGCTTCGGGTGTCAGGCACGCTCGCCTGGTCCAGACGCCTTCGCATCAACTGGGTATTTCCCTTGATTGCAGCGAGGGGGTTCTTCAGGTCGTGAGAGACCACAGCCAGTAGCTCATCTCTAATACGCAATGCTTCCTCGGCTGCGGTGCGCGCGGCCTGCTCGCTAACCAGGAGATTGTTGCGCTCTTCCTCTGACCTCTTTCGCTCGGTAATGTCTCGGACAATCTGGCACAGCACCCTCTTACCGCTGTAAAAGACCGGGGTGATGCCAACCTCGACGTTTACGAGGCTTCCATCTTTGCGGCGGTATAAGCGGTCACTGACGTGATAGTCGCCCTCGCTGAGCGCGCGTTGAACGGCGCGGTTTATACGCTCGCGCTCATAGGGCAATACATCGTAAATCGTCATGTCGAGAAGCTCTTCAGCCGTATAGCCCAAGAGGCTCTGAAAGGCGGGATTGGCGGCGACAAAGCGCATGGAGTCGGGATCGACCAGGAATATGGCCTCGGAGACCTGCTCCAGCACGGCACGATGCCGCTCTTCGCTCTCGCGCAACGCTTCTTCGGCACGCTTGCGCTCGGTAACGTCACGTGTGAAGCAGCGAGTATGCAAGAAACGCCCTTCCTCGTCCCATAGCACATTGGAGTTGATTAGCACGTGCTTGAGCGACCCATCCTTGGCCTTGAGCCGCGCTTCATAGTTGTACAGCGTCTCTTTCGCGCTCAATCTCCTGAGGATGTCCTCGATTACATGGCGGTCGGCGTGGAACTCCGCGATGTGGTGGCCGAGGTACTCTTCCCCGCTGTAGCCAAGTAGCTCCAATTCGGCGCGGTTTGCCCACAGGATTGTACCGTCCGGTCCCACCCAGTGCAGGCTGACGGCCCCGTTCTCAAGAAAGTCACGAAGCTCTTCCTCTTTGCGGTGCAGGTCGGCTTCCGTTTCTTTGCGCTCAGTGACGTCATTGATGGTCGCAACCAAACCATGCACATGGCCATGTTCGTCGACGTCTGGGGTATAGGAGATAGCCAGGTGGCGCAACCCTTTACCTTCGCAGGGGACCGACGCTTCGAAGCTTATGTTGCGGCCTGATAAAGCGGCCTCAAGAGCGGGCCGGGCGTTGCCGTAGGCTTTGTCCCCTATGACCTCTGCTATATGCTTGCCAATGATCTCTTCGGGAGCGCGTCCATACCACTGCGCATATGCACTATTGACGAAAGCAAAGCGTTGCTCCGTGTCCACGTAGGCGAGGAGCACAGGTGTGGCATTAGCTACAGAATCAAGGTGCATTCCAGAGCGCGTATCTTCCTGCTCGGGACCCTCAGGCTCGACTCGATTCTGCTGTTTGCTGTAAGCAGTTTGCATAACGGACTATGCTCCTGGCAACGGACGACGGATGTATGAGATTCAGCGCGACCTATTCATATTGAGTTTATTGTACTACATCCGAAGAGCTTTTATGTTGCCCCTTTAGTCCTGCGGGACCGACTAAAAGGTAAGATGGTCACCCGTAGGGGCGTGCCGACGGCACGCCCCTACAGCGAAGCTGTATCTTAGCTATACAACAGGTGCGTTGACACTGCTCCTGCGTGATGCTATTCTCTCAATGAGAGATGTTACTGAACAGAGATACCTTTCTGTTTGGTAGAAACGTGCAGCATGAGCGGGAGGACCGGTAATGGCGGCGAAAGTAGCTGCAATTGAAACGAGAGACCTGACCAAGAGTTACGGCCAGGCTCGCGGCATCGTTGACCTCGACTTGCGCGTGGAAGATGGAGAGGTCTTCGGCTTTCTGGGGCCGAACGGCGCGGGCAAGACCACCACTATCCGCGTCCTTATGGACCTCATACGCCCCACGAAGGGGAGCGCGAGCATCTACGGGAAGGACTGCCAGGCCGAGCCGGTGGCGATAAAGGCGATGGTTGGCTACCTGCCGGGCGAGTTGGCCCTCTGGAACAACCTCACCGGATATCAGACCCTTACGTACCTGGGTAACCTGCGCGGAGGGGTCGAGCAGAAGGTGATCGAGGGGTACGCGGAGCGCCTCAAGCTGGACCTCAGCAAGAAGTTCCGAGAGTATTCCAGGGGTAACAAAGTGAAGGTGGGTATCATACAGGCGTTCATGCACCGCCCACGCCTCCTGATATTGGACGAGCCGACGAGCGGCCTCGACCCGCTAAACCAGCAAGAGTTCTTCGATATGGTGGCCGAAGCGAGAGAGGGAGGCGCGACCATCTTTCTGTCATCGCACGTGCTGAGCGAAGTGGAGCATAGCTGCGACCGCGTGGGCATCATCCGCGAGGGGCGGCTGGTACGGACAGGCTCGGTGCGCGAGGTCGTGGCCGAGCGGCTGTACCACATGACATTGACTCTCGGTGTGCCTGCCACAGACGATGTGCAACAGGCTTTCGCTTCTCTCCCCAACGTCAGCGGCGTGTCTGCGACCGACCACACCCTCAAGTTCGTCGTACAAGGCGACGCAGACCCCGTGCTCAAGCAAGCCGCCTCCTACCCCGTCGTCTCCCTGACCAGCCACGAGCCGACGTTGGAAGAAGCGTTCCTGACTTACTACCGTGAAACGTGAAACGTGATGCGTGAAACGTGATGCGTGAGAACAGTTCGTGTTTCGTACTGCATATCCCAATAAAACCTTGGCGTTCTTGGTTATCTTGGCGTCTTGGCGTTTAATAATCACGTTTCACGTTTCACGTTTCAAAAAAGACTATGATGCTACGTAATATATTTACGAAGAGCCTGCGCGATACGCGGACGGGGACGCTCGTCTGGGGGATTGGGCTTGCGCTGATTGTGGCTGTGGGGGCGTCCCAGTATGCACAGATAATAACCGGTACAGGCGCGGACCGTGCTAAACTCGTCACTGAGGTGACGAAGGCATTCCAGGCGTTCAGCTTCCTGATGGGAGAGATTACATCCCTCGACAGCATCGGAGGCTTCCTGACCGTGCGCATCCTGATATTCATACCCGTAATGCTGGGACTGTGGGCGGCAATCGTCGCGGCGGGCCTGATAAGGGGCGAGGAGCAGCAAGGGTCTCTCGATGTGCTGCTATCAACGCCCCATAGCCGCGCATCCCTCTTTCGCCAGAAGGTTGCGGCGCTCTGGGTGGCGATAGTCGTAGCGTTGCTCCTGTTAGGAATAGGTATGGCGGTGGGCATCCTCAGCGCGGGCGAGCCTCTCGCGGTAGGTGAAGTTGGGCTGACTTTGCTCAATATAGGTGCGATAACGGGCTTCTGGGCGGCTCTGGCTCTGCTCATCGGCCAGTTTGTGCTTGTCAGGCGCACCGTTTCCTCCATCACAGGCGGGGTGCTATTTGGCACTTTCCTGTTGAACAACATGCTCGAAAGCCTACCTTCGCTCCAATGGCTTGCCTGGTTCCTCCCCTTCCATTACTACACCGTGAGCAAGCCTATCGTGCCAGGGCGAGAGATGGAGTGGGGCGCGTGGTTAGTGCTAGTGGCTTTGACCGTGGGGCTGACACTCCTCGCAGGCAAGCTCTTTCTACGGCGCGACGTCGGCTCGACCTTTCATTTGTTCCCCTCGCGGGCGAGGCAAGTCCAGGCCGAACGAGGCTCCACGCTCTTGCTAGGGTCGGTCTTCGGCAAGAGCATACGCGACCTTGCGTGGCCTACATTCTTTTGGGCTCTGGGGCTGGGCTTGTACGCCATAATGATTGTCACAAGCGTCAACAATGCCCTGGAGCCGTTGCGGGAGATGGTAAAGAATATAGGGGGAGTGCTGGCGACGCTCATAGGCAACCTGTCAACGCCTGAAGCCTACGTCTCCGTTTCTGTCTTCACCTATCTACCTGTGATGATAGCCGTCTTTGCGATTACGCAGATAGAGGGCTGGTCGAGCGAGGAGGAAGAGGGACGCCTGGAGATACCGGCGGCAGCGCCTCTGCCGAGGTGGCAGCTACTCACTGCGCGCTATGTAGCCATCTCGCTCACGCTCGTAGCTATCCTGGTGGTCCTGGGCGGCTCGCTCATGCTGGGGGCAGCTATAGGCAATGTCACGCTCGATGTGGAGCGGATATGGGAGAGCGCGGTTGGGATTCTGCCCCTGGGGTTGGTGGTGGCTGCGTTCGGGCTGTGCGTAGCGACGTGGCTCAAGAGGCCAGGCGGGGCGATGCCAATAACGATTGGCCTGGTGGCTGTCATGTTCTTCCTGGAGCTATTCGCGCCCCTGCTCAACCTGCCTGGGGAAGTGCTGAACCTCTCGATATTCCACCTCTTTGGCAGACCCATGGCGGAAGGGGCCAATTGGGGCGGGTTGCTCGTGCTGGTCGTGGCGACGCTGGTGTTGGGGGCGGGGAGTCTGGTAGGACTGAACAGGCGGGATATTGCGAAGTAGAACTCCCAACCACGGGTCCCTCTCCATATAATAATAGGACTTTCGCTTGTGGTCTATGATACAGCTACGCTGTAGGGGCGTGGCGACGCCACGCCCCTACGACTGGCACACTCCAAGCCAAAGTCCTGAATAGTTAATATCGAGGAGGCAAATATGCCAGGCACAACGTTGCACTGGGGAGTATTAGGCACGGCCCGCATAGCCAATTCGGTAGTCAAGGGTATCAGGGGTTCGTCCAATAGCGAGCTATTGGCGGTGGCGAGCAGAGATTGGGAGAAGGCCCGCAATTGGGCGCAGGTCCGCGATGTGCCCCACTACTTCGGCAGCTATGACGAGATGCTCGCCTCCGACCTCATTGATGCCGTATACATCCCGCTCCCCAACGCTCTCCACAAAGAATGGAGCATACGAGCAGCGGAGCATGGCAAGCACGTGCTTTGTGAGAAGCCTATCGCTGTCAGCGCCCAGGAAGTGGAGGAGCTGATAGCGGCTTCCCAAAAGAACGGGGTCAAGATAATGGAGGCATTCATGTACCGCTTCCACCCCCAGACCGAGCGCATCCGGCAGCTAGTGGCGGACCAAGTAGTAGGCGAGACCAGGATAGTGCGCGCGACCTTCGATTTCTACTTGAGGCGGCTACACGACGTGCGGTGGAGCAAGGAGCTAGGTGGAGGGGCATTGCTGGACGTTGGGAGCTACTGTGTGAACGTCTCCAACCTGGTGGCGGGTACGTTACCTAGTGCGGTCACGGCGAGCGCCATATGGGCTGCATCAGGTGTTGATATGTCGCTCGCAGGCACGCTGGAATACCCTAACGGGGTGCTAGGGGTTATTGATTGCAGTTTCCAGGTAGGCACCGCGATGCAGCAGCGTCTCGCAATATCAGGCACGGAAGGACTTATATCTGTATCTCGCCCGTTCAGCAGAGGCCCAGAGGAAGAAACGTCCATAGTTGTTGACAAAGCCGATAACGTAAGCGAAGCCGAGCAAATCAAGGTCCCAGGAGCAAACCACTACCAACTCATGGTAGAGCATTTCGCCGATGCTGTATTGAACGATACTGAATTAAGCTACCCACTCCAAGAGAGCATGGCAAACATGCGCGTGCTGGAGGCACTGATAGAGGCGGGTCGAACAGGGCAAAGGGTGACCGTGTAGGCCGGTGGGTAGAAATGATCCGTAGTAGGGGCGTGCCGTCGGCACGCCCCTACAGCACAAGCCCTACCCCTTGACCGAACCCGCGAGCAAACCCCTGATGAAGTAGCGGCTGAGGAATATATAGACGAGCAGAGTGGGTAGCGCGGTAATCAACGAGCCTGCCATCTGCAAGCCGTAGTCGGTGCCTGCCTGGCTCGATCCAATCCCTGCAAGCGCCACCGTGATCGGCTGGCTGGCGGGGTTGCTGTTCAGGGTGACGGCGAAGAGGAATTCGTTCCATATCGCGGTGAACTGCCATATAAGCACCACTACAAAAGCTGGGAATGCTTAATGGCAGCACGATATTCCTGTAGATACCGAAGAAACCGGCCCCATCTATCGTGCCCGACTCGATAAGTTCCTTTGGCACGCCCGCATAGTAATTGCGGAAGATGAGGGTCGTAATCGGTATGCCGTATACAACGTGGACCAGTATCAGGCCGGGTATCGTGGCGTACAGGTTGATGCTCTGGAGGAACTGAGCCAGCGGGATGAGGATGCTCTGGTAGGGGATGAACATACCGAAGAGTATCACCGTAAAGAGGGTGTTCGACCCTTTGAACTTCCACTTCGAGAGGACGTAGCCGTTCATGCTGCCCAGCACAGCCGATATCGCCACGCCAGGCACAGAGAGGATGACGCTATTCAGGAAGCCGCCCTTTAGCTGCTCCCACGCGTTGCCGTAATTGGCGAAGGTAGGCGACGAGGGCAACTCCCAGGGCGTGCCGCGTGAGACCTCCTCCATCCCCTTGAGCGAGGTAACAATCGCCACATAGACGGGCATCAGGAAGAAGCCGGTCATAACTATCAGGATGATGTAGAAGACCAGCTTGGCAGTATTGAACTTAGCCGGACCTTTCGTCTCGGAGGTCGAGAGTGTCGCGGGGGTGGCGCTCATGATTCGGTCTCCGATTTGAGGCTCGTTATCAGGTAGGGCACGATGACGATAGCCACGAAGACGAGCATTATCATCGAGATGGCAGCCGAACGTGCGAAGAGGTCATCTCGGAAGGCAAGCTGGAACATGTAGATCGAGGGCATGTCGGTCGCCAGGCCCAGCGTCTGGCTCCCACCGGTCATAACGTAGATAAGGTCGAATATCTTCAGGGATATGTGCCCCAGGATAATGAGCGCCGACAGCACGATGGGGTTTATGAGAGGCAGGATGACGCGGCGATAGACCTGGAACTCGCTTGCCCCGTCCACCCGCGCGGCCTCACGCAGGTCGTCCGGCACGCTACGCATCGCGGCCAGGAACATCGCCATAGTGAAGCCCGACATCTGCCACACGGCAGCTACAATCACGGCTGGCAGCGCCATGTTGCGCTCTATAATCCAGGGGAAGGGCTGGCCCAGGAAGACCCAGCGCCAGATTGTGCCCGTTACAACGAAGGAGAGGGCCATCGGGAAGAGAAAGACGTTGCGGAAGATGCTCTCTCCCTTTATCTTCTGGTCCAGGAGGATGGCGAGACCCAGGCCAAGCACCACGCACCCTATCAAGAAAGCGAGTGTGAAAATGCCGTTGTTGCGCAGGTCTATCAGGAAGCGGTCAGTACGGAAGAGACGCTCGTAATTAGCGAATCCAACGAAGGGGGCGTCCGGGAAGCGGACCGGCCCTATCTGCTTCATCTCGGCGAGGCCGCGCCAGTCGGTGAGGGACGCCCACCCGTTCCACGCGATAAAACCGTACACGAAGAGTATGACCGCGATTATCGAGGGCAGGATCATCAGGATAGCGGTCAGGCGATCCCGGCCTAGAGGCTTACGCCGGGACCGCCTGACCGCCATCGCGGGGGCCTGAGACGCTACGATGTCAGACATGAGGCTGCACCTTCATGTAATTACGAATTACGAATTACGAATTACGAATTACGAGTTACGGTTATCAACTCATAACTCGTAATTCGTAATTCGTAATTCGTAATTCGTGTTACTTCAGCAAGTCCGCCGCCTGCGTCTGCAACTCCTGGGCGGTTGCCGCAGGGTCACCGAGGTTGGCGACGAAGTTGTTGATGGCTGTGGTCAGGGCGCTGTTGAAGGCTTCCACAGTGGCCGAGCCGTGTGGCGCGCTGCCTACGAATGACGTGGCTGCGCCGAAGTCCTTGCTGGCGTCCTTCATGTAAACGTCAAACTGGCTGGTATCCACGTCCGTGCGGGCGGGGATAGAGCCTTTGCGCAGGTTGAAGGTCACCTGTCCGGTCTTGGAGGCGAGCAGGTCGAGGAACTTCTTGGTGTTCGCGGCGTTCTTCGCGCCCTTGGGGAGGCCGAAGGTATCGACGATCACCTTGAAGATGCCGCTCGTACCGGGGCTGGGCATCCAGCCGAAGTTGTCGGCCCACTTGGGGTCATTGGCCTGGAAGTAGCCCTTAGCCCAGTCGCCCATGATCGTCATGGCAGCCGTGCCCTTGAGCACCTGCCCCGAAGCGTCGTCCCACGTCAGCGCGGAGAAGTCCTTATTGACGTAGCCGCCCTGCCATATCTTCTTGAGCGCGGCGAGAGCATCTACAACGCTCTGGTCAGTCCAGGCGAGCTTGCCCGCCATCAGGTCGTTGAACTTCTGCGGGCCGCCTGTCGTCAGCAGGATGTCCTCGAAGAGCATGGTAACGGCCCAGGTATCCTTGCCGCCTACCGCGAGTGCCGCTATGCCTTTGCCCTTCAGCTTCTCAGCCGCAGTGAAGAACTCGTCCCAGGTGGTGGGCGCGGTTATGCCATTGTCGGTGAAGACCTTCTTGTTGTAGAAGAGGACGTTACCCCTGTGGATGTTCGCCGGAACGGAGTAGATTTCGCCGCCCTGGCTCACCATATCGAGGAGCTGTTTAGGGAACGCGCCGGTGATCTTCATATCATTGTAGATGCTCGTCACCGGGTCCATGCGGTTGGCCTTCACGTAGCCGTCGATGATTTCCGGCCCGCCATGCACCTGGAAGGTGTCGGGAGGGTCGTTGCCCTGCATTCGGGTCTTGAGCACGGCTTTGGCTTTATCGCCACCGCCGCCCGCGACCGCCGCATCTATCACTTCCACGTTAGGATAAAGCTGCTTGTAGAGGTTGAGGATGTCGTTCTTGCCCTCAGCCTCGCCGCCAGCCGTCCACCAGCTGAAGAACTCTAGCTTGCCGGTGGCGCTGGTGTCGGGCTTGATACCCTCTGCCGCGAGGGCTGCCATCTTGTCACCGCCACCCGTTATGCCGCTGCTCCCACCCGTAATCAGGTCTTTAGCCTGGTTCTGTAGCTCCTTCGCGGTTTCAGCGGAAGCTGCCCTGGTTGGCTACGAAGGTATTGATAGAGGTGGTGAGTGCGCTGTTGAAGGCTTCGGTAGTGGCCGAGCCGTGCGGTGCGCTGCCGACCAATGATGCGGCGCTGCCGAAATCGCTGTTCGCATCTTTCATGTAAACATCGAACTGGCTCGTGTCCACGTCGGTGCGTGCGGGGATGGAGCCTTTGCGCAGGTTGAAGGCTACCTGCCCCGTCTTGGAGGCGAGGAGCTTCAGGAAGCGGCGGGCGTTCTCGGCATTCTTAGCGCCTTTGGGAATACCGAAGGTGTCGGTAACGACCTTGAAGACGCCCTTTGTGCCAGGGCTTGCTACCCAGCCGAAGTTGTCAGCCCACTTGGGATCGTTGGCCTGGAAGTACCCCTTGGCCCAGTCTCCCATGATGGTCATAGCAGCCGTGCCTTTGAGCACCTGCCCGGAAGCATCGTCCCATGTGAGAGCGGAGAAGTCTGTATTGACGTAGCCGCTCGACCATATCTTCTTCAGGTCATCGAGAGATGCGACCACGTTCGGGTCGTTCCAGTCGGCTTTGCCTGCCATCAGGTCGTTGAACTTCTGCGCGCCGCCCCGTGCAACGAGGATGTCCTCGAAGAGCATAGTGACGGCCCAGGTGTCCTTACCACCAACCGCGAGCGCTGCTATATTCTTCGCCTTTAGCTTCTCAGCCGCCGTGAAGAATTCATCCCATGTAGTGGGCGCGGTTATGCCGTTGTCGGAGAGCACCTTCTTGTTGTAGAAAAGCTCATTTCCCCTGTGGATGTTGGCGGGGACTGAGTAAATCTCGCCACCCTGGCTGACCATTTCAAGCAACTGCTTGGGGAACGCGCCAGTGATGCTCATATCGTTGTAGATACTGGTGACCGACTCCATGCGATTGGCTTTTACGTAGCCATCTATAAGCTCAGGGCCACCGTGCACCTGGAAGGTATCGGGAGGGTCGTTGCCCTGCATACGGGTCTTGAGTACGGCCTTGGCTTTGTCGCCGCCGCCACCTGCTACCGCTGCATCTATCACTTCCACGTTGGGGTATAGCTGCTTGTAGAGGTTGAGGATGTCGTTCTTGCCCTCGGCCTCGCCGCCAGCCGTCCACCAGCTGAAGAACTCGAACTTGCCCGATGCGCTTGTGTCCGGCTTTATGCCCTCGGCTGCGAGCGCGTCGAGCATAGCAGTCGAGCCGCTCGTAGTAGCCGTAACGAGAGCGCCCCCAGTTGGTGACGCGACCACAGGGGGAACGGTATTAGTGGCGGGTACAGCCGTCGGAGTACCGTCACCTCCGCACGCTGAGAGGACCGGAAGCACTACCATGATTGCGCTGGCGAACCATGCCAGGCGTGATTTTATTGTAGCCATTAATTTTCCTCCTTTGATATTTGGAAATTATGAAGGATAAAGGATAAGGGATAAAAGGTTGTAGATCGTGCCTCGATATACCTTTTTATCCTTTAGCCTTCTTCCTTTATCCTTTTCGTGCGAACAGCGAGGTATCACCCCCCTTCAGAAGAAATAAGAGGAGAGCCATGAGAAAGGGAGGGCGTGGGGAATGATACTTCACGGCAGACACTCAAGACCGCCCGAACGGTCCAACCGACCAATGCAACCCGCACAAACTTCACTCCGTGTACGCGGACTAATGCATTATACGCCGATACTTGTTGCTGTCAAGAGGCCCAGCAGGGACGATGGATGATGGGCGATAGACCGATTAATCACAAAGAACACAAAGACACGAAGAACACAAAGATTTCTATAGAATTGCTCTTTAGCGATAGACTTTTCATAAGACACCTGCACGACTTACCCCTACTCCGAACCCATTAATAAATCTTCGTGGCCTTTGTGTCTTCGTGTTCTTTGTGATTAAATCGTCGTCTGTCGTCTGTCGTCTGTCGTCTGTCGTCTGTCGTCTATCGTCTGTCGTCCCTCAGGCTCTTCTGGTGTATCTCATGGGCGGCTCGGAGGCCCGACTCGATTGCGCCCTGTATCCAGGCGTGGCAGAGGGAGGTATGCTCGCCCGCGAAGTGGATGCGGCCTTCGGGGGCGACGATGTGGTCATGGAGAAGGGTCTGCTGGCCGGGATCGAACAGGGCAAAGGCCCCTCCCGCGAACTCATCGTCATGCCACATCTTCGAGGTGCCCGCCTCGAACTCCTCGGTAATCTGGGGGTGGATAGAGGCCAGGTTCTCAAGGGCGTGGGTGATGCGCTCTTCGGGCGATAGGGAACCCCAGCGTTGTGCGTCCTCAGACCACGTGTAGCTCGCAAGGAGCACGCCACGCCCCGTCTCGCGCCCGTGGTCGGGGTAATAGACGGTGCGGATAGGGAGGTCGGTCATAGTGCCGCCGCCAAAGATACCTTCGTCTTCCTCCCAGAAGCGCCTGCGACACTGGAATAGTATCTTCGCCGAAGCATCATAATGGAGTTGCCTGATAGCACGCTGTTTGGGGCGAGAGAAAGGCTTGAGGGTCTCGACGTGGCGCAACATAGGGAAAGGCACGGTCAGAATGGCGTTGTCGCCCGTCTCGGAGAAGCGGCCCGCTTTCGTGCGATAGTGAACCGTAACTTGCTCAGGCGATTGGTCAATCGCAACCATCTTAGCGCCGAAGCGGATGTGGTCTTTGAGCGCAGGGAGGAAGGCTGAGGGCAGCGTGTCCATGCCCCCTTCTAGCTCCACCATGTTGGTGTAGTAGTTACCCACCTCCTCGCGCAGCAATTCGAGGAAGGAGGAATTCATCAAGGCTTCCTGGTTGGCGAGGAGGCCAAAGCGCTCGATGGCCCCTTCGGACCAGTTGAGAGTTTCCAGGTACTCGCGGGTAGAATAGTGATCGTACTCGGCGGTTATTTCCGGCCAGCATCCTTCGCCTTCCTCTTCGAGGCGCTTTGCGAAGGGGCGCAAGGCAGCAGCCCACAAGACATCAAGTGATTTGCCACGCTCGTGCTCAGCGACGGGGAAGCCGAGACAATCAGGGTCTACATCAGTATCCTTGACGCGCCACTTGCAACCGTTGATGTAGTAATAGGCGTTGCGGTTGCCCATCGTGAAGTCCGAGACGTTCAGCCCGAACTTGTCTATGTATGCCATAGTTAGCTCATGAGCGCGGGGGATGCGCATAGCACCTGCTTCGGCGTGCAGGCCGGGAGCGAACGGCTCGCGCAACGTGTAAACGCGCCCTCCGACGCGGTTCTGGGCCTCCAGGATGATGGGATTGTGCCCGGCACGCAGCAACTCGTACCCCGCGACTAGCCCCGCCATGCCCGCGCCGACTATGATGACGCGCCTGGGTACGAGCTGGCGAGATTCGCTTGGGGTGGCTTTCGGTTCGAGGCCGGAGGCGATAATCTCAAGCATATCGATATCAGGTGTAGAAGCCATACGCGTGTCTCCACTTTAGTCGAATTACGAATTACGAATTACAACCGAAAGCCGTAATTCGTAATTCGTAATTCATAATTGCCGTCACGGGGTCTGACAATTGGGGAAGAAGGTGTTAGCCACTATTTTGCTCGCTTGTCCCCTCGTTACGTTGTTGAAGGGACGGAAGTAAGGGCGGTTAGCGTCGTCACAAGGTTCTCCCTCTCCACCGCACGGGTATCCCGACATCACACCAATATTGGTGAGACGCATTATCCATACGTAGAAAGGATTGTCTTGGGGTACATCCGTATAGAACAAGCCAGTGGGTGTGCCTCCTACTCCTGCTGCATTAGCCACTATCTTGGCTAGCTGCCCACGAGTGGCGCTGGCATTGGGGCGGAAGTATGGGCGGTTATCTGGTGAGATACAAGGCTCTTCAGGTATGAGGCCACACAGGTATCCTCCCATGTGCCCTCTATGGACAGCCTGTTGACCCAGTCATAGAAGGGACTACCTATAGGCACATCTTCGTATATCTGAGGACCTGCATCCTCTGAGAAACCAGCAGAGTTAGAGACCATCTTAGCTATCTGCCCCCTGGTTATCTCGTTACCCGGACGGAAGGTGCCGTCGGAGTAGCCGGAGATGATACCCCGGCAGGCCAGGCACTGCACGTATGGATAGAAAGTGCTGCCGGGTGGTACATCTGAGAAGAGCGCTCCCGAATAGTGGAGCAGTACGTCGCCCACCGCCCACGCCTCATCAGCGGCGATTGCATGCACTCCGGATAGCTTCACCTGCTGATCTTCCACCTGCGACCACGTGCTTCCGTTCCAATGTACCATACCGAGGTCTCCAACCGCCCACACGTCGTCGGAACTCACCCCATGCACGTCGTTCAGCACGCCGATGGCCGGTCCGGGTACGTCGCTCCAGGCCGTACCATTGTAGTGGATGATGGCGCTCTTTCCGGAAGACGGATAACTAATTCCAACAGCCCATACATCATCCGCGGCAATAGTGTGTACACCATAGAGGTAGTAAAAGCCTGAAGAGTAGTAACGTACCCATTGAGTGCCGTCCCAACTAACTATGACATCTCCGATGCCCAACCAGCTACCAACCGCCCACACGACGCTACTGGAGATACCCGAGACCGCTGACAGACGGTTGCCTCGTGTACCGGAAGATGGGCTGGGAGTGACAGTCCACTCCACTCCATCCCAATGCATGGCCAAAGTGGAAGGGGCATAGCTAGTCCATTCTCGCCCTACAATCCATACATCGTTCGCTGATATCGCTTCTACGTCAGTGTATGAGTGAAGTTGCGGTGGGTCCGGTGGGTTATGTTCGAGGCTCCAGGCAGTACCGTCCCAGTGTAGAACACTTTCACCATCGACGGCCCAGACATCATCCGGAGCTACCGCTGAGACTTCGCTCAAACCGGCTACGGGCACAGGTATCACAGTCCAGTCGTTGCCGTCCCAGTGCATAGCTCCGTTGCTACCCACGGCCCATACGTCCCAGGCTGATGTGGCATCAACGTCGGACAGAGTGCCGCCGAGAGGGTTGGGCACCTCGCGCCAGGCGAGGCCGCAGAATGGGGTCGGGAGTGGAGTGGCCGTGTTGGTGGGAGAGGCGGTGGGCGTGGCGGTGGATGCGATTGTTGACGTACTCGAAGGCTGGAGCGGAGTTGAAGTAGATGTGGAAGCTAGAGGAGTAAAAGTGGCTAACGTAGCCGTAGCCGTGGTGGTGCTAGTGGAAGTGGGTAATGAGGTGGTCGTGGCCGCAGGGGTCGTTGTCGCAAAAGTAACGTCCGAAATCTTACTTAGAAACAGGTCTGTAGTGCCGGAAAGGTTGGCCTGGTAAGGGTTTGCGAGTGGGAAGTTGGATGATGCGGTCCAGCCCGTCACATAAGTATTGCCCGATGCATCAACTGCCACCGCGTGCCCCCGGTCGGTGGTAGAGCCGCCCAGGTACGTTGAAAAACTCAAGGCATTGCCTGTGGGCGTCAGGCGGAATACAACCGCGTCCAGCCCACCCCCATAGCTGGCCTGTAGCGCATTGACGAGCGGGAAGCTGTTGTTATCTGTGATGCCGGCCACGGAGACGCCACCCCCAGGGTCCACAGCTATACCGTAGCCAAACTCGTTACCGCTTCCATTTCCGCCCAGGAATGTGGAATATATCAGTTCCGAGCCAGCCGAGTTCATCTTGGTGACGAAGATGTCTTCAAGGCCGTTCAATGCAGGCTGTATGGGGTTGCGGGTTGGGAAATCTTCTGAGCCTGCCTGGCCGGTGATATATGCGTTGCCGGAAGCGTCAGCCGCGATTGCATGGCCCCCGTCGGGACCTAACCCACCGTCTCCCCCTCCGAGATAGGTCGAGTATATGAAGGCCGAGCCGTCAGGATTAAGTTTGCTCACAAAGGCATCCGACTCCCCTCCGCCAAATTCCGGTTGGAAGGCATTAGCCACCGGGAAGTTCTGCGAAGCCGTTTGCCCCGTCACATAGGCGTTGCCACTCGCGTCCGCCGCGACGCCAAACCCCTCATCCGCGCCCCCCGTGAAAGCGGACGAGCCTCCCAGGAAAGTGGAGTAGACAAGCTGCGTGCCCAGGTTATTGATTTTCGCCACAAAGGCATCAACCGAGCCGCCATAGACCGGCTGGATGGGGTTCATGAGCGGGAAGTTCTCGGACCCTGTCTGTCCGGTGACGTAGGCGTTGCCCGACGGGTCTACAGCTACGGAATACGCCTCGTCCCACGCAGTACCTCCCAAATAAGTGGAGAAGATCAGGGCCGACCCACCGGAATTGAGCCTGGTGACGAAGAGATCGAACCAGCCGCCATTGGAAGGTTGTATGGGGTTCAGCACGGGGAAGTTGGTCGAGCTGGTGCGCCCGGCAATGGTGACGTTCCCTGCCGAGTCTATGGCTATACCATTCGCCAGGTCAATGTCGCTGCCGCCGATGTAGGTAGAGTAGATAAGCTCCGTGCCCGACGGATTGAGCTTCGTTATGAAGGTATCCGCGGCACCGCTTAAGGACGGCTGAAAAGGGTCTTTCAGGGGGAAGTTGGTCGAGCCTGTACTGCCCGACAAATAGATATTGCCCGCCGCGTCCACCGCGATGCCGTAACCTGCATCCGAGGCGCTCCCTCCGAAGTAAGTGGAGTAGGTAAGCACAGGGTCAATTGTGAGAGGATAGGTTGGGTCGTATGCGCCCAGCGGAAAAGTAGCTGTGCCGTCGGGGGCAAGGTTGAACGCGGCACTTACGCTTACTCGCTGACCCCCTATCTCCTGCCACGCCACAGGCGCACTCTCTACGATTTCGGATTTTGGATTTTGGATTTTGGATTGATTGCCTTCATCCAGAGACATCACCAGATTACCGGATTGGTCCAACTGAACTTGATTTGCCCCAACGTAGCGCCAGCGGATCAAGCTGGGGTCGGCATGAGGTGAAAGGGTATAGGTCCCTTTTAGACCTGTCTCGGAGCCAACATAAGAGAGCGATACACCGGGATATATCTCCTGGTAGACCAGCTCAGCATAAGTGGCGACGTTCGTGCGCCAGCCAGAGGGGTCCGCTCCCACAAAATAGTTCACCTTTCCGGGCAGTGGGCTGGACCCTTCCAGGTGGGGATTAGGGTTAGCGCCCACGAATTGCAGGCGAAGAGAAGGCGCAGCACCCTGTGCAGGGAGAGTTGTGTCACTGCCGTTCATCTGTCGTCCGGCAGCAATCTCTATCCCCTGGTCGGTGAAGAGAAGCGTACCTTCCGGCCTCCGTGCGAAGAAACGCACGGAAGGGTCCGCCTGGCCGACGTTCGGCTCAAAGGTCAGGGGCATTTCGCCAAAAGAGAGGTCTCCGATTCCAACAGGAGATTGAGATAGGGGCAACATACGGCTGCGCTCATATAGCAGTAGCACAGCCGATAATCCCAGAATGCCAGCCATCAATAACAGCATGGGCCGGGATGACTTGCCTGGGCTGAAGGTTGGGTGTGCTACCTGTAGGCTAACTCTCATAGCGTGTCTCCCCTCTATTGCGAGCCTGTACCAGTCGAGCATACCTTCAAGTAATTCTATAGCAAATTCCAGCAAGAACAAAGGGGCAGTCAGGCGGTAAAGTCATAGAAGTTAACTAATTCTGGCGATGTATGGCGGGAGAAGTTCTGCTACGATATGGTTTATTACCATTAGCTTTTGCTTAGGAGCATACGAATATGTGGCGTCTATTCTCTCAACATCGCCAGGGTAATTTTGTCTTATATATTATAGCCTTGATATGCTTCTTGATAGCGTTCCTACTGCTACTGCGCCCAGATAGTGACCCAATAAAGACCTCAACCTCTTCGAGGACTTACACAACAAAAGTGCTGGTCGAAAATAACTCCCCTTTACAAACGCAGGTAGCAGCACAGGTGAAGGCAGACATTGTGGCCTGGGAGGCAGCCCTACGGGAAGCTCCTGCGAGGGCTACCTCAACGGCGATATATATTACTCAGGCGCGCGTGACCGCCAAAGTTGGGGCCACACGCCAGGCTGTAGCACTATCGCAAGCCTGGGCCACGCGCCAGGTAAGCTTGCCCGTAGTTACATTCTCTGCCGCAGAAGCTACGACTTTAGCAAGAAGTGAAGAGCGAGCACTTAATGAGGTAATCGGGGCCGGCAGATTGCTCGATCAGATCATGCGCGAAGCAGCCACTCCCAGGAGCGAGCAAACAGCCATCATCATACGGGGGAATCTGATTACAGCGCAGGCACGTGCGACAGCAGCCAGTAACCTACTGGCTAATGTACAGGCTAATCCCGTACGCATTGTGGTGAGGGCGGTGGAAAGCGCCACGGCAGTCGCCGTGTCCGCAGCAGTGTCCTCGGATGCCATCTCCGCCGCAATAGGCACTCCCCCGCCCTACCTGGCCCCTACCCAAGCACCTACGCCTCCTATCCCGACACCGGCGCCACTATGGATCGCCGAAATGGAAGGGCCGGAAAGCCTTCAAGTGAGCCAGTCGGATGCCATCACGCTTACACTTACGCACCTATCTGCTATGCCTGCGTCATCGCCTGAGGCGGAACGTAGCCTCACTGTCGCCACTATAGGACCCCTACCCGAGATGGCTATAACAAAGACTCAGGACTTAGAGACAGCAGGCTATAACCGCCTGGGTCATGTAGTGCTGGTAACAGACACGTTTAAAATGAGCCAAAAAGCATCGAGCATCAATCGCTCTCCCCTACCAGGGTCGCATGGTACTGGTCAATACAAGCAATGGAAGCAGGCACTCGATCCCCTGGTGGAACTCTGTATAGTGTGTGGGCTACCCCTATAGGAGGCCAAGGAGGAGATTCACCTTCGCCCAATATCCCGCCGCAGGAGGAGTTGTGGCGAGGCGGTCTCACTATTAAAGTCGCAAACGCTCCTGGGGCGGTCCTGTTATCATGGCTGGACAAGTTATTTACCATCATCGCTAGCCTGGGAGGAGCGGTTACTGGGGGCTTTGCGCTCGATTAATAACTTTAGAGAATGGCGCGAAGAAGGCAAGAAGAACAAGAAGAGCAAGGCAGCTAAAGAGGGCAAGAGAGGCAAGAAAAATAATGGAACGGAAACCTAGTCCGACCTTAATATCACTCTTTGATGGTTGTAGAACGCTTCGGAGCTAGGTATAATTGTTCAAATAAATAAACGGCATTCACCTGGCGCAGATGTAGCCTAGCATGTCGGAGATCGAGCTGTGCAAACCCAAGATCGTCCAACACTAACCACACTTCCGGCTCTGGCTGGGGCTGAAGAGCATCAGAATTCTCCTTGCGTGGAATGATACCAGTACGGATTATCCGAAGGAGAAGTGCGCCCACCAGCTATTCGAGGCCCAGGCCGAGCGCACACCTGATGCCATGGCGGTAGTGTTTGGGGAGGAGCAACTTACCTACCGGGAGCTTAACGGGAGGGCCAACCAGGCTGGCACACCACCTGCGCGAGCTTGGGGTAGGCCCGGAGGTGTTCGTCAGCGTTTGCGTGGGGCGCTCGATAGAATTGGTAGTCACATTATTGGGCATACTCAAAGCGGGCGGGGCATACGTGCCTCTCGACCCGGCGTACCCCAAAGAGCGCCTGGCCTTCATGTTCGCGGATACGGGCGCGCCTGTGCTCGTAGCTCAGGAGCACCTATTGTCGAGGCTTCCTGCCCATAGCGCAAAGGTGGTGCGTATCGACGCAGAGTGGGAAGCTATTGCTCGACAGAGAGATACAAACCCTGTAAATCAATCGTCGCCCGATAACCTGGCGTATGTGATGTACACCTCCGGCTCGACCGGGCAGCCAAAGGGTATAGGCATACCCCACCCTGGGATCGTCCGGCTGGTCAAGAATACCAACTATATAAGCTTCTCGCCGAAGGAGGTCTTTCTCCAGTTTGCCCCATCCTCTTTCGACGCTTCGACGCTCGAAATCTGGGGCAGCCTGCTCAACGGAGCGCGGCTCGTGGTCTTCCCAAATGCAGACGTGCCCTCCCTGGAGGAGCTTGGCCAGGTCCTGCAACGCTACCAGGTCAGCACCCTGTGGCTCACAGCGGGCCTATTCCACCAGATGGTAGAGAACCAGCTTGATAAGCTCGCGGGCGTGCGTCAGCTGCTGGCGGGGGGCGACGTGCTGTCGGTGCCTCATACCAGGCGGGTGCTACAACAGCTTGAAGGCTGCACCCTCGTGAACGGCTACGGGCCTACGGAGAATACCACCTTTACCTGCTGCTACCCGATGACGCGCCTTGAGCAGGTGGGCACGTCCGTCTCGATTGGCCACCCCATCTCCAACACGCAGGTATACATCCTGGACGGCAAAATGCAGGCAGTGCCCATTGGAACGCCCGGCGAGCTATACATAGGAGGGGATGGGCTGGCGAGAGGCTACCTGAACAGGCCCGACCTGACGGCAGAGCGGTTCGTCCCCAACCCTTACAGTGATGAGCCTGGGACGCGCCTTTATAGGACGGGAGACTTGGTACGCTATCTGCCGGACGGCAACGGCAATATCGAGTTCCTGGGGCGCATAGATAACCAGGTGAAGATACGAGGCTTCCGCATCGAATTGGGGGAGATAGAGACGGTGCTGGGCCAGCATAGCGGCGTGAGGGAAGTAGTAGTCACGGCGCGGGAAGACGTGCCCGGCGATAAGCGCCTGGTTGCCTATATCGTGCCGCACCCGGCGCATTCTCCCACCGCAGGCGAGCTACGCGCCTACCTGAAAGAGCGATTGCCAGATTACATGGTCCCTTCGGCCTTCGTGCCAGTATGGGAGATGCCTCTCACGCCGAACGGCAAGGTAGACCGCAAAGCGCTGCCCGCTCCCGAATATGGCAGGAGTGAAGAAGACAGCGACTATGTAGGGCCGCGCACCCCGGTGGAAGAGGAGATGGCGCGGATATGGGCCTCGGTGCTTGGGGTGGAATGCGTGAGCGTGCATGACAACTTCTTCGATATTGGGGGCCATTCTCTTGGGGCCACGCAGATAATCTCTCGCCTGCGTGAAGCGTTCCACGTCGAGCTTCCGTTGCGCAACCTCTTCGAGACCCCTACGGTAGCGGGCCTGGCCGAGAGCGTCGAGCTTGCGCTACAGGGAGGGCCGGGAGTGGAGGTCCCACCCTTGTTACCCGCGCCACGCACCTCGGATATGCCCCTCTCGTTCGCGCAGCAGAGGATGTGGTTCCTCAACCAGTGGGATTCCGGCAGCCCGGCCTTCAACATCCCCATCGACGTGCGCCTGAAGGGGGAGCTTGATATAGACGCGCTGGAACGCGCCCTCAACGCTATCGTGCAGCGCCATGAAGCCCTGAGGACCACCTTTGCCGTCGTGGATGGGCAGCCCGTTCAGGTCATCAACCAGGCATTGGGTCTCTCCGTTCAGGTCGTTGATGTGCAACACGTGCCCGCACCGGAGCGAGAAGAGGCAGCTTATAGGCTCGCCGTGAAAGAGTTACAGCACCCCTTCGACCTGGAAAGAGGCCCTCTGCTACGCGCTACCCTGTTGAAATTGGGCGAGCAGGACCACATTCTGCTACTGGTAGTGCACCATATCGCCTCAGATGGGTGGTCTATGGGGGTGCTGTTCCGGGAGCTTGCCGCGCTCTACCCGGCCTTTATAGCGGGCGAGCCGTCGCCGCTCCCCGACCTGCCCGTGCAGTATGCCGATTTTGCCGCATGGCAGCGAGAGTGGATGCAAGGTGAGGTATTACAGGAGCAGTTGAGCTATTGGACTGCCCAATTGGCGGGCGCGGCCCCACTGGAATTGCCCACCGACCGCCCACGTCCGCCCGTACAGACGTATCACGGTGCTCGGCTGTTGCAGACCCTCCCCAAAGGGCTGGCCGACGAACTGGAAGAAGTGAGCAGGCGAGAAGGGGTGACGCTCTTCATGACGCTGCTGGCGGCGTTCCAGGCCCTGCTTTCACGATACACGGGGCAGAGCGACATCGTAGTTACCACGCCTATCGCGGGGCGCACACGCCCAGAGATCGAGGAGCTGATCGGCTTCTTCGTCAACGGCCTGGTGTTGCGCACCGACCTTTCGGGCGACCCCACCTTCCGAGAGTTGTTGGAGAGGGTACGGGAGGTGGCCCTGGCGGCTTATGCTCACCAGGACCTGCCATTCGAGAAGCTGGTGGAAGAGCTACAGCCTGAGCGCGATTTGAGCCGCCCGCCCCTTTCCCAGGTGGTGATTGTGCTTCAGAATACCCCGATGGAGGCGCTTCACCTTCAGAACCTGACCCTCAGCAATTTGCAGATTGACCAGATCGATACCGAAACGTCAAGGTTCGAGTTGACGCTGGCGCTGGAGTATGCGCAAGACGGCCTCCTGATGGCGGCGGAGTACAACACCGACCTGTTCGATGGCGGCACGATAAGCCGCATGATGGGGCACTACCACACTTTGCTGCAAGCAGCAGTCTCCAACCCTGACGAACGCATCTCTCAACTGCCCGTAATGGCAGAGGACGAAAAGCAACAGACCCTCGTTGAGTGGAACGCCACCCGCAGAGAGTACCCAATGGACCTGTGCGTCCACCACCTGTTCGAGACCCAGGCTGCGCGCATGCCGGATGCCGTGGCGGTAATGTACGAGGGGCGACGGATCACCTACCGGGAGTTGAACGGAAGAGCAAATCAGGTAGCTAATTATCTGCGGAAGCTAGGGGTAGGTCCGGATGTACTGGTGGGCATATGCGTAGAACGCTCCATAGAGATGGTGGTGGGGCTGCTCGGCATCCTCAAGGCTGGTGGGGCATACGTGCCTCTCGACCCTGCTTACCCGAAGGAGCGGTTAGCATTCATGCTGCAAGACTCTCAGGCGTCCGTGCTGCTTACCGAGAAGAAGTTGAGCATTGACCTGCCTGGGCGCGAGGTACGGGTAGTCCACCTTGACGAAGAGTGGGACGCTATCGCGCGGGAGGCACAAGAAGACTTCGATAGCGGAGCTACGCCGGACAACGTGATGTACGTGACGTACACCTCCGGCTCGACGGGGCAGCCTAAGGGGGTGCAGGGCCTCCATCGCGGGGCGGTGAATCGCTTCCACTGGATGTGGGAGACTTACCCCTTCGCGGAGGGCGAGGTATGCTGCCAGAAGACTGCCTTGAGCTTCGTCGACTCGGCGTGGGAGGTATTCGGACCTTTGCTCCGGGGAGCGCCCCTCCTCATCATCCCGGATAGCGTGCTCAAAGACGCCTACCTCTTCCTGGAGACTTCTCGCGGAGAGAGGGGTCACGCGCCTTGTGCTGGTCCCATCTTTGCTCCGCGTGCTCCTCGAGGTGGGAGATGATCTAGGCCGCAGGCTAGCCAGGCTGAAGACCTGGGTGACGAGTGGAGAGGCGATTCCGGCGGACCTTGCCCGGCGCTTCAGAGAGACGATGCCGGAGAGCAGGCTACTGAACCTGTACGGCTCGTCGGAGGTGTCGGCGGACGTGACGTGGTATGATGTGAGCCAGTCGAATGGAGAGCTTTCGTCCGTCCCCATCGGTCGCCCTATCGCCAACACACAGATATACCTTTTGGACGCCAACGGCCTGCCCGTGCCTGTAGGTGTGCCGGGAGAGTTACACGCGGGTGGGGTCGGACTGGCGCGAGGATATTGGAACCGCCCTGACCTGACGGCTGAACGCTTTGTCCCGAACCCTTTCAGTGACGAGCCGGGAGCGCGCCTTTACAAGACAGGGGATCTTGCCCGCTACCTGCCCGACGGCAACATAGAGTACCTGGGCCGCCTCGACCACCAGGAGAAGATTCGTGGCTTCCGGGTTGAGCCGGGCGAGGTCGCGGCGATGCTGAGGCAGCATGAGGCCGTCCGGGAGGGCGTAGTGGTCGCTCGTGAAGATACCGCGGGCGACAGACGCCTCGTGGCATACGTGGTCCTGCACCCCGAAGAAAGCGCTACCGCCAGCGATCTGCGTGCGTTCCTGAAAGAGCAGTTGCCCGACTACATGGTCCCGTCGGCCTTCGTGCTACTGGAGGCGCTGCCCCTTACGCCCAGCGGCAAGGTGGACAGGCGGGCGCTACCCGCACCCCAGGAGGACCTCTCCGCAGAGAGTAGCAACTTTGTGGCACCACGAGACCCCGTAGAGGCGGTACTGGCGAGCATGTGGGCCGAGGTGTTGAAAGTGGGGAGGGTGGGGGTGCATGACAGCTTCTTCGAGCGCGGCGGGCACTCGTTGCTGGCGACGCAGATGATCTCTCGCGTCCGCGAGGCGTTCAGGGTGGAATTGCCGCTCCGCCTCTTGTTTGAAGACCCGACTATAGAAGCTATGGCGAAGGCGTTGGTGGCAGGGGAGACGAAGCCGGGCCGCACCCTGAAGATCGCGCAAGTCTTGCAGCAAATCGAGGCCATGTCCGCCTCCGAGGTGGAGGGTCAGTTGCAAGAGCGGCTGGCGGGGCGTGAAACGTGAAACGTGATGCGTGATTATTAAACGCCAAGACGCCAAGATAACCAAGAACGCCAAGTTTTATGGGATTATATAGTACGCGATA
This sequence comes from uncultured Chloroflexia bacterium, assembly GCA_963811305.1. GTDB lineage: Bacteria > Chloroflexota > Chloroflexia > QHBQ01 > JADMIH01 > JADMIH01. The sequence goes on from CAWEQU010000017.1 coordinate 69,940, forward strand.
CCTCACGCATCACGTTTCAGGGTGGACGAATAAGGCTGTCAAGTGGTTTTGTTGGCAATTCTAGATGGGATAGTGCTTGATGAACGATAATCACAACGGCGACCTCGGCGACCTCGACCTCGCGGCGAAAAAGCGGGAGCTTGCTTGCCCTGCTGCTTGAGGACGAAGAAGATGAGCTAACGCAGCCACCTCTTGTCAGGCAGGCAGACCGCTCGAATTTACCCCTGTCGTTTACCCAGCAGAGGCTCTGGTTCCTCGACCAGTTAGAGCCTGGCAGTCCCTTCTACAACCTCCCCACGGCAGTGCGCCTCTCAGGGCAACTCAACGTAGCGGCGCTGGAAGCCAGCCTGAACGAGATAGTCAGGCGGCATGAGAACCTGCGCACCTCTTTCCCTGCCGTAGATGGGCAGCCCGCCCAGGTCGTCGCGCCATCCCTCGTCCTGCCGCTGCCAGTAGTGAGCCTGCTCGAGCTTCCTGGGAGCAAGCGGGAAGCAGAGGCGCAAAGGGTGGCGACCGAACAGACCCAGCTATCCTTCGACCTGGCGAGGGGGCCGCTCATCAGGGCTACGCTTCTGCAACTGGACGCAGAGGAGCATCTGCTGCTTATTATTACCCATCACATCGTCAGCGATGGGTGGTCGTTCGGCGTGCTCCTGCGGGAGCTGAGGGCCATATACGAGGTGTTCGCAAGCGGCAAGCCCTCTCCCCTACCAGAGCTGCCTATCCAGCACGCCGACTACGCGGCCTGGCAGCGGCAGTGGCTCCAGGGCGACATGCTGCAAACCCAGCTTGACTACTGGAAGAACCAGCTCGCTGGCGCTCCTCCCGCCCTGGAGCTGCCCACCGACCGCCCACGCCCGCCCGTGCAGAGCTACCACGGCGCTACCCAGTCGGTGCTTCTACCCACGCGCCTCGCCGAGAAGCTCAAGGCGTTGAGCCAGCGGGAGGGCGCGACGCTCTTCATGACGCTGCTGTCAGCCTTCCAAACGCTCCTCTATCGCTACACGGGGCAGGACGATATCGTGATTGGCACGCCCATCGCTAACCGCACGCGGCCAGAGGTCGAGGAGCTGATCGGCTTCTTCGCTAACACGCTTGCCCTGCGCGCGGACCTGGGGGGCGATCCTACCTTCCGCGAACTACTCAAGCGCGTGCGAGCGGTAGCCCTGGACAGCTACGCTCACCAGGACCTGCCGTTCGATAGGCTGGTAGAGGCTTTGCAGCCTGAACGGAACCTCAGCTACCACCCCGTGTTCCAGGTGCTATTTATACTGCAAAACGCCCCAATGCCCCCGGTAGAGATGGGTGGCCTGACCCTCACTCCCATGCAAGTCGATAGCGGAACGGCGACCTTCGACCTCACCCTGATGCTGGTAGACACGTCAGAAGGGCTGGAAGCGGTCGTAGAGTACAGCACCGACCTATTCGATGCCAGCACGATAAGCCGCATGATCGGGCATTACCACACTTTGCTGCAAGCGGTAGTCGCCAACCCTGACAGGCGCATCTCCCAACTGCCCTTCATGGCGGAAGAGGAGCAGCGCCAGCTACTCCTTGAGTGGAACGCCACCGGCGCGGAGTACCCGAAAGAGGAATGCGTTCACCAGCTCTTTGAACGGCAGGCGAAGAAGACACCTGATAAGGTTGCGCTCACCTTTGGAGAAAAGGAGCTTAGCTACGCAGAGCTAAACGAGAGAGCAAACCAGGTAGCTAACTATCTGCGAAAGCTAGGGGTAGGTTCGGATGTGCTGGTGGGCATCTGTGTAGAGCGCTCCATAGAGATGATGGTAGGGCTGCTGGGCATCCTCAAGGCGGGAGGAGCATACGTGCCTCTCGACCCTGCGTACCCGAAGGAGCGCCTGGCTTTCATGTTGCAAGACTCCCGGGCAGCCGTGCTGGTGACGCAGGAGCATCTGAAGGGGGACTTGCCTGAGCATGACGCGCGGGTCGTCTGCCTGGACTCCGATTGGAGCGCCGCGATAGCCCAGGAGAGCACTGAAGATAGGGCCAGCGCGGAGAGCGGGGTGACACCGGGCAACCTGGCATACGTAATCTACACCTCCGGGTCAACAGGCAAGCCCAAGGGGGTGCAGATACCCCATATGGCGCTGACGAACCTGTTGTGCACCATGATGGAGCGGCCAGGCATCTCTTCCGACGACGTGCTGGTGGCAGTCACCTCCCTGTCGTTCGACATAGCGGGGCTTGAGCTATACATGCCGCTTATAGCGGGAGCAAGGGTGGTAATCGCCAGCAGAGAGGTCGCTGCCGATGGCCTGCTGCTGAGGGAGGAGATCAGCCGCACGAGCGCCACGATGATGCAGGCAACCCCCGCCACGTGGAAAGTGTTGCTGGCGTCGGGCTGGCCTGAGACTGGCAGCGGTAAAGAGCTAAAGGTGCTGTGCGGAGGGGAGGCGTTACCTGCCGGGCTGGCGGCAGAGCTACGCAGGCACTCCCAGTCGGTGTGGAACATGTATGGGCCGACTGAAACCACTATCTGGTCCTCTACCGCCGAGGTCAGCGCCGGGGCGAGCGCCAACGTCACCATAGGGCGGCCCATCGCCAACACGCACATCTACGTGCTGGACAAGCGCCTACAGCCCGTGCCTGTAGGGATAGCTGGTGAACTGTACATAGGAGGGGATGGGCTGGCGAGAGGCTACCTGAACAGGTCCGACCTGACGGCAGAGCGGTTCGTCCCCAACCCTTTCAGCGAGACGCCAGGAGAGAGACTATACAAAACGGGCGATCTGGTGCGCTACCTGCCGGACGGCAATATTGAGTTCCTGGGGCGCATAGACACCCAGGTGAAGGTGAGAGGGTTCCGCATCGAGCTTGGGGAGATAGAGACGGTGCTGGGGCAGCACTCGCTCGTGCGCGAAGCGGTAGTCACGGTACGCGAGGATGTCCCAGGCGACCAGCGTCTGGTTGCCTATCTCGTGCCTGACCCCTCACAGACCCCCACCGCGGGCGAGTTGCGCACCTATGTGAATCAGCGGTTGCCGGAGTACATGGTGCCATCGGCCTATGTGCCCCTGGAGAGGCTGCCCCTCACGCCCAATGGCAAGGTGGACCGCAAGGCGCTGCCCGCTCCCGATATGGCTCGACCCGACCTGGACCAGGCCTTCGTAGCCCCACGTCTTCCTATCGAGGAAGTGGTAGCAAGGATATGGGCCTCGGTACTTGGGGTAGAGCGGGTGAGTGTGCATGACAACTTCTTCACGTTAGGCGGCCACTCATTATTAGCTACGCAGGTAATGTCGCGGTTGCGTGATACCTTGAATGTAGAGCTGCCATTGCGCACCCTCTTTGAAGCCCCTACCGTAGCCGCTCTCGCCGAAAAGATCGCGGCGGCTATGCAGGCAGAGAGGACTATTGAAGCGCCTCCTTTGTTACCCATCTCACGAGATGTTGGCCTGCCGCGTCTCGTAGAGTTGCCCGAAAGTGAAGATGGTCTTGCAGGGGCGCGCACTCCCTTAGAAGTGGTGGCGCGGATATGGGCGTCGATACTTGGCGTGGAGCGCGTTGGGGCGCATGACAACTTCTTCAAGTTGGGTGGTCACTCCCTGCTAGCCACGCAGATGATGTCGAGGCTCCGCGATACCTTGCACGTCAGAGCTGCCGCTGGGCACCCTGTTTCAAGCCCCCACCCTATCTGCTTTCGTTGAGCGCGTGATTGCAAAGATGCAGGCAAGCGATGACGGCACGGAGGGCAGCCTTGAAGCGCCAGACGTGATGCCCGTGCTGCACCATGCCGAACTGCCTCTCTCGTTCGCCCAGCAGAGGCTCTGGTTCCTCGACCAGTTGGAAGCAGGCAGCCCCTTCTACAACATCCCCATAGCCCTGCGCCTGGCCGGAAAACTCGATACGACTGCCCTGGAGCGGAGCCTGAACGAAATCGTCAAGCGTCACGAGGCGCTACGCACTACCTTCTCGACGGTGCAAGGCCAGCCAGTTCAGGTGATTTGCCCCGAGCTGGCTATGCCCCTGCCGATAATTGACATGCAAGGCGTGTCCGCAAGCGAGCGGGAGGAGAAAGAGCAGCAATGGCTCACCGAGGAGGCGCAAAGACCCTTCGACCTCGCCTGCGGACCTCTTTTCAGGGCTACTCTCCTGCGGCTGAGCGAGGAGGAGCACACCCTGGCCCTCACCATGCACCACATCATCAGCGATGCGTGGTCTTTCGGAGTGCTCCTGGGAGAGTTGGAAGCGCTATACGAGGCATTCACCACCGGCAAGCCTTCGTCTTTACCTGGCCTGCCCATCCAGTACGCCGACTACGCGACCTGGCAGCGGCGGTGGCTCCAGGGCGAGGTGCTACAGGCCCAGCTTGACTACTGGAAGGCCCAGCTTGCGGGCGCACCTCCTCTGGAGCTACCTACCGACCGCCCACGCCCTCCCGTGCAGGCCTACAGGGGCGCGACCCAGCCTCTGCTTATACCTGCACACCTGGCGAACGAGCTTAAAAGCTCTGAGCCAGCGGGAAGGGACCACCCTCTTCATGACGCTGCTGGCGGCGTTCCAGGCGTTGCTCTTCAGGTACACGGGGCAAGATGACATAGTAGTTGGCACGCCCATCGCCGGGCGCACCCGCTCCGAGGTTGAGGGGCTAATCGGCTTCTTCGTCAACACGCTGGTGCTTCGCACCGGCCTGGGGGGCAACCCTACCTTCCTGGACGCGTTGAAGAGGGTAAGGGAAGTGGCGCTGGGGGCTTATGCCCACCAGGAAGTGCCGTTCGAGAAGCTGGTGGAGGAGCTACAGCCTGAGCGCGACCTGAGCAGGCCGCCCCTCTTTGGGGTGATGTTCATGCTTGAGAACCGCCCCCTGGCCGCGCCACAGCTACATGGCCTCAAGGCGGGGCACGTGCAGGTTGAGAGCGGCACTGCCAAGTTCGACCTGACCCTTTACCTGGAGGATACGGGGGAGGGCCTGGAGGGGCTGCTGGAGTACAACACGGACCTATACGGTAGCAGCACGATAAGTCGCATGGTGGAGCATTTCACCACCTTGCTGGCGGGCATCGCATCCGGCCCCGACACGCGGCTAACGGAATTGCCTCTCTTGACCGAGAGCGAAGAGCGCCAAACTCTCGTCCAGTGGAACGCCACGCAGACCGAATATGCGCAAGACCGCTGCATCCACCAGCTTTTTGAGGAGCAAGCCCGACGAGCGCCTGATGCGGTAGCTGTGGTGTTCGGGAACCAACAACTCACTTACCGAGAATTGAACCAGAGAGCAAACCAGGTAGCCCACCACCTGCGAAAGCTTGGGGTAGGGCCGGATGTGCTGGTGGGCATCTGCGTGGAACGCTCCATAGAGATGGTGGTGGGGCTGCTGGGTATTCTAAAGGCAGGCGGCGCATATGTACCTCTCGACCCTGCTTACCCGAAAGAGCGCCTGGCCTTTATGATGGCGGACTCGCTCATGCCCGTGTTGCTCACCCAGGAGCGATTGAGGGAGAGAGCTGCCTGAGCATGGCGCGCAGGTGGTCTACCTCGACACGGATTGGGACACCATAGCACGCGAGAGCGAGGGCGACCCGGCAAGTGGGGCCGCTCCCGACAACCTCGCTTATGCGATTTATACCTCCGGCTCGACGGGGCAGCCCAAAGGGGTGCTGGTCGCGCACCGAGGGCTATGCAACGTCATCCAGGCAAAGATTCGTACCTACGGCGTGCGGCCCGATAGCTGCGTCCTCCAATTCGTCGCCTTTAGTTTCGACGTGTCGGTAGCCGAGGTCTTCTCGGCCCTGGTAGCGGGCGCAAGACTTTGCCTGGGCACGCCCAACTCCCTCCTCCCCGGCCACGCTATGGTGGAGTTGATGGAGCGCCAGGGAGTCACCACCATCTTGCTCCCACCCTCCGTGCTAGGTGCCCTACCCGCGGCAGAGTTGCCCGCTTTGCATAGCATCATCGTGGGTGGGGAGACCTGTTCGGCGGAAATTGTAGCGCGCTGGGCGCCAGGCCGCCGCTTCTTCAACACGTATGGGCCGACTGAGGCGACCATCTGCAACACCATAGTTGAGTGCGTCGCGGACGGCAAGCGGCCCAACATTGGCCGCCCTATCGCCAACACGCAGATATACCTTTTGGACCGGCATATGCAACCAGTGCCCGTGGGGGTAGCGGGCGAGATGCACATAGGCGGGGTCGGGCTGGCGCGCGGCTACCACCGCCGCCCCGACCTGACCGCTGAGCGCTTTATCCCTAACCCCTTCAGCGACGAGGCGGGAGCGCGCCTTTACAAGACGGGGGACATGGCCCGCTACCTGCCCGACGGCAGCATCGAGTTCCTGGGGCGAAGCGACCACCAGGTCAAGATTCGCGGCTTCCGGGTCGAAACCGAGGAGATCGAAGCGGTGTTGAGCGCGCACCCCTCAGTCCGCGAGAGCGTGGTAGCAGCCCGCGAAGACGTGCCCGGCAGTAAGCGCTTGGTCGCGTATGTCGTCCCGCACGTCCCCGGCCAGGTCGTGGCGAGTGAGCTACGCAGCTTCTTGCAAGGGCGGCTGCCGGACTACATGGTCCCCTCGGCCTTCGTGTCCATAGAAGCGCTCCCCCTCTCGCCCAACGGCAAAGTGGACCGCCAGGCGCTTCCCGCGCCCGACCTCCACGCGCAAGACACCTACGTAGCCCCACGCAACCCCGTCGAGGCGACGGTGGCCGCGATGTGGGCGGAGATGCTGGAATTGAAGCAGGTTGGGGCGCATGACAACTTCTTTGAATTAGGCGGCCACTCCCTCCTCGTCACCCAGGTCGTCACGCGGCTGCGTGATGCTTTCGACGTTGAATTGCCTCTGCGCAGCCTCTTTGAAGCCCCTACCGTAGCGGGCCTCGCCGAGATGATCGAGCTTGCGAGGGGTGGGGCTGACATCACGTCCGCGCTTCCCTCGGTGGACTGGGAAGCGGAAACGACCCTGGACCCGACGATACGCCCCGACCTCGTGCCACCCGGCAACTTCACCGACCCGGCTGCCATCTTCATAACGGGCGCGAGCGGATTCCTCGGCGCATTCGTGCTACGCGAGCTTCTCCGGCAGACCCGTGCCGACCTTTACTGCCTGGTGCGCGCCAAAGACCCCGCACAGGGGATAAAGAAAATCCAGGCCAACCTGGAGACCTACGACCTGTGGCAAGAAGATGAGAGCCACAGGATCATCCCCGTCGTCGGGGACCTGTCCGAGCCGATGTTTGGCCTGCCGGAAGAGGAGTACCGCCTGCTGGCGAGCAAGGTTGACGTTATCTACCACAACGGCGGGCTGGTCAATTTCATCCACCCATACTCGATGCTCAAGGCGGCCAACGTCTCCGGCACTGAGGAAGTGCTGAGAGTAGCGAGTTCACATCAAGCGCAAAGCCGTGCATTTCGTCTCTACCCTCTCCGTTTTCCTCCCCAGGAGCAAGTCCGCGGCTGACGTTGTGCGCGAAGAAGACGACCCCGACGACGTTGGGGGGCTGGACGACGGTTACGCCCAGAGCAAGTGGGTTGCCGAGCGGCTGGTGATGGCTGCTCGCGCCCGCGGGCTGCCCGTCTGCATCTACAGGCCCGCGAGGATAACCGGGCACAGCCAGACCGGCCTCTCCCACACGAGCGACTTCCTCTGCCGCTTCATAAAGGGCTGCATCCAGCTTGGCACTATGCCCGACTGGGACATACCGATGGATATGGCCCCGGTGGACTTTGTGAGCAAATCAATCGTCTACCTGTCGAGGCAGCCCGAACTCGTTGGGGAAGGCGTTCCATATCATGAATATGCACCATCTACAGTGGAGCGAGTTCGCGGGCGGTATCCAAAAGCTTGGATACCCTGTCAGGCTGATGCCCTATGATGCGTGGCGGGCGGCGCTGCTCAACCAGGCTACCGCTGCGGTGGAGAATGCCCTTGAGCCGTTCCTGCCCCTCTTCTACCAGGAAAAAGAGGAGCCTTCCAAGACGAGGATACCCCAGTTCGACTGCGAGCGCACGCTTGAGCAACTGGCCCGCGCCGGTATCGTCTGCCCGCCCGCCGACCAGAGGTTGCTGGGCGCGTACTTCGAGTACTTCATTCGGAGCGGCTTCCTGTACGCTCCTCATTCGGGCAACGGCGTTGGCCCTCCCTCCAACAGAGCTTCCGAGATGGTCGCAAAGTGACCTGCTCGTAAGGATCACAGGCTACACACATATAGGAGGTAACGGTAACATGGATGAAAGAGAAGATACCACTATCTACAAGGTTGTAATAAATCACGAAGAGCAGTACTCTATCTGGCCCGCCGACCGGGAGAACCCGCTAGGCTGGAGAGACGCGGGCAAGAGCGGCCCTAAATCCGAGTGCCTGGCATACATCGAGGAAGTATGGACCGATATGCGCCCCCTCAGCCTGCGCAAGCGCATGGAAGAAGCCGGGCAGGGTTAGGACGAAGGACGATTCGTTGAAACGTGATGCGTGATGCGTGATGCGTGATGCGTGATTCTTAATCACAAAGAACACAAAGACACAAAGAGCACAAAGGTCTTATTGATTCGCAATCATCACGCCCCTACGCATCACGCATCACGTTTCGTCGTCCATCGTCCGTCGTCCGTCGTCCGTCGTCTCATCCCGTGAGGTTACTATAATTGCCACCTGACTTACCCCCTGACGCAGCCCTCTTTCAACTGATATATGGCTATCTCCCGTCGCAGCTGGTGTACGTAGCGGCGCGGCTTGGTATTGCCGACCAGTTGCGCGACGGGCCGAAGAGCAGCGGCGAGCTTGCGCCTGTAGTGGGCGCGAATGAGCAGGCGCTACAGCGTCTCTTGCGCGGGTTGGTGAACAGCGGGTTGCTTACCGAAGAGGAAGGTGGGCGCTTCAGCCTCACCCCTACCGGGGAGTATCTGCGAACCGACGTTCCAGGCTCGTTACGCGAGCTTGCCATACTCAACGGCGGGGAGTTTTACCCCGCATGGGGCGCTTTGCTCCACACCGTACAAACGGGGGAGACCGCGTTCGACCGTGCCTTTGGTATAGGATTTTTCCAGCATCTTGCGCGTAATAGCGAGTTCGGACCAGCGATTCAATAACTTCATGGTAAGCCTGACCACGCAAACAGCAGGCGCGGTCCTGGAAGCGTATGACTTCTCCCCCTTCAGCAGGCTGGTAGACGTAGGTGGCGGGTATGGGGCCATGCTAGCTACCATCCTCAAGGCCAACCCGCAAAGCACGGGCGTCCTCTTCGATACGGCGGCAATAGTTGAGGGGGCCAGGCGCTACCTGGAAGCCGAGGGAGTGGCGGAGCGTTGCGAGGTCGTCGCCGGGGACTTCTTTACGGCGGTTCCTGAAGGCGGAGATGCTTATATCCTCTCCCAAATCCTCCACGACTGGGACGACGAGCGTTGCGTTGACATACTCAAGAATTGCCGCCGGGCCATGCCAACACACGGAAGGCTTCTGGTTATCGAAGCAGTGATGCCGGAGCGTGTCGAGGAGCCGGTGGCAGTGGTCGACTCCGACCTGATCATGCTGGTGGTAACGGGGGGCAGTGAGCGCACCGAAGCCGAGTACCACAGCCTGCTCGCCGCGTCCAGCTTCCTGCTGGAGAGAATCACCCCTACCCAATCACCGATGTGCGTGATCGAGGGTGTGCCGGTAAAGCCCCTGTGAGACCAACCTCGAACCCCTGGACTACGTGCTACAGGTCCAGCCGCCCGGCCCGCGTGCGCCTTTTCTGCTTCCCATACGCGGGGGGGAGCGCCTCCATCTTCCGCGCCTGGTCCTCAGGGTTAGCGCCAGAGATAGAGTTGTGCGCCGTGCACCTCCCCGGGCGGGAGAGGCGGATGATGGAACCCCCATTTACCCGGCTCGCTCCGATGGTCGAGACGCTGGCGCAGTCCCTTGAGCCGCAGATGGACCTGCCGTTCGCATTCTTTGGACATAGCATGGGCGCTCTCATCAGCTTCGAGCTTGCGCGCCGCCTGCGCCTAGAAGGGCAGCGCGGCCCAGATCACCTCTTCGTTTCAGGCCATCGCGCGCCCCAATTACCTCCTCCCCGCCCTCCGATCTACCAACTGCCAGAGCAGGAGTTCGTAGAGGAGTTGCGCCGCTTCGAGGGTACGCCGGAGGAGATACTGCAAAACGTGGAGTTGTTGCAGTTGCTCATACCCGCACTGCGTGCTGACTTTGAGGTAGTCGGAACGTATAGTCACGCCGCCGAAGCTCCCCTCGACTGCCCCATATCCGTTTTCGGAGGCAGGGAGGACAGCGAGGTAAGCGAGGAGGAGCTTGAGAACTGGCGCGACCAGACGAACTCGTGACGTCAAGCTGCGTATGCTGCCGGGCGGCCACTTCTTCGTGCAAACTGCTCACACCGCTATCTTGCAAGCCATCAACTCCGACCTCGCACCGTTGCTGAGATTCCAGGTAGCCGGAGGCGATGCGTGCCCACTTCCCGTTGCGCATGGAGCCAACCCCCGGTGCGGCCTAAAGCCTCATACGACCAGGTCCACCTGTGGCGCGTATCGCTAGACCAACCCGCAGAGCAGGTCCAAAGCCTGGCCGAGTTGCTCTCGGCGGACGAGCGTGATAGGGCATCCCGCTTTCACTTTGAGCAGGATCGGGAGCGGTTTGTCGTAGGGAGGGGCGTGCTCAGGGCGATACTGGGGAGCTACCTGGGCATTCCCGCAAGCCAGGTTCAGTTTTCGTATGGCCCTCAAGGTAAGCCTGCCCTGGCTGACACTTCAGGTCAGTGGTCATTCAGCTTCAACCTGGCGCACGCGGGCGACCTCGCGCTCTACGCGGTGACGCTTAACAGGGAGCTTGGCGTTGACGTAGAGCACATCCACACCATTCCAGACGCTACACGCATAACAGAGCACTTCTTCGCCGCGCAGGAAAGGGATGCGCTCGATGGCGCTCCCGGAAGAGCAAAGGCAGGAAGCCTTCTTCCGCTGCTGGACGCGCAAAGAGGCTTACTTGAAGGCGAGCGGAGAGGGGCTGGCACGCCCCCCGGACCATGTGCAGGTCTCGCTAACCCCTGGTGAGCCTGCAAGAGTCCTGGGCGTTAGTGGCGGCCCTCACGAGGCCGAAAAGTGGTCTCTATACGAGGTGATACCCGCCGAAGGTTACATAGCTGCGCTGGCGGTAGAAGGTCATGGCTGGGGCCTCTCATGCTGGCAGTGGGCAGGGTAACGTCTTCCGCTTCGCGCCTATGACGACATAGCGAGCGGCTCTAACTCTGCTATGTCCAGCACCTTTGCCCTGGTAATCGCCTGGAGGTCGCGGGGCGACATTTCAATTTCTATCCCCACTTCGCCCGCGCCGATGAGCACTGTAGGGAAGTCTAAAAGCCCGGAGTGTATATAGACGGGAATAGGGTCGACACCAAGTGGCGAGACGCCCGCGGATGGGTAGCCTACCATCTTAAGGAGATCGTCGCGGCTCGCAAGCTCTACTCGCCTGCACCCTAGATGCTCCGCAAGCCTGCCCAGGTCAGCCTTCCCCGTGCTGGGGCAGACCAACATACCGTAAGGCCCGGAGGGCTGGCATCGAAAGAAGAGCGACTTGGTTACCCGTTCGGGTGAGTAGCCGAGGGCCTGGGCGAAATCAGCAGGGCAGTTGATAGGGATCGAGAGGTCTGCATGGCGGTGTACTTTGTAGTGGACTTGCGCCTTTCGGAGTGAGGAGGATACCCTGGGGTGGAGTTGCGGCCCCGAATTGGGGGCTTCTGCGTACGAGTACGGGGTCGGAAGCCCAAAACTGAGGGCCGTATCGGTCACAGCGGCTCTAACCCTCTTGGGAATATTGTAGCCAAACTGCTGAAGGTAAGATTTGACCCACCCCCGGTCCTTCTTGAGAAAAGGGAAGTCCGTTGGGACCATGTGCCGGATAGCGAGCAGAGGCACGGTGGTGCGTAGTGGCCGGAAATTGTCGTTCCAAAGCCCAGGCTCATCAGAACCAAAATGGAACTGGCCGATCATGAGGCCCTTCGAGACAAACTCAGGCTTGAGGGTTGCCTGGATCAGATCTATGATGCCGGGGGCCATCTCCGGCGCAAGATCGGGGAACAAGAGGAGAATTGTTTTGTATTGCGCTTCTCTGCCCGCCACCGGCTCCATCTCCAGGAACCACTGCTGGTACTTCATGATCACGCTACGGACTTCCTCTACCGTCGGGTTTTGGGCCGGGTAGACGGTGAGCCAGAATAGCTCCCTGTCGAGCGAGGGGCGTGTGTAGGGGCAAACCTGGCCTTCTCTGCCCAGGTCGGGGTGGGGGTTGCAGAGAAACGCTCGCGCCCAGGTGACGATTTCCTCTATCGATTTTCTGTATTTTTCGGCGTGGTCAGGTAGTGAGCCTTGCTCCAGGTCCGCAGGACCAATCAGGTAACACGCCGGGTCTGCCGGTAAAACGCGCATTAAAAAGCTCCAGCTTATTAGATGACGAGGAAATCAGAGTGTAAAATAGCATCTGGCATCTGCTAATGCTTATCTTATGCAACCTTTCCTCTATGGTATCGCAGGAAGGTTAACATAATTACGTGGTGAGCACATCGCCTGAATCGGTTAAATTTGTGCCTGATATCACGATAGTGGGCTACAATTGCACCTGGCAACTGTAGGGGTGTACGGCCTGAACGCTAAGCAGAACCCGCCCTTGCGGGATAGTACTGCTATTCTTGTGACCAATTCAAGTATATCCAAATATTGCCTTCCTTTTCAAGTCCCCGTCGAGTTCCCCGTATTCAAGAGGGAGTCTGTAGGGGCGTGATTTATCGCGCCCTGGTAGGCACAATATCGGGTTGTTCCAGGGCGCGATAAATCACGCCCCTACATCTGCATCATCCGCCACTCACGATTCAATACAACAGAGTAGATGCAAAGTCGCGGATATGCTGTAAATGTTTACATATCATCCTGACCGAAGTGAAGGATCAGTCTCCTACAACAATTGTTTGCGTATACATTTCTCGTCGGAGACTGATCCTTCACTTCGGTCAGGATGATAATTAGAAGAGTCCTGTCCCAGATTACCTGTGCTCCCTCTTGCTCTATCTAACTTTGCATCAGCCCTGCTCAATACAAACGATGTATGGTATCATAGCAACATTACGTCCACCAACTTGACCAGCAGGTGGCACAGGGCTGGCTGTATCGGCCCGACGAATTATGGATAACTGCCCTTATCGTCTATCGTCCATCGTCCATCGTCCATCGTCTATCGTCCGTCAAAATGGTTCAGTAACATCTTCAAAGAGGAGTTCTATGACAGAGGAGAATGAGCAGAATTCTCAGTATCAGTCAGCTGGGCCAGCCGGAGGTGCTTGCCAATCCATACCCTTTCTACCACCAACTGCGGGCCACAGCCCCCGTGCACTGGGATAGCCTGGGCGTGTGGGCGCTCACGCGGTATACCGATGTAGTGTCCGCGCTGCATGACCCACGCCTCTCTACGGAGCGCATCATGCTTGCCCTGGAGGAAGTGCCCGAATCGCAACGCGAGGTGCAGCGGCCCCACTACGAGAGCCTCGCAAAACAGATGGCCTTCGTAGACCCGCCGGACCACACGCGCTTGCGAAGCCTGGTGAACAAGGCGTTCACGCCACGCGTCGTGGAGGCGATGCGCCCGCGCATCCAGGGAATCGTGGACAGGCTTCTGGATGCGGTCCAGGAGAGCGGGCAGATGGACGTGATACGTGACCTCGCCTACCCGCTGCCGACGACCGTCATAGCCGATATGTTCGGCTGCCCATCGGAAGACCATGACCGCCTGAAAAAGTGGTCTGATGATTTCGCGGAGTCTGTTCGACGTGCGCGAGCTAACGCCCGAGGAGCTTGAGGAGCGGATGAGCAACCTGTTCGACTTTACGGACTACTTTCGCCGCCTCGCCGTCGAGCGTCGAAAAGACCCCGGAAACGACATCCTGAGCGCCCTCCTGGCTGCTGAAGAGCAGGGCGACGCGCTGACGGGCGAAGAGATGGTCGCCAACTGCGTCTTGATCGTCTTCGCTGGGCACGAGACGACCACCAACCTGATAGGGAACGGCCTGCTGGCGCTGCTGCGCAACCAGGACCAGTTGAGGAAGTTGAAGGACGACCCATCGCTGATGACGAGCGCCGTTGAAGAGATGCTCCGCTATGACAGCCCAGTGCAATTCGCGGCGCGCGTGGCCAGGGAAGACCTTGAGATTGGCGACCAGAAGATCGAAAAAGGGCAGTACATCTCCCTGATCCTGGGCGCTGCCAATCGAGACCCGGAGAGGTTTCCCGACCCGGACCGCTTCGACATCACCCGCCGCGACAATCGCCACGTGGCGTTCGGCTATGCCACCCACTTCTGCCTCGGATCGCCGCTGGCGCGGTTGGAAGGGCAAATCGCCCTCAGCACGGTGCTTCGCCGGATGCCTGAGTTGAAGCTCGAAGTCGAAAACCCGCCCTGGCGGTCAAACATAGCGCTGCATGGGTTGCAGTCGCTGCCGATTTCGTTCTAGACAACCATTCTTTTTCTAAAGGAGAGACTGATGGCGTCGCTGATGGCAAAACCCGGCATGAGAGTCTTCGCGCTCGTCTGGTTGGGACAGCTTGTTTCTATCGTCGGGTCCGGGCTAACCAGTTTCGCCTTGGGCGTGTGGGTGCTACAGGGGACGGGGTCAGTCACGCAGTACACCCTTATCCTGGTCTTTGCGACCCTGCCGGGCATCATCCTCTCCCCCATCGCGGGGGCGCTGGTCGATCGCTGGAACAGGCGCTATGTGATGCTCCTGAGCGACCTGGGAGCGGCCCTCAGCACGCTCGGCATCGCGCTCTTGCTCCTGGCGGGGTGGCTTGACGTCTGGCATATATACATCGCGACGGGGGTCAACTCCATCTTCAGCGCCTTCCACTGGCCTGCCTATTCTGCTTCCGTTACCCTACTCGTCCCTAAAGAGCACTTTGGCCGCGCCGGGGGACTGATGGAGTTCGCACAGGCTGCCGGGCAGATAGTGTCGCCGCTGCTGGCTGGGCTGTTACTCGTAACGATCAAGCTGGAAGGGGTCATCCTGATAGACTTTGCCACCTTCCTATTCGCCGTAACTACGATGCTGCTGGTGCGCATCCCTCAGCCTGAGAAGGTCGCCGAAGAGTTCTACGGAGAAAGGTTCTCTCTTGCGCGACGCGCTCTATGGCTGGAAATACATTACCGCCCGCCCAGGGCTGCTGGCATTGCTCCTCTTCTTCGCCGCCGTCTATTTCAGCGCGGGTATGATAGGAGTATTGATACCGCCGCTGGTGCTTAGCTTTGCCTCTAGCGACGTGCTGGGGGTGGTCATAGGCATAGCCTTTACCGGGATGCTGCTCGGCAGCATAGTGATGGGGGCGTGGGGCGGACCGAAGCGCCGGGTGTCGGCAGTCCTCGCTCTCGCGTTGGTCCAGAGCATACTGATAATAATGGATGGGCTTCAGCCCAGCGCGCTGTTGATCACCGTAGTCGGCTTTGCTTATCTATTCGTCGACCCGATTATCACGGGCTGCGACCAGGCAATCTGGATGAGCAAGACCCCGCCCCAGGTACAGGGCAGGGTCTTCGCCACGCGGAGGATGATTAGCTGGTCAACGCTGCCCGTCGCATTTCTCGCGGGCGGGCTGTTGTCTGATAACGTATTCGAGCCGTTGATGATGCCCGGCGGGGCGTTCGCCGGGAGCGTCGGACAGATAATCGGCGTAGGCCCGGGGCGGGGCATTGCCCTGCTCTTCATCGTCATGGGCACCCTGATGCTGCTCGTGACGGTAAGGGCCTCGCTCTACCCCCGGCTGCGGAACCTTGAGGAGGAACTGCCCGACGTGGTCCCGGACGAAGCGCCAGGCGATACGGAAGCACCAGAGCTTGTGCTAGAAACTGCCAATCCCGAAACTTAGAGCTGATAACAAAACGTCCCAGGCAGACACGTAGGGACGGTGCCGTCGGCACGTCCCTACAAAAAGGTTTGTTAGCGGCTCTTGGTCGCTGTGTAGGGCATGAGGTCCTTCGCCAGGGCCTCGATATCTATATCTTCTGAAGCGGACATATGCCCGACCGCTTCACGTAGCGCAGTATGGGCATTCGAGCCTTTCTCGCCGCCGGGGGTAGGGGCCGGACATCAGCTATGGTGTTATGCTCGCTGACCAGCACTACTCGCGGCTGCCACCCTGCGGGCACAGGCTCTTCAACCTGGGCGTAGGACATGATAATTACGAGGTCTCCAACGTTTACCAGGTGGGCAGCCGCGCCGTTGAGCTGGATAGCGCCGCTTCCGGGCTCTCCTGCAATAGCATAAGTCTCGAATCGGTTGCCGTTGGTTACGTCCACAACCTGCACCTTTTCATAAGGGAGAATATCGGCAGCTTCAAGCAGCACGGTATCCACCGTAATGCTGCCGATATAATTGATGTCCACCCCTGTTACGGTTGCCCGGTGGATTTTACTGCGAACCAAGGTGCGATATACCGCCATATTGCCTCCTGATGTAAGTGCTGATCAGAATATATTTTACCGAATTTGGAAGAAGATGTAAATGGGCTACCTTGTCGCAGACGATTGGCAATTGGCATGCTCCGTCCTCCGTCCATCATCTTTCATCCGTGTTCAATCGCTTCTTGCGACACTACCGTCTACCGTCAGATCACGTCAAATGCGTGGTCGAACAGCATGATTGCCACGCACCCTAAAACTTCCGCAGAGCCGTGCGAGCTCAGTAGATGTCCCCCTATGGTCGTCGCTGCCTCTTCAGGCTTGGTCCCAGCGGGCATGGGATTGACGTTTTGCACCGTCAGGTGCACGTCCCATTTGCCCGGATTTTCGTCGGGCGGGAGTTGGATGCTCCCCGTGAAGCAGCAACGCGAGACTTTCACCCGGGCCCCTTGCATCGACAGACTCGGCATTTCGGCGCGTACTCCTGCGGCGAGGGTTTCCCCCAGAGTGGCGGTAAAACCCTCCGTATTGAGCGGCTCGATACAGTAGCGGAATAGCAGCCCTTCGCCACTGCCCCCACGCAAGGCTACACTCACGATCCCGTCACCACGCAATACCAGCTGCGTGAATCGTGCCTTGTTGCGGCGGCATGGCTGCTTGAGCTATCACCAGGCCCGCCGCATTATACGCAACTGCCGTGATCGGATTCTCCCGCGCCGTAGGCGACACGCATGGTTACCCGGCGGGCAGGCGCATGTTGCAGCAAGAGACCACTCCGCGAGAACTCTAGGGCATTGGTGTTTTCAAGCCAACTGACGACCTGTACCGGGTATTGAGCAGGGTCAGCGTAAGCCAGCCACGAGAACATGCCCTTGTAGGGGTATTGGCCCTCATTATAGTCCTGAAAGGTCACACATATGGACTCATGCGGTTCCTGTTGCGGTTCCTGTTCCCTGGGTGGCCCATATGGAAATCGTGCGCGGGCAGGCGCTTGGATGCAGCACCACGCGCAACGCCGTATCGGGCTTGTTGTGCGGGATGATATGCGCGACCACATGATAGCCGTCGCACGGGCGAAGCTGGTAGTCCCATATGGCGGCGATCAGATTGACCATTTCGCCAGGCAGGTAGCTGGCTTTATTGGTCCTGACCAGTTTGCCAAGCAAGAATTGCGTGTTGGGCCTCTCCTCGGAGATTTCGTAAGAGAGCACGCGTTGGTCAGTTTCGCGTTGGTACGCCCATTTGACTTGGGTGCGAAATGGCACGCCCGGCAAAGGCAGGTCAGGATATTCAATCGCCATTTCTACCATCTCGCGCTTGGTGAATTCGCCAGGATTGGGCACGGTGTTGTCCTGCCCGCGCCGCGTCGGGTCCCGGTAATCGGTGGCGGCGGCGGCAATAGCAAGCGCTGCCGCCCCCCCATATAAACCGGCGTCGACTGGCGAAGGCGCTTCCCATTCAAGGAGATAGGTGAGCGGGCCGCAGGCGACGACCTTGCTGATAGCTTCTACATGGTCGCCGGCGGTAGGGTGGCCGGGCTGGATAATTTGGTCCCCTTCCTCGCCGCCGTCGCCCCAGACATGCCAGTTGGAGAGCGCGACCGCCTGCCCGGTGTCATTGTCACGGGCGAGGATGCCGAGCGTTCCCCAACCATTGAACCACACGATATGCCCTTCCGAGTTGCTGGTAGCGATGCCACCGCGCAATGGGTCATATTTGGTTTCGTCGCGATCTCCCATCGAATCGCTCGGGCGCGAATTATCTTCCTGCACGTCGGTCGGAAACCCTTCAATCTCAGAGGGGATTGGCTGCGAACCAGAGGCCTGGATACTACGTTCCGACGGCAGTTTTCGCTTGACGTAAAATATAAGGTTGACGCCGTCTTCCAATTTGCCTCCGCGGCGCGCCAGGCCCCACCCAATTGTCTTGACATTAGGATCGCTCGCATATTGTTGGCGCAGGCGCGCTGCCACCTCCTTTATGCGCTAAATCAATTCTTGTTCTTCGGGTATCATAGCCTGTCACTCCTAAATCGTGATATTCATCAGATTCTGCACATCCTCTAAAAGCGAAGCGCGTGCGAGAGTATGGGTGGCGTTGCCCGTGTGGTGCAACGCCACCGGACGGAGCGTCGCGGTATGCACCCAGATGGAACCCAAATCGCCTTCGTTGGAAGTCAACTCGTTAAAGACGGGGTCGGTCTCGATGATCAATTGATCAATGTTCCACGTCACCAGATCATGTCCCACCGGGGCAAAGCCGGTCATGATGCCGTGCGTCAGTCCGGTCCGCGCTCCGGACTTGTGGACCTGGCGCTGCGGGTCAGTCAGCGGCACCAGCATAATCGCGTCGAGTCTCAGCGCGCGTCATCACCGGAACTCGTGAGGGTAATGTTACCGTCTAGAGCGGCGACGGCATTCTGGAAAACTTCGTTGGACTGGGCGTCGAGCGTTTGCAGGAACGCCAGGGCGCGGTCAGTGTCTAGAACGCAGAGTGCAGCGTCCACGTCATCGCCCTGGGTGCGTCCGAGGGTGCCGATGACTAGGTCTTCGTCTTGATACGCAATATCTGACCCTCCACCCGCCAAGAGGAGGAAAAGAGCAATAATCAACAGCAGAACTTTCCACCAGGGGTCCTGGAAGGGAATGGGGCCGTACTGTCCCTCGAACGGCGTGCGCGGAATGACCGAATAGGAGAATTTAGTCGGGAAAGCGAAAAACGGGTCATAACAAAAACGCCCATCCGACGGGTTGCGTGGATCGAACCAACCGCTGTTTCCGCCCTTTCCGCCGTTACCGCCACCGTCGCCGCACGGATCGACAGCGCAGTAACATGCCAGAAATCTGTTGAATAACGCAGGGATCGATGGGCTTGCCATCCAGCAAATCTTGTAGAGCGTGGCGCAATTTTTCACGCGTGCGCTTGTCGTCTCCACCAGGACGCTTGCGTGGCGGGGGAGAACAGCGGTGGCGTCCCTTGCGCCCGTTCTTGACGTCAATAGCAATCTCTTTGAGTCTAAAACGCAGCGTCCCTTCCTGCACTTCCGCGACCAACTCGCCGGTGCTGGTGTCAAGTGTCGTGCGGCTGACGAAAATGTGTTTGCGGATGCGCCGCGCGGGGTTATTCGGGTCTGCCATGCCCGCCATGTTACGGCAAACGAATTCGACTTCGTGTTTGCGCGGCGTAGCGTTGGTGACGTTCACTTTGAAATAAACAGTGCGCCCCGCCCCAGGGACGAGCGGACCCAGGACCATGCCCGTGCCTTTCTGCGTCTGTCCAAGCGCTGCCAGTTCGGCCTGAGACCAACCGTCAATGATGTAGATGCCTCGTGCCGCCAAATCGGTGCGGCTGGTGGAGGAAATATCAAGCACGTGATTATCAATAAAGGGCAAGCCCCAGCGATTGACAACGCGGACGCCCATGTAATACGTGCCGAGCGCGCTCTCAAAAATGCCGTCGGGCATTTCAAATAAATCAAACGTGCGCACAGCATAGGGACGGTAAGGAATGTCGAGCATCGTGCCGTCCAAATAGTCAGCGCTCCATTGGATGTCCTCGAAATCGAGTTCGGGCAGAGGGTCTTCAGCGCCGATAGTGGCGTGGATGTCCACACGTTCCAGAGTAGGATCGATCAGCATATCGTCCGGCTTCCACGAATCGGCAGTGGACTCTCGGTATTGGCCCCGCAGCTGCCATGAGGGTCCATTGGCGGTGACATCCACTCCGACTGTCGCCGGGTAGACGCCGCTGCCAGACGTTGCGCCATCGATGACGAAGCGGTTTTCCCAATTGTGAATGGCTTTGGTAACACGTAAGTGCCAGCGCCCATATAACTGGATAGCCATGATCGTACTCCTCGATGTTCTATCTCCCAAAGTTACCGTGACTTGGGAGAGAAGAGAAGATGGTAGAGCTCGGCGTCGTTGTAGGCCACGACCCAATCTGAAAGGCGCATCATACAAGGCTTGTGGCGTGGCGCTTATATTAGTACCAGAGTCATCAGGGAAATGCATCACCAAAATTGATTAATTTCTCCGTCTGATATGCTCTTCCCGAATGTGCTACAATCTTTCAAACCCATTTAGGATAAGAGACGCCTGGAGGACTGAACATGGCTACATCTCCGGCTGCAATAGCTGCGCCTACAGCACAGGCCATTACCCTTGAAGCCCGTGACACACAAGAGCATATAGCGCCTCTCGCGGTAGGGTCGTGGGCGTTATATGACTTCGCAAACACTATCTACTCCATCAACGTGGTGAGCGTCTTTTTCCCCGCCTTAATCTTGCAGCTTGGGTTTCGTGATGCGGATTACGCCTACCCTATGTCCTTCTCGCTGCGTATTGTGGCGCTGATGATGCCCTACCTGGGCGCGCTCTCGGACCGTATCGGGAAGAGGATACCCTGGCTGCTCGGCTTCACGCTGGTGTGCATGGGTCTACACATGCTCACGCCGAACATCAGGCGTGTGAGGGCAACCCGATAGTCGTCCTAATTCAGACTTCTCTTCGTGATATTCGCAATACCCGTAGCTAATGATATCTACGCTACAGGAAACTCTAGACCAAGAATTCATAAAGAGTTCGGGCATCAGGAGTATAATATTCCTGTAGAAAAGTAAACTGAAGTACCATAACATAGTAGGCACGTTGTAAGAATCGAGGGTTATCTGAGGTGTCAATAGATACTCGCACAGTTGAAACCTATATCAAGCAGGGGGAGTCCCTGACGATTGAGTTCAAGAGTGAGCGTAACACACAGCTTCCAGACCGTGACATTTATGAGGCTATAGTATGCATGGCTAATGCCGAGGGTGGGGTGATATTGATAGGTGTCGAGGACAATGGAGACATTACTGGGCCCGCCCCCGTCAAGGTATTACTCCCGATCCTTATCGCTTACAGGCAGCTATCTTCAATAACACTGTCCCGGCCGTTAACACCCGTATAACACTCCATACGATTGAAGGACAGGCTCGTCATAGCTATAGAGGTTGATCAATACCCTACTGTGTGCGCCACCAAAGAAGGTAAGAGCTTGCGCCGCGTAATGGGTATTCGCGGGCCAGAATGCCTGCCATTCTATCCATACGAGCACAGCAGCAGCATAGTGATTTGGGGCTGGTAGACCAATCGGCTCAAATCCTCAAAGAGGCTACGTGGGGTGACTTAGACCCTATCGAGATCGTAAGGTTGCGGGAAACGATCAGAAGATTGAACACTCACCGACATTGCTTACACTTGATGATCCTCAGCTTATTCAAGCACTGCAATTAGTCGAAACACATGCTGGTAAGCTTGTGCCCAATGTAGCGGGTATGCTCTTGTTAGGACGCGAAACAGCTATAAACAAATTCCTGCCTACACATCAAGTGGCATTCCAGGTTTTGGACGCCGCGGGGAGTGTTCTGGTTAATGCCTGGTTCAATGGGCCATTGCTAAGAACCCTGGAAGCCGTAGAAGCTCGCTTCAGCGCGCGCAATGAGGAGCAGGAAGCCCATATAGGCCTCATTCGCTTGCCGATACCCAGTTACACCCCTGACGCTTTCCGAGAAGCCATCAATAATGCAACATCGCATAGAGATTATGCCCGGTTGGGTGCAGTTCACATTCAAATGCATCCTAAGTACTTACAGATCACAAATCCGGGAGGTTTTCTGGAAGGCATAACGCTGAACAACCTGCTCGTGCACGAGCCAAAACCACGCAACCCTCGCCTGGCTGAAGCTTTTCGGCGAATAGGTCTGGTAGAAACTACGGGCCGCGGTATTGACAAGATATACATGGGACAACTTCGCTATGGCCGCTCATTGCCGAATTACACACAAAGTGACCGTGAAGCTATAAGACTTACGCTAACAAGCGATGCCAGCTTGGCATTTGCTGTCTTTGTCTACGAAGAATCTGCAAATGGAAAAGCTTTGGACCTTGATGAATTGCTCATTCTTGAGCATCTCCGTAAGGAGCGACGAATAACTGTCCAGGTTGCGGGCGAGATAACACAACGCGGCTCAATCTACGCCCATGCAGTGCTGACACGTCTATGGCAGAGAGGCTTCATTGAAGAGAGCCGTGAAAAGCAAGAGCAAATCTATTATCTTAGCACAAGCCTCCATCAGCGAATAGGTCTGCTACCCAGAACACTTCGACCTGATCCAGTTGAGGAAGAAAACATGGTATTAAGGTATATAGACCAGTATGGGAAGATAACCCGTCGAGAGATAGTTTCCCTCCTAAAAATAACGGAAAGGCAAGCCAAGAAAATCTACTTCAGCAACTTACAAATAATAAGAAGATACTCCTGCACGGTACAAGACGAGGCGCATTTTACACACGTCCATAATAAAAGTCGGTGCTGTAAGGCAGATGGATATAGACTTAATATGCTTCTACATATATACATAATTACTTACAAAAGTAAACACAAATGGCCATACTTTAGGCCAAATGGCCATACTTTAGGCCAGATGGCCATACTTTAGGCCAGATGGCCATACTTTAGGCCAGATGGTTATACTTTAGACAAATGTGTAAAGTTATACACATTCAACTTCCCACAAAAAGAGTCTATAATTGGACCCTAAACCTCAATCTTCACTCTAATCACATATCACGTTTCACTCATTAGATATGACTACCTGGTGCCCCTGCTGCGAGCAATGGAGCGCCTTGCCTGCGGACGGCGGGCAGGGCAACTCTCCACGCGTGCTTTGCCAGCACTGCGACGCTACCCTTCACGTCGAGAGCAAGTATCGCTTTTGCCGGCAGTGCCACCGCTATCACCGTAGCGACTACGACGCGTGCCCCTTCTGCACCGTAAACGGCGTTTCCGTGCTGGCGAGCGCCCAGGAAGGAGTGCTGGGCAAGTATACTTTAGAGCCTAAGAAGCGCCGAGCCAGGCGTGGAGATGAATATTACTGGCAGCTATACCTCGATTACAAGGATAAGTCCCCTGCCCCTCCGCCCGAAATCGAGGAAGCGTCCCAACCTACTCCCGGCGCTATTGATGGCAACGGCCACGTGGGCATTAACGGCAACGGCTATATGCTCAATGGCAGTAACTACACTAACGGCCACGCCCCCAGCAAGTCCAGCAGTATACTCAGTCCTCAAAACGGCGCGGCGCACGTTGACCTGGCGATTACCAACTCCTTACCTTCGGACTCTCTTCACTGACGAAGAGGTCAGCCGTGTGCTCTCCGATGCGAGCACCGCGCCCAAGACCGTCTCGGCAGGCAACTATAACGAATTCGATTACGAGCTAATCCAGGACCCCTCGCGCCTGGCGGAGGTAGCCGAGCAACTCTCCCGCGAGACGGTGATAGGCGTGGACACCGAGACCACGGGCCTAGACCCCCATACCTCCGAGCTTTTATTGTTGCAGGTTTCCACTACCGATAAGGTGTACGTCGTAGACTGCCGCAGGCTGGTCCCCCTGGCGCTCAAGCCGCTGTTGGAGAACCCCAACATACGCAAGATCGCGCAGAATGCCAAGTTCGAGTATGAGATGCTGCGCCAGCAGGTGGGCATCACCCTCTCGAATATGTACGACACGATGCTTGCCGAGCGTTTGCTGACGGCGGGCATCAGCCGCGAGATTTCCCTCAAGATGGTCGCGCAGAAATATATTGGCGCGACCCTCGACAAGAGCATACGTGAAGCGTTCTATAAGCTCGCGGGCAATGGCAACTCCTACCTGGCTGCGGACCAGTTACACTATGCCGCCCGCGACGCCTTTATCATGATCCCAATCTGGCGTCAGCAAGCTCCCGAATTGAAGAAGGAGAAGCTGGAGCAGGTGGCCGAGCTGGAGTTCCAGTGTATCGCGGCTGTAGGGGATATGGAGCTTGCGGGCGTGCAGATAGACGAAGCGCGCTGGCGGAAGATTATCAGCGACGTGCAGGTGCAACGCGATCGGGCCGCAGCCGAGCTTGCCGAGCTATTGGAGCCTGCCTCTATGCAGGCCACGATGTTCGGTGTGTCCGCTATCAACCTCAACTCCAACTCGCAGTTGGTGGAGGCATTCGCCACGTTGGGCGTAGCCCTCCCCGACACGATGGAGGCCACACTCACTAAGTACAATCACCCCGCCGTCACCAAGCTCCTTGAGTACCGTGGGCACGAGAAGACGCTGTCGGCCTTCGGGGAGAATGTGCTGAGCCTGATCAACCCCAAGACCCACCGCATCCACCCCGATTTCAACCAGTATGGGGCGGATACGGGGCGATTTTCGTGCATCTCCGGCGAGACCCTTATCAGCACTACGGAGGGTCTTAAGAGGATCGATGCGGTTCGGGCTGGAGATTTCGTGCAAACGTCGTTCGGCCCAAAAGAGGTGCAGGCTGCCTGGTGTAATGGCGATAGGTCACTACTGCGGGTGACGCTTTCGGACGGGAGGACATTGCGCCTTACACCCGACCATAGAGTACTTACGGGGAGCGGCGATAGCTGGCAGCCGGTCGAAAAGCTGTCGGTAGGCGACACCATGTTTCTATCGCTGCACTCACCTGATTTCGATGAGGCTGAACCGGCTCCAACGCTCGATATAGATGCAGGAACCTACTGGACGAAGCGGAAGGCTACGAATTTCCGTTAACCTCTCTGTGCCGCTCTGTGAATTGGCCGGGCTAATAACGGCAGATGGGAGATTCTCCGAAGACACAAGTCACCGAGTGATCAGAGGGAAGCGCGAAATCCGATTCACGAGCGCACGCTATGATAGAGTGCTGATTGACTTTTCATGGGAGGACGGCGAGTTAATAGAGAAGGTGACGCAGTATAGCGCCGCACTCTTCGGAATCCCCTTTGTTGAGTTGCGCCATAAAACTGCACGTCGGCTACAACTCGCATCTACGCAGGTCAGTAACTCGCTGGCGAATATGGGCCTAGCGGGAAAGGCGCATACCAAGAAGGTGCCGCAAGTTATCCTCACTGCACCTGCCGCATACCAGGCAGCATATTTGAGAGGTCTCTTCGAGGGCGACGGCCACGTAACAAAAGCAGGTGATCATGTCGGGCTAACGAGCGTGAACCGCACGTTATTAGAGAGTGTACAAACTATGCTCTCGTTCCTGGGTTGCCATGCTTCCATACGTAGGCGTAACGACTCCTCTGGATTTAGCGGTGCCCCACGCTATGAGCTTGGCCTGAATGGGCTTGAGAACGTAGCCCGCTTCATGCACGTGGTTGGCTTCATGTCGTCGCGGAAGAATGGACGCATTTCCAGGGTTGGGCGTAAGTCCGAGGGGTCTTCAACTCCCATCAAAATCTCCGGTGCAAGACTCTATAGGGAAGCCGTTTCATACGGATTGATTGTCGGAAGTCGCCAGACGGTGAAGCCTTTTATTCCATTCTATAAGAACAATCCCAGCAACGTTGCCACCCTGGATAGGCTGCTAGATAGATGGGGAGAATTGCCGGAACTGAAGCAGGCGAAAACCTACCGGCAAAGGGAGCTACACGCCGTCTATATTGTCTCAATAGAGGCCAATGGCACAGGGCCGGTGTATGACCTGTCAATTGAGGGTGTGAGCGAGTTCCTGGCAAATGGCGTGGTTGTCCATAATTGTACTCGCCCGAATGTCCAGCAGATACCCGCCACGTCCGACTTCCGTAAGTGCTTCGTGGCCGCGCCTGGATATAAGCTCGTGACTTGCGATTATTCGCAGGCAGAACTTCGAATACTTGCTGAACTGAGCGGCGACCCAGGATTCGTCAATGCATTCCAGTCCGGCGGCGACCTCCACTCCCTCACCGCGTCACAGATGTTTGGCGTGCCCCTTGAAGAGGTGCAGAAGTCACAACGCAACGCCGCCAAAGCCATCAACTTCGGATTGGCATACGGGATGGGTCCGGGTGGGCTGGCCCCGCGCCTCGGCGTGACCCTTGATGAGTCCAAAGAGCTTATCTCACGCTATTTCAAGGCATATCCAGGTGTGCAAAAATGGCTCGACAAAGCTGCGAAAGACTCTGTGCGCAACGGCTACAGCGCCACCACCCTGGGCCGCAAGCGTTACTACAACATCCCTGATGAAAGCCTCAAGCGTATAAGTGAGGACGATTGGCGCAAGCAGATAGCGGCTATTGAGCGGCAGGGGAAGAACTCTCCTATCCAGGGTTGCCTTACCTACGGTAGTAGAATATTTGAGGAGTCGAGAGGATATGTCTCTATAGGATCGTTAGATGGGGAGCAAATCTCAGTGTGGGATGGCGAACACTTCGTAGGTGCGAGCGTAGCTTACAGTGGCAAAAAACAACTGGTAAAGGTAAGACTTCGAGGGGGACATTATATAGAATGCAGTCCAGACCATAAGTTCCTTGTAGCCTGTAACAACGGCTATAAGTGGGTCTGGAAATGGAAGCCTATAAC
The DNA here is from genome assembly GCA_963811305.1 of uncultured Chloroflexia bacterium. Classification (GTDB taxonomy): domain Bacteria; phylum Chloroflexota; class Chloroflexia; order QHBQ01; family JADMIH01; genus JADMIH01. Next base: position 96,684 of record CAWEQU010000017.1, read on the forward strand.
TGAGATAAGGGCCCAGAATAGAGTAGCCCTGACCAAGCCAATAGGGACTTGGGCTTTGCCTTTGAATATACCTTCTGCTATAGCATCTTTGTCTCCTGCTAGCAGAGCTAATCATGTTAGCGTATCTGCTATAACTGATTTGAAGGAGATGGGCGAATGGCTTGGCAGGTTAGCATCGGATGGCAACATTTCTAGAGGCGCAGTAAGAACACTGATAGCAGAACATGAGGAGTCTTTGCTCGATTATCTAACAGGCGTGGTAAGTAATTTCGGACATGTTGGCTACAGTATAAGAACTAATGAAAAACAGCCAGCACGATTTCATATGCTGGTAACGGCATCAAGAACCCTCGCTGATCAACTTGTCTCTTTTGGTATCAAAGAGCGCATTCCAGATTTCGTCTGGCGCAACAGTGCCCTCCTTTCAGCTTATCTCAGGGGCCTGTTCGATGGAGACGGTACGGTCCACCCCGACGAGGCCTCTCCTGACCTTCGGACAAGGCGACAAACATCTTTCATGGGCCAGAGAAGTGCAGGAAGCTTTGTTGCTCTTCGGCATACGCAGCAGGATAAACCTCTACACTAACCGGCACCACAGAATTAACCTTCGCGTGCTGAAGCGTGACATGCCCCTATTCTGCGAGAAGATTGGGTTCATCAACCCTGCTAAACAGGAAAAGGCAGCGCAGATATGCAACTCCGGACGGTGGGAGCGCGTAAGCCCACAATACGGCATGGCGATGCTCGTAGAGTCTGTAGAAATTACCGACCAGTGGGTAGACATGTATGATGTGGTCAATAGCGACACCGGGCGCTTTATGGCGAACGGGATGATCGTACACAACTGCAACGCAGACATGACCAAGATTGCCCTCATATACCTCCGCACCGCTCTCAGGGGCTATGATGCCCGTACCGTCAATACCGTGCATGACGAAATCGTCGTCGAAGTGCGGGACGATCAGGCTGAAGAGGTCAAGCAGATAGTCGAAGACGCTATGGTGCGCGCCGGGGAGGTCATACTCAAAGTGGTGCCTATAGTGGCCGAAGCCAGTGTGGCCGATTACTGGAGCAAGTAAATGAAAAAGGGCCCTGACTATGGAGGGGGTCAACTCTCACAACAGGGCCATAGGCTACTTCAAGCTAATTCCCTAAAGGGCATTGGCAGCCCCTCACGTTTTTGGGTCGAAGCCCTGGGCGATGTAACGCCTGGGGCTTCTACTTGAGAAGCTAACTCAGACTAATCGCCAGGGACAAATATCGCAGCATTGTCGTTCTACAGGGGGAAGTGTTATACTGGCCATTGCGTAAGATTCAGAGAGCAATCTTAGCACACTTTATTTTCAGGAGGAGGTAAGGTTATGAAGACATCAGGTGGAACATCCAGGGGACAATGGCTGGCTGCCATCGTCGCGCTTTTGCTTCTAGTGACCGCGCTCCCCTCACGGCCCGTCGCTGCTCAGGGCAGCTCCCGCCTATTCCCGGAGACGGGTAAGACCGTCAAGGGTAAGTTCCTCACCTATTGGACCACCAATGGGGGCCTGGCGCGGCCAGGGCTTCCCAATCTCCGAGGAAATGTCGGAGAAGAGCGATACAGACGGCAAGACCTACACGGTGCAATACTTTGAGCGGGCCGTATTCGAGTTACACCCTGAGAACGCAGGCAAGCCTAGTGAAGTGCTCTTGTCGCTCCTGGGTGTCTTCCAGTACAAGCAGAAATACCCCAACGGCGCGCCGGGCCAGGTAGCTAACACGACAGTCACGCGCTTCTTCCCAGAGACGGGAAAGCGGGTGGGCGGGATATTCCTCACCTACTGGAACGCGAACGGTGGACTTGCCCAGCAGGGCTTCCCCATCTCGGAAGAGTTCAACGAGGTATCGCCCCTCGATGGTAAGACTTACAAGGTGCAATTCTTCGAGCGAGCCGTCTTTAGTCCCACCCTGAGAACGTCGACCCGCGTTTCAAGGTGCTGCTCTCGCAGCTTGGCAAATTCCGCTACGATGCCAAGTATAGTACCAAAAATCCACCTCCAGCGGGTCACGTGGATAGGAATGCCAGGGTTCTCCCCAGGTGTGGAGTCGTGGGCACTCAGTTCCGCTATGAGGCGTCAGGCTTCACGCCGAATGAGCCTCTCTCATTCTGGTTCACTGCGGAGGCAGATGGCTCGGTCTTTGGCACTTCCAAGCCGGAGTTCCTATCTCCAGATACGGGGTCGTTCTTCTTCAACATACCCACCGACTTCAGCGTACAGCAGGGCTGGTATGCCATGACCTGGCAGGGCGATTACAGCAAGCACCAATCAGTAGGTTGGTTCCAGATAGTCGCCAACGTAAGCCAGTGTACCTCAACAGGGCAACCTACGCCTGTGCCACCTACCCCGCAGCCTCCCGGCAGCAGCTGCAACATATCGGGGACGACCCCCGGCAGTAGAGCCGAGCCTACCTCTGCGCGTGTCGGCACGACTATACGTGTTTTCACAGGCGGGTTCACCCCCAACGAGCCTCTCTCACTCTGGTTCACAGGCCCCGACGGGAGCGTGTCGGGCACATCAAACCCTGACTTCGTTGTGCCCGACACAGGGTCGTTCTACTTCGACATACCCACCGACTTCAGCGTGGCACCGGGACGCTATGCCATTACCTTCAAGGGTGCTTACAGCCAACACACGACGATTATGTACTTCTGTATCACACCCTAAGCGGCTGGTAGCTGGTAGCTGGTAGTATTGGCCTGTGCCAGCTACCAACAAAAGGAGCCCGTCATGTCCAACAACTTAGCCAGGCGCTTCTTACCACACATAGCTTTAGCCGCGCTTGCGCTACCCATTTTCGCAGGGTGGAGCAGCGCGGCGGCCATAAAATCGGGCAATAGCAGCTATTCCCTGACCTCTCCTAGCCTCTCCGCACTCGCGCAGAGCGAGTCAGAGTCCAGGAGTGCAGCGCGCATAGAAAAACTGCTTCAGGGCACTGTAAAGACCGATACGGTCCAGTCACAGACGTTCCAGCCCGTAAGCACGACCAACACCTTCGCGAATCCTGCTTACCAGCGCATCTGGGAGCGCACCGACAGGCCGGTGGCCTCCGGCGCGGTGAGGAGATCATGGTACTGGGGTCCGGTCCCCAACACGGGCGGGCTACAGGAAGATTACGCCGAGGGTGTGGGCGGCAAGCGCCTGGTGCAGTATTTCGACAAGAGCCGCATGGAGATTAACAACCCTGCCGGCGACCCCAACAGCCCCTTCTTCGTAACCAATGGCCTGCTCACCGTTGAGCTTATCTCCGGCAAGATGCAGACGAGCAACTCCACCTATGTGGACCGCTACCCCGCGGACATCCCGCTCGCATCTGACGCGGACGACGCGAACGCTCCCACCTACCTCAGCTTCCAGGGTGTCGCTAACACTCAGTTGGGCGAGCACCCCGCCGTATCGAGGTCGGCCAGTATGCTACTTCTACCATCACCCACAACGGCACGGTAGGGGACGACCCGACCAAGTCTATCTACCCGAAGGTGAACATCATCTTCTTCGAGCCGACAACTAAGCACAATATACCCCTCGCCATCTGGGAGTTCTTGAATGAGACCGGGCCGGTGTTCGACCCGGCTACGGGGAAGACGGGCGATGCCCGGCTATCCAACCCCTGGTTCTACGCCACGGGCTTTCCGATCTCCGAGCCATACTGGGCCAAGTGAAGATAGCTGGAGAGATGCAGGACGTGCTGATCCAGGCGTTCGAGCGGCGCGTGTTACTTACGTGCCCAACGGCGTACCCGGCTTCAAGGTGCAGATGGGCAACATCGGCCAGCACTACTACGACTGGCGGTACAGGGATGCGGGCAAGCCACAGGTCACGCCGGTGCCCAACGCTACAGCCGTCCCCACGGCAACCAGACCCGCCCAAATCCCAACTGCTACCACCGTCTCCGATCCCAACGCCGACTGCTCAGGGATACCCGCACAGCAGAACATGGTTGTTACTCCCGAATGCGGGCCTGGCGGGACCGCCTTCTCGTTCTCAGGCAGCGGTTTCCAGCCAGGCGAAACGGTGAGCATCTACGTGACCCTCCCCGACCAGGCAGTCCTCGAAGCGCCTTTCCAGCGCGACGCGGACGGCAACGGCAGGGTGATCGGCATCGGGCTGAACAGCGACCGCACCTTCCCGCCGGGTATATGGGGCATAACGATGGAGGGGCTTACCACGCACAATAAGGCGATAGGGCGCTTCAAGATAACCTCTCCCGGCCCGACCCCTACACGCGCCCCAGCAGGTACGTGTAACGCGCCACCGAGCGTCAATGGCGAGGTAACTCCCAATAGTGGCAGACAGGGCGACACGCTAGAAATCACCATCAGGGGCTTCCAACCAGGGGAATCGGCCACATACTGGTTCACCCGCCCGGATAACCAAGTGTTGTACGGCGCGGCACCCCTCCCGGGGTCGCTCAACCGGGACGGAACTATAGGCCCCCTCCCTTATGAGATAGATGCTGATGATGCCCAGCACCCAGGCGTGTGGGCGCTCACAGTGAGAGGCGACTCCAGCGGCCATCAAGCTATAATCTACTACTGCATCACCCCGTAGCAAGATAGTCTGTTCGGCTGCATAGACAAATATGAGTCATACTGAATCTCCCTTAAAATATCTGAATTCGGTATGACTTATATTTGTCTGTGCCGAGGCAAAGGGAGGCGTATTTGTATATCTGTAGCTCGATACAAATCAGTTCGTTGGCCGTAGTTTCGGGATATTTGACCCTATACCGAGCTTTCCGTAAGCACTTAGCAAATTGGATACGTCTGTCGTGTAAGTGTTACTTACAACTATTGACTTTTCATAATTCTCGTACTATAATTGATTTAGTTCGCTATACTCCTGATAGAGGAGAGAATCAAATGCGCGATACACCTACGAGTAAGAAGAGGCTTCTACCCTTAGCGGCAGGTATCCTTATCGCAGCCGTTCTCATTATTGCCTCCAACAGCCGTACTACTGGTGCTATCGAGGTTATATGTGGTCCTCATTGGGCCAATTCCATTGACCTGAAGGTACGCGAGGTATGTGGGAAGGAGAAGCGGCAAAGGACCTTAGAGCAGGAACAGCAGGAAGCCAAAGCAAGAGAAGCGAAGCCTTATTATCAGACTGTGCCTGGATTCCAACCCTCGGTGATGTTACCGCAGCCAGATGACACCAAGCTCATACAAGAAGTGCAGCTCGAAAATCCTATCGCAGATCAGCAGCAGGGTAGACCGGCTACATTGCGAGGAGCGAATAGTATGTGGCAGGCTGGCTCTGTGCCAAATGCAGATTATACAATGTGGGATCCATTGATGATTGTCACTTACGGAGGTAACGGTGCCCAATGGTATGTGCCGGGCCTCAAGGACGCAGTCACGCGCTGGGAGAATCCAACTTTGCAAACGTTGGGGCTGGGTTGGGATGAGGACCAAGGAGCTAAATATTCTTTTACATGGACTTGTCCGGAACCCGTTGGCGAGATATACATCACCAAGATAGAAGCTGGTAGAACTGCTGGCATTGGTGCCGATGGTGCCAACTTCGCGGGATTGAACTACAAGGTGTATTTTGACACTAAGACAGGCGTTTCTGGCTATTTTGATATGGTCACCCAGCAATGGACCTTTTTGAGATGAGCACCACGGCAGAAGCTGGCAGTAAGTGACATCCAACGCCTTTCAATTGGCTCTAATTTATGTGCGTTTGCATTGTTGTACGTGCGCCAAAGTATTGATATATAGTAGGTCAGGTGATATACTAGGCGGGAAGCTGTGCGTGCTTGCGGGCTGGCTTCCATGCTCTTTGTCGGGCGGCTATTTACTTCGTCACCGTCGCCGCTGCCCTGCCTGGAGCGAGGCCGGTACTTTACATACAGGTCAGCTTATGTTAGGCGATATTACGACCGTTATTTAGAGGGGATGCGAGGAGGAAAAGAGAGATGGCGACAACTTACAGATCGAGGAAGATGAGATGGCTGGCGGCAATGGTGATGGCCTCCCTTAGCTTCCTGGCGTTCCGGCCAGCCGCAAGCTATGCCCAGGCAGCGCCCACCGCCTATGGGCATTTCTTTTCGGAGACCAGCCAGGCGGCGAGCGGCGCGTTCTGGCAGTATTGGACCGGGCATGGCGGCCTGGAGCAGCAGGGCTACCCGCTGTCGGAGGAATTCACCGAGGTATCCGACACCAACGGCAAAGAATACCTCGTGCAATATTATGAGCGAGCGGTCTTCGAGTACCACCCAGAAACTCCCAAGACCGTAGTGCTCCTCTCACTCCTGGGACGTTTCGAGTACCAGAAGAGATACCCCAACGGCGCACCCAATCAGAAGCCTAATACCACCGCAGGCTCCGTCCTCTACAAAGAGACGGGCAAGCGGTTGGGCGGCAAGTTCCGCACCTACTGGAACACGCATGGCGGCCTCGCACAACAGGGCTTCCCTATCACCGACGAGTTCCAGGAGAAAAGCCTTATTGACGGCAAGACCTACCTGGTGCAGTACTTCGAGCGCGCAGTCTTTGAGTATCACCCTGAGTTAGCGGGCACTAAGTTCGAGGTGCTACTCTCCCAGTTAGGGCGCTTCCGCTATGAGAACAACTACCAGTCGAGACTCGAGGGCAGTCCCGACGACATTGACGGAGACGGCGTACCCGATGTTGAGATGGACATAGACGGCGATGGCATCCTGGATGGTCCCGATGCCTGCCCCAGGTTCCTTGAGAACATCAACGCCGTGTTCGACCTCGACGGCTGTCCTGACACAATGCAGACCCTTCTGGTCTTCGCCGCCGAGAATATAGACAACTTCTGGGCGACCTTCTTCGACGAGGAGGGGGTAGATTACGCGCCACCCGATATCTTTGCTGCCTATTGGGAGGACGGCCAGTTCGATACCGAGTGCGGGCCTGTCGAGCTGAACAACGCCTTCTATTGCGGAGGGGACCACGGCATTTACTACGACTACAATTTCCTTGCAAGCGAATTGGACGAGATAGGGGACTTCGCGCCTGTAATCATCATAGCGCACGAGTGGGGGCATCTCGTCCAGAGCAACCTCGGTATACTGGATGACCCACACTATCTCACTTTCCAGACCGAGCAGCAAGCCGACTGCTTCGCGGGCGCGTGGTCATGGCACGTCGAAGATGAGGGCTTCCTGGAAGAAGGGGACCTCGAAGAGGCCGCCAACTCCCTCTTCAGGGCGGGTGACGAGGAGGACTTCCCCTGGTTCGAGCCGGGAGCGCACGGCTCACCACAGCAGCGCATCCAGGCCTTCCAACTGGGCTACGACGAAGGCCCCTACGCCTGCTTCGACTTCACGCCTTGATGGACGACGGACGATAGACGATAGACGATAGACGATAGATTTTACCGCAGAGACGCAGAGACGCAGAGATTTATTAAGGATTCACGTTTCATCGTCTATCGTCTATCGTCTATCGTCCGTCGTCTATTTGTGCGGGTTTTGTGCGGACCTTTAGCCTGGTATCTTTGCTATTATCATAGCATCAGCGGTTCTATTCCAATTTAAGGATAAAGGAGAATAATGATGCTACTTCGAGAGCGGGATATAAAGAGGAGGCGGTGGCTCGCGGTGCTGACGTTGCTGGCGTTCAGCCTGTTCGCCCTCAATCTGGCCCCTTCTTATGCCCAAAACACGGCTTATTCTTTTGGCCATTACTTCCGCGAGACAAATCAGGCGGTAGGCGGCTCCTTCTGGGAGTACTGGGTAGACAACGGGCAGCTTGCTCAGCAGGGCTACCCAATCTCCCAGGAGTTCGTAGAGCGCTCCGACACCAACGGCAAAGATTACCTCGTACAGTACTTCGAGCGCGCGGTCTTCGAATTCCACCCTGAAACGCCCAGGACCCCCGTGCTACTCTCCCTCCTGGGCAACTTCCTGTACAAGCAGAAGTATCCGAATGGCGCGCCGGGCCAGCAGCCCAACACTAGCGCAGGCTCAGTCCTCTTCAGAGAGACGGGTAAGCGGCTGGGCGGCAGGTTCCTCCAGTACTGGAACACGCACGGCGGTCTCGCCCAGCAGGGCTTCCCCATCTCCAACGAGTTCCAGGAGAAAAGCCCCACGGACGGCAAGACGTACACCGTCCAGTATTTCGAGCGTGCCGTATTCGAATACCACCCCGCCGAGAAGCCTGAGTTCCAGGTGCTCCTCTCCCTTCTAGGCTCGTTCCATTATGGGGCCAAGTACCAATCAAACCTCAAGGGCAAGCCGGGGGATACCGACGGCGATAGCGTCCTCGATGACGCCAACCGTGACGGCGTTCTTGACGTTGAGGACGATGCGTGTCCCAGGTCTCCTGAGAACTTCAACAAGATATTCGACACCGACGGCTGCCCTGACACCCTGCAAACGCTGGTCATATTTGCCGCCGAGGACATCAATAGCTTCTGGGTGGACAAATTCAATCAGGAGGGTGCCAAGTACGTCGCGCCTGAGCAGTTCATAGCCTACAACGAGCCGATAAACACCCCATGCGGTCCCGCTCTGCTCAATAACGCCTTCTACTGCGGGGCGGACCACAGCATCTACTACCATTACGACTTCCTGATCGACCAGTTGAACTCGGATGGCGACTTCGCGCCCGTGACCATCATGGCGCACGAGTGGGGCCACCTGGTGCAAGGTAACCTGGGGTTCTTGCAAGGCCAGTTCCTGACCATCCAGACGGAGCTACAGGCCGACTGCTTCGCGGGAGCCTGGGCTTTACATGCAGGTGAGATGGGCTACCTTGAGGAAGGGGACCTTGAAGAGGGCGCGAGTTCTCTATTCAAAGCAGGCGATGATATAGACTTCCCCTGGTTCAAGCCCGGCGCGCACGGCCAGCCCGAGGAGCGCATAGATGCCTTCGTCATGGGCCTCGAAAATGGCCCCGATGCCTGCCTGCAATTCACACCCTAGCTTCGCGCTTCGCGCCGACGACAGACGACGGACGATAGACGACAGAATAAACACAAAGACACGAAGGTCACAGAGGACGCACAGAGATTATTAATGGTAAAGGGGTGTTAAGTAACCCAAAATAATCTCTGTGTTACCTTTGTGCTCTCTGTGTCTCTGTGTTTAGTCCATCGTCTATCGTCTATCGTCTATCGTCTATCGTCCATCGTCCATCGTCCATCGTCCTTAAGGCACGGCATGTGCTTGATGTAAAGAGAGGCACCATGCAATAATGCCAGTAGCGGAGGAAGACCCACGATGAGAACGTCAGGCACAAGGCGACACGCCCGGAAGCTCACTTTATTCCTACTCTTTGCCCTCGGTATGCTCGCGCTCAGGCCGGGCGAGGCTGCGTACGCGCAGACGCGGCAGCCTCAGCAACCGCCATCGCCGCAGGCATTCGGCCACTACTTCAGCGAGACGGCCCAGGCTGTAAGTGGCACTTTCTACACCTTCTGGTACAACAACGGCGGCGTGGCCCGCCTCGGCTATCCTATCTCCCCGGAGCTACAGGAGAAGTCCGAGACGGACAACAAGACGTACGTCATGCAGTATTTCGAGCGGGGCATACTCGAATGGCACCCTGAGAACCGCCCTCCCAACAACGTGCTGATCTCGCCTGTGGGCACGTACCTTTATAAGCAGCGATACCCCAAGGGCGCGACGGGCCAGCAGCCAAACACCACATCCGGCTCGATAGCGTTCCGCGAGTCGGGCAAGAGGTTGGGCGGCAAATCCCTCGACTTCTGGCGCAAGAATGGCGGCCTCGCGCAGTATGGCTACCCCATCACCGATGAATTCATGCAGCAAAGCCCTACGGACGGCAAGACTTACCGAGTGCAGTATTTCCAGCGCGCTATCTTGGAGCTACACCCGGAACAAAAGCCACCCGCCGACGTAATGCTCGTGCTGGCGGGCACCCTCCGCTACGAAGTTAAGTACCTGGCGAATATCAAGGGGCGCACGGGGGACCGCGACGGCGACGGCATAGGGGATAGCGCGGACCGCTGTCCCAAAGCACCCGAAAATAAGAACAAGGTATTCGACACAGACGGCTGCCCCGACACGATGAAGACCCTTCTCATCTTCGCCGCCGAGGATATCAACAGCTTCTGGGCTGCCACTTTCAAGCAGGGTGGCGTTCGCTATCGCCCCCCTGTTGACTTCATAGCGTACACCCAGCAGGTGAAGACGGCTTGCGGCCCGGCGGTGCTGAACAACGCCTTTTACTGCCCCGGCTCGCATGGCATCTACTACGACTACAACTTCCTCCTGGACCAGCTCGAACTCGGATGGAGATTTCGCGCCCGTGACCATCCTCGCGCACGAGTGGGGCCACCTGGTACAGAACAATCTCGGTATAGACAGGCGAGCATCATACACGATAGAGCTTGAGCTACAGGCTGACTGCTTCGCGGGAGCATGGGCAGGCTCATGCGGGTGAGGCGGGCTACCTTGATGAAGGAGACCTGGACGAAGGGGCCAATTCCCTCTTCAAGGCGGGCGACGACAGCGACCTCCCCTGGTTCATAGAGGGCGCGCACGGCCAGCCTCAGCAGCGCTTGCGTGCGTTCGAGATCGGATTGGAGGAGGGCGTGGACGGCTGTATGCTAGATAGCGCATTCCAGTAACGCTATGGCTTTTCGACACCTGTCCGCGAGACCGGACGAAGGACGAAAGACGAAGGACGAAGTTATGCTTTTTCGTCCTTCGTCTTTCGTCCTTCGTCTCATAATCTGCATTATTACCATTATACCTGTGCTTACGGCCTGTGCAGGCCCATCTCTCCCCGTCCCCCCGCCGCCTACCAGGGACCCCTCGCAACCGCTTGCGGGGCATACCCACCAGCATGGCGAAGGTGGAGGCGCGGGTGGGCGGCTGATAACAGTGTATGGCGGGTCTCTCAAGTCCAGCGTGGCGACGAACCCCGCCGAATTGCAGGCTAATTCCCCCTTTACAGTAACCTACACTCTCCATGATGTGAGCGGAAAGCCGGTCGAGCCGGGCGATTTACAGGTGACACATGAGAAGCTCATGCACCTCATCGTCGTGAGCAAGGACTTGCAGCACTTCGCCCACATCCACCCAATTTACGTGAGCGAGGGCCGCTACTCGGTGGCCGATAGCCTCCCCATCCCTGGTGACTATCTCCTCTTCAACGAGTTCTTCACGGCGGACGGCAAGATGCAGCTTGAGCGCAATGGCATCACGGCTGCCGGAAGCCCTTCAGCAGGTGCCAACGCCACACTCACCCCAACCCTCGGCCAGCCCCAGCAGGTAGACGGCCTGACGATGGTGCTGAATGCAAACCCCCAGAGGATACGCCGCTGGTCGGCAACGACCTTTACCCTCAGCGTCAGCAAAGATGGTAACCCTGTGACCACCCTGGAACCGTTCCTGGGCGCGCCTGCTCATGTAGTGCTGATTAGCGCCGACACTATGCAGTTCGCGCATACGCATGGCGACGTGCCAGGTGGCGCGATGTCGGGCGATATGACCAATATGAACATGGGCAGCATGGCGATGCCCACACCCCCCACGAAGTTCGGCCCCAATCTGCAATTCACCCACACCTTCATGCAGCCAGGCTTCTACCGCCTCTGGGTGCAGTTCGGCTACGAGGGACGCGTAGTGACGGTGGGCTATAACGTGCAGGTGAGTAAATAGGAGATAGGGGTCAGGAATCAGGAATCAGCAGTCTAGTAGCTACGCAAGACACTTCACTAATCCTGATTCCTGATTCCTGATTCCTGACCCCTATTTACGTAAAATGTCGTAGAAACCTATTGACTATGGGACAATCTGGTGCTAATATAAGCACGAGCACCCTTAAAGGTACTCACTTATATAAGATACTCTATTTCACCAGAGGAGCCTAATATGAAAGGGATATTCGCCGTCCTATCTAGCAAGTTGGGTAGATGCATCCTGGCAGGGCTGCTGGCCGGGGTGCTCGTTAGCTCGTCACTTGGTGGGAGCGCCTATGCCTCGCCGCTCGATTCGGGACAGGCGAGCATCCCTGAGAGTACATCCGCGCGTCCCGCCGCGGCGACCTACAAGTGGATAGACATAGACCTCAGCTCGCAAACTCTCCGGGCATACGCGGGCAGGACCGTCATTTACTCAACGCGCATCAGCTCCGGCACCAGCCGCTACCCGACGGTGCAGGGCACGTTCCGCGTGTACAGCAAGATCAGGTCGCAAAGGATGCGCGGAGGGACCGGGCGTGACCGCTACGACCTGCCCAACGTGCCCCACGTCATGTACTTCTACGGAGCCTACGCAATCCACGGCGCGTACTGGCACAACAACTTTGGCCGCCCCATGAGCCACGGCTGTGTCAACCTCCCCCTGGGCATAGCAGGCACTCTCTACAACTGGACGCCGATGGGGACCACTGTGGTGGTGCATTGGTAGTCGATAGTCGGTGAAACGTGATGCGTGATGATTTAATCACAAAGAACACAAAGACACAAAGAACACAAAGGTTTTATTGATTCGCTGTAATCACGTTTCACGTTTCATCGTCCATCGTCTATCGTCCATCGTCCATCGTCCATCGTCCATCGTCCATCGTCTGTCGTCCATCGTCCATCGTCTGTCGTCCGTCGTCCACCCATAACATAATGCAAGCAAGCGCCCAATGCCCCTCCTGCGGGGCCGACAATCCTGAGGGGAAAGTCTTTTGCCAGGCGTGCGGAAGCTCGATGATGGCGAAGACCGGCTCTGCTGCGCCTCAAAAGCAAGCCGAATCGCTCCCGCCGCCACCCTTACCCCCTGGCGTGACCGCACCCGTGCAGACGGGCGCGCAGCCACCCCCATCGACGCGCCCTCCAATCGCCCCGCCTGGCTCGTGGCCGAGAGCGCAACAGACGCCACCGGTCATCACAATCTCCCGGCACGAGCGCGGGGTCACAACCGAACAGCGGGCAGAGCGCGCCCGCACCCCCGCCCCTGACGCGCCCGCAACCGACTCTCAACACATCGGGCAAGACGGCGGCACCTCCACCTAAGATGGGGCAATCGAGCATGCCGCCTCAGCCCTCAGGGCCAACTGCACCCACACTCAACACCGGCTCAACACCCGCGCCGCCTCCCCCACGCTCTACCGTACCGGCTGGCGCGGGGAACGCTTCACCGGGAGCGTCGAGTCCCTGGCCAGGGATCGTCGCTCTGCTCGTGATAATAATGATTGTCATAGGTATCCTATGGGCCACGGGCGTGATAGGCAAACCGTCGCCCGCACCCAGAAACGTCCAACCTAGGATACAGCAGCCTATCGCACGTGGCAACAGCCCCGGCACTTCGATTGAGGGGATAGCAACTCTATCACTGAATAAAGAATGGGTGGTTGCGCAACCACCCATTCTTTATTCAGCAACAATGAAGATTTTCTAAGGCTTGCGCCAGCCGCAGTTATCGCACTGCCCCGCTCCTGGCTTCAGCATACGCCCGCAGTTTGGACATAAGGCAGCACCCTTCGGGGGAGGCGGCATAGGTCGACCTCCTGGCCCTGTAGGTTGTTGAGGTTGTTGAGGTTGTGGCTGCTGGGGCGGCATCTGATAGCCCCCTTGCGGCTGTTGAGGCTGCGGGGGTCGCTGTGGAGGCGCGCCCGGCGGCTGAGGCTGTGGGTAAGAGGGAAGCGCGGGCGCGGGAGGTCTATAGCCAGGCGGGAGTGGTTGGCCTTGCTGACCACCATAGCCGGGCGGAGGCGGGTACCCCGGTTGAGGAGGACGGCCCTGTCCGGGCGGGACGGGTTGGCCTTGCGGGCCGTACCCAGGTGGGGGCGGCTGCTGGGGATAGCCCCCTTGCGGCTGCTGTGGCGGCGGATATTGCGGCGGGTAGCCGGGCTGCTGCCCAGGCGGAGGCATAGGGTAGCCTGGAGGGGGCTGCCTGTATTGCCCTTGTGGATACTGGGGCTGGGATTGTGGTGGCGGCCAGTTGCCCGGAGGCGCTTGGGGAGGCGCACCCTGGCCGGGGTAATAGCCAGGCGGGTATTGTTGAGGTCGTGGCTGCTGGGGGTATGCCCCACCTTGTGGCGGAGGCCAGCTATAGCCCGGAGGTGGATTAGACTTCTTTCGCCTGCCGGCTATCAGCAAGATCAGGCCGACAATCAGGCTCACGCCCACCATGCTCCCGCCCAGCACCGCCATCCATAGAATTCCTCCCCCGGAGTTCGTCGTTGTGTTGGGGGGTATGGGCGCGGCCGTAGGCTGCCGTCTGGGAGTGGGCACAACAGGGACTGCCGTAGGGGCCGGTTCCGTAGGCGCGACCTCGGTAGGAGGCTGCTCGGTCACGATGGCCTCTTGCGTCAGGAGGCACAGACGTAGGCTGCTCTGGCGTGCCTGTGGCAGCGGCGTTCGGGCCGGTGCCTAGATCGAGCAAGCCATACCCGAAAGTATTGTCAAGCCCAGGGTCGCCCATATCCTTCGCGTGCTGGAGCAGGAAATCCCGCACCTCGTCCGGCTTCATGTTGGGGTTAGCGCTCAAGACCAGGGCTGCCGCACCCGCTACGAAGGGCGCGGATGCGCTGGTGCCATAGAAGGCGCTACCGAGCCGCCCATAGCTGCGCGAGGTAACACCAGCAGGGGCCGAAATTTCAGGCTTGACCCGCCCATCATCAGTTGGCCCCTGCGAGCTGTAGCTGGCGATAGTGTTCTCATCCCAGTGGACAGCTCCGACGGTGAGCGCACCCGCGGCATCCCCAGGGCTGCCAATGCTGCCACTGGCGATGCTCTTCTCCAGCTCTATCGCTCCGCGCGTGAATATGTCGAAATCGACTTCCTTCACGCCCTGCATACCACCGACAGTTATGTAATATTGCCCATCAGAAGGAAGATTGAAGCGCATGAACTCCACAGAACTCGGTAGGCGGACCCTGCTGTATGTCATCGCTTGTAGCTATCCTCTTCAGATTCTTGTCCAGCAAGTACAGGTTATAGTCTACCGTGCTTGCCTCCCAGTCATCCCACCGCAAAGTGATTGTCACACTGCCTGCACGGGAGGCCGTAAATCCGAGCGCATTTGAGCCGTTGTAAAAGATGTTCAGCCCATCAGTTCCCTGTTTGAAGCGTCCCTTGTAGTGGTCTTTTCCCTCATTACCGGCTGAGAGGGCCCAGAAGATGCCCCGGTCGTGGGTCTGGTTGATGAGGCGTATGGCGGGGTTGGTCTTGCCGTCGCTGGGGTAATAGTGACCTCCGTAAGAGGCGGATATGATGTCCACGCCCTGAGACTCGAGCCACTTTATGGCGGTCTCCTCGTTGCTGTCGAAGGCCGCGAAGTATAGCTCCGCGTCGGGGGCCATCGCGTGAATGATCTCCGCGCAGGCGGTGCCATGCACCCGGTCAAAGTCGTCCACGCCGGGGTTCCCCTCGATATTGCCGGAGCGATTGAACGCCTTCACCACGACAGTTCTTAGGTAGCTCCTCACCAAGCATATCCTTGTACCCCAGGAAGCCGCCAACGTCGATAATCCCTATCTTCAGCCCTTTCCCGGTGAAACCCTGCCGCTGCCACTGCGTCTGCGCGGACCAGTTGGACCCCCTCCGGGGTCTGCACCAGCAGGGGCACCGCGGGCACGTAGGGGAGCATCGGCTCTCTAGGGATGCGACGCGAGAGACGTGCTTGAGGTCCGCCAGCTTTTGCAGGAGAGTGGGAGGAAGGTCGTCGGGGCTGATACTGGTCGGTAGAGCTATCGGCGTGCCCACCCCGACAGTCGGTATCTCCAGCGCCTTGCCCAATTGCTCCAGGGTGAAAGAGATGTCGAGGGACTTGCTGAAGCGGTTGTCTATCTTCACCCCCAGAGCCTCAAGCTGCCTCACCAGTTCATCCTGCGCAGCCGTATCCTCGGTGTCGAGGTCGAGCGTGAGATGAGTCCTGCCATCGGGGTCAATGAGATTGCTGCTCTCGGCGAACTCACGCGCCTTCGCCTCTCCCTCACGCACGTATATCGCCTGTAGCTGGGTGAGCACCGATGCCAGCTCAGGGTCGGTCTGCGGGAACGCGCTCACCGAGGGTATGGCGAAAGGTGTAGCCGACGTGTTGGACCTGCCGCCTGCGGTCATGCCTACACAATGAGCGCGATGCCCGTCACGAGCAGCAGCCCTAATCAGGCCATAAAGCGCGCTTGCTGCCGCGTCCGCTTCCCGCCATCTCCGGGATCGCTCTCAGGCTCGCCCTCTTCGGCTAATACATCGTCGCCAACACCTTCCTCTTCCAGCTTTTCCTCATTCGTAGGATCACTATTCATAGCTTCTCCACCCCTTACGTCCTTTTCTCTATTCACTTCACCAGGAGAATTCAATGTAGGGGCGAGGCGTGCCTCGCCCTGGTACGAGACTTGTCCTCTTCGAGATACACCATCTCTAGGGGACAGGGCGAGGTAGCCTCGCCCCTACAATTGTTAAACAGTTTCTTGAGACTTTTGCCAACCGCAGTTATCGCACTGCGTAGCGCCTGGCTTCAACATACGCCACAGCTTGGGCAGGGGGATGACTGCCTGGGAGGTGGCGGCGCGGGCCTGCCACCCGGCCCCGTAACTGGCGGCTGCGGAGGCATAGGTCCACCCTGCATGGGGGCGACAGGGGGAGGCTGCGGAGGCGTCGCTTGCCCAGGAGCTTGCGGTTGAGGCATGGGCGGCCTTGGGTGCTGGCGGCTGGACTCCTTGAGGCGGGGGAGGACTACCCTGCGCGATTCCTGGCACAGGTGGCCGGGACTTGGAGGCATAGGTCCAGCCTGCCCCGGAGTGGGTGGCGGTCCATAGCCGGGCGTGGGAGGTCTCGGAGGCGGGGGAGCGCCTGGCTGCCCGCCGTACTGAGGCGGTTGCGGTTGCGGTGGCATGGGCGGCCTCACGCCACCCGGCAGGGGAGGAGGTTGCCCCGGACCTGGTGGTTGGCCGGGATAATATCCGGGCGGGGGCTGCTGAGGCGGGTATTGTTGGTACTGCCCATACTGCATTCCAGGGCCGGGCATGGCATAAGCGGGCTGGAGGCGCGCCTGCCTGCGCGTGAGTAGCCAGATGCCGGTGCCTGCCAGCAGAGCGAGGGCCATCATCCCACCACCGATTATTATCCATAGCGTAGTGTCGTTGGAACCGCTACCGCCTTGCGTTCCAGGCTGGAGGGGGGACGGGCGTAATCGGCGTCACAGGGCCGGGTGTCTGCGGCGTTACGGGGTTGTCATTGGGTGCCGGACCCATCTCCAATCGCCCCGCTCCATACGCAGGGTCAGGCCCGGCATCGCCGGAGTCTACTGCTCGCTGCATGAGAAAGGCCTTCACCTGGTCGGGCTGTAAAGGCGCGGTTGGCGCTCCACACGAGCGCCGCCGCTCCCGCTACCAGTGGGGCCGACGCGCTAGTGCCGCTGAATACCCTGTTGTC
This sequence comes from uncultured Chloroflexia bacterium, assembly GCA_963811305.1. Lineage (GTDB taxonomy): Bacteria > Chloroflexota > Chloroflexia > QHBQ01 > JADMIH01 > JADMIH01. The sequence continues at coordinate 114,035 of CAWEQU010000017.1, forward strand.
CCTGCTATAAGTGCGCGAAGCCATATCTGAGTGCGCCGCGATGTCGGGCTTGATCCGCCCATCGTCGGTCGGACCTTGCGAGCTATAACCGGTTACCTGCTCGCTCTGCCAGTTGATGGCCCCCACGGTGAGAGCAGTCGTCGAATCGCCTGGGCTGCCCACGCTATTACCTGCCACGTACTTTTCAAAGTCCACCGCGCCTGATTTGAGGAAGATGTCAAAGGTAACGCCCTTTGTGCCTTGCGGGGCAGTTATCGCCAGGTAATAAGTGCCTGCGTTGGGCGCGTTGTACCGTATCAGCTCGACGGGCACTGAGGGAGGGCCGTTCTGCACGTCCCGGCTGGCAGCTATCTCCTTGCCATCTTCATCTAATAGGAGGAACGTGTAGTCTACCGTGCGCTCCTGCCAATCGTCCCAGCGCAGCAATATCTTCATCTCCCCGGCAGCAACTTTTACCTTGAAGCGCGCCTCGCCGTTGTAAAAGATGTTGGAGACGCCGTCCTGCCCCGCCTGGAAGACCCCCCGGTAATGGCCGTCCGCCTCGTTGCCCGACGAGATGGCCCAGAATATGCCGTTCTCGCGGGTCGTCTTGTCCACGAGGAGGGTCGTTGGAGCGGTCTTGCCGTCGGTAGGATAGTAATTTGAGCCATAAGAGGCCGAAATGATATTTACCCCCTGCGAAACGGCCCACTGGACCGCTTGCTCTTCACTCCCGAACGTATCGAATGACGCAAGGTATAGCTCCGCATCGGGGGCCATCGCGTGTACTATCTCGGCGCAGGCGGCCCCGTGCCAGCGGTGCTTCGGTAGGGCCTGCGGGTTCCCCTCGATGCTGTGGGAGGCGTTGAATGCCATGACGTGTACTTTGTCCTCGGTCGGCAACTCCTCACCGAGCATCTCTTTATAGCCGTAGAATCCATCGGGGTCGAGTACCGCTATCTTCATCCCCTTGCCTGTGAAGCCCTGCTGCTGCCAGGCGTTGGCGTGGGCTTTATCTACCCCTTCTGGGCGCACCACGAGAGGGGGCATGAAGGGTATGCTATCCGTATCAGGCTTGGTGGCCTGGAGCACGCGAGATACGTGCTTGAGGTGGGCCATGCCATTCAATATCGTGGGGGGCAGGTCTCCACCTATCAGGCTGGTAGGGATGGCTATAGGCGTGCCCACGCCCACCGTCGGTATCGCCAGCGCGTCACCAACCTGCTGCAACGTGAACGATACGTCCATCGACATGCGGTTGCGGTTATCAATCTTCACGCCCCAGGCATCTAGCTGCGCGGCTACCTCGTCGTGCGCGGCTTTATCTTCGGTATCAAGCTCTATAGTCAGGCGTATCAGGCCGTTGGGGTCTATGAGCAGGCGGCTCTCGGCGAACTTGCGAGCCGCATCCGCACCGTCACGCACGTATATGGCCTGCAAGTCTGTGAGGACCGATTGGAGCTTGGGGTCGAGCGGCCCAATAGGGGTGAGGAGAGCTTGCGCCGATGGCACCGCGAGTACAGGCGAGCCGGAACCGGAACGCGAGGTGAGCAGTCCCCAGATGACCAGCCCTAACCCTGCGAGCAGCAATAACCCTAACAGCCCCAGGAGTGCAGGCTGCGGGGTCGGTGGGCGAGGGGCAACAGGTCGAGATCTCACCCTCCCCAATAGCTTCTTCGCCGACATATGCTTCCTCGACAAGCTCAGCATCCGTAGTCTCATCGAAATGAGACTCCGCGTCCAAACCTTCGTCCTCGACATGGCTCTCATTGGTATCTTTGTCCATACTCTCCCTTCCTCCTGGCTGCGCTACTTGCGAATTATCTTAGCGGGTGCGTAATGACGAATGTATAAAGAGTGTCCCCTTGTTATACACCCTGAGGGGGTGTCCAAGAACTGTAACTCTCCACCTGTCATTCTGAGCGAAGCGAAGAATCTAAAATCTCTGGGCGTGTACTGTGGTAAAAATCCCTAAATTCTTCGCTTCGCTCAGTGGTGCATCTTGCAAATAGGTGTAGTTATTGTAGGGGCGGGTCCCCGTGCCCGCCCTGTTGGTAAGCCGTCAAGGTCGGGATTGGAACAGAGGGCGGGCACGGGGACCCGCCCCTACAATACTTATGTTCGCTTTTTAACATCAACTTGCAAGATGCACCACTCAGAATGACACTCATTGCTTTACACTTTACCTTACACTTTTGGACACCCCCTCAGACTTTGAACTTTGCACTTTGAACTTTAAACTCGATCTGACTTCCCCTGGAACTTATCGCGCCGCTTCTGCCGCCACCACGCCAGCGCTAAGAAGAAGACGCTCAGTCCTACCAGCGCCCCCCACCTCGTGAGTAGATGTCCGGCATCCGGGTTGTAGTCCGGCAGGTTCGGCAGGGGAGGTTGTGCGTTGTTCAAAGGCACGTTGAGAAAGAGACGCGACATGCTCGCCTGCATCAGGTCGCCTGGGAAGGCTGCAAAGCTGTGCAGGTAATCGCGGCTCAGCCCAATCGACGACCCAGCGCCTCCGACGACCACGTAGTGAACATCAGCCTGGAGGGAAGCTCCAGGATGGCGGGAAGGGCAATCACGGTCTTGTTCAGTATAAACTGCGGGATTATCACCAGGGGCACCAGCGCGCCCAGCACCTCCTGCGTGCGCGCCAGGGCCGAGAGGAGCAGCCCCAGCGTCATCCCCCCGAACGAGGTGAGGAAGATAGTAATAAACATCTCGACGGGTGCCCACGATAGGAGAGCGCCACTGGTAGCCACAGGCGCGGCAGCCAGCACGAAGAGGATCAGCACTATGCTCTGGTAGGTATTGAATACCGTCAGCACGCTTATCTTGGACATCAGATAAGGTCCAAGCCGCAACCCCACCATACGCTCGCGCCGGTAGATGCTCCGCTCCTTCACAAGCTCGCGCATCGCCAGCAGCACCCCCAGGTAGACCGCGCTCACGCTCAACGCGAAGATGATGATCTGCCCGCGCGCCAGGATGGTCGAGGCGTCATATACTCGCGCCAACTCATTGTCTAATCTCCCCAGAAGACCCGCTATAGACCCGCCCCGGCGCAGAGGGTCGAGCAGAGATTGGTCGGGTTGCGCAGGGTGGCCGAACATACCCGGGTTCGACAGGATATTGAGCAGAATACCGATTATGAAGGGCTGCACGACCATTAACACCAGGAAGGACCAGTCCGAGAGCGCGATAGCCCAATCACGCTTGAATAGCGTGCGAAACTGGCGACGCTGCCTCTGCGCCACGGGCGGGGCCTGTGCCTGCGACCCCCCCACAGCAGGCATAGCTACCGCCCCTGCTACTGCCATCTGCACCCCTTGAGGCGCGGGATGCGGTGCCGCGCCAGGATATCCAACTTGCGGCTGAGGCGAAGGAGGTGCGACGCTACTACCGCCCGTCCAGGAGCCTGCTTGATGGTGGCTCTGCTGGAACGGTGGCGGTATCGGTGGGCGTGCGGCTTGTTGGGGTGGCGGCTGGGTAGGTGACTGCTGAGACGCCGTGCCCTGCGAGGGTGATCCCACTTTGGGTAAGGGCGGCGCTGGCCTCACACCAGGCGCAGGAGACGCGGAATGACCATCGCCCTGTGCGGGTGCGGATGGCTGCACGCCAGTTGGTATAGAAGGCGTGGGCTGTGGGGCCACTTGTTCAGGGGTTTGTGCGAAGGAGAGCGCCATCGAATACTTGAGGCGGCTCGCTATGTGCTCCTGGTAGTGGCGTGTTTGCTTGAACTCTGCTGCCAGCCGCGCCGGGTCGGGAACGTGCTCCAGGCGGTCATACACGGCTGCATACCGCCGCGCCGGAGAGAAGCCCTGGTTGATACCGAAATAGTCATCCAGCTCGTCAGGCGGCCCGAAGTAGACGAGATGCCCTCCAGGGGCAAGCCAGCCTACGTAGTCGGCGTAATCGAGGAAGTTGAGGCGGTGGCTTATGAGGACGATGCTCGTGCCGTCGTTAGCCAGGTTGCGGAGCATCATTATCAGGCTCTGCTCTAAAGCCAGGTCCTGGCCCTCCGTCGGCTCGTCCAGGAATAATATGCCAGGGCGGTTCAATAGCTCTACCGCTATACTTACACGTTTGCGCTGGCCGCCGCTCAGCCTGTTGATGCGCTGGCGGCTCTGGGGGACCAAGCGTAGCTGCTTGAGCACGGCGTTCACCCGCGTCTCGCGCTCATCCAGGGTGAAGCTTGCGGGCAGGCGTAGCTCGGCGGCGTACATCAACTCCTCGAAGACGGTAAGTTGCTCGTGTACTATGTCGTCCTGTGGAACGTAACCGATATGCGGGCGGAGGCGCTGAGGGCGGCCGCGTCAGCCCTGGAGGCGTGCGCGGTGACACCGAGGTTCTCGACCAGCCCGGCCATGTCGCTGCCGGAGGTGACGACCACCTCGTGGCCGCCCCGCTCGGCGGCCCGGATCAGCGGGACCATCGGCAGCAGGTGCCCGTACCCGGGCCAGGCCCCGACCAGGATCTTCATCGCAGCTGCACTCCTTCGCCCGAGCGGACCTGGACAGATATCACTCGATCCGCTGCCACGCGTCGCGCGACCCGAACTGGCCGTCGGCGGTGAAGAAGTGCGAGTGCTTGCGGGCGACCGCACCCCGGCACGGGTGGCGGTCGTCGATCTGGCCGGGATCCTCGACTCCGAGGACCCAGCCGTCCTCGGCGAGCATCTCGGGCACCGCGGCCTGCATGCCCGCCTTCCGCAGGAGTCCCACCAGCTCGGAGCAGCGCTGGGAGCCGCTGCCACTCCCCGACAAGTGCGGGCACCTCAGCGCTCGACGACGACGAGCTGGACGGGGTCGGCGAACTCGGGCCGCCCGCGGTGGTGGCGTCACCGCCCCCGGTGCAGCCGGCGACCAGGACGGCGAGCGTGGCGACTACCGGGCTCCTGTGCATGACGACTCCCTGCTAGCCGGCCAGGTCGGACTCGGCCTACTACCCGCAGTGCTTGGGCGGCGATCGTGAGCGCCGGGTTCACCGCCGACGACGACGGGAAGAACCCCGCCGTCGACCACCCACAGGTTCTCGACGTCCCAGGGTCCGGCACCACGGGTCGAGCACGCTGGTCGCGGGGTCGGAGCCGCAGACCACGGTGCCGCACTGATGGCTGTTCATGCTGATGTCGAAGTGCTGGGTCGCGACCAGGTCGTAGCCGGCGTCCCGCAGCAACCGCTTCGCCCGTCGGTGAGCCCCCGCCGGTGGGTCCCCGAGGTCCCTACCGCGTCACGTGCCGTGGTCATCCGACCCTCCGATGCCGAGACCGTGACCCGGTTCTTCCGGCGCGGGCAGGCCTCGGCCATCAACCAGCCACTCGACGCTGCGCGCTCGCCACCCGGTCGAGCACGGGCCAGCGGCACCTATTTTGTCGCCTCAGCTCTTCATCATCACGCCCTGCACCTTGCCGATCAGCTGGAGCGACCCGAGCGGCCAGCCGTCGCCGCCGTCGAGGTACCAGTCGTTGACCGACAGCGTCTTCTGGAACACGACGTCGTTGCGGCGGTGCACGTCCACTCGCGGCCACGTGCGCGTTGTTGTGCATCATGAACCGGCGCCCCACCTGGTCCGAGGAGTTGGCCACCCCACGCGGGTGCCGGTCGTCGGCAGAGCCCGAGCAGCAGGGCCGCCGAGCTCACCGCCCCGGCAGCGAGCACGGCAACCGCTCCTCCGCGTGACCTCCCATCGCTTTCGTCCCGGACCGTCGGCCACCAGGTGGTCGACCCGGCGCCCGGTGCGTGTCGGTCACGATCCCTCCTGACTTCGTACGCCGGTCAGCCAGCCGGGCGTTGCCGGTCGCCAGCGCAGGGTCGACCCGCGCACGTCTCGGCGTCGCTCTTGGCCCCCACGTAGGCAGGGGAACCGCACAGTCTCGGCAGCGAACGCAGGTCCCGCCCGGGGCGCCGGTCGACACCCATCGCGTTGGGCGCTCGGGTGCACTACCGGCGGTGCGCAACCGGTCGGCCAGGTCGGCGACGTACGGCTCGTGCGGGGAGCGGCGGGGAACGGGTACTCCGTGGACCGCCACGGCTCGGTGGGGTCCTCGCCGGCTGGTGCCGTGCACCCGGTACATCCTGCTCGGCCTCGGCGTAGAACGGCTCGAGGTCGGCATAGGTGAACGGCCAGGCCGGCGAGGTGCCCTCGAGGTGCTCGACCGCACCCAGGTCCTGACTCACGCACCGGGGGCAGGCTGGCGCCGTAGACCTTGGTGCTGCCGCCCACCACGTGGTGCACGCCCGGCCGGAACGCTCGTGCCCCGGCCGTCCAGCCAGTGTCTCCGCTCGGCTTGTAACGGCGGTCGAACGAACACGGCGCGCGGCGACCAGTTCTCCGGCTCGCGGGGCAGGCCGTTCACCGCGCTCGAGCAAGCAACACGTCCACACCGCGCGGGCTCAGAGCGAGTGCCGTGGTCGCGCCACCCATGCCCGAGCCGACCACGACGATTTCTGCGAGGTGGCGATCGTCGATGGTGGTCAGGTGCGTTCGGCGGGTCGGATCCGACCCGGCCCGAGGCGCTGGAGCTGTTCGCGGAGAGCCTCGATGCGCGTGACTGGGTCGCGTTGGAGGTGACCGGCAATGCGTGGGAGATCGCGCGGATCATCGAGCCGCATGTGGCGCGGGTGATCGTGGTCTCGCCGAGCGACACCGGGATCCGCCAGGCCAGGGCGAAGACCGATCGCCTCGATGCGCGGGCGCTGGCCAAGCTGCTGTGGGCGGGTCGAGCTCGACGGCGTGTGGACGCCGGATGAGCGCATCCGCGCGATGCGCCGCCGGCTCGCGCGCCGCGCGCAGCTCGTCCGGGCGCGCTCGCGCGCGAAGAACGAGATCCACGCCGTGTTGATGCGCTGCCTGAAGGATCGCCCGCCGGCGTCGGATCTGTTCGGCGTCAAGGGCCGGCGCTGGCTGGCCGAGCAGCAGCTGCCGGTCGTCGAGCGCGAGACGGTCGACTCGGCCGTGCGCCAGGTCGACTTCCTCGACGCCGAGATCGCCGAGGTCGAGCAGCTGATCGCCGCCGAGGCGCTGTCCTGGCCGGAGGTCAAGCGGCTGATGACCGTCCCCGGCGTCAACGTGATCGTCGCCGCGACGTTCATGGCCGCCGTCGGCGACATCCGCCGCTTCCCCGACCGGCGCAAGCTGACCGCCTACCTCGGCCTGGACCCGCGCGTCCGCCAGTCCGGCACGCGCCCGCCACCCACGGCCACATCTCCAAGCAGGGCTCGGCCAGCGCCCGCCACGCGCTCGTCGAGGCGTGCTGGTCGACGGTCCGCCAGCCCGGCCCGATCGCCGGCTTCTATCAGCGCGTCAAGCGCGCCGCGGGCACTCGATCGCGATCGTCGCCTCAGCGCGCAAGCTCGCGTGTCTGTTCTGGTGCCTGCTCACCCGCGGCGAGGACTACGCGTTCGCGCAGCCGTCGCTGACCAAGAAGAAGATGCGCCGCCTCGAGCTGCACGCCGGCGCCCCGCGCCGGCAGGGCGGCCGCGGCATCTGGTCGACCAACGACGCGATGCGCCACGCCGAACGCGAGCTCGCACTCCAGGCCCAGCGCGCCTACGAACGCACCGTCAAAGACCGCCAGCAGCAAGAGGGCGCGAGCGCGACACCGGGCCGCGCATCTAATGGCTCCTCGAAGGAGCAAGTCGCGCGGCAGACCCCAAGGCCCAAGTCTGCGCTTTGACTCGTCGTCGCCCGCGCCCACCGAACTCTTCCACGACAGGCGGCGGTCGAGCAAGCCGACTTGACTTTCATCCGTCGTCCAAACCAGCAGTCGAGGCGGCAGCGTGCGTCGCTGCTGGTTATGCCTCAACTCGATAGTCGAACGTGGCGCGGCCTCGGCGTGATCTGATCTGCTCCTGCGCTCAATGTCCTGTCTCCGCCCGATCGTGAGGTCACGGGCCATGTCCACGCCTGAAGGGAAGGCAACCGCCCCCAAGTCAGCTCATCCCCACGCTATGAGGATCCTCTCGCGCAAGCCCCTGACCACGGGGCGGGCGGCGTGGATCATCTCGTGGGTCACCGTCTTGCTGACGATCATCAGCGGGGTGCTGATCCACCTCACCGACAAGCAGAATTACCCCGGGATCGGTGACGGCTTGTGGTGGGGCATACAAACCGTCACGACCGTCGGCTACGGGGACCTCGTGCCCACGAGCACGATGGGACGGTTCATCGCCGCGCTCGTGATGGTTGTCGGGATCGGCTTCCTGACCGTCATCACCGCCGCGATCACGTCAATGTTCATCGAGTCCGGCCGGCGCCGCCTGCAGGCCACGAGAACCGACACCGTGTCCGCGAAGCTCGATCAGATGAGCACGCGTCTGGAGGCGATCGAAGCGACGCTCAAGAACATCAGCGGGCACCTCGACGACGCTCCGCGATGAACCGCGGACCGGATCCCGGCGATCAGCCGGGCGCGAGCTCGGGTTGTGGGTCGCGCTTTGCTTCGCGTGCGCCCAGAGCGTGGACGACGGCCAGGCCGACGACGAGCAGGCCGATACCGACGAGGATCTCAACGCCGCGTTCCTCGGCCTCGTAACCGACCTTGCCGGGTGCGGAGAGCAGGAGCACGAGCGAGAAGGTGTAGAGGCCATACATCAGCCAGTAGGTCTTGGCCTGCGTGAGCGCGATGATGAAGGCGATGATGCCGATCGTGGTGAGGACGGCTTGAGGCGGCGAGATGATGGCGATCGGGACGGCGGCGGCGATTCCGAGCGCGGTGCCGGTTGCCTTGCCGCGGATGCGGTCGCGTTTGCCCATGATGATGTACAGGACCAAGATGAGCACCGGCTCGGGAACCCAGTAGGGCTCGGTCCAGCCCAGCGCCACCCCGATCGCCGCGGTGGCACCGAGAACGAGTCCGAACATGCCCGCCACCCCGGCGGCGACGCGCGGGGCAAGGTGATCGCCATCCACGATCCTTGGAGCGCCGAACCGTCGCGCCAAGACGACGCCATAGAGCGCCGCGATCGCGAGGATCGCACCGTAGATCACGGCGTCGGTCACCGTGGAGACGGGCGTGACGAACGTGGCGGCATAGGGGACCATCAGCAGCGCGGCAAACCACCCGAACCTGATCCCGGCGCCGGCAATGACACCCGCGGCGGCCAGCAGGGCCACCCACCACCAGTCATACGCGGTATACGCGCCGAGCCCTCCCGCGACTCCGAGTGCCGGGGCGACGTACAGCATGCGGTGGGTGCCGCCGAGTTTCGCTCCGACGGCGCCGAGCAGCACCCCGGTGAACATCGCCGAGACCCCGAGTTCCCCGACGAACGCGTCGATCACCAGCGCGGGCAGGACGAGCACCACCACGACAGCGCCAACGATGTGCAGCACTCGCCGCACTCCGGACGGCTTGTGTTCGGCACCTGCGGCGTCGTCTTCGATCGCCACGGGGCGCGTCGCGCCACTGTGCTTAACCGAGCTCACTCGCGGGCCTCCAGATCTTCGTCCGAGCCCACTCGACCACGCCACCCCCATCACGGCATCGTCCGATGTGGGTGAGACGGCCGCCAACCACTTGATCGCAGCGTCGTCGAGCACTGCTGCTATCGCCTGCCAGGAGCAGCCCGGCTGCTCAGAACTCGAGTTGCGCTTTGCGCGACAAGCGGCAGCTGGCGCGCTGACTGCGCTCTTGGTTCATGCCGCGGCGCAGCAGCGCAGTCGCGTCACCTTCCAGCTACCTGGCCGGCGACCGCATCGAGGGCCCTCGACGGCGCTGAGGTCAAGCAGAGGCACCTAGCAGGTCGCCCGTTCGAGTCAGCTAGCTCCATCGCTCCCATGC
>CAWEQU010000018.1:0-158537 GCA_963811305.1 uncultured Chloroflexia bacterium
GCCTGGCGGCAGCCCCTATAATACTGACCCAGTTGTCGGTGAGGCTGACAACGAGTACAGACCGCGTGCCAGACGTAATATCTGTGGGTACCATGGTTCTTCCACTTGCAGACACTACAATTCTTTCCACTGTAGCGTCCAGCCCGATGCCCATCAACGGGGCGCGCAACAGCCGTATCCCTAGAAGCAGACACAGCATCTACGAGCCTGACGAATGGCTAGAGGCTTGGCGCACCATACGAACGTAGTCCAGAATCTGACGCTTCCTCCACCAGCTTCGTGGGGAGACAGATGGAACTAACACAAATCCATACGCTCTTACGTGATGACGGGGTGCGCTTACTAAATTTAGTAGGCGCACCTCGTGTAGGTCAAACCACGCCTTGCCCAGCAGTCAGCAGTGGGACTGCTGAAGGATTTTCCTGATGGGGTAGTTTTCGTAGATTTGGCTCCGGTCCGGGAACCGGGTCGAGTATTTCAACTATTGCGCAGGTGCTCAATATTGCGGCACAGAGGCGCTCAGAAGTCCCCTTCTGGAAAGCGTGCAGAAACATCTCAGAGATAAATGCGTTTGCTAGTGCTTGATAACTATGAGCACCTAGCCAAGTAGGTTACCTGGTAACCACTCTGTTGGCGCGCTGCTAAGCTCAAGGTGTTGGCGACAAGTCGCCATGCTGTCGCTTCCGGGTGAGACTCTTTGAGGTGCAGCCTCTGCCAGTGCCTGAAGTAGTCGAATAGGGGTTGCCGGGACCAGAGCAATTCGTGCGTCCTGACCTATACCCTAAGAGCGAATCGGGTATCGAGGGGAAGCCCTTTAACCGATCGCAGGCACCCTTTGAGCGCCTGGCCGGGAGCGAGGCGGTTCAATTGTTCCTAGAGAAAGGGCGGGCGCAGCAAACCCCGATTTCGTGCTCAACGATAGGAATGCTCGCGCAGTAGCCGAGATATGCCACAGGCTAGATGGGTTGCCCCTCGCCATCGAGCTGGCCGCTGCTCGTGTTCGACTTTTGACGCCGAGCGCGATACTGCTCCTCAGATAAGAGACTGCCGCTCTTGAGAGCAAGAGAAAGGCCAGGGGACGAAACCGGAGAGAAGATTGCGCACGACCGCCACCGAACGCTACGCCAGGCTATTGAGTGGAGTTACCAGCTACTCGGGCAGCATGAGAGGTCACTCTTCAGAAGTGTTGGGGTCTTTGTGGGTGGATGCGGTTTGGATGGTATCGGGGCTGTGTGCAATCCGAAATGAAGACCCGGAAAGGGCGACAGATGTGCTTGATGGTGTTGAAGAGTTGGTGTACCACAGCCTCTTGCAACATCAAAAACAATCTGACCTGCTACAGAGTGTAACGCAAGAGGGTGGTGAGGAGGGCGGGCCGCGTTTCACGATGCTGGAAACAGTGCGTGAATATGCTCAAGAGCAACTGGAGGCGAGTGGAGAGGGACATCCACCAGGCGCAGACACGCCCAGTTCTTTCTGGCGGTTGCGGAGGAAGCGGAGCGAGGTCTCAAGGGGCAAGACCAGCTATTCTGGCTACGCCGTATTGAGCAAGAACATGCAACTTGCTGTCAGCAGTGCAGTGGACCCTGGAGGCTGGGGAAGATGAGATGTCACTATGTTTGGCCGGGGCGCTATGCTGGTTCTGGCAGGCGCGCGGTTACTATACAATAGGACGCGAAGTACTGGCCAGGGTGCTTTCCAATCCGCGTACACGAGAGTATCCGGTAGCCCGCCAAAAGGCCTGCGAGGGAGCCGGTAGGCTGGCCTTCAATCAAGGCGACTACGAGGCGGCACAAACCCTCGTTACGGAGGGCCTGGCGATAGCAAGGGAACAAGAGGATATGGCGGGCGTAGCCAACTCGTTGAACACCCTGGCGCATATAGCCCTCAGCAAGGGAGACTATGCAGTGGCGCGGGAACTTTATGCGGAGAGTTTGCAAATACGCCGGAGCATCGGTGACCCCAGAGCTATCGCGGGTTCACTCAACAACCTGGGGCAGGTGGCTCGTAACCAGGGGGATTATGTGGCAGCACAAGGTTATTTGGAAGAGAGCCTCGCCTTGTTCCGGCAACTGAGGGACAAGAGAAGCATTGCCGGCTCGCTCAACAACCTGGGGCAACTGGCCCGTGGCCGGGGAGACAATGACCTGGCGTTCGAACTCTACACAGAAAGCCTGGACATTCGGAAGGAGCTGGGAGATAGGCAAGGCATTGCTGTCTCTCTCAATAACCTGGGGCAGGTGATGCGCGTTCGAGGCAACTATGATGCGGCCAGGACTCTGTTCAGAGAGAGCATTGCCATGAAAGAGAGAACTGGGGTTCAAAGATGGTCTGGCCTGGTCGCTTTATAACCTGGGTGCCATAGAATATGCTCTCAGGGATTATGAGCAAGCACAGAGGCTACTGAGAGAGAGCCTCGGTATACGGCACGATCTGGGCGACAAACATGGCAGCGCGCTATGCCTGCTGAAGTTGGCAGAGATAGATGTAGCGCGAGGCCAGATAGAGCGGGCGGCGCGCCTTTTCGGGCAAGCAGATGCCGTATTAGAAGCTACAGGTGGGACGATAGACCTGGAGGACCTACCGGATTACGAGCGTGGCATACGCGAGGTGCGTGATAAGATGGGGGAAGATGCATGGCAAGTAGCATGCGAGCAAGGACGTGCCATGAGTATCGAAGAGGCCACCAGCTACGCCCTGGAAGCAGAGTCTCACCCGTCTCCATAAAGCATTCGCCAATCTCATAGGGTCAACTTTAAATCCTCTCCTCTATTCCTCGCTTGAAGGAACCAAAAATAGAGAAGAGGATTTCTTGTTGCCGCTCGAAACCCCCAAATGTGTGTCTTTTCGGGGTCTTTTCGTGTGCCCCACTACGTATAAGGTTCGTCTAGAATGAAAATAAGCCAGTGGCTAGAACGGGTTCGTTGTGGCAAGCGTGCCTGGCTTAGGTTCTGGAAGCACATGCAATCAACAGTGACAGCGTAGTCATCGCAGAAGGGAGGTGATAGCAATGAAGATCAAAGTGACCAAGGTCGAGAGCATAAAGCTCACTCGCCATTGTTGTGAACCGGATTGTGGATCCTCGTAAACAGTAGACTTGCTGCCCGGTGGGACATTGTACTCGAGTTGATCGGCGAGAAATAAGGACAATGAATATCCTGGTGAACAAGGTCGCGGTTACAAAACTGACCACAGGGTTTAGCAAGAAGTACAATCCTTGAGTGAGGTACCCTCTATTCTCAGTCGGAATAGAGGGTACCTCGAACTATTGCATGGTAGAGAGGAGCGTCACAGGATGTATATTGATACGGTAAAGCCACGCCTAAAGAGCTTTTCTAAACTGGCTACTGAAGATGAGGTCGTGCTGATTCGGGACAAGGGCGTAGAGCTAACTCTGCCGGACCCTGAAGGGCAGGTACTCATGCTGCTCAACTTGCTCGATGGCACCCGCAGTGTGAGGGAAGCAGCAGAGGCGATGGCGCTGCATTGGCCCAGCCTGGCTTTGGCAGACGTTGTAGAAGGCATAGTCGTCCTGGACGAAGCTGGACTATTAGAGAACGCCTCCGCACAGCCGGAGCTTTCCCACTGGCAGCAGGAGAGATACTTCAGCAACCTGGCATTCTTCGGCACTTTCGCGGGTCTGGAGAAGAGCCGCTACAGCTTCCAGCATACACTAAGACGCTCTCACGTGGTGCTGCTTGGGGTGGGGGGTCTCGGCTCTACGCTCCTCTACAATCTGGCGGGGTTGGGTGTTGGGCACGTCACCACCCTCGATTGCGACCGGATAGAGCTAAAGAACCTGGCGCGGCAGTTCCTCTACAGCGAAGCCGAGGTGGGCCTGCCCAAATTGGCCCGCGCCGTAGAGCGAGCACGCTCTTTCAACTCCGAATTGCACGTCACCCCTGTAGAGAAGAGAGTCACCGGGCCGTGGGATATTGCCCCTCTACTGCCCGGTGCCAATCTGGTACTTTCCGCGATTGACCAACCCGCCGAGGTGCAATATTGGGTAAATCAGGCATGCATAGAGGCGGGAGTACCCTTTATCACAGGAGGTATACAAGTTGCGCGCGGCTTTTATTATTCGATCTACCCGGGCCAGAGTGGTTGCCTGGCGTGCTGGCAGACCACAGAAGAGCGAAAGCTCGCCGGGTCTGAGCAACCAACACGTCGAGACCGCATCAATCGAGGGATCGGCCCTGTAGCCAGCTTGATGGGATCTCTTGATTGCTCTGGAAGCCGTCCGTTACCTCACCGGGTTCGCGCCCCCCATTTCAGCCGGCAAGATGTGGCTCACAGATTTTGCAACCGGCGAATTGGGCGTGGCTTATGAATGGGAGCAGCTACCTGATTGCCCGGTCTGTGGGCATGCTGACCTGGGTCCCGTAGAGCTAACTGTAGAGCAAATGGATAATCTTGCAGTGGGAGTTGCCTGATGGTTACGGCTCCGCCCATCACTGAAGAAGTGAGCGAGACGGGACTGCCCTCCGAAGGCTCAGGCTATCAGCCGGAAGAATCGCAAGCTATTCCAGTCTTGAACCTATCCAGTCGCCTCAGCTTCCCTCCCCTATCGGTGGTCCCCGAAGGTGATGAGTTCCTGGTAGGCGATCCACAATCAGGGGTGTTCCTTACTATCCCTGAAGTCGGAGTTGTGGCTCTCCGCGTGCTTCAGGCAGGTGGCACTATTGCTGAAGCAGGCACCGCTGCCGGCGACCATGCAGGCGAGATAGTAGATGTAGTGGATTTCGCGGCTGTGTTGGTCGAAGCAGGTCTGGTCGCGACGGTAAATGGCGCTCCATTGGTGCCCGCTATAGCCCCTCAACGGCAGGCATGGCTGGAAGGAGTTCCGCAGAGAGCTAGTCCGACCACTCTTCTCCAGATTCGCGTGGACATTTTATGGTATATGCTTCGCGTTTTGTCTGTTAGCTTTCCTCTTTGAACCCCAGTCTGGCCGTCCTTCGAGGACTTCTACTTCTACCCTGACCCCGCTGTATGTGTGGTGGTTATGCTACTGATCAGCATCGCTCTAGGGGCCTTCCATGAGCTTTATCACTGGCTGGCTGGGCGTGCCGCCGGCGTTGCTGCACGCTTCAGAATAAGCCGGAGGTTCTTCTTCCCCGTCTTTGAAACCGACCTGTCCCAACTGTGGTCCGTGCCCCGGCGGCAGCGTTACGGCCCTTTTTTGGCAGGCATGGCCTTTGACAGTGTAGTGTTGGCTCTATGTCTGGCGTTGCGGCTGCTGATGGGAACGGGGCTGCTCGACATGCCACCCTTGCTATACCGCTTTTTCGGGGCCCTCGTGCTGGTGGAGTTCATCGGGCTGGGTTTCGAGGCGCTGATCTTCTTGCGAACGGACCTGTATGCAGTGTTGATAACGGCCCTGGGTTGCTACAACCTCTATCTGGTCAACAAGCTGTACTTGAAAAGCAAAATTCGGCCTCTGAACCCAGGGGAGGCAGCTGAACTGGCGTCGGCACACCCGCGAGACCTTCAAGTAGCGCGGTGGTTCGCCTGGCTATACGTAGTGGGTTTGCTGTGGGCCATCTATTACTTTGTCACAATTTTCGTTCCCTCCACGATGATAGTTGCGGGGTGGATGCTCGGCAGCCTTACAAGCGTGCAACTTGGCACCCCAGCGTTTTGGCAAGCCTTGACTATCGGCCTGTTAGCCGCGCTCCAGGGACTTCTGCCACTCGCAATATTACTCTGGGAGCGATTCCAGCAGAGAAAAGGAGTTCCGACATGAGAAGATTACTCATTAATACAGCGTACCAGAAGCTACTGAGGTGGCTAGCTCTACCCTTACTCTTCCTGGCTCTGGTGGCTTTCCACCCCCAATTACAGAGCAACGCACGCACATTCAAGGCACTGCCCGGCGAGGAAGTGCCTACTCTGGATAGTCCGCACATCCCTTATCTAGGCGCTCCGCACCAGCCATACAACTCAACGCCTCCCACATCGGGATCGCACCTGCCGTGGACCATAGCTACGGGAGTATACAACGAGGAGATACCTGAGGAACTACAGATACATGCTTTAGAGCATGGACATATCTTGATTCAGTATGCGCCACATACCTCAAAGGACCAGGTGCAGCAATTGGAGCGCATAGCTTACGAGCACAGGCGTGATGTAGTGCTCGCGCCCTATGCGAAACTGAAATCTGGAGTAGCTCTGACAGCATGGGGCCGTTTAGAGTTGTTAGATCGCGTCGAAGCGGATAGCGTAGAGGTATTCGTGACAGCCTTGGCGGGGAGATATAATCATGGCTGGCAACGCTGAATGGATACAGCTTGATGACAACTGCTTCACATGTGAACGTTCTCCACACTAACTTATCAGAAGCGTTGGTTCGTGCCCGCTCCCACCCCGAATTATTGAAATCGATGCATCTCCGCCAATTAAAATGCGCGTCTTATCACAGTATGCAGGTAGATATCTGGAAGTCAGGGCAGAAGGCAATGGCCACTAATTAGAGATGGCCCATGAGTACCGACTGGTGCCCGTGTACCTCGCAAGCCGATGCCTTGATCCCCAGGCCAAGAACTTGCGTGCTACAGCATCAGCATCTGCATGCCGGTCGGTTGCCCCCTCAGCCCATACGTGCCAGATGACCACCAACAGCTTGCGAGCCACTAGCCGTAGCCACGATCGCCTTGGGTTTGCCAATCCGCACAGCCAACCTCTCGACCTGAGGTCAAGCTATAGGGGATAGTCTCAGGACTATCCCCTGCCTCGTTCTAATTCCTGGGACGGTCTATTTCAGGGCGGGTGCCTGTGTCTGGCAGTTGGGGAAGAAGGTGTTGGCCACTACCTTCGAAGCCTGCCCTCTGGTCACATTGTTCCCCGGCCGGAAGTATGACCTGTTGTCAGGAGAGACACAAGGTTCCCCCTCCCCACCGCACGCGTACCCACCTAGGGCTCCTGCGGCGGAGAGGGCCTCGACCCACTGCCAGAAGGTGTGGTCGCCCGGTACGTCCTGGAAGGTCCAGCTATCCTGTGATGGAGCAGGTAGCCCGGCTGCGATAGCCACGATCTTTGCGGTCTGCCCCCTCGTCACATTGTTACCCGACCGGAAGTAGGGCCTGTTCAGGGGAGGTACGCACGGCTCATTTTCCCCACCACACGCATACCCACCGATGATGCCCCTGCTCGCCAGGCGCTCTATCCAGAGGTAGAAAGTGTGATCGGTGGCTATGTCCTCGAAGGTCTGGCTGGAATGCGGCTCAGTGAAGTTGGCGGCGTTGGATACCACCTTCGCTAATTGCCCTCGTGTCAGGTTGAGGCTGGGGCGGAAGGTGCAGTCTGAGTAGCCGCTCATGACGCCCCTATCTACAAGGCACGACACGTAGGGATAGAAGGTGTGGTCGGGGGGTACGTCCGAAAACTGGCCGGGGGTACAAGGTATAGGCGTGGCTGTGGAGGGAACTGGAGTGGCTGTGGGGGGTTCGGGTGTAGGGGTGGCCCCTAGTGCGGTCCCGGCGATAAGGAAGTTGCTGCCGACCAATGAGCCATTGCCTAACATCATTTGCCCATAGATGTCAAAATCGTTGAAATTACGACCATCCTCCCAGACGACCAGGTACTCACCACTGGCGCTGTTATATATCACCGCTTGATTCTCTTGATAATTAGGTGCTGTGGAGATAGGGATTTCGCTACCCACGAGCACTCCACCGCTAGATACCCTCTGTCCATAGCTGTCTAAACCGCCGCCATTACGACCATCCCCCCAGACGACCAGGTACTCATCATTCGTGCTGTTGTATCCCACAGCAGGGCCGTATTGGGTTCCAGAGGCTGTGGAGATTGGGAAGTTGATGCCCGCCAGCACTCCACCGCTAGATACCCTCTGTCCATAGATGTCATACTCGTTGCCGCTACGATAGTCATACCAGACGACCAGATATTCATTGTTTGCGCTGTCGTATGCTATAGCAGGTCTGGTTTGGCTTTCAGAGCTGGTAGAGATGGGGATTTCGCTGCCCACCAGTGCTCCACTGATAGACACCCTCTGCCCATAGATTTCAATGTTGACCAGGCCAGTGCGAAAGTCCTCCCATACGATGAGATAACTGTTATCTAAGCTGTCATATGCTACCTTAGGGAAGCGTTGGTTATCAGGTGCTGTGGAGATGGGGAAGTTGATACCTGCTAGCACTCCACTGCTAGATACCCTCTGCCCATAGATGTCATTTTCGGGGCCACTGCGATAATCATCCCATACGACCAGGTACTCGCCAGAGGCACTGTCGTATGCCAGTGTAGGATTGTATTGGGAGCCTGTGGCTGTGCAGATTGGGAAGTTGCTACCTATGAGTGCTCCACTGTCGGACATCCTCTGCCCATAGATGTCGTAGTTCTCTATACCATTGCGCCTATCAACCCAGACTACCAGGTATTCATTGCTGGCACTGTTATATATCACTGTAGGGTTGTATTGGCCTCGAGAGGCTGTGGAGATTAGGAAGTTGCTACCTATGAGTGCTCCGCTACCGGACACCCTCTGCCCATAGATTTCGGCCTGGGAAGTACCAGGTAATTCGTACCAGACGACCAGGTACTCACCATTAGTGCTGTTGTATGCCACTGTAGGGTGGTCTTGGTCGCCCTCGGCCATCGGTGCCGATGGATCTGCCGGTACGAACGCTGGGCCTGGGCCATAGGTTGCACCTGGCTGCGCCATGGCGCTTGTAACGCCCGCCGCCAGGGCAATCAGGGCCACGACAACCACTAGCATGGATATGAAGTGGTACGGTCTGCTTCTCCACGTTGCCTTGCCGGTACTGCTTGACATAAGTGTCTCGTTCATGGCTATGCTCCTTTCTCTCTTTGTAACTGCATCATCAATCGAAGTCGGCCTCGTCCAACACCGCAGCCTTACTAGACTGGGCCAATCGTCAGGACTGGTTTGTTCACTGCTCGTACTAGCGGGGTTGCAGGGTGAGATATATCATCTTCGATAGCTGTCCTCTGGTGGCGTTGCTGCCCGGTCGGAAGTAGGGGCGGTTGCCTCCTCCGCAAGGCTCTCCCTCTCCTCCACACGGATAGCCGCCGATGATTCCGCGCGAAGACATCCTCTCGACGTATTGGTAGAAGGCATGGGTGGCGGGCACGTCCTCAAAGGTCTGTCCGCTCACAGGCTCATTGAAGATGGAGGCGTTGGAGAGTATCTTGGCTATCTGCCCCCGCGTCGCGTTGTTGCCTGGGCGAAAGTATGGACGGTTCTGGTCGTCGCATGGCTCACCCTCGCTGCCACAGGGGTATCCGCCAAATACGCCCATGCCATAGGCTGATTTAATATGCAGGTAGAAGCTATGGTCGGGGAGTACGTCGGCGAAGGTATATCCTTCGTCTGGAAGAGGTTCCAGGCTCCAGTTGTAAGCGAGAGCTACCATCTTGCTTATCTGCCCCCTGGTAGCGTTGTTGCCCACGCGGAACGTCCCATCCGAGTAGCCAGACGCGATGCGGTGACAAGCCATCCACTGCACGTAATTGAAGAATGTACTCCCGGCAGGTACATCAGTGAAGGTGGCGACGGTGTTTGGCTGTGCAAACACTGCGTAGATGCCCCACTGGCTGAGGTTGACATAAGCCCGATTCCAGGTGGTGTTCAGGTTTGTAGGCAGCGCGGTCCACGTGCCGCCTGTAAGGTCGTAGCGGTAGACGGCGATGCTGTCCGGCTCTAGCCCGCAGTAGAGTTCTGCCTGAAAGTTGAGGCTGGCTCCCACCTGACCGGTGATGGGATTGTCGCCCTCAATAGAGAATGGTCCTCCCACCGCGAGGAGGTTGGGAGGCGTGCCTGGGGGCATGTCGGTCTCGACCACCATGACCCCCGTACCGTCGGCCATGCTAGTTGAGTTCACGCTTAGACTGACCATATCCTCCGAAGGGAATATCCCCCACCACTCAGGTGGTGGCAACATCTGCGGGACCTGCTGCACACCCTCACCTATGAATGGCCCACTTGCCTGGTATTCCGCCGCAGAGAGGATATAAGCGGAGACCACATTGCCGGAAGGGGTATCTACCCCGGCGCTCGCAAGGAAGCTCAAGGCATGTGCTGGGTCGTACGTAGTGCTACCACTATAGGTGTACGTCGTCCGGTCGTATGTGAGGATAACGGGCTGCGACGCTCCTCCGTCCTGGCTCAGCGATACGGAAGGCACGGCGGATGGCTCCCCATCAAAGTGTAACGAGAGGGTGACTGTGCCGAGAGCGCGGTTGAGCTTGCTCGTGAGCCAGTAGGTGTTGAACGCGGAGGGCGATTGAATAGGGCCACTGACAGGTCTCAAGTGCAGTAGAGGATTATCGTTGCACCCATCAATAATCGCGCTTGCATGGTACATAACATTAGGTCCACCAGGTCCGCTGGCTAGAGAGCTTGCCGAGCTAATTACATCTCCGAACTCAGCCCCGTAAATCCAGAAGCCTCCTATATTATCCGTCTCGCCCTGGTAGATAAGACGGCCGGCGTGGCTCAAGAATATGCTCGCGCCAGCTACCCAGGTGACTGTTCCACCGACTTCAACTTTGACATTGCCGTATATCGGCTCGCACGCCTGCGTGGGTGCCTCGACTATGGTGACGTCGGGCTGGTTGATATGGAGGGTGGTAGTCGGGCCAGGGTTTACCACGCCCCTTGACATTGGCGTGCGCAACGTCCAACGCGGGTTACTGCCTACATCGCGCCAGTTACGGTCGAACGTGGCCCATACCGATTCGTGGTGGGTCTGGCCCTGCTCAGTGTTAGGGTTGTGGTTGTTGTCAGCACATAACTCGGTGCTTGTGCGTACCTCGTCCATAATGCTGGCTCGCCGTGCTTGGGGAATGGAGTTACGGTCGAGCGTACAAATCGTGCTAACTTCTACGTTTCCAAGCTGCACCTTATATTCGTCGCGAGCGTCGAACACATAATGCCCGAACTCATGCACGATGGTGCGAAAGCCTATCGGCTGCGCCCATGAGCCGGTAGAATACTCTCCGTTCCAACCTGGTCCCGGCATGAAGAGATGGCCTGTCGAGGAGAACAGGCCATGAAAGATCGAGAAGGGCCATTTGATCGGAAAGAATTGGATGTCAGCGTCCTCGAAGTTCTGGTTATCTTCATAAAGCGATACCTTCTCGATGAACATCTGCCCATCGGTAACGTCCATGAGATATTCTGATGCCTTCTCCAGTCCGACGGCGATGTCGGCCAGATTGGCTGGCGTCGCGTTGTAGTTGAGGCTCCCTACTATGTTCAGGCCTATTTGTGCGTTATCGCGCTTGAGTACCACCGTTTGGGTAATTTTGGTGGTGTCGGTGATAGTGTAGTCGGTCTGGTTGCCATCGTCCTCCTGGGTGACGTTCGTCAGCCATACATGCGACATCCATCCGCCGTGATTGGCTTTGGGAGAGGGGGCGGTATAGACGAGGTCGCGTGCTATGATGTGCTCGTTGACCGCGGGTGAGGGCAGGGCCACCACCCCACGCGAGTTGGTACGGCCCAACAGCAGGGAATCGCGGTAGACCTCCGCGTCCTGTATCAGGTTGCCGTCCTCGTCCTCTACTTGCACAACTGATCTGGCTCCAAGCCCCCAGTCAGGGCCGTTGCTATGGCCTGTTGTGCCGTTGGTGATGTTGACCTGGTTGTTGCCATATGGGTCCATCACCCAGATATCAGCGTTGCCGCCAGTCGGAGCAATGCTATCTGGCTCTCTCGAGAACGCTATCTTTGTGTCATCCCAGGACCATGTAGGATCAAAGTCCCGAACGGTTCCTGGGGGGCAGTAGATGATGTGCGCGTTGGTGCCGTTGGCGTTCATCACCCAGATCGAGGCGGTGGTACATGTTCCCTCGTCAGATCTGGAAAAGGCGATAAGGGTGTCATCGGATGACCATGCAGGTTCAAATGCGTTACCGGCCAGTAAGACTTGGTTGGTGCCGTTGGCGTTCATCACCCAGATATCGCCATAAACAGAATGGTAGGCGATCTTGAGCCCATTGTGAGACCACTGTGGGTCTTCTTCATGGAAGTCGGGGGTGTTGGTGAGGTTGACTCGGTTGCTTCCATTGGCGTTCATAACGAAGATGTCACCTCGCTGCTCGAAGGCAATCTTGTCGCCGTCAGGTGACCATGTGGGGGAGAATTGCTCAGGTTGGTCATTGGTGAGGTTGATTTGATTGGTGCCATCTTCGTTCATCACGAATAGGTCGTACAGTCCGACAGATCCAGTTGAAATGAAGGCAATCTTGGAACCGTCAGGCGACCAGTCGGGAGCATAATCGTGGATTGAGGGAGTATTGGTTAAATTTACCACCTCACTCCCGTCGGGGTTGATCACCAAAATATCCCTGCCACCGCTTTGGCCAGCACCAACGTAGGCTATCCTGCCGGTGGCCGTAAGCGGGACTTCAGGTGTACCGGACGCGGCGGCTTTCTGCACGTCGCTCCCGACATAGAGACTCCTCTCCTGGGAGGCAGCGCGGGTAGGTGTGCTGCCTCCCAAAGCTAATGCGCCCGCCAGTACGGTTGCCGCGCACAAAATCAATAGTATTGACATCGAGTGCCGGTTGTCGGGAAACGTGTGCTGCTTTCTTGACATGATCTGCCTCCTTTATGGTGTATTACCGGGTCTGATATCTCCAATTGAGTTCGCTGAGGGCATCATCCCTATCAGCAGGTCCACGAGGTCGGGCCAGTCTTTGAAGTTGCTCCCTTTGCCGCTCAACAGGTGCGTTACCTTGCCCTGAACCCTGATCCTGATGCTCTCCACGCTCGCTGCCTCGTCCAGGTTTGCTCCCTCGCCCGCCCATAACCTCACTAGAAAGACTTGGGAATCGTCAGGCTCACGGCTGCCACTCTCTATGTTCATGTGTAAGCCCTCCCTGGTTAGCGTTGTGGCTGTGCCGAAAGACGCGTGGCATAAATCGGAATATCGCGGAGAAAATACGTCATGGCAGGCACTTACACTTTAGCCCGACTTCCCCTATAATGGTGTCTACAATAAGGGCACAAAAAAGGCACACCCACAGCTACTCCCACCAGAGCCGCTTCCTTTACGAGTGCGTTGCTTTGGCGCGATGAGCGCGATATGGGAACACGATACACCTGTCAACGTAGGAGGTTTTCTTGATCGACGGCGCAGCATCCTTCGGACAGCAACTCAGGCGACGACGTAAGACCCTTGACATTACCCAGGAAGAACTGGCCGATCGCGTGGGGTGTGCCAGGTCCACAATTCGCATGATAGAGGGAGGAGAGCGCAGGCCCTCCAGGCAGCTTGCCGCTCTGATTGCCGAGCACCTTCGCATCCCAGAGGACGAGCGCGAGGCATTCTTGAGATTGGCCCGCGAGTCGCAAGAGGGCAGCAAGGCTCCCCACGCAGGCGCACCGCCCAACGTGGATAGAGCCGATGGCACCACAATCCCGACCAACCTGCGCGCGGAGCCAACCCGGCTTATAGGCCGCCGGGAGGAAGTGGAGGAAATTGCGCTCCTGTTGCAAGGTGGAGCACGCCTCCTCACCCTCACCGGCCCTCCCGGCGTCGGCAAGACCCGCCTCTCCCTGGCGGTAGCGGCGGAGCTGCTGTACGGAGACGACAGTTCAGAAGGCAGTAGTCAGCAGGCAGAAGGCAGTATTGATAATCCAAAATCCAAAATCCAAAATTCAAAATTCAAAGATGGCGTATTCTTCGTGGGGCTGTCTGCCATAGTTGATCCTGAGCTGATAGCACCCGCGATTGCCCAGACCCTTAAGCTCCGAGAGGCTGCCGAGCCTGCATTAGAGGTGCTCAAGGAATATCTGCAAGCCAGGAGAGTGCTCCTGGTGCTGGACAACTTCGAGCAGGTGTTAGACGCTGCCTCCTCTCTCTCCCAGTTGATAGCGGAATGCCCCGGCCTCGCCTTCCTCGTTACCAGCCGCGAGCCGCTACACGTGCGCGGCGAGCAGCAGTTTGAGGTCGCCCCTCTACCCTGGCCGGGCATGGTACACCCACACTCAGCCGACGATATGCTGCAATACCCGTCGGTTGCCCTCTTCGTGGAGCGCGCGCAGGCGGTTGACTACAGCTTCCGCCTGACGGAGGAGAATGCGGAGTCGGTAGCGACCCTCTGCGCCCGCGTTGACGGGTTGCCCCTGGCTATCGAGCTTGTGGCGGCGCGCGTCAAGCTGCTGCCCCCGGCGGCGCTCGTGCAGAAGTTCAGGGCGAGCGATGGGCATACCGCGCTGCATCTTCTCTCTGCGGGCGCGCGAGACTTGCCGGAGAGGCACCGCACCTTGCGCGCCGCAATCGGCTGGAGCTACGACCTGCTGAACAAGGACGAATGCGTGCTTTTCGACAGGCTGGGCGTCTTCGCCGATGGGTACACGCTCAACTCGGTGGAGGCTATATGCAACGCCAGGGGAGACCTGTCCGTGCCCGTGCTGGACGGTTTGCAATCCCTCCTCGACAAGAGCCTTCTCAAGCGGGATGATGCGCTAAGCGCGGAGGGCGAGCCTCGCTACACGATGCTGGAGATGGTGCGTGAGTACGCAGCCGAGTGCTTAGAAAAGAACGGAGAGGCTGAGAAGGTCAAGGGGTGGTTCCTGGATTATTACCTCGCGCTAACGGCGGCGGCCAGACCACACCTGGTGGGAGCGGAGCAGAAAGCGTGGTTGACGAAGCTGGGCACGGAGGAGAGCAACATCCGCGCGGCACTCAGGTGGGCTACGGATTCGGGTAGGGTAGAGATAGCCGCTCGCATGGCGGTAGCGCTCTTCAATTATTGGTACAGCCTCGGCAAGATCACCGAAGGCCGCAGTTGGCTGGAAGACCTGGCAAGACGTGCGGAGGAATTTGGTCTACCCGAGAGCTTGCAGATAGAGCTAAATAACTGCGCGGGCTTCCTGGCGATCATACAATATGAGTTTGACAAGGCTGAACGCCTGCTTGATAGGAGCTTGGTACTCTCCAGGCAAACGGGCGACAAGTCGAAATTGGGCGTCACCCTCTCCAACCTGAGCGGGATGGAGACGTATCGAGGCAACTGGGCGCGCTCGGCGAGCCTGCTAAGGGAGACGCTCGACTTGCAAAGGGAGATGGGAGACGCTCGGCGAGTTGCGCTGGCGCTGCACGGACTCGCGGTGGTTTCACTTTCTGTAGGCGATTTCGAGCGGGCCGTCACACTCGAAGGGGAAGCAATACCCCTAGCTCGAGAGGCGGGCGATTGGTGGCACACGAGTTGGGGGCTTACTACTTTGGGCATGGCTCTGTGCAGGAGTGGACGTTTAGACGAGGCCGAAAGCGCGGGTCGGGAAGCCATGGCGACACTTGAGGGCTTGGAGGGTAACGATTTCCCTCGCGCGGGAGCTTTCAATTGCCTGGCGGAGATAGCCAGAGGTCGAGGTGATCTGCCTCTGGCGAAGAGGCTTTACGGCAAGGCAATTAGAGAATTGCATAAGTCGGGTAACTCCGCCGCTGGCGGCGTGGGAGCGAATTTCTATGGGTTGGGTTTGCTAGCCGTATCTGACGATGAGGCCAGGCGGGCCACTATCCTCTTCAGTGCCCAGGACAGCTTGCTCGAGCGATTGAGAATGGTTCATGCGCCCTCTATGAAGCCGGAGTTCGATCACGGAGTGGCCTCTGCTAGAGCTTGCCTAGAAGAGGCAGAGTGGGCTGCGGCGTGGTCGCAGGGACGCGCCATGTCTTTGGACGAGATGATAGCTTTCGCGCTGGAAGAGGCTGACCCCAGTTGATCGCGACGCAAGCATTTGGACCTCTCCTTGGCGGCTCACCAAAGTAGTGCCATTACTATTGCGGTACATGCGGTACAACCACCCAGCGAGTAACTCCTGGGTATGATTGCTCAAACGATCCCATCCTGTTCTGCCCATTTCTAACGTGGGGTAAAGTGAGCGAAGCTGTCACCAGGGGCAAGGTATCTTGATAGGTTGCACACCAGGATCAACGCCGACGCCCACGAAATTCCTTAGTGGCTGAGTTCCTTAATGGCAGGGGACGATCCCACTAGCCCGCTATGGGAAGGGGAACCTGCGCAACGATCTGAAGAGGATACGCATTCGCGTCATCCGTCACAGATTAGCGGAGCGGCTATCGCAGTAACGACAGCCGGGTCCGTGCGAAGAATGGGCAGAGTTGCACGCGGAATTAGATACTACCGCCTCAGTTAGCACCACCAATTGGGGAAAGTGCTCACCAAACAGAAGTTTGCAATGTATATCTATGGGTTGACCAGCTTTGGGCCCTCAAGCTGGATCTCTTATTCCGGTTTTCTGTTCCATTGCTACCAGAGGGCCTGGATCTGGCGGCACGCAAGGTGCTCCAAGAAGGTACTCAGCAACATTC
The DNA here is from genome assembly GCA_963811305.1 of uncultured Chloroflexia bacterium. GTDB lineage: Bacteria > Chloroflexota > Chloroflexia > QHBQ01 > JADMIH01 > JADMIH01. Next base: position 16,326 of record CAWEQU010000018.1, read on the forward strand.
CACGAGACATAAAGTGGGTAACGTGCGATGCGTGAAACATAAAGCGTGCGAGCTGGCATCTAATAGCTGATAGCTGATAGCTGATAGCTGATAGCAGCTGTACTGGAGGATAGCATAATGGCGGATACAGCGGCAGACGTGCTGATTGATACGATCCAGGATTGGGGAGTAGAGGTGATATTCGGACTGCCTGGCGACGGCATCAATGGCATTATGGAGGCGCTACGAGAGCGACAGGACAAGGTGAGCTTCGTGCAGGTGCGCCACGAGGAGGCGGCGGCATTTATGGCGTGCGCCTACGCCAAGTACACCGGCAAGCTGGGGGTGTGTGTCGCCACCTCTGGCCCCGGCGCGATACACCTTCTCAACGGCCTGTACGATGCCAAGCTGGACGGTACTCCCGTGCTCGCTATCACCGGGATGCCGTTCCACGACCTCATCGGTACTCACACCCAGCAGGACGTGGAAACGGACAAGCTCTTCTCCGACGTGGCGCTCTACAGCACCCGGATAATGGGGCCAACGCACGTGGAGAACGTCGCAGACCTGGCGTGCCGCACGGCACTCAGCTATCGGGGCGTGGCCCACATCGCCTTCCCGGTAGACCTGCAGGATAAAGAGGTTAAGAAGAAAGGCTCCAAGCGTAACGTCCCGCACCACACGTCGGATGTTTTCGCCAGGGGCGCTCGGCTCCCGGACGAGGCAGACTTACGCCGCGCAGCCGAGGCGTTGAACACCGGTAAGAAAGTGGCTATCCTGGCAGGAAGGGGTGCGCTACACGCAACCGACGAGCTTGAACAGGTAGCCGAAGCGCTGGGCGCGCCCATAGTCAAGGCCCTGCTCGGCAAGGCAGCCGTTCCGGACGACAGCCCTTACACCACAGGCGGCATCGGGCTGCTCGGCACCAAGCCGTCGCAAGAGGCCCTCGAATCGTGCGACACACTCCTCATGGTGGGCACATCCTTCCCCTACATCGAGTTCTTGCCCAAGCCCGACCAGGCGAGGGCGGTGCAGATAGAGCTTGACCCGGCGCGCATCGGCCTGCGCTACCCGGTGGAGGTGGGACTGGTCGGTGACAGCAAGCGGACCTTGCAGGCGCTCCTGCCAATGCTCTCGCGCAACGAGGAACGGGATTTCCTGGAGAAGGCGCAGGAGGGAATGGCGAAGTGGCGAAAGCTGATGAAGGAGCGTGGCACCCGCAAAGATACGCCCATGAAGCCCCAGGTGGTGGCCTGGGAGCTTGGCAAACGCCTCGCCGATGATGCTATCGTGTCGTGCGACTCCGGCACGATCGCCACCTGGTGGGCACGGCAGATACCAGCAAAGAGAGGACAGATGTATTCGCTGTCGGGTACGCTGGCCTCGATGGCGAACGGCCTCCCCTACGCGATAGCGGCCCAGGTCGCCTACCCCGACAGGCAGTGCGTGGCCTTCGTTGGGGATGGGGCCTTCTCGATGCTCATGGCAGAGTTTGCCACTGCCGTGAAGTACAAGCTGCCAGTCAAGGTGGTCATCATCAAGAACAATACCCTTGGCATGATCAAATGGGAGCAGATGGTCTTCCTGGGTAACCCGGAGTACGGCTGCGAGCTACAGCCGATAGATTTCGCCATCTTTGCGCGTGCCTGCGGAGGGACAGGCTTCACCATAGAGGACCCCGCCGATTGTGGCCGCGTACTCGACGATGCGCTCGCTACGCCAGGGCCGGTGATAATCGAAGCGGTAGTTGATCCTTTCGAGCCTCCTATGCCACCCAAGATCACGCTCGACCAGGCTACCAAGTTCGCCCAGTCGCTGGTGCGGGGTGAGCCGAACCGCGACAAGATCGCGCTTACAGTCCTTTCTGATCGAGTGCGAGAGCTAATTTAGGCATTATGAAGATCGACTTTCCATATCCGCGCTACGAGCAGATAGCCCCGGTCGAAGTGCCCGATGCTAACCTAATGGGCATCTACGTTCCACATAGTGTGCCCAACCTAGACGAAGAAGCGATGCTCGCCTGGGGCTTCGCAAATCCGATTGGCGCACCACCTCTCCGCGATGCCGCGCAGAGTGGAAGCCCGAGTGCTTATCCTCATAGATGACCACACACGAGGCACACCTATCTGGCGGATGATGCCTTATCTGTTAGACGAGCTACGGGCAGCAGGCGTCAGTGACAGTGACATCACCCTTCTTACCGCCCCCGGCACGCATCGCCTGATGAGCGAGGAAGAGCTGAAGAAGAAGTTAGGTGAGTTTTATGGGCGTTTTGCGCTGTACCAACATCGCTGGCTAGACGAGTTGAACCTGCACGATTTTGGCTATACCAGCGACGGCACGCGCGTCAGGGCGAACCGGCTCCTCGCGGAAGCGGACTTTGTGCTCGGCCTCGGCTCGATAGTGCCACACCGCGTCAAGGGTTTTTCGGGCGGGGCGAAGATTGCCTTCCCTGGCGTCGCGGGGCGCGAGATGATGGAGCGCAACCAGTGGCAGGCGGCTATGCGAATGTCGGAGACGGTGATGGGAGTTGCCGAGAACCCGATGCGCCTGCGTATGGAGGAGGCAGCGGCGCTCGCCGGGTTGCGCTACATCGCCAACCTCGTATCGGACTTCGAGGGGAAGATCGTAGGCTGCTTCGTGGGCGACCCGGTGCTGGCGCACCGTGAAGGTTGCAAGCTGTCATACAGTATCAACGCTGTCACCCTGCCCAAGCGGGCTGACATCGTGCTGGCAGACTCCTATCCTGCCGATATTGATTTCTGGCAATCGGCGAAGGGGGCGTACTCCGGCACTATGGCCGTGCGCGACGGTGGCACACTCATCATGGTCGCGCCCAACCCGGAAGGTGTGGCCGACAACCACCCTAATATGTTGCAGATCGGCTATCGCCCCTACCCTGAAATCGTGCGAATGGTGGAGCGAGGTGAGGCTACAGAAGTTGATGACATGGTGGGCACGGCCATCCTTGCCGACATAGCCCAGATAATAGACCAGGCAGATTGTATTATGGTGTCGCCGGGCGTGCGGCGTGAGGAGGCCGAGCGGCTTGGTTTTCGTTACGCAGAGACGGCGCAAGAAGCCCTAAGTATGGCGTTCGAGCGGCAAGGGAGTGGGGCGACGGTGGCGGTGCTACGCCATGGTGGCCACATCCTGCCGCTTGTTGAAGGTGAAGCGTAATAGCTGATGCATAAGTCCACAGACATAGGAAAGATAACTGCGACACTAGAGGGACTGGGGTTGCCCCGACTGTTGCGCCTGGGAGTGACCGGAGCGGTGCCGCCCCTCTGGTATGAGATCGCCCTCCTCCATTACAGGGGCAGCTATCACAGCCGCTTCATGTGGATACCAGTCGCCAGCCTGCCCCTGGTGGTTGCGGGGGGCGCTGTTAGCACACTCGTGCGCGATGAGGGCCACTCGCGGGCGATCTTCCGGCCCCTCGCCTGGTTGATGACCCTCGTGGGTGCAACAGGTACTTTCTTCCACCTGCGCGGGATCGGGCAGCAGATGGGTGGCTTCTACAACTGGAAGTACAATGTGGTCACAGGGCCACCTTTCCCAGCACCGCCTCAGGTCGCGCTGCTTGGACTGCTGGGTGTGGCAGCATCGGGCCGCTCGTTGCCATCGGGCAGCCGAGGTAGGAGGCGCGAGACCGAGGCCCTGGCACAATGGGCGAGGGCGGTGGATGCGCTGTCTTACGTGCTGCTCGGCGTGGAGTTCGGGCTACAATCATTGGATGGGCGACTACTTCAACAAGGTGATGTTCACACCGGTCGCCCTCAGCCCGGCGCTGGCGCTAGTCCACCTGGGCGCGTTCTACCGCTTGCGTCCGGCGCAAGTGGTGGAGGGGCCGCTCTCTGGCGTGGCGGTGGTAGCGGGCTTGGTGGGGTTCGGTTTTCACCTACGCAATATCAGCCGCCGCAGTGGGGGTGTCAGTTGGCAGAATCTCTTCTATGGCCCACCTGCGGTAGCCCCGCTCCAGTTGACGGGGCAAGGTATACTGGGGCTTCTGGCGGCTCTGTTCAGCCGCAGAGCCAGAGATAGACGATAAAAGGCAAAGGGGTCAGGAGGCTAGGAGGTACGTGTGCAGTACCAACGGTTCGAGGATAGATACATAGTTCGCCTTGAGAGTGGCGAAGCCGTAATAGAGACGCTTACCAGACTGCTCCAGGCGGAAGATATCCAATTCGCCAGCGTCAGCGCCATTGGGGCCGTGCGCCAGGCGCAACTCGGCTACTGGAACGCTGCTACTGGAGAATACGAGTTTAGCGACTTCGAGGAGCAGATGGAGGTGGTGAGCTTCGGGGGCAACTGTTCAATCAAGGAAGATGGACCAGGTCAATTTAAGCCCTTCTTGCACATCCATTGCGTTCTGGGGCGGCGGGACTTCTCCGTCATCGCGGGCCATCTTAAAGAGGCCGAAGTACACCCCACCCTGGAAGTGTGGCTGCGAACTGAGCAATCTCCGGTGCGGCGCGCCCGCGACCCGGAGAGCGGACTGGACCTTCTCGACTTGCCTGAGAAGCTACATGGGGATGTGCATAGTAGGGGTGGAGCAAAATGAAGGGAGCTACCGATCCTGCTCCCTCCTACTCGTCAGAGACACCGCTCAACGTGCCTGCGGGTGGGGGAGCAGTGGACACGCCCTACCCGGACTACGACGTAGCAAGCGACGATAAGTGGAACCTCGACTGGGACGAGAAGACGCGCCGACTCGTGCTCGACCGGGTGCACAACGTACCAAGCTACCGCTTCTTCTCGCCTAAGGAGGCGACCTTACTTGAGGCGCTTTGCTCTCGCTTGATGCCGCAGGAGGATCGCTCGCCTCAGCAGCGTATACCCCTTGCCCCATGGCTTGACGAACGTCTCTATAAGAACGAGGGAGACGGCTACCGCTATGAAGATATGCCGGATGACCGCGAGGCGTACCGGCTTGGCCTGCAAGGCTTCAACCAAACCGCACTAGCTCTCTTCAATGCGCCGTTTGTGGAGTTATCAGTGGCTCAACAGGACGAGATAATAAGCTGCGTGGCCGAAGGCTCACCCCCTGGCACGGCATGGGAGAAGCTGCCCGTCGCACGTTTCTTCAGCAAGCTTATGGGAGACGTAATCACCAACTATTACGCTCACCCTGCCGCATGGGCCGAGATTGGCTTCAACGGCCCGGCCTCCCCTCGTGGGCACATCCGCCTCGGTCTTGGCAAGCATGACCCCTGGGAAGCCAAAGAGGAGCACCCTCGTTCCTCCGTTGAGATAGTGCGTCGCAACCTCGGCAAAGGCGGCCAGAAGAGTGGCGAAGCGACGCACTGACCGAGTTCAAGGTTCAAAGTTCAAAGTTCAAGGTCTGCTTTGAACTTTGAACTTTGAACCTTGAACCTTGAACCTTGAACTTACTAATGAACGACCCTGTTGACATCTTGATAGTAGGGGCGGGCGCTGCAGGTGGAGTGCTCTGCAAGAAGCTGGCCGAAGCAGGGTTCAGAGTGGTAGTGCTCGAAGCCGGGCCACACTGGGTACCGGAGCGCGATTTCGTCTCGGACGAGAAAGGGGCGCAGCAGCTTTATTGGACCGACCCCCGCGTCACAGCTGGCAAGGACCCCATCGAGCTTGGAGCCAACGTTACTGGCAAAGGTGTGGGGGGCAGCACCGTGCATTACAGCATGGTGGCCCTCCGAATGCACGAGAGCGACTTCATGGTCCGCACCCTCGATGGCGTGGCGCACGACTGGCCCTTCCGCTACGAGGAGCTTGAGCCATACTACGACGAGGTGGAGAAGGAGCTAGGTATCTCCGGTCCGGTGACGTGGCCCTGGGGTCCCCCACGAAAGGGACCGTACCCCTATAGAGAGCACCCTTTCAACAGTGTGGCGCAGCTCTTCATCAGGGGGTGCGAGCACCTCGGCATAAGCTGGGCACCTTCTCCCCTTGCGACCATCTCTGCACCCAAGGACGGGCGGCACCCCTGCGTCTACAGGGGGTGGTGCATCTATGGCTGCTCCACGAACGCCAAGAGCAGCACGCTGGTGACGTACATACCCACAGCGATCAAAGCTGGAGCGGAGATACGCGCCAACTGCATGGCTACCCGTGTCAACCTCGGCCCGAACGGTCGCGCCCGCAGCGTCACCTATATACGCACCACTGAGGATGGGCGCCAGGTGGAAGAGGAGCAGGCGGCAGAATTGGTCATCCTTTCGTGCTACTCTATCGAGACGCCCAGGATCCTTTTCAACTCGGCTCAGGCGGGGCACCCCGATGGGCTGGCGAACTCCAGTGGGTTGGTCGGTAAGGGGCTGATGGTGCATTCGGCCCATAGCGTCTACGGTCGCTTTCCTGAAGTGGTCTACCAGTATAAAGCGCCACCTAGCCTGGCGCTCAGCCAGCAATTCTACGAGACCAACCCGAACAACGACTACGTGCGTGGCTTCACCATCGAGGCCATCGGCCCCTTCCCGCAATCGTTCGCCCGGCAAGCCCATGCGAGCCTCGGCCTGTGGGGGAGCGAGCTTAGAGAGTTCATGATGGATTATAACCATTACGCGGGCTGGGGCATCGTGGGGGAATGCCTGCCCGGCGACAATAACACGGTCACGCTTGATCCCAGGGAGAAGGACCAATACGGGTTACCCGTAGCGCGGGTGACCTTCTCCTGGGGCGAAAACGATAGGAAGATCATCAAGGGAGGCATCAAGAGGCAGCGCGAGATACTGGAAGCGGCGGGCGCTGAGATTACCTGGGACGCCGACGACACCGCGCATCTGCTGGGGGCTTGCCGAATGGGCAGCGACCCGCGCAACAGCGTTGTGGACCAATGGTGCCGCAGCTGGGACGTACCCAACCTCTTCATTTGTGACGGCTCGGTTTTCGTGACGAGTTCGGGTGTCAACCCCAGCCTCTCAATCCAGGCTATAGCCGCGCGCACAGCGCAACACATTATCGGGCAGGCATAGGCGAGTTTCAGTCACGCAGCAGGGTCGGCCATCGAGCGGGCAGCAGCTACTTCACGTTCATACCCATCCAGGTCTGTGGACAACAGCAGAGCGTTGAGCAACTTCTACCCTTCTATAAGAAAGGAGGGCTTCCGCGCGCAAGTTGTGGCACCAAAATGAGCAGAAAGTGAGCACTTTTTGGGCTGGGAAAGGGGCATCCCTGAACAGTATAAGTATGCTCAGGGCGATGCTACGTTGCCCGAAAATACCATTTTGACAGGCGCGTTTTTCCCGGTCCAATCAGGATGCCAGTCTCATAAAGGGGAGACACTCTCTAACGAATATCAGCGCGATAGGAATCTCCACCTCAACCAAAAGCGGATGGGTGGAGCAGCAGGGGAGAGGAAGAGAATGAGTAAGGAAGATAATTCGACGCGGCGGTCCCGTATCGTGCGGGTAGTGGCAGTGGCCGCTGCCCTCTTCGTATTTGCGGTACTCATGCGCGGGGCGGGGTCTACTGCCTTCGCGGGGCTACCCACGATGTCAGGCGGAGGCGACCTCGACCCGAGCTTCGGCACTGGAGGCAAAGTCACCACCAACTTTGGGACAGCGCCACGCGAGGAATATGCGACCGCCATCCTCCGGCAAGCCGATGGCAAAATTGTGGTCGGTGGGGCCGTGCTGAACAACAACCTCGATTATTCCTATGATTTTGCTCTCTTTCGATTCAACGTGGATGGCTCCCTCGATACCAACTTCGACGGCGACGGCCGGGTCAACACCGACTTCCGCGGCGTCAGCGAAGGGAATGAGCAGCTATTTGCACTGGCCCTCCAGCCCGACGGCAAGATAGTGGCCGTTGGAGACGCAGGGGATGGCAATGAGGACGATTATTACGACTTCGCCGTCGCCCGCTACAACACGGACGGCTCCCTCGACACCTCTTTCGGCTTTGATGGTCTCGTCACCACCGACCTCGGTTCCGACGACGATGAGGCCCAGGCTGTGGCGATCCAGCCCGACGGCAAGATAGTTGTCGCCGGCTACAATGGCCTCAACGGTTACGACTTCGCCCTCACACGCTACAACAGCGACGGATCGCTCGACACCAGCTTCGACGGTGACGGCAAAGCCACCACCGACTTTGGGACTCCGGCGATGACGAGGTCTATGCGATGGTCTTGCAAGCCGACGGCAAGATCATAGCCGCAGGCCACTCCTTCAACAGCGCTAATGGCAACGTCGATTATGCGCTGGTCCGCTATAACAGCTGACGGATCACTCGATACCAGCTTCGATGGCGACGGCAAGGTCAGGATTGACTTCAATAGCGACTGATGACTTTGGGGATGCAGTGGGCTTTCAGGCCGACGGCGAAGATACGTGATAGCCGGAGCAGCAGATTACCCCCACTGCCTATGACTTTGGCCTGGCACGTCTCAACAGCGACGGATCACTCGACACCGCTTCTGACGGTGACGGCAAAGTTACGACGAGCGTACAGGCTTACAGCGATGCCAGCGAGCTTGTCATCCAACCCGACGGTCAAGTATAGCGGCAGACTGGCTGTTCCTCCTCAGGCAGCGGCGATTATTGCCCTGGTACGCTACAACAGCGACGGATCGCTCGATACAGGCTTCGATGGCGACGGCAAGCTGACGACCAATTTTGGAAGGGTCCGAGCGGGCTGCTGGCCTCGCCTTGCAGGCCGATAACCGCCTGGTGGCGGCTGGATATTCGGGCCACAACGTGGCTCTAGCCCGCTACAACACTGACGGCTCCCTCGACACCACATTTGACGGCGACGGCAAGCTGATCGCCTTCTTCGAGGAAAGTGAAGACCAGGCTAACGCCGTCGCCGTCCAGACCGACGGCAAAATTGTAGTGGGCGGGCAGAGCGATACCGCCAGCTCCGGCCCCTATACCCTCAGCGCTAGATTCTCTCTTGCACGGTATACCACTGCCGGAACGCTCGACACCACCTTCGGTACGGGTGGCAAGGTCATCGCTACTTTCGGCAGCAACAGTACGAGCCGGCTAAATGCCCTTGCCTTGCAACCGGATGGCAAAATTGTAGCCGCCGGGTCTGGGGTCTTTGAGGGAGACGGGTTGCCCGATTTCGTCATAGCGCGGTACAACCCTGATGGCACTCTCGACACGACTTTCAGTGATGACGGTAGAGACAGCACTGACTTCCATGGCGATAACTTTCTCTCGTCAGATAGTGCTAACGCTGTAGCTATCCAATCCGATGGCAAGATAGTGCTCGTTGGCGCTGCGAATGACAGCGCTACGTCAGAGCGGTTCGCCCTCGTCCGCTATAACACGGACGGCACCCTCGACACGACATTTGACGGTGACGGCAAGGTGACAACCACGTTCCTCGGCTTCGTCGTCAGCCCATCTCGCCCTTGCTATCCAGTCCGACGGCAAGATTGTAGCGGCCGGATATATCGGTAACGACATTGTTCTTGTCCGTTACAACGCCGAACGGCTCCCTCAACTCCAGCTTCGACGGCGATGGCAAGGTCTCCACTGACTTCAGTGGCGGGGTGGACGGGGCCTACGCTCTTGCCATGCAAGCCGACGGCAAAATCATTGCCGCAGGCTACACCGACGGCAGCTTCGGCCTGGCACGCTACAATCCAACGGCGCGTTGGACACGAGCTTTGGCACAGGCGGCCGAGTAATTACCGACTTCAGCGCGGGAATGAGCAAGTCAACGGCATGGCACTCCTGCCGGACGGCCGCATCCTGGCTGCGGGGCGGGCGGGCTATTACTACGAGCAAGACTTTGGCATCGCCCTCTACAACTCAGACGGCTCCCTCGATACCAACTTCAGTGGCGACGGCAAAGTAACGACTGACTTCGATGGAGGCCGGATAGACTTCGCCAGGGGCGTGGCCCTACAAGCGGACGGGAATATAGTGGCGGTGGGCGCTACTTTCGACGGCTTCGCTTACGACTTTGCCATCGCTCGCTACCAGGCTCCGACCGTGCCTAGCGGCACAGCCACACCTACTCCCACCGGCACGCCTCCGTGCGTTCCTGCCACCTGGAGCCAGCAAGCAGGCTACCCTATTCCCGTGCTGGACCAGGCCGTAACCGTGCACGGCGGCCTCGTCTACAGCTTCGGTGGTTACAGCAACAACGGTTATACCGCCAACGCTTACAAGTACGACCCCTCAACCAATGCATGGACGAGCATAGCCTCCTTACCTTTCCCCCGCGAGAAGGCCAGTGCGGTGAGCGATGGGACCTATATCTATGTCCTCGGTGGCTGGGACACGGCAGGCACCCCCACCAACACGGTCTACCGCTACAACCCTGCCACCAACGGCTATAGCACGATGGCCTCTTTCAACACGCCCACGTCCGCACAGGCCGCCGCCTATTTGAACGGCAAGATTTACCGCATCGGCGGCTGCGCCGGTAATTGCGGCGCGGGCACGGCCACCGTTGAGGTCTATACCATAAGCAGCAACACGTGGGCGGCAGCCGCCTCGCTTCCCCAGGCGACCTCCTGGCCCCAAGCTTTCGTTCAGGGCAACTACATATACATGGCTGGCGGCTTCAATCCCAACGCTACCAGCAAGACGCTCCGATACGACCCTTCCGCCAACACGTGGGACGATGCCGCCATAGCCGACATGCCCGGCACGCGTTGGGGCGCGGCTTCCGCCAGCCTCAATGGCAAGGGGATAATGGCAGGTGGCGATGTGAACGGCTACACCAGCAACGACGTCATAGCCTGGGACCCGTCTACGAACACGTGGTCCAGCCTCTCCCCCATGCCTATCTCACGCAGGCGCACCGAGGGCGCGGCGATCAACGGTGCATTCTACGTGGCCGGTGGAAGCGGTATCTCCGGCGGCTTCATCGGCACCAACAACCTCCAGCGCTACCTGGAGACGAATTGCGCGACCAACACCCCCCTGCCCACCAATACAATAGTGCCCGGCGCTACTGCTACTTCTACGTTCACGCCCATAGGCTGCACCTTAGACACCACATTTGGCACCGACGGGAAGGTGTTCACCAATTTTGGCACTGGGGGAAATAGCGAGGGTATTTACGCGAATGCTCGCCAGGCCGACGGCAAACTGGTCGTTGCGGGATATGGCGGTGGCGACTTTGTGGTAGCGCGGTACAATGCCGACTACACCCTGGATACCGGCTTCGGTCTCGGCGGTTTCGCTGTCGCAGATTTCTCACTAACGGGTGACGAGGATGGCGAACTCTCCGACGCCGCATTCGCGGTCGCAATCGCACCCGATGGCAAGATTGTCGTCACCGGCGTAGTGGACAGGACTAACTCTACATCGTATGCCTCCACATATGGGGTGGCGCGCTTCCTGCCCAACGGCACCCTCGACACGAGCTTCAGCGGAGACGGCAAGATCATAGATACCAGCCTCGGTTTCAACTATGAGAGCCATTCTGGGGTGCTGGTCCTCCCCGACGGCAAGATTGTGGTCGGGGGAACTCGGGACGAGTCCGGTTTCGCTAACGCTTTCGCGCTGGTGCGCTACAATGTAGACGGAACGCTGGACGGCACATTCGGCACGGGTGGTAGGAGCTATGCCACCATCAGCCCTACTGGCTCCGGCATCTACGCCCTCTCCCTCCAGCCGGATGGCAAGCTGGTGGCGGCTGGCTATAGTAACAATACCAACTTCGACCCTACGCTCGCACTTGCCCGTTTCAACTCGAACGGCAGCCTTGACACCGGCTTCGGCAGCAATGGCGTCGTGACTAACACGTTCGATACCTCTATTTCGTTTGCTAACGCCATCGCGCTCGCCTCGGACGGCAAGATCGCTGTTGTGGGCGAGTCCAACGACGACTTTGCGGTGGCAAGGTACAACCCAGATGGTACGCCTGACACCTCGTTCAGCGGAGATGGCAAGCTGACGACCGACTTCGGCACCTCTGAAGATGCGAACGCGGTGGCACTACAGCCCGATGGCAGAACCCTCGTGGCCGGGCGCAAGATAATCTCTTTCTCCAACTTTACGCGCGATTTTGCCCTGGCGCGATACAACGCAGACGGCACTCTCGATACAGGGTTCGACACGGATGGGAAAGTGACCGTGCCTTTCGGTGGCGCGCCCGATGATGACGGTGCGACCTCCCTCTCGCTCCAGGTGGACGGTAAGATCGTGGCGCTTGGTTACGCCGGGATCAATCCCAACCACTTTGACCTCGACTTCGCCCTCTCGCGCCTCAACACGAACGGTAGCCTCGACACAACTTTCGACGGCGACGGCAAGATTACCGCTAAAGTAGGAGGGAGCGTGGAGGGTGCTCTCGACATGGTGGTCCGCCCCAACGGCAAGATAGTGGCGGCGGGCGCGCTGGAAGGAGAGTTCGCCCTCGCCCAGTACAACGCAGATGGCACGCTGGATACCAGTTTTGGCACGGGTGGCAAGGTAATTACCGAGTTCCAGAGCGGAGGTCTTGCGTCCTCAGTTGCTTTTGCGCTCATCTTGCAGCCGGATGGGAAGGTGATAGCGGGAGGCAACCGGGCCGTCACAAGCGGCTTCTACTACGACTTTGCCCTGGCCCGCTACAACCTCGATGGCACGCTCGATACCTCCTTCGGCACGGGTGGCAAAGTAGAGATCAGCTTCAATACCACCGAACAGAGTTATGATTCTGAGATAAAGGACTTGATCCTCCAGCCAGACGGCAAGATCGTCGCTGCTGGGTACGCACTTGGACAGGACTTCCCCACAACCCTGGAGTTCGCCCTTACGCGTCTCAACCCTGACGGCTCCCTGGACGGCAGCTTTGACGGCGATGGCAAGGTGCTCACGACCTTCCCGAACCAGGCCGAGGCCTACGCGCTGGCATTGCAGCCAGATGGAAAGCTGGTGGCGGCGGGCAATCTCAGGATTAGCTCCGGACGATACGCCTTCGCGCTGGCGCGGTACAATACCGACGGCTCCCTCGACACCTCCTTCGATACGGACGGTATACTGAGCACCTCGTTCGGCACGAGCGTCGATGGAGCGAATGCCCTCGCAATCCAGGCAGATGGCAAGATTGTGGCCGGGGGTCACGCAACGTTCAGCGGCTCCAAAGATTTCGCCCTCGCCAGGTACAACGTCGATGGTAGCCTGGACGCCGGGTTCGACGGGGATGGTAAGGCGACCACCGCTATCAGCACCGGCACCGACAAGATACACAGTCTCCTCGTCCAGCCCGACGGCAAGATTATGGCGGCCGGGGAGGCGGGCGCGAACGATTTCAGCGATTTCACCCTGGCACGCTACGGCAGCAATGGCTCACTCGATACCTCCTTCGGCAACGCGGGCAAGCTGCTTATAGATTTCAGCAATGGCGATACGGACATAGCCTATGCTCTCACTCGCCTCCCGGATGGCAAGCTGCTCCTGGGCGGTGTCGCCGAGACGGGCGTGGTAGACTCTGATTTCGCGCTGGTTCGCCTGTCAGGTTGCGAGGAGCAGTTCCCAACCGCTACCCCCACCGTCACCGGCACGCCTCCGACCTCTACACTTACGGCAACGAGCACAGCCACCCGCACCAATACGGCTGCCCCTACAGCTACCGGTACCCCTACACCCTGTTCCTCCGCCACCCAGACGGTGAGCATCGTAGACTTCGCCTTCTCGCCGCAGAGCAAGACAATATACGTAGGCGAGACGGTGCGCTGGACCAACAACGGGGCGGCGAACCACACCACTACATCAGATACGGGCGTGTGGAATAGCGGCACGATGTCGGCGAGCGTGACCTTCAACTTCACCTTCTCCGCACCCGGCACGTACACTTACAAGTGTAATATACACCCCAGCATGACCGGCACTATCACGGTGCAGGCCGGCTGCCCGCCAACTTCCACGCCTACCTCCACCGCCACCAGCATGGTGACCAATACTGCCACTGCTACCGCCACCAGCCAGCCCGCCGTCACATCTACGCCATGCGCTACTAACGTGGCGCTTGCCGGCAGTGGAGGCTCCATAGCGGGTTTCTCGTCGAGCTACGGAGGTGTATATGGGCCGGAGAAGATGATTGATGGCACGGCTGGGGGCTGGTCCACGGCCGGGGGACAAACGACAAACCAGTGGATTATCGTGGCGCTGCCCGGCGGAAATAGCTACACGATAGACCGCGTGCGCCTCAACCCCTATACGCCGTCCGGTTCGGGCTACGCAGCCGACTCGATACGCAACTTCCAGGTGCGCGTCTCGACGACCGACACGCAGATATCGAGCTTCGCCACTGTGTACACGGGCGTCGCGCCCCAGCAAAACACCTTCTACGAGTACAGCTTTACCCCTGTCGCGGCGAAGTACGTGATGCTATTCGTGGTGGACAACTATGGCGGTGGCTACGTAGAGGGGACCGAGTTTGAGGTCTATCCGGTGTGCGGTAGCCCTGTGCCGACCGCCGCCGCTACGCTCATGCCCACCAATACCGCTACTCCAACCAATAGCCTCACCAGCACGCCTATTGCGTCGCCGACGGAGACTGCCACACCCGTGCCTGGCACGCCCACTCCTATCCCCTCCTGCGGCCCGGCGTGGCGCATCTCCTCCAGCCCGAACGTAGAGCAGTCTGCCAACTTCCTCGAAGGGGTTTCCGCTTACTCGGCTACTAATGTATGGGCGGTCGGCTCCAGCTATGACGGCAATACCTACAATACCCTGGTGGAGCACTGGGACGGCTCGGCGTGGACGATAGTCTCCAGCCCGAACCCGCCCAGCAGCTCGGCAGCCCGCCTCTACGCGGTATCCGCCGTCGCGCCTGATCTCGTCTGGGCCGTAGGGTATTACTTCGATACGAATGAGAGCCGCAACAAGACCCTCGTCTTGCGCTACGACGGCAGCACGTGGGCGCAGGTCTCCTCCGCCAGCCCCGGCTCGTTCTTCAACTACCTCTATGGCGTCACGGCGCAGCAAGGCGGCGACGCCTGGGCGGTCGGTTACTACCGCGATGAGAATAACTTCATATACAAGACCCTCATCCTCCACTACAACGGCACAAGCTGGGTGCAGGTAACATCTCCCAACCCAGGCTTGTACGAGAACTACCTGGAGGACGTAACGCTCCTTCCGAGCGGCGAGGCATGGGCGGTAGGCTCGATGGTGGGCGGCGTAGAGGGTGCGCAGCATGGGACCCTGGCCCTCCACTACGACGGGAGCACCTGGCAGCACGTCCTCTCACCCAATCCGAGCACCGACGAGAACCGCCTCTACGGGGTGGCAGCCTCGTCCTCCAACAAGCTGTGGGCGGTAGGGACCACCTTCAACAGCACTACAGGGTCATTCGAGAGCCTGATTCTCGCCTATAACGGCTCTGGATGGGCGCGGATGAGCAGCCCTAACGGCTCAGGACACGGTATCAACAGGCTAGAGTCGGTGACGGCGATATCGGACACGGAGGCGGTGGCTGTCGGAATGGCTTACGACTACGACACCAGCCTGACCTTCAACCTCATCGCGCGGCTGAGCGGCGGAAGCTGGTCCCCGGAGGGGAGTCCCAACCCAAGCCCCTACCTCAACACCCCGAAGAGCGTAGACGCCCTCTCCGCAAGTGATATATGGAGCGCAGGGACCTACGATTACCAGGAGCCTTACGAAGTTATCCCCAGGACGTTCATACTCCACTACAACGATCCATGCGGCGGCGCGGCTACAGCGACCGTTACCCCTGGCGTAGCAGCCACGGCCACCGCAACGGCGACCTCCACCGCGATGCAGACAGCGACAGTCACAAATACGCCGACCATCACCCCAACTTCTACGGGACGTGTGCTGTGCGTGTGGACTTCGCCGGGCGTGACCACATATTCGCCGTGCGCCAACCCCACCGCCTTCGCCTCCATCCAGTCGGCTATCAACGCGGCCAACCCTGGGGACGAAATACGTCTCGTCCAGGGCGTTCACATGGGCACAGGCAGTGCGGTAGGCGTAATCAACAAGGCGCTGACCATCACCGGCGGCTATACGGGCGGGATGACGGGTTGGGGCGTCCCCCAGGCCAACTCCTCCACCTCCACAATCGTGGATGGGCAGGGGGTGCGCAAGGGCTTCGAGGTGCAGGGCGCAACCGCCGTGACGATACAGAACCTGGCGATAAGCAGCGGTGGCATCCTGAACAACGCGGGCACCGTAAACGTGCCTGGGTACATTCTCAATCTCCAAAGCGGCGGCACGAGCAACGGGGCCTTCAACGTCTCGGCGGGCGCGGTGCTAAACTTCCCCTCCGGCGCTCACACCCTCGACGTGGGGACCACCATCACGGGCGCTGGGATGTGGCGCGTGTCGGGCGGGAACGTCACGATGGCGGGCGCGATGAGCGTGCCGAGGATCGAGCTTTCCAACGGCGGGCTGGGCGGCACCAATGCCCTCACCGTCACCGAGACCCTCAACTGGAGCGGCGGGGTGCATTCCGGCGCGGGCACAACTTACATACCCGCTGGCGCGACCCTGAGCCTGAACACCACCACCAAGTACCTCGACGGACGCACCATCAACAACGACGGCACGATCACCTGGATGGGCGCGGACATAATTTACGTCCAGAATGGGGCCGTCATCAATAACCGCAGCCTCTTTGACGCGCAAAACAACTCCAGCTTCTACTGGAACGGCGGGGCAGCCTCCACGTTCAACAACACGGGGACCTTCCGCAAGTCGGCGGGCGCGGGCACCACCTACTTTAGCAGCAACGTCATATTCAACAATAGCGGCACGGTCAACACGCAGGTCGGCACCCTCTCCGTACAGGGTGGTGGGTCAAGCAGTGGTCTCTGGAACACCCCGGCGGGCGCGGCTGTCGCGTTCCCTGCGAGCACCTATACCCTCACCGCGGGCACGAGCATCACAGGCGCGGGCGCATTCCGTGCGACGGGTGCTACGGTCACAGTAGCGGCGGGAGTGAGCGCGCAGAAGTTCGAGCTTGTGAATGGTACGCTGAACGGCGCTGGAACCCTGACCGTTACGAACAGCCTCGACTGGTCTGGCGGTGTAATGACCGGCTCCGGCTCCACCAACATCCCGTCCGGCGCGACTTTGAGCATCAACACCGCCACCAAGTACCTCGACACGCGCACCCTCAACAACGCGGGCACGACTACCTGGATGGATGCAAGCGTTATGTACCTCCAGAATGGGGCTACCATCAATAACTCCGGGCTGTTCAATTTCCAGGGCGACACGGGCCTCTACTGGAACGGCGGGGCGGTCGCCACGTTCAACAACACCGGCACGTTGCGCAAATCGGCGGGCACGGGCATCACGGTCCTTAGCAATAATGTCGTGCTCAACAACCCCGGCAGCGTAGAGGTGCAGGCAGGAACCTTGTCGGTGCAGGGCGGTGGGTCTAGCAACAGCAGTTTCACCGTCGCTTCTGGCACAGTGCTACTGTTCACCGGCACTAGCTACACCCTGAATGCGGGCGCGAACATCACCGGGGCGGGCCTGGCGCGGCTGAACGGGACTCTTGTGATTACCGGTGGGGTGAGCGCGCAGAACTTCGAGCTTCTGGGCGGCACGCTCACCGGCGCGGGCACATTCACAGCGATGAACAGCCTCAACTGGTTGGGCGGTGTGATGTCCGGCTCCGGCTCCACCAACATACCTGCGGGGGCAACCCTCAGCCTAGCTGGGACCACGAAGTACCTGGATGTGCGCACCCTGAACAACGCAGGCACGGCCAACTGGAGCGCGGCGGACGTATACCTCACCAATAGCTCCATAATCAGCAACACCGGCCTCTTCGACGCGCAGGCCAGCCTCGGTCTCTACTGGAACGGCGGAGGCCTTACGACCTTCAACAACGCGGGCACATTCCGCAAGTCGGGTGGTATGTCAGGCAGCACGGTCCTGGGGAGCAACGTCCTCTTCAACAACAACGGCACTGCGAGCGTGCAGGTTGGGACCCTTGTAGTGCAGGGTGGTGGCTCGGCTGCTGGCGGCTTCAGCCTGTCATCAGGTGCCCTCCTCAACTTCGTGAGCACCAACTACACTCTCGGTGGGGGCGCAGACATCACAGGCGCGGGTATCGCCCGGCTGTCTGGTGGGTCCCTGACTGCGGCAGCGGGGGTGAGCGCGCAGAACTTCGAGCTTACGAACGGCACGCTCACAGGCGCAGGCATATTTACGGTAACTGATACCTTCCTATGGTCAGGCGGCGTTATGTCCGGCACAGGCGTGACGGTTCTTGGAGCGGCGAGCACGTCCAGCTTCAACGGCGGGACCAGGTACATAGATGCACGCACCCTCACCAACCTGGGCACGATCACCTGGACCGCCGGTGAGCTGTACATGCAGAACGGTGGGACCTTCAACAACAATGCGCAGGGTCTTCCTGGACCTTCGCAGCGACAACTCCATCTATTTCAATGGCGGCACGGCCTGTACTTTCAACAACTTCGGCACCTTCACCAAGTCGGTTGGCACTTCCGTCAGCTCCGTAACGACCGGCTTCAGCAACTCCGGCACGTTGAATGTGGCTACCGGTATGGTAACCCTGTACGGGGAGTTCTCCAACTTCGCCTCCAACACCCTCACGGGCGGCACGTATGTGATTACCGGCACGCTGCGCTTCATCGACGCCAACGTGATCACAAACGCCGCTACGCTCGTGCTGGACGGCCCCGTGTCAGCATTGCAGGACCAGTCTGCATTGAACGGCCTCGCCAATTTCGCCACAAACAGCCCGAATGGCAGCTTCACCATCAAGAACGGGCACAACCTCTCCACCTCCGGCTCCTTGAGCAACGCGGGCAGTGTCACGATTGGTCCGAGCAGCGCCTTGAGCCTGATCGGCGACTACACGCAGAGCGCGGGCACTACGCTGCTGAACAACAGCACGCTGTCCACCACCGGCGCGGTCGCCATCGATGGCGGTACGCTCATGGGTACGGGAAGCGTGGTGGGCAACCTCACCAACGGCGGGCAGGTGGTCCCCGGTATGTCGCCAGGCATCCTGGACATCACAGGCGATTACACTCAGAGCGCGAGCGGCGTGCTAGACATTGAGATCAGCGGCACCACGCCCGGCACGCAATATGACAGGCTCAACGTGAGCGGCGCGGCATCCCTCAACGGCACGCTCAACGTCATCCTTACGGGTGGATATAACCCGGACGACGGCGATGCGTTCACGGTTATGACTTATGCCTCGCACACCGGCAACTTCTCTACGGTTACCGGGACTGACCTGGGCAGTGGGCGCTACCTCTTCCCCTTCGATAATCCCACCGACTTTACGCTGGCTGTCCTGTCGGGTCCCACGCCTACGCCCTCACCAACCAATACAGCTACGAACACACCCACCGCAACCGATACCGCGACCCCCACAGATACGGCTACGGAGACCCCAACAGAGCTGCCGACCGACACGCCTACCGAGACCGCTACCAGCACAGCAACCGCGACCCCAATCCCACCATGCGGCCCGGCGTGGCGCATAGCCTCCAGCCCCAACGTCGGAGAGTTCCACGACAACTACCTGGAAGGGGTGTCCGCCCTCGCGCCGGACGACGTGTGGGCCGTCGGCTACACCTACGGCAACAACGGCGAGTCGCAGAGCAACTCTACGCTGGTGCAGCACTGGGACGGCTCGGTGTGGACTATCGTCCCAAGCCCGAACCCCAACCCCACCGAAAGCTACCTGTACGCCGTCTCCGCTGTTCAGTCTTCAGGTTCCAGCCCTCAGTCCTCAGTCACAGTGTGGGCAGTCGGGTATTACCTCGACACGAGCGATTACAGCTACAAGACGCTGGTGCTGCGCTACGATGGCAGCACATGGGAGCAGGTCGCTTCCGAAAACCCCGGCCCGTATGAGAACTACCTGTACGGCGTAGCAGGGTTGGCGAACGGCGACGCCTGGGCGGTGGGTTATTACTACGATTACACCGAGTACAAATACAAGAGCCTGATCCTGGGCTACAACGGCACGAGCTTCGAGCAAGTCGCCTCCCCCAGCCCCGGCTCCTACCAGAACTACCTGGAAGCGGTCAGCGTCCTGCCAAGCGGCGAGGCGTGGGCTGTAGGCTCGACCTCAGGTGATGATGGTGGCGGAGGTAGCGGCGATGCGAAACCCAGCACGGCCCCCGGCGCGGATAGCGGCCCTGGTCGCAACCGCATGGAGCCTACCTCGGCCCAGTACGAGACCTTCATCCTGCACCTCGTGGACGGCGCATGGGAGCGGGTCGAATCACCCAACCCCAGCACCTATGAGAATCGTCTGTACGGGGTAGCCGCGGCGTCCCCAGATAAGGTATGGACGGTGGGCACCTATTATGACGACACCGACTATATCTACAAGACCCTGGTTCTTGGGTACGACGGCACGACCTGGACGCAGGAGAGCAGCCCCAACGGGACGACCTACGGCACGAACCGCTTCGACGCGGTAACGGCGGTGTCCGAAACCGAGGCGTGGGCCGCCGGCTCCTACTATGACTACAACATCGGCCAGACCCGTACGCTCATCGGGCAACTGAGCGGCGGGAGCTGGAGCCTCTTTGGGACCCTAAACCCCAGCAATTACTACAGCGGCCTCTTCGGAGTATCGGCGCTCCCGTCCGGCGACGTGTGGTCGGTTGGGTATTACTACAACGACGCCGGGTACAGGTACGAAACGCTGGTGATGCGATACAACGACCCATGCCTCACCCCCACTCCCACGGGCACTGCCACAGCGACCAACACGGGCACGCCTCCCACCGCCACATCCACGCGCACGGCCACGAACACCCGCACCGCGACCTCCATTCATACCCCAACTGAGACGGCTACCGCGACGCCCACCGCGACGGCCACCGCTACCCCCATCCCGCCCTGCGGCCCTGCATGGCGCATCACCTCCAGCCCTAGCGTGGGAGAGTTCGAAAGCAATTATCTTGAGAGCGTGTCGGTCCTCGCGCCCGACGATGTGTGGGCGGTAGGCTACGTCTACGGCATTAGCGGCTACAGTTACACCACCCTGATACAGCACTGGGACGGTTCCTCGTGGAGCGTAGTATCCAGCCCCAATCCTGGCGTGACAGAGAGCCGCCTGCACGCGGTGGCCGCCGTATCGTCCGACCTGGTGTGGGCTGTAGGCTACTATGTAGATACTAGCGATTACAGCTACAAGACGCTGGTGCTGCGCTACGACGGCTCTACCTGGGAGCAGGTTAGCAGCGCTAACCCCAACATCTATGAGAGCCGGCTATATGGCGTGGCTGCACTCCCTACAGGTGAGGTATGGGCGGTAGGATATTACCTCAATGAGGTTGATTATAGCTACAGGTCCCTCATCCTCGCTTACAATGGCGATACCTTTGAGCAGGTTGCTTCCCCTAACCCCAGCACTTACGACAACAGACTCGAAGCCGTAACGATCTTGCCCGGCGGCGAGGCATGGGCAGTAGGGTACCTGTATGATGGTGCCGCCGGGCACTATAACACCCTGATATTGCATTACACAGGAGTGCCTGGGAGCAGGTAACCTCGCCCAACCCAAGCGGGTACGAAAACAAACTCTATGGGGTGGTAGCCGCATCCTCCAATAAGGTATGGGCGGTAGGCTCCTATTATGACGACACAACCGATTACCGCTATGAAACGCTAATCCTGAGCTATGACGGCACAGAGTGGGTCCAGGAGAGCAGCCCCAACGTAGTCGCGTCCGGCACGCAAAGGCTGGACAGCGTATCCTCCGTCTCTGTAGGCGAAGCATGGGCAGTAGGTTCATACCATGACTACAACACGGGCCAGAAGCATAACCTGATCACGCGACTGAGCGGTGGTAGCTGGAGCCTGGTTGGCAGCCCCGTACCCAGCCCATACGAAGATTACTTGCTTGGTGTGGACGCCCTCCCGTCAGGTGAAGCATGGGGAGTAGGACGCTCCTATTCCGATAGTGGCCACAGGTTTGAGACGCTGGCGATGCACTACAACGACCCTTGCGCAGGCACGGTCACGCCCACCCCAACCTCTGCCGCGACCTCGACCGCTATCGCGACTTATACGGCAACGGCTACCGATACCGCGACCGCTACCGAGACTGAAACTGCAACCAGCACTGCGACAGAGACGCCAACATACACGCCGACCAGTACATCCACCGCAACGGCTACTGAAACGGCTACGGCGACTTACACGCCTACATTTACCAGCACTCCGACGCCGACTGAGACATCCACGAATACTCCAACGAATACGGCTACAGCTACGGCGACCAATACAGTCACATACACCCCAACGGAGACGGCTACCAACACTGCCACTGCTACCTCTACTTCTACCGCTACATACACCCCAACCTATACTCCAACCAGTACAAATACCGCTACCAATACGCCTACAAACACAGCTACGCCGACCGATACGGCCACCGCCACCTATACAAGCACGCCCACGAACACGGCTACCAACACTGCCACTAATACGCCTACGTTCACCAGTACGCCTACGAATACACCGACCGAGACTGCAACCTACACTCCGACAAACACAGCTACTAACACGCCTACAAACACCGCTACCAGCACGGCGACTTCTACGAACACGCCCACAAATACTGCTACCTACACCCCTACTTCGACCAACACAGCCACGGCAACTAATACCGCTACCAGCACTCCAACCTCGACCTATACTGCCACGAATACGCCAACTGCAACCGCTACTAACACCGCGACGAATACCCCTACCAATACACCGACCGAGACGCCCACAGCTACAGCTACGTCTACAGCGACACACACCGCGACATACACACCGACCAGCACGAATACGGCAACGAGCACTCCTAGCAACACAGCTACCTATACGCCGACTTACACGGCTACAGCTACGGCGACCGAAACCGCCACCTATACAAGCACGCCCACGAATACGGCGACCAACACACCAACTAACACTGCAACCGCCACAGCTACAAACACTGCCACTAGCACTGCCACCTCAACCTATACAGCTACCAACACGCCCACAGCTACAGCTACGGCAACAGAAACGGCAACGCCCACCTTCACTGCGACCAATACTCCTACCTCAACATATACACCCACAAGCACGGCAACAAGCACATTCACGCCAACCTTTACCCCGACAAGTACCGCCACCAGCACATTCACGCCTACTTTCACGCCAACCGGTACGGCTACTAGCACATTCACACCAATACCTACGATGACTTTCACGCCCACAGCCACCTACACGCATACCCCAACGGCCACGTTTACCCCGACTGCTACAGCCTCGGCGTCGAGTACCGCCACGCCCACGAATACGTCGACCAACACCGCTACTGCTACGCCGACGACAACCTCCACGAGCACAGCTACCAGCACCAGCACTAACACTGCGACCGCCACTGCTACGGCAACAAATACGCCAACCAACACCGCTACTTTGACGGCCACCGCCAGTAACACGGCCACTGCTACCTATACCGCGACTAGCACATCTACTAACACAGCCACAAGCAGTGCGACCAGGACGGCTACTTCAACGAATACGCCAACCAACACTCTTACCAATACCGCGACTGCTACCAGGACCGCGACCTCGACAAGCACGACCACTGTTACCTCTACGCGCACTGCTACCGCTACTAACACTCCTACCGCAACCAATACAGCTACGGCAACACGTACCAGCACCGCTACCGCGACCAACACCACGATCAATACAGCTACGGCAACGCGCACCAGTACGGCAACCGCTACGCGCACCAATACTGCCCTTGCCACGTCCACTCTGACCAGTACGGCTACAAGGACAGCCACGGCTACGGCCACACGCACTAATACAGCTACTGCTACGAGGACCAGCACAAGCACAAGCACGGCCACGGCTACGCGCACCAGCACTGCGACCAATACCGCAACTGCCACTGCAACAGCTACGTCTACGAGCACACCGGGCAACTGCGACGTTTGCGACTTGCGGGTCGCCAGCGTTGATATCGCCTGCAACGTGGATGGCACAGTGCATTGGACTGCCACCATCTCAAACAGATCATCATGCACCGCGACCGACGAGTGGCGGGTGGAGTTACAAGTGAAGACGCGCAACGGTGGTGGTTACATAACGGTGCTGACGCAGACAGGCAAGAGCAGCTTCCCGTTTGGGCGGACTACCCTGGAGGGAGACCTCTGCTATATCTTCTCGCCCGATACCCATGCTGTACGCGCAGACTTTATCCTTCACCCGGATAACGACCAGTGTCCTCGGAACAAGCAGTCCGATAAGATAAACCCATGTCAGGTAAGCCCCATCTGCTCGATATCTCCGCTCTCCGACGTCACTCCCGACCACCCGGCGTACAACGAGATCACGAGCCTCGTAAACGCGGGCATAATCTCAGGCTACACCGACGGCACTTTCAAGCCTGATGACCCCATCACGCGGGGGCAGCTAACCAAAATAACGGTGCTCGCACTGGGGCTGAAAGTGGAGACGGCGGGCGGGCCGCACTTCAAGGACGTGCCGCAGGGCAGCCCCTTCTACGACTACGTAGAGACGCTCCACAACCGGGGGATAATTGCCGGGTACAAGGATGGCACGTTCCGGCCCGATGATAAAGTGACGCGTGGGCAGCTCGCTAAGGTAACGGTGATGGCGGCGGGTCTAACCCTCACTAAACCTGAGAAGCCTAGCTTCCGAGACGTAGCGCCCGCCTCCGACCTCTATTCTTACATCGAGACCGCCTACGCGCACGGCATGTTAACACCCTACGAGGATGGCACGTTCCGCCCCGAAGCGTCCGCCTCACGAGCACATGGCTGCATAGCGATCGTAAGGTCCGAAATGACACCCTAATCTGGCGGCGCTATACATGAGACATCTTGAGTGCTAGAAGCTAGAAGAGATTGATAAGAGCGAGAGCGAGGATGGAAGTGAGGACCTTGAGCGCCAAGCCCTGGTTGGTGCGGGGCATGGGAGACGCTGTATACTCCCATCTTCTCTGCCTCCATAAAACGCACATATACAGTGGAAAAGTACCGCCAGGTAAGCACCCTCTGGTAATGTTCGCCTGCACCTCGGCACTCAGAAGTAGAGATGCACCTGCTTGAATTGTTAGCTTGGCGAAGACAAAAGTTTACCATGAAAAGGGACACAGCGACAGCGGGGCAATTGAAAGTCCGTTCATATATGAACCAGTGCAAAACAACTTCACATTCCAGTCCAGAGGAAAGTTTAAAGTGACAAGTGACAACGAAAATCGCGCGCAGGGACACTCAAAATTAGAAGTGACAAATGACGCTCAAAAACTGTGGGAATTTACAGCCAATAAGTAACGAGAATGAACCTTCTCAGAACTTATTGAGGGGGTTGTTTGTAAGCTATAGATGCTTTTGGTCGAGTCGCATAAATGTTGGGAAGGGAAGAGTAATCTATTCTCAACATTTGTGGTATATCTCGCACAAGCCGGGAGGCGACTTTCAATCTATTTGAGACCGAAGTCAGGCGATCATACAAACCCCGCCAGGTTACGGGGTTGCGCATTTCGGAGTTAGCCGAACCTGAGATCAGTTAATCGTAATAGTGAACTGCTGGGAAGCCTGCTGACCGCCGTTGTCTGTTACCCTCGCGGTGAAGGTGAAGGTTCCTGCCGTCGTGGGGGTGCCGGAGATGACGTTGTTGCTCAGTCTCAGCCCAGGGGGGAGTTGTCCCGCCACTATGGACCATCTATAAGGTCGCGTCCCGCCATCGGCAAAGAGGCTGGTGGCATAGGATGACCCAACGGTCCCAGCTGTAAGGGTCGAGCTTTGATTGGTGATGACGAGTGGGCGCGCTGGGTTGATGGTGAGTGTGAAAGTTCGTGTCGCCGTGTGGCCGGTTTGGTCCTGGACCCTCACGGTAAAGGTAGTGGTCTGGACGCGAGTTGGTGTGCCTGTAATGACGGTGGACTGCACTCCATACGAGTCTGCCATTTTCAATCCATCAGGAAGCTTGCCCGATATGACTTTGAACCTGTGCGGGGTACCCTGGCCGCCGCTCGATATGATGAAGTCAACGTAGCTTGTGCCGACGTTTCCATCTCCAAGCGTGGTCGTGGTAATCATTATTGGTTCGGCTGCTGTTACGTTGGCCGCAGGCGACAGGCCGATACCGAGCGCGAGGGTAGTTACCAGCGTGACGAGAATTGAGATGCCAAGTTTCTTCATACGGGCTTCCTTTCAGTAGATGAGTGTAATATTGGGACAGAATGATGCTGCTGTATCGGCAAACAGCATCTAATCTACCTCTACGAAACGGGATACACCTACTGGGGGAAGTTTGAAAAAGGACAAAATGAGGTCCGATTGCGCCGGACCTCATTTTGTCCTTTTTCAAGAAGTTATAGGTCTAGTGCCTGGTAGGGATTTGGCAATTGGGGAAGAAGGTGTTAGCCACTATCTTCGACGCCTGCCCCCTCGTTACGTTGGCAAATGGGCGGAAGTATGGTCGGTTTTCACCGTCACATGGTTCCCCCTCCCCGCCGCATGGGTAGCCTGACATCACCCCCAGGCTGGTGAGTCGCATGATCCATAGATAGAAAACGTGGTCCACAGGCACGTCTGTGTAGAATAATCCTGTTGGATCACCTACGAGACCTGCTGCGTTTGCCACTATCTTGGCTAGCTGCCCACGAGTGGCGCTTGCGTTGGGACGGAAGTATGGGCGGTTATCAGGTGGGTTACAAGGTTCTTCAGGCACTAACCCGCACAGGTATCCTCCCATATGCCCTCTGTTGGATAGGCGGTTGATCCAGTCGTAGAAAGGACTACCCATTGGCACGTCTTCGTACACCTGCGGGCCTGGGTCCTCTGAGAAGCCTGCTGCGTTAGAAACTATCTTGGCTATTTGGCCTCTTGTAATGTCGTTGTTAGGGCGGAACGTACCGTCGGAGTAGCCAGAGATTATGCCTCTACAGGCCAGGCATCTGACGAATGAGTAGAAGGTGTTATCCGTAGGCACGTCGCTGAAATTGATTGTGCAGGGCGTGGAGGTGGTTGCTACAGTTGGGGTAGAAGTAGTTAGATTGCCTGGTGTACCTGTAGGTGTAGATTGAGGCGGTAAGGTTGCTGTGCGGGTCGCCGTAACCCCTGTCGCGATGGGCGTTGGGGTGTCACATTCCACGTAGGCAATCAACTCCATGCTCGACAAGTAGACATAGGGGTAGGTCTCGCTGTTGAGGTCTATACCCCCTACGATGTAGGCGCGTCCATTTATGACCCCAACGGCGGTGCTGTAGTAGCGGGGCACGTTGAGGGCGGGGCCGAATCGCCACTGGTTGGTTACAGGGTTGTATATCTGTATCTCCTGGCTCGGTGGATAGCCATGGCGGTTGAAGTTATCTCGGCCCGTCGTTACCCATAGCTCGCCGTTGAAGGAGAAGACGCCAGGCACAGAGAAGTTGGGTGTAAGAGGCGCGGCGATAGTAGACCAGGTGTCGGCGGCTGGGTCATAGACATAGTGGATGTACTGGTAGCCTCCTACTACGTAGATGCGATTGCCGATTGTCGCTGCGCCTATCTCCGCCTGGCCGGAGGGCATGGGCGCTTTAGCGGTGATGGTGTCGGTAGCGGGGTCGTACATGTAGACGTGGGTAGTAGGGAGCTGGTTGACGACCTGCCCGCCGAAGAGATATATTTTGCCGTTGTAAACTGCCAGCCCACCGGAGCTTAGCGGTTCAGGGAGGGTGGCGGCCCGGGTCCAACTGTCGGCGGTTGTGTCGTATACCTCTATAAAACGCTCATCAGGCGGGTAGGTGCTGCCCACCATGTATATCTTGTTGCCCAGGCCCGCTGCCTGGGAGAAGGCGATGCCAACACCATCGGGGACCGGGGAGGCAGTAGCCCAGGCATTAGCCGCAGGGTCGAAGCGCTGAGTATAACGCACCGGTGTGGGGGAGTTAGAAGCTCCGCCTATGACGTAGAGCTGGTTGTTGACCACGGCTGCCGCCGAGCCGCTGTGTGGGATAGGCATGGGCAGTTCATTGCGCCAGGGTGTGACGCTAAGGCAGGAATCGGGTGTAGGCGAGGGTGGGAGCGCGGTGCGCGTGGGCGTGGAGGTGGGGGGGGTGCCTGTAGCCGTGGGGGTTGGTGCGGCGCAGGTGTTGCGGGTGAACTCTATTCGCAGGCCGCTCTGTAGGATAGGCTGGTTGCATGAATACTGTGTCATGTGGCTGCCGGTGTCTTGCTGTAGCAGCACGACGGCGGGTATGCCGTTGTTGTGGTCCATCTGGCCGTAGATGAAATCTATCTGCTCCACGGGTGAGCCTTCATAGAGGCGGGCCTCGAAGTTGATGTTCTCGTCACATTGGAAGGTGATGAGGTCATATACGCAGGCGCGCCACTCAATGTTGAAGATGCGGTTGGGGGCTACTCCTGTTATCGAGGTGAAGATACCTCCCGCTTCCGTGTTGAGGTCTGCCTGGTAGGGGGCGATGACGTAGTTGAAGAAGGAGAAGGGGGCGCACTCGGTGAGGCCGGTCTCGTCGTCGCTGAGGAATTGTATGTTGCCGTTGGAGCTAACATTGGCCGTGCTAAAGCTCTGCCCGTAGAACATGATGGCGAATGGTAGGTTTATCGCTGTAGTGCAATCTTCACAATGGTTCCCGATGTCGGTACTACCCGGCACTAGAGCGTTGCCGTTAGAGCTGATGAAGCGGTAGTTGGGACTTGGGACACAGGCTGTGGCGGTTGCGGTAGGCGTAGCGGTGGGTGGGGTTCCGGTGAGCGTAGGGGTGGGGCTGACGATGCCGGAAGGGTCGAATATCTTAGTGATGAAGGCATCGTTCTGGCCGTGATTGGTGGCCTGTAGGGGGTTGAGGATGGGGAAGTCGGTGGAGGTAGTGCCGCCGACCACGTAGGCATTGCCGTTGTTGTCCGCCCATACCGCACCCGCACTGTCGTCGCCCGTGCCGCCCAAGTACGTGGAGTAATCGGCCTGGGTCCCTGATGGCCTCAGCTTGACCACGTAGGCGTCGCTTGAGCCTTGGAGAGCGCCCTGGATGGGATTGACAGTGGGGAAGTCTGCCGACTGCGTGTAGCCCGCAACATACAGGCTGTTGGAGCCATCGAGGGAGAGGCCGTATGTGACCTCAGGGCTGTCGCCGCCCAGGAAGGTGGAGTAGACGAGCGCGGAGCCTGCCGGGTTGAGCTTGGTGACAAAGCCATCAATTTGGCCACCATAGGTAGCCTGAAAGGCGTTCGCGGTAACAGGGTAATCAGACGAGCTTGTCCAGCCTGATATGTAGGCGCTGCCCTGGGCGTCAACCTGCACCCTGTAGGCGTAGTCACTGACGCCACCGGGCAGGTAAGTGCTGTAGATCATTTGCTGCCCTGATGGGCTGTACTTGGTCACAAAGCCATCCTCGAAAGCCTGGATGCTGGTGCTGTAAGCGCCTGCCGTTACCGGGAAATCGGCGGCTCGTGTGTGGCCCGTCACATAGATGTTATTGGCGGCGTCTAAGGCGATACCTTCGCCTGCGGTGTTGGTGTTCTCATTGCCGGGACCCGGTATCTCGCCGCCGAGGCTATGGACGAATACCAGGTTGGAGCCGTCCGCGCTTATCTCGCCCACGAGGGCGTAGCTATTGCGGTTGGGGAAGGTGTAGCAGGTGAAGTAGGTGTTGCCTGCCGCGTCCGTGACGAACCCGCCCGGCTCCTCCACACCCGCATCGCCATAGAAGGTGGAGAATACGAGGTCGGAGCCTGTGGGGTTGAGGCGAGTCATGAAGAGGTCTTCGGTCCCGCCGTAGATGGTCTGGTAGGCTCCCTGGGTGACGGGGAAGTTCAGAGAAGTGGTGAAGCCGCCGACAGTCACGTTGCCGCTCGCGTCTACGGATATGGACCGTGCCCCGTCGCTCCCAGCCGCGCCACCGCCAGAGTTGCCGCCGAGGTAGGTGGAGTAGATGAGAGCAGAGCCGTCCGGTGTCAGCTTTGCGACGAAGGCATCGTTGTCGCCCCCGGCGAATACGGGTTGGTAGGGGTTCTGCAAGGGGAAGTCGGACGAGCCTGTCGCGCCCGCTATGTAGATATTGCCCGCGCCATCGAGGACTATGGCGTCCGCCCCATCGCTGAAGAAGCCGCCCAGGTAGGTCGAATAGGTGATGGTGGGGTCTATGGTGAGGGGGTAGTTAGGGTCGTAGCTGCCGAGGAGGAAGCCTATGCTGCTATCGGCGTTGATGGCGTAGCGTGCGCTTACCGGGATGCGCTGCCCGCCAATCTCTTGCCAGGCTGTAGGCGCTTGCTCCGTCACCTGGAGTGTGGAGTGGACGGTGATTTGCAGGTTGCCCATTGTGTCTACTGCCACCTTCTCTGCCCCGGCATACTGCCAGAGGATGCTGAACGGCCTGGCACCGGGCGCCAGTGTGTAAGTGCCCTTGAGCTGCCCTTCGGTGCCTGAGTATGTCAGGTTGACCCCTGGGTAGATGTTGGAGTAGGTTATCTCGCCATACGTAGGCACCCCCGTGTGCCATTGTGCAGGGTCCTTGCCTATGATGTAGTTGACCTTGCCGGGCATCTCCTTATAACTCGTCAGAAGAGTAGATGCATTGGCTCCCAGAAATTGTAACCGCACCGCTGCCGAGGCTGAAGCCTCAACTTTGGACTTTGGACTCGGCTCATTAGCTTCGGGTGACATTCGCTCGGTATCGCGCGCTCCATCTGTAGGGAGGGTGAGAACTACCTCAGAAGGAGCAAAGAAGAGGGTACTGCCGCCCGCGGCGTGGGCTACGAAGCGTGCCGTGGGGTCGCTCTGCCCAGCATTAGGCTCGAAGGAGAGAGGGAGCTTACCCAGGTCGGGAAGTGTGGGGGCGGTAACACTGCCTCCGTCCGTTATCAGGTTGCCCGAGGAGAGCGTGAGTGAGGAAGCTAGCACCAGTGCCAGGATAGTTAGAAGGAACCTCTTCCAGTGATTGCCAGGTAGGGGCATATAGAATTGGGGTAGCATGTGCTTTATTTCCCTTCTGCAACTTAGTGCTTTAGTGGTGTCTGGCAGTCCTCGAAA
Source organism: uncultured Chloroflexia bacterium (assembly GCA_963811305.1). Classification (GTDB taxonomy): domain Bacteria; phylum Chloroflexota; class Chloroflexia; order QHBQ01; family JADMIH01; genus JADMIH01. Next base: position 47,213 of record CAWEQU010000018.1, read on the forward strand.
AAGGTGTTGGCCACGATCTTGGAGGCCTGACCCCTGGTCACGTTATTGTATGGCCGGAAGTAAGGGCGATTGTCGCCGTCACACGGTTCCCCCTCCCCTCCACATGGGTAGCCTGACATCACTCCCAGTTGGGTGAGGCGCATTATCCAGAGGTAGAATGGGTGGTCTTCTGCAACGTCTGTGTAGAAGAGGCCCGTGGGGTCTCCCACTAGCCCTGCGGCATTGGAGACAATCTTCGCTAACTGCCCCCTCGTGGCACTGGCGTTGGGACGGAAGTAGGGGCGATTGTCAGGTGGGTTGCAAGGTTCTTCAGGCACTAGCCCGCACAGGTATCCTCCCATGTATCCGCGATTAGATAGACGGTTGATCCAATCATAGAAGGGGCTGCCCATTGGCACGTCTTCGTACACCTGCGGGCCTGGGTCGTCGGAGAAGCCTGCTGCGTTTGAGACTATTTTGGCTATCTGACCTCGCGTGATGTCGTTGTTGGGGCGGAAGGTGCCATCGGTGTAGCCAGAGATTATGCCTCTACAGGCCAGACATCTGACGAATGAATAGAAGGTGTTATCCGCAGGCACGTCGCTGAAATTGATTGCGCAGGGCGTGGAGGTGATTGCTACAGTTGGGGTAGATGTATACATCGATGTAGATGTAGATGTAGATGTAGCCTGGGGGGGTGCGGTTGCCGTGCGTGTCGCCGTAGCTCCCGTCGCGATGGGTGTTGGGGTGCCGCATTCCACGTAGGCAATCGAACTCCATACTGGATAGGTGGGTGTAGGGGTAACTATTGCTATTGAGATCGACGCCTCCCACAACGTAGCCGCGCCCGTTGATTACTCCCACGGCGGAGCTGAAGTAACGTGGCGTGTTGAAAGGCGGTCCGAAGCGCCATCTATTTGTGGTGGGATTGTAGATTTGCACCTCCTGGCTGGGAGGGTATCCATGCTGGCTTGGATTATCGTAACCCCCTTCGACCCATAGCTCCCCATTCAGCACGAAGACGCCTGGGTGCGAGAAGCTGGGTGTTAGGGGCGAGGCTATTGTAGTCCAGCTATTCCCTACAGGGTCGTAGGCGTAATGTATGTATTGGTATCCACCAACTACGTAGATGCGGTTGCCTATCGTACCCGCGCCTATTTCCGCCTGACCTGTAGGCATGGAAGCTTTCTGAGTGAATGTGTCCGTTGCCGGGTTGTATTCATACACGTGGTTGCTGGGGAACTGGATAGGAGCCTGGCCCCCAAAGACGTAGATTTTGCCGTTGTACTCCGCCAGAGCGCCGTTGCCAAGATCCTCCGGCAGCGTAGCGCCCCGGCTCCATGTGTTGGCAGCAATATCGTAGATTTGCATGAAGACTTCGTGAGGCGAATAAGTACTCCCCATCACGTATATCTTATTGCCAATCGCGGTAGCTCCCTTGTCCGCCACCCCGTCCGGGGCTGGGGGCAGGGTGGTCCAGCTGTTGCTGGCAGGGTCGAATTTCTGGGTAAAGGGCACGGGAGTTGGGGAGTTGGAGGCCCCACCAAACACGTAGAGCTGGTTGTTGTGGACTGCCGCCACTTGATGGCTGTAGGGGGTAAGCATAGGCGTCTCGGTGCGCCAGGGTGTGACGTTATTGCATGGGTCCGGAGTAGCGGTGGCGGTGCGCGTGACAGTCGCGGTGGGTGGAGTGCCAACAGGCGTGGCAGTGGTTATAGCGCAGGTGCCGCGGATAAACTCTATCTTCATACCGACTTCTAATTCATCGGCATTGCATGAGAACTCTTTGTAGTGCGTGCCGGTGCTCTCCTGTAACGCTACAATCGCGGGGATACCTCCGAAACTATCCACCTGAGCGTAGATGAAATCTATCTGCTCGGTTGGGGAGTTTTCGTAGAGGCGAGCCTCAAAGTTCACATTCTCATCACACTCGAATTTGATGGGATCGTACACGCAAGCGCGCCACTCTAAGTTGAAGATGCGGTTGGGAGCGCTGCCGCTTATGGAGGTATAGACCCCACCTCCTTCAGTGTTCAGGTCGGACTGGTATGGCATGATGGCATAGTTGAAGAAAGCGAAAGGCCCGCACTCGGTCAGTCCTGCTTCGTCGCTGCTGAGGAACTGGATATTCCCGTTGGAGGAGATATTGGCAGTAGTGTAGGTTTGCCCATAGAAGTGGACAGGGAAGGGGAGGATGACGTTGGTCACGCAATCCTCGCAATGATTGCCGATATCAACCGTGCCCGGCACGAGGGTTGCTCCAAAAGAGCGGTGGAATACGTAGTCAGGGCTGGGTACGCAGGCCGTAGGTGAAGAGATCGGCGTCGCGGTCGGTGGGGTACCCGTCCTGGTGGGTGTTGGTGAGACGGCGCCTTGCGGGTCGCTTATCTTGACGACGAACGCATCACCCTCGCCATGATTGGTAGGCTGGAGCGCGTTGACTACAGGGAAGTTGGTGGAGGAAGTCCCGCCTGTCACGTACATATTGCCCAATGTGTCCACCGCAATACTATCTGCTACATCCCCTGCCGTACCTCCCAGGTAGGTGGAGAAATCGAGGGCCGAGCCGGCAGGGTTGAACTTGGTTATAAACGCGTCGTAAGGTCCGCTCAATGTGGCTTGTAGCGGGTTAGAGACCGGAAAACCCTGCGAGTTTGTGTAGCCGACGACGTAGGCACTGCCCGCGCCATTCACCCGGATGGCTAAGCCATAGTCCTCGGTGCCGAAAGCAAAATCGTCGTCGCCGAGGAATGTGGAGTAGACCAGGTCAGAGCCGGCAGGGTTGAACTTGGTCACGAATGCAATTCGGGTGTCCCCCTTGACGGTCTGAAATGCCCCTGGGGTGGTGGGATAATCTGAAGAGCTTGTGTCGCCGGTAACATAGGCATGGCCTGCTCCGTCTACGGTAATGTCAGCCGGGTAGTCGCTGACACCGCCATTGATGAAGGTGGAGTACAGGATGGTCTGCCCTGTCGGGTTCAGCTTGGTCACGAAGCCGTCTTCAAATGCCTCTATTGAAGTCCGGTAAGCGCCGGGCGTCACCGGAAAGTCTGCTGCGCGAGTGTAGCCGGTTAAGTAGATGTTCCCAGCCGCGTCAAGCGCGATCTCCTCACCCGCGGTGTTGGCGTTCTCATTACCTGGGCCGGGTGTCTGGCCGCCGAGGCTGCGTGCGAAGAGGAGCTGCGAGCCATCAGCGCTTATGCCACCGACAATCGCATACCTACTGAAGCCGGGGATAAAGTAGCCGGTAAAGTATGTGTTGCCTGCCCCATCTACCGCGAAACCACCTGGCTCTTCAACTCCGGCTCCGCCGTAGTAGGTAGAGAAGATCAGGTCGGACCCTGTGGAGTTAAGCCTGGTCATAAAGAGGTCTGTGGTGCCCGCGTATATGATCTGGTATGCGTCGGGTGTCGTGGGAAAATCGTCGGAGTCGGTTGAGCCGGCAATAGTGACGTTGCCATTCGCATCGACTGATATGAAGCTCGCGAACTCTCCCCCGTCTATCTCGCCATCCCCTCCGAGAAAGGTGGAAAAGATGATCGTAGAGCCATCGGCGCTCAACTTGGTCACGAATGCATCGCTCTGGCCACCCCATACGGGCTGGAAAGGAGTTCCCGCCGTAGGGAAATCGCTCGACCTCGTGGAGCCAGTTACATACATGTTACCCTGGGCATCTACCGTGATCCCTCCCGCACCATCGCCATAAAAGCCTCCCAGGTAGGTCGAGTATGTCAATGTGGGGTCTATGGTAAGGGGCCGGGTAGCGTCGTAGCTTCCTACAACAAAGCCGATAGTCCCCGCATCTAGCGCGTAGCGTACGCTCACAGGCACGCGCTGCCCGTCGATTTCCTGCCAGGCTATAGGGGCCTGCTCTGTGATTGTGAGTGATGAGGACTGAGGACTAAGGACTGAGTTGAGCGTGATTTGTAGATTTCCCTGGGCGTCTACGGATAGTTGCTTTGCTCCATCATAACTCCACTGTATCAGCCTGGGGTCTGCGCCCGCAGCCAGGGTGTAAGTCCCCTTGAGAAGACCGTCGCTGCCCGTATATGCAAGATCAACGCCTGGATAGAGACCTCTGTAGCTTATGCCTGTATAGGTAGGAAGGTCCGTGTGCCATGCGCTGGGGTCGTTGCCGAGCAGGTAATTCACCTTACCGGGCAGCATCTCCTGACTCACGATTTCTGGGGAAGGCTCGGCACCTACGAAGTTCAGGCTTATCAGGGTCGAAGCCGCAGACTTCTTTCTTGCTTGCGTTGAAGCTACTGGACGCATTCCTGTTTGGACTCCTTCTTCGCCTGGCACCGGGAGGGCCAGCACGACCCTGGATTGTGCAAATAAAAGTGTGCTGCCGGAGCTATGTACAAGATAACGGGCTTCCGGGTCTGCCTGCCCCATGTTAGGCTCGAAGGAGAGGGCTAATCTGGCAGGGTTGATAGTCCTGTCTGCGGGCAAGACCTTATCGCCGCTCCAGAGCTTGAGCGGGAAGGAAATCCCCAGGAGAAGCCCGGCTAGCGCCAGGACCAGAACAATCCGCTTGTAGGTGGCCGAGTGGTGAGTCTGTAATAGCATGGTCTTTCCAGTCCTTTCGGTTGCATCGACATAGTATATCGCGTTGGCGCTGCACCGCACCGCAGTTATGGGGCGGGGATTGGTTGTTCCGGGTTGACGGCTCCTGGCGCGCTCTCGAACTGAGATAACATCATCTCCATGTGGGCTATCAGCCCCGCCCAGTCGTGGAAATGATGTGCTTCGCCACTTATCACGTGCAGAACTTTGCCTCGCCGGGCATTGTCGCTACGCTCCTGTCCATCACTCCCTCCGTCCCGCTCCGTCCACAGCCTGACGAGGAAGAGAGACGAGTCTTTTGCTAAGCTCTCTGTACTCACCTGAACACCTCCGCTCCCTAAGACCTACCCATGTCTGATACCAAACTGGAGATTGCAACCCGTGTGTCTGCTCAATCTAGACTTGTGGGGTGCATAATGATTAAGCAGAAAGTGTTGGGGGGCGGAACCCGGTGACAGGTACACTATCTGTACATTTTCTGGTACAGGGCCTGGCACAGCTTACGCTGGCACTAATGGTGTAGAGCGTGTTACAACTTACGTATGATACTGTAACGCCGCTGGCACGAAATATTCACGCACCTCTCGTAAAGTCTATTGCGTGGAAACGCATCCTTTGGACAGGAGGTAATCGCTCAATAATGTTTGCGACAGGCCCATTTGGCCCCTGGCTCAAGGAGTACCGGAAGGCGCATGATCTGACACGGGGAGACCTGGCCCAGGCGATTGGCTGCTCGCCGGAAACGATCCACAAGATCGAAGCTGGAGCACGGCGACCCTCAAAGCAAATAGCCGACCTCCTGGCGGATTACCTGCAAATACCATCTGGTGAGCACTCGGCCTTCATCGAGTTCGCCAGGAGTACAGGTCGTGCTATGGAGCCTATCGAAGCCCCAGAGAAGGAGGCAATCGCCCCTCGGCCATCCGCTCTGGAGCACGGTCCCTATCCCACCAACCTGAGAACGCCCCTCACCCGGCTGATCGGGCGGGAAAAGGAGATCAGGGAAATCGGTGATTACCTGGCGCAACCTGGTGTCCGCTTGCTCACGCTCGTAGGGCCGCCCGGCATAGGCAAGACTCGCCTTAGCTTGCATGTGGGGGCATGGAGCGTAGCGACTTTACCCCATACTTTCCCAGATGGAGTATTCTTTATAGCGCTCTCCTCCATATCGGATGTGGACTTGTTCCCTGATACCATAGCAAGGACGCTGGGATTGGAGGATATGCCCTACGGTGCCCTGTTGCCGGGGCTGATAGAGCGTTTGAAAGAAAAAGAGATGTTGTTGCTCCTCGACAACTTTGAGCAGATAGTAAAAGCAGGTCCGGCAGTGGTAGAGCTCCTGGAGTCTTGTCCAGGCTTGAAGGTTATCGTCACAAGTCGAGAAGTCTTGCACGTGCGTGGAGAGCAGCAGTATCCCGTACCGCCTCTGCACGTGCCGGACCTCACCCACGCGCCTACAGCCAAATTCCTTGCCAATTCAGAGTCCGTTACGCTCTTCGTGGAGCGTGCCAGGGCCGTCAAGCCCGACTTTGCCCTCACAGATGAGAACGCTACAGCGGTGGGGGCTATCTGCGCTCAGTTGGGCGGGGTTCCTCTATCGATAGAGCTTATCGCCGCGCGAGTCAAGCTACTTACTCCGCAGGCTTTGCTGGCCCTCATGGTTGGGGAAGAGGGGTCCAGACAACTCCATTTGCTCACAGGGGGCGCGCAGGACCTGCCGGTAAGGCATAGAACGCTATATGATGCTATAGATTGGAGCTACAATCTGCTCGATAGGAGTGAGCAGACTTTTCTCAACAGGCTAAGCATCTTCACCGGGGGCTGCACGCTTGCCGCGATAGAAGGGGTCTGCAATGCCAAAGGCGATCTGCCGATGAGCGCCTTCGAAGGGATAAGCTCGCTGCTGGACAAGAGCCTAGCCGAGCAGGATTCGAAGGGACAATGTGAGCCTCGAGTTAGCATGTTAGAGGTAATTCGGGAGTTCGCCAGGGAGCGGCTGGAAGCCAGTTCCGAAGAAGATAGTATCAGGCGCTGGCACGCCGAATACTATCTTGCCCTGGCAGAAGCTGCCGATCCTCAGTTGACCACAGCCGAGCAAGACGTCTGGTTTGACCGCCTGGAGTGCGATCATGACAATCTGCTGTCGGCCCTCACCTGGAGCGTAGAGCATGGAGAGGTAGAGATAGCGGCACGCCTCAGCACGGCTTTAGCACGTTTCTGGGACCTGCACGCTCACCTGGTAGAAGGGCGATACTGGTTAGAGCGTGTGCTCGCACAATTTGATGCGCAAATGGCCCCCAAGATGAAGGCCGCGGTATTACGAGGCGCAGGCTCACTCGCCCAGGCACAGGGCGACCTCACGTGGGCGACCATACGCCTTGAGGAAAGCCTGGCGTTGAACAGGCAAATAGGAGGACGAGTCAGGTACTGCGCGCTCGCTCAACAACCTCGGCATCGTTTACATGGACCAGGGCGAGCTTGAGCGAGCAGCGCTCTTATTCGAAGAGAGCCTGGTGTTGCGCAGGCGTGCAAATGACAGGTGGGGTATCGCTGCCACAGTCAGCAACTTTGGGTTGCTTGAGCTTTACCGTAGCAATTATGAGCGGGCCGTCCAATTGTTTGAGGGGAGCCTCGCGGTGCGTAAAGAGCTTGGAGACACGCTGGGCTGCGCTATTTCGCTTGTGAACCTGGGCGAAGCCGCCCGCCAGATAGGTGATTACGACCGTGCAAGCAAGTTCTTCACCGAGGCATTAATGTCTCTTCGAGACCTGGACAACAAAGACCTGATCCTGGGTAGCCTTGGGGGCCTGGCGACTATTGCTTCTGCACAGGGTCTGCCCAGACGTGCAGCTCGGCTCTTTGGAGCGGAGGAAGTGCTGCGTGAAGAGCTAGGCAGCCCGTTACCGCCCGTAGACCAGCAGGAGTATGATCGCTACGTGGAGAACGCGCGCGATATGCTAGATGAGGCTACGTTCAAGAAGCTGTGGCTGGAAGGCCGAGAAACGCCACTCGAAAAATCCTGGAATATGCATTTCGGGAAGAGGGCGGTTAGCTGGAAGCAAAGGGACGTAAGCCCACTGTGAATTCGAGCCTGCCTGAGCCAACAATCTTGATACCGATAAGGTTGTGCATTATATGGGGCGGCTCTATTTCCTCGAATAAGCGCGTTGCTCTCTCGTAGAGAGGTATGTGCGCACCGATCTGGCGTGCGAATCCAAGTAGCCGCATCCGTGCTGCATTGTTTGTGGGAAAGAGTTGGGTCGAATGTGCGAATAGGGTAACGCCCGGTGGTCCCACAGGAGATATGCTGTAACTGATCCCAATGCGCAGGCGCTCCCAAACCCTGCTGCTCGGCTCGGCGGCAAGATACGCAAGATAATTGGTGACGCAGGGGAGCTCATTTGCGACCCCGGCTGCGGCGAACAATTCGTGCATTACTCCCAGGCCAGGATTCTCGACTTTGCAGTAGAACTCGGCCAATCCGCCCTTACTCGAAACGCCCAGGAGCTGCGGAGTGAGCCGGTTCACATCCGCGAGACCGGGTATATCACGGTAGAGATGGCGTAAGACCAGGTCGGCGGCCTGCGGCACCACTTCCTGGTATACCTTGAAGCTGGCCGCCTCCCCATGATGGCGGACGCCAAGCCAGCAGCCATAGCGTTGCGCGGGTTGGCTCGCAAGCTCTCGCAGGAGGGGGTGAAGCTGCGGATCGAGGTCTGCCCGAATAGCGCGCACGAATGACCACTTCTCCAGGGGAGAAGCGTCTGGCGGTCCTGGTTCGGCAGTGTAGCAGACGTCGTCCGAGTTACTGCGAAACGCGAACTCCAACGGATAGCCGCCGGGCGTTAGCAAGCTTGTATTCACAGGTAGCCCGTCCCGTATCTGTGCCAACCAGGGCCGGCAAAGCAAGGCGAGCATATGCCCCGCACGCATAGCGCTTGCGGGGCATATTTCTGAAATCACTTTCAGGAGAGGAACCACCTCAGGGAGTAGCTCCTCGCTCTCCGTAGACAGCTCGATATCTATCTCTACACCTTGCGGCTTCCCCACTTATGACGTCGGGGTTGCGGGAATGTTCAAGATGACGTCCGTCGCGCCAGTGCCTTTTACGGTCTAAATCTTCTGTCCGGGTGTAATGTAATTTATCTCCCAGGCATAACTGACCGCATTGCCATCCTGGATGGAATAAGTCAAATACTTACTCCCACTTTCACCCTTGTTCCAGGTATATGACCGCTGGGGGGGCTGGCTGGTCGGTTTCGATGGCGCGGTCCCCTGGGCTATGGTGGGTGTGACAAGCACTTCGACACTCTGGAATTGCGCGCTCCCCCAATTGATGGCCGCAGGGCTGATCTGCAATGTGAAGTATCGTTGTGTCGGCGTCACCATCACGCTCGCCTGATCGTTCTCGACCAATGCGTCATCGATATCTATCTGGCCTGCCGCCGCGTCAATTGAAGCGGAATAGACCAGCGGTTGGTCGCTCGTGAGGAGGCCAACGAACGTTGCCCGGCCAAACAAGTTTCCGGTCGAAGTCAGTGGCCGGAGTAATGGTGAAGACGGCGGGCGAGGCTTTACTTGGCTGGGTGCTGACGCCTTGTGGGAGGGTCGGGGCCTGCTCGTACCACATCTGCACCGTCGCATCAAACACGGGGTTAGAGCTGGCCTGGGAGCTTGGCACATAGATTATCAAGTTGCAGGAGTGCATGGCATTCGCAGCCGGTATTATTTGCGAGTAACCTGTCGCACCCTGTACAAGCGGCGCCTTGTATGTGACCTCTCCCGGGAAGACGTAAGTGACCTGATAATTGTACGTGCTGTTTAGCGGCATCGGCTGGTAGCTGGTAATCGATTTTTGTTGCGGGTTATCGGTCGCCATGATTTTGGCCGACTGTTGGATCAGATCGCTGGTTCCATCATCGTTGATGTAAGTAAGTGCGATGTCAATCTCGATCGGTTTGGTCCCTTCGCTGGCGAAGGCTTGCTGGGCATCGAACAGGACGCTCAAAATACCCGCTTCCTCTACCTGTAGAGTATACGTCCCCGCGGTGATCGTCGGCACGCTCCCCGGAACCGGCGCCATGGCAGTATTGTCGTAGGTTACGGTATATTTGAGGCTCCAATTAGGCCCCGCCGTCTGGTTGTAAGCTGCCGTGAAAGTGTGGCTCCCATTCGCGGTGTAGGTGTGCGTCCCATCCTGCTCTGAAAGGCCGGGATATGTCACCGTTACCGTGACTTCCTTCACCAGGGCCTGGCTACCCGCGCTAAGCATAGGCACGTTTAGCGAATCGGAGCTATCCGTTGCGAAGGGGAGGAATACGGATACAGTCATCTGCTGCTGTTGCTCGTTGACGTTCGAGGTGAAGTCCGCGATATTCAGCCCCAGGGAGGGAAAGGAAGGCAACGCGGCTCGCGGAGAGAGGATCCAGTTAATCACCATGTTCTCACTGTAGGTACTTGTGAAGCTGCTCACTTCATTGATATTGAAACTGTTGTCACTCTTGAGTCCCTGGAGTTGTATCGTCTTCTGCACTTCTGCCGTGACGAGGTCCGCCATCGTGTCGTTCGCCCAATTCGCCACGGCCTGCCTCAGCTCCACGGAAGGGTTAGCCGTGCCCCAGTTGATAGTTATCGTTGATGCGGCAAATTCCTTCAGGAGGGTCTGGACCGAGCCTGGGCTCGTCTCATCACCCCAGCTGTCATATGATGGTTGCGTTACCTGGTACTGGTAGGCAATCGAAGAGTCGAATGACAATATGGCGGTAACAGAGGGCATACGCGCCGGGACCGTAACGTGATATTCGACTTCGAAGCCGCCGCCGCCCGTTGTGAGCGCCGCGGTGACCGTATCCAGTTGCGTTTTCGTCATCTGCAAGAGAAAGCTCGCTACGTTACTGCCGAAATCGGACATCGGGGCGGAAAAGGTGATATTCGCGCCCTGGCTCGCAAAGTCGAGATATGCCACGCCGCCGGGGTTGTAGTCGGGTGTTTGAAACAGGTAGGGCGTTTTTGCATTCGGGAAGTACTGGGGAATTTGGGCCGTGATTTTGGCCTCGATATCCGCGGGCACGGTCAGCTCGATGTCGAAGCGCAAGTAGCCTGCGCCGTTGTTGGCACCGTCCGTCTGATAGCGGGTCATCTGGAAAGAAGGTTTCCCCGTATTGTCGAATACGAAATTCGGGCGGGGGATGATGTAGAACACGTTCGCCTTACCCGGGTCATCGTCTCCGTAGTAGTCCCAGTTAAAGCCGGTAGCATCCTGGTAAGTGCCTTTGAGAGTGAAATTTAGCATGGTAAGTTCTCCCTAATCCATTGTGAGAATTGGCTGGGTAATGCCGCCTGTAGCGGCTCCTGTAGCAGTTGGTGGCGTAACAGTGATTTAGCTATTCGAGCCGTTACTTGAGCCGTCCAGGATCAATTCCGCCGCCCCGGGCGAAACTTCCATAGTTTGCCATTTCGTAGCGAAGGTACTTATTTCGTCCCATTCCCCTTGCGCTACCCCCAGGTCAAACTGGCTGATAATCGAATTGATAGGCTCGTCCCCTTGCAGGGCGGTGACGATGGCGGCCAATTGGGTGCCATCCTCGTTCCACCCGTCGATTGCCCCTTGCAGCGACTCTATCACGTCATCGATTTCCTTAACAAGGGAAGCGAGCGCCGATGATGCGGACTGGAGGCTGACCAACTGTGTCGTCAATGAGGTCATTTCCAGGTCGTACTCGGCCTGCTTTTGCGCTTCCGCCAGGCGCGCGCTGACCGCCGATATTAGATCGTCTATGGCGAACGTGGCGCTGACAATAAAGATCAGCCCAATGGTCAGGCCCAGTATCTTGCCGGGGTCGCCGAACTTCTGCCCGTACTTCATGGCATTCGTAGCGATAGCCAGGTCTGTATCGGCGGTGATCATATCGACCGTCAATTTCCTCGTTGTACTGGTTGAGCAACAAGGCGATCTTAGCCAGCGTGGCCTGCGCCGACGCCAGGTTCTGCTTATCGATAGCCTCGATCTGCTGAAATGGCGCGTGCGCTTCGGAAAAGTTCGAAGCATCAGTCGCCGCGGTCGCTCTGAACGCTTGGATAGAGGCCAGTAAAGGGCTGAGCTTCGATACCTGCTGATCGACAGAATGCTTCAACCCCTGGAAGAGGCTCTGCAATTGCTGCCGGTCCGGTTCCGCCTTCCCTAACTCTTCCAGAACCTCAGGGATCACTGTGTTCCACAATGTAGCATGGTTGATTACAGCCTGGGGGATAACGGTCAGCTGCGGCTGAAGATTATTTAGCCAGTTTCCGCCGTTGGCCTGGGCTGTTGCCAGGTCGCCCTTCAGCTCAGCGATAAGCTGCGCCTGGTTTGGTATCGGTTGCGCTAGCTCACTGAACGCAATGTCCTTGAGCTCCACGTTTTGCACGTTATTGATCGACCCCTGGGCCGTTATCCTGTCCCTGAATACCTGGGTTAGCTGCTCTTTGGCACCCTCGACGTCAAATGTCAGATTGATCATATTTTTTCTTCCTCATGGATGGTTAGCCGTCTTCTGGTTCTTGAGTTTGAACGGTTGGCGGAACCGGGCCGGCACGGTAATCCCTCCTCCTATTTCTTTCCGTGCCGGCCTGTGGCCCCGTTACTTTTGTCTCTGTATAAGCTTGCGCTTATGCGGCAGCTTGCACAGCCATCGGCTTCAGCGGGAGCGTTACCGGCGGATTCGCAAAGGATTGAGCCTCAAAGTCCTGCATTTGGTTTGCGAATGTTTCGAGCTGTCCCCACTGGGTTTGAGCGGTGTTCAAATCGACCAGGCTCATGATATTGCCAATGGCCAATTCCGAATTACTCAAATCGACGACAACCGCTTGAAGTTTCCCTTGCAGGGTCGCCCATGTATCGAGGATGACCTGCACGCTTTGCATCGCTAGTGCGGACTGGGTCACCAGCGCGCTCAGAGCTGTCTCGGTTGTGTTGAGCGCCTGGACCTGCACCGTCAGCTCGGTCACTTCCAGCTGGTCGAACGCCTCTTTTTGTTCGGCATCCTGCTTCTTCTCTATGGACGATATAAGCTCGCCGGCTGCAACACCGACCCCGAGCATGCCGACTACTATGCAGATTGCCCCTATTACCAGGCCAACCCCTGTCTCGGCATTGGCCAGTCCAATCGCGCCGCCCGCGATCAATGCGACCGACACACCGAGCGCGACGGCCTCAGCAGTGATCGCCTTATTCAACGCGGAGATGGCATCATTAAGCCCTGAGATGGCACTATTCAGGGCCGTGATATTCGCCTGTTCGAACTGCTGGATCGCCGCGAAGCTGTTATTGGCCGAGCTGAAATTACCGTGGTCGCTCGTAACATTCGTGTTGAAGGTCTTAAGAAGTGCAATCTCACCTGAAAGCGCCTTGTTCTGATCTTCGATCTTTTGGATCAATCCGTTGAATAGATCGACTAGCTCGGCTCGCTTCGCGGGGTCGGGACCGATCAACAGAGCTTGAACTAGCGGAAGGATAAGCCCCATCTCCACCTGAAACTGAGTGTTGTAGTTGATTATCGCCTGCGGGATTGCGGTCAGTCCGGGCTGGATATCGTTGCTCCAGGTTTGCCCGTGCTGCTTAGCTATCGTGAGATTGGCATTAACCTGTTGAAGGAGCACCGCAGGGTCTTCCGGCAATTTCTTCTGAATATCAGGCGGGAGCGTGCTGAAGTTGACGCCGGAGATATCGGTATTTTGCAGGGCCGCTACATATCTGGCTACATTGGCCTTCGCATTTATATAGCCTGCAAGCTTGTTTTGCTGGTCGGTAACATCTATCGCCAATTGGACCGTCATCTTTTGCCTCCTGTATTTATGTAGAAATTGGGTTGGTTGGGTTGATTGTGTCGTCTGTTGGGACGTTTCCGAAATCGCCGCGCTGACTGAGAAGGCAGATTTATATATCTGCTTCGACGGCTATCATAACAAAGCGGGTATTAAGATTTTGTTAAGTTGTACTGCTCCCGCTTATCAAACCGGAGGCAAAATCTGCCAGTTGCTGCCACTGAATTTGCGCCGTCTGAAGGTCAAGCTCGCTCATGATATTTATGTACTGGGAGTTTTGCGCTTCATTGAGGTCGCTAATGACCGCTTCGCTCTTGGCCTTTAGAGTTGTCCAGGTATCAAGAATAGCCTGGACTGCCTGCTGTGCCGCCGGGGAGTTGCTTAGCTGGTTATCCAGGATGGCCTTCGCAAATACCAGCGTAATCAGCGTTGGGTCAGCGCCTATGCCTCCAATCTGGATCGAGATATTCATATCGACCGAGACGATTGCGATGCAGGGTCCAAGAGGGGTCGAATTGAGAAAATTCTCACCGATGGTCGCCGTCAATTGCTCGATCCATGTATGGCCGCTCACGAATTTAGCCGCGACGGTTCCGAGGTCGTTCCCGAGATTATTCTGGTCGGCCTTAAGGTCTGTGAGATAGGTCTGAATGTCGGCCTGCACTGAGCTGATGGTCTTTTGCTGGTTATCCATGGCGGTAATCAGGCTGCCAAAGAGCGAGCCAACCGTCGAGCGCTGGTCGCTCGTCGGTACCCCACCCGCGTTTTGAATATCCTGTTGAATGCCGAGAATTTGCTGGCTCGTAGATTGAAAAGTATTGTTGAAGCTGACGATTCCGCTTGGAATGCCGGAAGTAACGGCCGGGCAGAGCGTCGTCAGCCAGTTCTGCGCATGAGTTTGAGCAGTGGTGAGGTCGCCCTGGATGGGAGCGAACCAGTCAGGCGGATTTGGGATTCTGGGAACTGCTGTGAGAGCGGCCTGCGCGTAATCGGTAGCAGCGGAAGCCGCGCTGTTGCTGGAGTTCAAAATCTGTTCGGTCTTGCCCACATCTGGGACTGGGAGTGGCATATTTTTATCCTTTTGCTTGAGTGTAAGAAGTACCAGCATTGGCACTTTAGCTGAATAATTCCATGCCCAAAAACCGACTTTTACAGACGGATTGGTAGAGTGCAAGTTGGTCAGGGTAATGGCTAAGAATGGAGATTACATATCTGCTCCGCTGGTCATTATAGCTAAGCTCGTATTAAGATTCTGTTAAGTTTCTTGGTACAGGGCGCACTCGGTCGGACGTTAAGGAAGGCTTCTCCAAGACGTAGGCTGTCACTTGCTCTAACTCTGGTGATCGCCGAGCGAGATCTCCCAAGAATCGCCCTGGCTGCCCGCTACGTTTACAGCCTGTTTAACGTTTATTGCTTGTGTGGCCCGTTCCTCTAGCGCATACCGGAAGGAGAGAAAGTAGATGTTAGCCAAACTCAATCACCCAACACGCTCCAGACAAGTTTCGCTAATGCTGGCAACTGCCGTGCTGCTGGCGCTCTCAACGCTCCTTGCGACCTGGAGACAAACGTCGTTACCAGGCGCGCCTTCGCTGCCGAATAGCACGTCTACAATCGGCCCGCTACCACTCTCCTTCGAGCCGAACGCGGGCCAGACCGACCCGGCGGTGCGCTTCACGGTCCATGCTAAGGGAGGCACACTCTTCTTCACTCCTTCCGAGGTCGTGCTGACGCTTGCCGCTCAAGGGGTGTCTGAAGACGGAGCAAAGAGTGGTGTAGCCGCAGGGCCGGACCGCGCATCCCTTGTCACGCAACGGGAGAGCAAGGTGGAGTTCGGGCACGCTACGGTTACAGTTCGTAGGCTCAAATCCTACTGCGATCATCTCGCAGGGGGAGGCGCTGCCGGGCAAGGTGACCTACTTCCTGGGCAAGGACCCCGCGCAGTGGCACGCCGACCTGCCGACCTACTCCGGCGTCACTTACTCTGGCCTCTATCCGGGCGTCAACCTGGAATACGCGGGCGTGGACGGGCAGCTGAAGGGCACTTACGCCCTCGCCGCAGGTGCGGACCCCTCTCTGATCAAGTGGCGATACGCGGGTGCGGACAACGTGGCCGTCGATGGGGCGGGCAACCTGCAAATCTCTATCAATTCCGCATTTACCGTCACCGAGCAGGCTCCCCAGGCGTGGCAGACAATCAATGGGGAGCGGGTCGCGGTCAGCAGCCAGTACGGCATACAGTCTGACGGCACTATCGGTTTCGTGCTTGGCGGCTACGACCACTCACAACCTCTGATTATCGACCCGACTCTTACTTACTCGACTTACCTGGGGGGCTTCTTTGGGGATTGGGCACAGGGTATCGGGCTGGACGGCGCGAGGAATATCTACGTGAGCGGCGTTACCTCTTCGTCGGACTTCCCGACGGTAAGCCCTTACCAGCCGGTCTATGGAGGCGACCAATACACTCTTGTTCGTGTCCAAGATCAGCTCTGATGGTTCGACGCTCCTTTACTCTACGTTCCTGGGGGGCGAGGGATGGGACCTCAGCGAATTCGTCTCAGTAGACGCGAGTGGTCAGGCTACCGTGGGAGGGTGGACTACATCTGTAAACTACCCCACGACGGCAGGTGCATACCAGACCGACTGCGGGAACAATTACAGCATTACCATCACCAGGCTGAACGCTACAGGCTCCGCTCTGGTCTTCTCGACCTGCTATGGCGACGCCGTCATAGAGCCGGGGGGCTTCACGGTAGACGCGACGGGCAAGACCTACTTCACGGGCTATTACTACGCCACGATCAACCGCTATGCGCTGGTCTCCGCGCTGAGTGCCGACGGCTCTCAACTGGTAGTGAATAGAAACCTGGGTGGAGAGGTAATAGGGCCAGGGAATGATAACTCAGACACCGGGGGGAGAGGCATTGCCCTCGATTCATCAGGCAACATCTACGTTACCGGCTACACCCGCGCGGCCAACTTCCCGGTCACGCCGGGCGCTTACAGGACTAACATACAGCAATTTGAAGACGGCTTCCTGACCAAGCTTAACCCCACCGGGCAGACGCTACTCTATTCTACCTTTATCCCTGGCGGCGGCAGCGAGTACCCGAACGACGTCGCGGTGGATGGCGCGGGCAACGCATACGTCACCGGCAGCACGGGGTCTGCTGACTACCCCACCACTCCGGGGGCATTTCAGACCGTCAAGGGCGACCCCACAATCGCGTTCGTGACCAAGTTCAACACCACAGGCTCGGCCCTGGCATACTCCACCTTCCTGGGCGATACCAATTTCCACTTCGATACCGAAGACATCACCTATGCTATCAGGGTGAACGGCGCGGGCAATGCCTACGTCGCGGGCTATACAAGCTCGCCCGGTTACCCGGTGGCTAACTCGCTGCAAGCCAACTTGCGCGGAGATTTCGACGCCATCGTGACCAAGCTCAACCCGGCAGGCTCAGCTCTCGAATTCTCCACCTACCTGGGGGGCACGGACGGAGATTCATCTAGCGGCCTCGTGGTGGACGCGTCGGGCAAGATGTATATAGCAGGGGGGACCTCCTCCACCGACTTCCCGGTGGTCAACCCGGTGCAAGCCACCAATCATGGGGGCGGTGACGCCTTCATCGCCGTAATATCGGAAGCGACCGCGCCTACCGCAACACCCACGCGCACAGGTACTCCTCCCACCGCCACGTCTACCCCGTGCGTTCCCGGCGCTACCTCCTGGCGCACCGAGCCGTCGATGGTCGAAGGGAGAGATTACGCTATCGGGGCGGTAGCTGGCGATAAGTTCTACATGATAGGAGGCTCGCAGCCCGGTAGAGAGCCGCCATATGTAGAGGTGGTCGAGCGCTTCGACCCCTCCACCATGGCCTGGGCTACCGTAGCTCCCATCCCGGTAGCTGCCGACGACATGGCGGCTGCGTCGATTGGCAACAAGATATACGTGGCCGGGGGCTACACTGTGCGCCAGGGCTTCACTATTGACTTGATGCAGATTTACGACGCGGCCACCGAATAGCTGGAGCCAGGGCAGCCATTTGCCCGCACGCACCAGCAGCGCGTCGGCGGCGGCTTACAACGGCAAGGTTTACATATTCGGCGGTGGCGAAACTACGACGAGGAACACGGTGTACGAATACGACCCGGCGACCGATACTTATGCCATCAAAGCTCCGATGCCTACCGTGGAGTCGCAGACTGCCGCGGCTACGCTAGGCAACAAGATATACGTGGTCGGCGGCTTCAGGCACGATGCGTATGCCCACTATGTTTACGACCCAGTCGCTGACACATGGGGCACTATCGCCACGCCCCTGACCCCGAGCTTCGCGTGGGCAGGCGCGTTCGCGCTCAATGGCGAGCTATGGGTTGTGGGTGGGTATGATAACTTCACCCGGCAAGGCTACCCACCTTCCCAGGAGGTGCATATCTACAACCCTGTGACGAATAGCTGGCGCTTCGGCCCCGCCTTCAATACCCCACGCACCCGCAGCCGCGCAGCAGGCGCTATAAACGGACGGGGCTACGTGGCAGGCGGGGTTGACCTCCTAGATGAAGATGTGCTCCTCACCAGCCTGGAGTCGATCACGTATTCCTCCTGCGCGACCGCGACGGCCCAGCCCACCTCCACCCGCACAGGTACCGCGTCCGCGAGTGGCACAGTTGTAGCTTCACAAACTGCGACGGCTGGTGCGATAGCTACGTCCAGCAGCACTGCATCGGCTTCCACGTCTACACCTGTAAGCACCGCCACGGCCTGCACTATTACCTTCAGCGATGTGCTTGAAGGAAGCACTTTCTACCCGTTCGTCCGGTGTCTCGCCTGCCGGGGCATCATCGGCGGCTACGAAGATGGCACCTTCCGGCCCGGAAATGACGTAACGCGTGGGCAGCTATCCAAGATCGTCGCTAACGCCGCTGGCTTAAACGACCCGGTGGGTGGGCAGACGTTCGAGGACGTGCCGCCGGAATCGACGTTCTTCCTATTTACAGAGCGCATGGCGGCGTTGGGAATTATCGGTGGCTACCAGTGTGGCGGGGAGGGAGAGCCGTGCGGCCCTGAGAACAGGCCATACTTCCGGCCTGCCGCCAACGCCACACGCGGGCAAATCTCCAAGATAGTAGCCAGCTCCGCGGGTATCAACGATCCGGTGGGCGAGCAGAGGTTCGAGGAATATCTTGCCAAACTCTGCCTTCTACGACTACGTACAAATGCTGGCAAATTTGGGCGTGATGAGTGGCTACCCGTGCGGCGGGGAAGGTGAGCCATGCGGCGTTGACAATAAGCCTTACTTCAGGCCCGGCAATAACGCCACGCGCGGCCAGACCTCAAAGATCGTCTCCAACACCTTTTTCCCCGACTGTCTACCCGCGCTCCGGCGATAGGGCACTAAACCTTCCAAGCTAAGATACATAGAACGGCCAGGTTTGTATCGGGCCTGGCCGTTCTGTTTTACTTAGACTTGGCTGCTACCTAGAAGGGGTTTCGCAGTTAGGATAGAAGGTGTTAGCTACTATCTTACTGGCTTGCCCTCTAGTCACATTGGCGAACGGTCGGAAGTATGGCCTGTTCGCATCGTCACAAGGTTCACCTTCTCCGCCACATGGATAGCCTGACATCACTCCCAACCCCGTCAGACGCATTACCCATGTGTAGAAGGGATTATCTTCCGGCACGTCCGTGTAGAACAAGCCTGTAGGTGTGCCTCCCACTCCTGCTGCATTGCTCACAATCTTGGCAAGCTGCCCTCTGGTTGCATTATTGAACGGTCGGAAGTATGGCCTGTTGTCAGGGGGGTTACATTGCTCCTCCGGTATAGTGCCACAAGGATACCCTCCCATGTGTCCTCTCATCGAGAGCCTGTTTATCCAGGCATAGAAGGTGTGGGTAGGGTCTACATCCTCATATATCTGCTCACCAGGTACGTCATCAAACCCTGCGGCATTAGACACGACCTTAGCTATCTGTGAGCGTGTGATGTCATTACCTGGCTTGAACGTACCATCAGAGTAGCCTGAGATGATACCTCTACAGGCAAGACACCGTATCCAGATGTAGAAGGTGCTGTCTGATGGCACATCCGTAAAGCTGATGGTGCATGGTGTAGATGTAGGCGCTACCGTGCTGACAGGTGTAGGTAGCGTGGTAGTGGCCGTGGAGCTAGGGCTTATAGCTGCGGTGGCGGAGGCAACGACTGGCGTACCCGTATTGGTAGGAATAATTGTGGAGGTACGAGTAGCGCTCGGCACGGGACCTGTGGCTGTACTGGTAGCCTGTGCCACTGCCGTGTTGGTGCGTGTCGCGGTGGACGTAGCCACTCCTACTGTATTGGTGCGAGTTGGGGTAGAAGTAGCGCCGCCTGGGGTAATCGTGGGCGTGGGGGACGAGCAGGTTCCGCTAACGCTGGTGAACGCTATCCTGGAATTGGTGGGAGGCGTTGTGTTGCACAGATATTGTGTGAAACCTCCGGCCCCATCCTGCACGCCTATGGTGGAGGTGGCGGTAGTGTTCAGCGCGCCCAGGATAATATCGAAGTTGGACGTAGCCTCGTACAACCTTATTTCGAAGTAGGCGTTACCCGGCTCGGAGAAGTAGTAGGTGCGCCATTCGATGTTGAAGATGCGGTTGGGGGCGCTGCCGCTTATGGAGGTGTAAATGCCACAACCACCCGTGCAGGGGGTGCCTTCCGTAGTCAGGTCTTCCCAATAAGCGAAGATGGTGGGACCCATGTCCACAAAGGGCAGGCAGACGTTCTCGAACTCCTCGCTTGTCGAAACGAACTGCGCGTTACCGTTGGCACCCAGGTTCACACCTGTGTAAGTAGCTCCATATAGCGAGAAGGGGAAAGGTAGGGTGACGAAGGTCACGCCATCGTCTGTGTGATTCCCAATATCGGTTGTGCCGGCCACGATAGTCGCCCCCGCAGTGACCGCGTAAGTGTAGCTGGTCACGCATTGCGTAGGCGTGGGCGTGCCTTGCTGGGGTAACGCGTTTGTGCCTGCGTCGGAGGGGAGTGACGCCGAGGGTTGGAGGGTTGAAGAGGCGGAACTTTGCTCGGCAGAGATGGGGTGAGCCATGCTCGCTACGGTGAAACCCGCTATAGCGCATATAGCAAGAGAGGAGAAGCAGCCCACGTTTCATACTATACTCCTTGCGGAGCACCGGTAGTCCGGTGCCCCTATAGAGAACTCACGACGCGAAACGGTAGTTATCGCCTGATCTGCTCTGCCCCCAAACGCCCCAGCAGGATTTCATATCGAGTGCCCTTGTACTCAGGGTGGTACTCGAAGCGCTGGCGCTCGAAGTATTGCACCAGGTAGCTCTTGCCGTCAGCCTTGTTCTTTTCCATGAAAGGCTGCGACAGGGGCAATCCGAATTGTTTGAGATCCCCTCTCTGCGACCAGAAGGCGACTATAGCCAGGCCACCTTCGCTGCCGTCACCCGCCGTGTGCCCCGTCTGCGCGAACCACTGCGCCTTACCGGGATTGGGGATCGCCTTGAAGGGCGCTTCGTTCTGCCTGCCCTGTACGGAGGCTGTACCGAGTAAGCCTAACAGCACGTCGTTCGGAGCTTGATACTCCGGGTGCTGCTCGAAGCGCGTCCGCTCGAACCACTGGGTCTGGTAGCTCTTGCCGTCTGTGGGCGACAATTCACTGCGCGCACCCGTAAGTGGGTAGCCGTTTATGTACAGGCCCTCCTCGAACGAGCGCCCGCCCTGCCACACGTCCCAGAATCGCCCGGTGACCGTGAAGCCTGTCTCTTTGAAAGTGTAGGAGCCACCTCCCGACGTTGGCCGAGGCGAGCTTGATACGGTACTCGTGACGAAGTTGAACGTGCCGGTCTTAATGCCCTGGATATTCTCTAGAGCCACCACCAGGCTGGGGTGGAAGATGCCATCGGAGCCGTTATGCGCTACGTCAGGGAAGAAGAGCTGGCTGGTCAGGACTGGAGCACCCGGTGCCTGCACCTTCACGTGTATATGGATAGTGCGGCCAGGGTATTCCCCGGCCACAATCGTATCGAGTTGATAGCGCCCGGACGCGTCGGTGTATTGGTGTCCACGCAACGTGTAGCCGACGTTATCATATGCTCCATAGTAATCGGCCTGCCAGAAATCCAACCAGGCGTTGGCGATAGGCTGGCAATTGGTGTCATACACATAGCCTGTGACCCTCACCTTTGCGCCGACCATGCCCGGGTCCACCAGGTTGCTGCGCAGAGGCGAGCCTGCCTTCCAGTATGGCCCCTCGGTAACAGCTCGCGTCAGCGTGCACGCTACGGGCGCTTGTTGGTAGGTCTGCTCCGCCTCTGCCTTCTGAGGCAGCACGCCGAATGGCTGGCCCGCAAAGAGGAGGAGCAAAACTATAAGCACCGCTCCTCTGAGGCGGGAGCGCTCGCGGCCTGAATTGGCAGACGGCCAAAAACCTTTCGCCCGTTTGATTGACAGATACATTTTCACGGTCTAACCCTCCCCTCGGCTGATCACATGTCAGAAATGAAGACCCGCTGCTCGGAACCCGAACCTGCCCTCTTTACACATCAATATATACTCAGCCTTCAACGCAAATCCTTCAAATTGGTGAGCGCGCACGCTCAGGGTAAAGAAAGCGTTTCAAGAATTTGCATAGGGCGTACCACCGTTACTGAGAGATGATAACAGGGCTGCGAACACGGAAATCTTAACCAAATCTTAATTTTTCTCCCCCACTTCCTAACCGTGCATCATTATAATTATTTGGGCTGCTGATATAACGTCTCAGGCAGGGTTTTATTATTTTGACCGCAATCTAAATTTGCCCGGCGAATCTCTTCCTTATTTTTGAAGGGATTGCTTTCCATGCGAGTAATAATAAATGCAGGGTAATCAGGCCCGGTTTCATCATGAGAGCCGTGAATACATGACCGGAGGCTATGTGGCGTTGGAAAGCGAGGCGGTCCGAACCGTTTCGTTCGACTTTGTGTTCGCAACTTACTTCTCATTTGTCGCCAAGCTGGCCCGCGCCCTGCTAGGGAATATCCAGGACGCGGAGGACGTTACGCAAGAAGTGTTCCTGCGGGTGTACAAGAATCTACCCTCTTACGATCCTGAGCGCGGCAGCATGAATGCGTGGCTTGCCAAGCTGACCGTCAATGCCAGCCGTACATACCAACGCCGCAGCTTCTTCCAACGCATGTGGAAATCTACCTCGTCTACTGATGCCGAGGAGGACGCCAGCGAGCTTGTGGACCCTTCGCTCTTCGGCGCACCGGAAGAATACGCCTTGCAGAGGGAGCTACACAAGATCGTCACGGGCGTGCTTGCGAAGATGCGACCCAAACACCGGACGGTGCTCATCCTGAACCATTATCTCGACTTCTCTTGCGTAGAAATCGCATCTATCCTCGACTGCCCGGAAGGGACGGTCTACTCTCGCCTGCATTACGCCCGCAGGCTCGTGCAGTCCCAGCTTGAGAAGCAGATGCAGCTTCAGGAAAGAGGTGGAGAAGCATGATGGTAAGCTGTGCGAAGGTAACCAGCCTGAAAGAGGCGTACGTAGACGACCGCCTCAGACCGGAAGTGCGCGCGGCTATCGAGGCCCACAGCGCCTCATGCGACCCGTGTAACAGGCGCATATCCCTGGCCTACGGCGTCAAGAGCCGCCTGAGCGGGGCGATGAAGCTTGCCCTCGAAAAGACCGCTCCTTCTCATAAGGATATAATGGCTATGCAGGCGCGGGTGGAGGGGAGGCTCTTGGCGTCTTCACGCGTGCAGCGGTATCAACCTGCCTTCTCGCCCGCGATGCTCGCTCTCGTGCTGACGGCGACGGCTATTATGGCCCTCATGTGGTCGGGTTTTATGGACCCGATATCTAAGCATGACGTGATACACATCGTGCCCACCACCGCTACGCCATCCGTCCCGCCCTCTGTGCCGAACCCGGAGCGTAGGTCTACCTCGATTGCACGAGCCACTTCCGATATTTTCCAGCCCGTACCGAATCCGAAGAATATCCCGGTAAACGTTACCCAGACGCCTTTGCCCATGGATAACCCGGAGCAGATAGCTGCACCGCAAGCGTCACATACGCCTTCATCAAGTGTATCCATCACTAATGCAACCAAAGTTCCTACGAAGACTCAGAGGTCTGGTGTGCCTCCGCTGAGCCAGGCTAACACCCCCGTGTCCGGCGGCAGGGTGGTCCCGCCTACTGCCACTGCGCGGGCCGTGTATAGCCCTGTGCCCGCTTCGACTACAAAGCTTGCGCAAACGCCGCTGCCAACGGTAGCTTCTCAGGGTCCGCCGTCGAATGATGCGCCACTCAAGCCAGAGGCTACCAGGACAAGCGTCCCACTGCCTACGTTTACACCTGGCTACACACGCACACCTGTACAAGCGCTTACCAGTACGCCACTGCCTACGCAAGGAGCTTCCGGTACGAGCACGCCTGCGCCCACACAAGCGGTCCCAGGCACAAGCGCTCCTAAGCCCACCCGAAAGGCCACGGAGACGAGCACGCCCGTGCCCACACAAGCCGCTATCGAAACTGATACTCCACGACCTACGCAGACGGCGGTCAGAACGAGCACTCCAGTGAGCACACAGGTGGCCTCAAGGACGAGCACTCCCCTGCCTACGAATACGCCGCCAGGTTCTAAGCCTACCTCGCTACCATCGAGTACCAGCACTCCGACTGCTACACAGCAAGTACCTACGGAAACCCGCACTCCGTTGCCGACGAATACGCCGCGCCCGTCCATGACGCCACGTCCCACCGATACACCGCAACCTACCAATACACCACGTCCTACGAACACACCAGGCCCATCTGGGACGCCACATCCACCCCCGCCGCCACCAACGGGGACTTCGAACTCCACATCCACCACCGCCCCATCCTCACCCTTCCGAGCCGCCTGAGCCGCATCCGACAGAGACCTGTCTGCCATCACAGACACCGGGGCCGACAGCAACGCCCACTGCGACACCATAACGTAGCCTTGCCGGGGCAATACGATGGTCGTTTTGAAAAATGAGCCAAATTGGTCTGAAAAGTTTGAAGGATACAAGGCCAGCCGTGGTAGCTAATTGTAGATAGGTCCAAAATACCTTTGCCGTCAATGTTATTTAGTAATTCATAGGAGGATCATATATGGAGAACAAGAGCGCGACTCTGAACACGGCCAATCATGCAGATAGTCGCCTTTGCGTTAGGGGCGCTCGCCTTACTAGGCATCTTCTTTATAGGAAGCATGTCAACCTCGGCTGCGATACCGACGACAACGACAGGTGATGGGCTTACCAAGCCCGGGCAGACGCGGACGCCTATGGCTACTCGCACACCATGCGAGAACTGCCCGACGAACACGCCCCGGCCTACATATCAGCCGCCAGCCACGCATCAGCCGTATCCTACCCATCCGCCCATGGCTACTCGCACGCCCATGCCCACCCGGACGCCGTGCGACAATTGCCCTACCAGTACACCTCGCCCCACACATCAGCCATGGCCGACCAGGCCACCTATGACGCCCCAGGCGACACACCAGCCGCCAGCAACTCACCAGCCGTGGCCGACCCGCACGCCTTGTGTCAATTGCCCTACCAACACTCCACGCCCTACCTACGGGCCACCGCCTACGCACGAGCCGTATCCTACCCATCCGCCAATGGCTACGAGGACGCCCCGCCCCGCTACCGCTACGCCTACATCTGTAGGCCGCGACAACTAGGCGTGGTGCTTAGCTTATTCGATTGACCTATATTTCTGAAGCCAGGTGGTGTGGGACTAGCCCCAAAGCCAGCAAAAAAGAAGGAGAGAGTTTGTATTGCTCTCTCCTTCTCTGTTGTCCAACTGCTCTCAAGTAGTTGGGCAGGTCATATTATGGTTATGGTTGCATTTTATCTTGACCTTACGGCTTATATTCGTTCAAAATCGACTGGCCTAGGGACTCTTCGTAGGTCGTAGATCGTTACGCAGGTAATCCAGATACTGAGCCCAAACACTACCAGTAGAAACAGAATAATGACAAAATACCCGACACCGAGCAGAGTGAATAGATAGTTACCAGTTATAGCAGTGGTTCTAACCTCGAACACCTTTATTACGGTTTTGTAGATTGCTATGCAGCTTAAGAGGCAAGGTATTATAAAGGCAAACCACAGGAAGCCCGTTGCTTGACCCGCACTACGTTTTTCAGGTTGGGGTAGTTGCCGCTTGAACATTCTATCTGCTTCCCTTCTATCCCATGTAGACCATGCTTGAAAGACGATTAAGGTATGCCAGAGAGCGAATAGAAGTGGAACAAGTATGACCCCGAATATCTGTGCTACCTCTTGAGTCTCAACGACTTTACTGATTGCCTCCGGTATAGAGACAAAGGGAATGATGTTCAGAATGTTTATGATCGCACTTGCGACTGTTCTTCCAAGCTCAACGAGTGCGTCCCACAGGCTGTACCATGCCATCGGAATACTTACACCGGCGAGTATACCCCATATTGCGAGGGCGAATACTCGGACGTTTCGATCAAAACGAGCTACCCGGAGGGTCTCGATATCACTTTCGTCCGGCGTCAAGTTCCCACCCTCAAGCTCAACCAGGGCACTCGCAACTGGTGCTACAAACTCCTCACGGTTATGCCAGTATCCAGAGTGGTCACGTCGAAGCGAATAGTAATTCTTGATTGCCTTAGACCAATCATTTAGCGTTGTGCGTTGTCCGTCGGATACAATATCCGCGATGGTGTAGTAATCCATCCATTTTATGTTTGCTTCTTCTTCTCCTTTTATGTTGAGATCATTGACCGATACCGCTTCAGATATATGGTATGATCCGAACTTGCTTTCCACTTTTCCATAGAAATAGATAAGGCCCCCAACTGCGACTAGTATGAACACCCCAACTGCGAATATACTTGAAGGCTGACTCCAGAAGTTATCCGGTGGTACGAATACTGGCATCAAAAGTACCAATGAGGCCAATAAAATAACACCTAGTATGCCCAGTCCAATGCCGACCTCAAGGCCGCCACGGCGCGTTGCATCAACCAACTTTCGAAGCACATAGAGCTTGCCCTGCCCCGACCCAAACGTGACCAGAAGCTGCACCTCTTAAGGCTGCCCTGTTTCCGGCTCTTCCTGAGGGCTTCGAATGCTACAGCAGCGCCCTGGGAGTGCGCAACGATTGCCACTTTTTGGCAACCCTTTTTCTTTATGAGCCACCTGGCATCACGTTGCACCTGACTTACCATAGCATCGTACTGCACTGGGCTGGTAGCGAGTACGTAACTGTCACCAAGTGATCCAGATAGCCAGAGTTGTAGACCTGCTATGAATCTACGTAACGGAGGTATTATTGCCACTACCAGCAATATCAGGAGCAACGTTTGTAGCACAATGACCATTAAAAAGATGCTCAACTCGAAAAAGAAGTATAGTAATCTAATAATCAATATAAAGGCGCATATGAGAGGATACCGCAACGCGTGGAGAATTTTGCGAAGGATTGGATTACTGACGAGCTCCATAGGCAAAGGTTCCGTGAGGTTACTTCTGGCCTTATTGATAGCAGCATCATGCAATACTTTCCCTCTGTATCTTGCATCTCGTTCCACCATCCAGGGGCCAACCAATACCGACCAGCGCACGACCTCAGCTAACGAAGGAGCAGGCACGTCTCCTGACCACCAAGACTTGCTCAGTAGCCATTTGAGCTTTTTTCGAGCTCCATTTTGAGAACCCGTGTGTGTCTCTTCAGTGCCCTCGGTAGTCTGACATTGTTGTCCAACCTCTATATCTAGCCACATAGAGGCTGGGGCATAAGGTTCATCAATACTGGGACGAAGCAGCGTAGTTTTTGACAGGGTTACGTCACTCTTCGCCCCAGTCTCATTCCTGGGTCTTAGTAAGCCAGGCTTTCACAAAGTGATATAGAGGTTCCCCGCCACTTAGGAGCGTCTCGCCCCGGGTTTGTTCGCCTATACCATGTACGAACAATATCCCGAGGTCAGGCTGTTCAATATCTTTAGGCTTACGCTTTACTGTGTAGACATGAGCGTGTAGACCGTTGGATTGACTAAAGGGACCTGTAGGGTTTGCTTCAGGCTCTTCATAGACTTCCTTTGGAGTTCCTATCTGTATAGGCATATAAGCTCTCCTGTGAAATATAGTAAGATTTAACTAAGGAGCCTGGATTATGACTTTGCAACAGCCAGATTATAGCCATTCTTCTCGGGAATTACATCGCCTAAATTGATTAACTTTACGCCAAAGGAGAGTAGTATTGGTAAATAGTATTGCTGCTACTTGGATATAGTGTCTATAGTTAACTCGCACGCAGCCAATAGCTTGCCTTGCGGATGCCCTCTTTCAAGTTAGCCCTCGTCGTAATCAGCCTGATGGCTCTTGCTGTTCCTCTTCCTTAGCCAATAAGATGAAGTGAAGCTACGTTGCTTTTTGGTACAATTGTATACGTTGAATTATACCTCTCAATTTATGGGGCCAGGGGCGTGCCGGTCATGCACACCTGAAGGGCTAGAAAGATAAAGGCGTGAGTAGAGTAGCTGGGTTTATATTTGCCATCTTACTGTTGTTTGTGGGGACGACGGGTATATCCTACCATGCGGCAGCGCAGGGGACGGATACGCATCTCTTCCCTGAGACGGGGCAGACCGTCAAGGGGCTATTTTGGAAGTACTGGCAGGAGCATGGCGGCCTTCCGCAACAGGGCTACCCCATCTCTGGGGAGATACAGGAGCGTAGCGACCTGGACGGCAAGACCTATACCCTACAGTACTTCGAGCGCGCCGTCTTCGAACTTCACCCTGAAAAGAAACCTCCATATGATCTCTTACTCAGCCAGCTAGGTACGTTCAGATACAAGCAGAAGTACCCCAACGGTGCGCCCAACCAGAAGCGCAACGGCGATGCGGGCACGATAGTGTTCCCGGAGACGAACAAGGGGCTGGGTGGCTCATTCCTCGTTTACTGGCGCAACTCAGGAGGTGTAGCGCAGCAGGGCTTCCCGATATCGGAGGAGTTCCAGGAGCGGAGCGACCTCGATGGCAAGACGTATACAGTTCAATATTTCGAGCGTGCCGTCTTCGAGTGGCATCCCGACAACAAGCCACCGTACAACGTGCTCCTATCGCAATTGGGGACGTTCAGGCATAGTGAGAAATATCCAAAGGCGCAACAGCCTCCAGCGCCGGTGCGCGATTGGATAGCTCCTGTGAATATATCGAGGAGCCAGTCTTATGACAATCTCCCCATGATTGCGGCCTCGCCTCTGACTGGTGACATTATGGTCGGCTGGGAGCAGCGTGACGAAGTCGTCAATAAGAACAATACGCTGGTGGCAACCTTCAAGGACCCGTCCGAGGCGTTCCGGCCCCAGGTGCTACAAACTACAGGCTTCAAGCAGACAGGTGGCGTGAAGGTGAAGCGCGATGGGCAGGGTCGCAGTCAGGTTGTATGGTGGGGGCAGACTGGCACAACCGTCTGCAATTATTATGCGCTCATAGAGGCGGACGGGAGGCTCTCGGCCCAGGAGACGGTGCCGGGCACATGCGGGCGGCAGCAGAAGCTGACTGCCCTGGCGATAGGGCCGGACAACGCGACCCACGCCCTCTTTGGCAGGGATAACCAGGCGGTCTATTACTACAAGCGGGAGGCAAGCGGCGCGTGGGCCGTGCAAGGCGAAACCGTAGCATCTTCTGGAGTGCCCACCGGGGTCGCACTGGCCGTCAGCACCGGGGGCATCGTAATGTCGGCGTACAGGACCGGGGCAAGTGCGGCAGAGAGCGAGATATACGCCGGAGTGAGAAGCTCTAATGGCACGTGGGCTATGCAGGATATTTCGGGAGACTGCTGCCAGGGGTGTCCCGGCGACTCGCACGCTTACAATCCTGCGCTCACGCCCGACCCGTCGGGAGGGATCAGGGCGTTGTGGGCGGACGAGCAGTGCGACCCGCGTACCGTGCCGCGACAGAATGACCTCTATTACAGCGAGTGGGTGCCGGAGGGTGGCTGGACAGGCCCTCCGGTGCGCATCTTGCGCGATCCGGGCGATGCGTTCGAGAATGCCCTCGCGGTGGACAATTCTGGTATGGCGCACATTGTCTACGCCAGTGATGCCGGCGTAAGCGTGCACGGGAAGTACCGCCTCTTCTATATTAGTGGCGCGGGCGACAGCTTCACGGCTCCCGTAGCGCTCTTCCAGGGCTTTGGCTCGAATGCCACCTACCAGAAGTCGCCCTCGCTCGACTACAGCGGCGGTTGGCTGCATCTCGTCTGGAATAGCGACCATGAGGGGAACAAAGAGGTCTACTACAGCAACAAAGGCGTGGGACGTTAGAGAATAATCCTTTATATAGACCACAAGGAACGCCTCAGGCGTTCCTTGTGGTCTATATAAGAACCCCTCTCCAATGGAGAGGGGTTGAGTTGGAGTTGTTCAGGCACTAATCGTTAGATTACTTGCCTACGAATATAGGAGAGTTTACCGGGTGAGGTATGCCGTGACTGAGACGATCTCTGCAGAAGTAACCTCGACGGCCTCGCTGTACTCATTGTAGCCTTGTGCAGACGCGGTTACTATATAGATGCCGGGAGCAAGAGTTGCTACGAAGTTTTGCTCTCTATCTACGGTTCCCTCGGCGACTAAGTTGTTATTCTCGTCCCGAATTCTAACTTCCGCAGAACCATACTCCAAATTTGTTCCGGGGACTATAACTTTTACCGCTACCGTGCCATCAAGCATAACCACAAGCGCAGTGAGAGGTGCCATGACCGTGAAGTTCTCCCCGCCGCCTAGCTTGACGACCTCAGTGTAATCGCTGAAGCCCTCTGCGAACACGCTCACTGTATAGCCACCGGGAGCGAGGGTTGCTGCGTAGCTCTCTTTGCCGGTAGCGGTCCCCTTGGCGACAGGGTAGCCATTGCTGTCGTAGATCATCACCGCGGCAGTTGTAGTCTCGTCAACCGACGAGGGGAATATAGGATATACCATGATCGTGCTATCAGCCTGCTTCATCCTGCCTGCCGATGCGGAGGAGGCATGCGCCATGAAACCGGCGAGAGCCAGCATGATGCCCATGAGGCCCAGTGTCCTGATTACTTTACCGATGCGTAGTGTGACGTTCATTGTTTTTATCTCCTTAAGTTCGTTTGGTGGTCTTATAGATTGGAAGATTATGCAAAACTGCAATATGAGTATAGCCCTGCTGATTGCGGCGGACTATAGACTATAGGCATACAATCGTTAGGACCACTTTCCCGGTTTATGTCGGGACGTTAGGGACCATATATCAAAGAAGAGGTTTCAGGGCGACTGAAACCTCTTCTTTGATATTTTTTCAAGAGAAATTAAAGGTAAGTATTACGCTTAAGTTTAGACGAAAGTACTACAGAACTTATACCAAAAGTATGGCACAATATTGGCATAGAGAGGGACCATATGGTAGCACAGTTCTTCGACCCAGCCAGCTATATATTCAGCCCCTACTCCGTACCCTCGCTGGTAGCGACGGCCGCGGTACTCCTCCTGGGATGCATGGTGCTCCTCCGCGAGCGCGTTTCAGGGGTCAGCATCTCCTTCTTTTTCCTTACCCTGGCCGTCGGCATCTGGCAATTCAGCTACTCCTGGATGTACTCCGCGACCAGTGAGGGGGTGGCGTTCTGGTGGGCCAAAGTTGGGCACCTGGGAGTGCTATTTATAGCGCCAGCGGCGTATCAATTCACGGTGGTAGTGCTACGCAGCTACGACAGGCACAAGCTCATTGTCCGGGCCACGTGGCTCCTCTCAATTTTCTTCTATATAGCGACTTTCTCAGCAGACGCGGTAGTAGGGGGAGTGTATCAATACCCCTGGGGATATTATCCGAAGTACGACCGGCTGGGCGTGGCGTTTATGTTGTTCTTGCTCGCCATACTGGCAGCCTGCATAGTCCACTACTGGAATGGGTATCGCCAGGCCGCACCGGGCACGACGCAGCACTCAAGGATCAAGTGGCTCATGGCGGCATGGGCCGTAGGCTCTATAGGGGCCATCGATTTCGTACCGGCATATGGAATACCGCTTTACCCGTTCGGCTACCTCTCTATAGTGGGTTTTCTGGTGGTGTCGGCTTTTACCGTTTGGAGATACCGCCTCGTGGATATCACACCAGCTTTCGCCGCGCAACAGGTCATGGACACGATGACCGACGCTCTGCTCGTACTTGACAATGACGGGATAGTGCGACTGGCAAACCGCAACGCTCGTGAGCTATTCAACTCGGAGAGCCAGGGGCTAGTAGGTAAGGCTGTCAAGGATACCGCCGGAGGGCATCTCTTCTCGGAGCGGTTCCTCGCCCTTGTGAAGCGCCGGACGATACGCAACTACGAGAGTATGTTCCCAGACAGGGATGGCTCGCCCCGGATTTTGAGCCTGTCGGCCTCGGTATTGGAGGGGGATAAAGGGGATCAGGTAGCCACCGTCTGCCTGGCGCGAGACGTTACCGAGCATAAGCTCGCCGACGACGCGTTGGAGCGCAACATCTCTTTCGTGCAGGCTACCAGGCAGTGGCCTCGGCTGCCAACAGCGCCTCTACCGTAGAAGAAGCTATGGGTATCGCTCTGCAAAGGGTGTGCGCCCTGACAGGCTGGGAGATGGGGCACCTCTTGCTGACCGCCGATGGTGCGCCGGGCGTGCTTGTTTCTACAGATTTATGGTCCACGAGCGACCCGGAGCGCTATCGCGCCTTCACCCACGGCACGGACGAGATGCGCTTCACAGTCGGGGTTGGCTTGCATGGGCAGGTGCTGCTGACGGGTAAGCCCGTGATAATGACAGACGTGCAGACCAATCCTGACTTCATCAGGGTTGACATGGCGAAAGAGGCAGGCATAAAGTCGGCTTTTGCGTTCCCCGTGCTGGCAGGCGATGAGGTGGTAGGGGTGTTGGAGTTCTTCTCCGAGAAGGTGGCCGAGCCGGAAGGCGACTTGCTGGAGGTCATGGCGCACATCGGTAAGCAGCTTGGGCGCGTGGTCGAGCGCAAGCGCGCTGAAGGGTCGCTACGCGAGTCGGAGATGAGGTTCCGGTCGGTCACGCAGTCGGCCAATGACGCCATAATCTCCACCGACAGCGAGGGCAATCTTATCTCGTGGAACAGGGGCGCGGAGCGCATGTTCGGCTATACCGAAGAAGAAGCTCTCGGCAAACCCTCGGCTATTCTGACGCCGGAGAGGCACCGGGATGCGCTCAACAAGGGCATAGAGCAACTGAATGGCCCTGAGGGGGCAAATCTTATAGGCAGAACTGTAGAGATGCTCGGAATTCGCAAAGATGGGACCGAGTTTCCATTGGAGCTTTCGCTTTCTACCTGGAAGACGGGCGAAGATACCCCGCCTTTCTACAGCGCTATCATGCGGGACGTTACCGAGAGGAAGCGTATCGAGCGCGAGATCAATTTGCTGAACAAAGAGTTGGAGCATCGAGTAGAGGAGCGCACCGAGCAGTTGCAGCTGGCAAACCGCGACCTGGAGATGGAGATAGCAGAGCGCAAGAGAGTTGAGGAGGTCCTGCGCGAGCTGGCTATCATAGATGAGCTAACGGGGCTGTACAACCGCCGCGAGATGAAGCGTTTCCTATCTGATGAGGTTAGCCGGTGTCTCCGTTACGGCCGTCCCCTATCACTCCTGATGATGGACGTTGACCACTTCAAGTCTATAAACGACACTCATGGACACCAGGTAGGTGACGCGGTGCTACGCTGGATGGCGCAACTCTTCCGCGCCCACGTGCGCTCGACGGACAAGGTTGTGCGCTACGGTGGGGAGGAGTTCGCGGTCATGCTGCTGGAGACGGACGGCGGCGATGCCATAAACGTAGCTGAGCACCTGCGCGCAATGATAGGGAGCCACCAGTTCACCTATACGGACGATGCCGGGGTCTCTGTCGAGGTGCCCGTCACGGCAAGCCTGGGGGTAGCCAGTTTGACTGAGGCTGTACCTTCGGAGACCGCGTTGGTGATGGCAGCGGACCGCGCCCTGTACGAGGCGAAGGGGAATGGCCGCAACTGCGTCTGCCGCTTCTCAGGTAAGCTGTCGGTTAACCCTATTCAGAGCGGCTGGCTGGAGGATGAGCAAGTCTATAGCCCCGTTGCTGATGGGGCTTTGAACGATTGAGCGACGATAGACGATAGACGATAGACGATAGACGATAGACGATAGACGATATAGCGGCAGGGTGGCCCAAACCTCACCTCCCATAAGTATCCCTTAAGGTGGGAGGTTAGATTTTACAGAGAATAAGGATTTTCAGTAAGGGATGAAACTTCAACTTGCATAACTCCCTCCTAAGGTGCAAGTTAAGTTTGTGGCCCCGTCCACCGCCCGTATCACCAAAACCCCCTCGTCCCAGGGCGGATGCAAAGTCAGGCACGGGAGCGATGCTGATACCAATGGGGCTGGCAATCTGGCCTGCGCCTGCGGCGACTTTGTGGCTGCACAACCTTTATATGAGCGGAGCCTGGCGATACGGAGGCGACAGGGAGATAAAGCCGGTATCGCCAGCTCGCTCAACAACCTGGCGTTGACCGCCCACAGCCGGTGCGACTACGCGAGGGTGAAGGCACTTCACGAGGAGAGCCTGTTCATAAAGCGGGAACTGGGAGATAAGTGGGGTATCGCCTCGTCACTCGGCAACCTGGGGATTGTGGCAGCCGATCAAGGTGATTATGCGCTCGCACGGACCTTACACGAGGAGAGCCTGACTATACGGCGGGAGTTGGGGGATAAGCTGGGTGTTGCCCTTTCCCTCATCAATCTGGGTATCGCCGTGCTCGCTGAGGGTGTCGACAGCGCGGAGCCTGAATTGCACGAAGCGCAAAAACCGGACCTCTCGCCCACGCTACACGCTCGCGCCCAGTCCCTTTATGAAGAGAGCCTATCCATACGAAAGGAACTGGCAGATCGGCCCGGTATGGCAGAGTGCCTCGTACGTATGGGCGAGGTGGAGCACTGCCGAGGAAGTTACAACAAAGCCGATTACCTCTACCAGCAGAGCCTGGAGATTTGCAGGGAACTCGGAGACAAGCCCGGCATCAGCAATGCCCTGCTTGACATGGGACACGTTGACATGCGAGGAGGCCATATCAGGCAGGCGGCAGCACGCTTTAGAGAGAGCCTGACCACACGCAGGCAGCTTGGCGACACGCGAGGTACAATTGAGAGTCTGGCGGCAATGGCTGGCGCTGCCGCGTTACTGGGTGATTTCTCTATGGCGGGTCGTCTCTTTGGCGCGGTCAATGCAACACTGCGATCTACTGGCTTTCACCTCTACCCGGTAGACCGCGTCGAATACAACCGCAATCTGGAGCTAGCCTCTGCCAACCCCAGACTGAACGAAACGACCTGGGCAGCCGCCCTCTCTGAAGGTGCGGCCATGTCCCTGGACGATGCTGCCGATGTCGCACTTCAGCTAAATCCGCGCTGAGTTCCTGCTGTCCCACCGAGCGAACAGAGCGCTTGGTCGCGCCAGGTAGAAGATAAAGGGCAGGGATAAGTACAGGTCGAAGCTGTATGTTATCACTTGCCCTTTATTCTTGTCCTATATGCTTACGGCGTGTACTCTCGGATGAGGGTGTTACAGGCTAAGTAGAGTATCGTCGTAGGTCAGCTAGACGCACTTGGCTGGGATATCGACTATCACGATGTCGATACCTGCACGCCGGCTTCGGATGCCATAAGAATTAGTCATTGCTTAGTTCCACATTCTTTACTTAGCACTTGCAGTAGAAGATATAGTGCAACAGGACCTCTGCTGCAAATCAGAATGAGCACCTTCCAGGGTGCTCATTCTGAAGCGATAAGGTAAGGAGTAGATTGTCGCTTATCTTTACGCAGAGGCTGTTGACGGCTGCTTTCTATGTAGTAGCTTTCCCCTGTGCCAGGGCGTGCCGAGCAAGGGCAGGAGGAAGCGGTCCAGGCCGATCCAACCCGCGACCTTCCAACCCAGCAGGAGCAGAATGCCCATGAGCAGCATTATCGGATTGCTGCTGGTCGATCCGGAGAGGAGGAACGACACGTTCATGAGTATCCCCCCGAAGGCTGCTATGCCCACGAGCGCACCCACTATCAGGCCAAGACCTACCAGTATCTCTCCGAAGACGATTACCTTGGAGAACCATGTGTGTGCGTTACCATCGTAAAGGGTCCTTATGAACTCACTCCACCAATCGTAGGTGATCGTGGGCTTAGGGGCGGGTGCTCCAGCGGCCACACTTTGCAGGCCCAGCGCACGCTCCCAATAGCCACGTATAGCCACACCAGTATCCATCCATTTCGCATCCTGGAACTTGTGCAGACCGGCGTCCAGCCAGCTCCAGCCTACGAAGAGGCGTATCGGCAGCCAGAGGGCTGCGGAGCGCGTATCTCGGAAGAGGAAGTGGGCGAGCGCGGGGTCGTCAACGTGTACGTCCCGGTCGGCTTCGGCGACACTTTCATAGCGGCTAACGCTGTACCAGGCTGCCGCCGCAGAGCCTGCCCCGAGGATGAGCAGCCATAGCCACCCTCCCAGGATATAGCCAAAGAACATGCCAAGCAGTGTGGCTATAGTAACTATGATAATTGAGCTTCTCAGTTTCATTTTCTTGCCCTCCTGATGATTGTTGTCCTAATAACCTGGATTCCGCTGCTTAGTATTGGTATCTGGATCAATTACGCTGCCATTCTTATTCTAGAGGCCCTGGGTAAATATTCGGGTGAACGCTGGTAAACAAAGAGTAGCAGAGCTACTCACCGCGCCATCAAGCCCGACATGAGCTTTACGCCAGCTTCCAGCCCCTTCCAAGGCGCGCCTGCATGGAAAGGGTTGCCCGCCTTGAAGCGCGAGGGTAGATAGACGCCCAGCGCCAGCTTGCCAACACGCCACATTCGTGAAGAGCCGACCCTGTAAGCGTCCTCTTCTTCGGTATTAACCTCGACGGGCCTGTCTGGCATGCCTGTTAGTCGTAGAGGCACCTGCACGAACGTGGCTCGATCCAGTCCCTCCATCACATACATGCTCGACGGCTCGAAATCTACCTGGGGCATCGTGCCGAGTACCTGTGCGCTCAGGTGGTCGGCAGCAGCGTCTGCCTGGCGGGCGGCGAGGTACGCCTGCTTGATTGGGAAGTCCGCCGTATCGCCGACCGCGTACACCTCAGGGTGTCCTGTCACCTGTCTGCTCGCGAGGTCCGTAGATATAAATCCTCGCGCATCAATCGGCAGAGAGCCGAAGTGTGTAGAAGCCGAGTATGGAGGGAGAGTGACCAGCAAATCGAAGGGTAGGCGCTCGCCGTTGCTATATATCGCCTCGCCTCGCTCCACTCTGTCCACTGCATAATGGTTGTAACCCGTGATGCCACGAACCTCGAACTCATGGCTTACTACTTCGTGCATCTTGGGTCCGAACGCCTGGACATATCCTTCCTCGTAAGTTGATAGGGCCACTTCGACATTCTCACGCACATTCTTGCGGCGCAGCCATGTATCGAGCATCAGGGTCATCTCGTAGAGCGGACCGGAGTGATTGTTGTTGGGCGGTACGAGGAATAGCACCCTTCGATGGTTTCCTGGGTGGTTGACCTCTTTGGCTTCAGCTACCAACTGCTGAAAGTCGGCGCGCAGCCTCAGCATATCGTCGGACGTCCAGATGGGGTGGGCGAACTCTCGCAGCCCCGGTACCGCATCTGGTCGCATGCTCGCGCCCGTAGCGACCACCAGGTAATCGTAGGCGACCTTGTAGCCGTAGTTGTAGCTATCCACGCCAACATGTCTGGAGATAGGGTCTATCTCAAGTGCCCGCGCCTGTACGAACTTGATGTTCTTGCGCCTGGTGGGGCGCGCCAATCCGAGCTTGAGCTTGTTGGGATCGAGGCCGAACGGCACGTAGATGGTGTTGGGCTTGAAGAGGAAGTAATCCTCATCGGACACGAGGGTTATCTCTGCTTGGTCGGGCATATGCTTGCGCAAGTACAGAGCGCTCTCCAGCCCGCCAAAGCCGCCACCCAGCACAACTACCTTCGGTTTTGCTTTAAATTCTAGAAGTGTAAGGTTTCATAATTCGTATTCCTTTTCCCTGGAGCACTTACTGAAATTGTCGTAGTAGCCCCAGGCCCCGCAACGTACCGACTACTCCTACGCGAAGCAAGTCCAGCACACCCTAACGTTTCTTCACAATGTTGAGATTCCCTTGAATACACTATATCCTCGCACGGTATAACATCCGGTTAATGTGAGTGTAGGATTGGTGAAAAAGCGTGAAAATGGGCGGCTGGGCCGCCCATTTTCACGCTTTCATGATTCTTCGAGCTTGGGATTCTACGCTCTCGTGGGCCTGTAGGGGCCACTGATGCGCTCAAAATTTGGCCGGTAGCGCTCCGCGTTATAGTCATTAGAGTCTACTCGCCTGGCAGGCACACTCTTGTCTGGGATGCCTGTGTAGACAAACTGGCCGTCTCGATGAGCCGCCATCACCCCGTGCGTCCCTTGCTCGACCAGGCTCATTACAAGGTTCGCATAGAAGATAGCCATCCTCTTATCGTAGACATCCGGCTCGCCACTCCGCAGGATGTACGTCAGGTCTACCGGCAGGAAGCGTACTTTGGGAAGGCGCTCCGACAGTCTAGCGGCCAGGAACTCGGCTACGTTTGCCTTCTTGCGGTGGCCGTAGGCGTCGGGCGAGCCGACCTCCGGCACTGACACTCCCAAATTAGCACCCTCCGACAGCAAAACTATTGAATACCCTGAGGGGTTTCGCCTGTCGTTCGAAACGAGGCCGGCCAGCCTGTCAATATCAGCAGGCACTTCGGGTATCAGCACCCGGTCCGCCCACGTTACGATAGCGGTTTCGAGTGCCGTAAAGCCTGCATCACGGCCAAACAAGCGGAATAGCACAGTTTCCCTGTGCGAACCTGCCGTTGAGCGGATGCGCTCGATAAACTCCGAGGCGCGATTGATGGCGGTCTGGAATCCGATGCAGTAGTCGGTGCCGGGCACGTCATTGTCCATCGTCTTGGGTATGCCCCACACGCGTGCGCCCTCGTCCTTCAGCCTGGCAGCGTAGCTGAGAGTGTCATCACCGCCGACCACAACCAGTCCATCCAGCGCGAGGTAGTCGAGATTAGCCAGCACCTCTCGCGTGAGATCAACATGCTCGCCCGAAGAGCGCCCTTCGCCGTAAGCCGCCAGGTGGGCTGGCAGATCGTCTACTTTCACCTTCGATGGGTTGGTCCGGGTGGATTGCAGCACTGTGCCCCCTGCTTGATCTATAGTGCGGGTATTGTGGCGGGTGAGGGGCATCAGATAGCCCCCCTCCCAACTCTCCTCCCTGTCTGCCTTGAAAGTCAATTCGTCTATCTCACGCTTCCTGTTCAGATAGGTGATACCCTCCCAGCCCGTTCGCAGGCCCACAACCTCAATGCCTAGCGGCTCGGCCCTGTAGACGATAGCCTTGATAGCCGCGTTCAGTCCAGGCACGTCCCCTCCACCCGTCAAGACCCCCAGCCTGCGCATCTTCCCTGTATTCTGCTGGCTCTTCATCCCCGTTGTTCTCCTTGCCATGAAAGTTATCTTCCGACCCTTTACTATATAGCATAACTCAGGGCAAAAGCATGGTGTAGCGCCACGCTTTTGCCCTGAGTTATGCTATGTCTACAAGCTACTGGCAGGCTGCTCGTAGCTTTGGAGAGTGCGGATATAGTGGGCGCGCTCGAAGGCGGTGGGGTCCTCGTACCGCTCCTGGCACATCAGCCCCTGTATCTCGTTCACCGATCCATAGTTATGCTCTTCCAACCACCTGGCCACGCTCCGTTTCCAGGTAGCTGATGTAGTTGATCCCTCGCCGTAAGAGAGCCGAGCAGAGCATGGTGACACTCGCCCCGGCCATGAGCATCTTCACAATGTCGCGGGGTTCGTGGATGCCGCCACTCGCCGCGAGGTCGGTATGTATCCGCCCGTACAGGATCGATATCCACCGCAACGGGAGGCGCATCGCCTGGGGCGTGCTGAGGAGTATATGCGGTCTCACCTCCATCTCCTCCGGGTTGATGTCTGGCTGGTAGAAGCGGTTGAAGAGCACGAGGCCGTCTGCCCCTGCCGTTTCGAGCTTCCACGCTATGTTGGCTACGTTGCTGAAGTATGGCCCCAGCTTCGCCGCCAGCGGTATCGTCACCGCAGAGCGCACCTCTTCCACTATCTCGATGTACGTGCGCTCGACTTGCGCGCCCGACAGGTATGGGTCGGTTGGGATGTAATAGATGTTAAGTTCGAGTGCGTCCGCGCCTGCCTGCTCTATCTGCTTCGCATACTCGGTCCACGCGCCGCTCGATGTGCAGTTGAGGCTGGCGATAACCGGAATCGAAACAGCTTGTTTGGCCCCGTAGATGTGCTCTAGATACCCCTCCGCTGCCAGAGGGTATTCCGATTGCCGGGGGAAGTAGCGGCTCACCTCGGAGGCTTTGTATGTGTCGTCGGTGACGCGGCGCATCAGACGTGGCTCTTGGTGCAACTGCTCCTCAAACAAAGAATAAAGCACCACAGCCGCAGCCCCTGCGGCCTCTGCACGCTTTATCTTTTCGATACGCTCCGAGATGGGAGAAGCGGCCACGACGATAGGCGAGCGCAGCGTCATGCCCAGGTAAGTAGTTGTGAGGTCCATAATATCCAACTCCTCTATTTTGCTTGGGGCGAACAGCGATGCACAATATTCGTTTGGCCCTGGCCGCTAGACGCTCACTTGTAGGGCCAAAGCTGCGACGTGGCGCTGCACTTCAGGAGATTCGACCCGTTCTTTTACCCTTACCAGTAGCACAGGCAACGTAGTGCCCCGCACTACCTTAATCGCGACGCTACCTAGCCACAGGCGTTGTAGCCCACCCCTGCCATGTGTTGACATCACGATCAGGTCGGCGTGCCCACGTTCGCTCATCTGCACTATCGCCTCTGCTGGCGGCTGGCTCACGACTCGCGAGTTTGCTTCCAGTCCTTCCGCAAGTAGCCTGGCCTTCACCTCTCCCATGTAAGAAGATTGCCACGCGATCTCCTGGTCCCATAGCGCCTGCTCCTCGGCTGCCGTAACCAGCTCAGGAACAACCGGTGGTCCAACCACAGGCTGAGGTCAGGATTAGCTTTGCGCCCGTCGCAACGGCTATCTTTTTCGCCGGCTCCAGGGCCAGCTCCGCGAGCGGTGATCCATCCAGGGGTACGAGAATGGTATCGTACCTGGCCTCATGGAGTGCGCGAGGTGCCGGTGCTGACTCACTCTCTGAGCTTCGCACCAGCAGCAGAGGCACAGAGGCAGCCTGGAGAACCTTCTCGGCCACGCTGCCAAAGAACCATCTGCCCAAGCCGTTACGCCCGTGGGTTGACATCGCAATCGTCGCCACCCGTGGGTGTTGCTCTGTATATGCAATGATCATAGCTGCGGGATCGCCCTCTAAGACCTGCGTGTTAACCTCGATGTTGAGGTGGCCTAGCCGCTCTGCCGTTCTCGCCAGGTATTCTTGCGCGCTCTTGGCCGCCTCTTCCGATATTTCCCATACGCCCGTGGGGACCGGTGCCCCCCATATTGCCTGGTTATATGCCAGGGGCAGAGGCACTACGCGCAACAACATTAGCGATTTTCCCGTCGAGCGGGCAAGCGCCACCGCATGAGGTAGCGCCATCTCGGCCAGAGCCGAGCCATCTAGTGGAACTAAGATACACTTATCCATCGTTTTCCTCCTTAGTCTGTTTCAAAGCGAGCCTGAGAGTTGTACATAGCATCACGTGAAGCAGTCACCCTACTTTATCTCTTGAGCAGCTACGCTCAGCGTGTGCTCCAGGTCGCTGGATGCTCTGTCCAGGCATGACTTGACCGATACCCAGCTTTCGCCACCGGCGGTGCTGAGCTTACACAGGTTGTCCCGGATGGACTGCTCCTGTGTTCGCAGCGTTCGCAGCAGATCATAATATCTCTCCTCAAGCTTCATCAATATGATGTCCGCCCTGGCGTCGAACCGTTCGATTTCATCGTCCCACCCGGCGAGCTGAGATTTCACCGCCTCCACATACTCATCCCTGGACGACATGACCGACCTCCTTCGTTACAAAGGAAAAAGGATAAAGGAAGAAGGATAACTCGGCTTCCAATTTATCCTTTTTATCTTATCCTTCATCCTTCATCCGAGTAGGCACCTGGCCTGGGCAGCGGCCCGCAGCTCCGCCTGGAAATCGGGGTGCGCTACCCTTATCAATTCTTCGGCCCTCTGCCGCACGCTCTTGCCGTAGAGGCGGGCCACTCCATACTCGGTGACCACGTAATGCACGTCGTTGCGCGTGGTGGTCACTCCGGCTCCCGGGTCGAGCATCGGCACTATCCTGGATACGCTGCCGTGCAACGCCGTAGAAGGGAGGGCGATAATCGGTTTGCCGCCTTTGGAGTGGGCCGCGCCTCGGATGAAGTCCGCCTGACCACCCACGCCGCTGTAGAACTTGCACCCTATCGAGTTGGCGCATACCTGCCCCGTGAGGTCCACCTGGAGCGCCGAGTTGATGGCTACCATGTTGTCGTTGCGGCTGATGGTGTACGGGTCGTTGGTGAAGTCTACGGGGCGCATCTCGATAATAGGGTTGTCGTGCACGAAGCGGTAGAGGCGCTCCGTCCCAAGCATGAATGCGGCGACGATCTTCCCGGGGAGGAAGTTCTTGCGCTTGCCTGTGATCACCCCTCCCTGCACCAGGTCTATAATGCCGTCCGAGAACATCTCGCTGTGAATTCCGAGGTCGCGCTTGCTGCCCAGGAAGCTGAGTACAGCATCAGGTATGGCCCCTATGCCCATCTGAAGAGTGTCGCCGTCTTCGATCAGGTCCGCTATGTGGCTCCCTATTTGCTGTTGCAAGGGACTTGGACTGCTCTGCGGTGCGTGGGGCAGAGCGTAGTCCACAGGCACGCAGCATGTGATCCGGCTCAGGTGGATGAAAGACTGCCCCCATACGCGAGGCATGTTCGGGTTGATCTCCGCTATGACTATACAGGCGCTGTCGGCGGCGGGTTTGGTCACGCCAACCTCGACGCCGTAGCTACAGAAGCCATGCTCGTCGGGCGGCGAGACGGAGATGAGGGCTACGTCAATAGGGAGATGACCTTCGCTGAAGAGCCTCGGTATCTCATGCAGGAATACGGGTGTGAAATCGGCCCGCCCTTCCTGTACCGCAGCGCGCACGTTCGTGCCGATGAAAAGGGAGTTAACGCGGAACGACTCTTCCATACCGGGCGTTGCATAGGATGCGTGCCCTGATGTGAGCACTTGTACGATCTCCACGTCGCGTAGCTCATCTTTTCGCCACACAAGCTCCTCGGCTAGCACCAATGGCTCGCCACACCCACCGCCTACGTACACCCTCATGCCGGACTTCACCAGCTTGAGCGCTTCGCCTGCCGTGGTGAGCTTGTTAGAGTATTGCTGCGGCCACCCAGCTATGCAGTCCGATGGGGACTGGATGCGAGCGGCGAAGGACGCACTCGGGAGGGACGCCTGTCCCTGTTGAAGCGTGAGAGATTTAGCAGGGCCGGAGCTGAGTGTCTGATAGACTCTTCTGGTGAGAGATAGGCTCTCCAGTTGCGGCACGATTTACCTTTGTCTCTTTAGCGTCTCTGGTATCTCTGGTGTCATTCCAAGTGCCTATCATCTCAAGCTCCTTTTATCAACTCAGGTCATTGGCCTCTATCGTCCGTCGTCCACCCCTTTACCTAGCTATCTCTTGCGCCATGAGAGAAGCTACCAGGCCAGGGTCTACGTGCTGCATGGTGAAATAGCTCCACTGGTCAATGAGCATCCTGAAAATATCCGACTCCGTGATAATGCCCATAACCCGGTCATCCGCATCCACGACTGGCAGGCCGCTCACCTTTCGGTCCAGCATGATACGCGCGGCCTTCTGGATTGGCGTATCGGATGTGACCGTGAATGGGTTGTGCGACATCACTTGGCCGATGGTCAACCTGGCGAGCAGATAGTTCAGCTCGTAGATACT
The DNA here is from genome assembly GCA_963811305.1 of uncultured Chloroflexia bacterium. Classification (GTDB taxonomy): domain Bacteria; phylum Chloroflexota; class Chloroflexia; order QHBQ01; family JADMIH01; genus JADMIH01. The sequence continues at coordinate 90,592 of CAWEQU010000018.1, forward strand.
CAGGCTGGTGGCAGGGGAAGGCCTTGCCTCCCTCAAGTCGCCCAGCGTCACTATACCTACCAGGCTGCTCGCCATCTACAACCGGCAGGCGGCGTATCCCCTTACGCATCATTGTGTTGTAAGCGTCGGCCACGGTGGTATCTGTGCCGACCACCTCTACCGGGGATGACATCCACTCCCGCACGAATATCTGCTGCTTGCTCATCGCTTTATCCTCCTCACGCTTCTCTTTCTGACCGGACACTTCAGGTCATAATCATGATAGCGCACGTAGGTTGTACCGCAGGTATACCTGGGTGAAAGAATCGTGAACATCATGCGCCAGGAGGGCCAGTTATACGAGAAATGAGAGGCGCGCACCCTGCTTCTCCGTCTGCTATAATAGGCAAAGCGGGATTGACGTAACCAACCAGCGTATAATTGCATAACCAAGCAATGGAGTCAGGTACGCCAGCATGAAGTTTCTCATAGTGGACGACGACAAGAGCATCGTGGAGGCCGTTACCATCGGCCTCCAATTCCAATGGCAAGATGCCGAGGTGCATACCGCCTCGGACGGCGAAGAGGGTTGGAGAAAGTTCCTTGACCTATCGCCTGACGTCACGCTCCTTGACGTGAACATGCCCCATATGAGTGGCTTCGAGGTCCTCCAGCACATACGCGAGGTAGCGGACGCCCCTGTGCTGATGCTGACCGCTCGCGGTGACGAGATGAGCAAGGTCAAAGGGCTGGAGCTGGGTGCGGACGATTACCTGGTGAAACCATTCAGCCACCTGGAGCTATTCGCTCGCATCAAGGCTGTGCTGCGCCGTGCCGATCTCTCTGCGCCTATCAGCGCCATGCCATCATTCGTGTCAGGTGACGTCGCGGTCAACTTCGATAGCCGGGAAGTAACCGTGCGCGGCGAGCCGCTGAAGCTCACTCCCACCGAGTACAAATTGCTCTACCAGCTGGTGCGCAACGCTGGCCGGGTGCTCCCATTTGAAATGCTCCTCGCGAAGGTATGGGGTGACGAGTACCGAGGCGACATGGACTACCTCAAGACCTATGTCAGCAGGCTGCGCAAGAAGCTGGGAGACGACGCGGAGCACCCCCACTACATACTCACCGAACGCTCGGTTGGGTACAGGTTCGCACGCTTGGCCACTGCTGAAGAGGTAAAGGAAAAAGGATAAGGGATAAAGGATAAAAAATCCTACCACGCCATTTTATCCTTTATCCCTTATCCTTTTTCCTTCGAGGAGGTAGAGCCTGTGAGCTCCACCAAAGCCGTTTCCAATCCCAGGCAACCGAGAGCACAAGCGCCTCTGGCTGAGGAGCGCGTGGAGCAACTGCTCGCGCTGAACAAGGCGGCGGTTGCAATCACTGGCGAGCTTGATCTTGACAACCTGCTCAAGCGGATAGTTGACACATCCCGACAACTGGTAGGCTGCAAATACGCGGCGCTCGGCGTGCTGGGCGAGGACGGCTTCCTCGTACGCTTCCCCACTTCCGGTATCTCCGAGACCGAGCGAGAGAAGATAGGCGAGCCGCCTCGCGGTCACGGCCTGCTCGGCGTGATGCTCCGTGCCGGGCACAGCCTGCGCATCCCCGACATGAGCAAAGACCCACGCCGCTCTGGCTTCCCACCCAACCACCCGCCAATGACGAGCCTGCTGGGAGTGCCCATATTCGTGCGCGGCAAGTTGATGGGGGACCTCTATCTGACCGACAAAATAGGTGGCCCCGAATTCAGTGAGGAAGACGAGTGGCTGGTACAACTCCTCGCTACCCACGCAGCGAACGCGCTCACAAATGCCGGGCTACACTCGGAGAAGGTCCAGGCGCTCGAACTCGCCAGCCGAGAAAGGGCCAGGTCTACGGCCCTCTTCAAGGTAAGCCACGCGATAAACCGCTCGGTGCGCCTGGACGAGGTAATACAACTGATAGTGCAATCGGCGGTGGACTTACTGCACGCGGCAGGCGCGGCTGTTTACCTCCTGGAGGGGACGATTTCAGAAAAGGCAAATGAACAGGATGAAGCAAGACACTTCGTCGCTCGTTACGCTCAGGGCCTGGATCAGTTATTCACTGACGAGCTTGCACAACTTCCTTTTGATCGAAGTGTGGCGGGTCGCGCTGTGAAGTCGGGAATGACCCAGGTCGTGGGCGACACCAGCCAGATTGAGGAGGATACCGTCTTCCCACGACTTGCAGGCAAGCTGCTCCGTTCGTTGGTCGCGGTGCCTCTTATAGTTGGTGGCCAGCTGCTGGGAGTACTTTCCACCTATGCCGATAGGCCAGATGCGTTCGACCAGGGAGCTGTGGAGCTAGTGGAAGCGTTCGGGGCGGTGGCAAGTACCGCCATTTACAACGCCAGTCTGTATGAGGAGGCGCAGAGGGGTCGTGAGGCTGCGGAGCGCGAGCAGCAGCGCCTGCGTGAGCTTGAGCAGATGAAAGACGAGTTTCTGTCAACAGCCGCTCATGAGTTGCGTACACCCCTTACCACAATCGTCATGTCCGCCGGCTTGGCCCTTGAGCAGCTAGAGCGGCTAGCTAGTCAAGAGCAGATCGACTCGCGAATTGTTGACCTGGTCGGTCTAGTCGTGGAGGGGAGCAAGCGAATGCACTCACTGGTGAACGATTTGCTCGACCTGACGCGGCTTGAGCAAGGGAAAGCCACATTCACCGTCGTGGACCTCGACTTGCGCGAGGTGGTCAGCGCTGGCGTGGAATCGGTCGCGCCCCTATTCGAGAGCAAGCATCAAAAGGTGGACGTGCGCTTACCGGAGACGTACTGTGGGGTTCGAGGGGACAGGCAGCGTCTTGAGCAAGTGGTGATCAATCTCCTCTCAAACGCCAACAAATATTCTCCACCCAACACCCAGGTGGAGATAAAGACAAAGACTATGAGGTCGGGTGGTTCCGGGCTTGCGAAGGAATGCCTGGTAACCGTGCGCGACAACGGCCCTGGAGTGCCGGAGGAGGAGCGCGAGCAGATATTTGATCGCTTCTATCGCAGCAGCCTGCACCGCACTGACCGGACGGCATCGACAGGGCTGGGACTCCCTATCGCCCGCAAGGTGGCCGAGATGCACAAAGGGCGGGTGTGGGTGGACCCCGCGCCAGGAGGGGGGAGTATATTCACCCTCGCCCTACCCGCTGCCTCTTAACCATCATCAGTTACCATCGCTGTCAAAAATCAGAAAGAGCATGAAAATAGGCGGCTGTGCCGCCTATTTTCATGCTCTTTCTGATTTTTGGGTTAGTCTGCTTTCGCTCGACCAACCTGTCTACCTTCCTTCCCAGACCAAGATGACTTGCAGGAAAGTATCCGACCTGCTGGTAACCTCGACCTTATCCTTGTACGTGTTATACCCCTTAGAGGCTACCTCTACAACGTAGGTGCCGTCAGGCAGGCTCGCCAGGAAGGTGCCATCTTTCTCTGTAAGACCCTCCTTGAGCAACTGCCCATCCGTATTGTAGATGTCTACGTTTGCTGCATAGATAGGGCCTTTCCACTGGGCGTCTATAACTTGCATCGTAAGCACACCTTCTGGCGCCGCTACGGCCTCAAGCATAGCCTTGATGTCGACATCGCCTTGCATCTTGAACCTTTGCTCAAAGTTCTTGTAGCCTTCTGCGGTTATGAGCAGCCCATAGCTGCCAGCCGCTAGTTCTGCCTTGTACTCGCCGAGCTTATTTGTCTCCCCTTCGATGATGATCCCACCGGCTAAGTTCCAAATCGTCACGCTTGCGCCTGCTATTGGCGTCCCCTTTATGGGGTCTGCTGCAAAGAGATTAAACACCCCCAGGCGTGTAGTAGACTGCATCGCTGCCTGGACATCGGTGGTCTGACGGTCTGCGATCTTGAAGACTTGTCCGTATGGCTCATAACCCGCTCCGTTTAGTTGAAGCTTGTAGACACCCTGTGCGAGTTTGGCCTCGAAGTAACCCTTGGCATTGGTGAAGCCCTTGAGTACGAAGGTCCCTCTTTGGGTCCAGATGGAAACGGCAGGCTGAAGCAATGCCCTCGTTGGTCATGGCATCCTGAGCTATCAGGCTGAGAACTCCAGTGGGTCTAGGAGCATCTGTTGGGGTGTTGGCTGCATGTGCTGGGGTGGTCGTTAGGGCTGTGACGGCAAGCGTCAATATGAGTCCGAGCAGAGCCAAAGCCCTAAGCGCGCTGCTGGTAAATTGCCTTCTGGTTGACATTTTAGCCTCCTTATGAACGTTGAATGTTCCTTACGGCAGGCTCCTGCCTGCAAACTAGCTTGGTTATTGGATATGGTAAGCATAGTCCTGCGAATTGCTCCTGTTACTTACCCTCTCGATCCCATTCTGGGGGCTGCAAGTAAAAAGTAGGGTGAACGCTGGGTGTACATTCGTGAAATTCGTAACAATGTGTGCTATACCAACAGACGGAGAAATAAAAAGAGGCGGACCAGGGTGTCCTGGTCCGCCTCGGCCCTTACTATTCAATTGTCTGGTGGCCAACCCTTCCTACCTTGCGCTAAGCCTTGCTGGGAGCGAAGGAGGGCGAAGTTGCTTTCACCTCTATTGGCTTCCTGGCGAAGAAGAGTTCGAATACCAGCGAACCGAGCACTATCAGCGCTATAGCTCCCAGGCCGAACCCGGCGTACAGACCTACCATGCCGAAGATTGAGAATGCCCATGCCTGGTTCAACATCGAGCGAAGGGTCTCACCGCGGAAGGCTGTCTGCACAAGTCCGTCCTTCGTGGCCTTCAGAGCCGGGTCCTTCTCGGTACGAGCCTCTGTGGACAATTCCGAGTACACCTTGCCATCTGCCAGCTCCCGAAGGTGCAGGCCGAGGTAATTCTCAGCAAAGATGTGGGCCTGCTCGCCGTTCAGTACCTGCTGGCCGAGATAGGGCTGCAATGCGCTCTTCTCTGGCTCCGGCACAGTCGAGACGTCCTTGGGGAAGAATATCTTCTGAGGCGCTAACTGGCCCCTGATCTGCTCGTTCGTGAAGTTGCTACCCCAGAACGCCATTGCCGCTCCTGCTGCCAATACGATTACCATTACCACTTGCAATGCGATAACTCGCCAACGAAGTTCCTTTGTCACGATTTTACCCTCCTAAGATAGATGTTTAGAGTTTGATAGGTTGGCCGCCGCCAGTGTGAGGAAATCTCTTCTCTTTGCCCTTTCAAGAATTGTGAAGGATTTGGTCCGCACTTTCCCTGAGTATGATATCTATTGAATTTTCCGCTTTGGCTTTGGTCTATGCCCTAACTATAGGGCAGGAAGATATAAGGCGCGGTATAAACAGGTTGCAGAATGGTGAATAAGGGTCAAAGGTGGGTAACAACTATCAGGAGCTAGCGGCCAGTAACGCAGATAGATGCCGACGAGTAAGGTGATTGTAAGGGAATTGGTAACAACTCTGTGGCACGAGGAGTTTGCAACGTATAGCGTGATGTTCGGGTGTCCAGAACTCCGTAGAGGCGTATGAACAGGTGATTGGCCAATTCCCAGTGTAAGTAATTTCAGTGGCATTACTCAGACTTGAGTCTCTCCCTATCAAGATACTTTGCCCCTGGTGACAGCTTCGCTCTCTTTACCCCTTCCCGCTCGACCTTCCCTGATCAATGCAAAGAGTTTCTGGTTTCTTGCTTTTGCCATAGCTATAACATGGTCTTTTATCGAGGCAGGGCTTTTCAGGGGCGAGGTGATAAACGAGGGAGGATGGGGCCAGGTCTGGAGCTTTGTGCGGGCTGCCCTACAGCCGGACCTGAGCAGCGATATTCTATCGCTCGCCCTCCCATCCACGCTGATTACACTCGCATACGCGGTGTGCGGCACGGCGCTCAGCGTGGTGATAGGCTTCGTGGGGGGTATACTCTCGTCGTCGGTGTGGTGGCAGATGGTCTTTCCGGGCAAGGAGGGTCGTGGGGTGCGCCGCCATGCGTACGTGGTCCCCTGGGTAGGCGTGCGCGGGCTGGGGAGGCTATTGGGCGATCAGCTCGCCAGTTTCAGCTATAGGAGCGTGCTGACCTCGCTGATATTCTATGTGGGGCTGACTTTTCTGGTTGATATGATTAGTGCGGCGGTGCGTCGGGCGGTAAGGTGATGGGGTCTGAGTTTATTGGACGGGGTAAGCCTATAGTCTACCGCGTCATATGGTGCGCTCATGCTCCGAGCTTTCGATGAGCCTGGCAAGTCGCTTTAGCCTCGTCTCTTCTTTCTTCGCGCTTATGATCCACCAGATGGCGGTTCGGCGATACCCGGCTCCCTGGGCCTGGAAGAAATCCCAGGCTTTCTTGTTGGCGCGGAACTGCTCCTTATATGCTTCGGTAAGCTCCGCCGCATTTCGCTGTTCATAGGAATAAATCCCTGACTTCTCTTCCACTCGTTCCTCAAATATTGTAAGACCCGGAGGGCGCATAAGTCCCAGTTCCTTTAGCTCAGCGACGCGTTTGATATTTACAGCGCTCCAGTTACTGCGCGCTCTCCGTGGCGTGAACCTGGTTTTGTAGCTGACGCTGTCAATACCCTTGCGTATGCCATCTATCCAACCAAAGCAGAGCGCCTGGTCTACCGCCTCCGGCCAGGTAATGCTTTGCTTACCTGAGCCTTTCTTGTAGAAGCCAACCCATAGTTCCTGGGTATTAGCGTGGTGCTCCTCAAGCCATACGCGTAGCTCAGATGGTGTTGCAAAGAATATAGGCTCTACAGCTTCTTCAATCATAGAGGGCTTATCAGCCAATAGCGCAATTCTCTAATCAAGTTTTCCTCATAAATCTGATATCATCCGACCTGTGTCGCAATCCACCATGTATTGCCCGCCGGGTCTTTCACGCCCCCGCGTCGATCAGGATCGTCCTTTTGCTCAGGTTCTTGAACAGATATTCCGCCTGCGGCGAGAGCACGCTTATACGTCGCGTCTACATCAGGTACATAAACGTGGAGCCAGACCGGAAAGGCCGGAAATTGGCCTCCACCGTCCGCAATCATCACGATTGTGTCATCAATACGCACCTCGCAATGCATGATGGAGCCGTCCGGGCGGTCAGCACGGCGCATCTCCTGCGCATCGAAGGTTGCTTTCAAGAAGTCAATAACGCGCTGAGCGCCGTCCGCCATCACGTAGGCCGCGACACTCGTATAGCCTTCCGGCTTGTAAGGTCGGTTTATAGGTGTGCCCTCCAAACATCAAAACTGTGGTGATGCCTTCTACCTCAAATAAATACTTTCTATCCCGCTACGCACAACCTCCAGAGTCTGGGAGCTTCTTGAATTCCGGGTGATTCTCTACTAGCTGTTTAATTAGCTCTATCAGCTCCCTGAGCTTAGCTGCTTGCGTTTTGCTAGGCTCGCTGTCTTCATCCCTCCATGGCCTGTCGGTCGGTTCGACAAATTGATCATTCCAACTTACTACTTTGCTTTGACTGCCATTTCGCACGTCGAAGCGATAACGTGCGGATATACCATAGATACGGGCTACGTCAGGGGGGAGTTGGATTGAGAACTCTTGGGGGTAGCTGAAGAGGTCAATATCCACCATCTTCTGGTAAATCTTGCCCAGCTCCTGCTTGGACAACACTAAATCTATTGTTATTGCAGGGGGTGACATATTCCTCATAAGTGTTAGCTTGCTATCGAAGGTGGTGAGGGTATATGCGCCACAAGTAGTCCAGTCAAAGATGAAAGCAAAGTTCGGCTCTGGCGTTACTGGGTTGCTTATCGTGGTTGGTATCGGCACCGGCGTGATCGGTTTGTTCACTGTGGTTGGTGTCGGCACCGGAACCGGCCGTGAGTCCTGGCACGCGGAGAGTGCGAATGTTGCCACGGCAACCAGAGCGGCGAGCATGCCCATCACCAGCCTTCTAGTGATTGCTTGATACTGTGCTCTCATAGCCGAATCTCTGGGTATGATTATGTTCGCTTGCGAGGCCGGAAATTGAACGCCAGCCTCCTCACAGCCACGCTCAGCAGTAGCAGTACCAGCGCGGGCGCTAAGAAGTATGCCCACAGCGGCTCGTGGTTGCCCTGGGAAGGTGGGAGGGCCGTGCGGTCCAGGGCGGCCTGGGGGTCGTCCAGGCTGAGGTAAGGCGCTTCGAGGGAGAGACGCTGGAGGAGGCGGTCATTCGTGCCCGCGTTCACCATCTCCTGGCTGAGAGGCACGCTGAAGCCTGCCGTTTCGGTGATGGGAGATGCTGAGACCGGGTCGGGGCGGCTGAAGCGGACCTCATACGCGCCCAGCTCGGAGATGGGCACGTCCGCCTCGTAGCGGCCTGGGGCGGTCTGTATGAGCACGGTGGTGGTTACCGCGCCGGAGGGTGCGCGTATGCCCGCCGTCACATCCGCCAGGTCAGCGAAGCTGTTATCCGGGTTGAGGCTCTCCACCACCAGGTGGGCGACGCCCTCCTGAGGATTGAGGACTGAGGACTGTAGGACTGGGTGGTGATGAGAGATTACTGCCTTCTGCATACTGCCCTGTGCTTACTGATATTGAGGGTTGTAGCTGGTGGTTGACCGGGCTTGCCATAGTCCATCGGACGGTCTGGCTCCAGAAGCGGGCGAAGTCGTCCCAGGCAAGCCATTTCCCCGCCCAGAGAGGGCCTGTCTCCGACGTGAAGGCGACGACCCGGCCAAGCCCGTAGTTCCACTGGGCGAGTAGCGGATGGCCCTGGTCTGAGGTGAGGGCGACGAGCAACTCGTCCTTGGGGGTGGTGATGTCGTAGCCGCCCAACTGGGGCACGTCCTGGGGCTGGAAGCCTCGCAGTATGGGGCTGGGCGAGCGCAAATGGGGCTGCACCGCGCCTTCGATAGACCCCTGCTTCAAAGCCAGGTCAAGCTCTTTGAAGACGATCTTGGGTATGTTCTCAGGCCGCTCGGTGAAGTAATAGCGCCCCTCTCCCAGCTTAGCTAAACGCCTGAGGAGATCAAAGTCGGAGTCCGCGCCTATGGCGATGCACGACAGGCTCACGCCGTCGGCGCGTATCTGCGCGAGGAGCGTGCCATAATCGGGCGTGTGATACTCCCTGCCATCTGTGAGGAGCACGAGGTGCTTCGATGAGGCCTCTATGCCTCTTATCGCCTGTGCTGCCTCCTCCAGGGCGGGGTAGATGTCGGTGCCTCCACCAAGCTCAGTATTGGAGATGAGGCCCTTGATCTCCTCCTTATCGCTCTCCCCGTTGATGAGGCGTGGGGGCACCGTCCATAGCGTCTCGGTATCGAACGAGAGGATGCCCATAGTATCGCCGTCGCGCATGGTGTCCACCGCGAGGCGCGCAGCTTCCTTCGCCATAGCGAACTTGGCGACGATGTTAGACTGCCCGCGATACTCGTCCATGCTGGCAGAGCGGTCCATGACCAGGATGAGGGCTGTATCGCCCTGCTCGGGTCGAGGGGCGGGCTGGGACGATACGGGGAGCACCTCCTCGAGCACGCTGTCGAGGTAGCCGCCGAGGGCAAAGCTGGTCTGGCCCCCTATAGCGACCAGCCCGCGCCCGTTGCGCCGCACGTACTCCTGGAGGGTGCGCTGCTGGTCCAGGCTGAAGCTGGTGGCGGCCACGTCGGCCAGCACGACGCTGTCGTATGCATCCAGCTCTTTCAGTTGTGAGGGGATGGATGACGAGGGGCGCACGTCCACGTCCATCTGGCGGCTGCGTAGCGCGGTGGCGATGTTGGTCCCCTCCCCGGCGCGGTCCTCGATGACCAGCACGCGGGGCTGTGCCTTGACTATCACGGTGGAAGCGGTCGAGTTGTTCTCGGTGGAGGTATCGGCGCTCGCCTGGACGGTTACCTCGATGCTGTGGAAGCCCTCCACCTGGGCCGTCTGGTCGAGAGGTATGCTATTCTCGCCCGGCTTGAGGTCCACGCGGCGCTCGATGGGGGCCGCACCGTCCACGCTCAGCTGCAAAGTGGCGCTGGTGGCGACGGTGCTGTAGACGCTCAAGCCGCTGCTGATATTGTCCCCGACGCGCACATAGGGTGGAGTGTTCAGCGAGCGCACGATCACTTCAGGGTTGCCGAGAGCGATGAGGGGTACGATATTCAGGACGATGCCACGCTTGGTGAGAAGCTGGGCTTCCGCGACGGCGTTCCCTTGCGTCTCCCACCCGTCGCTGACGAGGACCACGCGCCTGCGGCCCGCATCGGGGAGGAGGCTTGAGGCTAAACGCAATCCGGCAGCCAGGTCTGTGGAGTTTTGAGTTTTGAGTTTTGAGTTTTGAGTTGATTGTCCGTCGTCTGCGGCCCACTCTCCGCTAGCCACTTCTTCTTCGGTAAGGAGGGTGGCTTCGCCTGCGGCGGATATGAAGTGGAGGTGGTCGGTGGGGGTAGCGTTTTGGAGGAGGCCCTGGGCGTACGTGACTGCCTTATCCCGGCTCTCTTTGCTCAGGCTGGCCGAGTTGTCGAGCACGACCACCACGTTGAGATCGTCGTTGGGGCGGGCCAGGGCTGGCTCGGCTACCGCGATGATGAGAAGGAGCGCGCTGAAGGTCTGGAGGGCTATAGCGGTGCGCCTGCGCCAGCGGGCGAGGGCCATCAGCCTGCGGGATGCCAGGAATATGAGAGGCAGGGCGAGGAGGGCCAGCCACAATAATTCAGGCCGAAGGAATAGAACGTCGTTCGCTATGGTCACAGTCTGCCTCGTTTCCAACAATAGTAGAGCCATTCGCCCCCCACCAGAAAGAGGGCAATCCCTGCCAGGGAAGACCAGATTTCTGAGTTCTCCGAGATTTCGGATTTCGGATTTCGGATTTCGGATTTCGGATTTTGTAGCTCCGGGTGAGCGGCTGGGTTTGTCGTTGACTCTTGCAAACTTGCCATGTTTACGGAGAATTGGACCTGCTGAGAGGCGCTATCCGTAAGCTGGTAGACGCCCGCTTCTTCTGTCTCGTTGAAGCTGCCGGAGGGGCCGACCTGGATTTGCTGGCCGCCCGGAGTGGTAAGGGTAGAGCCTGGGGCGAGGTAGATGGGGTCGCCGGGAGCAATAGCGCCCGCGCTGGCGAGGGGGAAAAGCCAGTCGACCAGGTTAGCCATCAGCAGGGGGAATGCTGCCAGCTTCGGCAGGTTGGAGTCGTCGGGGTCGAAGAGGAGGGCGGCTACGCGCTTGCCTTCATGCTCACCCGCCACGATGAGAGGCGTGCCCGCATCGGACCAGGCGATAGGTTCGAGCCAGGCGGGCGTCTCGATCTCCCGCGCCGTCTGGACCAGCAGGGGAGAGAGGTCCAGCCCGGACATGACGGGGTGACTCGACCCGCCCGCTATTGGGCGTATGCCTTCAAGCTCACCTTTCGCCGTGAAGAGACCGCCCGTTGGGTTCACCAGGAGAAGGCTGCCTGGGGGAAGCGGATCCGGCGCTCGACCCTCGATAATGGAAAGGACCGCGCCGCTCGCCGGGGTTGGGTTGCCTGTTGTCACGACAACAGGCTCCAGGCCCGGTATGCCCGCTACCACCCGGCGGTAGAGGTCAGGCTGCGGGACTATTATGCTAACTTTGTACTGCCCCTCCGCCGGGAGGAATATCACCGCCTGGTCGTCAGCCCCTATAGCGTCGCGCCCGTCGAGGCTGACGGTGAAGCGGGCCGTGCCTGCCGGTAGCTGCCAGGTGAAATCGGCGTGGCCTCCTGGGGGTAATGTGACGCTTCGGTCTGGTAGGGGCACGGTGTCGGCGAGCGCGGCCACCTGTATGCTGGCCTCGGACGAGCCGCTGTTGTCTACCCGTGCATAGGCGACGTAGCCGGGCCTGCCATCGGGCGGGCGGCGGGCGCTGAGTACCGTGACGGCACGGTTGCTTACGGGCTCGCCCACCTGGATGAATTTTGAATTTTGAATTTTGAATTTTGAGTTGGAATTTTGCGGGAAGCCGCCGTCTGAGATGATGTAGGTTTGCACGTTACCGTCTGACGCGCCTGCGGAGAGGCCGGATGCGAGACTGAGGGCTGCCGCCATGTCTGCCTGGCCTGCGCCCGCTTTCATCGCGGAGATGGCGCGCTCAAGGTCCGCACGCTCGCAGTTGGCGCAGGCGGTGCTGACGCTTGAGCCGACGCGCACGAGTGTGACCCGGTCCTGGGGGCGTATCTGTGAGGCGATTTTGTGTGCTTCAGCTTTGGCTTGCTCGAAGCGGGTGCTACCACCGGAGGACGCCGTCATGCTCCCCGAAGCGTCAAGCAGGATGACGACTTGCTGCCCAACCGGGGCTTCTATTGCCGGACGGATCAGGGCGGCTGCGCCTGCCGCGAGGAGCAACAACTGCAAGAGTAGCAATAGAGGAGAGGGGAGGGCGGCGCAGGCGGGCGCGCGGGCGGTCAACCTGGGGGAGCTTTTCCCACAGGCGAAGGCTCGGCACCGGCTTACGTAGCGAGCGCGGCCTGAAGAGGTAGAGCGCGAGGAGCGCAGGGAGGAGTAAGAGCCACCACGCCGCGCCAGGACTTAGCCACGACATGGCGTTCCCATTTCCCATTTCGGATTTCGGATTTCGGATTTAGGTCTTTTGATCATCTTACGTCTTTCTATCACTGACACTGCCTTCTGCCTACCGCCTTCTGCCCTCTGCCTTCTCACGCTGTGACGCCGTGGCGTTTGAGGGTTTCCAGGAGGATGCGCTCGATGTCCCAATCGCTTTGTATGCGTATGTAGCTTGCGCCGGAGCTGTAGCACCACTGCTCGGCTTCATCCAGCCAGGCGTCGAGGCGGCGGTGGTACTCGGCGAGGCTCTCCTGGCCCAGGTGGACCTCGATTTGATGGCCCGTTTCGCTGTCTACAAGCTCCACGTCTCCTGTGTCGGGTGGGTGAAGCTCTTCATCGCTGAGGAGGTGGAGTAGCGTCACCTGGAAGCCCGCGCCTACAAGGGTACGAACTCCGGCGCGGTAGTCATCTAGTAAGAGATCGGATATGACTATTGCCACACGTCCCTGGCCTCGCTTACCACCCCACGCGGCAAGCGCATCATCGAAGCCAGAAGGCGAGGCCGTCTGAAGCTCTTGCAGGTAATGGAAGAGGCTGGCAGACTCCGCACGACCTCTGAAGTGCGGAGTGCGGAGTGCGGAGTGCGGATTTGGTGCCGTGTCTAGCTGTCCTTCGTCCTTCGTCCTTCGTCCTTCGTCCCCAGGTACAGACAGTACCACGCTGTCCAGGTGAGCCAGGGCTATGTAGCCGAGGGCGGCGGCGAGGCGGCGGGCTGCGTAGAACTTGGTAGGCGTGCCGAAGTCCATAGAAGGGCTGGCGTCGAGGAGGATGTAGAGCACCGTATCGTGCTCGGCCTGGGCCTGCCGGATGTGGAGGGTGCCGAGGCGCGCGTAGGCGTTCCAGTCCACGCGGCGCAGGTCGTCTCCCGTGTTGTAGGGGCGGTAATCGGCGAACTCTATGCCCGCCGTGCGTCTCACCGCGCTGTGCTCGCCCATCAGCCCTGATACCAGGTCCTTGCCGATAGAGAGGGTAAGGCGGTCGAGCTTCAGGAGGAACTCAGCGTCTACCAGTGCGGAGTGCGGAGTGCGGAGTGCGGATTTAGTGTTTCCCTTCCGAAACGATGCTACGCGGTTAGCAATCCGAAATCTGAATTCCGAGATCCGAAATCGCCTCACTCCTTCACCTCTTGCATCAGCTGGGTGAGGATAGTGTCGGCGTCTACGTTCTGAAGCTGGGCTTCGACGTTGAGGACGATGCGGTGGCGCAGGGCGGGGTGTAGCACGCGGCGCAGGTCGTCATAAGAGACGTTATAGCGACCTGACAGGATGGCGTTGACCTTGCCTGCCAGCACAAGGGACTGGATAGCGCGTGGGCTGGCCCCATAGCGGACGTAACGCTTTGCGATTTCGGATTTCTGGTTATGTTGCCCGCCGCTATTGCCCAAATCCGAAATCCGAAATCCGAAATCCGAAATCCCCTCGGGATGGGTTGACATGACTAAGCGTGCGGCGTAATCGAGCACAGGCTCGGCTATGGGCACGTCGCGTACCAGCCTCTGGAGTTGTTGAAGAGTGTCGCCGTCCATGACTACCTTGCGCTCACTTGAGGCGTTGCCGGTAGTGCGGCGGGCTATCTCTTTTAGCTCGTCATGGGTGGGATAGCCGACTATCAGCTTGAAGAAGAAGCGGTCTAGCTGCGCTTCGGGCAGGGGGTACGTGCCCTGCAGGTCTATAGGGTTTTGCGTCGCCAGCACGAAGAACGGCTCAGGGAGGCGATGAGTCTTGCGCCCTACCGTGGCGGCGTGCTCCTGCATCGCTTCGAGCATGGCGGACTGCGTGCGCGGGGTGGCGCGGTTGATCTCGTCGGCGAGGATGAGGTTGGCGAAGACCGGCCCCTCCTGGAAGCTGAAGCCCCTGCCGTCCTCACCCGGCTTCATAATGTCTGTTCCGACTATGTCGGCAGGCATGAGGTCGGGGGTGAACTGGATGCGCCCGTAGGTGAGGTCGGTGCATTCCGCCAGGGTGCGTACCAGCAGAGTCTTGCCGAGGCCAGGCACGCCTTCAAGGAGGACGTGTCCCCCCGCCAGCAATGCAGTCAGCACGCCGCGCACGACGTTGCGCTGCCCCACGATCACCCCGGCCAGCTCTTCCTCGAGGGTGGAGACGAGACGTTGCACTCGGCCCGCTATGTCTTCCGGTACGTGCTGCGTATTATGTGCTGCGTAACGTGGATCTTGCTCCCCGTGAGTTTGCGGCTGAATGCCGATTGGGGGTTGCTGAGTTTCGGGTTGTGAGTATTGCATTATGACCTTTCTAGAGGTTAGTAGTCAGTAATCGGTACTTAGAGTGTCTTTTGCTTCGTAGGGGCACGGAGCGTAGCGACGCACGCCGTGCCCCTACATGCCGCGTCCGTCGTCCATCGTCTACCTACGTATCGTGCTTCCTAGCAGTATGCCGTTTGCCCAGTAGGCTCCAGTGCTGCCGGAAGGGAGGATGTCGTAGGTGTATGCTTCTTTGTAGGGAAGCCATTCGGCGCTAACTACGGTCGTGCCGTCTACCGAGTCGCCTGCATGGAGGGTGCCGATGGCCCGCCCGCCTACGAGGGGGTGGCCTGGGGAGACGTATAGCTCGCGCCCGTCGCTGAGGACAAGGTGGACTACCTGGTGGCTCTCAGGAACGGCACGCTGCGCGGTCTTGATGACCACGCCCGCGACACGAGCACCCGATTTATCGGTGGTCCATACGGCCATACCCTCTTTCATATCCTGCACCTTGACGGGGCCATTGGGCGTATCTATGAGCGTGTTGGCCACGAGGCAGATGGGGCAGGTTACCTTGACGTTCGTCTGGGATGCGACGGTGGTCCTGCCATTGGCGTCAATCGTGCCTTCGATCCTGATGCCAGGCCCGTCCTGGGCGGGCTTGTCAACGTCGCCGCCTACGGTTATGACGAACTTGTAGGTGTTAGTGCCCGACTTTTCCAGGGCGACCGCGTTGAGACGTTTGTGCTCCCGGTAGACGAGGAGCAACTGGTCGGGGGTCATCTGCGCTGTGGGAGAGATATTGTTGTACTTCAGTATTGCCTGGTACTCCTCGCTCGCTTTGTCCACAGAATTGAACCATGCCTGGGCGGACGCGCTCTCATCGCGCACTAGGGGCCAGAAGTCGGGGTCGCAATAGAGGAGGTCCTTGCCGAAGACCTCGAAAAGTTGGTATTTCAGGTCGGTGGGCGTAAGCTGGGTGGCAGAAGGGTCACCTTTAGGGTATTTACGCTCGAACTGGAGGCGGCCAAGCTGGGAGAGGAGCACATCGTAAGGCGCGGGGTTCTCAGGGTGAAGCTCGAAGACGGCTCGCTCGAAGTATTGCACCCTGTACGGCTTGCCGTTGAGGTCCGACACTTCGGTGAACTCGCCACTCAAAGGGAAGCCCTGCTGGGCGACGCCGCCGTGCTGCTGCCAGTACGTGAGGAACTTGCCGCAGACGGTCTTACCCGTCTCCTTGAAGGTCTGGCACCCTGGCTGCGCGAAGGTCTCGAAGAACCGCAGAGGCTGAAATATAGTGGTGAGCACCATTATGGCTGCTACCAATAGCGCCTGGGACAGTATACGCTTTAGCATGGTATTCTCCTTCTAGCTCCTGTTGTTTGGGGTCGGGGGGTCAGGGATTAGGGATCAGGAATGACTAATAATCCTCTGCCTCTTTTCTTCTAATCCCTAATCCCTGACCCCCCGACCCCTGATCACTTATCCGGCGTGAAGAACTTGCGAATAATATCCCAGCGGTCAAGGGGGAGGCTGCCGGTCTCGCCAGGCACGTTGACGGCATCGCCGGGGGCGACGGGCGCTGCCCCGCTTCCACCTGACCCGCCATCGAGTGTGAGGCCGGGGCGGTCTTGCTGCTGGTCTGGTTGGGGTTGGGTGTTGCCCGGCTCAGGCTGAGCCTCAAGCTCAAAGGGATTGCCGGGTACGTCGAGGTCGGTGGGGTCTTTGGGGCCGTTGACGCGCGTACCCTGGCCGGGCGCACCGCTCTGGCCGTCGCCCTCGCCGCTTTCCGATTTATTGCCGCCACCCTGGCCGTCTTGCTGGCTTTCACCCGTGCCTTGCTGCCCGGTATCGCCTCCACCTTCCGGGCCTTCTTGACTGGACTTATCTCCCGCCTCGCTCTCTTGCTGGCCATCCTGCTGGCCCGCGCCCGTATCACCCTGCTCGCTTTGGTCGCCAGGTTGCTGAGAGGCGTCCTGCTGGCCGCTTGAAGGTTCTTCGGGGAAACTCTTAGCCAACTCCTGTTGTGGGACGATGTTGGTGGCGGTTTGCTGCATGGCATCGGCCAGTTTCTGCATGGCCAACTCTATCATCTTATAATCGCCGTCGCGCAGGGCTTTGGCGGCATCTTGCTCGGCCTTTCTCAAGTCCCTGTTCGCATCGGTGTCTTGCGCGGCCTGCTCCAATGCGTCGGCCAGGCCCTCTTTCGCTGCCTTTGAGACCTGGTCATTCTCCTTACCCACTCGGTAAGCTCCTTTGCGGCTTCGTCGGTGTTACCCTGCTTACAGAGCATCCGATGCCTGCTGGGTTACACTCTGGCCGTCGAGGGCGCGGCCCAGGCGGGCAAGATCGCTCTCGGCTTGTTGGGAGGCAGCGGCTTGCTCCTGGGGGGCAGTAGGAGTATTACTCGCCTCGCTATCTTGCTGTTCCTGGTCCTGGGTGCCTCCTCCAAGCACAAGCTCTGCGGGGATCGGGGTTGGGGTTGGTTCTGGCGTACGCTCGGAGGGTGGGATACCGGCGTCGGCTGTGGGCGCTGCGAGAGATGCTACCACCGGCTGGTCGGGCGGTAGGGTGCCGACCCCGAAGGGGGAGAAGCCTCCACCCTTGAGCATGAAGAGGCCGAGGGCCAGCAGGAGAAGACCCAGACCGGTAGTCGCCATATTCCAGGGTGTGCGAGAGGGATAGACAGCTTTGGGATGTACGTGTGCCAGCATCGCCGCACTCGTCTTGAGTTGAGCTTCGGTAAGAGGCGCAGCCTCCCCTCTCGACATCAGTTCGATGGAGGTGAGGAGGCGCTGGCTATCGTCCAATCGTCTATCTATGAGCGCGGCTGTATCGGAGAGGGAGGGCGTGCGGGCTGCTTCAATGGCGAGTGCAGCCAGGGGCAATAAGAAGGTAAGCGCAATAGCTACAGGTAGCGCACCCGGAACCGGCAGATCGAAATAGTAGACCAGCGCCGCCATGAGCCAGGTTGCCCCGATGCCAAGTGCGGACATCGCCAGGTAGCGCCGCCTGCGCGTGCCCCTGACTTGTCTCCGGTAGCCGCCCAGCATTGAGACGATTTGGAATGCGGAGTGCGGGACGTGGAGTGCGGGGTTTGGGTTCTTGACTGGGGCAGGGTCAGGCGAGAGAGATCTATCATCCCTCTCTACTTCAGCCAGTTGCTCTTCGTCGCTTATCGTTCGTCGTTCGTCTAAAGCCAAGATTGGTTCTCCTCTCTGAACAGAGGTGTCGCGGCAAGGTCCGTGCCACGCGCCTTACGCTTACGGGCGCGAACGAGAGAGACCCAACCCCCCGCCAGCACGCCTGCCAATACCAGCACCCCGATGCCGGCGACCCCAAAGCCAATAGATTGCTGCCACGTCCATATCTCGGATAGGAGGGCGTTTGCCTCGGCCACGCGGGCCGCGTCACCGAGGGCAGAGAAAGCCTGCCCTGCCTCCGCAGCCAGAGCTTTGGCACCATTGAGGTCGAAGCCCTTGATGCCAGCTCGTGCCTTTTCTATTTGGGTTATTGCGTTTGTACCTTTTTGAGCTAAAAGGGATATGTCGTCCGCGTGTTGCTGGTAATCTGGTAACCCTAGCTCTGCGAATGCCTGACTTGCGGAAAATGCACCCGAATAGGCCTTGCTATAGTCGTATGCTTCGAGGTCTTTGCGGGCCTGAACAGAGGCCTGGTCAGCCTCCTTCGCTTTGGTAGCATTGGCAAGATATTCCGAGGCTTGCGAGGCGCGATCTCGGCGGCCCAGGTCAGTGTATAGACGCTCGGCCTGCTTGAAATGTTCCTCCGCATCGGCGAACTGCCCCGCGCCCATGAGGGCCAGGCCGTACCCAAGGTCGTTCGCGCTCAGAACGTTGCGCTTCCACCCATCCTGTAGGAAGCCGGGGAGGTACTCGTGCCACTCCTTCTCAAGCTCCTCCATTGGTTTGCTATAGGCGAGGAGGATGGCGTGGCGATATTCAAGGTCGTCACGCAAGCCCGAAAGGAAGCGGATGAACGGCTCCATGCCGTAACGGTCAGCGAGGAAGGCCATTACCGAGTAGCTCTGCGGGTAGGCCACCTCGATGTTCTGGCGGAACCTCGCGAAGTCGTTGAGGTCGGCCCAGGATAAGTAAGGCTCCCCAACATCCTGGGCCGCTTGCAGGCCCAGCACTACCTCCTGGACGCGTGTGGAGGAAAGCTCGTTGTACTGCCCAAGCCCCTCGTGGAAGCCGATAGGGAGGCGCTGGTTGGAGAGGGAACCCGCAACGATGTGGGTAATCTCGTGCCGGAAGCTCTCGCGGGCGAGGGCGGGGGGCTGCTGGCGCAGGCGCTCGACGGCCACGCCTATCTCTTTGCGCTCCGGTATAGCGTGGGCCAGGATGCCAGGGTGAAGCTCGGCCATTGGGTTGGCCTGCCAGTAATCAGGCTCGGTAGCATAAATGTGGAGGGTCATCCCCCTGACAGGCTCCGCACCTAACAACTCACTCACGGCGCGGTTTACCTCGTCAATGAAGCCTGCGTACCAGAGTGCGGTCTTCTCCTCGCCTGGTGGGTAGAAGATGGTGAAGTAGTCTGTGGAGCGAGTCGCTTCCTGTGAGGACTGAGCGAAAGCGCCGGACGACGGATAGGCAGTCGAGGCCAACCCTGGGGCGGCCAGAGCCTGGGTAGGAGGTGCGAGGGGAGCAGATATAGAGATGGCTAGCAGGAGAAGGAGCGCAGCGTGTAGCCGGAACCGAAACCTGGGGGAGGTTGTTGTCATCGTTCGCCGTCGCATTCTAAAGGGGACCTAGCCACTGGTTCACCCTTGATAAGGAGAAGTATACCATATTACGCGCCTTGACGTGGCGCAGGATATGCTTACAATACAATGGGTCGTGGCTTTTGGTTGCATATCTAATATATCAGGTTCTGTATCTTGAGGGATATGTAGCTTTCACGGACTTTCCCCTACCAGGGAATACCCCATATAAATCTATACGTTCAGGAGGAACAACAAAATGGCCCATTCAGTACCCGATTTGCCTTATGATTATAGCGCGCTGGAGCCGTACATTGACGAAGAGACTATGCACCTGCACCACGATAAGCACCACGCCGCTTACGTGAACAACCTTAACGCGGCGCTGGAGAAGTACCCTGATTTGCAGGGAAAGAGCGCGGAGGAGCTTATCAAAGACCTGAATAGCGTGCCTGAGGATATACGCACGGCGGTGCGTAATAACGGCGGAGGGCACGTCAACCACACCATGTTCTGGGAGATCATGGGTCCCAATGGCGGCGGTGAGCCGACCGGCAAGGTTGCGGAAGCGATCAAGACCTGTTTCGGCGGTTTCGAGGAGATGAAGAAGCAGTTTAACGAAGCGGGGACGAAGCGCTTCGGCAGCGGCTGGGCGTGGATCGTGACTTCCGGCGACGGCCATCTCCACATCACAAGCACCGCCAACCAGGACAACCCTATGTCCGAAGGCATGTACCCGGTGCTGGGCAACGACGTGTGGGAGCACGCTTATTACCTGAAGTACCAGAACCGCAGGCCGGATTACCTGGCCGCCTGGTGGAACGTAGTGAACTGGGATAAGGTGAATGAGAGGTTTGAGAGCGCGGGGTAGTTATGTGATGGTAATAAGGGAAGGGGAGGATGTGCGACGGCATCCTCCCCTTCCCTTTTCGTGTGACATGGCTAGATGCCCAGATGCTCGCGCACCCAAGCCAGAGCGTCACCTGGCGTGCCTATAGGTAAGTTGGAGACTGCTTATCAAAGAGCAGGTCAGGACGCGCCGTAGTGCTCATGGTTGTACTGAAGGCGTGTTTGGTCAAGCTCCTCTAGCAGGTCGTCCAACGTAATACCTGCTTCACCAGCCATACGTATAATCTCATCACCTAGCCTTGCGACCTCAGAAGCGCCTGGTGTCCGCAGGAAAGCACCCTTGCCCATATCTATAACAGTAAAGGTATCACCTTCGCGCTCACTCATATTCTTACCTCACTTTACTTTGCATAGCATAGCATAGTCGCAGAAGACGTTCAGCGATAACAATCCTGGAATTAGTTACCCATCAACCTTAGCTATGGGGTTGCTGAGGCTGCCAGAGCCAATCGGCAGATTTGAATGCTGCTAGAATTGCGGGGAAGTCAAACTTAGTAAATTCGCTCCAGACCGCGCTAATCTTTTTGTATAGGTCTTCATTATTCAACTTAGCATAATTATCCTTCACGAGGAACTCCCTTTTGTAAACGCACCACCATTTATCTTGCCGTGTAGGCTTCTTAAATACCTGCTGGTTATCCATGCAGAGTTGGAGAAGCCTTTCGATAATCTCTTCCGAGCCTGTACCAGCCCACAACCATAAGTCAAGGGTAAGGCTGTAATCGTAATTGTAGAAGTCAAATAGCACAACTCGTCCGCTTTTCGTCCATCCTTTCCCTCGCTGCAAGTCGGGAGTCTGCATTCCACTCTTTGACAGCAAAGCGGATATATTCCACAGTTGAATCATCCATTTCGAACTGTTCGTTCTTTTTAATTAGGTCTGTGATAATATATTCCGCAATCCTTGGCTTCCAAGGCTTTTGGTTCATTAGTCGGACCGCACGCATGTACTTCATATAGATCTTGCGCGCTCGTTCATCTGTACGTGCATCGCCCACAATGAACCTCCTCAGCATGTCAACATAATGGTCTATTGCCAAACGGACGTCGTTGGGGATATTCGTATCCCCAACAGGCGTTATATCCTCTAGCATGTCCGCAACATCTATATAAGAAAGGGGCTGATAGCCTGGATGCGAACCCTTTCTGCCGCCAGGTGTAAGATAAATTCCACGCTGCTGCCAGTTCAAGTATTCTGCAGTAATAGTGTCCCAATAGGATTGGAGTTGATAGCCGCCCTCTGGACTCCAGAATCTTGTTCTCAATGATGATGACGTACTTTCTCTGGTCGTCAACAATAAGAATATCCGTGTCCCGATATTCTCTACGTACATCTATATCTTCAAAGGATTTATCGTCATCTAGCTCTGGCAGCACACGAGGAAGTAACGTCCTCGCAAACTTGGAACCGAGGCCATGATTTTGCTTTGGGTCGAGCAAGAATGCCAGGAAGTTCGAATGTCGCAGTTCCTGGTTGGTAGCGCCTATTGCCTCAAATATATTGAACTTGGATAAAGCTTTTTCAAGCTGATCCAAGTCCTCATCATCCTCAAACCGTTGCAACTCCTCATCCATAACTTCATCGCTCACTGATGCTCCTCTGGTTTGGATGTATCCCTATAGTTCAGACCACGAGGCAGCACTCTAAAGAGAGCCTATTCTTGCGCGGGGATGTCTTGCCACAGACGGGCGTCTACGAAGAGGGAGAGATGCTTGACGTTGGTGGTTGCTACCACGATTTCATCACCGAGATGAGTGAGGAGGCTAGCTTGGGCTGCCAGGATAACGTCGCCGTCGAGGGCTTTGTCGTCGGCGGTCTTACGGCCCTGGCGTCGAGCTTGCGCCCAGAAGTCGGCGGCAAGGAGCATGACTTTAGTAGTAATGGAAACGTATGTGGCCTGCATATGTAATGCGTCAAGTCGAGCCAAACTGCGCAACTTTCGCTGAAGTACAAGCTCTCGTCGTAGCTCGTAGTCCGCTATCTCAGGCACGACTACCGCATGGCCGCTTTGACCCAATTCAAGCAACCATTGAACACAACGAGCAGACTTAGGATTGCCGCTAGGATTCGTGGCTATACCTAGCACACCTGTATCAAGGACTACGACTCGGCGAGCCATGGGAAGAGCTTACGATCCGAGAGTCTGTCCTCGTCTAAAGCAATCATAAGAGTATCCAGAGTTCTCACGTTGCTCTTCTGCATCGGCGGGACCGGCCAACCAAGACTTAAGCAGCTCTATAAGACCCTTATTTTTCTCGATTTGGAGGCGACGCCACTCAGCTTCGCTTATTGGTGCGCCATCTACTTCCGGTGAAGTTTCCTTCGGGACAGAGGTTGCCTCAAGATTGGATGGCAGCTGAATATGAATGATCAGTTGTGCTCATAACTCACCTCCTTGTGCTAAGCTAGAGGTTAATTAGCTACTACCCTTATACACCGCATCTCTCGTAATGTCAACGGTTAGACCACGAGTGTCTAACGCACCTTCAGCGCGCTTGCCATGCGGTCGCGCTCGTGCTTGGCGAGGATGCGCTTGCGGAGGCGGAATGCCTTAGGGGTCACTTCCAGAAGCTCGTCGTCGGCCAGGAACTCGATGGCGTCGTCGAGGGAGAGGGCACGGGGCGGCTCCAACCTTATGCCTTCATCGGAAGTGCTCTGCCTCATGTTAGTCAGATGCTTCTTTTTGCAGACGTTGACCTCAAGATCACGCTCGCGCAGATGCTCACCGACCACCTGGCCTTCGTATACGTCCACGCCAGGGCCGAGGAATAGCTGGCCTCGTTGCTGCGCCCCGTCCAGGCCGAAGCTGCTAGTCACGCCACTCTCCCATGCCACGAGCGAACCCTGAGAGCGGGTAGCGACGGGACCCGCCAGCGGCCCATACCCGGCAAAGAGAGTGTTCATAATACCCTGCCCCCGCGTGTTGGTGAGGAACGCCTGGCGGAAACCAAGCAGGCCGCGAGTGGGTGCCTTATAGACGTAATGCACGCTGCCATCGTCACGATACTTCATATCTATAAGTGAGCCGCGACGCTGGCCCATCAGCTCCACTACCACACCCTGCACCTCCTGGGAGACCTCGATCTCTACCTGCTCATAAGGCTCCTCACGATGCCCGTCTTTCTCTTTGAAGATTACTTCGGGTTTGGAGACCTGGAACTCGTACCCCTCACGGCGCATCGTCTCGATAAGGATTGCAAGGTGCAGCTCGCCTCGCCCGCTCACCAGGTAGGTATCGGCGCTTTCGGTGTCCTCCACCTTGAGAGCCACGTCACGGTCAAGCTCGTTGTAGAGTCGCTCGCGTAACTTGCGGCTGGTGACGTATGTGCCCTCTCGCCCGGCGAAAGGACTTGTGTTCACCCCGAAGGTCATGCGAAGCGTCGGCTCCTCCACGCGTATGGGCGGCAGGGGGCGCGGGTCGGCGGCATCGGCAATCGTGTCGCCGATGTTCACGTCAGAGATGCCCGCGATGGCAACTATATCCCCAGCCGCGACCTCTTCCGCCTCTTGCCGCGCCAGGCCGTTGAAGGCGAAAAGCTGAGTTATTTTTCCAGGGATGATATTGCCATCGTGGTCAATTCGAGCTATTGACTGGCCTTTGCTTAGCGTCCCGCTCCTCAAGCGACCTACCACGATCTTGCCTTTATAGTCATCATAGGTCATCGTGGTCACGAGGAGCTGGGCAGGCGCGTCGGCATCTATCTGGGGCGGGGCGATATGAGCCACTATGGCGTCAAAGAGAGGCTCAAGGCTCGGCCCCATGCGAAGCCAGTTGGTGCCCGCCGTCCCTGTTAGGGCGTTGGTGTAGATGGTAGGAAATTCGGCCTGCTCCTCGTTCGCTCCCAGGTCGAGGAAGAGGTCGAACGTCTCGTTCAGGACGTGGTTCGGGCGGGCGTTTGGACGGTCGACTTTGTTGATGACGAGGATAGCCTTGTGCCCGCACTGGAGGGCCTGGCGCAGCACGAACTTGGTCTGCGGCATGGGGCCGTCCACGGCGTCCACCAAGATCAGCACGCCGTCCACCATGTTCATCACGCGCTCCACCTCGCCGCCGAAGTCGGCATGGCCGGGTGTGTCTACGATGTTGATTTTGGTGCCCTTGTAGATTACTGCCGTGTTCTTCGCCATGATGGTGATGCCGCGCTCACGCTCCAGGGCGTTGGAGTCCATGACGCGCTCGGCCACCTGCTGGTTCTCCCGGAAGATGTGACTCTGCTTGAGCATGGCGTCTACCAGGGTGGTCTTGCCGTGGTCTACGTGGGCGATTATGGCTATGTTTCGTATGTCTTCACGCTGCATATGTGTCTCTTTGCTTACTCCATAGAAAAGGCCCAGGCGGACTGCCGGGGCATGAGTTAATACCTGCAATATTTCCGCGCCGTCTTTGTGCGCAGAGAACGGCACTATATATTATACCAGATACGCGCCAACAGGAAGGGGCACGATTGGATGGACTCTTTGAGCAGACGAGCGTGGAACCTGTCGCCTCTCACTGGTGTATGTAGCACGTACACCAGTGAGAGGAGCATAGGATTGATTATTATTGACGGAATCTGGAAAAGGTGGCTGCTGACAGCAATAGCGCTCTGCTTACTCGCATTGCCACTCCAGGGATTGCAGGGCGCACGGGCGCAGGACGACTCCCGTACCTTTCCTGAAACCGGCATGGAGGTGAAGGGTCGCTTCCTTATGTACTGGCTCGCCAATGGCGGGCTGGCGCAGCAAGGCTATCCCATTACCGAGGAGCGGCAGGAGATCTCACCAACCAATGGCAAGCTCTATACCGTGCAGTACTTCGAGCGAGCGGTCTTCGAAGCTCACCCTCAGAACGCGCAGCCGTATGACGTGCTGCTCTCGCTGCTGGGAGCGTTTCGCTACGGCGAGAAATATCCGAAGGGCGCACCCGACCAACACGCCAACGATGAGCCAGACTCTGTATACTTCGCGGAAACCGGAAAGCGGGTGGGTGGAGCCTTCCTCGACTACTGGCAGAGGAACGGCGGGCTGGCTCAACAGGGCTACCCGATATCTAATGAGTTTACCGAGGTGTCCGACCTCGACGGGAAGCCATACACAGTGCAATACTTCGAGCGGGCGGTATTCGAACTACACCCTGAGAATGGGCCGCCACATAACGTGCTGCTCTCGCAGCTGGGCACGTTCCGGCTGCGCCAGGTCCAGGAGCAGGCTACCCAGGCTGGCGTCCTCAAGCCTGTAGGAGAAATGACCGTGGGGAGAGCGTGCCACTCGTCAACTCTGCTTGCTAACGGTAAGGTGCTTATCGCGGGCGGCATGGAGCGCGACAACGTAGTGACCTCCAGTGTTGAGATGTATGACCCGGCGACGGGCAGGTTTAGCCCGGCTGGAGATATGACATCGAAACGGGTCTGCCACGCGGCAGTGACACTCGCCAGTGGCAAGGTGCTCATAGTCGGCGGTTTCGGGACTGGGTTGCTCGCCAGCGCGGAGCTATATGATCCCACTACCGGCAAGTTCACCCCCACTGGGAATATGAAAGAAAAGCGTGGGGGCTTCACCGCTACACTGCTGAAGGATGGCAAAGTGCTCATCACGGGCGGGAGTGACAGCGCCTGGTACGCGAGCGCAGAGCTATACGACCCCGCCAGCGGCACCTTTTCGTTTACAGGGAGTATGACCACTCCGCGAGCCGCGCACACGGCGACCCTCTTGCCGGACGGTAAGGTGCTCCTTACGGGGGGCGGCAGCTCGCGCACCACCGTGCTGGCGAGCGCCGAGATATACGACCCGGCAAAAGGCACGTTCACGGCTACGGGAAGCATGACAACAATCCGCCACAAGCACGCAGCGGAAATCCTCTCCAACGGCAAAGTGTTGGTCGCGGGCGGCTCGGACAACCGCGACTGGCGAGGGCGGTACTCAAGCGCAGAGCTTTTTGACCCCGAAACGGGCAAGTTCACAGCCACCGGAAGCATGCTCAACCCCCGCTTCAAGAGCCGCGAAGCGATTGTGCCCCTCAAAGATGGGAGGCTCCTGGTTGCGGGCGGCGGGAAGCTGGTCGAGGTCTACGACGCACAAGCGGGTAAGTTCTCTGCCGCCAGCGGGGAAGTAGATGCCGACCGATTCTACACGGCAGCCACGACGCTGCAAGACGGTAGAGTGCTGATCACGGGGGGCTACGACTACGACATAGTCTCTGGTAAGAAGGGGTGGCTGTACGAGATCAGGCGGTAGAGCGTGGTTTTCACTGCGAGCTTAGCCCCTGTCCTATAACTCAATAAACATGGAGTCATTCCGAACTTTAATATTCGTGCCTGCCTCATGCCCACAACTGTCTCACCTTTAACCTCTCCCCACGTCGGGGGGACTTTTCAAAACAATAAAAAGGGTGAAAATTGGCGGCTGCGCCGCCAATTTTCACCCTTTTTATTGTTTTGAACTTGGGATTCTACGCTTGTCAAGCGTAAATCTTAAGTTCGGGATGACTCATGTTTATTATTTTTTGAAAGCCCCCTAGGTATTGACTCCCCGTGAGGCGATGCGGTATATTGCTCGTACACTCGAACACGCCATAAAAGAGACGTAACACCAGGGGCAAAGGGGAATGTGTTGCATTCCCCAGCCGAGCGACCTACCAGGGGCCTTCGCAAGAAGGTGCTTATTATGAGGGCGCTCTTTGTCTTTTAGCCCATACGAATAGGGCGTCAGTAATGCTATCCCACCCAGGAGACGATGATGCTAAAGAAAACGCGATTTTCTATTGCGATGGTGGCCTTGTTGCTGCTCGTGCCTTTGCTATCGGCGTGCGGCGAGCCACAGAACCCCCCGGCCACACCCGTGACCAACACCGGCGCTACACCTGGCGCGCCTGGGGAGGTCACAGTCATCATGAAGGACAATAAGTACGCGCCTGCTGAGATTACAGTGGCCGCAGGCTCCACCGTCAAATGGACCAACGCAGAAGCGCGCAAGCATACCGTCACAGCGGACGACAACGCCTTCAAGTCAGGCGACATGGCGAAGGACGCTGCTTTTTCGCAGAAGTTCGACACGCCCGGTACGTTCGGCTATTATTGCGAGTTCCATGGCGGACCTGGCTCAGGCATGGCCGGTAGGGTAATAGTGACCGCGGCAGGAGGGGGCGAGCCTACCCCTGCGGTAGCGGACAACACACCTACCCAGCCAGCGGCGGCTGATACTCCTACCGTACTGGTCGTGGCCCCTACCCCAACCGTCGCAGTGGCCCAGGCTACGGCTACGGCAGAGCCTGCCAAAGCCGCCGGGAGCGTGCGCTTCAAGGATGACGCCCAGAGGAGCGACGAGGTGATCATTGCAATAGGGATTGAAAGCTTGCCGGAGAGGCCCGCAGGCAAGGCGCAATACGCCTGGCTGGTGAACGGCGCTACGGGGGCTAGCACCAACCTGGGACGCCTCAATCCCGAGTTTGGCCGCGATCTGAATATCAACTTCTCCACCCCCGCCAGGGACAATCTCCTTTCCATTTACGACGCATTCAAGATTACCAACGAAGAATTGGAAGTAACTCCGACCGCGCCTTCTAACGACGTGGTGCTAAGCGGCCAGCTGCCGCCGAAGGCCCTGGTGCACATCCGCCACCTGCTCGTCAGCTTCAGCGCCACGCCGAACAGGATTGGCCTTGAGGTAGGGCTGCTGGCGGAGGTAGACAAGGTGAACGAGCACGCCAAGCTGATGCGCGATTCGCAGGCGAGCGGCAACCTGGCGGGGTGAAGCTGCATGCCGAGCACCTGGTCAACATTATCGAGGGGGCGAAGGGTCCGAACTTTGGCGACCTGAATAAGGATGGCAAAGTCACGAACCCCGGCGACGGGTGGGGTCTGCTTCAGAACGGCGACCAACTTGGCTACCTGCAAGGCTCGAAGGACCACGCCGAGCTTGCCGCCACCGCGGAGGACGCCACGGACGACATCAAGCTGCACGCGGGGCACGTGGGCATAACAGTGGACAACGTATCAGGCTGGGTGACGAGTATCCGCGACAAGGCGCTGGACGCGCTGAAAGCGGTCGATACCACCGCGAGCGCGCCTATCGTCGCCGATATTGTGAAGCTTGGCAACCAGGCGCTCAACGGGGTTGACCTGAAGGGAGAGGGGCAAATACTGCCAATACCAGGCAGCGGCGGCGCGCTGACGAGCTACCAGCACGCGCAGCTGATGGCATCTATCCCGATTGGCGCGGCTAACGCAGCTACGCCTCCTACAGCCGTAGCGCCCACTCAGGCCCCAGCCGCAGACGCAAGCCCGACCACCGCTCCCCAGGATGGAGGAGGTAGCGGGGTCACGATTGACATACTCGACTTCGAATTCGCTAAAGCCCCGGCAGTGAAGGTGGGCACAACTATCACCTGGGTCAACAAAGGTAACGCGCCTCACACCGCCACCGCCGATAACAACGCCTTCGACAGCGGGAATCTTCGGAACGGCCAGAGCTTCAGCTTCACGGTCAAGAGCGCGGGAGAGCTTAAGTACTACTGCGCGCTACACGGTGGCCCCAATGGACAGGGGATGGCGTCGGTTATCGACGTGCAGCCATGAGATAGTAGCGAGTAGCGAGTAGTTGGTATATGATGTGAAACCTGAATCGTAATTAGTAATTGCAGACCATTTTGTATTGATTATCAGCTACTCGCTACCGGCACAGTCACCCCGATTAAGGAGTTCAAGAACTATGATAAACATGAAAGCCACACATTTGCGCGTGAGCGAGGCCTTGCACATCAACAAGGCCCCATCTTTGATGGCAATCTGGGGGGTCATGTTATTGCTCGGGGGGGTGGCACAGCAATTCCTCAACCTGAACGTTGACACGACGCTTATCGTCTGGGGCGTGTTGAGTTTAGTGGGTGTGGTTGGGCAGGTTGTCTGTATGATGCACGGGCTGGGAAAGAATTTCGCGGCGTGGATAGCAGTCATAGTGGTAGGGTGGTTTATCACGCTCTATATCATCAAGTTCGATAAGGGCTACAACATAGAGTATTTAACAGATTTGCCCGCTATCTGGCTGATGCTGCTCGGTATCGGGTATGGAGCTACGGCGCTCCAGGTCAACCGCAAGTTCTGGATGCTGGCGGCTGCATCATTCTTCTTCGGGGAATTGATGGAGCTGGGGGTTCACGGAGTGCTTCAGCTTGATTTCTTCATCGAATATAGCACGCTCCTCTTCGGCATATTCGCCGGGGTGCCCCTGATAATAGCGTCTCTGCCTCAGTATTACCGCCCTGCTCCCAAGAAAGCCGCGCCAGCGCCGCCTCCGGTTACGACTGTGTAACCAGGAGTCAGGAATCAGGAATCAGGAGGCAGCACGAATCCTGCATCCCTGATCCCTGATCCCTGATTCCTAACTCCTGGTCCCAGTAGCCAATATCTCCACAATAACTAAGCCATTTGGGGGATTGGGTTGTCGCGTCTGTGATGTACAATGGTATAGACGGGGCAATACAAGGGTGTGCGCCGCGAATGGACGCGTAGAGCGTGTATAAGAACATAGTTAAAACAATAGCGCGTATGGATAAGAAAGCACCATCCTCTCTGTCATTCCGAACGAAGTGAGGAATCTCCGAGCTTGGACATGTGGATAGAGCTTTAGATTCTTCGCTTCGCTCAGAATGACAGGGTGAGGTGGATTGTTCTTATACAGCTTCTTAGAAAGCAGAGGTTGTGGTAGATGGTGGACGTGGGGAGTAAGGAAAGGGAGTCGCGCAGAGGGTGGGGCGTTCTGAGGATAGTGGGGCTGGTCGCGCTGGCGGTTTGCGTGCCTCTATTGGTGGCGTCGGCAGCGAGGCAGCCTGGTGAAACGCATACTCCTGTGCTCGCACCCGTGCTCGCGCAGGCAGTCGCTACTCCTACGCCGACGGTCTTCATCCCTGGTATGCCCGTTCTCTGCGTGCCTAGCATGACACCTTCTGCTCCTGCAACTCCTGACGTGCAGCCGACCTCCACCCCCTTACCTACGATCCCCGCTTTCGGCCTGGCATGGTTCCACAAGCCGCCTGACGGCTCGTCCGCGAAGACGGTGGCTGCGGAGCATCGTTATATCCACCTGACCGGGCCGAGCGACATCCCATTCATGGAGGAGCTACGCGCCGCAGGGTTCAAGGGGCCAATCTACACCTATGTGACCGCCTACGCGGTGGAAGGCCCCGGCCCTTACCGGGACGCATCGGCGGCGTGCGATGAGAGCTATAAGCCGTATGATAACAACGTGGCATGGGAGAGAGGGGACTTCTGCAAGTATATCCACCCCAACGAGGCGTGGTTCCTGCACAACGGCAAAGGCGAGAGGCTGGTGGAGGACTACTTCGGCACCCAGCGATACACGTACGTGATGAACCCCGGCCACCCCGGCTGGAGGGAATTCTCATATAGCAGACTCGTGTACGCCCGCGACCACTGGGGATACGACGGGTTATGGCTCGATAACCTGGACCTCGACCTGGGGAGAACGACGCGCGAGGCGACGAATAGCGATGGGCGAGTGCGCGAGTTCGGGAATGACGAGACATGGCGCAATGCGATGGCCGGGTGGCTGGCGGGTCTGCGAGAGAGGCTTGGAGATTGGCCCGTGTGGGCTAACATGGTAGGCGGGCAGCTAGGGCCGGGCGCGTGGGACGCATATGCGCCCTACCTGGACGGGGCGATGGACGAGTTGTTCGCGGTGCGCTGGCTCGACGGCTGGCGCACGGATGGGGAGTGGCTGGCGCAGATGGACCGGGCCGAGCAATGGCTCCAGTCTGGGAAAGGGCTGGTGATGGTCGGGCAGGGTGCACATGACGACAAAGAGCGCCTGCTGTACACCCTGGCGAGTTACATGTTGGTGGCGAACGGTAGCTCCTCGTTCCGCTACACGCGCTTCGACTCCTATTACGACTCACTGTGGCTCTACCCTGAGTATGAGACGGCGCGGGCGTTGGGCGCGCCGACAGGCCAACGCACGGAGCTATCGCGTGGGGTGTGGCGGCGGGAGTTTGTTGGGGGGTACGTCGAGGTGGACTCGAACACGCACTCAGGGCGGTTGGTACTCAAGCCGCCGCAATAGTTGGATTATGACCAATCCAGGCTCCTACGGCTTACACCCCAGGTGTTGAAATGCACTTTCAGAACCTAACCTCCGATGTTAAGAGATTGTTATCGGAGGTCAGGTCTGGAACATAGGACCATTATCCCCCACCCCTCTTGTTCCATCTGAAGAAGAAAAGCGAGCCGTTATAGCGTCTTCTTAGGATGAACGACGCCCTTTTACCCCAGGCGTGGTGTGAGCACCAGATCGCAACCGGCGTTACCAGGCGTCGGCGGGTAGTAGGACCATTGGATAAAGTGCATCACCTCTATTCATACAAAGCTAACACCTTTGAGGGATAGGCGCGGCCCAGTAGGTCTTGTACTATAGGATCAATGCAAGTAGTTCCTCGTTCCGCTACTTACAGGAGCACAGATAATGTTCGCACGACATAAGACCCCGGCGTTCCGGCTGATCGCCGGGGTCGTGCTGTGCCTGCTCGCACTGGGCGCTAGCGAGCCAATCTCGCACGTATTCGCGTCTTCTAACGAGAAGGCCGGCAATGCCAATCTCAAATCTCCCCAAAGCCAGGCTCAATCGGAGGTTGAAACGCGCCTCCCAGGACGGCCACTCACTAACCGCATCACCCAGGAAAACGCGCTACCGGGCACCGACGAGTGGGCCAGCATCGGCAACTACGACATCAACGCGCTGTCGGCCTTTCCGGGAGCGGTGAGCGTCAACGCGGGCGGCCCGGTCAACATCCACGTCAAGTCGTCGGGCAGCTCCCTCTCCGCTCGCCTCTACCGCCTCGGCTTCTACCAGGACCACGGGGCAAGACTCTACACTACCTACAGCGGCATCTCCACGCCCTCGCAGCCCAACTGCACGCGGGTCAGCAGCACCGGCCTCGTGCAGTGCCCCTGGTCGCCCACGTTCACGATAAACACCGACCCCAGCTGGATAAGCGGCCTCTACCTGCTGCGCCTCGACTCCAATAACGGCTTCCGCTTCTTCGTTTACTTCACAATACGCAACGACAGCTACCCCGCCGACATCCTGGTGATGGAGCCTACCAAGACCAACCAGGCGTACAACCGCTACGGCGGCGAGAGCCTCTACTACTCCGGCAATAACGAGGGCCGCACCAGAGCTTACCAGGTGTCGTTCGACCGGCCGTACCTGGGGGGAGCGGGCACGGGAGGCTTCTTCACGCACGAGCACGAGATGATAAGGTGGCTGGAAGCGTCGGGCTATGACGTTACGTATATCAGCGACGTTGACCGCGCTGGCAATCCGGGTATCCTGCTGGGGCACCCGGTCTATTTGATCATGGGGCACGACGAGTATTGGAGCTGGGAGGAGCGGGACGCGGTAGAAGCGGCGGTAGCCTCCGGCGTGAACACCATATTCGCGTCGGGGAACGAGTCGTACTGGAACATACGAGTAACCGACTCCAGCATCGGACCGAACCGCATCATCATTTGCTACAAAGATGCGAGCCTCGACCCCTATCCGGACCCGTCCCGCCGCACCGTCACATTCCGCGACCTGGGGCGGCCAGAAAACATGCTCGTGGGGACGGGCTACCAGAGCTACCATGATGACGCGCTTTACAACGGCCCGTGGCAGGTGAGCGCGCCCCCAGCTAGCTGGTACTTCGACTGCACCGGGTTGCAGCCGGGGGTGGTGGTGAACAACATCGTGGGGGAGGAGTGGAACGCTTTCCTCGGCAGCGGGGGGACGCCTCCCGGCATCGAAGCGATGTCAGATGGGGTGGTGATCGGCAATAACGGGCTGCCGTACAAGCAGAACTCCACTATCTACACTGCTCCGAGCGGTGCGATGGTCTTCGCGGCGGGGAGCATACACTGGTCGTGGGGGCTGATAGACCACTCTTATGCGAACCAGGTATTCCAGTCTTACGCGCTATCGAACGATGCCGACCACCGCATCGAGCAGTTGATGGCGAATATACTTGACCGCTTCGCCGGGTACTGGAACGGGCAGCCCCGGCAGTGCGGGCCTCCCTACGGCTTCTACAGCGTCGGGAGCCGCCCCACGCGCACACCCAGACCTCAGCCGCCTACGGCTACGGGCACACCGCCCACGCCAACACGCACCCGCACAGCTACGAATACGCCTATATCGAGCGCTTCGGCCACTCCCAGCAAGACTCACACACCCATATCTAGCATGACGGCCACGCCGAGCAGAACTCCAACGCCAGTAGCCAGCGCGACTTCCACGCAGACGCCTCCACCTCAGAGCGCCACACCCGTTCCTACGGCCTGCCAGGTGAGCTACGTCAGCACAGACGTGCCCAAGCAGATACCTGACCCCGGCACGGTGCTGTCTACTCTGACCGTGAGCGGCGGGTCCACGATTTCCAGTATAGAGGTCACGGGGATTACTATTGCGCATACCTACGCCAGCGACCTGAATGTTTATTTGATAAGCCCGCAAGGCACGAGAGTGGCCCTCTTTATACACAAGTGCGGCAATAACGTGTGGACCACCGCTAATACTGGCTTTACGCTCTCAAATGGAGCAGCTACTTTGCTAGGTTCCACCTGCCCGCCGGGCCAGGGAAGCTACCGCCCGGAGGGATCGCTCACAATTCTGGTTGGGCAGCAGGCGGCTGGGGTTTGGACCCTGGAGGTTACCGATGACGGCGCTTCCGATTCGGGGACGCTGAACGGGTGGGGGCTTAGGATCAATTATGCGGGCGCGAGCTGCGGCAGCGGCACGCCTACCGCGCTAGTTACATCTACATCTACATCTACATCGACCCCTACTCGCACGCCTACCAGGACCGCGACCACCACACCGACCAACACATCTACCAGAAGCGCCACGCCCACACGTACAAGCGTCAGCACGGCGGTCTCGTCGGCTACCGCAACCAGAACAGCGACGCGTACATCGACATCGACTAGAACCGCCACCGCTACCAGGACTTCTACGGGCACTCGAACCTCTACGGCTACGCGCACGCCGACCCGCACTTCGACGGCGGCTCGACAGCAACACGCTCACGTCCGGCCCGACCAACACGCCGGGGTCAAGCTGCCAGGCTGTGTACGCGAGCCTGGACGTGCCGAAATCGATACCAGACCAGGGGACCACTACCTCTACGCTCAACATTGGCGACACGGGAACGATAGCCGACATCGCCGTGACGGGCCTGAAGATTGCCCATACGTATTCAAGCGACCTGCGGGTCTTCCTGGTCAGCCCGCAAGGCACGCGGGTGGAGCTATTCAGCCACGAGTGCGGGAGCAACGTGTGGACTACCTCGAATACGGGCTTCACGCTCTCAAATGGCGCAGCCGCGCTTATTGGAAGCACCTGCCCGCCGGGCCAGGGGAGCTACCGCCCGGAGGAATTGCTATCGGCCTTATTGGCGCAGTCTGCCGCCGGGGCGTGGAAGCTGGAGGTGACGGACGCGGGGGCATTCGACACGGGCACGCTACAGGCCTGGAAGCTACAGATTACCTACACGCCAGGGACCTGCCCAGCCAGCACGCCAACACCCGGTGTCCCTGAAGAACAGCAACCTTGCTCAATAGCGTTCGCGGACGTAACGGAAGGGGATACGTTCTACCCATACGTAGCATTGGATGGCTTGCCGGGGGTACGTGAGCGGCTACACCTGCGGCAGTGAAGGCGAGCCGTGCCCTGGTACATATTTCCGACCCGGGGCCAGCGTGACACGCGGGCAGTTGCTGAAGATGGTAGTCAACGCGGCGGGTGGGGCGTTCTCGAACCCCGAAACAGCTTCATTCGCGGACGTGCCGGTTGGCAGCGCCTTCTATACCTACATCGAGACAGCGGCGAACCATAGCATTATCGGCGGCTACCCCTGCGGCGGGCCAGGCGAGCCGTGCGACGATCTGAACAGGCCATACTTCAGGCCGGGGAACAATATCACGCGCGGGCAACTCAGCAAGGTCGTCGCCATCGCCCGCCGCATGGAGATTGTCACCCCTACCAGCCC
Organism: uncultured Chloroflexia bacterium; assembly: GCA_963811305.1. GTDB lineage: Bacteria > Chloroflexota > Chloroflexia > QHBQ01 > JADMIH01 > JADMIH01. The sequence continues at coordinate 125,856 of CAWEQU010000018.1, forward strand.
AAGATTCGCCGACGTACCCCTCGACCACACTTTCGCGGGCTTTATCGAGGCCGTCATCTTCGAGGGCATCGTGGGTGGCTACCTCTGTGGCGGCCCAGACGAGCCGTGCGACGATCAGAGATCGCCCCTACTTCCGCCCCGCGAACAGCGCCACACGCGGCCAGGTCTCCAAGATCGTGACGAGAGGGTACGAGGGACCTTGACGGACGAAGACGAAAGACGAAGGACGACTGAGACTGACGAAAGACTTGATGAAACGTGAAACGTGAAACGTGAGGATTAAACCACCAAGACGCCAAGAGCGCCAAGTAACCGCCAAGATTGTTTTAGTGGTTTCCAGTCACGCATCATGCATCACGTCTGTCGTTTCACGTTTCGACCTTGTCGTCCGTCGTCCATGACGTAGGAATGTTACACCCATCGGTCACACATAGATAATACTTTCGGGTGATATTCCACGCGTGCGTAGCGGGTACAATTTAGGGAGTAGGACCAGCGATACCTACGATATAGAAGACGTTGATCCGAATAGAAAGAGAGCATGACTCACGCCTGTACGAGCAGCGACTCGATACGGAAGGTTATAAGCGACATCCATCTCTCTCTACTCAGCACATCGATGCATACCCTCATGCGAAGTCCCCTGACTCACAGTGGCAAGGGCGCCACGTGCCACTGCGAAGTGGGCTTTCCATAAGGGATGGGACCGCCGAGACATATAGACCAGCGCGCGCTGTGAAGGCACCAGGTATTAGATCAGATAACCGGCAAGCACGGGCGGCTTATGAGCTAATTGATGAATCCCGTGCGTTGGAACGAGGGAAAGAGGATTATACATGGCGCAGATCCCCGATTTCGTACGCAACCAGCGCAGCTTCACACGCTGGGCCAGCGCCAGCCTGACGGACGTTCGCGTAGCGGGCCGAGACTGGCGGGTACGTCATCGCGTAGCCCGAAACGCGGCAGAGCTTGCACGCCCCCAGAAGAGTGGCCTCGGCCTCGGCGAGCGCAAGCTTCTCCAGGGCGTTAGCGACTGGATCGTGGTAACGGGTGGCGCGCTCCTGATACTCACGCAGAGCGAGCGCGGCTATGAAACGGGCGCGATGGCGCTGAGCCTGACGGCGGTGACGCTGTTGTGGTTCTTCTTCGCGGACGCCTTCAACGCCTACCGCGTGCCCGTGATGCAGAACAGCTTCCGCAGCGCGTACACGGCGGGCAAAGTGCTTGTTGTGACGATAGCCGCATACGTGCTGGTAGCCTGGTTCGCAGGGGGTTTCCTGCCAGTCATCAGGCCGCGCATCAGCGAGACCTTCGCGGCGGCACTCATCGTGCTGCCCCTGCTCCTCGTGCGCACGATGGTATCGCACATCCTGGCGCGAGCGCCGTTGCGCCGCAAGGTCGTGGTCATAGGGGCGAACAAAGATGGCTACGAGATGGTGGACGCGCTCACCCAGTTCGATGGGCAGAGCTACGAGTTCCTCGGCTACTTCGATGACGAGGACATAGCCGCCATACCCCCCACTATCAACGGCAGGCGAAATCTCAGCTATAACGGCACGCCGCACGTCCTCCCCACGGGCGATTTGCTGGCCCTGAATGACCGCACCAGGATAGACCAGGTGGTGCTGGCGAACCCAATGCAGACGGGGCCGTTGGTGCACACGCTGTCGGTGTTACACGAGCGCGGCGCGCAGATCACGCCTATGTTCGCGCTATACCAGGACCTGACGGGACGCGTGCCTGTATCACACCTTGGGAGACAATTGCTACGTGGCGCTCCCCGCGAATGTGAAGAGCACGGCACGCACTTACCAGGTGGTGAAGCGCGGGTTGGACATCGTGCTGGCGTTCCTGGTGCTGGTGATAACGTCGCCCGTGATACCGTTCATCGCGCTGGCGATCAAGCGAAGCTCACCCGGCCCGGTCTTCTACAAGCAGACGCGGGTGGGGCGCGGTGGCAAGACGTTCAAGATCATCAAGTTCCGCTCGATGCGCCAGGACGCCGAGGTAGGCACGGGAGCGGTATGGGCGCAAAACGGCGACTCGCGCATCACACCAATCGGGCGCTTCCTCCGCAAGAGCCGCCTGGACGAGATACCGCAGCTCTGGAACGTATTTGTGGGAGATATGAGCTTCGTAGGGCCGCGCCCTGAGCGCCCGGAGTTCGATGAGGAGCTTGAGCGCGAGATACCTTTCTACCGCGCTCGCCGAGCGGTCCGTCCCGGCCTGACGGGCTGGGCACAGGTCAACTACGGCTACGGCTCGACGATGCTGGACGCGCTGCGCAAGGTCGAGTATGACCTTTATTATATCAAGAACGAATCGCTCTACCTGGACCTGCTAATACTGCTGCGAACCGTCGCGGTGGTGCTGAAGCTGGGGGGACGGTAGACGACGGACGATAGAAAGCAGTAGGCAGTAGGCAGTAGATAGACGATAGACGATAGACGATAGACGATAGACGATAGACGATAGACGATAGACGATAGACGATAGACGATAGACGATAGACGATAGAGGGTAACTACCCCTTTTTGATTACGAGCTATGAATCACGCATCACGCATCACGCATCACGCATCAGGTCCCCAGGACCATCCTCCTTCGTCCTTCGTCCTTCGTCCTTCGTCCGTGGCCGCCATTATCATCACCTACAACTACGGGCGCTTTGTGGGCCAGGCTATCGAGAGCGTGCTTGAGCAGACGCTGCGCCCTGACGAGATTATCGTGGTTGACGACGGGTCGACGGACGACACGGCGGAGGTGGTGGCACGGTATGCTCACGAAGGGGTGCGCCATATCTACAAGGAGAATGGAGGGCAAAGCTCGGCGTGCAACGTTGGTATCAAGGAAAGCGCGAGCGAGCTGATCGCCTTCCTCGATGCGGACGATAAGTGGCTGCCCGACAAGATCGAGCGGCAGGTGGAGCACATGCGACGCCACCCTGAAGTAGGTCTCATCACCGGAAGCGAGTGGGAGACGGACGAGGCCGGGCGAAAAGTGTGGCTCATGGAGCGCAAGCTGCTCGATTCTGCATCTATATACCCGCGCATACTGGTCGAGAATTATATCGGCACGCCATCCCTGGTGATGGTACGGCGGGAATGCTTCGACCACGTGGGAATATTCGATGAAAAGATAAGGCTGGCGCAGGACTGGGACCTGTGGATAAGGGTCGCACGCAGTTATCCCATTGCCGTGCTAGGCGAGCCGCTCATCCTCTACAGGCGGCACGGAGCAAGCATCTCGGCGGGGTCGGGGGCGATGTGGAAGCGGTACTTCTCTAATCGGGCGTTCCAGAGGAAGCATATAAGGCCGGTACGACCCGCGCTATTGAGGGTGAAGCTCCTGGCAGCCGCGCAGAGCATGAACCTCTTCTACACGGCGGCGGCTCTCGCTGACACCGGAACGCGGCGCGGCACTACCTTCTGGCTTGCTCTATTATCGGCCCTGCTCGACCCGACTTACCAGGGGAAGTTGAAGCTGGGTCTAGTCGTGCGCACGGCGTTCGGCAAGAATGCTTTCAAGCGCCTGAGGCGAGTGCTGCCTGCGCGACCATAAGAATCCTAAACTAAAATCATAAAAGTATGAAAATGGGCGGCTCAGCCGCCCATTTTCATACTTTTATGATTTTTAAAGTCCACCCCCACACCTGGGAAGGGATTAACATAGGGCACGGCGAGCGTCGCTACGCTCCATGCCCCTACGGCGGGATACCCAAAGGGGTAATGGGAAGCATGCCCTTTTACCTATTGCGGGGGCGTGTGGGGTCGCGTATAGTAGTCAATATGAAGGTCGTAGAACAACCCGCGCTGCTGCCTGCGCTCAACCCGGTTGAGGGGCGATATGTGATGCTGCCCGATGTAGACTTATCCTCACAAGAGGAGGCAGCTATCTCACCGAGCATGAGCATCTCTGAAGTGAGAGAGCGCACAGAGTTCATGCGGCTCGCGCCGGAGTGGGATGCGCTCGTGAGAGAGACGTGGGATGAGCCTTTCTACAGGCACGAGTTCATCCGCACCTGGATAGACAACTTCGCCCCCCGCGCCCGATTGCGAGCGCTGCTGGCGCGCGACGGTGGAGGCCAACTGGTGGCCGCATTGCCACTGTTGGAGGAGCGAGGGCGGATGCTGGGCGCCCCGGTGCGCCGCCTGATCTCTACGTCGAATGACCACTCCTGCCGCTTCGATTTACCCGCAAGGGATGGGGAGGCCGCGAGTAGGGTTTTCTTCGAGCATCTTGCCGCAGATAAAAGCTGGGATATGCTCTGCCTCACCGATGTGCCGGAGGGGGGGAACGCATGGCATCTCTTCAGGGCAGCCGAGAGGGCAGGCTATCCTGTGCAGGCGTGGGAGTCGCTACGATCTCCTTATATAATGCTCCCATCAAGTGGTGAAGAGATGCAGGCCCGGCTACCGTCGAAGTTTCGGGCAAATCTGAGGCGCAGGCGGCGGAAACTCGAAGAGAAAGGGTGCGTAACGGTAGAGTGCGTGACGGGCGGCCTCGAACTGCAAGCCAAGCTGGAAGAGGGGTACGCGCTGGAGAGGAGCGGTTGGAAGGGTGCGGGCGGCACGGCCATAGCGCAGAGCGCCCATACCTGGGGCTTTTATTCTGAATTGGCACGCACCGCAGCCTATGGTGATTATCTCTCGCTTTATTTCATGCGGGTGGATGGGGAGCCTGTCGCATTCCAATATGGGTTTGCATATGGAGATAAATACTATCTTCTGAAGCCTGCCTACAGTGAAGCTTATGGCGAATGCTCTCCCGGCCAGCTGCTCATGGATGAGGTGCTTCAGGACTGCATCCGCAAGGGTATGAAAGAGTTCGATTTCCTGGGGCCGGACATGACTTGGAAGCGAGATTGGACGGACGATACACGTCTGCATACATGGCTGTACATATTCCACGACTCGACTTATGGGAAAATGTTACACGATGCCCGTTTCAAGTGGGCTAGATTGGCTAAGAGGCTAATAACGAGATGGCGCAAGCAATAATTACGCGTAAAATGTTCGTACCAGCGCTCCCTACCCTCTGGCCGAGGATGCTACTTACTGCGCGGGGGGGCGGTTCTGCGTATGATTACTATCCTTTTTCTGAGCCCCAGGCCAGTTACTTCTACTTCGCAAGGATAGCTATTTGGGTGGCGGCAGGGCTGTTGGGCCTGGCGGGAGGAGAGGTGCTCGTCCCGGCGTATCATCATGGCGTTGAGATCGAGGCCCTTATAGAAGCGGGTGCGCTCCTGAACTTTTATCGAGTGGGGCGCAAGTGGGAGGTTGATCCGAAGGAGGTAGAGCGGCGTATCAACCCCAGGACGAAGGCGATATATGTGACCCACTATGCAGGCTTCCCAGGCCCTGTAGCGGAGATGAGAGAGGTCGCCGACCGGCATGGCCTCCCACTCATCGAGGACTGCGCGTTATCGCTCCTCTCGAAGCAAGGTGAGAAGCCACTGGGGTCGACAGGCGATTTTAGCGTCTTCTGCCTCTACAAGACGCTGCCCGTGCCGAATGGGGGCGTGCTCGTGGTGAATGGCAAGGATGAGCGCAGGAATGGCTATCACGTGCCCACTCCCCCCGCACCGCCCCTGACCTCGACGGTAAGCCATATGGCCTCCTCCCTGCTCCAGAACCTGGAGATGAGGGGTGGTGGTGTAGGGCGGATAGTCAGGAGCGGAGTGAGGCGGATGGGCAGGGGCGCGGTCCAGGCTGCGCGAATAGACAGAGTAACGACAGGGAGCGACCACTTCGACCCTCATGAAGTGGACCTGGGGATGAGTTCCCTCAGCAAGCGCATCCTGATGGCGCAAGATATGGACCGCATAGTGAAGATAAGGCGGCGCAACTACCGCCTCTTGCTTGAGGAGTTACGGGACGTCTCGCCGCCCCTCTTCGATAAGCTATCTATAGGGATATGTCCCCTCTTTTATCCGCTGGTAGTGGAAGATAAACAGAAGGTGATGCAGGCCCTTGAGAGACGTGGCATCGAGACGGTAGACTTTTGGCGCTACTTCCATCCCGCGTGCGATGCCGCAGAGTTCCCAGACACAGCCTGGCTCCGCAATAGCATCCTGGAGATACCATGCCACCAGGATATGACAGCGGAGACGGTGAAGTATGTGGCGAGCGCGGTGAGGGACGTGATGATGGACGATAGACGATAGACGATAGACGATGGCGTGAAACGTGATGCGTGATGCGTGACAAGCTTTATGAGAACCGTACCTCTTTACGTGTCATTCCAAACGCAGTGAGGAATCTCCGCGCTTGGTTGTATGGATAGAGCTTTAGATTCCTCGCTTCGCTCGGAATGACAGGGAAAAGGATACTTCGTTATGGGAGATTTCTAGTTTCTCATGATCCTTCTTAAACAGGCTATTAGATAACTATTATGCTCGATGTAAGAGACAACCTCATAGGCACAGATGATCTCACGTTTCATCCATCACGTTTCACCCATCACGTTTCACGCATCACATCCCACTTCGCGGCGATGCGCGCCGAGTGGTCGGAGTTGATGGGAAGCAGCGACGCTGGGGTGTTCAACTCGTGGGAGTGGCTCTACCCGTGGTACACACGTATAGGGGCAGACAGGGCGTTGCATATTTTGGAGACTCGTGATGGCGAGGGGAATCTCTTGGGGCTGATGCCGCTCTGCATGGAGAGACGGCGCGTTATGGGGCAAACTTTGCGTAGGCTGGCGTTTCTGGGGGAGACAGAGGTAGGGAGTGACTACCTGGACGTGGTAGCGCGGCGGGGTTGTGAAGAGGATGTAACCCGTACCTTCCTCCAGTCACTACGCGACTCTGCCGACGAGTGGGATGTTCTCGATTTGCTTGACATGGACGTCGAGTCACGCACTGTGCGGAGCTTGCGAGAAGTGTTCAGGGGTGGGGCGTTCGTTGTAGAAATCAACGAGGGATCGATCTGCCCCTATGAGACCTTCGTACCGGGTGAGACATCGGAGGATTTCCTGCGCGGGACGCGCCGGTACGACAACTACGTGCGGCGCAGGAAATGGCTTCAGAAGCAGCCCGGTTACCGTATAGAGGTAACGAGCAATCCGGGCGAGGTAGCAGCCCCTCTGTCGGAGTTCATGAGCCTGCACGCCCTACGGTGGGCCGAGGATGGGGGGTCGCAGGGGATTACAGGTCCGGAAGTGGAAGCGTTCCACCGAGACGCCACGCAGCTACTGGCTGAGTGCGGGCAACTCCGTCTTTATACGATGATGGTGGGCGATAAGGCAGTGGCGTCGGTGTATGGCATTGTCCACGGGGGAACGTTCATATATTACCAGTCGGGCCGTGACCCTGAGTGGCAGAGCAAGAGTGTGGGCCTGGTGCTGGTCGGGGAGACTTTCAAGGATGCCATAGACATGGGCCTGCGGGAGTACGATTTTCTACGAGGGGTGGAGACGTACAAGTCCGATTGGGTTACCAGAGAGCGCAGGACAGTGGGAGTGCGGGTGTATAAGCAGGGGAGCAAAGGTGCGTGGCTGACGCGTAGTGAGCGCGCATCCAGGGCCACGCGCCGCCTGCTCAAGAAAGCTCTGCCTGGAAAGGTCGTGGATCTGTTGAAGCGCAGTCGAAAGTAGGATAGGTCGTTGTTGTGATGTTAGTCCACAGATGTACACACATCTTGACAAACGAGGGATAGAAGCATGATAAGCCAAGCAAAGACCATTGGCGGCACGCGGAAGTGGGTACACGGAAGCGGCCTTATCGATGCCTTGAACTACAGGTGGAGTTCCGACCTGCGCAGCTTCGGCCTGCGCCGCGACCTGCAAATCCCGTTCACTGCTCCCCAGGCGAGCATGCCTATTACGGTACGCCCACTTGAAGAGAGAGATGTCGCAAGCATACTCGACATAGAGGCACCTGGCATCAGTAGCGAAGAGCGTGAGGAACGAAAGACCCGGCTACAAATGCTCCAGGCGGGCCTCATGACGTGCTATGTGGCGGTTACAGGTGAGGATAGACCTTGTTATATGCAGTGGCTCATCGGGCCAGAGCAGAACGACAAGATTGAGGCTTATTTCAAAGGGATATTCCCCAGACTTGAACCGGGAGAAGCTCTCTTGGAGGGGGCCTTCACGCCGGAGGCATACAGGGGCAGGCGCATCATGCCGTGCGCGATGGCGCAGATAGCCGAAAAAGGAGTGGAGCTAGGGGCGCGCTGGGCCATGACTTTTGTGACCCACGACAATATACCCTCACTCAAAGGGTGCCAGCGCTCAGGCTTCGTACCCTATATGAGCCGCGAGGAGAAGTGGCGCGCTTTTCGCCATCAAGTTACGTTCACGCCTCTCCCGGAAGAGACGCCGTATCCCTTCGACCAGGGCTAGAATGTATCTGCATGTGGTATGATTTAACGTGGGCATAATTGGATAGAAATTATCTAAGCAGCTTTCAAAGCTGCTTAGTGCGTAGAAGAGGCAGAAATAAGATATGGCGACTGATTATAGAGACCTGGTGAAGATGAATATTATGGACCAGGAGAAGCTGGTGCGCGCTACGTTCAGCGGCAGCCTGCCTGGGCAGAGCTTACCCTGGATAAAGGTAGTGATTCGTCCCGTGCTGCTAAAGGACGAGCGATTCCTACAGTTCTCCCACTTTGACAGCCGGAAGGATATTACCAAGAATTACTCGGGTGGGGAAGCTAATGACAGGCTGGATGAGATCCTCTCGCTCCCTTTCAGGAATTTCCATGTCGAGACCACTGAGAAGGTGATACAGGTCAATCTCAGCAAGAGGGGTAAGGCACTTGTACACGAAAGGAGAGTTGCAGATCAGGAGAAGAAGCCGGTAAATCTCTCACACAACCGGGAGAAAGATTTGATCTTGCCCGCCGATAAGCCAGAGCCATTCTTGCAAGCGGTAGGCATCATGACGAGTGAGGGTAAAATCAAGTCGGATATGCAAAGCAAGTTCCGGCAAATCAATGAATTTCTGAAACTCCTGGATCAAACGGGGGTGCTCCAGGAGTTCGGTTCGGCTCCTGTCAGCGTGCTAGACTGTGGCTGCGGAAATGCCTATCTTACATTCGCTACTTATCACTACTTCAAGAACGTGCTAGGGTTAGAGACGAAGATGGTGGGGATAGACGTACAGGCGGACTTGTTGGAGCGTCATGCTGCGAACGCCGAGAGTTTAGGATGGAGCGACTTGACGTTCGAAGCAGGTCGAATTATTGAATACAAGCCGGACGCCCCACCTGATGTGGTCCTGGCGTTACATGCCTGCGACACGGCTACAGATGAGGCTATAGCCCAGGGAATAGGGTGGCAGAGCAAGCTAATCGTGGCAGCCCCTTGCTGCCACCATGAGTTACAGGAGCAGCTTCATAACCAAGCCTGCCCGACGCCTTTCAAATCGGTGGCGCGACACGGCATCCTGAGTGAGCGCCTGGGCGACATATTGACCGACACTTTCCGGGCGTTGATTCTGCGTATCATGGGATACCGTACCGACGTGGTACAGTTCGTGTCTACGGAACATACGGCCAAGAACCTTATGATTTGCGCAGTCGGCGGCCTCCCTGTAGGGGACCGGAAATTCGTGCGGGAGTACAACGAGCTTAAGGAATACTGGAAGGTGACGCCCTATTTGGAGCGTCTGCTGGGAGAAGCATTTACCAGTTTGCTAGCGCCGCAACTCACGGCGATATAACTCCTCCAGCTTGCCCACCCAGGCCTCCATGCTGTAATGCTCTTTGACCCACAGATAGCCAGCCTCTCCGTGCTGCTGCTTTAGTTGCGGATTGTTCAAGTAGCGCAGGATGGCCGAGGCGAGTGCGGGGGGATCGGCTGGGGGCACTAGGAGGCCGGTGACGCCATCCTGCAACACCTGGGCAACACCCCCCACGTTTGTAGAGACGGCAGCACACCCCGCAGCCATCGCCTCCAACAGGGCAAGGGGCATTCCCTCCCACAGAGAGGAAAGAACGAAGAGGTCGCTGGCAGCCAGCACGTCGGCCACGTCATCTCGGAAGCCGGCGAAGATTACTTTGTCGGAGATGCCCCCTTCAGCAGCCTGGGCTACGAGGTCGTCATATAGGGGACCGTGCCCGACTAGCACAAAGCGAGCGTCGGGCCGCGCCTCCAAGACGATGCGCGCCGCCTCTATGAGAGTCCGCTGGTCCTTTTGGGGTGTCCAGCGCGCGATGTTTATGACCATCGGGTAGTCGCCGCCCAGTAGCTCATATCGAACCGCCGCGCGGTCAAACTCAGCCCCACGGTGAAAACGCGCTATGTCTACCCCGTTAGGGATAGTTACGACGCGCTTCAGAGGCACGCCGAACCAGGACGCTATCTCCTCTCGCAGCAGGGCCGACACCACTATCAGACGCCGGGCCATGAGGCGAGCCGTCCAACGCTCGAGCCACTGGCGGCGAGGCGGCTCGGCGTCGAGATCTTCGCGGGAGTTGTGGATCGTGGAGACGACGGGCCGCCGCGTGAGGAAGCCCGCCATGCGCCCCATTATATCGGAGGCGAGAAGGTGTGTGTGTATTATGTCAATTCGATTGCGGCGGATGTAGGAGACGAGGGAAAGGAGGGCCGGAATATCGTAGGCGTTACGTTGGTCAAGCTCCGTCACGGGCACGCCGAGAGCGCGCAGCTCAGGGGTGATAGAGAGGCCGGGCGCGGTACGTAGAGCGCATACGTGGAGGTCAAAGCGGTCGCGGTCTATCCCCGCCGCAAAGGTGACTTGCAGCCGCTCGGCACCGCCGTTGCCCAGGTGGTCTATCAGTTGTAGCAAACGGATTTTTCTCGTCATATCTTTTCTCAACGCCAAGACGCCAAGATAACCAAGAACGCCAAGTTTTTTATTGGTTCACCGCAGAGTTGCAGAGTGCGCAGAGGTTCTTTGGGAATTACGAGTTACGAGTTACGAGTTACGAATTAGGGATGAATCTCACGCATCACGTTTCACGTTTCACGTTTCAGTCGGGCTACCCAACACCTTAACATACACACTTTCCACCCCCTCGGCCATGCGGTCGACGGTGAACTCGGCAGCGACTGCGCTACCACCAGCTATCAGGCGAGCGGCCAGGGTTCTGTCGCCGTGGACGCGCATGACGGCTCTTACCAGGGCGTCACGGTCGCCTGGGGGGACGAGGATGCCATGCTCTTCGTGGGTGATGAATTCGGGGACGCCGCCTACCGATGTAGAGACCACCGGGATGCCGCTACCCATCGCTTCGAGGAGGACGTGGGGGGTGCCCTCGGTGTCGGAGGTGAGCGCGAGCAGGTCGGTGGCAGCGTAGATGCTTTCCATCTCGCGTGTGAGGCCGGTAAAGGTCAGGCGGTCGTCAAGGCCGAGGTTGGAGGCAAGGGCGCGCAGGTTCGCCTCCTGTTTGCCTCCACCTACGAGCAGGAAGCGTGCTTCAGGTAGGGGTTGGACGAGCGCAGCGCACATTTCCAGGTAGAGGTCGAAACGCTTCTCGGTGGAGAGCCTGCCGACCGCGGTAATGACATAGGCATCCTCTGGTAAACCCCAGCGTGCGCGGGCGACAGCGCGCTCTTGCGAAGTCGCGGCGTGACGCTCACCGGAGGCGAGATAAGGAACACCGGGCCGTACCACGCTCACTCGGTCGGGCTTGAAGCCCTTGTCCAGGAGGGTACGGCGCTGCTGCTCTGAGACTGTGATGACGTGGTCGCAGTCACGCAGGGTCATGAACTCCAGGCGTGTGACGACCTTGCGAACGAAGTTGTCCTGCACCCAGCCATGCACGGTGGCGACCAGGGGCACTCGCCCCCAGGCCCTCGGAAAGAGGCGGCGCATCAGCCAGACGAAGTAGTTAGCCCGCTGACCATGCATGTGGATTATGGAGATACCCATACGGCGTGGCAAAGCGCGCAGCCAGCCGGGGCGCATCTTCATATGTTGGAGAGGTAGCACGTCGAGGCCAAGCGAGCGCGCACGGTTGCCAAAATCCTTCGCAGGATCGGCTGTGGGGTCGGGCTTGCGGAGCAGCATGATTGTAGGGTCGAAGCGCCCCCGCTCAAGGAGCGCTGGAGAGAGGAGCAACAGTAACTCCTCAGCTCCGCCCGTCTGGCGTGCGTCCACAGTTCGAATTGCGTGTAGGACTCTTGGTGTCATGTTAGTCTAAAGTCTAAGAGCCTGATTAAGACAGGACTCCTCTCTGTGTCATTCTGAGCGGAGCGAAGAATCTAAAGCTGTCCCCTACACGCCCAAGCTCGGAGATTCTTCGCTCCGCTCAGAATGACAGGGAAAATGATACTTCGTTATTCAAGGTTATTGATCTCACATAATTTCACGTTTCACTAATCATTGGTTCTGATCCCATGCTGTCTATCTCACCCGGAGCGCGGCGGGGCCAACGTCTACGCCTGAGGATGCGCTTGAAGGCGAAGTTGATTAGCTTGTAGGCGGGGCCGATGGTGGGGGCGACGAAGGCTTTCATCATGGTGGGCGTGGTATTGCCGCTTACCAGGAGGCGGGGCAGCGTGAAAGGGTCAGAACGGAGGGTGGCACGATCCTGGTCGACGGTGACGGCAGTGGCGTAGCCTGCTGACATTACCGAAGCGACCACGAGGCGGTTATAGTCACCCTGTGGGTAGCCAAATGTGCCTGCTGAGGAACCAAGCTCACGCTCTATCGCATCCCGTGATTCTACCACTTCGCGCCGGAGAGCATCAGGTGGATACTGGGTGAGGAAGCCATGCGTCACCGAATGAGCGCCTATCTCGAACTCTCTTTCTTGCAACTCAGCAATCTGGGGCCAGGTTAGGAGGGGCAGAGAGGGGAGAGCTACTCCCCGGTCGGTCCACCGTGTCATACGCCCAACCATGCCTGTAATCACGTATACAGTGCCAACGAAGCCATACTCGGCCATGATAGGCGCGGCCTCTGTGAGAACGTTGGCGAAACCGTCATCGAAAGTAATAGCCACTGCTCGGTGTGGGAAATGGCGTTGCGCATTTAGATGCTCAGCTATTTGCGCCATAGTGAGCGCTACACATCCTTCCTCGGACAAAACCTGCATTTGTGCCCTGAATAGAGTAGGAGAGATGGAGAGAGGCGTATTGTGCTCGTCTATCGAGTGGTAGCTGAGTATGGTGATACCGCCATCGCGGGCAGGACGACCTGCCAGGTAGACCGCCCGGTAGAAAGCGTGTTTAGCTGCGCGTCTAATCACGAGAGCCTGATATAATGATGGCGGTGGTGAGGGGAGTAGCCAACATGTCGGGTAAAGGTGCCCACAAAATAGCTAGGCGTGGGTATAGCTTCCGTGCCGAGATAAGTGTAAGCTAAGATGGGTAGAGGACGTTTCAGTTTACATAGGGGTCGGAGCGCCCATCGCATTCTACCATAGCGCACACGTGCGAGCAACGGTGGATCATCGGTAGTCAGGATTGACTCAGAGCCAGGACAGTAGATGTCTCGATAGGGGAGCAACTCTCCACCTGTCATTCCGAACGAAGTGAGGAATATCCGAGCTTGGATGTGTGGATAGATTTTTCGATTCTTCGCTTCGCTCAGAATGACAGGCTAAAGGGTACAGTTCTCGCAAGGCTTATTACGCATCACGCATCACGCATCACGCATCACGTTTCACCTGCTACCGTCACAAGAGAGGCTAAATGAGTTTGGGCAAGCAGGCTGCGCAGGGTGCGGCCTGGAATTACGCGGCTTTCCTGGTCAGCAAGGGTCTCCTATTCGTGGCGACCCTTATATTGGCGCGCCTCCTTACGCCGGAAGAGTTCGGGCTGGTCGGCATGGCACTGCTGGTCATTACGGTGCTGGAGATATTTCGGGACTTCGGGATCGGCGCGGCTCTTATTTACCGCCAGGGAGAGGGGAGAGAGAAGCTGCGGCCAACGTAGCCTTCTGGCTCAGCGCGGGCATCGGCGTTGCGCTCTTTACGCTCAACTGGTTCCTCGCGCCCATCACTGTGCAGTTCTTCAAGACTGGTAACCCTGCCCAGGCCGAATTGATGGCGACTCTATTGCGGGTGCTGGGTCTCAGTCTCCTATTCGCGTCGCTCGGCAGCACGCACGATGCGCTGTTGCAAAAGGAGATCAATTACAGGCGACGCATGGTGCCCGAAGTGGGGCGCACGCTGGTAAAGGGTGCGCTGTCCGTCGTGCTGGCGCTCATGGGTTGGGGCGTGTGGAGCCTGGTGATAGGGCAGGTTGTGGGCGAGGGTATAGCCACCATCCTCCTGTGGGCGACATCTAAGTGGCGGCCCAGCCGCATGCTCGACCGCAGCCTCCTGAGGCCGATGGCGGGCTACGGCTCGCAGATTATGATGTCGAACGGCCTCGGCACGATGGTGGCCGATATAGATTACTTCATCATCGCACGCCTGCTGGGGGAGGCGGCGCTGGGGCTATACACGCTGGCATTCCGCATCCCTGAGATGATAATCAGCAACCTGTCGCGGGCGGTTTCCGCAGTGGCGTTCCCGGTAGCAGCACGCCTACAGGCCGATTTGCCCGCCATGCGAGAGGCGTACTTGAGGATGCAACATTACATGCTGCTGATACTTGCCCCGCTTGGCTTCGGGCTGGCGGCGGCTACACCTACGATTATGCATGCGCTCTTCCAGGCGAGGTGGGACCCGGCGATACCTGTGATGCAGCTTCTGTCGGTGTACATGGTGTTGGGTGCGATCAGCCACTGGCCCGGAGTGGTGTACAAAGCGGTGGGGAGACCTGGCATCCTGAACACGCTGAGCTTCGTCAAGCTGATGCTGCTCGTGCCGGTCCTGTGGACCGGGGCCGTCATAGCGGGGATCGAGGGTGTGGCATGGGGGCAGGTTATCGTGCAGTCGGTGGGAATAGCGATAGATATGGTCGTTATAGCGCGCTTCGTGAATATCAGCGTGGCGTCCAATCTGCGGGCTATATGGCCTCCCTTCGGGGCCGCGATAATTATGGCGCTCGCTATGTGGGGGGTAACGATGCTCGACCCTACACTGACAAGCATCCCGGTGCTCGCTCTCGCGGTGATGGTAGGGGCCGTAGCTTACGTGGGTATGGTGTGGCTGCTGGACCGGCGCGCTGTGAGAGGATTGGTCACGCTGGGCACAGGGGTGTTCCGCCGCAGGGCGAGCGTGATGCGTGAAACGTGAAACGTGATGCGTGAGGATTTTAATCACAAAGACGCAAAGAACACAAAGGATTTTTGGGTTTGGAGTTGTGGCGAAGAGTGTTTGGGTCTTTTGAAATAGAAGAGAAAAGGACTGATGAATGCCTACATACCTGGTGACTGGGGCCGCGGGGTTTATTGGCTCTAATATCGTTGAGGAGTTGGTGAAGCGTGGAGAGAGGGTGCGCGCCCTGGATAATCTTTCAACGGGGTACAGGCGGAATCTCGAACCGCTCATGGACAGGATTGAGTTCCTCGAGGGGAGTGTGACGGATGATGCTCTGTTACAGAGGGCGTTTGAGGGGGTAGACTATGTGCTACACCAGGCCGCTATCCCATCGGTGCCGCGCTCGGTAGAGGAGCCTATGCAGTCGCACGAGGCGAATGCAACAGGCACGTTGAAGGTGCTGATGGCGGCGCGGGACGCGGGGCGTGAAGCGGGTGGTGTTCGCGTCCTCATCGTCGGTGTATGGTGACAGCCCCACGATGCCCAAGCGCGAGGATATGCCCACTCAGCCCCTCTCGCCCTATGCGGTGAATAAGCTGGCGGGAGAGGAATATTGCAAGGTGTTCCACAGGGTATACGGTCTGCCTACGGTTGCTCTACGCTATTTCAACGTCTTCGGACCGAGGCAGGACCCCACCTCGGCTTATGCAGCCGCGATTGCAGCGTTCGCCGCTGCGATCCTGGCAGGGAAGCAGCCAACTGTGTACGGCGATGGACTACAGACGAGGGACTTCACCTATGTGAGCAACGTAGTGGACGCTAACCTGCTTGCCTGCGAGACGGATGCGGCGGATGGCGCAGGCGCTCAACATCGCGTGCGGGGTCAGCATCTCCCTCCTCGACCTTATAGCAGAGCTGAACTCCCTCCTGGGCACGAACCTTGAGCCAGTATTCGCGCCTGAGCGCAAAGGGGATGTGCGCCACTCGCTCGCTGATATAGGCCCGGCTCGCGCCAGGTTGGGGTATGAGCCGCGTGTGGGGTTGACAGAAGGGTTGACGAATACGGTCAGGTGGATGCAAGAAGGTAATAAGCCCTTCTGTAGAACGGGTTACTACTATGCTGCGGACTCATCAGCGTTGACATACTGCAATCAGGGACGTATATTGTCGGTATGGAGGTCAGTCCGCTCTTGTGTATTATTCGAACTACCGTAATTTCATGAGCACGTAAAAGTAGATTGGGGAAGTTAATATGGGAATGACAAATTTGCTAGACCGGATCACAATTGATCCTGATATTTGCCACGGTAAACCCTGCATTCGTGGTTTGCGTTACCCAGTTGAAGTGCTGCTTGAGCTACTCATTCCGACATGTCAATGGAGGAAATCCTGGCGGACTACGAAGACCTTGAGCGGGAGGACTTGCTTGCTGCTCTGGAATTTGCGGCGCGCCTCAGTCAAATCAAGCGCGTTGAACTCATCAAGGGATGAAGTTCCTGGTTGACGCCCACTTGCCACGCCGACTGGCCTATCGCCTGAGAGATGCCGGTCATGATGTTGTACATACGAGGGACTTGCCACGCGGAAATCGCACACCAGACGATGAAATCATTGAGATAGCTGTACGAGAGCAGCGTATAGTCGTGACGAAGGATGCAGACTTCATGAATTCATTCTGGGTCGCACGCCAGCCACCCAAACTGCTATTAGTGTCAACGGGTAATATCACGAACGCGGACCTGGAAGCACTATTTCTCAGGTGGATAGAGGTCTTGCCTAAGCTGTTCACAGGTAATGACTTCTTAGAACTAACCCGAAATAGGCTGCTCGTCCACGAATAATTCCCTTACTCCTGTATGCCGACAAGCCATTTGACCTGGTACAGCATGAGCGACAACGTATCCCTGCTCAGGTTGTAGACGCGGACGAGAGGCTGGGTCCAGTTGGGGGTGTCGAGGGCGGGGGAAGGGTAAATGGTCATTCCGACGTCTCGCGCTATGAGAGATGCGCGATTGATGTGGAATGGCTCGGTCACGAGGATGGCGGTGCGCCAGCCTTTCGCCTGCATGATGGCCTGGCTGTAGGAGATATTCTGGATGGTGTTCTGGGCCTGGCTCTCCTGGGTGATGGCGCTCTCCGGCACGCCATCCTGCCGCAGCAAGCCGTAGAGGACCGACAACTCGGTAGGACCGCGACCATCCTCCGTCGCGCCTCCTGTAGCGATTATGTGGTCGGAGAGGTCACGCTTATATAGGTCGGCTGCGTGGTCGGCGCGGGCGCGGATGCAGTGGCTGAAGCCGCCGGGCGCATCGCCGTGGATGCGACAGCCTAGGACGATTATCACGTCAGCGGGGATAGCGTGGTCGGTCTCTGCGCCTATACTCACATAGGCAAAATCGATCCCGACCCATAAGACCAGCAATAACAGGACAAGAGAAATCGCCGTCCGCAAGCGGCTGCGGCGCACCCAGCTTATCACAAGATGAACGCTTCCGATTTGCGGCGGGCGAGCGCCTTAAGTTGCCTGTAGACGCGTCCCGCTAACGTGACTTTGAGGGAGAAGCGGCGCAACGATTCCCCGGCTACCGCGCCCACCCTGTACAGCAAATATGGGTTCGTGCGCCCTACCCTGTTCAGTCCCGCCACCATCGTATAAGCGCCCACCAGCCCGGATTGACTTACAGAATTGACAGCAGAGCGATTGATGGCGTGGGGCTTGCCGTTCGGGTAGCAGAAGATGGGGAGAGGATTGGGGATGCGGGCCTGCAAGTCGGACCATGACCAGGCAACCTCATCACGCGCCCGCTCAGGGGTGAGTTGCGCGAGGATGGTGTGGTTGCGGGTGTGCGGCCCGACAGCAACACCCTCGGCGGCAAGCTCGGCTATCTCCTCCCAACCCAGCATATGAGGCTCGGAGTTCGGCTCGACCTGGCATTGCTCCAATATGCAATCAAACAAACGCTTCGCTTCTGCCTCCTCCAACCGCTCAATCATGGGGACTAGCTGCTCAAAAGCCGCCGCACGTTGGACCGGTGTATCCAATACAAAATTCCGCACTCCGCACTCCGCACTCCGCACTTCCAGCGACGTGTGAGTGGTGAGCATCAGGGCGCGGTGCAGCGCGTCCCACCAGAAGAGCGCGCCCGGGTTCGAGGGGTAGTAAGTGGGCACGAATAGGGTCACGGGGAGGCCAAGGCGGCGCAGGATGGGCATGGCGGTCTCATTGAAGCAACGGTAGCCATCGTCGAAGGTGATTATCACCGCGCGGCGGGGGAGGGTGTACCCTTCCCGCAATGCCCGCACGAGGTCCCAGGATGACACCACATTGTAATGCACCGCGAGATAGCGCATCTGCGCCTCGAAGTCGGCTGGGTAGGCGTCTATGAGGGTGGGGGCAAGCTCCGGCTGGCTCGCGGGCGTGGCGATGCGGTGGTAGGCGAGAACTGTGACAGAGGAGTCGTGTCGAGCTTTAGTTGACATACCGCTTGCCGCCATAGCGTCTTTCAAAGACCTCACTGCCGAGTTCACCCAATTGTACTTCGTCTACGGTGCCGACGCGGTCAGCATGGTGCTCAAGCCGGGCGCGCTCGAAGTATTGCACGGCACGAGATGAGCCATCGGGCGCTGTCCAGAGCAGCACAGGGGTAATCGGGCGGCCCAGGACCAGCTCGCCACCCTTGAGGTGCCAGAATATCGAGAATTTCCAGGGGGTGCTTATGCTCCCCGGCGCGAGCGACACCTGTTGACCTCCCAGTATCTCCGGCAGGGGCGACGCCACGACACCCTCGATGGGCACTTCCGTGCCGAGGCGAGCCAGGGTCACTTCGTTAGGGGTGCCTTTGTATTCGGGGTAACGCTCCATGCGTGTGTGGGTGAAGTATTGCACGATGATGGCCCGGCCCTCAGGGGTAGGCTCTATGAACGCCGGACTTATAGGGACCCCCAGGACCTGTGCGCCGCCGAGACGCCGCCACTCATCTCGGAAGGGCTGGGCCACCTTGTACGCCGTTCTGGGCTGCGCGCTCGTTTGCGGCTCGGTGGCTATTTGAGAGGCAGGTGATTCGGGAGGGGAAGGAGGTTGAGCGGTCCCTGTGGTCGTGAGCGTGGCTACGGGTAATGAGGGGGATACGGGCGCGGAGAAGCGCAGGCGCAGGTCTATCTGCCAGGCGATCTCGTTGTCAGGGTCACGCGCCAGCACTGCGTCAACCAGGGCTCGTGCGGTCATCGAGTCGCCTCGTTGCCGCGCTCTCTCCGCGGCATCCAGCCACAGCTTGCGCCTGGCTTCATCGCCCTCTACGTTTGCGCTGCTATCTGTGACGGCGCTATCCACAGGGCGCGAGCGCCTACCCGGAAAAGAGATCGTAAGGTGCGTGCCCCTGATTTGAGCCTCTGAGGTTTCGCGGTGGGCTGGAGTGTAGATAGGGAGACAGACTCGCGTGGGGCGAAAGTCGGCAGTACGGGCGCTAACACAGGGAGGTTTGGAGAAACTAAGTCGGGAGAGGCGGCACGCGATAGCTGCCTCAGCGCGACGATGAGGGCAATCTGCAAGCCGAGCATCCAGATGTGCGCGCCATGCAGGAAGAGGCTGCTTACCAGGTAGCCGAGGAGGCCGATAGAGAGCCAGGCAGCTAACTCGGCATGGGTATCGTCGCCCGCGCTCCTGAAGCGTCGACGAGCCTCGAATAGCGCACGCCACGTCATGAAGAGGAGGCCGCCTACCACGACGATGCCCAATAACCCGTGCTCCGCCGCCACTTCCAGGTAGAGGTTGTGGGGAGGGATGCCGTGGGCTAATTTGGCGAAGCTGGTCCCGTGCCAGGTATTCAAGCTGGTATGTAGGATAGTTCTCCCGTCCGACGCCAAGTAGGGGGTGGTCCAGGAACATCTCCACCGCGGCATACGTCGCACCCGCCCGCCCGCGCACCAAATCTTCGCTCAGAATGGCCTGCCGGTTGGAGCTGGCAACGTCCGCGATTGTGGTGAGGCGCGACACGTAGTTGCTCGGCAGGAAGGGTATCGCGATTAGAAGAGCCACCAACCCACCCAGGAAGTAGAGGGGATTAGGCCGCTTGTACAGCACCGCCGCGACAAGGACGGTGCCCATAGCGACGGCATCACCGCGAGAATAGGTGAATATAATCGCGCTGACGAGGGAGAGGCTCCCCAATCCGCCCGCCAGCCGCGCCATTCGGGAGCGGCCTTCGACAAGCTGGTAGAGGGCGATGGGGAGGAGAATGAGGAGGCTCTGGCCGTAATAGTTGGCATCGCCGAGTGTGCCGCCGGGGCGAGGCGCGTCGTTGGTGCCGGTGATCTCGCTAACGCGGAACTGAGCGAGGTCCGCCGAAATCGTTCTCAAACTGTCCGGTGAGCGATTGGAAGATTGTGAGGGAAGCGAGGAATACCCCCGCCGCTAGGAGCAGCCAGAGAGTGCGCCGAAGTCTAGTTGTGGTGGTAATAGTGTTGATGATTATGAGGTAAGCAAGGAAGATACGCGTGAACTCCACCACGTTCGACATCACCAGCCTCCGAAGAGCGGGCGTATACGAGGCCGAGGGCTACGAGACCGCCATAAGCAGCGAGCCACACCGTCACCCTGTCGCCTACCAGCCCCTCGCGGCGCACGATGAGGCGATAGCCCAACACTGCCCCAAAGACCGCCCACCCTGCGAACCGCGCCAGAGCAGGCATCCCATGATACTTGACCAGGATGCTAAGGAGGTCGGTGAAGACCAGGACAGCGTAGGCCATCGCAGCCAGGTGTGGGCGGGCAAGAGTGAGAAGCAGGCTAAAGGGTATGATTAGCCCCGCCAACAGATAAGTGAGCGGCACGCCGTAACCTATAGCAATGCCCAACCCCGCCCCTGCCATCAACGCGACGTTGACAGGACTGAAGACTGTAGATTGTGGAGTGAGTTGGGTGGCTTGTGCAGACATCTTTTGAGTGGGGAACGCGGAATGCGGAGTGCGGAATGATGCGTGAAACGTGAAACGTGAAACGTGATGCGTGATATTCTAACTTCTAATCCTACCTATAAAACCTCTGCGAACTCTGCGTCTCTGCGGTGAACCATAAAGAATCTTGGCGTTCTTGGTTATCTTGGCGTCTTGGCGTCTTGGCGTTTAATAATCACGCATCGCGCCGCTCGCGCTGGGCAGGAGTGGTGGGGAGGGCGCGCAGGTTGTTGGCGGCTCTTGGGGTGCGGAAATAATCGATGGTGAGCGCAAGCATGATGCC
Organism: uncultured Chloroflexia bacterium; assembly: GCA_963811305.1. GTDB lineage: Bacteria > Chloroflexota > Chloroflexia > QHBQ01 > JADMIH01 > JADMIH01. The sequence continues at coordinate 147,159 of CAWEQU010000018.1, forward strand.
CAAGAGGAGGCCGAGCGCTATGCCTAGAGGGGATGTCGCGTGAGGGCAGCGGAGAGGTTGGGGCCTGGGGGAAGTGGGCAGGGTCGAGAGGGACTAAATCCACAACGCGGAATAACGTGGAGGCGCGCTGTACGGTGGCGTCTACGGTGGCATTTATGTAGTTGACGAGCATACCTGGATCGGGGCCGGTGCCGCTGACCTCAAGCACCAGCGAGTTGGGCAGAATGTTCGCCTCCAGGGGGTAATCGGTTGCGTCCTCTTCGGAGAGGCCAACAACCTGGCGCGCCGCGGCTTTCACATCGCTTGAAGTAAATGCCTGGGCGAAGGTGCCGGTCACGGAGCGCGCGGTCATCTGCCCCAGGAGGTCAACTATGGTGCGAGTGTCGGATAGAACGGCGGCGGGGCGCGTCGCCACACGCGCATTGGCGCTATAAACGGGCCGCTTGACGCTCACCAGGAACGCTGCCGTCGCCCCCGAAACGAGCGTCACCAGCACGACGACGAACCAGTAGCGCATTATGGTGCGTATGTATGCCTTGATCTCCACGGGCTAACCCCCTACGTGATTTTGGATTTCGGATTGGACGACGGATGACGGACGATGGACGATAGACGATAGACGAGAGCAGTGAATATTTCTAACTTCTAACTTCTAACTTCTAACTTCTAATTTCTTGCTTCCGACTACTTTTGGACTTTGGACTTCGCTAGAGTGTCGTATAGTTGCTCGACGCGGGCGACCATGCTATCCAGGGTGAAATTAGCCTGGACGTGGGCCTGACCTGCGTGCGCGACGGTGGACATGAGAGCGGGATCATCTGCGAGGTGTTGGAGGGCGGCATGTAGGGCTGGCTCGTCACCTGGGGGGACGAGGAGGCCGTTCTCGCCATCTTCTACGATTTCGGGTACGCCACCCACGCGGGTCGCCACTACGGGGAGGCGCATCGCCATCGCCTCTAATAATGCGATGGGCATCGCTTCTTTGAGGGAGGGGAGCACGAATATGTCCATAGCAGATAGGAGGCGTGATACGTCGGTGCGCGTGCCGGTAAATATTACGTTTGAGCCTAGATCATCTCCCACCTTCTCCAGGTCGGGCTTCAGGGGGCCGTCCCCTACCACCACTAGGCGCGCTCGCGGGTGGTCACGGTGCAGGCGCTCAACGGCGCGTATCAGCACATCCACACCACCCTTCTCCGGGCTGAGGCGGCCAACGGTGCCTATCACAAGCTCCTCACACCTGATGCCAAGCTCACGCCGCACCTCGCAGCCAGAGGCGCTGCCGGGGTTGAAGTGCGAGATGTCTACGCCATTATAGAGCACGCTGAGGCGGTGGGCGGGGATACGCTCCATCTCCATCACGATGCGCTTGCTCGCCTCGGAGGGGACCAGTATGCGGTCGCTCAGGCGGTAGAGGAGGCGGTCTACCCATACCTCGCGTTGCGACTTGGAAGACCAATGCTCGTGCGCGATGATAACGGGCACGCCCGCCAGCCTACCGAGGATGCGGCCCCAGGTATTGGAGCCGAAGAGATGGGTGTGCAGGATGTCGATTCGCTCCCTGCGCATCAGCTTGAGCAGACCGAGGAGCTTGTAGGTCTCCCAGCGCGACTTGCGGTCGAGGATGATAGTGCGGACGCCCGCCTCGTCCAGTATGGGCTGGTAATTGCCCGCACTGCGGCTAGCGCATACTGTCACGTTATAGCGAGTGCGGTCAAGGCGCACTGCTAGGTCTACAAGGGCTTTCTCCGCCCCACCCCGGCCTGTGACGTCGGTCATCATCAGGACGTTAGTGCGGAGTGCGGAGTGCGGAGTGCGGAATGATGAAACGTGATGCGTGATGCGTGATGCGTGATGCGCTGTAATTCCGTCTTTCGCCCGTCGTCTGTCGTCCAATTCCGCATTCCGCATTCCGCACTCCGCACTCCTAGAGTAGCTTTTGGCCAGGCTCTGGGCGTGCTGCTCCCACCTGTAATGGGTTTCGACGAAGGAGCGGCCTGATGCGGCCAGACATGCGCGCCTGGCGGGGTCATCCAGGAGGCTCAAGACGGAGGAGGCGAATTCTTGTGGGGCGCGCGCTACGAGGAGGTCGCGGCCTGGGACGCCACGCACGCCACGGTTGGCAAGGGCTGTAGCGACCACCGGCGCGCCTGCCGACATCGCCTCAAGTACCTTATTCTGGATGCCCGATCCCGTGCGCATGGGGCATACGGCTGAGAGTTGCACGATGCAGGTACGTGGTAACGTCCGGGACCTGTCCCAGCACCTCTATACCGGGCGTGGTACCGGAGAGGGCGCGAACCGCATCGCCGGGGTTTGTGCCGACCACCCACAGTCGCACGTTCGGACGCCTGGCACGGAGCAGGGGCCATACCTCGCCCGCGAACCATAGGACTGCCTCTTCGTTCGGCGGGTAGCCCATGTTGCCGGTGAAGACCAGGGTCTCAGGCTCACGCTCTTCCTGACTCTGGAAGGGGAAGCGGTCAACGTCTACCCCGTTGGGTATAACTTTGATATTGTCGCTGCTCATGTCGCCCGGTGAGGTAAGAACCTGGCGGTCTGCGGGGGATGATACGACTAACTCAGGGAAGTGCCGTACCACGGCGCGCTCGTATGCACGCACTCGCTTGTATTCCAGCCCGTAGGCGAGGCGCTTGAGGCCACGCGCTTCCCTGTAGCGCGCGGAGAGGTTCAGGCTCAAAGAATCGATCAGGTCGACCACAACAGTCGGACCCTGCAAATCCCACACATAGGGGAGCATACGTATAAGAGTGGCATGTACAACGTCGAACTGCTCAACCTCCAGGGTAGCGCGGAGTTGTCGCCTGAATGCACTCGACGCGTAATAGCGCACCTGTAGCGGCTGCCGTGAGAGGATGCCCAGACCCATGTTCAGCATGGCACGCCACTTTGGCAGGGGCACAACAAGCACTCGCTCGCACAGACTGGCTACCTCTTTGTAATCCTCGGCGCTTACAGGCGCTTCTGCCAGGCTGAGGATGGTGATTTCATGGTCGCGGCTGAGCACGCGCAACTGGTGGTAGGTGCGGAGGCTGTCTCCCTTGAGAGGCGGGTATGGAAAGCGTGGGGTTATGAATAAAATACGCATGGGACGATTTTGGATTTTAGATTGCGGATTTTGGATTTGGCTGTGAGTAATGGGTATGGAGAAGATTCTCGAACGCGCTAGGAGTTACAGGCTGAAGTCCTACTCCCCCCATAGAGCAATAATACATGAAGAGGATGCTGATGGCTATGACCCAAAGGTAGGTAGGGTAACAGGCATAAAAGTACCCACTTGCGCCAGGCACGCGTATGTGGTAAAATATATATGGTAGAAGCTGGCAAGCTTCATGTCTCAAAAAGGTAATCCGCATCTATAGCCTCCCCGGTATCGCGCGAGCGCCCTCAGAACAGCCCACTGGCCAGACCTCACCACAACAACTCCAGGTTTTTTACACACGAAAAGGGGAAAATAGAAAGATATGGCAGACAAGATCATGACGTGCCGCGACTGCGGTAACACGTTTACTTTCACTGCGGGCGAGCAAGAGTTCTACGCGCAGAAGGGCTTCGGGGAGCCTAGCCGCTGCCCTGATTGCCGCGCAGCCAAGAAGGCCACGCGCAATAGCGGCTACGATGACAGCTACGGCGGAGGCCGCAGCTACGGTGGCGGTGGATATAGCAGCGGTGGCTACGGTGGAGGCGGCGGAGGTGGCTATGGCCGCTCCGAGCGCACGATGACCCAGGTGGTTTGCGCCAACTGTGGCAAGGACACCGAGGTGCCCTTCGTACCCCGTGGCGACAAGCCCGTTTACTGCTCCGACTGCTTCAGCCAGATGGGCTCAGGCAGTCGTGGCGGTGGTGGTGGTCGCCGCTACTAGCAAATAGTGTCCGGGGAGGACGCTTTCGAGCTGTGAAGGCTGGAAGCGATGCCTAAGAGCTAGATAAAAATCAGGGCTGTGAGATACATCTCACAGCCCTGATTTTTATCTAGCGGGAAGGAATTCTTCTGTATAAAAGGTTGGCTGGGCGTGCCGACGGCACGCCCCTACATGTCTACTCTTCACCTGGTGAAGATAACCTGCTACTTGGGAACCTGATGGCGGCCTGCGCTATTCTTTCTTCCTTGCGCAGCACTATCGTCTCTATTGCAATCTGGGCGGCCAGGACACCGATGCCGAGTATGATACCTAGAACGACCAACTCTGAGATTACGCTTCGCGGCTCAGGCTGCAACAGGTGCCCCAGGAGCACCACTGCCGTCCCGAAGAAGACACTGTTCAGAATGGCTATTATCTCCCGGAGAGCGGTGAAGTCGCTGAATTTGCCTGAGAATGAGGGCACGTCGTCGGCGTGAGGCCAGAAGAAGTATAGCCCCACCTCAGGGTCGTTGTTGGCGAAGTAGGCGTGGATGCGGTTGATGGCGCGCAGGTATTCAGTGTTGCGGATGCGCCTCTCGATCAAGCGGAAAAAGGTGATAAAGCCTAGCAGGAAAATACCGGCCAGTATCCCCGCACTCAGTTCGAGCATGGTCGTCTGGTCTATATCCAATTGGGAGAAGCCGAGCAACCCACCTACACTTAGAGAGACCAGCGTCAGGTAGGCGGTTGTGCGCTTCTCGCCCAAGTCCGAGTTGTACAGGAACAAATCTGACAGGCGCTCATGCTCGGCCAGCAGTATCTCTGTGGACGAGTCGAGGTCCTTGTCGGCGCGGTCTGCACGGGGCATGGCTTTTGAGAGACGATGGACGATGGACGATGGACGATGGACGACAGATGCTGAAGCGTGATGCGTGAGAGTAGTGCGTAAATTCTGCCTACTGCCTACTGCCTACTGCTTTCTGTCGTCCGTCGTCTGTCGTCTGTCGTCTATTTGCGGTCAATCGCGCGCGTGCCGCCCCAGCGGCTGCTTATCTGGTCGTCGTAGCGGTCTGCGGTCATCACTACGGCCATGACGGACGCCTTTAGCTCGACCTTATCGGCGGTGGAGGCAACGATGGAGTGCTCAAAGAAGACATCGTTATCGCTATCGAGGCCAAACGCGCCGAAGCGCATGGTGTCGTTCTCGCGCAGGAGGTAGTAAAGAAGCTCCTGGGTCATCTCCACCCCCGTCACGACCCAGGAGCGGGTGGTGACTACCGCGTCGTCATCGCCCCAGGGCATGATGGCCACAGACGAGTAAGATGAGCCAACATATACGGCGAAGGAGGGGAGTTCCTCGCGGGGGGTAACGAAGTCGCCGAATATTTCCTTCATCCACACTTTTACTTTGTTATAACTCTCCTCCTGGGCTGCCGTCTGGAACTGGATGCCGCCAGATGCCGGGGTTGCGGGAGTTGCGGGGGGCGCGGGCGTCTCAGGGGCGCTTGTACCGTTGCTACCGGGTGTAGAACCGTCCATTACTCTTTTCCTCCTTCGTTGGGTTTGTCGGGATTAATCGTATCGATCCTTATCTGGTCCCCTTCGTATTTCACTATCAGCGACTGTACATCCTTCTGGCTCGGCGAGGGCAGATACTTGACGAGGAGGGGACTCAGCCGCTCATCCACCAGCCGCTCCCATTCGCGCTGATTGCTGTGGGCACCGTGTTGCTCAAGAAGCCATTTGATGAGGCTCTCATCCCAATGCAGAGAGACGCCACGCTTGCTGTAACGCTCTGAAAGGTCGGGTAGAAGGTACTTTTCGAGGTGGCGACGGCCCGCTTCTCCTTCCATCGGCACCTCGGAGCAGACCAGGTCCACCTGGCTGGCAAGCTCGTCGCCCAGCGCCTGTGCAATTCCAGATTGAATATCAGAAGCTCTGGAAGCAGGCTCACCCTCGGCGCGCCTGAAACCGAATGGGCGAACTGACCCAGCATCTATGCCGGCAGTGAGGAGCACAACTGTGTCGCTCAGGTAGATATTCTTGCCCCGCGCCTCGGCTACGAGGCCGGCAGATAGGGCCTGGGTCATCACCGCGAGCACGGCAGGGTGGCTGGCGTCTATGTTCTCGCAACGCAGCACGCACCAGGGCATCTGGGCAACCCTGTGGAGGGGAAGGCTGTCGCTGTAGCCGACGTAGCCGGGGGGCGCGCCGATGAGGGAGGTCACGTCGGCGGGGTGGACAAAGCGGCTGAAGTCTATCGCCACCACGCGCTCCTCCGATCCAAAAAGCTCCTTCGCCAGTATCTTGCTCAAAACTTCGTCTGCTTCGGCGGCATCCCCTATGAGCAGGACGACAGCGTTTGGCCGCGACAGGCGCAGGTCGAGGCCGCGCATGGTCACTTCGAGGCGGTTGATGAGCGCGTCTACATCTTCAGGCTTGAGGAGGTCGCGCTCGGCCAGCTTCTCACGGAGCGATGTGAGCCTGTCGCCCAGGTCGAGCGGCATCCCGACCATGCGCTCAACAACCGCCCTCGCGTCGGATAGCTCGACGGTGGACTTGTCGTGGGTGATGGCGTGGGCTACGCACTGCTCAAGGAGGTCAACCGCTTTATCGGGGAAGTAGCGGTTGCGCATGAAGTTCTGAGCGAACTCTACGAGGGTGGAGAGCACCTCATCAGGTATCTCTACCTTGCGCAGCTTCGACAGGTCATCGCGCAGTGAGTAGAGGATTTCGAGGGTCTGCTCAGGGGTCAATTCCTGCACGCGCACGGGCTGGAAGCGGCGCTCGAGGGCGGCGTCCGGCTCGATATAGCGGCGGTACTCGTCGTCGGTGGTGGCGGCTATGCAGGCGAGGTCGCCACGTGCCAGGGCGGGCTTGAGGAGGCTGGCGACGTCGCCACTGCCGACGGCCCCACCCGCGCCTATCATCGAGTGTAGCTCATCTATGAAGAGGAGGATGCCGTCCTGGGAGGCCTCGGCCAGTATGGCCTTCATGCGCTTCTCTAGCTCGCCTACCACGCTCGCTCCCGCGACGAGGGTGGAGGGTTGGAGGCCGATCAGCCGCACGCTCTTCAGCTCGTCGGGCACGCGCCCCTCGACTATGCGCTGCGCCAGCCCCTCTACGACGGCGGTCTTGCCCACGCCCGCAGGGCCTACTAGCACAGGGTTGCGCTTGGTGCGGCGGCAGAGGGTCTCGGTGATTAGCTCCACCTCCTGGTCGCGTCCGATGACGGTAGGGAGCTTGCCTTCGGCTGCCTGGCGCGTGAGGTCGCGCCCGTACTGCTCAAGGGTGGGGGTTGGACGCCTGGCGCGGGGATTGTAGTTAGGACTGAGGGAGGGTGTGCCTGGATCGGGTGCGGTTGAGGAGGTTGCGGATTGGACGGCGGCGAATCCGGCGGGGGAAGGCTCGACTAGCTCGTAGCCTGCGGCGGTGAGGATGACGGCGGCGAGGTCGCGCTCGGTAGCCTGCTCTTTACCCCTGGCTTTGGCGCGCTCGACGGCCTGCGCGGTGGCGGTGGCGTTATCGAGTGGCGCGCCCGCGTTGCCGGCGCTAAGTTGCTCGCGGAGGTACTTTTGCAGGGAGACTATTTCCAGGCCACGCGCCAGGTCCTCGGCCATGGGCCCGTGGCGCATTATTAGCTCGAGGAGCCAGTGGTTCGCACCCAGCAGAGGGTGCGCGGCTTCTTTCTGCCTCTGCAATGCGCCCGCGACGATGCGCTGCGCGCCGGGGTTGAGCGTCTGGACAGCCTGGGTCTCTTCCGGCATAAATCTCTCCTGGCAGGGTCACGAAGGTAGAATAAGAGGTAGTGGCATGTGGGGCACGGCGCGCCATGCCCCTACAAGGTTACGATAGGCAAGACATGGCCCAGGAGAAGGTAGCGCCTGGGCTTTGGGATTATAGCACCGAGGTGGGGGGATGTCAAACAGGGATTCAGTGGTCGGAGTCAGGTGAACCCAACCTAACCTCCCATAAGTATTCCTTAAGATGGGAGGTTAGGTTGTAAGTAGGAGGGAGCTTCAGATGCCGGTAGAATCTAATCTAGCAATAGACTTCTCTTAACGTGGGAAGATTAGTTTGTGGGTCTCCTCACCGCACTTATCCCTAGACCGAATGCTTACGCAGCAGGATTATGCTTCGACAAAGCACTCTTGATCTGCTCCAATATGGTGCGCTGGGGAGAGCCATCGCCAGGTTCGAGGTCACGTGCCTTACGCTCAGCTTTCAACAAGGGCATCTCTTCTTTTATGGGGGAGATGGTGTCAGGGCGCGGGGTGCCAACATCGTTTGTGCCCCACCATTCTGCCAGCGCTTCCAGCATCTTGCGACCTTCTTCACCCCGCTCAAGGCAGTGTGGGATGATGGGGCGCAGAGGCGTGCCGCGTTCTCTGCCGGAGAGGGCTTCGTCCAGGAGGAAGCGGTTGAAGCGCAGGGCATAGATGAGGGCTTGTTTGTAATATCCCAGCGCGGCCTCGAACCCACTGCCCCAGTCCTCTATATGCCCATCCCACGCGATATGCCCCTGAGTGAGACGGAGGGACGCTAGGTGGTCGTTGTATTCATGCTGTTGGGCAAGCTGCTCGGCTTCAGCGAGGAATGGAGGGAGAGCATCGTACTGCTGTTGAGCGCACTTTACTCGAAGTAATCCGCATAAGGAACCCCCAATGAAATAATACCTACCGACCCAGCTATACTCGAGACCCATCTGGTAGTGATTACTTGCTTCATTGAGATCGTTCTGAATCTCAGATAGTTGCCCCAACCAATAAAATACCTCAATATCGGCAAGCCTATACTTCCACGTATGGCTGATGCTCAAACTCTTATTCAGATAGCTCGCAGCCTCCTGATGTAATCCTTGCCTTATTAGCATGATGGCCCAAAATCGGTATGCTGTGATATCCTCTAGTTCGGTCATGTTTAGTGAACGCGCATTAGTTAGATACTCAGTAAAACACACGTTGGCTTCAGTATATCTATCCTGCATGCCCAGAACAAGTCCTAAATCCCGCAGCGGACCAAGAGAGTCAGGCTCTCCTATGCTATGTCTGAAAGCTAATGCCTCTCTTATATTTCGCTCCAACTCGTAATAGCGCCCTATCGAGGCTAAAATCAAACCGCCAAGAACGTGACCTCTGAGATGCAGGAAGTTTGGTAGTCTGGATAGGGTCTCAAAACTTTTATGACGCGCCGATAACGATGCCTTCCAGTTCCCATTTACCCTCTGCGCTTCAGCCATATGCCCCCAGGTAATCGCAAGACTATAGTTGTCCTGTAGACGTTCAAAGCCTTGCAACGCCAATTGAAGTGCATCTAAAGCCTCTTCCGCTTGGCCATTAGCTCGATAGACAACAGCTTTATCAATATACCCCCCAATGAGCTTCGCATCGGGTTCAGAAATAATATTGAGACTCCTTTCGATTGCATAAATAGCCCTCTCTGGGCCACCCGGTTGTACTACTTGGTAGCGGTAGGACAAGCAAGAGCCAAGGTCGCTGAAGGCATAAGCTTGCAGTTTAGGCTCTGCGTTGTTATTACTACCAATCCGCTCATATACACTCATCGCTTCAGTAAAACGCGTTTCGAGATGAGCTAACCGACCCGTGTAATATTCCCACCATAGACGACTGTTTTCTTTATCTAAAAATCGAAAGTAATCTGTGACGTCATTGAGTAGGATCCTAAGACGGCTGACTAGACGATACCGCACTAACTCCTCAGCTATCCCCTGAAATAGCTTGATTCCCTCAACCTCATCCATCTGTATGCTATGATATAGATGCTCTAGTTCATAGTTGTCGCGGTCTGAAGCAGTCCCCTGCGACAGCGCCTGCTTGTAGAACTGCGCGGCTTTGGCGTTTAGTGTGTAATAGTGGGCTGGACTGCGCCAACTCAGTTCCTCATTCATAGCTGCCCAAACCGTGTCATGCAGGGCTATACCATTTGGACGCACCTTGACAAAATCAAACGCCCTTACTTGGTCAAAGGTAGAGGCAACGTCGTGCGGGTCGTGGTGATCCAGCATATAGGCCAGACTGTCCTCATTGGTCACGCGTAAGATGGCACAAATCTCCAGCGCCGTTTGCAAGTTCTCTGCTACTCTCTCTTTGATGCTTTTCAACAATTGCTGGATGACATTCTTACTCTCCGCGGAGCGGTTCAGATCAATGCCTGTCACTTTCCCATGCGCGGCAAGTTCAGCGAACATAGATAAGATGAGAGGATGCCCATCTGTACGGTCCGCCAACCTAGTCGCTACTCTCGTGTCTGTAACTCCTTTTTTCTCCAGGTATTCCCGCAACTCGTTCCCTGAAAATAGAGGGAGATCAAGTTGCCACATTAGACTTGAATATTTCTGCCAGCCTATCTCCTCTATAGAGTAGCGTCCCGCTATCACCATCAAAGTTCGCTTCCCCAATCTCGGCAGCAAACGCTCACGCACCCACTCATCGAGTGTGCCGATCCTCTCATAGGTATCGAACATGAATATAAAACGATACTTCTCAGATATGGGTTGTAGATCAGCGATGAGCCGGTCGGTCAGATCATCTTCCGGTTTCATCCAGAAATCACCCTCCTTGCGACCTACTGCTCCATAAATGGTGCTGATAGCAGCCTCTATCTGCTCCGGACTGACGAGCATCTCAGCTATAGGCTCCCCCAAGAAGGGCACTCCCTTTATCAGTGCTCTAACTCCCCGCCCGAGGGTTTGTAATGCACCTTTATGTATGTCCTCGCTCTTGCGCAGGCGATCTTCTATTTCCTGGCGCAGCTTCAGTCCCGCTTCGAAATTAGGGAACTCCATACGCGGAGAAAGCTGCTCATATATGGCAGTCAGGAAGTCGAGGATGCCCTTGTGCGATTGCAGGTCAAGCCGTGCCACCAATATCGGCTCGTCTCGCCTCAGCCTGTCTGACTCCTCATTGTACTCTTCCGCGAGGGCCTGGAATTGTGCCAGGAGGCGGCTCTTGCCGATGCCTCCAATGCCATGTATGCCGAGTACTATCAGTGAAGCGAGGCGATTGAGCAGGATAAGTGACTGAACCCTTTGGCGTGCGTCCTCTCCCAATTCGGACAGAGCTTTCTGGCGGTCCAGGGGTAAGAGCACGCGGAAGAGGTCAAGCTGGGCCTGGCGACCTGTGAAGTCTGCCTGCTGTGCCTCTGCTAGCCAATCACCGATGGGGGACATTTAGTACCTCTCCTCCGCCACTCCAATTGTAAAGTCAAAGCGAAGACATGCTTTTATACCAGATACTGCATATAGCGCGGCCAGTAAGACCCGATTAAAATCTGGGCCGGCGTGCACAGTTTAATGGGATGAGTATATCATACGTGCTCGAATACGACGATTTATCGCCCGCCTGATGGCAGGGTTCCAGCGCGGCTTTTATAGCAATGAACGGCTTATGGCTGACCGGTGTATATTGTTATTGATACGTGATTTTTGAGGAGGTGAGCGGGTGAAGCAGATTTTACGGCTCTTATCGCGCTTGCGCGCCGTTCTGATACTTCCGGT
>CAWEQU010000019.1:0-70113 GCA_963811305.1 uncultured Chloroflexia bacterium
TGTAACCTACTGACTCGGTCCTGCTCTATTTAACGAGACCGCCTAGAGAGATTACGTCGCCGAGGCGAGGACTACGGCTTCTACGGGTTGGTTCCCCACGAAGGTGCCGTTGGTGGACCGCAAGTCTCGTAGCAGATAATGATTGTGGCGGAACGTTATCTGTGCGTGGTGGCGCGACACTCGCGGGTCGTCTATCACAAGGTCATTGTCGAGGCCGCGCCCGATGGAGAGGAGCGTCTTGGTCACCTGGAAATTGCGATGCCCAGCTCACCCGTCAGGGGCTGTAGCCATGCAGGGGGCGGGACCACACCGGTCCGTGTAGGTGGACTGTCCTGTTTGTGGCGGACCTTGCGGGACGTGCGTCATGGCGTGCGTGCGGTCGATCACGCCAGGAGCGACACCACTTGGGCCTGGTCCGCCGAGGTTCATTGTAGAAGCCTGGGGGCCAGCTTTAGAGCGCCCGGCATTGGCGAGGGCCGCTGCCGCAGGCTCGTCGCTGAGGCGACCTACTACATCTATGCTACGTCGCGCCATCCCTTCCCTGCCTGGAGGAGGACCCTGGGGCGCGCTACCAGGGAGTAACCCCGCTCGGCTGCGAGGTCCGAGATGAACTCCGCCATGTTGTGCTCTAACGAGTGGCGAAACGGCTCGAACTCGGCGAAGTCCTCTTTGTGGAGGGTAACTTCGTAGTGGTTGGGCACGTAGGTCTGGCCGACGCTGATGGTAGGGTGAGCTTCCATCTCGCGCTCAAGGCGCTTGGCTATCTCGGCGGGCTGGAATGGGGCTGCGGAAGAGGCGGGCGAACGACCCCTCCATCAACCTCTCGACAAATCCCTCAAAACGCTCCAGAGCCTGCAAAGCTTTGCCTCCACCCTATCTACGCATTTATGTGGCGATATGATGCGCTCTGGCACACCTGGTGTGCGCGATTAAGCAGCAAAATAGCGGCACGCCGTCCGCATCCGGCATTATACCCTTCGCAGAGGGTGTGGTCAAACATGTGGAAGAGTTGTGTAAGCGTTCAGACCAGGGGTAAGGAGCGGTAGAGAGGGCCACAAACTGGACTGCGCATCTTAAGAGAAGTCTATGTGCAGAGCAGATTCACCCAGCGTCATAAGTGCTATCCTCCTTATAACTTCACTTCACATCTTTAAGGAATTCCTATTTGAAGTGAAGTTGGGGCCGCCTGGTCTCTAGCCTTTATTTCCGACCCTATGAACTTGTCGCTACCGCGTGTACCAATACGCCCAGGCGACGAGTATGGGCTGCACGGGTAGCCGGAGCCAGGCAATCTCGATGGGCACGCCGGGCATCGCCGGGTTAGGGGTTCCCGCGGTAATAGCTCCATGTATGTTTGCCGGGAAGATGGCGATGAGCGTTACTACCAGTCCCCATGCCGCAATACGTTGCGTGCGTGGGACCAGCAGGAGCAACCCCAACACGCCCTCTACGACCCCACTCACGGCGACCACTTCAGAGTGCATCGGTACATAGGGAGGCATCAATCGCATGTAGAAATCGCGCTTCGTGAAGTGTGCAACGCTGCTCACAACAAACAATAGCGCGAGAGGCCACTTCAACAGTCTCTTTGCCAGTTCCACTAAAACACGTCTCCTGTAGTACATATGTTGATTGGGTATCAGTACCTATTTGTGATTTCTGGCTAATGCCTTTTGGAGCGGCATTATCTATAATCTTTACGACACCATTATATGTAACGGTTTTTGAAGCGCGCTAAGTCGGCGAGTTACGTAACCTCCAGCGTCCCGAAAAGTGAGGAATATCTTGCGAGCTGCATCCAGCCCGGTGCGGGGCGGTACGGTTCCTATGCTCGACATCAAAGAGCGAGCTATCGTCTGAGCGTATTGTTGCTAAAGATGCGCTCAAGTTTGGCTTCATGGTGTGGCTCGCCGTTCGTATTACCTTAGTCTCTGGGGTGCATTGCATCCTGACGGTAGCCCCACCGGATTCGCACGCGCACGTGCTCCGCGACTACCCTGATGTCGCCCTGCCTGAGCGGGACCTGCACGGGTATACGGTAGGCATCTGGAATGTCTACGATGCGCGCCATTACGTCAAGATCGCCGACGAGGGGTACAATTCGGACCCCGGATATCTGACTGCGTTCTTTCCCGGTTTCCCTTTACTCATAAAGCTATTCAGTCCACTCCTTCTGGGCCACTCGCTCTTTGCCGCTATAATCGTAGCCAACCTGTCGGCCCTCATATTCTTCTGGTTCCTGTACAGGCTGGTAGAGGCAGATTACGGCGAAGCCGTGGCAAAGCGGGCGGTGATCCTTAGCGCGGTCTTCCCAACGTCCTTCTTCCTCTTCATGCCGTATACGGAAGCGCCTCTGCTCGCGTTCACAACCGCCGCGCTCTATTACGGGCGGCAGCATAAGTGGTGGCTCGCGGGGCTGCTCGCGGGGGGCGCGGCCCTGGTAAAGCAGCCGGGCGTCTTTTTGATAGTGCCCCTGGGGTACATGTACTGGAGGCAATACGTTACCTATGGCAAAGCGTCGTCATTCTTGAAGAAGATGCAATGGGTGTGGCTGCTGATATGCCCCGTGGCGGCTTTTGGCTACATGGCCTATCGCTACCTGTACATCAATACCCCCCTCGCCAGTCCAACCGACCTGGGCGCGGACGAGTCTATAGTCTTTCCTGGAGTGCCTCTCTTCAAAGCGCTGCTTGCTATACGCCCTGACAACCCCTTACTTGTGGCAAACCTCATGGAGATTGGTTTCACAGTCTTGATGATAGGGCTTGTGGTGGCGGCTGTGCTGAAGATGCGCTCAGGCACGTATGGCCTATACATGCTTATCCTGGCAGTCATAAGCCTCTGCGTGACTGGCCCAACGAGCTTCGCCCGGAGGCGGATATGCCCAGGCGCATGCTCATAATCTTCCCCATATTTATCTATCTTGCCCTGGTAACGGAGAACCGCCGTGTCTTCAGGTATGTCGCGTATACTTCTGCTGCCTTATTCCTGGCTTTGTCCGGTCTATTCGTAAACTGGGTATTTGTGAGCTAGTCAGCGAGTTACGAGTTACGCATCACGCATCACGCATCACGTTTCTATCGTCCATCGTCTATCGTCTATCGTCCGTCCTCCACAGCTACTTGCTACTAATTCACAATTTAGCTGTCATGGTATAAAAAATGCTTATCATTCCTACCTGAAGTTGTGGAAAAGAGTTTTGAATTTGTTATATCTTACGCATATAATGAATGGTAACGGCAGCAGGCTTTCGGAGCGAAGTGGCGCTGCTGATTACGTACCGGGGTGACTGACGGCACCTAGATAGGGCCTCTTAGATGCCAGTACGACAGGCAACACGGACCGCTGTAGAGGATCGGATAGAGGACCGGGCAGCGGATAAACCTAAAAAGCCAAAGCGCGATAGGGTGAGGGGGAAGGGCACGAGTTCCCCCGCCTCCAGGCCGCTCCTCCCCCAGGAGCCGGACTTCCCGACTCTCGTGCAGGCCCTCCTGGAGTTTACCGATCCTGATCCACCCAGCACGCCAGGCCCGAAATCAGCACCCGCCCCACTCTCCGTCTCTATCTCTCACCCCCCGGAAACCCTCAGCACCCCGGCAGCACCCTCCCCTCTCCCTCACGCGGGCACCCAGCCTGCAAATCAGGCCCCCTCTCACCGCACAGACGATATAGCGCCGGATGAGTCTATCCAGATGGCCTCCGGTGTGGATATAGTGGGTGTGATTCGAGAGGAAAATGCGGGCGTCCGGGAGAATGGTGCGTCGGCGGCTGGCATTGATTACCATCACGACAGCGAAGCCGAGTTTGGCCGTCTGCTTGATTATTACGGTATCGAGTGGCAGTATGAGCCGCACCAGTTCCCCTTACAGTGGCGCGATGGGCGGCCCATCGAGATGTTCACGCCCGACTTTTATCTGCCCGAATATGACCTTTATATAGAGCTGACCACGATGCGCCAGTCCCTCGTCCGGCGCAAGAACCGCAAGTTGCGTCTATTGCGCGCTCTATACCCTGAGATCAACATCAAGCTCCTCTACCGCCGCGACTACCACCGCCTCCTCCAGCGATTCGGCATCGAGCCTGAAGACCTTGACGCTGAGCTAGAGCGTATCCGGCAGCAGGCTTCCGCTTCATGATTCAGACCGATATGATGATGGCGGATACCGGCCAGCAAACTTCGTCGCCTGAGACCGAGGTCGAGGCATTCATCACCGAGGAGGAGCTGCAATCCCGCGTCGGCGAGCTGGCTTATGAGATCGCAGACGATTACCGCAACCTCGGCGTGACTCCTGAGAACCCTCTCGTGCTTATAGGCGTGCTGAAGGGTGTCGTCCCCTTCATGTCCGATCTCATGCGCGCTATCCCGCCAGATGTACCTGTACACATGGACTTCCTGGCTATCAGCCCTTACGGGCCTGATACCCGCCATAGCGGGGGTGTGCGTGTGCTCAAAGACCTCGATGAGGAGATAACCGGTCGCCACGTCCTCGTCGTAGAAGATATAGTTGATACCGGGTTGACCCTGGGGTACTTGCTGAAGCTGCTGAGGGGCAAGCAGCCTGCATCGCTACGCGTCTGTACCCTGCTCGACCGCTCCAGCGTGCGCCTGCTCGACCTGCGCCTGGCCTATATCGGCTTTGAGATACCCGACCAGTTCGTAGTGGGGTACGGTCTCGACTACAAGGAGCGTTACCGCAATCTCCCGTATGTAGGTGTGCTAAAGCTTCCAATTCCTTCCGCCGAATAATCTGACCTTTGAGAACCATAAGAATGAGGTTCCTGCTGCGCAGGAACCTCATTCTTATGGTTCTCAAACTACCTCTATGCTCGTCTAGATAATGGATGTGATTTCATGGTACAATAATGGGATAGCTACGCGGCTGTCCACTTTTTAATTTCTCCAGGAAACCAAGCATTGAGCACCAAATCAAGCAGGCAAGCGCCTGCCCAGAAACAGAAGCAAAAGCAAACTCAGAATCAGAATAAGAACCAACAAATCGCCCAACAGGCTCGACAGCAGGCGCAGGCCCCTAAAGGCCCCCAACTGAACGTCGCGGACCAGCAAGCCAGGCGGGAGAGTCGAATCAACCGTCAAGCTGAGGCCAGGGCTGCCTCCGAGCGCCGCAGGCGCATGAGGACCCTCCGCAGGAACGCAATCATCGCCGCAGCCGTACTTGTGTTCGTGGGATTTATTGCAGTCCTATATATACGTGAGGCGAACAAGCCGGGCCAGTCAGTGCCTGTAATGGCTGCCAGACAGCACTTACCCGCCGACACGGTTTCTCCCATCGAATACAGCACGGACCCGCCTACCAGTGGGCCTCATACCGAGAACCAGGTGCCTAGCTGGCAGGTCTATACCCAGCCTATAACGAAAGAGCTGACCGTGCATGGCCTGGAAGATGCTGGCGTAATCATCAACTATAAGCCTGATCTGGACCAGGCTTCGGTGGATAAGCTTGCTTCAATAGCTACCAGCTATATACAAAGAGGTGGAGGCAGCGGCCACGTAGTGATGGCTCCGTACACGGGCCTCTCTAATCCCATTGTGCTGACAGCGTGGGGACGTATGGACCGTCTGGACATTCTGGATGAAGCGCGCATCCGCCGCTTCGTAGACGAATACGTCGGCATAGACCATCATGAAGGGTCCGAGGGCAAACGAATACCATAAAGGCAAAGATAAAGGCGGGTTTCACATCCGCCTTTATCTTTGCCCCTCGGTTTCTTCCACCTCTTCCGCGGCCAGAGCTCTTGCCTTGTTAGAGCCAGGTCAGCGAAGCACCTCCCGCGCAGGTAGTCGGGGAAGGTGTGGACCCCGGTGATTTGCAGGAAGCACCTGTCAGGGTATTTCTCCCAGTTGCGAGACAGTCCAATCCGCAGGAAAACCTGAGCCTTTTGCAAGAATGCGGTCAGGCGCTTGGCGGCCTCTTCAGGTGCTACCCCTTGCCTGACACGAGCGTTTTCCAGAAGGTATCGGAACGCGAGGTCAGGAACGCCCAGGTTGTAGGATTGTCCCGCGCCGTCAGTGAAGGAGAGGCGGAAGTCCCACTTTCCGGAGTCCCGCCTTGTGTACGAGACCTGTTTTATCTTCCTGGGCACAACCGTACCCAATGAGCGCGTGCCCGTGCCTTGCTCTACATAGTAACCTTCGTCTTTGAGGATAGGCGCGCCGAAGATGGATGCCACGTCTTTGTCGGCTATCCTGGTAAGGAGTCGCTTCTGGCGCTCGACATCGAGGATTCCGCAGTTCACTCGATATACTTCGTCAATGATCCAATCTTCCATATGGGGTGGGTGTGGAGTATGCTCTTGCAGGTCGAACTCGACGATTGCGAAGGGGCGTATCACCACCTGCCCTTTGTCGCGCAGCCACCTCTCCACTAGCCCGCTCGACCAGAAGACGGGGCGCACGCACTCATAATCGCGTGTATACCCCGCGATACATATCCGCGTGCCTTGCATACGTGTCAGGTCGGTGATGGCGAGCTTGGTTTTCATTGCTGGGATTAGGGATTAGGGATTAGGGGTCAGGAGTTAGGAATCCGCTAATCTACTAATCCCTGATCCTAACTCCTTCATATCAAATGAACAATCTCCACGCCCGTCCAGTGGCGGGCTATGCGCTCTGCTATGAGGCGGCGGTGGCATTTTTCGGGGGTGGCCTCGCTGCAAAGTAGGCAGCACGCTTTCTCCTCGAACATGGCGCGGTCGAGTGAGTGGGGCACGGCGCGGCTCTCCATCAGGGCCTCGAACCGCTCGACGTACCTGCCCCAGTTGTGGTCCTTGCGGTATTCAGACAATATCTCGTCAGTCGGGGCAAGCGATGCGACGTGGCGATAGTCGCAAGCTGCCAACTCGAGAGAAAGTAAGGGAGGTCGGTCTGCCTCGCAAAGCCCGCCAGCTGCCCGTTCGGGTGCAGCCTGATGTCTACCAGGCAGCCGATGCCATTATTCTTCAGCAAAGTAAAGAACTTCTCAGCCGTCTTCTTGGTAAAGCCTATAGTGTACAGCTTCATGTTCAGACGTAGGGGCATGGCGCGCCATGCCCCGATTAAAAGAGGCTCATTTGTTTAGGCTGCTCGGTGGCTTCTTCCAGGCCGTGACTGCGGATGTGGCGCACAGTTACGCTCATCTCGATGAGGGTATGGGTTATGAGGTGCTGGCGGTGGCAGTGGGCAGGGTCTTCCTCGCTGCACATTATGGCCGTGCGGCGTTCTTCCGCTATCTCGATGAGGCGGGCGATGCCTTTCTTGTACCAGGGCCGCTTAGCCACCTCTGCGTAGTCTACCGCTTCGAGGTAGTTTCCTCTGGTGTGACCTGAGGGCACGACCCCACCCCTGTAGCACGTTGGGTCCTTGGGACGCCCCCCGAGGTACTCTCCGGCGAAGGCGTAGGTGATATCGTGCGCTTCCAGGGTCTTAGCGAGGGCATCGCGGTTGAAATGAGGCGTGTACTGGCTGTACGGCGCGCTGCGAACGTCCACCAGCGCCCGTACCCCGTTATCCAGCAGCATCTCCACGAACCGCTCTATCGTCAGGTTGCTGTGGCCGATAGTGTAGATTTCCATCACGCGAAGTCCAAAGTCCGAATTTATCTAAACGCCAAGACGCCAAGATAGCAAAGAACGCCAAGTTTATTTGTTGGTTCACCGCAGAGGCGCAGAGTTCGCAGAGGTTTTATAAAGATTACGGGTTAGAAATCACGCATCACGTTTAGCATCAAAGCCTGCCTTCTGCTTACTGCCTTCTGCTTTCTATCATCCGTCGTCCATCGTCCGCCCTCACGCCTCAATCATCAGCTCCCACTATCCTATCTATGCGGAAGGTGCGCTCTTCGTGCTTGAGGTGGCAGTAGGCGACAAGGTAAGTGGCTTGCTCGCGCAGGGTGACTTTGCGGGGCTGCACGACGCGCACGCTCTGCTGGCCGTCATTGCCCTGGTAGCGGATCCGTAGGGCGGTCTGGGCGCGCATAGCCTCTTCGAGAAGGGGCGGCACGCCCTGGATAGGGCAGAGGGGCTGCCTGCCGTCCCACTCCATGGAGGGCGGGGCCGTATACCACCCGCTTAGAGGTGTCAGAGCGCCCTGCGTTCTTATCACGTCATTCAGCGTCTGGACCCCCATCCTCTCTCAGCTTCAGGAGGAACCTGTTGAGGACGTGCCAGGTTATAGTAGCGTCGGCCAGGGCGCGGTGGAGACCATGCACCCTTATCCCAAGTGAGCGCGCCACGTCTCCCAGCTTATTCGAGCGGAAGGTATAGCATCGCCGCGCCAGGCCCAGGGTGTCGATCACCGGGTTGGCGGGTGGGTCGTAACCTGCGGAGCGCATCTCAGCGGAGATGAAAGAAAGGTCAAACGAGGCATTATGGGCGACCAGCACCGTCCCATCTAACGCTTCTCTCACGGCGGAGGCCACGCTTCGGAAGGGGGGCGCGTCACGTACCATCATGTTGGTGATACCGTTCACCGCAGAAGCGCCGCGAGAAATCGGGCGGCCAGGGTTGACCAGTGTCTGAAACTGGCCCACGATCTGGCTGTCGCGCCCAAGCACCACAGCCACCTCGCAAATCCTGTCTCCCAGGCGCGCCGACAGGCCGGTGGTCTCCACGTCTACCACGGCGAAAGTCAGCCCATGCAAAGGCAGGTTCCTGGCAACTTCCATTACGCGCCCCCTACGAATATGAATAAGTATACACCCCGATGTCAAATGTGGATTTAGTAGCGAGTAGCGAGTAGCGAGTAGTGAGTAGTGAGTAATAGGCAGTCGCTGAGTGCCCAATGCTAATTGCTCATAACTCGCTACTCGCTACTCGCTACTCGCTACTTGGACCTAGCTATCATGACCTGCTATAATCTATATCACTATTCGTGCGCTTTGCTCCGGGGACGTGTGAGCAGTTGCGCTTGTATCTAGCTCTACCAACATCAACAATACCAGGAGGCAGTACATTAGATGCGTTTAGCCATATTGCTTGGACTTATTCTATCTTGGGCAGGGGGAGTTGGTGACCAGGCACTCGCTCACCCTACTGGCAATATTGCCGGCGCACCCGCGCTCATTTCAATCAGCGCCCAACCTGTCACGCCGACTATTACGCTCTCCGACCCGGTTGGCCCGATAATAACTTCCACTGCTGCCAGCGCCATCACGGCGACGGTTGCTACAACCGCGACTGAGACTATAGCAGCCACACCTACAGCTACAGCCACCCCCGCAGGACCACCGCCTCCTACAGTCGCGGTGCCGGTGGTAGACGCGGAAACCCCACTACAGATCAATCCATTTGACGCGAACTTCCTTTTCAGCAAGGCGAGGCCGCCTATGGGGCCGTTCGCGTGGGCGTGCTTCGGGCTGATGATACTCTTGTTGGGGGTGAGTGGCTATTTCTACGCAGTCAAGCGCCCACAGTGGAAGGGCACCAATAGCGTGCTGTACCGTGCCGCCAACAGGTTCAGCCAGCCCGGGATGTGGCTCGCCATCCTCGGTCTCTTCCTCGTCCTCTTCAGAATAGTCGGGCTTGACTTCTTCGATAAGCGCTTCTGGCTTTATCTGTGGCTCCTGGGGGTCATAGGTGTAGGCGCTTGGTTCTTCTACTGGTATCGTGCGCGCTACCCGAAAGAGCTTGAGAAGTTCCGCAAAACCCAGCGCGCGAAGCAGTATATGCCCGGCGGAAGCGCCAGGACCCCCGCTCGCCAGCCTGAGCGCACCACTCCCAAGCCCGCCCCGCAGCCGCGACCTGCGCCGAAGCCTTCCGAACTCTACACCCCCGCCTACCAAACCATCTGGCGATAAGAAGCGTGGTAAAGGGCGGTAAGTACCGGCTACTCGATGCAACTCCTCATGCTGGTTTCTCGTTATAGATTCATATAGAGCAGACTTTCGCTCTAAACGTCAAAAAGATGCTACTATTGCAGGGGCGGCTCTGAAATCGCCCTTGCAAAGTCGCCCGCATAACATAAAGGAGATATCTCACCGATGCTTTCGAAACTTGCTGGTCAGAAGATTGGCAACATGCTTCGCATGGGAGCGCTGGCCGGGCTGCTGGTGGTTGTTGCCGGGTGCGGCAGCACCCCTGCCGTCCAGCCCACTACGGGCCCGACGGGTACAATTCCGCCCATAACCGCACCCACGATAGCGCCTACTGAAGTTGAGGCTACAGTCGAGGTCGCAAGCCCTACGGCCCCTGCCGTCGGACACCCGTTCCGGTCTCGTCGCCCACCACACCCCCGGACCCTACCCCCGCTCCCACCGTGGAGGTAGGCGACCTCCAGTGGAAGCAAGTAGCGTTAGGCGGGACCAATCTTACCGACCTCTCCTTCATTTCCCAGGGGAGCAATCTGGTCGTGCTGGCTGCCGGGCCGAAGGGGGTATGGACCGGAACGTATGACTATTCGCAGTGGGAGAAGCACGACGTTACGATAGCGGACCAGGCCCGCAACGCCGAAGCAGATGTGGCGAGCGCCGAGGTTATGTACGTGACGAGCCACACCGGCTGCCCCAGCGGCCTGCCCAGCGCCCGCTCGCGCTCGACCGACGGCGGCAAGACCTGGCAGGAGATGTCGGGCGAGGCTATGAGTATCGCCGTAGCTAACGCCACCACCGCGTATGGCGCGAAGTGCAGCGGCCTCAATAAGACCACCGACTCCGGTGCGACCTGGACCGACCTCTCCGTTACAACCCAGTCGTCCGACCCAATCTCGCTCGCAGCAAGCCCCGACGGCCAGATGGTCTACGCCGCCTACGTGAGCGAAGGGGGTACGGGCCAGATTATGATGAGCGCGGATGGCGGCAGCACCTGGAGCGACGTAACTCCAAGGAACGTGCCCGGCGACGGCTTCCGAGCGCCCGGCCACCTGACGTTCGTGCCCGGCTCTGAAGGACGGCCGGACGAGGGTGGCCTCTACCTTGTCAATGACAGCGGCGTGTGGTTCTTGCCCCTTGACAGTGCAGACTGGAAGCTGCTGGAGAAGCCGAGCTTGCCCGCCCCGCCGGAGATCACGTTCAGCAACTATACTGCCCTCTTCGTGGACACGGCTTACAGCGCCGAATATGACAAGCCTGGGGCCATCCTGTACACTGCCCGCGCCGGGTCCACTACAGATAAGCTGGTGGGCCAGGGAGTACACAGGTCCGCCGACATGGGCGCGTCGTGGCAGAGCGTAGGCAAGGGCCTTGAGCAGCACGTGGTCAACAGCCTGGCGCTTATCCCATACAACTCAAGCTCCGGCAGGGTCGAGACTCTTTTAGCAGCCACCGACGACGGCATCTGGGCGCTGACAATGCCTCCCTCAGCACGCTAAATCCTTTCCCACACTGAAATAAAGCTTCGTTTTCTAACAAAAATCTCTGGCGCGAAGCGCCAGAGATTTTTGTTAGAAAACGAAGGAAAAAGCTAATAGAATTGTAGCGAGAAAAGCGTTTTTGTGGTATCCTTTTGGGCAGCCAGCTATCTCTATAGCTAACAATCTGTAGCTACCCCGAAAGGAGACCTCTCTTGGATAGCGTCGCAGAGGCCGCGCGTGCCGCACCTGCCATCAGCCTGCAAGACGTTGGTATGAGGTATGGAGGGGCGGGGGGTAGCGCAGTCCAGGCACTCACGGGCGTGTCGCTTGACATCGCCGCGGGTGAGTTCGTCTCTTTGATTGGCCCTTCCGGCTGCGGCAAGACCACTCTTTTGCGCCTGATAGGCGACCTCATGCAGCCCACCGGCGGGAAGCTATTGGTGCAGGGCAAGCCCGCGTCTGCCGCTCGCCGCAATCGCGATTATGGACTCGTGCCCCAGGCTCCCGTGCTGTACGACTGGCGCACCGTAGTCAAGAACGTGGAGCTTCCCCTTGAGATTATGAAGGTGCCACCCGCCGAGCGGCACGAGCGCGCTACCGGCCTCCTCGAATTGGTCGGGCTGGGGGAGTTCGGCAAGCATTACCCCTGGCAGCTATCGGGCGGTATGCAGCAGCGCGTGAGCATCGCCCGCGCCCTGTCGTTCAAACCCTCCATACTCCTCATGGACGAGCCGTTCGGCGCGCTCGACGAGATGACCCGCGAGCGCCTGAACGCCGAATTGCTCACGGTGTGGCATGAGACGCAGACCACTATCGTCTTCGTCACGCACAGCATAGCTGAGGCGGTCTTCCTCTCGACGCGAGTGGTGGTCATGTCGCCTCGACCGGGGCGCATCGCCCACATCGTGCCTATAGACCTCCCCTACCCCCGTGATTACCTCACGCGGGAGCACCCCCGCTACTTCGAGCTTATCTCCGAAGTGCGCGAGCACCTGCGGGAGACGCACTAATGCGATTTCGGATTTCGGATTTCGGATTTCGGATTTTGGGGAAGCGCGCGTTCGACACCCAGGGGCAGCCTCTCGCGCTTCAAAATGCCGCAAGTGACACCTCTGTCGAATCCCTCCGCACTCCGCACTCCGCACTCCGCACTGAGAAAATCCGAAATCCGAAATCGAAAATCCGCAACTGGCTTCCCCCAATCATCGTCATCCTCCTCATCCTCGGGTTGTGGGAGCTTTGGGCTTTCCTGCGGTTCCAGGGGTTGCAAGAGGGGACTTTCGATTACAACCTCCAGCAGAGTTACCTGCCATACGCGCATAAAGTGGCGCTCGCCTTCTGGAACAACGCAGAAAGCTTCCTGAACGCTGGGTTTGTGACTCTGGGCAACGCTTTCGTGGGGTTCGTGGTCGGGGCCATGGTAGGATATGCGCTCGCGGTAGCGATGGCGCGCGCCCGGTGGGTGGAGCGTAGCTTCTACCTCTACATAGTCGGCTCGCAGATGGTCCCCGTAATCGCCCTCGCGCCTATCCTCTATGGCATCATCAAGGACGAAGCGATGTTGAAAGTGACCATCGCCGCTTACCTCACCTTCTTTCCTGTGACTGTGAACGTCCTGCGAGGGCTGCGCAGCCCCGATCCGCGCGCCATCGACCTCATGCACAGCTACGCTGCCTCTACCTGGGACACCTATCGCAAGCTGCGTATGCCTGCTTCGCTCCCTTTCTTCTTCAACGCCCTCAAAATCGCTTCGACCGGGAGCCTGATAGGGGCGATTGTGGCCGAATTGATGGGGGGCAACAAGGGGTTAGGAGTAATGATTGTGCAGCTACGATACACCAGCTTCACCGCCCCAGATAAGCTGTGGGCCTTGATAATCGAGATCGCGCTCATCGGCGTCCTCTTCTTTGGAGCGGTCACCCTGGCAGAGCGACTGCTGACGCCCTGGCAAGCAGAGTACCGGAGGTAGGACGATGGACGACGGACGACGGACGCTGAAACGTGATGCGTGATGCGTGATGCGTGATGCGTGACGATGGACTTTGAACTTTGAACTTTGAACTTTGAACTTTGAACTTTGAACTATAACGACCTGGTAACGGAGAGATAATGGCGGTTGTAAGCAAAAGCAGATTTGCACCGGCGATGAAGGGGCGTGCTGCGGAGGCGTTGAAGACGACGCTGCCGCCCGCGCTCATATTCGTCGCGGTGATAACCCTGTGGCAGCTTGGTGTGTTCCACTGGCTCCTGCGCATACAGACGTTCCAGCTCCCTCTGCCGGGCCAGATCATCGAGTCGTTCGGGCGGCGCGGGTATGACCTGTGGGTGGGAACGTGGTATACCCTCGGAGAGGCGCTGGGTGGGCTGGCGCTGGGGGCGGGGTTGGGCTTCATTACGGCGGCGCTCTTCGTCAGCTTTGACGGCTTGCGCCGGGGGTTCATGCCCATCGCGGCCTCGTTCAATTCTATGCCCATCGTGGTATTCGCGCCCATTGTGCAGGTCTGGCTCGGCTTCGACCAGATTACGCGCATTGTAGTAGTAGCCGTCATGACCTTCGCGCCTATGGTAATCAGCGCCTACAAGGGCCTCACCTCGCTGGACAATAACTCTCTCGACTTGATGAGGAGCTACGCGGCTACGCCCATGCAGACTTTCCTCAAGCTGCGCCTGCCTGGCAGCCTTCCCTATGTCTTCAGCGCGCTAAAGGTAGGCGCGACTGCCTCGATAATCGGCTCGGTAATAGCCGAGTTTTTCAATTCGGCCGGGGGGGATCGGCAAGCTGATCTCCAACAACATTCAAAGTGGCGATTTCGCGCTCGCGTGGTGCGGCGTGGTGATCGTAACGCTGATGGGTCTTTTCCTGTACATGGCGGTCAGCCTGGCGGAGCGCCTGGCCGTCCCCTGGGAAACCCACCGGCAGCGATAAAGGAATTTTGAATTCTCAATTTTGAATTTTGAGTTAGCTCCGCCAATTTAGAATTCAAAATTGAGAATTCAAAATTATTCAGAAGGGAGGAAAGACGGGATGGATATGCGGAAACGGATTGGCGCGGCATTAGTAATAACTTTGTTGAGTAGCCTGGTGCTGGCGGCGTGTGATAGTGGTCCGGCATCGCCCACTGCTATACCAGGGCAGCCGACGCCGGGCAGCAGTGCGACGCCGGACAAAGTAAAATTGCAGCTTAAGTGGCTCCACCAGGCACAGTTCGCAGGCTTCTACCTGGCCCAGGACAAGGGTTACTACAGAGCCAGGAATTTTGATGTGGAGATTTTGCCGGGCGGCCCGGACGTGGTCCCCTCACAGAAGGTGCTCACGGGTGCGGCTGACGTGGGCGTAGACTGGGTCGGCAGTCTGCTTGCGAACCGCGACAAGGGGCAGCCCCTGGTAGACATCGGCCAGTTCTACCAGAGCAGCGGCCTCTACCTTATCAGCAAGAAGACGGCGGGCATCAACAGCCCTACAGACCTAAAGGGGAAGAAAGTGGGCGTGTGGACTGGTGGCAACGAGTTCGGGTTCCGCGCTCTCATGGACAAGTACGGCCTGGACAACAGCATCGACAACAACAAAGATATGACCATCATCAAGCAAGGCTTCGAGATGGATACTTTCTTGACCGGCCAACTCGACGCCGCCTCCGCGATGGTCTACAACGAGTACCCGCTCGTGCTGGAAGCTGGCGTCAAGCCCGAAGAGCTGAACGTCATCAGCTACAACGATGAGGGCGTCGGGATGCTGGAGGACCACGTCTTCGTGACCGAGGATACCCTGAAGTCGAAGCGGGACATCCTGGTGCGCTTCCTGGCGGCCTCTCAGAAGGGGTGGCAGGATGCTGTGAGCGACCAGACTGCCGCCGTGGACGCTGTGATGAAGAGGGCTGACCCCGCCACCACCAACCGCGAGCACCAGGTTACGATGGCAAAAGAGGTAGCCAAGCTGGTCATGCCGAGCGGATTGGCTGCTGACAAGGTTGGCGTCATTGACGAAGCCAAGTTCAAGACCACCGCTGACATCGCCCTGAAGTTCAACGTAATCACCAAGGCCGCCGAGAACGCCTACAACAACGAACTGATAAACGAAGCGGCCACGATGAATAAGTAGTAGACGACAGACGACAGACGATGAAACGTGAAACGTGATGCGTGACGATAGACGATAGACGATAGACGATAGATGATAGAGTGCGCGGCATCAGGTGTTTACAAGGACTGTAATCCTTTCCCTGTCATTCCGAACGGAGTGAGGAATCTCCGAGCTTGGCCGTGTGGATAGAGTTTTAGATTCTTCGCTTCGCTCAGAATGACAGGCTAATTAGTGCTTCTCTCCTTGGACACCCTCTCAGAATGACACTTAGTCTTGATTATCTGTTACTAACCTATTGCCCCCAGCAGCGCCAGGTGTTGGGGGCTATGTACTTACAGTTATGGTTAGAGGTTATCTCAAGAATAGTAAGCCTGGATGTAGGGGCGTGCCGCCGGCACGCCCCTACATCCAGGCACTTCTGCGTAAAGTGGCTTCTAGAAGGAAGTCTTATGCCTGAATTCGTGCCTGGGTTAGAGCTTAGCGAGTCGTTCTACTTCGATGTGGTCAAGCCTATCCTGGATGAGGATTACCCCGACCTCACGTATGCTGCTGCTCTGATAGGACCGGGTTCGGAAGTGCTTGGGTACGATACTGAGCAGTCCACCGACCATCACTGGGGTCCGCGTGTGCTGCTGTTCCTCCCGGAGGCCGGTTATGAAACGCTGAAAACACCCTTATCCGAGACCCTCAGCGCAAAGTTGCCTTACACCTTTCGTGGGTTCTCCACCAACTTTGGCGAGCCGGACGAGATAGGCGTGCGCCTGCTACGGGAGATTGCGTCAGGCCCTGTGAATCACAGGGTTGAAATCTTCACGGTGCGTTCCTTCTTCCTATCTCACCTCGGCTTCGACCCCCATGACGGCCTCCGGCCCTCAGACTGGTTGACCTTTTCCGAGCACCAGCTGCTATGCGCTACGGGAGGTAGGGTATTTCACGACGGCCTGACCGAGCTTACCGAGGCACGGGAGAAACTGAGTTATTACCCGCAAGACGTCTGGCTCTACCTGCTTGCTTCCCAATGGGAAAAGGTAGCGCAGGATGAGGCTTTCGTAGGGCGATGCGGCGATGTGGGCGACGACCTGGGGTCCAGGCTTGTGGCTACGAGGATCGTCCGGCAACTCATGAAGCTCTGCTTCCTCATGGAGCGCAGGTATGCTCCCTATGCCAAGTGGTTTGGCAGCGCTTTTTCCAGGCTAGAATGCGCGCCCACGCTCTCTCCAGTCCTGAATAGCGTCTTATCGGCGCGGTCCTGGCGAGAGCGCGAGAGGCATCTTTCCGAGGCATACCGGATTGTCGCGGCGAAGCACAACGCGCTTGACATAACAGAGCCGTTAGAAACGGATGTCTCACAATACCATACTCGCCCATACATGGTGATACATGGTGAGCGCTTTGTCGCGGCAATCAGGCGGCAGATACGGGACGAGGCTATACGCAACCTCAATCCTGCCCTCGGCTCCGTGAATCAACTCGTAAGACTCCAGCGATATACTCGAAAAGCCAACGCTAGGTCGTAAATTGAAAATACTGTACGAGTAAAGCCAGAGCCTCTATAACACTCTATGCCGACTGCCCCAGCCAACCACATACCCATCGCCCGCGATAGCAGTTCGCCCGACATCGTGTGGCGGCCCAGCCCCGCGTATATCGAACGCAGCAGGTTGCGGCGCTTCATGGAACGGTATGGGATTGGGTCTATCGGGGAACTGGTGGAGCGTGCGGCTAGAGACGTCGCGTGGTTCTGGGACGCCGTCGCCAAAGACCTCGATTTAGAGTGGTTTCAGCCTTACACCGAAGTGCTAGACCTGTCAGGTGGAGTAGAGTGGCCGCACTGGTTCGTAAGCGGCAAGTACAACTACGTGCATGACGCGCTCGACAAGCAGGCCCAACGTCTGCGGCCTCACGCCCCCGCCCTGATATGGGAGGGGGAGGATGGGCAGGTACGAACGCTCACTTATGCGGAATTGTACGTCCAGGTAAATCGCGCTGCCAACGCACTGAAGTCGCTGGGCGTGGGCAAGGGTGACCGGGTAGGCATCTTCATGCCAATGCTGCCGGAGACGGTAGTCGCCACGCTGGCGGTCTCCAAGATAGGGGCTATCTTCATCCCTATCTTCTCCGGCTATGGCGGACCCGCGGTTGCCTCCCGCTTGAACGACTGCGAGGCGAAGCTACTCATCACCGCCGACGGCTTCTACAGGGCGGGCAAGACAGTGCCGATGAAAGAGGCCGCAGACGAAGCCGCAGCGCCTCTCACCTGGCCTCGAACATGTACTTGTCGTTCGCCGCCTGGGGCACGACGTTGCCTGGACTGAAGGGCGCGACCTCTGGTGGCACGACCTCTTGGACGCAAAGGTCGACGAATGCCCTACGCGAGCATACGGACGCGCAAGACCCCTACATGATTATCTACACCTCCGGCACGACAGGCAAGCCAAAAGGCGTGGTGCACAACCATGCGGGCTTCCCCATCAAGGCGGCCCAGGAGCTGGCCCACTGCTTCGACCTGCACGCTGGGGAGCGCCTCTTCTGGATCAGCGACATAGGGTGGATGATGGGGCCGTGGTCTTTCGCGGGCACCCTCATGCTGGGGGCGACCTCTTCCTGTATGAGGGCGCCATATCAGTACCCACAGCCGGACCGGGTGTGGAACATGGTAGCAGCGGCACGACATCACCCACCTGGGCATCTCGCCAACCGCCGTGCGCTCGCTCATGGCTCATGGCGATGAGTGGCCGCGCGCCCACGACCTGAGCAGCCTGGTCGTGCTGGCGGGGGCGGGCGAGCCGTGGAATCACTGACCCCTGGCGCTGGCTGTTCGACGTGGTGGGCGAGGGCACGCGTCCCGATCATCAACTATTCGGGCGGGACAGAGGTATCGGGCGGTATCCTGGCGTGCAACACCCTACTTCCTCTCAAGCCATGCGCCTTCAGCGCGCCCGTGCCTGGCATGGCTCCCGACGTAATGGACGCTCATGGCGAGCCGGTGCGTGGCGGGGTAGGGCGAGCTGGTGCTGAGGCGGCCCTGGGTGGGCATCACGCAGGGCTTCTGGGGCGACCCTGCCCGCTACCTGGAGACGTACTGGTCGCGTATCCCAGGCGTGTGGGTGCACGGCGACTGGGCGCGGGTGGACGAGGATGGCTTCTGGTACATCCTGGGCCGCTCCGACGACACTATCAAGGTGGCGGGCAAGCGTGTTGGCCCCGCCGAGGTAGAGTCTGCTGCCGTGAGCCACCCTGCCGTGGCCGAGGCAGCCGCTATAGGCGTGCCCGACGCGCTGAAAGGCGAGGTGGTGGTGGTATTCGTCACACTAAGAGTGGGTAAAGAAGAGAGTGAGATAGTGCGGGGAGAGATAGAAGAAGCAATCGTGAAGGAGTTAGGGAAAACGCTCAGGCCCCACGCCGTCCTATTCGTTAGCGAGCTACCCCACACGCGTAACGGCAAAATCCTACGCCGCCTGGTGAGGAGCAGCTACCTGGGAGAGCCGCTAGGCGACGTTTCCGCGCTGGAGAACCCAGGCGCGCTGGAGGCTATAGCTGCTGCCAGCTAAGTTGGTTGTCCCATATCGGCGCTTGTGCTATGATACGCGCAATCTGCTGTAAGGAATACTGACTTTATGGAAATCTCCGGCTCTCACACGTTCAAAGCGCCCCAGAAGCTCGTCTGGCAGGTAATTACCGACCCCGCTACTCTACGCAAATGCCTGCCCGGTTGCGAGGAGTTCGAGTTGCAGGGCGACGGCAGCTACAAAGTGACGCTGACCCTCGGTATCGGCGCTATCAAAGGGACCTACACGGGCATGGTGCATATGCTCAACGAGCAGCCTTACGACTCATACGACCTGAAGGTGTCGGCGAAGGGCGGGGCGGGGTTTGTAGATGGTAAGGGCACCTTTGTGCTCGCACCCGACGCGAAGGATGGCGAGAAGACGGTCGTAAACTACACGGGCGAGGCCAACGCGGGCGGCAAGATAGCGGGCCTCGGCCAGAGGGTGATAAAGGCCGCCGCCCAGTTCGTCGCTGGACAGTTCTTCAAAGCACTCGATAAAGAAGTAACACAGGTGCAGGTAGCGGGTAGTGGATAGCGAGTAGGGAGTATTGATCAAAGGGGGTCTCCATGAGCGAAACGCGCCGCCCGGCGGTTCTTTGCCTCGCCAGCTATGAGAAGGGGGCTGATTTCCTGCGCGAATGTAAGCGACAGGGTTGCCACGTCATGCTCCTCACCGTCGAACGGCTAAGAGACGCGCCCTGGCCCCACGACAGCATAGACGAGTTCCTGGTCATGCCGTCTATGACCGACAGGCAGGCGGTAGTCAACGCCGTCAGCTACCTGGCGCGCACCCGCGAGATAGACAAAATCGTGGCTCTGGAGGACTACGACGTACAGACCGCCGCCGCCCTGCGCGAACATCTACGCTGCCCCGGCATGGGCGACACAACGGCACGCTACTTCCGCGACAAGCTCGCCATGCGCGTGCAGGCCCTCGATAAGGGGCTTGCCGTCCCACCGTTCGTGCCCGTCCTGAACCATACGCACATACACGATTTCACTCAGAGAGTGCCCCCACCCTGGATGCTCAAGCCCCGCTCCGACGTCGCCACCATCGGCATACACAAAATCAACAACGCCGACGAGCTTTGGTCCAGGCTGGATGGGTTGGGTGACCGCCAGTCTTACTATGTGCTGGAGAGGTACGTTCCAGGGGACGTCTACCACGTCGACTCGATAGTGTACGAGCGGAAGATACATTTCGCGGAAGCGAACAAGTACGGCACGCCCCCCTTCGATGTGACGCACGGTGGCGGCCTCTCCATGAGCAGCACCCTCCCACGCGATGGGGCCGATGCGTTGGCGTTGCGCGACCTCAACGCCAGGGTGCTTGGGGCGCTGAACTTTCTGCAGGGTGTGACTCACACCGAGTTCATCAAGGCGCACGAGGACGGGCGCTTCTATTTCCTTGAAACCGCCGCTCGCGTGGGCGGGGCGTACATAGTGGACATGATGCAGGCCGCCACCGGGCTGAACATGTGGGCCGAATGGGCCAAAGTCGAGCTAGCCACCGATGATCGGCCCTACAAGCTGCCGGAGCACCGCGAGGACTACGCCGGTATTATCATTTCCCTATCCAGGCAGGAGTGGCCCGATACGAGCGCGTACAATGACCCTGAGATCGCCTGGCGTCTCGACAAGCTGCACCACGCGGGATTGGTCGTGGTCTCACCCGACCCTGAAAGGGTGCAGACGCTGTTGGCTGATTACGCCAGACGCTTCTACGAGGACTTCCACGCCGCACAACCCCCCCTCGAAACGCCGCCGTGACGCAAGGAAAAAGGATAAAGGATAAAGGATAAAGGATAAATTGCGGGCAACTCAGTATGTATCCGCGCTACTTTTATCCTTTATCCTTTTTCCCTTATCCTTTAGACAATGACTGCAAGTGCCGCGCCTGTGGTGGCCCCGGCAACCGTACCTATGACGACTCCGTAAAGCGCCTCGGCCATTATTGGGTTTAGCTGAATGCCGAAGCTCGACCGCGCGATCATGTCCAGGAAGAGCACGAGCGCACAGGCCGCTATAGCCCATGCTACCGGGCTTGCTATCACCCATAACCCCGCCTTGCCGCTGTGCTTATGTAAGGCGAACCATTGTAGCAAGCCCAAAACGAGACCTGCAACTGCACCAAACACGGCGGCCTGGTATAGCCCCGAGCCGAGGGGATTATTACCCAGCATCTCGCCGGAAGGCCCTGTGAGCACCTGGTTGCTATTGTTATTCATTAGAACCCAGACTATCCATGCCACAACTGCGCCCACTATCCAACCTATGACGGTGGTAGATACCCAGGAAGCGGCCCTGACCCCCTTCCACATCAAGACGAGCCACTGGGCTATCCCGCTAATAAGGCCGGCAACCGCACTTATGACGGCGATAGGCACGCCAAAATAGACAGCGAGGATGAGCACTGTATTGGAGCTATCGGAGATAATTTTGCTCAACACATTAGTGAGCACCGCGTCATCGATAGCATCCCATAGGGCAAACCCTGCGGGGAGGGCTATTGCCCAGGCGATGGCGGTGGCAAGCAACCACAAACCCCAAAAGGCAAGCCTGCTACGCATTACGGCTGGCGTCGTCGGCTGTGCGGCTGGGTAAGCCCCAGGAGGGTAAGCCCCGGTAATTTGAACATTGACGTACTGGTTTGGCTGGCCGTACTGAGGGTACTGGCCGTATTGGGGCGGCGCGCCAGCGATAGGCATACCATAAGGGTCATATTGCGCGATGGGCATCGGCCCCGTCTGTGGTGGGGCCTGGTAAGCCGGGGGTGGAGCGGGATAGGGAGCAGAAGGCTGGTACGGGACGGGCTGGGTATACTGCGGCTGTGCGGGAGGGGGCTGGTAGGCTGGCGGCGGTGGAGTATAGGGCGATGGGGCTGGGGCGCTCGGCGCGGAATACGCCTGGGTCGGCTGGAGCCACGCCGATTGCTGCTCCGGCTGGGCAGACTGGGGCGAAGCTGAAAATGGCGTTGAGCCTGGCCCTGAGAGGGGAGCTGAAGACGGAGAAGGAGTGTATGGTGGTGGAGGTGGGGGGTTGAGAGCCTTCGTGCCTACTCCCGGCTTGGTAGCGGGAGACCCCATAATGGCGTTGCCACACGAAATACAAAAGACCTTGCCTGTAGGGTTGGAAGTCCCACAGGAGGGGCATTGGACCTGTGCCTGCATGGTGCTTATCTCCTTGAATTGTGGGGCTATTATAGCATAACGCGCAAGGGTTTTGGCTGGCAAAAATAAAATGGCCTTGAGATAGGTGGTAGACTAGAATGGGTATATTCAGGACGCTTGTTTAGCTACCCTGTTGGCACGTAGTTTGCATTAATGTGTGGGTAGATGCGTAAGGTATGGTGCACACATGCAGCCAGTGTGTTATACCTGACGCATTGTTCTTTGTGGTCTCAGTGTACGACGTACAAATCTACTACCAATTACGGAAAGGTATCGTGGATGTTCTTAGCGTCATATCTTTTATTTGCTTTGAGAGAAGAAGGAGGCCAAGGGATTTGATAGCTAAATCAGGATGCGTCGTAGGTCCAACGACTATCTCTCCTACTTTTAGTGGTTGTCCCTTTATTCCCATCTCAAACTTATAGTAAGGAGTGATTGTAGTGATTCCCGGTCGAAAGCCCAACTTGTCATTGTCAGGTTTTATATGAGTTGAGATCAGGTGCCATTCTAATTCCTCGTGGAATCCGGGGTGTTTCAATACTGCCGCTACTTGCGGGAAGAGCCGGGAAATAAAGAAATGGACCCATGTATCTGCGATCTTGTCCTCATCGACATCGGAGGTGCCTTTCTTTTGCTCTTCTTCAACTTGCTCCCGAAATGACATGAGGGCGTGAGTGACCAGCCCTTCTATAAATGCTAATTGAGCTTGCTCCACATATAGGCAGGGGGCAAGGTAAAAGTCTTGAGCGGCAGCCCAACTTTCCAGGTCCTCGGACCGTATACCTAACGCGAAACCTTGACCTTTGTCGCAATATGCCCTCCATTGGCTCAACAAATCTCCCTCTTGAGAGAAACAGAAAACGTAGGCATCCACCTCTTTGGCCTCTCCAAGGCGTGCACGTAGCAGAGTGTAGAAGCGTTCCTCTGTTTCGTCTTTGTAACTTCCTTTTGCCTCAATCACCTGTTCGAGCATCGAAAAAGCGAGTTTGAACTCTGTGGTATCGTTCAAGTATAGAATATGCGTCGCCCAGAAACAATTGTTATTGATCATACTCAACAGACCACCCTGTGAGGTGTAATGATAGAGAATCGGAGGGGGCTTTCTGACGAAGGGTGAGCCTATAGCCTGAAGTATAATCCGCATGATAGCTGCCGCATGTTTGCTTGGCATTTTGTATATGAACCTCCATATCGATATCGATTTTGAAAATTGTGACGAGACCCATTTGATATTGAAGTATTACAGATTGCATTAAATATCTCAGTATTAATGACTATTAGTTATATTTTGTCAAGGGTTTTGAAGGGTTGATTTGCTACAATAAGAATAGAGAGAGCTGCACTAATCATAACTTAGAAGTATTGTCACAGGTGTAATAGGCGGCTACTCATTGGAGGTAAACACCTATGAATGCATTACCAAATGATTTTGTAACCAGATTGGTGGAGAACGCAGAGCATCGTGTTGGTAATCTCGCTCAAGACCTTCGCCAGAAGGCCATCAAGCAGATTCGGCCAAATCTGAAAGATGCCCAGGTAGAGCGTATCGATGATGCTCTATATCCCACTATTAAATTGCAGATAATAGAGCACTTCGAAGTAAGCCCCGAAAAGATACCTCATAGTGAGGACGAATTCGATCAGCGATTTCTTGAGATGAATGCCACCCTGGCACCACAGGTGCTTGACCTTTTAACAAACGAGGACACTCATCTTCGCTTCTACGCCAGGGAAAGGGTCTTGAAAGTGTTCAAGCAACTAAAGGATCTCAAGAAGAAGGGGCGCGTAATAGAAAACGAGGATGTTTATATCTTCACAGTTGCAAAGGAGTGGGCCAAGACCTTTACAGATGAAGAGATCGACATCCTGATGGGCTACTACGCAAGCAACAAGGATTTGCCAACAATCAAAGAAGATCTAAATCTTCCTGATAGCCTTGAGCAACTGCGGGATAGGATACGTACGTTGTGGGATAGGGTGTTTGATCTTCTTAACGATGGCCTGTTGTAGTGGGATTGACTTATGTCAAGCCCCGCTACTCTGGCAAGTTTGATTATACACATAAAGGAGGACGTCATGAACCATACTACATCGTGGGACCAAAGCACCGCAGCGCTGGATCGTGCTGGTATACCTGCCGATCTCTTGCGGCCGCCTGAGGCTGGAAATAGACGAAGATTTGCGCTTGCTCCTAGTAGCAACTCTGAGCGGAGAGAAAGAACGTCGCAAGAAAGTTAGAGCAGCGGCTGAGCCCTGGCTCAGGGCCCTTAATGCCAATGAAATGTTTACGACAGTGCTAGCGCACATTAATCCACAGGCTCAAGATCCTCAGACAGTCACTGGCAGTGATCTCAGTTTTGATACTGCACTGGCATTCGCCGTAGCTTCCAATACAGTAGGAAGCCCTGAATTCTCAGCCTATGCTGATGCTATGGACTTCCGCTATTGGAAGTCCAGGCAGGAGCAATCCGATATAGCCAATACGACTGCTGCCCTGTGGATGTCGCCAGCGCGGATTTTACCCATGCTACTAGCTCAATGGTATGAACACCTGCTATGCAACTTGCGGCATCTAGAATCACCGCAGACCTCGGCAAATAGCGACGCAACGATTCCAAGCGCAATCGAGGGCAATGTAGTAGCATTCCCTCAACTTTCCCAGCCTCAGGTTGTGGTACTCAATTCCGACCAAATGGACGAATTGAGCACATCAAGTGGAAGGCATATGGATAGCGTGTCAGAAGTCGATGAAAGACTAACAGTAATAACGTTGCTTCAAGAAGTTACTAGTGACAGGATAAAGATACTTCACTTGAAGGATCTTCCGGTCTTTAGCGGGCTTCTCTTTGGTGGACCCTCCGTTGCTACGTTGATAGTAGGTCACCAGGAAGAGCAATTGGGCGAGGATGTAATTATTGCTCACCTACTAGCTCATCTTCTACTCTGTCATGTTGACGCGCAACGGTTTCAGGTGTGGCTCGAATATCGCCCAGGGTATACACCTAAGAAACTTGCGTACCAACTGGAACGTCGTTATGCAGAAGAGGAGGCAGATGAATACACCGTGTCTCTACTGGACCCTCAAGTCAGTAGTTCCAGTCTCACTCCTAAGGGCAGGCGAATTATAGCTGGGTTTCTGGAATTAGGTGTTCCTAAGGGGATGCTAAGAGTGCTTCTGCGATTACGTGAAGCACAAAGCGTATCAGCGGTACACTTATTCCAGGCCCTATCCATACTGAAGGGTTCCAGGCGAACCGAACTTACTTCTGGAGAATTTGTCACAGGTACAGACCGACATGTTTACTATATAGCTACAGAAGGAGGAGAGCTTAGAAAGCATTGGGTTTGCAGCTACACATTGCTTACCTCTTGTTGCAAGGATCTTACTTCCAAAGTGCATAGAGTGCCAGATAAGAAACTGAGGGATATCAAAGAGGGAGTGCCTATTGCTACACTTAGCAGTGCTGCCGAATTAGGCATATGCGAAAGACATAGCAATGAGGTAGACTTTGACGCACATGCAGACCTCTAGACTGCCTTAATGTTCCCCAGATAGACCCTAAGCTGCTTCATGTCTACAGTAGGCTCAGGAAGGCTAGGTCTGTAGTCGGAGAGCGTTGTAGTGCGCTAAGAGCATCGTTTACCTCTAAGTGTGGTAGCCAGTCAGTTAGCACTCCCCTCACCATTGACATATGGCAGTATGTCTGATACTATAACTACAAGATATACTGCCCAGCAACCAACTGCGATGACGACCTACTAAACAGCTGGGTATCACGTTGTTTCTCAGTATGCCAGTGTGGCATTCAAGAAGCGAGGAGCCAGCTAATGATAGCGGGAAAGGGCAATAGAGCATGAGGGTAAAATCTAAAGCAATCACTTGGGCTTTGGTATTGGCCAGTATATCGCTCTCTATAGGCGCTAGGCCCGCATCAGCTCTAGAGAGTCGTTACCCCTCGTCAACTGGACTTCAGATGCCTGCGTCTGCTTCTGGAAAACTGCTTGAGCCATTGCTTAATCCAGAAGGAAGATGCGCTAGTGATGTACCTAGTGATTTAGTTACCTATGAGGATACACAGGTATCCCCAGAAAACTTCCCGGGCTTTCTAGACGTAGGAACGCATGATGTTTATTGTTTGGCTATAGCATATTTAGTCAGTATCCAGGCTATTGCTGGTTATCCAGACAATACGTTTAAGCCCCACAACGTTGTCACACGCGGGCAATTCTCGAAGATGACTGTAAAGACCTTCGGCTACGCTATTATAAGTCCGACCACTGCCACTTATGTTGACGTGCCTGTAGGGTCAACCTTCTTCGACTTTGTGGAGACTGCGACCGCACAGGTTCCCCCTCTTATAACTGGCTACTATGGCGCCCAGGGTTTCTGGAATCCATGTATCCCTCCCAACGGCGGCTATGAACAGCCGGGCCAACGCTATTTTCGGCCTTGTCTAAACATTATACGTGGTCAGGTGTCAAAAATTCTCGCAACTGCCGCAGGTTTCACGAATGATGTGACGAATAGATTTACTTTCTCAGACATATACCCCGACTATGTTTATCGTGAATACATTGAGCGACTTGCTGTGAACATTGCCCTGGATGAGATCCCTTTCGATACGCCTTCCAGGCCAACTTGTGCTACGACAAACAGACCTTGTTTCTACCCGGGCTGGAATGTTCTACGTAACGATGCTGCACAACTTCTCTTTTTGACGCTTGTTTATTCGCAGCCTAATCAAAAGGGAAGAGCCTTTCCGCGCAGATATCTGGAGGTCGACGGTCATGGTGAATACGATGGAATACAAGGATTCGTATCGACACCTTCTATCAACCCTCCTGGCAGCGGTTTTGTAGCAGGACCACTCGCGGTCGCCGATGGTGCTAACGTACACTTCATCGAGTTTGGCCCCGATAGGCGTTGCACATACTCCATTGGTATTGCCGATGATGCTCCTACAGTCTGCTTGAACGCCCCCTATGCGAGTTCAGGCACTGCTCGCCCGTGGACATGTATCCCGCCCACCTGTCGAGACGAGGCCCAGATTGTGAGGGATTTTAATCCCGCGAGCGGCGTCAGTATTGAATATAGGAGTTATGCTGTCCCAGAGTACAACGAATGGTGGGCTGAATATTACAACCCAGTATCTCAAGATGTGGAGGCGGATTATCACCGTTACCGAGATGGGTACAACCACTTTGCGCACGGTGAATGGTGCTGCTGAGACTAGTGACTATACTTTTAACTCCGGTAACTTTAGATACACGAACGTCAGGGCACATACACCCGGTGGATCGTGGGATGGCATCTGCTGGGATCCAGGTATCTATCCTAGAAAGATGCTTGGCAGCTATTTTGGCCCTTGTCCCCCGCCAGGAGTGGAACCGTACAGCTGGGACGTCGAATACCGTTTGAACCCGTAAGGAGGGGTGACAATGAATAACAAACGAATCTTTATTCCATCCCTTGTAGGTGGAGCACTTCTCGTATCTTTAATGTTCATTTTGTTCTTCAACGGTCGAGGCGCCGGTCCTGGGGATGCGAGCACCCAGAAGGTAGGGAGTCTCAGCGTTGTCTCTATGCTTACAGCCTCTCCTGCTTCTTCAGTTACCGGCACTAGCACTGTGCTTGCTGTAGAGCCAGTCACTTCTACCGTCATATACCAGGGTACACCGGTAGTAGTTATAGACAGGCGGTATATTTTGGCAGGCAAGTCTCCAGAAGAAATCGGAGAGTTTGTAGCAAATAAGGTCGTTCCAGCTTGGCTCGGCCCTCAAGGTCCAGTCGAGGTGAGGCTTTCGCGTACCGTCACACGAGAGGAAGTACCACAGCTAGGTCTTGGGTGTCTCTCGGATAACTCCGGGAGTGAAGAACCACCATTCGTGTTGGTTATTGTTCGAGGGGACTTCGATCTCAGCGGTGTACCTGGAAGAGATCCTTTGCCACCTGGAATCCTATACCATTCTTCCGCGCTCATTATAGACGTTTGGGCTGCCGCGCCAACCAGCATTATCAGTTCATTTGACGGCTCGGATTTTCAGGAGATCATCAACGACCCGACATTACCTGAAATAACCCCGCAGCCTCCCCGAAACTGCCCTCCGCGAACACCTGGAAGCTACCCGCATGGAGCCGTGATGTATGGCACTGTCTTCCCAACTGCACCTCGCCCACCTACCCCTACCTTTGTAATTCCGTCCCCGATTTCAACGCAGAATCCATAAGAGTGCGGTCATCTACCTTGGGGAGACAATCGTAGAGCTGGAACGGCGCGTGTCGGTATACTGAAATTGAAGCAACAGACTGGAAACGAAAGAGCATTAGGTTTGTAGCCGGAGTGAGGCATGGATGGCGAAATCAGAGAGCGCCCCACCGTCCCAGCTTGGACCCTGCTTATCCCCGCATTAGCGTTAGCACTCATACTGGCGCTGGCAGGGCAGATACACGACGGGCGGCTCCACCTGTGGGTCTTCGACGTTGGCCAGGGAGACGCCATCATGCTCAAGACGCCCCAGGGACACACCGCGCTCATTGACGGCGGACCTGGGGCGACGCCGCTGCTCAACAGCGTGGGCAGCCACCTACCCTTCTGGCAGCACGACCTGGACCTCCTCGTCCTGACCCACCCTCACCAGGACCACCTCATGGGCTTCGCGGAGCTTGTAGAACGCTACCAGGTAGAGCGCGTAGTGCAGACCGTCTTTACGGCCACGAGCGGCGTGCAGGCCGAGTGGCTCCGCGAGCTACAAAGGCTGGGCATACCCATAAGCCACCCCACGCGCGGGCAGAGCATCACCTTCGAGGGTGAGCCGGAGATCGCCCTCCATGTCCTGAGTCCTACCACTCCAGATGCTCACCAGGAAGGCGAGAGTGGAGATGTAAACAACACTTCCATCGTCCTGAAACTCGTCTACGGCAGGCACAGCGTCCTGCTGGAAGGTGACGCCCAGGTAGACGCTGAGCGCGACATGTCCTTCACCCTAGAGTTCGAACCTCGAAAGTGACGTCCTGAAGGTAGGGCATCATGGCAGCGACACTTCATCGTCACCCCAATTCCTCAGCCTCGTCAAGCCCAAAGTAGCAATCATCTCCGTAGCCGCCGCGAACAGGTACGGCCACCCCTCTCCCCAAACCCTCGACAACCTCCAGGCCACAGGCGCCCGCATCTACCGCACCGATCAAGACGGCACGGTCGAGATTATCGCCGACGAAGAACACCTGTGGGTAAGAAGCGAAAGGTGAAACGTGATGCGTGAAACGTGATGCGTGAGAGCAACGCTTATTCCAAACTCCAATCCTCAATAAAATCTCTGCGTCTCTGCGCCTCTGCGGTGAACCATAAATAATCTTTGCGCTCTTTGTTCTCTTTGCGTCTTGGCGTTTAATCTCACGCATCACGTTTCACGACTGCAACTCTTTACTGAAAAGCTCAACCTTGAGCGGGCTGGTCGTGAGGTTGAGGGTGAGGTCTAGAGTGGTGGGATTGCCGAAGGCGGCGGCCTCTTCCGTCTTCAGGAAGGCCTCTACGACCTTTGGATCGAAGTGCGTGCCCGCGAGTGACCGTATGTGCTCGCGCACCTTGCCCACGGACCACGCCTTACGATACGGCCTGTCCGACCTGAGCGCGTCCCACACATCTATCACCGCGAAAATGCGGGCCGCTATCGGTATCTGCGCGCCCTTCAACCCGCGCGGGTATCCCGTCCCGTCCCACTTCTCGTGGTGGCAATAGGGTATATCGAGCGCGGGTCGCAGGAAACTGATGGGCGACAACAGCTCAAAGGCATACACCGGGTGGAGCTTCATAATCTCCCATTCTTCTTCCGTGAGAGGGCCGCGCTTCAAAAGTATGGAGTCCGGGATGCCCATCTTGCCAATATCGTGCAGTAGCGCGCCCCGGCGCACGTGCACCAACTCCGCTTCACTCAGGCCCATCGCCCTCGCAAGGCGCTCCGCTATGGCGGTGACGCGCTGGGTGTGCCCTTCGGTCTCCTTGTCCCGCAAATCGAGCGCCTGCGACCAACCCTCAAGGGTTGTGTCATACGCAAGGGTCAGCTCCAGCATGGAGCGTTGCAGGTCGTCAAAGAGGCCTGCGTTGTCTACGGCGATGGCGGCCTGACCTGCAAGGGTTTCGGCGAACTCCACCCACTCCGCCTGCGGGTCGAGAGGGGCGCGGTGGAAGATTTCCAGCACTCCCTTCACCTGCCCCTTGGCTACCAGGGGCAGGGCGTAATAGGCTACCATCCCCTCACCCATCAAGAGCATGTTGTTAGCATCTTTATCAGGCAGGTTCGGGATATAGGTCGTTCGCCGCTCAAGCACAGCCTTGCCCGCATAACCCTCTCCAGGCTTCACGCGACAGCAGGTAATCGCCTCATAGCGGAAGCCCCGACCCGCCGCGTACTCCAGTATCTGCGTGTGGGGGTTGAGTAATAGCACGTCGGCTGCATCCACGTGCAGCTGCGCCGTTAGCTGCTCCAGGATAACGTTGAGGGTTACGCGCAGGTCGTGGCTGGCGGAGATCGCCATGTCAATATTGCGAAGGGCGGCCATATGGTCGAGCTGCTTCCGTATGCGCTCCTGGGCGCGCTTGCGCTCGGTCACGTCGTGGGCTACGGCGCACAGCACTTCTCTGCCGCCGTGAGAGATGAGGTTGATGCTCACCTCAACGTCCACCAGTGAGCCATCCTTGCGCCGGAATTGTCGTTCGCCTACGATGTAGCGACTTTCCATGAGTAGGCGGTCGATATTACGGTCAATGCTGGTCCGGTCATGCGCGACGATATCGTACAGCGTCATGTTGTGCAATTCGTCGGCGCTGTACCCGACAATGTTGAGGAATGCGTCGTTGGCTTCCAGGAATCGCCTGGTATCTATATCCGCGATGTATATCCCCTCCGAGGCTTGCTCAACGACCGCACGATAGCGCGTTTCACTCTCGAATATGGCCGCCTCCGCCCTCTTGCTCTCGGTAATGTCACGTGCCGTACACAGTACCGCGACCTGACGCCCGTTCTGGTCGTCCATAGTCGAAATCGAAAGGCTCAGGAAGCGCAATTTACCATCCTCCCTAGTCCCTCGACCTGTAGAGCTTCCTCTATCGTCCGTCATCCACCGCCCATCCTCTATCGTCCGTCGTCCATCGTCCGTCGTCCGAGGTCTGTAAATCATTTCCCTGCTCTGCGCCGTGCCGTCCTGGATGAACTGGGTAAGCTGGCTGGTGAACATACTGTCCTCGATTGCCTCCGCCAGAGGCTTGCCCGCCATCTCCTCACTGCTGTAGCCGTATAGCTCAGTGGCAGCACGGTTGGCTACTCGCACTATCCCTTCATGGTCTAACACGAGCAGCGCCTCAGACATCGTCTCGATTATCTGCGGCGCGGCGAAGGCGGGCGTGATGTCAACCAGGTGGTACACCCAGATAGCTCGTGCCGCCACCACCAGGAAGCCGAGGATTGCCAGGTATCCCAACGGGTAGAGGGGGATACCGTAGGCCGCCACGTAATCGATAGAGCCGACGTAGCCGATGCCGAAGGCGAGCATCAACGACCTGACTCTGAGCTTGTGCAATGTGCCTGGGGTGGCCTTGCGGTACGCGGTCCAGTAATTGACCATGCTTGCGACCAATATACCCGCGAAGAAGATGAGGAATGGCGCGCCCATCCAGCTGTATTGGGTATAGTAGCCCCACGCGAACTTGTGGACGTCACCTATGAGCGCATCGGTCCACACGGTAACAGCCGAAAAGAAGCCGGCCCCTAGCCAGCCAAACCATACCAGCTTCCTGTTGCTGAGACGCAACATCGAGACGGTAAACTGGTACGTGGCAGGCGCGATGAAGGGCACGCCCAAATAGGCGGCCTTAGACCACCAGACGGCCACAGCCTCGTTGGTCGTCAGGTATGCGCATGAGAATCCGAAGAGCCACACGCTGACAAACAAGGTCACCAAAAAGAAGGAGAAGCTTACCGAGGAGATGCGCTCGCGGATGAGCACCGACAGCCCCAACAACAAGATAGCCGCCGTTGTGAGGAGCGTCGGAAACGCGTATATGCTAGATGTGTAATTAGAGAGGTCAAACACCTGCGTAATCATGCAGAGTTGTTTCTTTCCTCCAGGCCACTTGCCGGCAGTTTACCGTTCGGCCCCGTTGCAGCTTATTTGTGCCAACGGCACGCCGAAGATAAAGGTGACGCGCTGAGGTATGACCGCCTATGCTCTGTGCCAGTGGTTTGTAATGGTGAATGCAATAAGCGTGCGCGCAAGGTAGACCCCACGCGTAGCCAATCCCAGCATAAGGCTGGCATGAGGGCATGTCAATGGGACCTTCGGGTTAACACTACCCGACAGTGTTACTTCTTAGCTACTCCTTCAGGACAGGCAGAAGGCAGAAGGCAGAAGGCAATAACCATCGTCCATCGTCCGTCACGCCTCGCGCCCATACCTCTTTATCAGCCCGTGTATGTAATCCCTGTAAGTCCCCGCGAAGGCTTCTGAGCGTATCAGCAGGAGGTTTTCGGCGTTGCGCTGGGCGTGGCGAGAGAAGTTGTAGGAGCCGGTTATCACCACGTCATCGAGCACCATGACTTTATTGTGCATGTAGTCGTGGACGCTGGTGGGAGTGTAGGGAATGCTCTTCTTGCCAGTCAAGTGGCCGTACTGCACCAGCTCTTCCCACGCGCCGGGCTTCCAGCGGTTAGGGAGGACTTGCTGCCACTGGTACTTGACCCCCTCCATCTGCGTGTAGTCATAGACCCCTTCTATCGGCACGCCGCGCTCCTTGAGACGAAGCAGCGCATTGATGATACGCGTTGAGGTCACCACTACAGCGGCTATAGTCAGGCGCTCATTGGTGCGGTCTATCTGGTTGGCGATAAGCTCGTCCATCCATTCACCCTCACCGGGAGCGA
The DNA here is from genome assembly GCA_963811305.1 of uncultured Chloroflexia bacterium. Classification (GTDB taxonomy): domain Bacteria; phylum Chloroflexota; class Chloroflexia; order QHBQ01; family JADMIH01; genus JADMIH01. The sequence goes on from CAWEQU010000019.1 coordinate 32,997, forward strand.
AGTTTACCAGTGTGTAGGCTGGTTCTCCTCCATACTCAAGAGTCGCTTCCCCGCTGTCATTCATCCCTGTGCCTTCGATATGGGAGTCCACCCACAGCTGCTCGAAGTCGTAAGCGTAATACCCGGCTAGCTTTTGGGAGCGGATGGTAAGGATGTTGTTCTCCTGGAGCATCCAACTCTCATCCGTGAAGTTGGCCGAGCCGGTCCACACGCGAGCGTCTGGCGTGTCCGCGTCTAACACAATGTACTTGTGGTGCATCAGGGTGCGATCACCCTCGATGGCCCTGCATGGGAAGCCGAGCGACTCGACGAACTCAGGGGTTGTGAGAACCCCATCATCAACCACAGGCGCATCTGCTTTGTAGTGGGGGTCTACAGGTATCGCCTCCTGCTGAGTGCCCGCGTCGTAGGCGATGCGTATCCGCACGCCTGCTGAAGCGCGCTCCCGTAGCGCCGACGCCACTATGTCCCGCAGATTGGGTTTCAGGTGGAAGGAGTAAGCACAGAGGTCTATGCTTCGCGTCGCACCCCTCAGGAAGTCTGCCAGGTAATGGGCCACCTTCTCTGGAGGCTGGCACTGCTCGCAAAGAAATAGCGTCTCGATAGTATCCATACCTTACTCCTGAAGATGGGAGTTAGTAGTTGACGATAGACGATAGACGATGATGCGTGATGCGCGAGATTGTTGCGTAATCTCTGCCTTCTGCCTTCTGCCTTCTGCCTTCTGCCTTCTGCCTTCTGCTTTCTGCTTTCTGCCTACTGCTCCTTATCGTCCTTCGTCCGCTTATGCTTGTCCACCACGAAGAATTGAAGCCCTAGCAGGCTAAACAATGCCAGTACGAAGACGAACATGATAGTAATGTCTTGTGCGTCAAGCAGCTTATAGTCTGCGTAAGAGCGATACGCAATCGCCAGCCCCACCGCGATAGTAGCGAATGGCAGGTACGGCCTCAGCGTCGAGTCGTCACGCTTCATGCTCCGCGTCAGTAAGAGCACCCCGCCAATAGCGATTGCCAGCCCGGTCAATATGAGGAGTAGCTGTAGCGGTTCCATCTCTCTCCAATTACGAATTACGAATTACGAATTACGAATTACATCGCAATAACTCGTAACTCGTAACTCGTAATTCGTAACTACTTCCCGTTCTTCAAGTAGTCCTGCGCCCGCTCAAGCTGCGGGTCTTTATCGTCGTTGAAGTCCTTCTCGGTGCGAATGACCACTATATCGGGAGTGAGGCCGCGGTCCGTCAGGGTAGGAGTGAGAGGCCTGGCCTCGGCGGTAGCAGTCGCGGCTGGGGGAGGCACGGTCACGCTGGGCATAGGAGTGAAAGTGGGTAGCACGACGGGCGTTCCCGGCCCAACCGTAGGCGTTGGCCTGGGGTTGATGTCCTGCTTCTTGGGTGTGAGCCAGTGGGCGAAGGTGATGCGGGCGCTCGCTCCGTCATCGAAGCTGTGAACGTGCTGCTCGGACCCCTTCCCGAAGGTTTGCTCCCCTATCAGCTTTGCGCGCCCGTGGTCCTGGAGCGCACCCGACACTATCTCAGATGCTGAGGCGCTGCCACCGTTGACCAGTACCACCAACGGTATATCGTACAGCTTCGGCCCGTTGGCCTGCACGTATTGCGGGCGATCATCCGAGCCGTCGGCCTTGTGTAACTCATAGTAGGCAATCGTCCCATCGGGCAGGAAGCGGCCCAGCATCTGCTCGGCGGCGTCCACCCAGCCCCCGCCGTTGTTGCGAAGGTCGAGTATGATGCCGGTGGCTTTCTGGGCCTGCGCGTCGGTGAGCGCCTTATCAAGCTCGGCGGTCGTCTTGTCGCCAAAGACTGTAACGGTGATATGAGCGATGTTACCATCCAGCATCTTGAGGGTAACGGCGGGCACCTCGATCTTGGCGCGGGTAATCTCCACGTCAAACGGCTTGCCTGCGCGCACGAAGGTGATGCGGACTTTCGTCCCTGCGGGGCCGCGCACCAGGGTGGCTATCTCGTCGGTAGTCATCCTGGTAATGTCGCGCCCGTCCACCGCGATAAAATTGTCCTTGGAGCGTATACCTGCACGCTCGGCGGGGGTGTTAGGTATGGGGGCGACTACAGTGGGGAGGTCGTTACGCAGCTCGAACCAGATGCCGATGCCGTCGAAGTTGCCGCGCAGTGAGCTTGCGACGCTCTCAGCCTCCTGGGGTGTGAGAAAGGCGGAATAGGGGTCGCCAAGTGTCTCCATCATCCCCTTCGCCGCGCCATAAATCATCTTCTGGCGGTCTACCGGGCGGCCATAATACTCACCTTCCACGGCGCGGTAGGCCTCCCAGAACAATTCGAACTGGTCCTGCAAATCTGCGGGAACCGGAGGATTGGCGGGTAGAGATTGAGTGGGGGCGGCGCTGCCTGGGACAACGGTGCTATCGCTTATGCGCGTAGGATTCTGGTTGGAACTTTGGTTGGTATTCCCTCCATTCGCCACGTACATCGTGCCCAGGCCCAGTCCATAGGCAACCAGTGCGACCACCGCCACCAGCGCCACGTACATAAACATCGTATTATTTTTACGGTTCTCCATTGTGTTCTCCTAGAGGTTCGTATGGGAGTGCTGCCGCGTTTACTTCTTTTGTGAGGGCAATCTATATGCTAGACAAAAAGACACGCCCGGCGTTCCGCGCATAGGCGTGACGCCTCAATTATAACCGAGGGGTAGGGAATAGACAATCGGCGGTACTTTTCTTGCTATGTCCGTCCCATAAGGGGATGTCCTAGAGGGGCTATGGTATCATGCTAACTAACCGTATGGACCCAGGAGGCAACTAAATAATGGCGAAAGCGGAGATAGAGACGCCAAAAAAAGGCGATAAGCCGCGTGAATTAGAGACCCGGCATCTGCCGCCGAACGACCAGATGGACCCGAAGCAAGAGGAAGCGTGTCGCTCACCTTTCTTGCGCGCGCTGGCCTATATCGGCCTCGACATGACGGGACCGGGCAGCGCATCGGCCTTGCAGATAGGCATTTATTCTCTGCTCATTTTCATCCCGATAGCGTTCCTGGCGAAGTTCCTCCATTGGGGCGAGCTATGGCTATTCATAGTCTCTGCTGCCGCCATCATCCCACTCGCCAAGATACTGGGCACCGCCACCGAGGAGCTTGCTCTGCGCGTTGGGTCCGGTATAGGCGGTCTCCTCAACGCCACTTTTGGCAACGCTGTCGAGATGATTATCGCCTTCTTCGCTCTCCAAAAGGGGCTGTTCGAGGTGGTGAAGGCCTCCATCACCGGCTCGATGATAGGCAACGTCCTCTTTGTGCTAGGGTTGGCTATTTTCATGGGCGGGTTGGGGCGCGACAAACAGACATTCAACCGCACGGCGGCAGGGGTGGGCGCGTCTCAACTGACCCTGGCAGTCTCAGCCCTGCTTATACCCGCAGCCTTCGCCCTCACCACGCCCCCCAGCGACTTGACCACCATCCTGAAGGATGAGGTGAGCATTGGCGTAGCCGTCCTCCTCCTGGGGTCGTACGTGGCCCAGCTAATATTCTCTCTACGCACCCACAAGCATCTCTACACCGAAGAGGCCCTGGAGATGCATGGGCAGGTGTGGAGCATAAAGCACTCTATCGGCGTGCTGGTGGGAGCGACGGTGCTGGTAGCGTTCATGGCTGAGTTCCTGGTGGAAGGGGTAGGTTACCTCACCGAGGAGATAGGCCTGTCGCAAATGTTCGTAGGGGTAATTCTTGTAGCCCTTATAGGTAACGCAGCCGAGCATCTCACGGCTGTAATTGTCGCTATGAAAAACAAAATGGACCTGGCGGTGAACATCGCCATAGGGTCCACGTTGCAGGTTGCCCTCTTCGTAGCGCCGGTGCTGGTGCTGATAGGCTTCGCTACGGGCCAGCACCTCGATCTCTTCTTCAGCCTCTTCGAAGTGGCGGCAATCATCGTGATGATGCTCATAGCGAACGCGATTACCCAGGATGGAGAGAGTAACTGGTTTGAGGGCGTGCAGCTACTTGCCGCCTACGCGATCCTGGCGATAGCCTTCTTCTTCCACCCCTGACGCAATAACAACTCTTTGAAAAAGCATAAAAAAGTAGGTTTGGCTTAGCCAAACCTACTTTTTTATGCTTTTTCAAACTTTCCTCTAAAACTTCACGAAGTACGCGGTAAAGTACATCAGCGCAATCCCCGCCGCGAGGCCGCTTACGTTGGCCCAGTTTATTGCTGTCTCCCTTGCTTTCTCCGCATCGCGTAGGAGCAAGCGGCCCACCTCGATTATCACCTGGAAGATAGCTCCAACCCCGACGCCGAGGAATATCACCGTCAGCAGGGGCGAATACGCAAATCCTCCTACCCACGCGCCTATGCTGGCAGGCGCACCCGCGAGCAGGGCCAGCAGCGCCAGCTGCCACACCTTCGGTTTGTCTTTCACCATAGGTGCGGCGATACCCACACCCTCGGTAATGTTGTGCAGCGTAAACCCGATCACAAGGAACGAGCCGAGCGCCGCTTCTCCCAATGCGAATGCCGCCCCTATCGCCAGCCCCTCGCCGAGGTTGTGCAGACCAATGCTCAAGGCGATAAGGGTCGCTACAAACAGGTGCTGCTTCGCGGGGTCGCTACTCCTCTTAGCCCCACGCGCGCTGATGGACGAGATAGCCAGCCATGTGAGGACTGCGGCGAAGAGGGTTAGCGGCACACCCTGGTATACCTCCGGCAGCACGGCGCTAACCTCAAACGCCTCCAACAAAGTATCCACAAGCAGGAAGAAGAGAAGGCCGATAGTCAGGGCCAGGATTGCGTTCAATCCGCGCCGCCCAAGTCTTCGCATCGCGGGGAACCAGGCCAACCCCAGCACCACCGGGATTACACCGACGAATATCCCCAACAACCCATAAGCAACGAACTGCGACAGGCCAGGCTGGGGCGTCTCGGTGGCGATGCCCACCCCGCCCGCAAAGGTGGCGCCTGTAGAGGTCACCAGGTTGATGGCGTGCGGCTCCCCTTCGACCCAGGGATACCGCATTGTAATCGTTGCATCGCCTAACCGCGGTATGGTAGACGATGGCTCTATATTGAAGTTCCAGAAGGCGTTATCGACCATGACCTGGGCGATGGTAACGTCCTCCGGCCCACCATTAGTCACCTTGAACCGGAAACCGTCCGGCGTTACCTCCACCCTCTGGAAGCTCAGGCTCTCGACGGGTGGCAGGTTGCCGCTGAATATCGCAAGGGGGTTGAAAGCGGCGAAGAGGGCCAGCATCCCCGCCAGCAGCCCAAGAGGGATGAGAGCAATTATCCAGGAAGGCACTCCGCGCAGGACCTCGCCTCCCTCATCCGTCTTTCGTCCTTCGTCCTTCGTCCGTTTTTCGTCCTTCGTCGAACCCATCATGAACAACTCTTCATTAGCTGCCATATAGCTCTCCAATTACGCGACGGCCTCGAAGAAGCCCATCCAGCCCAGCTCGGCAAGCTCGCTCTGGTGCGCGTGGAACATATATTTGCCCGGATATTCCAATTCAAGCTCTAGTATATGCCGCTCACCCTGGCCCATAATAACGTTGTCGGTGTACTCATAATTGTCGAGCCGCGTGCCCGTGCGGTAGAGGCGGAACATGCCCGCGTGCAGGTGGAAGGAGTTGAACGGGTCGAACTCGGTCATGTTGACGAGGTAAATGCGTATTAGCTCCCCCACCTTCACCTGGATGGGGTGCTTGGAGTAGTGGAACGCCACCGTGTTGACGGCATAAATTTCATTCTCGCCATCAAAGTTGGTGTCGAACCCGTTGAGTATCATCACCATCTCTTTGGCTGGCGGTCTCCCTCCTGGCGGGTCAATGATGAACGTGCCATAGAGACCTTTATGGATGTGTCTCGCCAGGGGTATCGTGTGGCAATGGTAAGGGTGAAGCCCAAACGGCTTTGCATCGAACTCGTAGGTAAACTTCCCGCCGGGCTGTACTACCGGCTCAACACCGTCCATGCTGGGCGGGTGGATGCCGTGGAAGTGTATCGTGTGCGGGTGCTCCGACCCGTTCAGAAAGTGGAAGCGCAGCCTGTCTCCCTGGGTGCATCGAAAGGTGGGGCCGGGGACCTGGCCGTTATAGGTCCACGCAGGATAGAAAACGCCGGGCGCGACTTCGATCTCTATATCCCCGGCATAGATAGTCCACTCCCGCAACGTCTGCCCATTCGCCAGGGTGCTGACCGTGCCGTAATCAAAGTCGGTGAGGAACTTTGCCGGGTCGAAGCGCGAAGTATCCACATCACCCACCGTGCCGCCATGATCATGCCCGCTGTGCGAGAACCTGTTCTCTTCTTTCGGAGCTGAAGCCGGTGCGTGCTGCACCTGTGCACCTGCCGGAACGAGGCGGTTCAATAGAGGCACGCTGAGTATGCTGCCCGCGCCGATAGCGCCTATTTTCAAAAGGCCCCTTCGTGTGACGCTCTTTTCTTCCATCTATTATTATCTCCACATTGCCAGGCAATATCTAAAATTATTCGTAATTTAGTCTAGGCTAAATTTACTCTAGTATAAGGCTTATTTCTCCATTTGTCAAGACCCAATTTGATATGGAAGCGAGGAAAAGCGAAGAAAAAAGTCTGTAGGGGCGTGATTTATCGCGCCCTAGAAAAAGCGGATGTTGTATCGACCAGGGCGCGATAAATCACGCCCCTACACCCAATTCTGAACAACTACATTTGGCAGGAAATAGAGACATACAGTGAAAATAAGAATAGGCTTGATGAATTTGCCACCCTCCCGTTCTCATGGTAAATTACTCTTACCACTTATGCAGTAAGGGAGCTCGTTATGTCTAACAGCGTCACAGGCGCTCCTACCTCCTCTCAGGGCCTCAGCCCCGACTTCTGGAAGTTCTGGACCGGTCAGGCCATCTCCGCGCTGGGAGGCTCCTTCACGGGCTTCGCGCTACCCCTGCTCGTCTACAAGCTCACGAACTCTGCCGTAAACCTTGCTATCTCGGTAGCGGCCGGTATACTGCCGCACCTGCTCTTTGGGTTGATAATAGGTGCCTGGACGGACCGTGTAGACCGCAAGCGGCTGATGATCCTCACCGATATCGGGCGCGCCATACTCATCGCCAGCATACCTGTAGCCGCGATGGTAGGCCTGCTGACCGTCTGGTGGATCTATGCCGTCAGCTTCCTCCACACTACGCTCAGCATTGCCTTCGATGCGGCAGAGTTCGCGGCGATACCCAGTCTTGTGGCCCAGGACGACCTTGTAACCGCGAACGGACGCCTGGAGGCGAGCTACCAGGCGGCCACTATCGCGGGACCGCTCCTCGCGGGCATAATGGCGGCCTTCATGCCTATCGAGGACGTGCTGATATTCGATGCCCTCTCCTTTCTGGTGTCGGCCTTCGCTCTCTGGATAATAGGCTCCAGCTTCAACGAGATAACCAAAGAGAAAAAGAGCACCACGATACGCCAGGACATCGTTGAGGGGCTGCGCTACGTCATAGCTCACCCGGTGCTACGTAACATCTCCCTCATGATGGCGCTTGTGAACTTCGTCTTCACCACCGTTTGGGCTCAACGCGTCTTGTTCGCCAGCCAGCAATACAGCTTGAGAAAGGACGTAGACGACTGGATGCTCGGTCTCATGTGGTCTGCGGGCACGTTAGGGGTTATATTCTGGTCGCTGATGGTGGGGTCGTTGCGAAAGCGGTGGTCGTTCGGCGTTGTGGCGCTCGGCGCGCTTATGACGCAGGGCGTGCTGGTGGTCGTGCTCGCCTTTACCACCAACTTCTGGGTGGCCGTGCCCGTCTTCGCTATGATGGTGGGGGTCGGCTCGATGTTCAATATCAACACGGGCAGCCTGCGCCAGGCCATCGTGCCCAAGCAGATGCTGGGCCGCGTGAGGACCATAGCGGGCGTACTGGCGTGGTCCGCCAACCCGCTAGGCGCGCTCTTAGGCGGCTACTTGATAGAGCAGACGAAGAATGTGGCCCTGGTATACGGCGTCATCGGCGGCTTGACGGTGCTGATCCCGGCTATCTTCGCCTTCAGCCCCCTGGGCCACGCCGAAGACTACATGCCCAAGAAGGAAGAGGAGAAATCCCCTGTAGCAGAGCCGCACCTCGCCCATGACGAGCAGACGCGAGAGCTTGAGGAGGCGGAAGAAGTTGCGGTGGTTAGTTAGCTCGCTTCTTCACCTCGAACCCTGATCCGCGTCTCTTCAACAATCCACAGACGCTGCTCAACATGCTCCTGCATCAGCAAAGGGAGAACATTACCGAAGACAGACAATACGTGGGGCTTATCCTGCCTACGCACGCGTAACACAATTATTCCTGAGTAATCCCTCGGCGGATACGCGCGAACATCAGCAAAATCCAGGTCTAAGGTAACAAGCACACGTTGCTCGTGCACGCATACGTCAATAACGCGCCGGTCATCTTGCCCTTTCAAGCCCTGCTCAACGACCATCATAGCGTCGTGTTGTGCGTCTTTGAGGAGTTCAGCAATCTCTACTGGGAGATTCTCGTCAATCTTAAACTTCACTCGTAAGGCCAGCAGGCAGCATAACGATACGCTCGCGTGCTAGCTCTGCCGCATAAGCAATAGCCGCGTGTATGTCCTCGGCCTGCAAAGATGGATAGCTGCTTAGGATTTCTTCTTGAGGTACATCCGCTGCCAGGTTGTCCAATATGACTGATACCATTATCCGAGTACCCTGGATACAGGCTTTGCCGTGGCAGACCATCGGATTAACCGTTATGCGTTCTCGCCAGTCAGCGTAATTCATCAAACCTCCAGCATCTTCTCTTCTTCCTCGCTCGTATCGGGATCGAGCCTCTGGAGGGTCTTTATGTCCACTATGCGGTCGGTGAAGAGGATGCCGTCCAGGTGGTCTATCTCGTGCTGGAGGACGCGGGCGAAGTAGTCGTGCGCCTTGATGCGCACTTCTTTCCCCTCAGGCGTCTGGGCCTTGACGGTAATGGCAACGTGGCGGGGCACTTCCCCTATCCAGCCTGGGATGCTCAGGCACCCCTCGTAGCCGTCCGCCATCTCTTTGTCTACCTTGACGATCTCAGGATTTACCAGCGCAACCTTGAAGCCTGGCTCGTTCGCCATTGAGAGTCATCTTCCGTATTCGGAACGAACTCGGCAACCAGCAAGCGTATAGACAGCCCAATCTGCGGCGCGGCTAGCCCAACGCCGTTGTTAGCGTACATCGTCTCAAACATGTCGGCGGCCAGCTTGCGGAGAGCCGCGTCGAATGTTTTTACCCTCTTCGCCTTCTCGCGGAGGATGGGGTCGGGGTCGTATCTGACGTTTAGTAGAGCCATAGTGCGTGAAACGTGATGCGTGAAACGTGATTGGTGGTAAAGATAAGTCTGTCTCCCATAATTATACTACAGCCATTGCGCGAGACTCAACAGTGTAATTCATAACCCTTCACGCATCACGCATCACGTTTCCAGCTCCAGCTACAACAGGCTCATAGGGTCCACATCCAACGCCCACCCCGGCCCTGGGTGGAAACCTTCGAGCAGCGGGAACAGGTTGCTGCCTCTCAGGAGCACCTGCCACCTGTAACGGCCCCTCACCTTGTGGACAAAGCAGGGTGCGGGACCTAGCACGTCCAGGTCGAGCGTCGGATCAGTCGATAGTAGACCCTCCGCCGTGCGCCGTAGGTAGCGCGCCACTATCCCTGTCTGCTGCTCGCAACGCTCGTTGCTTGAGTTGGAGTAGACGAGACGTGCAAGCTGCCCATAAGGTGGGTAGCCATGCTCGGCGCGGAAGCGGACCTCCCCCTTATAGAACCCCTTGTAATCGTACCGTGATGAGGCTTCTATGGCATAGTGCTCAGGGTTGAAGGTCTGTACGATGGCGCGGCTATGTGTGGTCTCAGCCCGCCTCCCTGCCCGGCCCGCCACCTGCATAAGAAGCTGCACCGTACGCTCCGGCGCTCGGAAGTCGGGCATATACAGCCCTGTGTCAGCGCTAATCACGCCTACAAGTGTCACCTTGTCTATATCGAGACCCTTAGCTATCATCTGCGTGCCCACCAGCACGTCAGCCTCTCCCCTGGCGAAAGCCTCCATAAGTCCGCCGTGCCCCCCATGCTGCCCCTGCCTGGAAGCGGTGTCACGGTCCCACCTGAGGAATGCGTGCACGCGGAAAAAGCGCGCTTACCTCGTCCACCACCCGCTGAGTGCCCGTACCGAAGCCCTTTACGTTGGGACTGCCACACCGGGCGCACGCTTGCGGTATCAGAGAGAAGGCGTTGCACCTGTGGCACAGCATCCCATACACATCCGCGTGGTACACGAGCGGCACGTCGCATCTGCGGCACATCGGCACGTACCCACAATCCCGGCAGAGGATAAAGCTGTTGCTCCCTCGCCTATTGAGGTAGAGTATAGCCTGCTCTTTGCGCGCCAACACGGTGTCCAATGCGCTTTGCAGGGCGCGGCTGAAGAGCGAGGAGTTACCTGAGCGCAATTCGGCGCGCATGTCCACCACCTGCATCTGGGGCATCGGTAGCTCGGTGGTAAGCTCGGAGCCGCCGCGAGTCCGCCGCCTCCCTACTCGGGTTGGCAGTGAGAGGAGCCTGTATTCCCCTGTCTGGGCGCGATGGTACGTCTCCAGGTCGGGCGTGGCGCTGCCGAGGATCACCATCGCACCCGTAAGCTCTGCGCGCTTGAGGGCCACGTCACGGGCGTGATAGCGAGGGGCGTTATCCTGCTTATATGCCCATTCGTGCTCCTCGTCCACCACGATAAGTCCGAGGTTAGGCAGCGGAGCGAAGACAGCAGAGCGCGACCCCACCACGATATCGGCGTGTCCCTCTCGAATGCGTCGCCATTCATCGAACTGCTGGCCGGGCGATAGCTGGCTGTGAATGAGCGCCACCCTCCCCGGAAAGCGCGATGCGAAGCGATGCACAGCCTGGGGCGTAAGCGATATCTCCGGCACAAGCACGATAGCCTGCTTCCCCATGCGAAGCACCATGCCGATTGCGCGCAGATAAATCTCCGTCTTACCGCTCCCCGTGACTCCATGTAAAAGAAATGCTGAGTGCGGAGTATGTGAAACGTGATGCGTGATGCGTGATGCGTGGTTTATTTCGTCTTTCGTCTTTCGTCTTTCGTCTTCTATCTGTCGTCCGTCGTCCGCCGTCCGCCGTCCCGCTCGTAGCGCCTCCGCGATCTCACGCCACGCTTCAGCCTGCGCGACAGTAAGGTTGGGCGGCTCATCCCTGGGGGAGGATGCGGTTGCCGGGACAGCGTCACGCTGGACTATGCGCTGCGATAGCTCCACCAAACCCTTTCGCTCCAAGCTAGATACCGTAGCGGACGTAGCCCCCGTGTGAAAGTAAAGCTCGCGCAAAGGAAACCATTCTTGCAATTTTGGATTTTGGATTTTGGATTTTGGATCTACCGAATTGCTATCTACTTCCGCTATTACATCTACATCGATGTATACATCTCCTATCTTCTGCCTTCTGCCTTCTCCCTTCTGCCTTCTGCCTTCTGCCTTCTCCCTTCTGCCTTCTGCCTTCTGCCTTCTCCCTTCTTCTAAGCCCGCACTTCTCTTGAGGAGCCACGAGAGGGCGGCGGCCTGGAGGGGGGCGCGTTGTGATGCTTCATGTATGGCCTCAGAGGCTTCCTCTTTGGAGACCAACAGGCGGATGATGCGCTCTTGCTGGGGCTTGGAGCGCGGGGTGGGAAGCTGGGTGTGGCGCGTGACCAGTCCCTTTCGCTCAAGATCGCGCATCACCCCGGGCAGACCGGACGCCGCGCCCGTGTAATCGCGCTTGATCCTGGATAAAGTGAGGGTTGACTTGTGGGCGCTCTTCAAGAGGGAAACGACCTGACTTTGCCTGCGTCCCAGCGCGGACATCAAGGGGTTATCGCCACGCTCGTCCTGCGCAGAGGGTGAAAGCCCGATCAGCGTTATCGCCCTCCGCGCCACCCCCGGAGGCAGCATCGGCGATAACGCCTGCCAGAGCGTGCAGCGATAGTGGCTTGCGATCCAACCGGCCAGCGATAGCATGGCAGGCGACAACACAGGGCGTGGGTCGAGCAGTCGCGCAACAGGCAGCGTCACCTGAACCGGTGCGCTATCGGCCAGCCCGACTACCACTCCATAAGATGGCCTGCCCCGTAGCGGAACTACGGCCAGTTGCCCAGGCTCGACTGTACCACCCAGGTGCTCAGGGATATGGTAGTGCAATACCAGGCCGAGGGCAGGATCAGCACCCGGAACATGAGCCTCCAACCCCGCCTCGTCCCCATCAGCCGGGGCATCGGCACGGCGAGGGTGGTCAAGTGCCACTATTGCGTATGTAATCTGCGCGTCCAACCCCTGCCCACCGCCTCTTTCAATATGCTCCAAAGCGCTCCATATAGCCTTCCAATCTTTCTCACCGTCTTATGGAGGCATAGCGCGATTATAGCCCCAGACCGTCAGCCGGGCAAGCCTATGCACCCATCCAGGCGTAGCATGTGGAAAGCCCCTATCGCAGCCCGGCCATGTGCTAGACTCTTCCCAGGATGTGGAAAAGTAGGCACGGTTTCAACCAATCAGGCAGCCTCCTCACCTTCTCAACAGAAAACATCAATGGAAATATACCTCACGCATCACGCCTCACTCCAAAAACCTTTGCGAACTCTGCGTCTCTGCGGTGAATATCCGTCCATCGTCCATCATCTTTCGTCCGTCCTCCCGCATCCTGGAGCATTTAGATGAAAACGCTATTTGGAAATAGCTGCGCCAAAGGTTGCATGGTCTACTTCGTGGCGCTCCTGGCTATCGTAGCCGTGACCACGATGGGCCTGGGCGGGTTGAAGGGGCGCTTCAGCGTGGACGCCCAATCGCCCCAGGGGTCAATACTCACTATAAAAGACAACCAACCCGGCGACGTGGTGGGGGGTGGGACCCTGCCCACCGCCACGCCAATACCGCCCGTCCAGCCCCTACCCACGTTGGCTGCGCCCCCAGGGCCAACAGCGCCTGCGGGTCCTATTGCCTTCACGCCCGTGCCTTCGCAAGGGGGCATCATCAGTGGTGAGACCGTCGCGCCTTTCTACATTGTCCAATCTGGGGATACTCTATGGGATCTCGCGCTGCGCTTCAACGTCAGCGTGGACGCACTGCGCGCCATCAACAACCTTTCAGGCGACGTAATCCAGCCGGGCCAGCTCCTATATCTACCGCAATCCAGCCAGCCCCAGCTTCAACCGACTGCCATACCCACCTCCTCACCCCAGCCCTTGCCACAGACAGGTACGGACCTCCCCACCGTCGTCATCCCCTTCATGCCCAATACGGGTATCATCAAAAAGGATGGTGATCGCTAGGATGGGGCCGGGTCGCCTGGCAACCGCCATAGCGTTGTGTATCATTCTTATCGTTCCGGTTATGGGGTGTGACGGGGGGAATGGAAGTAATGGCGAGCGCATACGTCTGCTGATAACCCCCGTGCCGACGCCGACCCTTACACCCTTGCCTCTTCCCACAGTCGGGGCCACCACATACACGGTTCAGCCAGGCGATACCCTGTCTGGCATAGCATCCCGCTTCGACGTGACGGTAGACGCCATCGTCCGAGCAAATAACATTGCCGACCCCAACTCATTATCGGAGGGGCAGGTGCTGACCATACCCGCGAGAGAGGTCGCGCCCCCGCCCACTACCCTCCCCGTAGGCACAGGAGGTGTGCCGGTGATTGACCAGACGCCCATAATCACAGGCACTCTCGCCCCAGGCTCAAAGCCCACCGAGACCCTGCCTCCCCCAGATGCGACCCCTCCTCAAGGACCTGATATACCTGAACCAACTATTGGCACCCCCTCCACCTTAGGACCTACGGCTTCTCCTACTGCCGGGCCTTGACATTGCTTATACCCATCCGGTATACTCCAATCAACGAGACCTCCCTACGACAAAAATCTTGCCGGGAGGCATCTTTCAGGTATAAGGAGGTGATGCTTATGAATACATATAGTCACATGAGCATCACCGGCGAGGTTAATGCCTAGGCGCATTGTTTCCCGGTGATGCTCGCAAAACACTGCCCTCGGCCTTATGACCGAGGGCTTTTCTTTTTGCCTTCGAACTCGCCCAGGTTGTTACAACACGGGCGCGTTACGGGTAGCGCTCGATAATAATATTTTGTATAATCGTACTAGTAGACCTTACCTTTGAAACCTGGCGAGAGAAATACGCGCCTATAATAGAGGTAAGGTACTAAGAGACTGCTCGGTAACAGTTAGAGCAGGCTCTAAGGGTATTTATTCACGTGATGAATCACCGAATGAACAAACGAACATACTTCGGTACGTGGCTAGAAGTACGCCGCGAGGCATTGGGTTTCACACAGGAAGCTTTAGCTGAACTCGCCTGCTGCACGCTGGCGGACATACAAACAATCGAGGGTGGTCTCGAGAAGCCCTCGCTAGTGGTAGCCCGGTTACTGGCACGAGCTTTAGAGGTTCCCTCTGACGAGGAAGCTCACTTTGTCCTTTTCGCCACCTCTGACCTCGGTACACCCTCGCGTCCCGACCCAGGCCCAGATGGTCACGACCGGCAGGCCTACGAAGCGCCCTGGCGCTTGAGTTTGCGGCCCCCTTCCAACCTCCCCGCACAGCTTACTTCCTTCGTGGGACGCGATGCCGAGATAATGCGCGTCGCAGAGTTGATACGTGGTAAGGGAGGGCGCTTGCTCACACTGCTTGGCCCGCCCGGCATTGGTAAGACTCGCCTTTGCCTGGAAGTGGCTAACCAGCTGCTCGATGATTTCGAAGACGGCATATTCTTCGTGCCACTCGCGCCCACGACCGGTTTAGATGATGCGATTCTTGCCATCGCCTCAATCTTCAACATCAAGGATTCTACAGGCCCGCCCCTGCTCGATGCGGTCAAGAGTTTCTTGAGCGCAAGGAAGTTGCTCCTCGTGCTTGACAATCTCGAACAGCTTACAGACGCAGGTTTGCTGGTCGCTGGATTACTGGTGGCCGCGCCTGGACTGAGGATACTGGCTACCAGCCGTGCCTGGCTACATACCTACGGCGAGCAAGTGTTCCGCGTGCCTCCCCTCAAATTCCCTCAGGCTGGCATACAGGTCACCCCCGAGAGCCTGGCTCAGTCGGAGGCTGCAAATCTTTTTGTAGAGCGCGCTCACCTGGCAAACCCCGACTTCTCGATCACTGAGGATAATGCACCCTTTATCGCAGAGATATGCCGTCGCCTCGATGGATTACCCCTTGCTATCGAGCTTGCCGCCGCTCGAACCAATATCCTTTCGCCGCAGGTCATTCTCGCTCGCCTACAACACAGGTTGGACCTGCTAACAGGTGGACCATCTAACCTCCCACCTCGCCAGCGTACTCTTCGAGGCGCGGTTGACTGGAGCTATGACCTGCTAGACTCTGCCGAGCGAGCTTTGTTCCGGCGCCTGTCAGTCTTTGCTGGCGGCTTCGACTTTCAAGTAGCAAGCCGCCTTTGGGATATAAGTCCATGCAGGAGCGACGTCGATCAGGTTAAGAGCATGAATGGACGACACCCTGGTCCGGTTTCGTGTGATCCAGGTGACCTGCTTGCCTCTCTGGTTGACAAAAGCCTGATACGCCAGGAAGATTATTCGGAAGGCGCGATTGGCGACCTGCGCTTTACCATGCTTGAGACAATCCGCGAGTATGGTTTGGAACGCCTGGCTGAGTTGGGTGAGGCAGAGGCAGTATACCGGGCGCACGCCCTCGTCATGACTGAATTGGTTGAACAGGCCGAGCCGCATCTCCTCACCCCTACTCGCGCCTCGTGGCTCGCTCGACTTCAGCTTGAGCACGACAACTTGCGAGCCGCCTTGACGTGGGCGCTCGGCGAGAGTGGGGACCCGGAGCTTGGATTGCGCCTGGCGAGTGGCCTTCATTGGTTCTGGTACTTCAGTAACAGCATCACTGAAGGGCGGGGATGGCTGACGACCGCGTTATCGAAGGTTGACAGGTCGCATCGCAGCCGCGTCCTGGCAAAGGCTCTATATGCCTCCGGTAGATTGGCCCAGCACTATATGGAGCATGATATGGCTCTACCCCTCCTTGAGGAAAGTATCTCAATCTGGGAGGAGCTGGAAGATTATAGAGATATGGCATATGCATTGGTGACCCTGGCGCTGACGCAGATGGATAAAGACAATGCTAGCAGCCATGACCATATTGAAAGAGCTATCGCTTTATTTCGTAGCGCTGGAGATAAGTGGGGGCTTGCCTATGCGCTCGAAAAATTCAGCAACATGACCTATAGCAATCTGGAAGGGGCGCTGAATCTTAAGAATGAAAGCCTGGCCCTCTATCAAGAGTTGGGCGATCAATGGTACACCGCATACCAGTTAGGCATGGTGGGGATGGTGGCGATGTCGATGGGCCACTACGCGCAAGCGCGCTCGCGCTATGAAGAGGCCATGCAAATTGACATGGAGGTGGGCGACAAGTGGGGTATGGCCTGGCTGTTGCATGGCCTCGGCAACATTACGCACCTGGAAGGCGATTATACCAGGGCGGATGCTCTCTACACGGAGAGTCAGGCTCTCTACCGTGAATTAGGCGATAAGGTCAGGATGGGCGCCCTTATCCGCCACCGTGGGCAGGTGAGTGTAGCCCTGGACAGGCACGAGCAAGCTACGACACAATTCAGAGAAGCAATAGTAGTGCATCAGGCACAGAGAATTGAGTTGGGCATCCGGCTGGACCTTGCTGGAATTGCAGGTATAGCCGTGGGGCAGAAGCAGCCACAGCTAGCCGCGAAGCTACTCGGCGCTGCCATAATCACCTCCGAAGCCACCACCGGAAGAATGTCACCTGTAGACCTGGAATATTACAAGCGCAATATCGAGGAGTTGCGCGCGCAACTCGGCAAAGCCAGGCTCAAGGCTCTCCTGGCAGAAGGACAGGCCCTCTCCCTGGAAGCAGCAGTTACCGCTTCCAGGGAGCTAAGGTTGACCACGCTTCCGGCAGATACAGAAACCTGGAGTGTAAGCCAACCGGCTGTAAGCTTGCCTGCTGGGCTGACCAAACGAGAGATAGAAGTATTGCGCCTGCTGGCGTTAGGCCTAAGCGATGCGCAAATAGCAACCCGCCTCAGCCTTAGCTCCAATACCGTTCACTCTCACCTCTATTCTATCTACTCGAAATTGGATGTAACTTCGCGTACTGCGGCAGCACGTTTCGTCACTAATTACCAGGTTGGTTGAACTCTTTCTCAGCGCGAAGCCGCTCCTTTCTGCACGACGTCTTCCCATTTGGTATACAATCCGCTATATCCGCTGAGATCGATAACCTCAGTTATCGGTAAAGACAACCTCTGCGCCAGGGTGGGGTCATCGATGCGGACGTAGATAGACTCGGTATCTACAGGAATTTGGTAGTAGGGGGCGAAAAGAGACATA
The DNA here is from genome assembly GCA_963811305.1 of uncultured Chloroflexia bacterium. Classification (GTDB taxonomy): domain Bacteria; phylum Chloroflexota; class Chloroflexia; order QHBQ01; family JADMIH01; genus JADMIH01. The sequence continues at coordinate 50,398 of CAWEQU010000019.1, forward strand.
GAGAGACGGTTGTGCTCCCACACCGTGCGGGTCTTTTCAGTGGGGTCTTCCTCAATCGTGATTTCCTTACCATTGAGTAAGAAATTCCTGCCAACCATCCTGCTGGTAGTCTCCTCCAGCTTGACCCTGCCCAGAGCATCCATTCCAGGTGCCACGAACGGATCTACCGGGCCTACCGGGTCTACCGGGTATACTTTTAGAGCATCAAAGCCCGCAGCCCCTGCTATAAGAGGTACAACAGGCGCAGGGGCTGGGATCGCGGCTGTCGCGAGCATTTTGAAGCTATGCGCGTCTATTATGACCGCGACCGGCTTGCTGCCGTCAGGAGCTTCTATCTCCACGAGATAATAGTAGAACCCGTCGACACCTGTTGTGCTCGGCCCAATCAGTTCTGCCTCCTTTGCGGCAGGCTTGGGGAGAAGCCTATCCCAGGGGAAGGGCACTTCTGCCCTGGTCAGGAGTTCTCGCCTTCAATTCTTCCTCCGCAGCTTTCCTGGCCCTGGGCAAGTCCTCAGTTGGCTCGGATGAACCTTCTACTCGCCCAGGGGGCCGAGAGGGCAAGTCAGGACAGGGCAGGTTTGGGTCCACGGTTGCTACGGTAACGTACTCTCCATACCAATCCGGCTGAAGAGTGGTGTCGACTCCCGTAAGCCAGTATTCTTTCCAATGTGCGTAGTCAATCCAGATATGGCTGCGACCGAATAAGCCGCCCGTGCCGCACGTATCATCGTCTGTATGCTCGATTTCTGTTTCGCCAAAATCCGAGCCAAAAGGGGGGCCTGGCGAGGGGTCGTGTACATAGAAGGCCTCGATTTTGTATCCTGTGTCGAAGGGGTCGAACTTACCATCGACCTTTTTTGGAGCCTTACTAACGTCGCACCCATAGACTACAACCCAGTGGTTCTCATCCCACACGAGAACGCTGGGAGCGATGTTCTTCTCGAAGATTGTGGCAACCACGAGGCGCGAGATTGCTTCTTCATTATCGCACGATATACCGTGAAAGTTCTCGTCCACCATCTGGTTATCGGTAAGGGTTCCTGCGAGACTATTTGGCTCCGTATTCCAGTTCCCGGATATGAGGTCCTGGTCCAGGTCAAATTGCGAGCTGAACTCACCCGGGGGAGGGTTTACTGAGTTCAGAACCATTTGGGCACACGCCCAGCCACAACCACTAGATGTATCCTGGCGATGGTAGCGTACTTTGAAATTCCCTTTTACCTCCTGGTACACGATATCCTTCATGATAACCTCCTGCCATGCTCAAAGCTTATTACGCAATCGAGTCGTTACTTTACCCTCTCCTAAAGTGGGGCATTAGCCCACTTCGATTAAGAGGGTAGTATGAGATATAATAACCCTGTTTTTCGGCTAGCGTATCAGCAGAATCAGTTAATTTTATGCTCGATATTTGACTAGAAGTTATCTCATAAATAGCAGTAGTGTGTCACAGGGCAGGTTGTGCACCATGTTGAGGCGGTATTTGCCTACATATGGCAGCCCCTCTTGTGGCCTGCCCTAATCCAAACTACACAATTAACTGATTCTGGTGATACGGTAGCTGTACAACTGTGCTACCATCATAATCTAAGTTCGGCCTGATGCCCCACCAGGGAGAGGTTGAACGAGATTGGCATAAGCACATGCCAGATGCTATTTTGAGATAGCTTTTAGAGTATCACAATAGCATCTGGCAATTATCAAGGTAGCTATTGACATCTGTAGTTATGTGATGTACAATTCACCTTGATTTAGCGCAGGGCCGTATGCCATGCGCTTCAGTGGTTATGCTATCATAATCAGGATAAGCAGAAGAGGAGGGACTGATAATGGCAAAAACTCCAGGTAACTTGGACGGGGTCCAATCGAGTCCTATAGTCGCGACTCGAGACAGGGTTAAGAACTTGGGACGCGAAAAAATGGTCGTCTTGAGCGGCTTCCTCGGCACGCCCCTCGTAGGGCCTGGCGGTAAGCTCATTGTAGGGAGAGAACCAGAAGGCAAGCCGAAATGGAGACTCTATCGCACCCTGGCAATGGACGAATATATTGAGTTTGATGAAAGCGATGTGGTTCACTACGAGAATGTGAGTAAGGTAGGTGAGGCCCCAGGGTCTGCGCCCCGTGCTGATGAGCGTGTATTGATCTGGCTTCGTCCATCGGCCCCAGTAACACCTATAAAGAGCTTCCTGGCGGGAGAGATTGCCGACATGTATCTCCCTGAAACTGACATCCTGGCGAACATGGTTGATGTAGCTGCCGGCCAGGTAAGGTTCATAACGAGGGCTGGCGGTACGGAAGCGCCTCCCTGCAAAACTTGAGCAGGTGCTCCACCCTGAAGAGGTCGTAACCTATCTGCTGGAGCATGGTCTCGCCCAGCCCCAGCGGATCGTAGAGAGCGATTTGCGAGTCGTAGAAGTATCGCAACGCAACAGTAACTTCCTGGTAATCAGCCGGCATGGACCCTCCTACGTTGTCAAGCAGGGGGTAGGGGTCGATAAGGCCGCTACACTGGCTAATGAGGCCCGGGTCTATACGGCTCTATGGGCAGGGGAGTTTGGCGCGGGTATAGTGCGATACCTGCCGCGCCTCTGCCGCTACGATCCACAGGAGCACATTGTCATTCTAGAACTGCTCCCGCACTCTGAGGACCTGCTTGAGAGACATACTCGCACGAGGCGATTCTCGCGGACCTCTGCCGCAGAGGTAGGGCGCGCGCTCGCTATCTTGCACCGGCTCGATAGTCGTGCGTGGCTGGACTATGCCTCCAATTCCACCCCGCCTGCCCAACCTCACTGGGTCTTATCCATCCACCATCCCAATCCTGGGGACGTTCAGCGAGGCAGTAGCGCCAACATCCGCTTGATTGAAATAATTCAGCGCTTTCCAGAGTTGTGTAAGCTGCTCGATAGCCTGTACGCTGAGTGGCAATCGGCATCGCAGATCGCGCCTATCCACTGCGACGTCAGGTGGAGTAATATAATAGTTTGCGATCATACTGCCGGTGATGGAAAGCGAGCAGCAGGCTATCAAGTCAAGCTAGTGGATTGGGAGCTTGCGCGCCTGGGTGATCCCTGTTGGGATACGGGCGTGTTTCTGGGTGAATACCTGGCGTCCTGGCTTATCTCCACCCCAATCGCTGATCAAAATGCCCCTGATCGTCTTCTTACCTTAAGCAAATATCCTCTGGGACGTATGCAGCCTGCCATACGCACCTTTTGGTCTACTTACAGCCGGAAAATGGGTTTTGATGCCGCGACCTCGGAGGCGTGGCTGCTACGCTCCGTCCGTTACGCTGCTGCCTGGCTGATCCAGGTCGCTTACGAGCAGAGCACGAGCACTATCCAGCTGAGCGGTAACGCGCTATCCCTACTTCAGCTCAGCCTCAATATCCTGAAACGCCCCACCGAGGCTACCACGAGCCTGTTGGGCATCCCTATAGAGCGTTCCTGGGCGGCATGAACCTCCACGTTCAGCACATGCTCGATGCAATCGCGGCGGTGGAGATATATTCACCCACGAGCTTCGCATGGTTTGGCACGCGCTCTCCCCAGCTGCCTCGGAAGCTCAAAGCTCACCTGACGCCCGAAGCCTGCCGAGGTTACCTCAAGTACAATCTCATATCGAGCCTGTACGGCAACTTCTACTGCCTGGGCGCGGCCAGGCCATACCGCTTTCAGCATGACGTTAGCCAGGTACAACAAAGCTCTGCTCCCTTCATAGCCCGTCTATCGGAGGCAAACTGCGGCTCAGGCCGGTGGGAAGGAGGCTGGGAGGTCAAAGGGATTGAGGAGGGGCTGGTTATCGTCCAATCGGGCGGCTTGCAGATCTATCTCCAACCTGAAGAATGCGGTATGGAAGCCGCTGACGGCCAAAGTGGCGATAGTGCCTCGACTCCTACCCCAGGCTCGTTTATCAAGCTCCGAACCCCGAAAGAGCTACTCCGCATCTCCCCGGGCTTCTATACAGCCCAGAGTGACTGTGCCTTTTCTCCTTCAAATGACACCGTTCGCCTCTACTGGAATCTAACCTCTGAGGGCGCGGTTGCGCTGATGAGCCTGCTGACGCGAGTCCTGAACGACGCACGCCTCCCCTTCAGGCTCAAGGTAGTAGACCACCCTACCAGCTATGTGCGCTGCGATGCGGCAGTGCTTTACATCCCCAGGGGAGAGTGCTCTGCGACGATGGAAGCTTTAGAGCCTGCCTATGCCGCTTTGGAGTCGAGCCTGCGCAGCCAGGTGCCCGTCTTCACCAAAGAATTGGCTCCCGGCCTCGGCCTCGCGGAAAGCCCGGACACTGGCGAGAGCTTCGGCCTCAGCCGGTGCGCCCTCCTCGCGGAGGGGCTGATTCGTGCCTACGAGCAAGGTAAGAGGCCAATTGGGGAGCGCCTTCATGCCGTCCTACAACGTTTTGCTGAAGCTGAGATAGACCCACATAAGCCTTACCTCAATGCAGGCTCCTCAGACCAATATCACTTCACTCTCAGTGCACCCGGTTCTTATGTGGCGGATGCTGCGCCGTCGTCTTCGCAGGCTCGGCTCGACGACCCAGAGACATACCTGGAGACCGCCCACTCCATAGCCAGGCGTCTGGTCGCGGGGGCGGTATGGGATGGTGAGAAGTGCAATTGGATAGGAGCAAGGCTTACCACAGACATTGGCCGTAGCACGCGCCGTTCGCCCGTGCTGGAGTATGCCGCGCTTGGTCTCGACCTCTATTCAGGTACGGCCGGTGTGGCCCTCTTCCTGGCTGAAGAGCAGGCCCTTACCGGCGACCAACAGGTTAAGGAGGCTGCTCTTGGTGCGATACACCAGGCTCTAGACCACACCAGCCTCATACCTGAGCATTTACGCCTTGGCCTGTATACCGGCTGGATGGGCGTGGCTCTATCAGCCGCAAGGGTAGGGGTGCTTACCCAGGAAGCTTGCTTGCTCGAGCAAGCCCAGGCCCTTTCCCTACTCTGTGCCCAATCCTTAGCGAGTAACGGCACGCATGAACACGACCTCATGGGCGGGAGCGCGGGTGCAATCATTGCATCTCTGAGCTTGCGTGAGATGTTGTGGGATGCCGGTGGTTACCTGCTCGATTTTGCTATATCTCTTGGAGAAAGCCTCCTTCAGGCGGCGCACTCCTCCAGGTATGGGGATGGTGGGTATTGCTGGGAGAGCGTTGGTAAGCGATTTCCCCGCTCATTGACCGGGCTATCGCATGGGGCTTCAGGCATTGGCTACGCATTGCTGGAGTTAGCGGCGGCGACACGAGACGAGCAGTACTTGAACGCCGCGCATGGCGCGTTTCGCTATGAGCGACACTGGCTCGATCCGGTAGCCGGGAACTGGCCTGATTTTCGTGAGAATCGAAGTGGCAAGAAGCATGGAGTGTACACCCCAACCTTCGCCACGCAATGGTGCCACGGCGCGCCTGGAATTGCCCTGAGTCGCTTGCGGGCCTATGCAGCCCTGGGCGACCCCACAGCCAGGGATGAAGCGCTCCTTGCGCTCAATACAACCGCCAGGTGGGTGGAGCGTGCGCTCACCTCGGACGATATGAACTATTCGCTGTGCCACGGCCTGGCCGGAAACGCTGACGTGTTGATGCAGGGCAGCCTGACGCCTCACCTCGATACGGCTAGCGGAAGTGAATTGGCGCATGACGTAGCTCGCAGGGGAATTGAGAAATACGCTGCCGCCGGATACTGGCCTTGCGGGGCGGGTGGGGGAGTAGCTCCCGGCCTCATGCTGGGCCTTGCAGGCATCGGCTACTTCTATTTGCGACTTTATAAGCCGTCGATTCCTTCTGTACTGCTCGTGCAGCATGAAGAGTGGAAACGAGCGACGTAATAAATGAGATGTAGGGGCGTGGCGTCGCCACGCCCCTACGCGCTACATCTGCTCTTTTCTCCATTCCCTATCACGCGCCGCACAACTGGCAACCCGTCGACGTGTGCTATACTCAAAGCATGGGTCGAAAATCTGCTTGTATCTGCACGCTCGTGACGTTATTGGCACTCATGTACGGGTGCGACATCCCGAAGCCGCCGCCGGAGGTGTCCACCCCAATTCCAGGCTTCTCGCAGAACCCCGAAGGTGACGCAGGCCGCACGCCTGTACGTCCTACGGTTGCGGCGGGACTGACGCCTCTGCCGGTTGGCCCCGGCCACATCTACTTCGTGAGGGACTCCGGCCTGTGGCGGGTTGCGCCTGACGGCAGCGGCGAGCTAAAACTGTCGGGTATGTTACCTAGCAGCCCGCCTCAGCCTTCACCGGATGGCAAATGGGTGGCATTCGTCTCTGGCCGCGATCTTTACGTCCTGCCCTCTGGTGGTGGGGAGGCGCGCAAGCTGGCCTCCGGCGATATGGCCGAGCGCCAGCGCCTCGGCTGGATTCCTGATAGCGCCCTGGTAGGTTATATAACTTATGACCCCGCTACCAGAGGAGTTGAGCAGGCATGGGCGGTTCCTGTTGAGGGTGTCGACCCGCTCCCTATCACCTCCATCACGTATGCCGGGCTGGGACGAGGCCCCACCTACGAACATTCCGTGCAATGGTCGCCCGATTACAAGTGGGTGGTGGTCGGGGGCGTAAATAACCCTTTCCGCCTGCTGAGGTGGCCCCTCTCCACGGGTAGAGAGGGTGACGTGCGTGACATCCCAGGTGGCGAGCCGGAGTGGTCACCCGACAGCCGCACTATCCTCTTCACGGAGGCGCTGAACGGCGCTTTGAGCGTGTACGACGTGCTGACGACAAAGACGGAGCCGTTCGTCAACGAGCAAGAGCGCGTGGGCACCGGCATGGGTGAATACGCGAATGGACCCCGGCCCAGGTTCTCTCCCGCCTCGACTGGTGCAGACAGCGACCCTATAGCTTACTGTAGCAGCTCGCCGGGGGACGGCAGTCCACGCGTAGCGATACGCCGACGCGGCAGCCGCGAGCTACCGACCCTACCTTCCCTTACCAACAACCCCTCGTGGTCCCCAAGCGGTGATCGCATCGTAGTCGAAACAGGCCAGGTCCGCGACGAATCTCTTGGCCCTAAATGGATGCCCAACGGCTTGCTCATAGCCAACATAGACCCCGGCGGCGAGCACACGATGGTGTCCCTGCTCAATGACGGGCGCTGGCCTGTTTGGGGGAAGTAATGGGTAATTATGAATTCTGAATTTTGAATTGCTGTTCTAACTCAAAATTCAGAATTCATAATTCATAATTACCCATGGAGCGTCGGTCCCTCTATTTTCGGGACCTTTGGGACCGGACCAGGGACTTCCGCTTCTACCGCAACTCCCTTATGCACCGCTATAATAATCTTACCTGGCGAGAGTACGAATGTAAGATTTGCAAACGTCACTATTGTAGAGGGCAGCCATGCAAGACTACATGAAAGTATGGGTTGGAGAGAAGGAAGTGGGGTCGGTGGGCACCGACGGCACCATACTTGACGCGCAAGGCAAGATGGTGGGCCACATCTACCTCTATACCGGCGAAGTATCCCTTGGAAATACCATTGCGGGAGAGATGGTCTTCGGCTCCATATCGCATGAAGGGGATATATACGATAACCTGGGTAAAGTAGGGGACGTTGCCCGCAGCGGCAACATCTGGGACGCGACGGGCCGCAAGGTAGGTTGGGTAGCGCCCCTCCAATACTGGAAGTCGGCTATCACCCTCTACAAATCGTACGATGCGCCCGTGCTGCTGGCGGGCGGGGCGGCGCTCCTCCTGGTGCTACGCCGTAACGCCACGCGGCCATACCAAATGTACCGGCACACTATCCCACTAAACTCCCATGTACACAATACTCAGCCTGCGTTAGGATACAGCCAGGCATTATGAGTTGCTCTCTCTGTGCCAGGTCAAACCACCCCCAGTTCCGACTTTTCTGGGGGTGGTTAATTTAACGCGTAACTGGTCCACTAACACCCACTTATTATTCTTGACCTCATAGAAGCTGATTATTCTGTTGGTGGTATCACCGTTCTTGTCGAAGCCCGTCTCGCCCAGGATGCCCTTGTAGTTTATGGTGTTGCGAAGCGCCTCGCAGACCGCGCCACGGTCCTTCCTGCCACCACGCTTGATAGCATCAATGGCGATGCCTGCCGCCTCGTAGCCAAAGGCGCTATAGCCATCTGGGCGAGGCTCCTCACCGTAGGCTGCCGTATAGTCTTTTATGAACTGCTGGGCGGTATCGATAACTTCAATATCGGCATAGGTTACTGCGCTATAGCTCCCCTCTGCAACGGAGCCTGCCACGTATAGAAATTCATCATCCTTTATGCAATCGTTCCCTACCAGTGGGATGTCAAGGCCAATGGCTCGCATCTCCTTGCGGATAATAGGTCCCCCGTTTGAAGAACACCCGCCGTAGTAAAGCATGTCCGCGTCGCTCCCAGCCACCTTCTTGAGGAATGGTGTGTAGATGGAAGTGCTATCGGGTACGCCTTCTGTAGCCACTGGCGTTTCGGACAGACCTTCCTGGTCTAAGAGCCTCTCTCTCGAGTCGTCACTGCTCTTAGGTATGCTTTCATGCCCCAGGACCGCGCCCCCTATCTCTAGGAACTTCTTCTCAAATCCACTGGCGGTAAGCTTGCCAAAGTCCTCCGTATCATCGAGGATGTATGCCTTCCGAAGGCCGAGCTTATTGAAAACCCACTCCGCGGTTGCAGGCCCTTGCCAGTCATCGGAGGTCGAGACGCGGAAGTACGTAACGTTGCCCGTCGGGCGCAGAATTCTCAGTTTCCCGATATTCAGGTTTGGTGAGCGCCTGGCTAGTATTGGAGGGACTGATCTGGCACAGCCCGGCGTTATTCAGTATTGGCATCATTGCCCGTGCGTTGGCGCTGTTGAAGGGTCCAAGCACGACGACTGTGTTGGGGTCAGCGATAAAAGCGTGGGAATTCTTGTCGCTCTGCGCGGGATCATGTGACGTTCCGCCGGGTGGCACATCGTCCAGGAAGTATATTTCCAGCTGGTACGTCTTACCGTTGGCGAGGGTAACGCCACCAGCGGCGTTTGCCTGGTCAACCGCGAGCTTCATTCCATTGAGCGTGGGCAGGCCGTCATAACCATCCCCACCTGATACAGGCAGATCAATCCCAATGACTATCTTATTATCGGAAAGAGCGACAGGAGTATTGGTCTCTTCAGCTACGGCTGTCTCTGTTCTACCCACCTGTGCGGTAGAGGTCCCATGCGTGATTGCGGTATTGGCTGCTTGAGCCTGGGGGGTCTTTGGGGCTGGTATGCGCGCTGCTCCATCGTTATTTTGCGCGGTGAGAGCCAACCACACCCCGATCACGCTTCCTATCAGCACCAGGATAGGCGCTATCCACACCCAAAGTGACGGGCCTCTCCCCGGCGATGGCGTATTGCCTTTAGGAGACTCTCGTTCGTTCATGGCGCTTGCTCCTGGGTGAGCTTCAGTATGTTGAGTTTATTCTGTAGGGGCGGTTCGTGAACCGCCCTGGGTCAAGGATGTGGTGTCCCTACCAGGGCGGTTCGTGAACCGCCCCTACGGATTACATCGTAGATTTTGAAATATATAGAAAGTATATCAATAAACACCCAAAACTAAACCACTCCCTATCTGGGCTTATATGTGAACAGCACGTCCCTGTACTGCATCTCATACCCCTCTCGTATGGCCTCCTTTACGCCTGGGGAGAGGGTATCGCTACGGCACCCTTGTGGATCTCCGAAACGTTGCAGGAGAGGACCAGCAGGCCAAACTTGCCCGTCCGAAGCATGTCGCGGAAGGCGCTCTCGTCCCACCTACCCTGCCCCGCGAGGGCGGTCATAGTAAAAGGGTCGTCGTATGGGGTTGCTTTGCCCGCCAGGGCTACTATGCCGGGGTCGTCCGAGAAGAAGAGGGTGCCAGGGTTCCGGCTGACGTTGTAAACGATCTTTCGCATCTGCTCTTGCGCTTCAGCGGTTGGCCGGATGAGGTCAGCGTCATACCAGGACGAGGGCGCTGAGGTAAAGAGTGCGTAGACTGCTAACAACGCGACCCCAACAGGTGCAGCCACCCCCGCAAAATGGCACTCTTACCGTCCCTTGCCACAAAATCCGAAATCCGAAATCCGAAATCCGAAATCAGCGCTCCTACTGCCAGGCAAACCGCCAGCCCAGGCACCAGCAGGTGGTTGTGGTCGGCCCCCACCACCGCGCCCGTCGGCAGCAGGGCGAGCGATACCAGCACGAAGAGAGGTATCAGCATGGGTACTCTGTCGCTTGAGCCACTCCCACGAGCGCGCCACCACTGCACCAGCCTGTACAGCACGTAGCCCACAGCCAGTGCGATGAGAGGCCACTGGTCCTCCAGGAAGGCGAATTGGAGGAGGCGTGTCAGAGTGCTTTCGCGCAGAGGGAGCGAGTGGTAATCAACCATCTTCAGGTAGAACCAGTGCCCCGTCGCCACGTCAAGCAGCGCGAAAGGCACCAGTACAAGGGCGGCCATAGCAGCGCACCATTTCAGCCCTGACCGCCAATCTCGCAGTAGCAGATAGAGAGCACAGGCTACAGGCCCCGCCAGCGCAGTCTGCTTGGTATAGAAAGCGAGCGCGAACAGGGCCGCACCCACATAGAGTGCGGAGTGCGGAGTGCGGAGTGCGGAATTAGACGACGGACGACGGACGACGGACGACGGATTATTACTGCTGCCTTCTGCTCTCTGCCTTCTGCCTTCTGAGAACTCCCCAGGCTACGCACGCCAGCCCAGCGGCGGTGAGGGCGAGCATGAGCATGTCGCCTCGGAAGCGAGTGGCCCAGACCGTTACTTGCGGCAAGGTGAGGAGGAGCGCGCCTCCGATGCACCCCCCGGCTGCGGCCAACCACTTTGCGCTTCCCGGCCTGCGGGTATAGCCTCTTTCAAAGAGTACTATCAGGGGGATAAACAGTGCCGCCAGCAACGCCGCTACCAGGGAGATGATGCGCCCCGGCAGGAAGATTGAGGGGACGTTTCCAGGGGTGCTGAAATCGGGCAGGTTGCCTGGCAGCACCGAGGCAGCCAGCCAGTAATAGAGGGGAGGGTACGGTCCCGAAATAAAGCGCTCCGGCGTGATAGGCGCGTAAATATCGCCGCCCTGCTTCACCAGAAGCAACTCGTACAGGATCAACCCCTCGGAGCCTGCGCGTGGGTATGGGTAGTCGAGCCACTCAGCGGATATGCCTATGAATCGCGTCACCGGCCCCACGAGGAGCAGGGCCATGATGCCAACTACCAGCCATGCCGCGATGAGGACTTTAGAGTTTTGACCTTTCTCTTCGCTGCTCAAGGGCATAGCTTTGAGTTCTGAGCTTATGGGACGCCCGGCGTGGTCCACTCGATCCTTTCAGCTACCGACGCCAGGAGGGATTCGGGCGAGCTACGGCTTATGAGCGTTACTACCATGTCGCCGCGCTCCACAATGAGCACGTTGGCTCCATCCTGCCAGTACAGCCCCTCCATATCGTGGTACTGGCTGCCGCTCCAGTATACTCCACGTGCGTCTCCTACCTTCACTTCCTTCCACTGGCCTCCCTCCACGTAGTGCGCGATGGGGACGCGCCGCGTCTGGAAAACCACTATGTCGGACACCTGGGGGATATTTAAGTCCTGTAGGATAACGATGTCGGGGATGGGTCCCTGGAAGATTGGCTTCTCCGTATCTATGCGCACGCTGTAGCGCAGCTTGACTTTCGTATCGGGGTCGGCAGGCTCCCGGTTGCAGGTCAGTATCCCTACGTCGGCGAGGCGCAGGGTATATGTAGTCGCCAGCGTCAGCGTCACTACGGGTGCTGGCGTTATCGTGCGCGATGGAAAGCGCTCCACATCATTTTGTTGTGCGATCATGGTCGGCCCAGCTATCGCTTCGGGCAGCTTGATTATAGGGTAGCCCACACGCGCCTGCGCCGAGTTGCGCCGTTCCTGATTCTGACGAAAAGGGACGGCTGGTTCGAGCCGAAGCAATCAGTCGCCTTCCAATCTTCGGGCAGCTTCTTAGCGAGCAGAAGCTGGCTCCCACGCCATACGTCAATCCACGCGAACGCCTGGGACTTGATATTCTCTTCGCCCTGGCGCTCGCTGTCGATACTCTTCACAGCCTCGGCAAGGAACCCCTCGGTAACACCCGGCGAGGTCTGCCCCACCAATATCAGCACGCTATCTCCGCGCTCGATCATCATCACGCTAACGTCGCCAATCCACATGTTGCCCGACATATCGCGGTATGGCCCGCCTCGCCAGTAGACCCCATGCGAGCTACCTATAGCGACCTCCTTCCAGGTTCCTGTGCCCACGTCGAGGGTGGCGGGCATCTGGCGCGCCTGGAAGATGGATAGGGGGGAAGTCTTGGTGCCCCCATCATCGAGATTGAGATTCGCCATGTATTCGATCTTGACGGTCGCGCCCCGGTCGTTCGTGCTAAAGGCTTCCTCGCAGGGGGCTATCCCCATGCCCGACAGGCCCATGACGTAAGTGGCGGTGGAGGTAGGGGGTTCCGGTACTGACAGTATTCGGGGCAGGAAGGCTATTGGGAAGCCGACGTTGACCTGTATCTGCTGGGTGTCTGGGATGGAGACGTACTCGCGCCTGGCGGATATGTTGCCAAAACTGTAACCGTTGCAACTCGGGCTTCTCCAGCCGTCCGGCCTTTGCAGGCGAGTGAGCGACTTGCCGTCTTGCTTCACCTCGATCCAGCGGTAGGTAGCTATTCCCTCTGGGGGCCGCGACGTGAGTGCGCTTATCCCCCAGTTCAAGAGGAAAATTACGCCGACTGCAAGCGCTATCACCCCGGCTATCTGGGGTGCTCTGGAAATGAGGGAAGGCACCTGCTCCTCGGCCTGGGTCAAGACGGGCACGCTCTCAGAGAAGCCCGCCAGGCTCTTAGGCGCTTCTTTCACGACTACAGGTTTCGGTTTAGGGAGACGTTTTGAGAGGTCGCCAAGTATACTCTCTCTCAAGGCGGCGGGTGTATCATTTATGACGCGCCCCCGGCCCTCGCTCGCTACGTCTTCCAGGTATGAGAGGGTAGCAAGCTCCGGGTCATCTTCTACCTGGGTCCAGTTGAGGGGCACGCCTGCGCGTAGCTGGTCAAGAGCTTGGGCCATCCTGCGCTCGGCTCCGAGCAGGGGCAAGAGATTCGATATCCTGAAGCGGGGCCGCGTGCGTTGGCCGCTCCCCGCCCCCCGCGGCCCCCGGGTCTGCTTCGCGTTCAGCCCCTGGGGACGGCGTATCCAGCGTGGGACTTCCACGCTAGCTCACCTCCGCGTGGGCGAGGGAGAGTCTCGTGCCTGTGCGCCTCAAGCCGCGCCGTAATAGCCGCATGGCTTTCGCCTGGCGCACGCCGAGCGCACCTGCCATCTCTTCAGCAGACATCCCCTCGAACAGGGCCATGCACACTGCCGCCTGCTGCTTCCCCGGTAGAGAGGTCACAACTTCTCGCAACTCGTTCAACTCTTCGCTCTCTACACCTTCATCTTTGACCTGCGCAATCGCCTTGTGGCGGCGTGCCAGTTCCCGCCCGGCCAATCTGAGAAGCCACAGGCGCATTGGCGTGCGCGCATATCCACGCACGTAAGGCCACATACGCCGGAACGCCGTCTCAAACGTAGATTTGACGACGCTCTCTACAAGCGCATCGTGCCCCGGACCGAGCCGCCGCTGCAAATGCTTATACAGGTAGCCCAAATGCCTGTCTACGAAGCGCGCCAGAGCCTCCTGGCTCCCCTCCGACATCTGCCGCGCAAGCTCCCTGTCAAGCTCTTCCCCAGGCATATCTGAGTGCGGAGTGCCTGAATTGGGCTTTGCCCAAGAACCTGCGGAGTGCGGAGTGGAAGGTTGGTTGTTTCCTCTAAGTGGCAATCTCATATCACTTCAAAGTTTCACGCATCACGTTTCACACATCATCGTCTATCGTCCGTCGTTCGTCGTCCGTCGTCCGTCGTCCCTTATGTGCTACAATCTTACTCTGTTTATGAGTTCACTTTCAACCTGGCGATGGACGATTCCTCTGCTGGCGGGCATCATGCTCACCGGGCTGCTATTGCGTCTGGTTTTCTTTTCTGCCTCCTTGCCGTTTGGCGGGTTCCCATTAGTAGTGGATGAAGGGAACTACTTCGGCATCGCGGGTCCTCTGTCGGAGGGGCAGGGGTTCGTGGACAAGTGGGCGTGGCTTCGACCGCCAGGCTACCCTGCTTTTCTCGCCTTCTTCCTGGCGGTGTGGCGGAGTCTACCTGCCGCCGCGCTGGCCCAAATCCTTCTGTCGGTGGCGAATATTGGCCTCCTATATGCCCTGGAAGGCGATAACACCCATGGCAGCACCTACGGCGGCAATCCGGTGGCCTGCGCCGCGGCCTTGGCGACCATCGAATTACTGGAAGAGGGCTTGATCGAGAATGCAGCGACGGTCGGGCCAATTCTAATGGCTAAACTTACTGCGCTCAAATCCCGTCACGCAGTCATTGGCGATGTGCGCGGCCTCGGCTTGATGCTTGGGGTCGACTTCGAAGACAGCGGCCGCAAGCCCGATGGCAAATTTCGCAATCGCGTAATGCGAAAATCCTTTGAGAAGGGACTGCTGCTGCTGAGCTGCGGTGAGAGCACACTGCGTTTTTGTCCGCCGTTGGTTGTCACTCAAGACGAGATCGTTACCGCAGTGGAAATCTTCGACTCCGCCATCGTCGACACGGCTTAACGCTCCGACCTTTGCTGGGCAGTTCGCCGTCGTTCGCTAATTAAACGCCGCAGTTGGCGCTTATAGAGCTTTCAATTATTCAAGAAACTGATTATCTTCCTGGTCAGCCCTCTATGCCGGTTCAACCACAAGGAGTGTTTATATGAAGTCAATGCGAAACATGGCGGCGCTCCTAGCGCTCGTCGGTTTATTGGTTTGGGGACAGTCGCTGCACGCGCAAGCCGATTTCTACAAAGGCAAAACGATACCGTGATCGCCGGCACCACCGCGGGCGCGCTTTACGACCAGTGGGCGCGCGTTTCGCGCATATGGGCAAACATATTCCCGGCAAACCCGACATGATCGTGCAGAATATGCCTGGCGCGGGCCACATGATCGCGGCAAACTATGTTTATAACAAGAGCAAGCCGGATGGCTTGACGATCATCGGTTCGATCGTGCCGACGCTCTATTTCGACCAACTGGTCGGGCGCAAGGAAGCGCAATACGATTGGGCAAAATTCGGCTGGATCGGTTCGCCGGTGCAGGGCGAGTCGCAGATGTATATGCGCGCGGATACGCCTTACAAAACCATCGAAGACGTGCGCAACGCCAAGGAGCCGCCGCGCTGCGGCGCGCAAGGGACATCGGACTCGGCCTATTATCTGCCGAAGCTGTTCGAGGAACTGATCGGCACGAAGTTTAACCTGGTGCAAGGTTATCCCGGCGGTCCCGAAATCGATCTGGCGGTGGAAAGAGGCGAAATTCATTGCCGCGCATTTACCATCGAAGCGTTTCTGTCGCGCGAGCCCTATCATACCTGGCGTAAGAAAGGATTTGTTCGCAATATTATTCAAACCGGCAAAAAGCGCGATGGCAAGTTGCCCGAAACCCGACCATTTGGGAGCTGATGGACAAATACAAAACTCCGGAACGTCACGCCGGCTCGCCACTGTGATGTTGGCGTCGGGAGCCTGGGCCGGCCGATGCTGGCCCGCCGGGGCTGCCGCCGGACCGGGTCAAAATTTTGCGCGAGGCGTTTAACAAAACCATGGAGGATAAGGAGTTCCTAGCCGATTTGGAAAAGCGAAAGTTTCGATCTCGATCCGGTCAAGGCGAAGAACTGGAAAAGATCGTCAAGGATGCGATGAACCAGCCGCCTGAAATCGTGGCGCGGATGAAAAAATTGTTGGAGCGGAGTAAGACCGAAAAGAATCGAGTTTTTGAGTGCTCGAGAGCTACGATTCCGTTCCCAAAATCACTGCTCATCACGGCCGATTTCGCACCGCTCAGCGATAGAGCCCGTCGATGTAGCCGGATTTGTCCAGCTCTTCGAGAAAACTCGTGTCGACGAATTCTTTGGCATTCGCCGTCTTGGCGGCCGGCATCCGGTCGCTCACGTCTTTAAAGATGGTCTTGAACGATTCCAGATTGGGATAAGGCTTGGGTTTAACGGTTTCTCGCAGGGTCTGATAGGCATCTTCAGCTGCTTCTGGTCCTTGGTCTTGCGGTATTTTACAAACGCGCGCTTGGCTTCTTCCGGGTTGGTGCTGCACGATATGAATTGCCTCCACGTAGGACTTCACCATGCGCCTGGCGATGTCGCGATTCTTGGCGATGTAGCGCTGCGGTCGCGACTAATCCCGTGCCTTGATAAAAAATATTCAACTCAGCCATGTTGAGCAGCTCGCATGCCGGTTGAACTGCGGGCGAGATGATCGGGCGGAGAAAAGCTCGAAGCGTCGGCTGAGTTCCGACCATGGCAATGATCCGCGCCGGCGTGTCGCCGATCTGTAAAAACGTAATGTCTTTCTCGGTCAGGCCGAAGCGCGGCAACATATTAAGCACGCGCATATGCGATGCCGCGCCAAAGCGGGAAATCGCGATGCGTTTGCCTTTGAGCTCTTCCGGCTTCTTTATGTTGGGCCGGGCGACCAAGCGGTCGTCAAGCAACTCTTGGATGCTGACCAGCATCACCGCATCGCCTCCTTGCAGGCGCCCGGCGACATCAGCGCGCCGGTCATCTGCCCGAACTGGATTTCGCCGGATATCAGCGATCGCGCGGAGATGTTTCCCGGCATATAAATGATCTCCAGGTCCAGATTGTTTTTTTTAAACAGTCCGCTGATATCGCCGATCCAGAGAACGCCGTGCTGCGGCCCGGCGAAGTGTAGCCGATTCTATCTTGTCTGCGCCGAAGGCGTGGGCGCCGCGGAGGCACAGCAAAGTGAACGCGGCCGCGGCCAGCAAGTACCAAGCGCGGCGTCCTCTTGTCAAAGCCATTGTCTATACTAGCCAAAGCCAAGGGACTGTTGCCGGCGCGCGAGGAGCCATTTGCTGCTCTCTGGCGGCCCAGACTTGGCTGGTGTATGATAAAACGATCGCGGCGATGATGCCGCAATCAATCGTTAATTATAATCTGTCCTGCAATTATTTTTTTTTCCCATCTCCTCGGATTGAACTTAATTTAGCTTGCGAAAAAAAGTAAAACGCCCTGGCGCGGAAATCGCGCCAGGGCGTTTTGGGTAGGAAGTGACGGCGCCGCTCGGGTCAGTAATACTGCGCGCCGCCGCCGCAGGCGGTCACCTGGAAAACTACGCGGCGATCCAAGGCATCGGATATGTCGTCTTTACCGGTGCCGATGAGATTTTGGCGCGAGCCGGCCCCCTGGGCGGTAATGCGTTTCGCCAATGGCGCTTCGCCCTCGAGTTTTTTCTCGATGTATGCGGCGCGCAATTGCGACAAGCGTTGGTTGAGGGGTTCGGCGCCCGAGCGGCTGGTGTGGCCGATTACTTCCAGGCAACTTTTGCTTTGCGCCGCGCGGCGGGCAATTGCCTTCATCCACATCGAATAGCGTGCGCTCGCCTGCTCATCGGCCACCAACGCGGCGGTGCCCGGCTTAAAAAGGAATTTCACGGCGAGACGATTTTTCGCCAAGCCATAATCGACGATCCTGCTAAAGGCATCGTTGGCGGCAACCTGCCGGCCGAGTTTCAAGTTGGCGAAGGTATAGACCACTGAACACCCGCAACTGATGGCCGGCGGGCAGCGCGAGGGCGCTGGTAAAACGGTCAAAGGCGTCGGCGTAACGGCCGGCGTCATAGGCAGCGGTCGCAGCGCTGATCAGGGTTCCGGCCAGAATGCTGTCGAGATAGGCGGGCTGGATCGGTTCACCAGGTTTACTTGTCTGGCAGGTGTTTACATAGCCTTCGGTGGGCCCTTCTTTCATCCAGGCCGGACTATCTTGGAAGTACGGTGTTGGCGAGTGATCGACGCCCAGCATGCTGGAGTGAGCGGTCCCCTTCGCTACCACGGTGCCTGAGGTTAAGGTCCGCCAAGACCAAAAGATGCGATAACGCCCCACGCGTGCCCGTGGTATGGCCCTCGCTATTCACAGCTGTGAAGGTGCCGAGCAAGACTTTTGGCGAGCGGCGCACATTGGCGGCGGAGAAGGATTGCAGGTCGAACTGCGGATAATGGCCACGCACCAGCTCGCCGATGCGCGAAGCCATCGTCGTGGTGGCGCTGGACTGCATGCCCGAAACGCCGTCGATCAGCGGATCTATGACAAGCATCTGTTTTTCACTGTGGGCCGAAGTCCCGGTCTGTGACAACAACGTGTTAGCGGCGTAGGTCAGAGCTTCTTCAAAGGGGCGCGCCACACCGCTGGCCGCCGCCGGCGGGAGCACTGGCACCGGCGCCGCGATGACGGCTTCGACGGTGGGTTCGGGAAGCGTCGGCGGCGGCGCTTCACTCGTGGTAGTGCAGGCGCCGAGCGCCGTGGTCAATAAAGAGCGCACGGGTTAACGCTTCAACGCGCCGTAAGTTTTTGTCCATGAGTTTCATGATGGACAATCCTTTCTCAAAACCTCTCGCTCAACGTTCGCCAACGGCTCGCCGAACTGCGCGCGGGCTAAAATCTCACTGCAAAGATACTCGCTCGGTGCGGTGCGCGGGATCGCCGCGTTTCTCCGGCGCTTCGCCAGCGATGGCCCCCTGATAGTTAAGGGTGGTGATGGCCGCATTTCACCGGCGTCGAGAATCGTCACCGGCAGCGCGGCCGGCGCAGTAGTTCCTGCATCCCGCTCCTGTCGTTGGATGGATCCGGCGATTAAAATGGTGACCAGAACGGTTGCCTTGGCACAGGACCGCCAGGATAGCCGATTGGCTAGGTGCCTCAGCTTAGAAGAGTCGAGTAAAGCCAACGAACTCGGTTGCCAGCCACTCGGTGCATTAATTACGCTAGCGGTTGCCGGTCCGGCGTCGGGATTCTCGACTGGCTTACCGAGCTGCGCTTCCAATGTGTCGATCAGATTGCCAAAATCCAGGGAAGTCTTGGGAGCCGTCCCAACCAATCAAATTGACGGCTTGGATGGAGGGGAAGCCACTCGGCGGTGTAACATCTTCGATCAGCGCAGTAATCAGTTTGCCTTGAGCTTGGCCTTTCTCGGCTATTTCCTTGACCCACTCGCTGTCGATGGAGTCCATCGACCATAGGGACAATCATGCAGCGCATGCTGGCCAGCGACTGCTCGATCATATCCTGCCAGGTTTGCCCCGCCGGGACCTGCCAGTCCCACCAGACCGACCAGCCGATGTTCTCCAAGCGCTCGCTCAAGCGCTTGGCGAACTCGCTGTTCTCTCGGGTGTAACTGAGGAAAATATCGGCCATGGAACATAACCTAAATGCTGATTGCTGACGCTGGTTAATTGCAAACTTCCGAGCCGTACCGGAGCAACAACGAGGCCATTGCCGCCACACCCTCTAAGCTCGGCCAAAATCGCGCTTTAGGAGCTCACTAAGAATTAGAATAAAAATACTTTCGTCAGTCTTGTCAAAAATTGTACTGCAATATCCTGCGATCACCGTCGTGGCCTGCCGCCAGTTTGCCGGTTAAGCTGCGCGCAAGCATTTCTCCGCGGCAAGCGATGTGATAATGGAAAACCAATATGAAGACCAAATCGACCACTCGCTTGAAAGAACTGTTGGCCCGCTCAGAGCTGCTCGTCATGTCCGGCGGCTTTAGCCCGTTGCAGCAATACGAGGTTGAACCAAGTAAAATTACATATAG
>CAWEQU010000020.1:0-15770 GCA_963811305.1 uncultured Chloroflexia bacterium
CTGTAACTTCTTCAGTAGTTTCAATTCAGCCATTGTTATACCTCTCCTTCCGTTTGATCATGTAAGTATCATGCGTCTTTGGACCGTTCGGCATGCGGCTTAGGCGTACCCTATTCAAGCATTCAAACCAACTGCGGCTTGAGCGCACGTGTAATCTATCGCAGAGATGCCTGGCTAGTTTGAGGCTTTGTTCCGCAGATTTACCTCCTTTCGTCCAGGGTGACTAGAAGAGAGCCTAATCGTTGATTAACCCAGACCGGCGTGCCCACTCATAAATGATTTGATCTTCATCCTTGAGCATGTCCCCGCCCCGGATGTAATACTTGACGTCGTCAACCACTATAGTGGGAAGCTGCTTTTTCCATTCTCGGAAGCCCTTGGAGCGTGTTACCTTTTTACGAACGTCGGAATGGCCGTCAAGAAATTCCCCCTCGAAAGTTTGCTCGCTCTCATCCAACGCAGCTTCATCCTTTCTTTGCGCCAAATTAGCGCCCCTGGAAGGTGCTAATTTCCCTTCGGCAATATCGCAGCCCCGGCTCGCTTGACCTTACACTTCTTTATAGCCATGTTTTCTATCTAGCTCGTATTGCAAGGCCCGCTTGAATAAAAGTGGAGTGCAAAATGCCGCCAGGCCATTATAGGAGTGGCACCGGCGTATCAGCTATAAGACTATTCGCCGTATTGTATTACTGATGCGGCGGTTTGTCAATAGATTTTCCTTCTGGGCGACTGCCGGAGTGGTCTAAATCGCAGAAGGCAGAGGTACAATTCACCTATGTAGTGCCCCGGTCAACTTGACATATCCTGGGGCGAATGTTATACTATAGATGTTAGATTAAGAATTAGTGACCGTTACAACCTGTTTTCTAAGAGAGCCTGGGAATCTCCAGGCTCTTTTTGTTTCTCAGAGTCAAATAAGGAGTAGCAATGAAAGTAATCATAGCAGGCAGCCGCGAAGTCGGGGAGATAAATGTCGATGCAGCCGTGACTGCCTCGGGTTTCAGGGGTGCAATTGACGAAGTAGTCTCCGGTGGAGCAATGGGTGTGAATAGGGCCGGGGAGGATTGGGCCGCTCTGTCGCATATCCCCACGAAGGTATTTCCCGCCGACTGGGCACGCTTCGGAAAGAGCGCCGACGTCAAGCGCAATGACCAGATGGTCGAGTACGCAGATGCCCTGGTTTTGATATGGAACGGAAGGTCCACAGGAATCCGCAGTCTGCGCGATAACGCCCTCCGGCATGGATTGAAAGTGTACGTGCATACCGTCGCATAGTAAGCAATAAATCACGGCCCAAACCCAACCCCACATAAGTATCCCTTAACATGTGGGGTTAGGTTCTATGGAGGATGGCGCTTCGGACCCTGGTTAAATCTTATCTTCACATAGACTTCTCTTAACATGTGAAGTTTACTTTGCGACCCTCTCCACCGCCCTTATCCCTGGTCTGAGCGCTTATCAGCCAAATCCCTTTTGCACTTGTGGTTACTCCGTGTTATAGTGCTACTCTAAACTGATACCACAAGGGCTTCTGTAACTCCTTAAGTCTCTTCCCCGATATGGGGAAACCGCCGTATGACTTGGTATGTCAGGTCTCAATTATCCCTCTCTTCTAACTGAAGATGAGTTGGGCTATCTGCCGAAAGAGCATCCTCTATGAAATCGTGAACCCAGCGATACCGCATCCCAGCAACAGCAAACCCCACCAGCCCAGGTGCAAAACGAAGCGGGCACGCTCTTCCCTGTGAAGGTGGAAAACTCAGGGCGTGGCGAGTACAAAGCTATCCTGCTCGATGCTTCAGGCGAGCCTGCCAGAGGTGAAGACGGGCAGGAGATTAGCACCACCTTCAACTGGGCGCTTACTACCCGCGTCGCTGAGATGCAGCAGTTGGACCGTGCGAGAGAGACGATGCGAGAGGGCAAGGCTGACCCTGACAGTATCGCGCGGTTGGCGGCGCTCGGAAGAAAGCTGCATAGCTTCATCTTCAAAGAAAAGGTGGGAGCGGAGTTCGAGCGACTGCGCTCAACAGGGGAGCGGGTATACATACAGCTATTCTTGCATCCTGACCTGGACGACGTGCCGTGGGAGTATATCTGCGAGCCTGATGCGCCGGGGGAGCCGAGATTCCTGCTGTTGGACCCAAAGATATCGCTGTCGCGTGGCAACAACCCTGCACATCGTAAGGTAACACTTGCTGAGCTGCCACGTCCTTTGAAGATGCTGGTGATTGTCAGCAGCCCTCCCGACCTGCCGGAGCACCAGAAGCTCGACACGTTGCGCGAGTTACGTCTGCTGCGCCAGGCCGTAGCCCCGCTGGTGGCACGAGGCGAGTTGGAATTGCACGAGCTGGACGAGCCTTCCCCTGCCTTTATAGCAGATGAAATGAACTGGCAGCCTCATATAGTCCACTACACAGGGCATGGCAATTATGACAGCTCCAGGGGTGGGATAGTGGTGGTGGAGGACGGTGACAACCATACGCTACAGGTAACGGCAGCGGACTTCGCGGCGATGATGGTGACAGGCGACAGGGACGACTGGGCACGGTTAGTTGTGCTTAGCGCCTGCCGGAGTGGCGAGGCGACGGCGGAGGGGAGCCTCAAAGGACTGCCGGGGGTGGGAGCAAAGCTGGTAGCTGCGGGGGTGCCCGCGGTGGTGGCGATGCAAGAGAGCGTACGAGACGACCATGCGAGCATCTGGGCGGGGCGGTTCTACAGCAGCTTGGTGAAGGGGTGGAGTGTAGCCCAGGCGATGGCCGAAGCTCGGTTGCACCTGAAGCTGAAACCTGCCTGCGACTGGGGCATGCCGGTACTGCTGGCGGAGGACCCCACGCTGGCCCTCTTCCGCTTCATCGAAGGGTCGCGCCCGGCGCCACCACCGGAGCGTGGCGAGGACAGCGTGCTGCTGAACAACCCTGGCGGGCTGTTCGTGGGGCGGCAACTGGAGCAGCGCGAACTGGTGAAGGGGCTACTAGGGGACAGTATGCGTATCGGCATCATCACGGGTCCGGGAGGTATAGGGAAGAGCAGCCTCTCTTACAGGTTGTATGAGCGGACGCGCGGGCACTTCTGGGCGGCTTTGAGTATTGATTGCTCCGTGAAGCCGAGTGGTGAGCAGATACTCGTGACGATAGATGAGTGGCTGCGTAGGAATGGGGACGAGCGGCTGAATGCAGTCCTGCAAAATGAGAAACTGACGATAGAGCAGAAGCTCCCTAACATAGTAGGTGCGCTCGAAAGGAGTGAGGGGCCATACCTGCTGGTGATGGACAACTTCGAAAGCGTGCTGGAGGAGCAGAATGACGGTAGTTTTACACCGCAAGATGAACTGACGGGAAAGCTGTTGAGTGCTCTAGGGAAGGGCTTGCGACGAAGTAAACTGCTGATCACAACCCGCTACCACTTCCAATTTGATTATTTGGCGGGCAATGTGGAGTGGGTGTCGCTAGATGATCTATCGGTAAGTGAGGTTGTGAGCCTGATGGGTCAGCAACCACAATTGGGAAAGAAGGGTACGCGGAAGGACTATGTGGAGATGTGGGAGGCAGAGGTGCGAAACCCACGCTTGATCGAACTTATCGAAGCAGTACTAAAGAGGGAGCCGCTATCTTATGTCAAAGCACATATTAAGAATGTGCAAGGTAAGTTACAGGAGAACCAGTTACTCGACCTGCTATACAGCAAGCTGAATGAGGATGCTCGGGCCATGCTGAGGAGAGGATCGGTATACAGGCTGGCAGTGCCCTTACACTTCTTGGAGATGCAAGTAGTGGAGTATCCAGTAGAGCGCCAGGGTGCCCGTTTACAAACTCTGCTAGACCGTAGCCTGCTAAACAATGTAGAGCGTGAGACAAACAGAAGACTGGAAACGAGATACCGGCTGCACGCAAGCACGCGCCAATGGGCTGAGGATAAGTTAGGTACCGAGGAAGGGGAGAATGGCATACGCGACGCCCAGAAGCGTGCCGCTAAGGCGCACGCTGATTGGATAGCCAACAGTCATGCGTTGGAGGATGGGCTAGAAGCACGACGGCTCTATTACGCGGCGCAGGAGTATTCAGCGGCGGGAAAAACAATGCTTCCGATATTCGAAGCATTGCATCGGAGAGGATATTACTCCTTAGCAAGGAGCTTGCTACATGAGACGGTAGAGAGCTTGGGAGGGATCACTCTGGAGCGGAGTGCCAACTTACATCACCTGGGCATCTTGGAGCAGGCCCAGGGCAACTATGCAGAGGCGCGCCGCCTGTACAACGAGAGCCTGAGGATAATGCAGCAGTTAGGAGACCTGCGTGGTATGTCCCGTAGCCTTGGGCAGTTGGGCATCTTGGAGCAGGCCCAGGGCAACTATGCAGAGGCGCGCCGCCTGTACAACGAGAGCCTGAGGATAATGCAGCAGTTAGGAGACCTGCGTGGTATGTCCAGCAGCCTACACGAATTGGGCAGGTTAGAGCAAAAACAGGGCAACTATGCAGAGGCGCGCCGCCTGTACAACGAGGGCTTGAAGATTGCGGAGCAGTTGGGAGACCTGAGTGCTATGTCCCGCAGCCTGCACCAGTTGGGCACCTTGGAGCAGAGGCAGGGCAACTATGCAGAGGCGCGCCGCCTGTACAACGAGAGCCTGAGGATAAAGCAGCAGTTGGGAGACCTGAGTGGTATGTCCAACAGCCTTGGGCAGTTGGGCATCTTGGAGCAGGACCAGGGCAACTATGCAGAGGCGCGCCGCCTGTACAACGAGAGCCTGAGGATAATGCAACAGTTGGGAGACCTGAGTGGTATGTCCCGCAGCCTGCACCAGTTGGGCACCTTGGAGCAGAGGCAGGGCAACTATGCAGAGGCGCGCCGCCTGTACAACGAGAGCCTGAGGATAATGCAGCAGTTAGGAGACCTGAGTGCTATGTCCAGCAGCCTGAACCAGTTGGGCATCTTGGAGCAGGACCAGGGCAACTATGCAGAGGCGCGCCGCCTGTACAACGAGGGCTTGAGGATAATGCAACAGTTGGGAGACCTGAGTGGTATGTCCAGCAGCCTACACGAATTGGGCAGGTTAGAGCAAAAACAGGGCAACTATGCAGAGGCGCGCCTCCTGTACAACGAGGGCTTGAAGATAGACCAGCAGTTGGGAGACCTGAGTGGCATGGCCACCAGCCTTGGGCAATTGGGTGGGCTTACGCAACTCGAAGGTAATCTGGCTGAAGCACAGAAGCTTCAGGAGCAGAGCCTTTCGATACGTCATCGCCTGGGCGATGTGAACGGAGTTGCTATAAGTATGGGGAACTTGGGCGGCATCGCAGAGTTGCAGGAGGATTTCGAGAAGGCTCTAGGGAATTACTTCCGCGCCTATATCGTTTTCGATGGGCTTAATTCACCGAACAAGGATGTTGTGGGCACCTTTATCGCCAGGGTACGAGAGAAGATTGGCGAGGAGCAGTACCAAGCGTATCTAAAGGAGATATTTATGGAGTTAGCCCAGGAACAAGCAGACCGGGGGGAAAGCAATGAATAGTCAAGTAGTGAAATGCTGGAATTGTGGGAGGGAGTTCGAGGTGATTCTCGAAAGGGAACCGCTAGAGTGGGGCCTTAAGGTTCTCAGATCGAGCGATGCTGTAAATAGCTCCCCCGATGACAAGAGCAAAGATGTGGAGATAGCGCGCATCTGCCCGTTTTGTGGAAAGACCAATATGATCGTTATTAAGGAGGGATAGCTATGGCTAATCCGAATCCGATCATGGGACGTCCGCCTTCGGACAATCAACAGATGTGGCTAGACATGGGTAAGGCGGTGGTAAAAGGATCAATTGACGCGGTAGAGGGCATGGCGAAGAACCTGCTCACTGCCGTGGGAGTGTTGGAGGGTCTGTACTTTCATGTGGTCAGCTTCGAGAAGGTACACGAGCGCGTTGGGTCTATCGCCCAATGGCTTGGCACACCAACATGGGTAGTGGCGGTACTCTTCGGCGTGCCAGCCGTGCTGTGGCTGCTGTCGGCAGGCGCGGCGATGCTGGCGCTGACCGTGCGCAGGCATGACCTCCAGATGGACGTGCCCGCAGAGCTAGCCCAACAGATACGAGGCATCGCAGCCGAGAAATACAAGTGGGCGCGGCGGGGTATCTGGCTGCTACTGCTAGGGTTGGCGGTATTGAGCGTAAACCTGATTGTATACCTGGCGGCGTGATGCGTGAACGCTATAAGCAAGCTGTTACGTCAGTGCGCCAACCTGGCTGGTTGCCGCCTGCTCCAGGGCGGCGGCGAAGCCAGGCAATGAGCGCTCGATCATGCTGTCGTTCGCGGTCAGCGAGATGCGAAAATAGCCAGGGGCCTCCACTACCGCACCGGGCAAGCAGAGGACATTGTGGGAGGCCAGCAGCTCGGTAAAGGCCGAGATCGTCTTCCCAGGGCGAGCGCACCAGCAGGTAAAAGGTCCCTTCCGGCACGTGCAGACTGTAGCCGATGTCGCGTAACGCACCCACCAGCCAGTCGCGCTTGTACTGCAAATGCTCGATGTCGATAGTGAGGCCCTCGATGTCGGGCAGCGCGTGCTGGAGGAGGGCGTTCGGGAAGGCAAAGCCCGTGACGACCTGCGCGCCGAATATGGCATCACGTATGACCTCGCGCTCGGGCATTGCAGGCGACAGCGCTATGTAGCCGATGCGCTGCCCCGGCGTGAGCAGCGTCTTGGCATAGGTGTAGAGCAAGAAGGAATTGGGGTAGAAGGCGACGGGGCTTGGGTAGTCCCTGCCGTCGAATATTATGCGGCTATAGGCCTCGTCGGAGAGCAAGTAGATAGGCCGACCATTCCTGTTGCTCGCCTCTGTAAGCAAATCGCCAAGCCGGGCCAGGGTCTCAGGTGGGTATATCTTGCCTGTGGGGTTGTTGGGCGAGTTTACGATGATAGCCCTGGTCCTCTCCGTAATTGCCCCGGCGATGGCATCAATATCAAGGTCGAAGCTCTCGCGGTCCATCCCAACCCGCACCGCACGCCCTCCATACGTCACTATCAGCGCCTCGTAGAAGAACCAGGGCGGGCTGATAAAGATAACCTCGTCGCCCGGGTTGATAAGCGCGCAGAGGGTGACGGAGAGCGCCGCGAACGCCCCGTTCGTGAGAAAGATATCCTCGCCCTCGAAAGGTAGCCCTCGCCGCTCGCGCAGAGAGGAGGCGACTATAGCGCACGGCCCCGGCTCATTGTTCTTATAGGCGTACCAATCTTTGTTCTGCGGTACGCTCCAACGGCCAAGCGCCTCAACAAAACCGGGCAGTGGCATCTCCTGTGGATTGCCGAAGGCGAAGTCGCAGGCATCTGGGTCGCCTGCCCTTCGCGCCCATGAGGACTCGCTGAAAGAAGCGCGTTATAGGCGCGACGGCATCGCGGACGGCTGCCATTCGATGTGAAATCAGTTCTGAAGCCAATATTTGACCCTCCTGGTTATACTCATGCAGCAATTATTACCTGTACTTGCAATAGCCATTATACGTCCTGGGCGCTCCAATTGGCATCACCGAAGCCGGTATCATTGCGGTGTAGGTTCTGGGGCGGAAGCTGAATGGCAAGGCCAGGTTGGGGGATAGGTGAGCGTCGAAATCATGGCATGCTCCCTGCAAATAGGGTGACGTAGCCTTAGACGGGTCACCCTAAAAGAGCGTCCTACACGGTAGCCTGTCCAATGCCTGCACCAACTTACCGCAATATAGCGGCCATAGCATCCATACGAAAGGAGAAGCACGATGGCAAACGCAGATGAGCCTGATGTCAGATTACCCGCGACCCCAACGGACGAAGTAGAGCGCGACCAGAGGAGCCAGGGCACCTCAAGCCCCTCCGAGACGGGAGAGGGAATAGGCTCCGCCCAGAACCAGGGTCCGCAGGGTGGCGCGGCGGTCGAGAAGGACGAAGTCAGGGAGTCCACCACTAGAGGGTAAATGGCAGAAAAATTGCTCCAAAATTGGTCCCTTTAACCCCTTGACAAGTCCCAAAACATCCTGTATTATAAACACACTTCTGAGGTGTTGAGCCTCGGAAGCCACAGAAACTCTGACGGACTCTCGGGTCATTCAGAGTTTCTTGTTTAAAGCCCCCGGCACAGGGGGCTTTCTTCATTTCACCCTATAAGAAGACGGCACCACCTAACCGTTTGACCTGTCGAAAAGACCCACTATTCGACTAGGGCCACTCTTGAGCATTGGGTGTATACTAAAGTTAGACGAAGAGATAGACGCTACTCGGCGGGGTAACACGCTGTAAAGAAAGGGAACCAGATATGATGGATGGCTCAGGTTGGTGGTCGTATATAAGGCACGACCCCAAGCAAGACCGCCCACAGGTGAGCCGCGCTTTGCTGAGGCGCGTGGCGGGCTATGCGCGACCCTACATAGGGCGTATCTCTATCATGCTGGCGACCATCATCGCCATCGCCCTCCTCTCCATCATCCCGCCTCTGCTCTACCGGCAGCTTATAGACATAATTATCCCCTCGAAGGATGTGGGGCAGCTCAACTGGCTCATCGTCTGGATGATTGCCGTGCCACTCGTAGCGGGGCTGTTGGCAGTGCTCCAGCGATACCTCGGCTCGCGGATAGGCGAGGGGGTCATATACGACCTGCGTTGCGCCCTCTTCAGCCATTTGCAGAAGATGTCCCTGCGCTTCTTCACCCACACCCGCACCGGCGAATTGATGTCGCGCCTCAACAACGACGTGGTAGGCTCCCAGCGCGCCATCTCAAGCACTGTGGTGGATATTATCTCCAACGCCATCACCCTCATCTTCACCCTCCTGATCATGCTCTCCCTCGAATGGCGGCTCACCCTCCTTTCGATAGTGATCCTCCCGGTCTTCGTCCTATCGGCGCGGCGGGTGGGCAACCTCTTGCGTGACGTTGTGCGCAAGCAGCTCAGTCTCAACGCCGAGATGAACGCCATGATGAACGAGACCCTGAACGTGAGTGGAGCGCTCTTGGTGAAAATCTTTGGCAGGGCACGCGATGAGGAGACACGCTTCTCCGACAGGGCCGCGGGCGTGCGCGACATGGGCATCCGGCAGGCTCTCATAGGGCGCTGGTTCTTCTTCGGGCTGGGACTTACAGGCTCCGTAGGCGTGGCTATCGTCTCGTGGGTGGGCGCGCACCTGGTAATCAGCGGCAGCGGGTTCACGGTAGGCACCATCGTGGCCTTCATGTCGTACCTTGTGCAGCTATACGGGCCGCTAGGCTCCCTCAGCAACTCCCGAGTCGACTTCGCCACTTCGATGGTCAGCTTCGAGCGTGTATTCGAGGTGCTGGACCTGCCGGTTGAAATAAAGGAGAAGGCCGACGCCGAAGTGTTGCAGGAAGTTCGGGGTAAGGTCGAGTTCCGCGACGTGTCGTTCAGCTACATCGTGGGGGACAACGAGGCCCGTGCCGAGGCCGCCGCTCTCTCCGAAGTGATGCGCTGGGGCCAGGCACCTGAAGCCACACTTACCCTATCAGGACGCAGGCCGAGCGACAGGGTGAAACCTTCCAACGGCAATGCCTCCATGAGCCTCATGCTCACCGAAGCCGAGCTAGAGGCAGCTACGTCGGATGAGCCGCGTTACGCCCTCAGCGATGTCAGCTTCGCGGTCCAGCCTGGACAGCTTGCCGCGCTCGTCGGACCTTCCGGCGCTGGGAAGACGACCATTACCTATCTCCTCCCTCGCCTCTATGACACCACGAACGGAGACATCCTGATAGATGACCACGACATCCGCGACGTGACGCTGGAGTCCCTCTCCTCTCAAATCGGCATGGTTACGCAGGAGAGCTACCTCTTCCACGACACTATACGCACTAACCTCCTATACGCCCGCCCGGATGCGACGGACGAGGAAATAGTGTCGGCGGCCAAGGCGGCCAATATCCACGCCTTCATCGCGTCCCTCCCAGATGGGTACGAGACCATTGTAGGGGAGCGCGGGTATAGGCTGTCGGGAGGCGAGAAGCAGCGCGTCGCCATCGCCCGCGTCCTCCTGAAAGACCCCCGTATCCTGGTGCTGGACGAGGCCACATCGTCGCTGGACTCGCAGTCGGAGGCGCTCATTCAGGCGGCGCTTGAGCGGCTGATGGTAGGGCGCACCTCCATCGTGATTGCCCACCGCCTCTCCACCGTCCTCGCCGCCGACGTAATCCTCGTGCTGGACAAGGGGCGGCTGGTAGAGCGCGGCACCCATGCCGAATTGATCGAACTGGGCGGCCTCTACGCCAACCTCTATCGGACGCAGTTCCGTGACCGCGACAACGCCAGCCCGGAGCAGTCGCAAGCTGAAGTAACAGCGGGCGTATAAAAGCATTTGCATTTCTTATCTCAATTCTCGGCCCTGCAAAGTCCGTAAATTGAGAAAAGAAGGAACAATTTCCTTCCACTTCTTCAGGATTATACATATATCAAGCTAACAATCAGTCTCGTGACTGATTGACTAACCCTCTCTCCACGCACATAATGTGCTATATGAACCCGAAGGATACACCAATGTTCCTATCAATACGCACATTAGGCGACAACCAGCAGCGCACCACAAGCTCTGCCTGGAGGTGTGGTTAGCTGCGCACGCGTCTCATTCAGCGATCAGGTAACTGCCCGCCAGGCCCAGAACAGCCTGGCGGGTATTCCCTTTAAGTTATGATTTAGGAGTAAATATATGGACATAGGCTTCTTGATAAAAGGTATCGTGCTTGGCTTCTCTATCGCAGCGCCCGTCGGGCCGATAGGGGTGTGTGCATAAGGCGCACGCTCGCGTCTGGTTTCCCCTCCGGCATCCTATCAGGGCTGGGTGCGGCCACCGCGATGCATTCTATGGAGGTGTGGCGGCCTTCGGCCTGACATTCATTTCCGGCTTACTCGTGGGCGGGCAGGTTTGGTTGCGGGTGGTCGGTGGCCTCTTCTTACTCTACATGGGGCTGCGCATTTTCCTCTCATCGCCTCCCGAAAAATCGGCTTCCGCGAATGTCAAGGGGCTGTCGGCGCTTTCGCTTCGACATTCGTCCTCACGCT
Organism: uncultured Chloroflexia bacterium; assembly: GCA_963811305.1. GTDB lineage: Bacteria > Chloroflexota > Chloroflexia > QHBQ01 > JADMIH01 > JADMIH01. The sequence continues at coordinate 11,003 of CAWEQU010000020.1, forward strand.
GACCAACCCTACCACCATAATTTCCTTCGCGGCGGTCTTCGCAGGCTTCGGCCTGGGCGCAACCGGGGCCAGCACGGCAGACGCCTCACTCCTTGTAGTAGGTGTCTTCTTCGGTTCAGCGCTGTGGTGGCTCATATTGGCTTCAGGGGTCAGTCTGCTGAGGTCCAGGCTCGATTATCGCCGGATGGGGTGGATAAACAAGCTCTCTGGAGCTATCATTACAACGTTCGGGCTTATAACGCTCGCAACTTTGTTTTTTGGATAATCACTCGTAGTAGGTGGAAGGTAGATGAAACCTGTCATTCTGACGAAACTGGAATAATCGTGCGCGCCGCGACACAGGAAGATACGCCAGCCATCCTGAATCTGGTGGTCGCGCTTGCCGACTTCGAGAAGCTGCCTCCTCCCGATGAGGCTGCCCAACAGAGGCTGATAGCTGATGCGTTCAGCCCCCGCCCTCGCGTCGAGATATTCCTGGCCGAAGTTGAAGGGGAGGTAGTCGGCTACGCCTTCGTATTCGAGACCTACTCCACTTTCCTGGCGCTACCCACGCTCTACCTTGAAGACCTCTTCGTCCTGCCAGAGTTTCGTGGACTAAAAGTGGGCTATGCGTTCTTCACGCATTGCGCGGGGGAAGCGGTACGTCGGGGTTGCGGGCGCTTCGAGTGGATGGTCCTCGACTGGAACAAGCACGCCATCCAGTTCTACGAGCGCCTCGGTGCGCGACACCTGCACGATTGGCTTGTCTATCGCCTCGATGGAGAAGCGCTTGCGCGCTTCAGCCCTAGTGAGGAAAGATGACAATTGTTATCATCAATTTGATTTCCGCGGAAATCAAATTGATGATTGCTTAGCTTTGTTTGCTAGCAGACGTGCAACCTCAACAGGATCGGTGGTGGGTGCTTCGCAGATGTAGTTGCGGCAGACGTATGCGGTGGCCTTTCCGTCTACCTGCGGCCTGTCGGCCAGCAGTGGCACGATGCGGGCGGCTTCTTCATCGTCCGCCTCCGCCGCAGCCACTACCTTGTTCGGCACGTATGGCTGCCATACTGCTCGCAACATCTCCATCATATCCCCTGCGCGTAGCTCCCCAACTATCGCCACCTCAGCGGACGGTCCAAGGTAGAGGTCGAGCGCGCAGAGCATCTGCCCGAACGCGGTGGGCCCTTTACCCATCACGTCCATGAGGGGCTGCATCGTCTGGAAAGCGCGCTGCTCGTATTCCGGCTCGGTTGTGAACAAATAGAGACGCAGCAAAGCCTCCGCCCCCACCGAATTGGCGGATGGTATGGCGTTGTCGTAAAGCTCCTTCGGGCGCGCGACCAGGCTCTCGTGGAAGTCGGCAGTGGTAAAGAAGCCGCCGTTCTGCTCGGAGAAATGGGCCAGAAGGGTGTCCATCAAAGCCCGCGCGGTCTCTATCCAGCGCGGCTCGAAGGTCGCCTCGTAAAGGGAAATTAGCCCGGCAGCGTAGAAGGCGTAGTCCTCAGCGAATGCATCGATATGTGCCTTGCCGTCCTTGTATGTGCGGAACAGGCGCAATTCCCCCTCCGGAACCTCTTCCTTCTGGACGAGAGTTGAAAGAATGAACTCGGCGTTGCGTATGGCGGTGCGGCGGTAGTCTTCCCGCTCCAGGACGCTGGCGGCCTCCGCGAACGCGCGCAGCATCAGGCCATTCCACCCCACGAGCACCTTCTCGTCCCGCCCAGGCCACACCCGCTTGCTCCGTGCCTCGTATAGCTTTCTCGCCCCTCTGAGGCTATTTCGTTTATCCTCTGCTCAAGCACGCCCGCGCTGCCGCTACGTGCCCGGAGTGCGAGGCAGGTTGAGAATGTTGTGCCCCTCGAAATTGCCGCGCTGAGACACGTCATACAGCAGGTTGAACAACCTGCCCTCTTCCGGCCCTAGCACGTCGAACACCTCCGCGGGGGTCCAGACGTAGAACTTGCCTTCCTCACCCTCGCTATCGGCGTCCTGGGTGGAGTAGAACCCTCCTTCGGGCGATACCATCTCTCGCATCACGTAGTCGAGCGTCTCCTGGGCGATGCGTGCATATAGCTGGTTCTTGGTCACTGGAAAGCCGCAAGATAGACCCTCGCCAGGAGCGCGTTATCGTACAGCATCTTCTCGAAGTGGGGCACGAGCCATCTGTCGTCCACCGAGTAGCGGTGGAACCCTCCCCCCAACTGGTCGTAAATACCGCCACGCGCCATCTTCTCCAGGGTCAACTCGGCCAGGGCGAGGATCTCGCGGTCGCCTGTGCGGTGGTAATAGCGCAGCAAACTCAAGCGCCATTGGCTGCGGGAATTTTGGCGCGCCCTGCGTGCCTCCCTGCACGCGGTCTATCTGCCGCGAGGGTGCGCGCGGCCTCGTCCAGTATGCCGGCATCCGGTTCGAGCGCGACGGGCGGAGGCTGCCGCTCTGCTGTAGGAACTGCTTCATCTGCTCGGCGCCTTCATGTATCTGGTCCTTCTTCTCTTTGAACGCCTGCGAAACATAGCACCCGGGGAAGCTCATCATGCCATGCCCCTCTTCCGCCGGGAAATAGGTGCCCCCGAAGAAGGGCACCCCGTCGGGGGTCAGAAAGACGCTCATAGGCCAGCCACCATGCTCGGTCATGGCCTGTACCGCGTCCATGTAAATCGCGTCCAGGTCGGGGCGCTCCTCGCGGTCCACCTTGATATTCACGAAGCCTTCGTTCATTATTGCGCGATTTTCGGGTTCTCGAACGACTCGTGCGCCATCACGTGGCACCAGTGGCACGACGAATAGCCGATGCTGAGCAGGATCGGCTTATCCTCCTCCTTGGCCTCTCAAGCGCCTCCGGCCCCCATGGATACCAATCTACGGGGTTCTCCGCGTGCTGCAACAAGTACGGGCTGGTCTCGCCCGCCAGTCGGTTGGGCATCGTTCGCTCCTATGTGTAAGTTAGGATAGACGACACGCAACTCCCGTGCCAGTCCAGTATACAATCTGGGACCTGAATGGGTGTCCCTTACCGGTTCAACACCACCAACCACACAATTAGAGCCACAACTATCGGTATGGCAATAGCTATCAATATCCTGACGATGAGGAAACAACCCTTTTGGCGTCCCTCTTTTAGACTCGTCGCTACCTGTCTTAGGTCATCTGTAGAATTGTCCCCATCATCGCTTGCAGTTGGTGATTTCATAGCAACTACCTCCTAATGAGTGGTACATACATACTATTATTCTGGTTTACCGCGCTATCGCTTCGATCTCTCCTCTAAGTCTCCCCAACTCCTTCTCAATCTCACCCAACCTTGCCTGCGCAGTGCTTACCCGGTCTTGCTCGACCCTCACGAAGCGTGTGTAGGGCGCGATTAACTCGCGGATGCGTTCTCTGGAGCGCCGGCGAGCCCCGCTTCGAACTGGTACGTCATAGCCCCTATCAGTTTGTCTCTCAACTCCTGGGTGCGCGCTCGGAACTCCTGGAGAGCCTTGCGCTTGCGGTAGGGGAGGATGAAAAGCCCAATCGCGCCCGATACCAGCGCGGCGGTTACACCTGTAATGTCGAAAAATGCGCTCGTGATAGCGATTGACACTAGGATTCCGAGGGCTGCCACCAACCTGCTGCTATCACTCCGGCTACGGCGCTCCTCATATCCTGCGCGATCTTCTCGCTTCCTGCCTCCTGTAGAACGATTTTATCACGGTGCGTGCCTCCTGCACGACAGAGCGCAGGAAGAACTTGGCGGCTCGTCTCGAACCCGCCGCCCACCGTGCCGGAGTCATATTGCTCGTCCCTGCGTGAGGCTTCAACAGCGCCAAGCGGCCAGCGTACGTCTGTTCAGGTATTCGCTTACCCCTTGCCACAGGCGCAGGTCCTGAGTCTCCCATCCAGTCTATCAACCCGTTGGTGGCATCGTCCACGCGGCGGGCGGTGTCCGCAACCACGCGCTCCTCGAACTCGCGCTTTATTTTGTCGCCGCTCATCAGGTCGCGTATGCGCGATGCTTTTATTGTCTGGTCGAAGAACGCTTCGCCCCGTTAGCGCCACTCGTAGATGATATTCTCTATCTGCGAGATGCGTGCCCCGCGAACTCGCGCTTCATGTCATTTTCGTACACTTGAAGCTGCGCCCCTCGATATTTCTCTCTACGGTGCGGAAATATTCGGCCAGCACCGCGAGCCTCTTCTCCGCGATCTCCTTGTACTTTTCCGCTACGCGCCCCGCGATGCCCAGCGGCGTGGGGAGCTTTAGCCGTATGCGCCCCGCCTCGTCGAGCGTGCCGAATATGTACTTCTCTAGCTCATCGAAATGGCTTGCGCGTAAGAGCGCTTCTCGCTCGGCGAAGTTGTCGAGGGCGCGCGCCTTCTTGGCGAGCCGGGCCGACGCGGGAATATCTCCGGCTTCTGCCCAAGCAGCGCCACGCTATGCTCTTCGATGAAATGCAGCACGCGGTCCAGTTCTTCCTGGTTCCCCAGGAGGTCTATCTTGTTGAGAACCAGCACTATCTTCTTGCCCCACTCGCGTATTGCCTCCATGAAGCCCTTCTCCAACTCGGTGAAAGGTCTGTCGGCGGAAGTTATGAAGAGCACCATGTCTGACCTGGGGACGAAGGTGCAAGTAAAGGCCTCGTGCTGGCGAATGATAGCGTTCGTGCCTGGGGTGTCCACGATGCTGATGTCGCGCAGGAAGGGCGCAGGGTAAGTCCGCTCGGTGACGAAATCAGATGATTGCGTCTCGGTCACCTGGGGGCCATAGCGCAGGAGAAGGTGAGGTGCTTGGCCGTCGTTAGGGGTCA
>CAWEQU010000021.1:0-202057 GCA_963811305.1 uncultured Chloroflexia bacterium
CCCGGCTTCGAGATCGAAGTACCTCAGTACATGAAGGAAATAGTAGCCGAGATGACCCATCTTGCCCGCCGCCACCCCGACATCTCACAACGCTCCGGCGTGTCGGTGCGCGTCTCCATCTCCAACTTCGAGAACCTTATCAGCAATGCTCTCAAGCGCGCCATCAAGCTAAGCGAGCATGGCGTCGTACCGCGTATCTCCGACCTCCCCGCGCTTATCGCCTCCACCGCGGGCAAGATCGAGATCGAGTCGGTGGGCGACACCCGTGAGGACAAGCTGGTGGAGAAGCTGGTGCAGGGTGCGGTACTGGCTGCCTGGAATCGCCGCTTCTCGGTAGGCGACTTCGATGACGTTGTGACACGCTTCCACAACGGCCTCAGCATAGAAGTATCCGACACCCTCCCCTCAATGGAGTACGTTCACCAGGCCTCCGACCTCAAGGGCCTCCGCACCGCCATCACCAAGCTGGAAGCCCAGGGCAACCCCGCCGCCGTAGCCGCCGCCGTCGAGTTCGTCCTGGAGGGCCTGCACCTCAACCGCCGCCTCAACAAAGACAAATCGGCGGGAGGGATACGGTATAGGAGATAGGGATCAGGGATCAGGGATTAGGGGCTAGAAGAAAAGAGGCAGAGAATCATAGCGCTTACTGACCCTGATCCCTGATCCCTAACAACAGGAGCGACTTTATGCCTATCCAATCATATAAAGACCTAACAGTCTGGCAAAAGAGTATGGACCTCTTGGTGGAAATCTATCGCCTGACGAAACTCTTTCCGCGAGACGAGCAGTTCGCGTCAACTTCGCAAGTGCGGCGTGCCGCTATATCTATTCCATCTAACATTGCAGAGGGACACGGGCGCTTGACCAAAGCCGAGTTTCGCCATTTCCTCTGCGTTGCGAGAGGGTCATTTGCAGAAGCTGAGACGCAACTGCAAATCGCTATCCGGCTAGGCTACTTTAACTGAAGACCATATGAAACAGGTATACAACCTGTTCGGTGACGTAGGTCGTTTGCTGAATGGCCTCATCCGCGCCCTGGAACAAGATAGGAAACAGTCCCCTAATGATGGCCGCATTTCAGAAGAAACTGAGCTATACGATCCGGACCTGCCCCTAATCCCTAATCCCTAATCCCTGGCTCCATGCACGTTCAGCACCTCACCCTCGACGAGTTCCGCAACTACCGGCACCTCTCGCTGGAGTTGCCGCCGGGGGTGGCTGTGCTACAAGGTGACAACGCTTCCGGCAAGACCTCCCTCCTTGAGGCGGTCTACCTACTCGCCACCACCCGGTCACCCCGCGCCACGTCTGACCTTGAGCTTATCAACTTCGCCGCACCTAACGACCTCGGCTCGCCGCCATTCGCCCGCGTGACGGCGCAGGTCGAGCGCGAGCGTTCCCCTCTCGCGGTAGAGATACTAGTAGTGCGCGACGAGGAGCCTGCCGGACCAGGCGGTTTGGCAGGCTCGGTGCAGGCCCGCAAGCGCATAAAGGTCAACGGCGTGGCCCGCCGAGCTATAGACCTCGTGGGCCAGGTAAACGTAGTACTGTTCACCCCGCAGGATGTGGACCTCGTAACAGGCCCACCCTCCCTGCGCCGCCGCTACATGGATGTTACGGTTTCGCAGATGGACCACCGGTATGTCCGCCTCCTCGCGCAGTACATGAAAGTGCTCGCGCAACGCAACTCCCTCCTGAAGTCGTTGAGAGAGCAGGGGCGCAACCCCAACTCGCGTGACGTAGCCGAGGAGATAGCCTACTGGGACGACGAGCTTGTGAAGCACGGCTCCTACGTCGTCCTCCGCCGCGAGGTATTCGCCACCCGCCTCTCCAGCCGGGCTGAAGCCACGCACCATCTCCTCGCAGGCACGGAGGCCTCCAATGGCAGTGGAGATACCCGCCAGATGTTGCGCGAGCGCCGTCCCACCGCCGAATTACGTCTCAACCTTTCTTATAACTCGCATGTCGCGCCCAACGCTCGGCAGGCCCTCATGCCCGATCTTCTCTCCCAGATCGAGGCCGAGTCTGCCCTATCAGACCTGGGCGGGGATGAGTACACCGCCTCCCTCGACGCCGCAGCCCTGCGTGGCCGAATCCCCCACCTTGAGACGCATATCACCAAAATCGCTGAGGAGTTCAGGGAGCAGCTTGTAGAATCAAGGACCCAAGAGATGCGCCGAGGGGTATCCCTCCTCGGCCCACACCGCGATGACCTCCTCTTCAAGCTGGGCGACCTCCCCCTCAGCGCCTACGGTTCGCGTGGACAGCAGCGCACTGCCGTGCTAGCCCTCAAGCTGGGCGAAGTAGACCTCATGACCGCGGAGACGGGCGACACCCCTATCCTCCTCCTCGATGACATTATGTCCGAGTTAGATGCCCGACGTCGCGGTTTTCTCCTCACCACGATAGGCAAGCAGCAGTTCCAGGCCCTAATCACCACCGCTGACCTCTCCGGCTTCGACCCCGCCTTTTTGGAGCGCAGCACGATATTTGAGGTGAGAAATGGGGAGCTGATAGGCGTAGGCTCAGCACCCTAGCTGCTGTAGAGTTAAGTATTACAGCGGGCTACAAGGCGTAGTTACCCGTTAGCCGCATTACTTTAGCGTCCTGAAACTCTCTGCTATCGCCTCGAAAACAGATAAATAGTTTTCGGATGTCGTAACAGAAGCAACCATGCTCATGATGTAAACATTCTTCTTGTCCATCATGATCGCCTGAGTTACGGGACGAGTTATCGTCCGGCCGTTCTGGACCGTGACTTGCATTGTATAGTTCAGGAGCAGAACATCGCTGTACGGTGTGTGCAGAGTCTTGTTGGCTATATCCTTGGATATTTTGTCACCATAAGTAGAATGCAGCATGGATATAGTTAGCTTGGCGAAGGTGTCAAGAGGCAAAGGGACCGCAACTGGCTGCTGTATAACATTGATCGTCGCGATTTCGTTAGGGTCAACGTCCGGCTGGGTGAAATCAAAGGCCCAGAACTTTATCTTCGAGGCTATCGCGTTAGGGAGAAGCTTGCCAAGCTTATCTCCCAGCTCCGGGCTGGTTTCATCTAAGCGGTCAATGATAGTCTGTACGGTTTCTTCATCGAGGTCGACCTGCGTCCAGTTATCAGGTAGCTCTACAGCGAAACCCTCATCGGGGCGCTCATAAAGGGTCCACCCTTCAGCAAGGAGATGTGGTTGCGTATCGGGCGATGGCATCCCTGTCACGGTATAAGTGGGATAGACATCGAGAGTGGGGATAGAGGCAGCTTCAGCGGTAGCAGGGGCGGTAGGTACCGCAACGGACGGGGCTGGGAGGCCGTTACTGCAACCTGACAGGCATAAGATAGCTACAAGGGCGGCGAGTGCCACAAAGTTCAGGCAGGATTGCTTTCTCAACATATTCTCCATACTGCGGCTGGTGCGACATAACTGGTAAGGCTCCCAACCGGGTTGGAAGTCATGTTTCGCAGACGCGAAGCTTGGCCCATTAGGCATGCATTACCAGTAAATATGATACCGCCTCGTAGCAGTATGCTGAATGGGTATTAGGTACCATTCAGGGGAGCCGAATGTACCTTCAATACCAGCTATAAGATAGCACCCACAACCCCCGAAAGCCCCTCCGTCACGACTTCCAGCACGTCCCGCGACATCTCCTCTGCCGAGCGCGTCCTCGACCCGCGACTCCACTGGACTGCCGAGCCAAATATGGCCCAGCTTATGGTCTGGGCTGCGGTTTCCAGCCTCTCCGAGCGTACCTCCGAGGACCGTTTCTGCCGCAGCCATGTCAGGAGCATCCCGCAAAGTTCCTGCTGCATCGCCGTCTCAAACATAGGCTCAAACTGCGTGTCGGACCATCTACAGGTGCTATAGAATCCACCTAGAAAATCGAATACCGACAGGATCAGCACGCGCAAGTTTTCTACGGTCAAGGTAGATGCGACTGCGACTTTACGTGACAATACTTGCTGAAACTCCTCGCGTATCCAGCTATGCATCAGGGCGTACTTGTCCTCAAAGTGGGCGTAAAAGGTGGCGCGATTTACCGTCGCCCGCTCCGCGATGTCTTGCACTGAGATGGAGCTGATACTCTTTTCTTTCAGCAACTCCGTGAACGCCTTCAGCAACAATTGACGAGTTCGTTTCACTCGCGGGTCGCTAGCATTTAATTGTGTTGCAGTCACAGTAGTAGCCATAATAACTTCTCCAATCATCGCCCCAGGCAACACTTTTCGTGATATGTTGCCTAAACAACGCCAATACACATTTGCGGATTGACTTCAGCACCGATATAGTGTACAATTATACGTGTGTAGTATACACGATAACTGTACAATAAGCAACAGATGTATTAATAAGGAACAAAGATACCATGACAACTCAAGAATCCACACAATTAACTTCGACTTCAATTCACCCCGACACCCAGCTTGGCATTGTGGCGCTCACGGTGAAGGACCTGGCACGCTCCAGGGACTTTTACCACGATGTGCTCGGTTTCGAGGTGCTGAAAGAAGATAAGGGCGAGGCCGTGCTCGGAGCGGGCGGAACGCCCTTGCTCCTCCTGCACGAAGAGCCAAATGCTGGACCAGCACCCACGAACGTGACAGGTTTAACAGGCTTGTACCACTTTGCCATACTCGTACCTACGCGTGCCGACCTGGCAAGGTCGCTGTTGCACCTGGTGGAGAGCGGTTATCCTCTGCCTGGCGCTTCGGACCACCTGGTCAGCGAAGCCCTCTACCTGTCGGACCCAGATAACAACGGCATCGAAATCTACCGTGACCGCCCGCGAGACCAGTGGCCGAGCAAGAACGGCCAGCTACAGATGGCCTCAGACCCACTTGACCTGCGCGCGCTGATAGCGGAAGCTCAAGTCGACCCCCGGCCCTGGGAAGGTCTGGCGGCAGGCACTCGCCTGGGCCACATGCACCTTCAGGTAGCAGACATACCGCAAGCGCGCGGTTTCTACCACGGAGTGCTTGGCTTTGACGTCATGTTCGACCTGGAGCGCATGGGCGCGCTCTTCGTGAGCGCGGGCGGCTATCACCATCACCTGGGTATGAACACCTGGCACAGCCGTGGTGGTCGCCCGGCACCGGAAGGTAATGCAGGTTTGCGCTATTTCACCGTACATCTCCCCAATGAGGAGGCGCTTGCCCAGGTTCTAGCCCGGCTGGATGCAGCAGACGTGCCCTACCGGCAAGAGAGCGGCGGCGTGGTCGTAGATGACCCCTGGCGCAACAGTATCTTGTTGATTGCTGGCTCAACTCTGCCAGGCCAAACTGAATCTTAACTCTCTATCTCAGCAAGTGGACACTATTAAGTAGGGGCGTGCCGGCGGCACGCCCCTACTTTCCTATACAGAAGTTCCGAAATATCTCGTCCAACAGGTCTTCCCCTACCGTCTCACCCGTAATCTCCCCCAGCGTGTTCAGCGCGCCATGCAGGTCTACCGCCACCAACGCGGCAGGCGCGCGTTCCGATATAAACTCCAGCGCCGACTGCACATGCTCCTCGGCACGGCGTAGCACGTCGAGGTGGCGCACGCTCGTAACGGCAGCTTCGCCAGGCGCGGGCACAGCTTTGCCGCTCAACACCAGCGAGGCCAACTTCTCCTCCAACTTATCCGTACCGCCTTCCGACACAGCCGACGCGCTCACGACCTCAATATCCCCAAGCATCTCTTCAAGCTTGCGAGTATCGAGCGCCGCAGTCAGGTCTGCCTTATTTATCACTGCTAGACACATAGGATCCGCACTCTCTTTAATCTCCTCTACCAACAACATATCTTCCTGAGTCAGCGGCTGAGAGCCATCGAACACCAACAAGACAAGATCAGCTCCAGAGAGCGCACGCCGAGACCTCTCCATGCCGATACGCTCAATGGGGTCCTGGGTATCTGCTTCACGGCGCAAGCCTGCCGTATCAGTCAGCACAAGCGGCACCCCACGCACGTTCGCTACCTCCTCCAACGTGTCACGGGTCGTGCCCGGTATAGGCGTGACGATAGCTCGTTCCATCCTCAAGAGTGCGTTCAACAAGCTCGACTTGCCTACATTGGGCCGCCCCACAATCGCGGTTCGCACTCCCTGGCGCAGCACTATCCCCGTACTCGCACTCGCTACCAGCGCCTGAATATCCCCAAGCGCGGCCAGCAAGTCAGGGGATACATCAGCAGGAGGCACGTCATCCTCAGGGAAATCTATAGTAGCTTCCAGGTGAGCCAGCGCGTGCAATAGCCGCGCCCTGACCCCCTTCACGCGGCTGGATAGCCCACCCCCAAGCTGCTCAACCGCCATCCGCAGACCTTCACCCGTGCGCGCCTGCACAACATCCAGCACAGCCTCAGCTTGCGCCAGGTCGAGTCGCCCATTGAGAAACGCCCTCAGGGTAAACTCCCCCGGCTGAGCAAGCCTTGCCCCCTCCCGCAGGCATAGCGACAGCACCCTCTGCAAAGGCACAACTCCACCATGACAATCTATCTCCACCACATCCTCGCACGTGTAGGAGTGTGGGGCGCGCATCAGCGCCGCCAGCGCCTCGTCTACCCGCTCGCCCGTCTGGGGGTCACGCACATACCCAAACACCAACCTGTGCAACTCCCACCCTCCCACCGTTCCAACTCGCTCCGAAGCAGGTACGAATACCCGCGAGAGGATAGCCTCAGCATCAGGCCCACTCAATCGCACGGTCCCAATACCCCCCTCCCCTTGAGGAGTGGCTATGGCTACTATGGTATCTGCGTACATAGGGAAATTATAAAGGATAAGGGATAAAGAAAAAGTGCTGCCCGTATCGTTCCTAGTTCATCGTCATAATTTATCCTTTATCCTTTATCCTTTATCCTTTATAATTTCCCTCCTGGGTATCGCTGAAGTGCCTTCTCCCCCTATGGCGTAAGCGGCAGCGGCATGGCCGAAGCGCGTCGCCGCCAGGAGGTCGCCCGTTTCGCTATAGCGCACCATGAGGGCTGCGGCGAACACGTCCCCTGCGCCGGTAGGGTCCACGCTTCGCGCCTGGTGTGCAGGCACACGCGCATACTGCTGCCCCTCCACGTATACCAGCGCATCTCCACTTCCCTGCGTCATCACCATAACAGAAGCAAGCCCGGCATAATGTTCAATTAGACTCTCATCATGCCCCAGGTCTTCTATGCTGAGTATGAGCAAAGCATCCAGCGGCAAATTGTGAAGCGCCTCCGGGACAGGCCATGCCGAATGAGTCACCCGCCCGGCCCGGTCCCAGCTACGCATCCACCCCTGCGGCGTAACCCCCAGCAGACACCCAGGGAACATAGCAGGCAAATCAGCAGGCAACTCCTGAGCGACAGGTCCCAGGTGGATGATAGGCGCGGCACGCCACAACTCAGGCACGTCATCATAAACGAGAAGGGCAGCCCGCGCCCCTAAGACTTGCGCGCGATTCCCACCCTCATCATAGCTGTTCTGAAAAGTGGTAGTGGCAGATGAACGCTTGACATGGACCCAAACACCATCGTCTATCAGCACGTCCAACAGGTGCTCGTCTTCGGGAGCACAAGAGGTAACCACCGCCGCCTGCAATCCAAGCCTCTGCGCAGTAAGAGTCGAATAGGTAACAGTCCCCCCGGCAACAACCCGACCATCTCCCAGCACATCTTTAGAGACGTGGCCGATGGCGAGGTAGTCCGGTTTCAAGGGAATTACGAATTACGAATTACGAATTACGAATCGTCAACTTGTAATTCGTAACTCGTAATTCGTAATTACTTAGGCAGCACCACCACCCGACGCTCCGGCTCGACGCCAGTCAATTCAGTGGTGACGGCTTCGTGGTCCTGGAGGGTCATGTGGACGATGCGACGCTCGTAGGGGGACATGGCCTCCAACGGGATAGCTTGCTTGCGCGTCTGCACCTGCTCCGCCGTGCGGCGTGCCAGGTTCATCAAGGCCAGCTTGCGGCGCAGCCTGTACCCCTCCACATCCACGATTACCCGCGCCCAGAAATCTACCTGGCGGCCCAGGATGAGATTCATCAGCAATTGCAGCGCTTCAAGGGTCTCTCCGCGCCGTCCTATCACTATGCTCTGGTCGCGCTCGTTCAGCCCCTCTACGTTCAGCACTACCAAGTCGCTGTCATCTTCGAAGGCCGCGTCCCCCTCGTCAGAGGGATAGCGACGCGCTATCCTACCCCGGATGCGCATCTCCAGGAGTATCTTCTGCAAAATCTCCGCCGCGATAGGAGCAATGGCGTCCTGGGGCGTGGCGCTTTCGCTTTGCGTCTCCTCCGTCGGCATCAGAGAGCTATCAATCTGGATCTCTCCAGGTAAGCCCTCCTCTATCGGCGCGGGGCGAGGACCACCCGGCCTGGCGCCATAGCGAGTACCACCATACGGGCGTGGCTGGCGGTCACCACCTCGGTCGAACTCGGTTGCCGCGATCACCACCGTAACCTCTATCGCCCCGGTCTCCACGACCCTGGTCTCGGCGCTCGCCACCACCCCCTCCATATGGGGGCCTGCTCGTCCTGGGCGAGGCTTCCTCTTGCAAGCGGGAGCCGGGCAGGTCGGGAGCTATCACGCGGACCAATACCTCATCACCGCCAGGGTCGGTAGCCAGTACTTCGACCTTTACCTGGTCGCGGGTGCGGCCCAATTGCTCCAGCGCCAGTCTCACTGCATCCTCAACGGTGCGAGCCTGTATATCCACCTGTCGCAAAACTACGTTCCTCCCTCTATTTTAGACGATAGACGATAGACGATGGACGATTGCATCCAACACGATACCTAATAGTTCTTCTTCGCTATCATTACTGCACTCTATACTTCCCGTCAATCTATCGTCTATCGTCTATCGTCTATCGTCTATCGTCCGTCATCTCTTGTTCTTCCTCTTACGCGGCAACTGCGCGGGTGCTTTAGCGCCATTTCCCTTATGTGGCGTGTCAAGGGAGCCATTGTCGCTGCTGACCACCGCCAGTGTATCAGCACTGAACTTGGGTGTGGCCCCTGTGGCAGTCGTAGCGGTAGCCCTCAACTGGCGTGCGTGGGCGCTGCTCGCGCCTGACGAGCGGCTGCGAGACGAGCCGTTACTCTTCAGGCTCGCAACCGTCGGAGCGTCCGAAGTTACCCCTGCGCGTGCCTCCACCGCGGTCTGGCCCTGCGCAGCCTTCTGAGCCTCTTGGGCTTCCAGTGCCTTCTCCATCATCTTAGACATCACACCCTTCTTTTGCGTTCTGGCCGCAATCTCCTCTGGGTGGAGAGGCTTAGGAGGCTCGATAGGCTTGCGCGGCAAGAAGCCGAGTCCTGGCAGGTCTGGCAGCGACCCGAAACCTGTAATGAAGTACTGCTGCACCGCGCCGAAGAGGCTTGAGAACGCCCAGTAGATGACTGTGCCCGCCGGGAAGCCTAGCGAGATAAGGACGATGTAAATCGGCATGAACTGCATAATATTCTGCATCATGCGCTGCTGCGGGTCCATCGGATTGTTCGGGTCGCGGCGAGGCATCGCCATGCGACTCTGGATGAACTGGAAGAAGCCTGACAGCACAGGCCAGATGAACATTGGGTCGGCTGCCCCCAGGCTAGCAACCCATAGGAACGGCTGGTTGAAGTTGGCAGCTTGGACCCAATCTGAGACCCACAGTATGTTGAGCAGTTCTCCGTGGTGTGTAGCCCTCCACGTCTCCAGGGCAGCGGGTCCCAGGCCGGTCGGCTCAAGAGTAAAGCTGAGGGCGCTGTACAGGCCAATGAAAATGGGCAACTGCACGAGCATGGGTAAGCAGCCCGCTGCCGGGTTGATACCGTAGTCCCGGTACAGCTTCATCGTCTCTTCTTGCTGCTTCTGCCTGTCCTTGCCGTACTTCCTCTGCACCTCTTTGATGAGAGGCTGTATCTGCTGCATATGCTTTGAGGAGCGCAGCGCCTTCATCGTGAGAGGCACGGTAAGCATCCTCATCAAGAAAGTGAAGATGATGATTGCTATACCCGCGTTACCGACGACGGAGTTGATCGCTACCAGGATATTGAATAGCGTGTGCCAGAAGCCGGACCAGATTACGCCAAAGAATTCCAAGATATTTACACCTCTGATTCTGACTTGAGGGACTGATCGGAGTTACGAGATTTGCGCGGCGGCACGGGATCGAAGCCGCCCTTGTTCCAGGGGTTGCAGCGCATCACGCGCCACATAGCCATCGCGCTCCCCTTGATAGCGCCGTGGACCTCTATCGCCTCATACCCGTAATGAGAGCACGTCGGGTGAAAGCGGCACGTGCCTTCGGGCATCGCCTTTGCGAGGGTGCGCTGATAAAGGCGTATGAGCCACAGCAGGGGTCTTCTCATTCAGTTTGCGGTTGCTTTTGAGCTTGCGGAGTAGAGCGGGGCACTCCATTATCAGCCAATATTGTCGCATCGCCAGGGGTATTCTTGCCCCTCTCCATTATACGCGATTGCGCCGCCTCAGTTTCAACACCCTCGGTGGCATACAGTCTGGCTCGTCGCAAAAGATACTTCTACTGCCGCGATTACCGAGTCTACTTTCTTGTCGGCTATCCCGGCGCGGGCAATCCATACAAGGTCCCAGCCCGGCTTTATGAGTGGTAAGCGCAGCCTCACGGCCTCCCGGATCAATCGTCTCGCCCTATTGCGCTCCACCGACTTTCCGACTTTCTTCCCGGCGACGAACCCAAAACGGTTGGTCCCAACATCGTTGCGTGCCGCGTTTAGCACCACTAACCCCGTCGCCCAGGTATGCCCATTACGCCTGACACGCTCAAACTGATCGTCTCTCTTCAGGGTCTCCATCTACCAAATTATAAAGGATAAATTATGAAGGATAAAGGATAAGTTGTCAGTTGCTTCGTTCCTGAGTAGTAATTTATCCTTTATCCTTTATCCTTCATAATTTATGAGACTCCCTTTGGCTGGTCGCTGATCGTCAGCCGCCAGCGGCCCTTGGCGCGGCGTGCCGAGATTACTTTGCGGCCACCTTTGGTCCTCATGCGAGCCAGGAATCCATGCTCGCGCTTGCGTGGGATACGCTTCGGTTGGTAAGTACGTTTAACCATCCTCTTTTATATCTCTCCTATTGCCTTCGTTTACACGGCATACTACGCCAATTTATGCAGCCATTATACGTGATGGCTATTTGGGTGTCAAATTAGTTATGAGTAACGAGTAGCGAGTAGCGAGTAGCGAGTAGTGAGTAGTGAGTACTTGACAGGATTTCTCTCTAGACGTAGACTTGCAGACACAATGGATAGATCAGGCGTACTTGCCCAATTCTGCGTTCAGGGGAGGTACTTTCGCTATGAACAACGACATACCACACAAGCAACCTGCCGAAGGTACGCAAAGTGAGCAGGGCGCGCCCAGGCATACCAGGCGACGCTTCTTGAAAGCGGGGCTGGTAGGGCTATTCCTGCCGCTATTAAGTGGCTGCACCGAATGGATCATGGGCGGGTTTACCCAGGCATTCTTGCAGGGTTTTGCCACGAAGAAGATCAGCCCTGTCGACAGCAAGATCACGGTGCCCGGCACTCTCGCTGATTATCCATTAGACACTGTGACGGTCATCCGCGAGGGGAAGTTCTACCTGTCGCACGTGCCTGACGGCCTGCTAGCGCTCCACTGGAAGTGCGCGCACCTCGGCTGTACCGTACCCTGGAAGCCGAATGAGAAGTTCGAAGGGAACAGTGGCGTATTCCACTGCCCATGCCACGGCTCCATCTACCTGCGCACAGGCGAGAATGTAGCTGGACCTGCCCCACGTCCCCTCGACATCATGGCTATAGAAGTCTCAGGCAATACCATCATCGTGGACACAAACAATATCACCAGGCGAACACGCTACGAGCCTGGGCAAGCAACCAAAGTCTAGCTCAATCAGACTTTGGATTACTCGAATAAGGAGGAGGATTATGGGTTATATCGAAGACAATCTGGTGCCTGGCGAGGAAGTAGTCACCAGAACGCACCTTCACTGGATAATACTGCTCAAGCCTGTGCTGCTCACTGCTGCTGTGATGGCGGTGGTAGGGATAATAGTATCGATATGGCAGAATAATTCATGGGGGTGGCTCCTGTTGTTGGTAATCGTAGGAGCCCTGCTCGCTGGCTTGATCGGATATTGGGTGGTGCAAAGCTCCGAGTTCGCGCTGACCGACAAACGCGTGCTGATCAAGGTGGGCATAATCGAGCGTAAGTCTGTAGAGTTGATACTCAATAAGATCGAAGCCATACGGGTAGACCAGAGCATACCCGGCAGGATGCTCAACTTCGGCAGCCTCGACATCACCGGCACCGGCGGCACGCGCGAGGTATTCGCCAACATAGCGCGTCCAGTCGAGTTCCGCAACCGCGTGCAGGCCCAAATCGCCCAGGGAGACAACTTCCGGCAGAGCGGCCAGGGCATGGCAGCCGAGCAGGCGTAATTCCGGACAAGAAAGTTCGGGATAAGTCGACAAGGGGTACGCAAGTCCTACCCACTACATACTACTAAAGTCCGATTGCATTACTGTCGGATTAGAGGTATCATGTGAGCGTAAGATATAAATCTAAGGCGATAATATACTCACACGATGCGTTGCTCCTTCACACGGGGCGGGGGCGGTCCGGCGACGGGCCGCTCTTTCGTTAACTGCGGAATGCGGATTATGTAGGGGCGTGATTTATCGCACCCTTCAACTCGATACCAATCCCCAACCCCCGACCCCCAACTACCGACTACTCTCCTGTCGTTGTATAATGACGGCGATGCTTTATGCCAGGGGTAGGTAACGATATGGACGTGGTAATCCGAGAAGCGAGACCGGAAGATGCCGAGGGGATGGTCGCATATATGCAGATGATCTCGTCAGAGCCAAACAATAATCTCGTGTGGGAGCCGGGCGAGTTCAACATCACGGTTGAGAACGAGCGTAAGATGCTGGAGGGCGTAACCGCCTCTGATAATTCCATCTACATAATAGCCGATGCGGGCGGCCGAATCGTGGGGGCCGCTAACTGTGCAGGTGGAACACGTTGGGCAGTTCGCCACAGCGGTCTAATAGGTATCAGCCTGCACCCCGACTACCGCGACCAGGGGATAGGCACCCAGATGATGCGCTACATCATCGCGTGGGCAAAAGAAACGGGTATTATCACACGCCTGGAGCTTTCCGTCTATGTGCATAATATCCGCGCCATACACGTCTATGAAAAGGTCGGCTTCGTCTTAGAGGGCATCCGCCGCAACGCTTATATCAAAGAAGGAAAGTACAGGGACAGCATGATGATGGCGCTGTTATTAGATGTAACGTGATGCGTGATGCGTGAGGGTATGATGAGCGACCAAGAACTCAAAACTCAAAACTCAAAACTCAAAATTGCTATTGACGCTATGGGTGGCGACCATGCGCCTGCCGAGATAGTCAAGGGGGCGATTGACGCCGCACGCGAGTACGAGCTTGAAGTCGTGCTGGTCGGGCAGCCGGACGCCATCCGCGCCGAGCTTGCCAAGGGTGATACCGCCGGGCTGAGCCTCCCCATCGAGCCTGCCGCCTCCGTTATCCCTATGGACGAGCACTCCCCCTCCACCGCATGGCGTCGCCAGCGCGACTCCTCCCTCACCGTCGCTTTGCAAATGCTTGCAGACGGCAAGGTAGACGCCGTGGTTTCGGCAGGCAACACGGGCGCGGTAGTCGCGGGCGGCACCTTCATCGTGAAGCGCGTCGAGGGAATAGACCGCCCCGCGCTAGGCATCCCTTTCCCCGCGATGGGCGACATAGGCAAGGTCTTTTTGTGCGATGTAGGCGCGACCCCCGACGCCAAGCCTGAATACCTTGTGCAGTGGGCGCGCATGGCTGCCGTTTACATGGAGCGTGTGATGGACGTGCCTAACCCTCGCGTCGGCCTCGTCTCAAACGGCGAGGAGGAGGTAAAAGGCTCCGAGCTTGTGCGCGAGACCTTCCCACTCCTGCAAAAGAGCGGCTTGAACTTTGTCGGCAACGTCGAGGGGCGGGATATACCGAACGGCGTCGCGGACGTGGTAGTCACCGACGGCTTCACCGGCAACGTCATCCTCAAAACCACCGAGGGCGTGGCTAAGATGATATTCGACCTCCTCCGCTCCGAGCTTAAGTCCTCCCTCAAGACCAAGCTGCTCGCAGCCGGATTGCGCTCCAACTTCCGCCACATAGGCAATCGCCTCGACTACGCCGAGTACGGAGGCTCCCTAGTCATGGGAGTGAACGGCATCCTGATCAAGCCGCATGGCCGCTCCAACGCCAAAGCCATCAAGAACGCCATCCGCGTCGCCAAAACCGCAGTAGAGCAAGACATCATGCGCATATTCCGCGAGCTAGGGGCGGGCGTGAAACGTGATGCGTGATGCGTGATTATTAAACGCCAAGACGCAAAGATAACCAAGAACGCAAAGATTTTATGGGGTTATGCAGTACAAGATACGCCATACTCTCACGCATCACGCATCACGCATAGCATCGTAACGCCGTGTTGTACTCTTATAGTGGTATACTTATAGGAGCACAACATGGGGGTTATGATTTGGAAAAGAAGGTAATATCGTCTCTTATCGACAGTCGTTCATGCACTGTTCGAGGTGTAATGCTTGCGTTAGCTGCCCTATTGATTATGTTAGCGGCGGGCTGCGGTGACGGCGGGACAGGCGTCGTACCCGTCTCAACCACGGCACCAACCGCTGCCGCGAGCGGCGAACCAGCAAAAGCAGTGCTTGCCACCTCCGAGATGGTGGTAGGCGATGAGCGCTTCGTGCTCGGCCTCCTCGATCCCAAGACGGGCCAGCCCATCAACTACGTCCCGGAAGTCAACATCCAGTTCTTCAAAGTGAACAGCGACGGCACCGCCACCAAAACGAGCGATGCCACTCCCATCTACCGTAGCGAGAACCTCCCGGCAGGCGTGTACGTGTCGCGCACCACATTCACCGAGGCTGGCAAGTGGGGTGCTATCGTCACCATCAAGCCCCAGGGAGGCGAATCCTACCAGCAGAAGCTCGATTTCGAGGTACTTCAGCATGGCACCGTACCCATCGTGGGCGACCCTGCCCCTGCCAGCAAGAACCAGACTATCCACGACCCCGACATCAAGAGCATCGGCGAGATATGCTCCGCCCAGCCCCCCGACGACATGCATGACCTCACCATAGCGGACGCAATAAAGTCGGGCAAGCCCACCGTCATCCTCATCGCCGCGCCTGGCTTCTGCCCCAGCTTCACCTGCGGGCCGGACCTGGAGATGGTGCAGAAGCTCAAGCAGAAGTACGGCGACAAAGCCAACTTCATCCACGTCGAAGCGCCCAACACGATACAGAACCACACCCACACCGGCCCCGTTGACCCCAACCACCACCAGGAACCAGGCCACCAGGGCGTTGATAAGCCCCAGGTGAAGACCGCCGAAGAGTGGGGCCTCAAGAGCGAACCGTGGCTCTTCTTCGTGGACAAAGACGGCAAGATAGCCGACCGCTTCGAAGGCGGCCTCACCTACGACGAGGTAGAGCCGAGGCTGGCGAAGGTCTTGCAGTAAAGCGCTCTGAAATATGAGCGAGTGTGAAGGGAATCTGCTATGGCCGTGCAAAGAATTCAGGTGTATGCAGATGCGGATACGAAGCGGCGTATTGAACGGGCGGCTGCCAGACGCCATCTTCGGATTACCAGCTACTGCCTGGAGGCTATCATGCAACAGCTTGGAGAGGATGAGATGATAGAGCAGGAGCGAATTGAGGTCTCCGCGGATCAAGCGGTAGCTGTGATTGACACTCCGCTATTCGCTCAGATGAGGAAGCTACGAGAGAGAATTGAGGCACGCCGGGGTGGTAGCCCGATAACCACGGATATAGTGGAGCAAGTGCGCACCGAGCGAGATGAAGAGCTTGATGAAGCAATCACCGGTTTGCGTTGATGCCAATGTGGTGGTGTGGTCGCTTGTACCTTCTCCTCTAAGTGAAAAGGCACAGGAGCTGCTGGAGGATGCACAGGCTAACCAGGTGGCGTTGGTCGCACCGATGCTCCTGGCTTACGAAGTCACGTCCGTATTGCGCCGACTGGTATATTTACGAGCATTGACGCCGGATGAGGGAGAAGATGCATTTAATCTTTTCTCTCGGTTGCCAATACGCTTTTCGCAACGCAAAAGTGTCATCCCGGCATCCTGGCAACTAGCCAAGCAATTCAACCGTCCACGGGCCTACGATACTGCTTACCTGGCGGTAGCCCAGATGTATGGGTGCGATCTATGGACAGCGGATGAGAAGCTGTACAATGCAGTAGGGAACAAACTTCCGTGGATAAAGTGGCTTGGTGATTACGCTCGTGGGTAAGGATGGCAAGATAGCAGACCGCCTCGAGGTAGAGCCGAGGCTGGCGAAGGTCTTACAGTAAGGCGGTCTGCTACTACACCACCTCTCTAACTTCGTCTGCTCCACTTCATGACGAAGTTGTCAATAATTGGCGTGAGCATCTACTTCGCCGCGATACTTGTTGACGCCAGGCCTCCTAAAGGCGATAATAACAATTAGGAGGCTCGCCATGTACTCTCTTATCTACAAGTGTCCTGGCGTCGCGCTATCTATCGCCACCCTCTTGCTCCTCACTCTTATTGGCGGGGCAAGTACGGAGGCGGCCCCGCCCCAACAAACCCCCCTCCCCCAAGCCGGAAAACCGATCCTGCTCACAGATCAGGTGCCCGACCTTAAGGAGCCAGGCGTGATGTGGTTCGCCCCAACGGGCCATACCCTACGGGGTGCTTTCCTGGACTACTGGAACAAATACGGTGGGTTAGCGCAGTTCGGCTACCCTCTCACCGAGGAGTTCTTCGAGGAGGCAGGGCCTGACCATAAGCAGTACAGGGTGCAATACTTCGAGCGCAACAGGTTTGAGATGCACCCTGAGAACAAAGGCACTCAGTACGAAGTGCTGCTTGGCACATTGGGGCTGGACTTCCGTAAGGCTGACCCTCCCACTTCCCCTATAGCTGGGTCACAGTACTTTTCGGAGACAGGCCATAACCTCTCAGGCAAATTCAAAGCATACTGGGACACTCATGGAAGCCTGTTCGTGCATGGCTACCCTATCACAGAGGCTGTGATAGAGCGTAGCACCAACGGCAAAGAGTACATGGTGCAGTGGTTTGAACGCTCCAGGTTCGAATTGCACCCCGAGAACACGGGTAGCCCTTACGAGGTGCTATTGGGGCTGCTGGGGAGGCAGTTGTCGGAGAAGAAAGGCTATCCCTACGGGCGGTATCCTCTGTACGGGTACGCAGGCGACTACTCATGGTTCGCCGGGTATTATAAACAGGACCCGAGGAAATGTGCCCAATGTGGCTGCACGACCGTACCCTTTGTGAACCCGCTCGATACAACATACCCCGGCGACAAGCCACAGGTGCAGCCTTACGGCCCCGATTGGCTTAGTATTCTAAAGGAGAAGAGGCTGACCGCTACAGTGGAACCAGAGACGTTCATTGTGGTCTTCGGGCGGCTGGATGACCCTAATAGTGTAGCCAGGTACGAGGATACACCAAGCTGCTTATCACCCAAGTTCAGAGCAACCAACCTCCAATTCAACCCGGTACATTGAGAGTGCCTTCCGACATGCGGAAGCTGCCCTCTCTCCAGTCAGCGTCAAGCCGGTGCCAGCAAAATCGACGTAAGCGGAAACTCAAGGGGGGCCGCCCCTCCCAAAGGTGGCCATATTTATTAACCGATTCTGGCGATACATTGTGGAATCCTTTTATGGTATAATCCCCAAGTAGTTTGAGACACCGCACGAACACCGTCACACAACCATCACCCAAACGCTCACACCCCCAGGCAAAGCATCCAGGCGGCCAAGGGTTCCGCATACTCAAGGCAAGAGAGGCAAAAGGAAGCGAAGGCAAAGCACGCAAATCAGGGTAGCTATATGTCGGACGATGCAGCCCGCAAGCACGACCACGAGAAAACGGAGTTCCCACTCCTACCCCTCAAGAACGTAGTCGTTTTTCCCCGCACCATAGTCAACCTCACCATCGGGCGCTCCCGCTCTATCCAGGCGCTCAACGGCGCTGTAGACGGTGATCGCTGCCTGGTAGTGGTCGCCCAGCGCGCGGGCGAGCGCGACGAGCCTCTCCCCGACGACCTCCACCCCATAGGCACCCTCGTTGAAGTGCGGCAGGTCCGCCGCCAGGCCGACTCCACCCTCCAGGTAGAAGTCGAGGCCCTGCGCCGCGTGCGCCTCGGCGAGGTCTCCCAGGAAGAGCCGCACCTCCGCGTGCAGGTCGAGCACATCACCGAAAAGCTTACCCCCGGCCCTGAGACCGAGATATTGATGCGCCAGCTTGTCGAGCTTTTCGAGCAGTATGCCACTCTCAACAACAAGGTCCCAGCCGACGCGCCCGACCATATACGCTCCGCCCGCCAGCCCGGCTACATGGCCGACCTCCTCGCCGCCCACCTACTCTTCGACGTGCAGGAGCGCCAGCGCGTCCTCGAAATGATCGGGCAGCTTGAGCGGTTGCAACACATGTCGGGGGTCCTCGCCAACGCCGTCGAGATACTGCAAACCGACCAACGCATCCGCGACAAGGTACGCGCCTCCATAGACAAGAATCAGCGCGAGTTCTACCTGCGCGAGCAAATAAAGGCCATCCACGACGAGCTTTCGGGTGAGGGAGGCAATGAGATAGCCGAGCTGCGCGAGCGCATCCAGGCTAAAGGCTTCCCGGAGGAGACCCTACAGCGCCTCCTCAAAGAGGTCAACCGCCTGGAAAGGATGCCCTCTATCTCGCCAGAGAGCACGGTCTTGCGGAACTATATAGATTGGGCGCTTACCCTCCCCTGGACCGAGCGCACCGATGACCGCATAGACCTCCCCCTCGCCGAGCAAATACTTGAGGAGGACCACTACGGCCTCTCCAACGTCAAAGAGCGCATCCTCGACTTCCTCGCCGTACGCCAACTCACCCTGCGGCGGCAAGTTCTGGCGGACGAAGGACGAAAGACGAAAGACAAAGAGCCTGCCGCCGTAGTAGCTAAAGGACGCAAGGCAAAGGATGCAAGGAAGCAGGACTTGGAGCAATCCAAAATCCAAAATCCAAAATCCAAAATCGCAGAGGAGCCGTCGTCCATCGATGAGCCGAAGGCGAACTCTCGTCCATCGTCCGCGCAGCACCAGGGTTCAATCCTCTGCTTCGTCGGCCCTCCTGGGGTGGGCAAGACCTCGCTGGGGCAGTCTATCGCCAGGGCGATGAACCGCAAATTCGTGCGCCTCTCCCTGGGCGGCGTCCACGACGAATCGGAAATCAGGGGCCACCGCCGCACCTACGTGGGCGCGATGCCAGGACGCATTACCCAGGCGATGCGAACCGCGGGCACCTGCAACCCTGTGGTGCTCATGGATGAGGTGGATAAGATGACCTCCGATATGCGTGGCGACCCGGCTGCCGCGCTCCTGGAGGTGCTCGACCCCGCGCAGAACCATGCTTTCATAGACCACTACATGGACCTGCCATACGACCTCTCGAACGTGCTATTCATCGCTACCGCCAACACCCTCCACGCCATACCGAGGGCGTTACGTGACCGCATGGAGGTAATCGAGATCGGGGGCTACACCGAGGAAGAGAAAGTGCAAATTGCCCGCCGCCACCTGCTCCTAAAGCAGACCGAAGCGCACGGGCTGGAGCCGGGATTCCTGGAAGTACCGGACCGGATGTTGCGCGCCATCATACGCACCTATACCCGCGAGGCTGGGGTGCGAGAGTTGGAGCGCAAGCTGGCGACGGTATGCCGCAAGGCGGCGCGTAAGGTGGTGCAGGGCCGCACTACGCGGGTGAGGCTCAGCCCTCACAATTTGGAAGAGTTCCTGGGGCAGCCGCGCTACCGTTACGACGTAGAGAGCCGCCAGGACCAGGTAGGCGTGGCGGTAGGGTTGGCCTGGACGGAGCACGGTGGCGAGCTGCTGCCGGTAGAAGTGGCCCTCATGCCGGGGCGCGGCGTGTTGACCATCACCGGACGCCTGGGTGACGTGATGCAGGAGTTGGCGCGAGCCGCTCTCACCTTCGCCAAGTCGAGGGCGGCACAACTGAATATAAACCTGGAAATCCTCGACAAGAGCGACCTGCACATCCACCTCCCAGAAGGGGCTATACCCAAGGACGGCCCCTCGGCGGGCATCACGATGGCAGCGGCCCTCATATCGGCGATAACACGCCGCATGGTGCGTAGCGACTTCGGCATGACGGGCGAGATAACGCTCACCGGCAGGGTGCTGGCGATTGGCGGTCTCAAGGAGAAGGCGCTGGCCGCCCACCGTGGCGGGTTGAAGCGCATAATCGCCCCCCTGCAAAACAAGCCCGAATGGCAGGAGCTTCCACCCACCGTCCGTCGCGAGCTGGAGTTCCACTGGGTAGAAAGCATGGACCAGGTGATAGCGTTGGCCTTGCTCCCCGAAGAATCACAGGAGCCTGCCGTGGTAGTCATCCCTACCCATGACGGCAACATCCAGCCTCCAGCCACCGATGACATGAAGGACACCGTCCTGAACGACCCGAACCACATGCCCGCCCACCTGACCGGCGCTGAAACGTGATGCGTGATGCGTGAGGACTAAACGCAAAGACGCAAAGAGAACAAAGAGCGCAAAGATTTTTTAGGTTCACGCATCACGTTTCACGTTTCACAACCCCATAGACAGCCTCGCATTTTAGAGAACACATAAACGCAAGATTGACACAAACAGGCTCGCCACGCACGGGAAGGTTCCCGGCGTTTGCGCGCGCCTTCGACCAAGTAGCGAGTGGCGAGTAATGAGTTGCGAGTGATGAGGGTTGCACGGCATACTTTTGCCAGCTAACAGCTACTCACTACTCGTTACTCACTACTCGCTACTCCCAGAGAGGCAAGAACAACATTATGATTAGACGACCTTATTCGCGTGGCGGAGGAGCCAGGCGAACCCCAAACACAGGTAGAACGTGGAGAGAGTCCGGGCCGGACGTTGTAGAGGCCGACCGCGAGGCGGCACGCACCCGTTCCCTTGACGGCATGAAGTGGATCAAGATGGACCTCCACATCCACACCCCTGCCTCGTCAGACTACCGAGATCCAGGCATTTCCTACCTGGACATACTCAAGAAGGCCGAGGAGAAAGGCCTCGACATCATGGCCTTCGCCGACCACAACAGCGTCGGCGGCTACGCGGCCATGCACCGCGAAATCGAGACCCTCACTCTGCTCGAACGCCTGGGACGCATGACCGAGACCGAGCGCACAACCCTCAACGAGTATCGGCGACTCCTCGACAAGATAGTGGTCCTCCCAGCCTTCGAGTTCACCGCCACCTTCGGCTTCCACATACTCGGCGTCTTCCCGGAGAACACATCCATCCGCAAGCTGGAGTACCTTCTGCTCAACCTGAACGTGCCCGAAGAGAAGATGGTCATGGGCGCGCCCGACGCGGGTTCCACATCGGACGTGCTGGCTGCATACGCCGCCATATCAGCCGCGGGCGGATTGGCGATAGCCGCCCACGCAAACTCGTCCAACGGCGTGGCTATGCAGGGCTTCCCCTTCGGCGGGCAGACTAAGATCGCCTACACCCAGGATCACAACCTGGTCGCCCTCGAAGTCACCGATCTCGAAGGGACGGGCAGACGTAACACCGCATCCTTCTACAACGGCTCAAAAACAGAGTACCCGCGCCGGATGCACTGCATACAGGGGTCCGACGCCCATTCCGTTGAGACCGAGCAATCGGACAGCAACAACAAGCGCCTCGGCGTGGGAGCGCGCATCACCGAGATACTGGCAAGGGATGCATCATTCGCCTCGCTCAAAGAGGTGCTTACCAGCACCGACTTTACGCGCACGCGGCCCCACCGCGCCAATTGGCTGTGGGACCTGGTTGAAGCCGCCCGCACCCAGGGTCCAAACATCGCCCAGTCGTTCCATGAGCGCGCCCTCACCCACACCAGCCGCACCCGCCCAATCCTGCATGACGTAGTCGCCTTCGCCAACACCACCGGCGGCACCGTCTACGTGGGGGCCAACCCCGATACCCGCGTGCCCCTGCACGGACTTGACCGCACCGAGGACGACGTGCGTCTCCTAAAGCAGGATATCCAACAGACGATCTACCCCGCCGTCGATGTAGAGTTCGACGTACGCGAAAATGGGGCGCGTGGTATTATCGTCATCAACGTACCAAGGGGGAATGACCAGCCTTATATATTCACCCCCACCGGCCAGATATACATCCGCGAGCGCGCCAACACCCGCCTCGCCAGCCGCGACGAGATAGTCAACCTGGTGCTGTCATCTGCTGGAGTGAAAACTCCACAGAAGCCGACCACTGCCGCTGCAGGCGAACCGATGTCTCCCACGCACCCCACCGAGCGAGCAGTCCCCGTGCCCACACAACCCGCACAGGCCCAAGCTCGCCCCTGGCGTGAGGAGCGCAAAGAGCTACAGCAACCGTCACTCCAACCACAAATCACCACCAAATCAGCCACAACAAATCCGAAATCCGTCCCCGCTCACCTCGCCAATCTCCCCCCTGAGAAAATAAAGGGGCGTATCCAGCCCATGCTCTCCCCCGGCGACATCATCTCCGCCTCGGAAGGTGCCGAGATGGAGGAAATAGTTGCGGGGGGCGGCTGGCCCCAGCTAGGCGCGGCCCACGAGGAAGAGGGAGATTACAGCGCCCTCGTCGCCGTTGGTATGTCTGTCGCTCCCTCACCATCTAAGCCAACAACAGATGCCGAACCTGCCGAGGCCACAACCGAGCCGGAGCAATCCAAGCCCAAGCGCTCGACGCGTGGCCGCCCCCGCAAAGGTGCCAAAGCCGAGGCCGTAGCTACCGACACCGAACCAGAAGCCCTCAGTCTCCAGTCCTCAGCCCTCGACACTCCGATGGAGGCCACCGTCTCAGCCGAGCACCTGACACGAGAAGAGATAGTAACTGAGGCTGCCGAAACGGTAGAAGCAAGGCCAAAGCGAGGCAGACGCCGCTCTCCGCGCGACAAGCAGATGGAGATAGAAGCCCCTACCGCCGCCTCCGCCGAAAGCGAAGCTGGTGCTGAAGCCATCCTGGTCGCAGCCGAAATCGAGCCTGGACCCCAAATGCCGGGCGAAGTCGCCGACGAAGGACGAAGGACGAAGGACGAACAGCAGCCAGCAGCCAAGAGAGGCCGCTCCCGCCGCAAGACCTCCGCTCAGGAAACAGTCGAACAGCAGCCAGCAGTTGCCGAGCCTCAAGTTGAGGCTCCTGCGCCACAGCCAGAAGAACCTACCAAACCCAAGCGCTCCACCCGCAAAAGAGCCACTGGCGAGGGCACCAAATCCAAACGCCCGGAGGGCACCCGAAATCCAAAATCCAAAATCCCACCTCCCCCGGACCCGCCCAGGACGGGAGTTGAGATCATCGAGGTAGAGCCACGCAACGGCGTGAATTACCACACCATGCAAGACCTGCGCAACTTCCAGAAGGTGCATAACGTCACCCGCAAGTCGGCGCGGCGGCTATGGCACTACGCCATAGTGCAGCACGATCACGGCCTGCCGCAGCTATCCGAAGTGCTGTGGCACCCCGAAGCGTCCATCGGCCTGTGGCGGCAGTCCGCCCGCGCAGGAGCTACTCGCTACGACCTCGTCAGCCGCCAGCCCGATGGCTCCCTCCGCGTCTTCTACGGCGTCACCTCCGACGGCCTCCATGCCGAATGGGTAGAGCTCGTTCGCCAGGCCGAAGAAGCCGGTTATCAAGGCCCAGAGCCAGCAGAAGGGCAGTAACCTACACAAATTGTAGGGAGAACAGGACCCTGTTCTCCCTACAATTCATGATGTGGATGCTTAGAATAGGTTGTAGCTCGCATACCAACTGGTATAACTATTGTCCGGATGTAGATTAAGATATCTCAAATAATACATAACTGTGGCCTGTACCCTAAGATTGGATTGAGTAAAATGAATAACGAAAACGCACCAGACAACGAGAGCGTGACGCTTAATATTGATTTCCAGCAACCTCCAGGCGTGCCAACCCGATTTGCTACCCATGTCGTAATTCAAATGACTGGACATGAGTACATTCTGAGCTTCTACGAAATAAAGACGCCCGTGGTACTGGGTGATGATAAGGCGCAATTGGATCAATTACGTGAGTTAGAAAGCATTCCTGCCGAGTATGTTGCTCGCATCGCGGTTCCACCAGAACGTTTTCATGAAATGCTAAGAGTGTTGAATAACTACACTCTTGACTTTATTCGTAAAGCAGAAAAGGTGGGATCAATCTCACCAGCAAAATCATCCAGCAAAAAGGGGCGACGAAAATGACGAGTCCAACTGTTACGCTAACACCTACTATGCGAGTGACGGCTCCTAAAGGACTTTTTATGAGCCCGTTCAAAACAGAATTGCAGTCAACTGGAGGGACATCTGATCGTGAAGACGTTCGACCTTCAGGGCATAATGCTACCGAGAGACGCTTCTCTTATCGACAAGCGTTGAACGCCTTGCACTCTTCATTCAATAGGTCGAAGCCTATGCTTGAGTGGGCAGACAACTGGGATGATGAAGGCAGTCCAGCAATTCGACAGAGCACTTGGGATCGAATGCAGCAGCTACTTGAAAGGGCGCTTTTATCAGCGTGGCATATATCTGGGACGATCCCCCCGCAACCACCAATTATCGCTCCAGGTCCTGATGGTAGTATAGATGTTCACTGGCAGTTCGCTGGTCGGGAATTGCTTCTCAATATACCGGTCTCCACAGAAGAGCATGCCGCCTTCTATGGTGATAACGAGCGAGGCGAGAAAGTAAAAGGTGAGTTGGATATAGATAGTGACCAGCGATGGTTATTAGAGTGGCTCACGAAATAGAGCGCAAGCCCCAAGCAAGTCAATATGAGCAAGAAGACATACCAGACGGTGATCGTTTGTATATGCGTGCTCATAAGAGTTTTTTCTTTCCCAACTACGATCTACGACCTGGCGTATTTCAGGATCATGGCGACGCTATGTCTACCGATTGGGACAAGTATTCTACACCAGAGGAAACACGCGCCCGTGCAACGGTACCCATGGCTAATGCTGTTATTGAGCTTTCAGTAGGCGGCATCCGGATGATACCCGGTCAGGAGGCAATTCATACTCCTGAGACGGGAAACCAAGCACACACCGACGTTGTAGGTGACAAGAAAAAAGACCCAGAAGTGCGCGTGCAGTTCCGTCGACTTGCTATTTTGTGTCTCCCTCTACCTGACGACCCTTTGCCTGTGCCCCGACCAGCCGCGCTCGGCGAGCGAGCAAGTTAATCGGCCTTCGCCATACCGCCTCACCCGATTGTTGATGTAGAATCACTTCAAGTCCTAGACTCCTTTCACAAGGACTTCGCAAAAGCCAAACCTCCTTCCACTGAAATAGTAAAATCTCATTAGCTCGCTCTACAATGTCAGATACAAGAAGGACGCTCGCAAAACATCAGACCCTTGACCTGGGTGCTACAATCGTATAGAGAACAATTCCAGCACCTCGCGGCAGAGCACTCTATCAGGGAGGTAATACTTCATGTCTGGCACGCAGGGCAAGACTGCCGACGCCCGGCCAACTTTGCCCCTGGTGCTACATTACTAAGGAGGTTGTCATGCCTGAAAAAGTAGATGTTGCGATAATTGGCGGAGGGCAGGCCGGGCTGTCAATAAGCTATTATCTGACCCAACAGGGCCGCAACCACGTGGTCCTAGAGCAGCAGCGTGTTGGAGAAGCCTGGAGAAGCGGGCGCTGGGACTCCTTTACCCTCGTGACACCCAATTGGACGGTACAGCTCCCCGGCTTTGCCTATCAGGGCGACGACCCCGATGGTTTCATGCCAAGAGAAAGCATCGTTGACTACTTCGAGCGATATGCCGCTCACTTCAATGCTCCTGTGCGTACCGGGATACGTGTCACGTCGATAGAGCCAAAGACTGCGGGTTCGGGATACCTCGTGACGACAACGGAGGGCACGTGGGAAGCCGACAATGTCGTAGTGGCAACAGGTCCTTTCCAGCAGCCGAAACTCCCACCCTGGAGCACCTCTATACCGGGTAACATCCTTCAAATTCACACAGGCCAGTATCGTAATCCTGCGGCATTACCGCCTGGGGCCGTGCTGGTGGTGGGAAGCGGGCAGTCAGGTTGCCAGGTCGCGGAGGAACTTCACGAAAGCGGTCGCCAGGTTTACCTCTCTGTGGGGAGTGCGGGACAACTCCCCAGGCGCTACCGAGGCAAGGATAGCGTTTGGTTGCTGCACAAGGACGGCTTCTTCGAGGAGGCTGTAGACAAGCTCCCCTCTCCCAAAACTAAATTCGCTGGCAACCCTCACCTGTCGGGTAAGGCTGGCGGGCACACTATAAATCTACACAAGTTTGCCCGCGATGGCGTGGTGCTGCTGGGACATCTGCGAGGCGTCGAAGGCACGAAGCTCGTGTTAGCCCCCGATCTAAGGGAGAGCCTGGCAAAGGCGGATGCTTTCGCGGCCAACGTGATAAATAGAATAGATGAAGCGGTGAAGAATATGGGTCTACCGCTGCCTGAAGACCCAGAGACGCGTGAGGCAGAGCTGGCTATAAACGACCCTCCTAAGGAGATGTTGGACCTCGACCTCAACGCAGTAGGCATTAGCACTATTATCTGGGCAACGGGTTACGTCTCCGACTTCAGTTGGGTGCGCCTGCCCATCTTTGACGCCGATGGCTACCCGGTCCAGCAGCGTGGTGTGACGAGCTATCCTGGGCTTTATTTCCTGGGTGTAAACTGGCTGCACACGCGCAAATCGGCCCTCTTGTTCGGGGTCGGCGACGATGCCGCTTACGTCGCCGACCATATAGCGTCCCGCAATAAGCAAGGGATAGCGTAACCTGGACAGATCTCATGCGCCAATCTGAAGAAGCAGGAGGCCAATAGCAGCTGATAGCGGAAGAAGGAGGTCGCCATGGGTACAGCAAACAAATCTCAATTTCCAGGGGTTTTCATTTTAGCCCTATTCTTGCTGTCGTTGATACTAGCTATATGGTCTGTTGGAGGTGTCTTGGAACTAATCCTTCGTATGGGACACGGCACCGGGATGTATTCTGATTATGGCAAGAGCACAGGAGAAACAATACTAGCTAGCATTTTTCTGGCCATAAATAGTGCCTGGCTTCTATTTGATACCTTTATTGCAATCAGAGTCTTCAAGAGAAACCTGGGTTTACGCTGGCTTGGAGCAGCAGTAGTTTTCTCAATTATTCTGTTCGTAGCCACAGGAGTTTACCTCCTTGGCGTTGGACACTCTTAAATATTCAGAGGACTTCGCTGTAGCCAAACTTCCTCCCACAGAAACCATCAAATCCTCTTGACGACCCCTCCTACTGTATGGTATAAGTCTTTCAACAACTAAACACCCCAAAGACTGCGAACAGGACGAGTAAGCACGCAAGCGAGGCCACAGAGAGCCGGAGACGGTGGAACCCGGCACCAGCGCACGAGCCGAATGGACCTGGGAGTCGGGCACCGAAAGTAAAGGAAGAAGGATAAGGGATAAAGGATAAAGTACACGTCAGTGGGCTAAACGCATCTCATAATTTATCCTTTATCATTCATAATTTTTCCTTTAGAAAGTAGGCTGCGCCGGAACGCTCCACCGTTACATCGGAGCAGGGTATCGGCAGACGGTTTGCGAATAAGCCGACTAGGTATTCATAGAGTAGCGGCACGCTTGTGCCGAAATCAGGGTGGTACCGCGGGTTAGCCCGTCCCTACATTGGGACGAGGCTTCTTGTTTTTAAGCACAATACAAAGCAGCTTACGCAGGACGCAAACCCATAAAACCTCTGCGTTCTCTGCGTCTCTGCGGTGAGTAAAACCCAAAATAAATAGGAGGTTATGACATGGGAACTGTAATTGCAACCAAAAAACGCATCCTCACCGGCGACCGCCCCACCGGCCCGCTCCACCTGGGGCATTACGTCGGCACGCTCAGTAACCGCGTGCGCCTGCAACACGAATACGACTCTTATATCGAAATCGCCGACGTGCAGGCCCTCACCGACAACTTCGACAATCCCCAGAAGGTGCGTGACAACGTCACCGAGGTCGTCAAAGACTACCTCGCCGTCGGCCTCGATCCCAACGTCATTACCATCTTCGTGCAATCCCTCGTGCCCCAGATAGCCGAGTTGACCGTCTTCTTCTCCAATCTCATCTCCATCTCCCGCCTACAGCGCAACCCCACTATCAAGGAGGAGATACGCGAGAAGGGTATGGACGCCGACTCCGTCACCTTCGGCTTCCTCGGCTATCCCGTCTCGCAGGCCGCCGACATCATGATAGTCAACGCCAACCTCGTGCCCGTAGGCGAGGACCAGGCCCCCGTAGTGGAAGTGACGCGAGACATCGTTGTCCGCTTCAACAACATCTACGGCGAGACCCTCAACGTGCCGGAGATAATGATCGGCCAGGTCGCCCGCCTCCCAGGCACCGACGGCAAGGAAAAGATGGGCAAGAGCGCCGGCAACGCCATCTTCCTGGGCGACGATGCAAAGACGGTCGAGCGCAAGGTGATGAGCATGTACACCGACCCCACCCGCCTGCGCGCCACCGACCCAGGCCACGTCGAAGGCAATCCCGTCTTCACCTACCACGACGCCTTCAACCCCGACAAAGAGGAGGTAGAGGAGATGAAGCGCCTCTATCGCATCGGCGGCATCGGTGACGTAGCCGTGAAGCGCTCCCTCATCAAAGCCCTCAACACCTTCCTCGACCCCATCCGCGAGCGCCGCGCCGAGTACGAAGGCAAGCCGGAGATGATACGCGAAATCATCATGGAAGGGACCCGCAAAGTCCGCAAAGTAGGCGACGAGACGATGAGCCTGGTCCGCTACGCCATGAAGATTGATTACTTCCCCGGAACTGATTTGGAAGGATAGGGATCGGGGGTTAGGAGTCAGGGATCAGAAGTTAGCAAACTGACCTTTAATCCCTGATCCCTGATCCCTGATCCCTGACCCAAGCATAGCAAGATACCTCCATGAACACTAATTCCGCACTCAAAGAGCTTCCTCCTCTCATGCCCCAGTTCTTACAGAAACGCAGGGCAGGGATCGCAGCCCCGCGCGTCATCTCCGAGCAACTTGGCATCGAGATTCCATTGCTTTTCACCCTGGTGCAGATTAGCCTCACACAGGGGAGCTATGATGGCCGCCCCCTCACCCCGGCAGAGTTGCGGTCACGGACGCGCCACCTTTATAGCACCAGAGACCATCTTTCGGCCCCTATCGCCATCCTCAAGGAGAAAGGTCTGCTTCGAGAGGACGAAGATGGCTGCATCAGCCTCACCCCCCAGGCGGTGGAAGCTGTAGAGGCGGTCCACAAGGCAGGCAGAGCACACGTCGCCCATCTGCAACCTCTCTCCCCTGAAGAATTAGAGACGCTAACCCACCAATTCGAAAGGGCAGTGCAGGCCATACTGAACGACCCCGTGCTCTCACCCCGCCCAGGCAGCCACCTGGCGGGCAGCCTTTCGCTCCGTACATTTGGGCCAGATGCCCCAATGATGGTCCGCCTGGAGCAAGCCATATACGACCTCTGGCACGCCCGCGACGATGCGCATATCAAAGCCTGGCGCGAAGCAGACATGGAAGGCCCACCCATGCAAATGCTGACCCTCCTCTGGCAGGGCGAAGCAAGCACTGTCAGCCGTCTAATCGAATTACTGCATGAAAACCACTCTCCTGAAGACGTTGAAGGAAGCCTCGCTTTCCTCTTCAATAAAGATTACGCCGTCCGTGACGGCGATGCGGTGCAGCTAACCCCAGCAGGTGTGCTCGCCCGCGAAGATATCGAGCGCGACACCGACCAAATCTACTTCGCCTCCTGGCCCCACACGTCGGAAGAAGCAGAATGGATGCGCAGACAAGCTGCGCGAGCTTATAGACAACATCCCGGCAACCGGTAGTCGGTAATCGGACTTTGGACTTTGGACTTTGGACTTTGCCTCGACCTTCTGCGCCACGTATTCGGCTCTCACGTAGGACTCGAGCATTATGAGATAGCCAACCAGCGCCATGACTACGTTGTGCTGCTCGCTGACCTGTCACACTCATCCAAAAGGGTAGTAATCAAGCTGGCTGGCCCGGATGCTCCCTACTCATGCCCCTTCGACCGTACCGCTGCCCTGCACAGCCTCGTGCGTGCCCAAACCACTGTGCCCGTCCCGGAGGTGATAGCGGTTGATACCACATACCGCCTCTGGCCCTGGCGATACATCATCAAAGAGTACGCGCCAGGCGTCGAGTGGGCCACCGCTCTCCCGCAGATGGACAGCCATCAAAAGGAACGGGCGTATCGCCAGATAGGCCACACCATAGCCGAATTACACACCATTTCGTTCAATACGTTCGGTGAATTAGGGGATGATGCCCTACTCCACGCCCCTATGTCATACCTGGAGGCCCTCACCAAAAGAGCAAGGCAACGTATCAAGGACCCACGTAAAGCCACTACGTTCATCAAGCTATTGCAAGACCGGGCATCTTTATTCGAGGAGATCAATCAGCCAACTCTGTGCCACGACGACCTGCACAAGCACAACATCCTCTTCCACCGTGAAGCTGAAGAGTGGAAACTTTCAGCAATTCTCGACTTCGATAGCGCCTACGCCGGGCATCACGAGTTCGATCTTTCGCGCCTGGACCTCTGGCGTGGTATGATAGGTCCAGGCTTCTGGGAAGCATACACCGAAGTGCTCCCCATATCGCCCACGTATAAAGAGAGACGCCCCATCCACCAACTCCTCTGGTGCCTCGAATACGCCGACGCCACGCCGAAGCACACGGAAGATGCCCGCCGCATCTACGCCCAACTAAACCTCAACCCCGAATAAAAGTCGAAGGCCCAAAGTCTCTACACATCACGTTTCACTCTATCGTTTATCGTCTATCGTCTATCGTCTATCGTCTATCGTCTATCGTCCGTCGTCCAAAATGCAAGACCTCATAGTACAAAGCTGGACCGAGCTGCACGAGCGCCTCTACGAAGGCTCGTGGAACGAGCGGCTGGGTAGGTTTCGGTCAAGCTACGCCTTCCGTGGTATGCAGGACGCCCGCTTCGACCTTACCACCAGCCTCGTGCGTCTCGGTGGCGATTACCCCAGGCACGAGGACGACCTTCTACGAAACTTCCGCAAGTACGCCTACGACAAGGGTGAAGCGATGGGCACCTCCATCTGGAACTGGCTCGCCCTCGCCCAGCATCACGGCCTCCCCACTCGCCTCCTAGACTGGACTTATTCCCCTTACGTAGCCCTCCACTTCGTCACTGCCGAATTGGAGTCTGTACAACCGCGATGGCATAGTGTGGTGCGTTGATTACTCGCAGAGCAACAAGCTACTGCCAGACCGGCTGAAGGCAATCCTTGAGCGAGACGAAACCAACATCTTCACAGCCGAGACCCTCGAAGAAGCCGCTCGCACTTTAGAGGCGTTCGACAGTCTCTCTCAATCAAACTTCGTAATCTTCCTGGAGCCTCCCTCCCTAGACGCCCGCATCGTCAACCAGTATGCCCTCTTCTCCCTCATGTCCAGCCCCACCGTGCACCTCGATAGCTGGCTAGCTGAGCGCCCCCACCTCTACCGCAGGCTTATCATCCCAGCTGCCCTGAAATGGGAAATACGCGACAAGCTGGACCAGGCCAACATAACAGAGCGCGTGCTGTTTCCTGGATTGGACGGGCTAAGTAGCTGGCTCAGACGCTACTACAGCCCACGCGGATAACTGAGTTTGCATATCGAGATATAATAGTAGAGAGGTATTCATGCCTACGTAAGGAGAATAGCGAGTGAGAACCCTTCGAACAGATATTCTCGTCAGAAGTCCCGACGGAAGCAATATTGCGGTAGTAGAGGTAAAGAATTGAAGAAATCTTTCCCGTGATATAGCAACTATAGTTCGTCACAATATGATAGAGGATGGGCTATCTTCTCAGGCCCCTTTTTTCTTGCTTCTTTCCCAGGACAGGGGATTCCTTTGGAATGGACCAGCTACAGCTAACAGCGACGCCCCACCTTCCTACGAGTTTGCGATGGAAAATGTAATTGCGCGCTATTCGCATAGTGAGAATGGCGTGGAAAGACTTGGAGAAGAGTACCTGGAGTTGCTGATCCTTCAATGGCTGCTCGATCTCGGTAATATGCCGCAAAAAGCTGATGGTGAGCCTGAGAAGTCTCTCGCGCACTCCGGGTTCCTACAGGCAATTCAAGGTGCTATGATAATCGCTGATCTATAACTGTGATTACTTATGTCGAGTCCAACTTTGTCCTTCAGTTAGCGTTGGGACAAGAGGAAGCACCATCAGCAGAAACGATCCTCAAATTGGCAGAGAATGGCAGCTTAAGAGCTCGTTTTCCCGAACTTCGCCCTGAGTGAGCCATTTTCCACGGTTACATATCATGGCGTAGATCGAAGACGTTTATATGAGCTTTTGCAAGCACAGTTAGTACAACTTCAACGTTCTGGCCCTCGATCAGAAGCGCATCAGCAAGTTGTGGACGCCCTTCAAGCCCTTCTGGGTATGTGGCGTGAGATAGTAAAGAGAGAAACAGCCTCATTGCGGTTAACAGTGCAAAGACTCCTCGATGTGGGAGAATCTATTGACAACAACGCAGCAATTTTCCGTGAAGCAGTAGCCTATCAAGGAACATATGGCTTCTCAATGCAAGATGCTATTATCTATTCATCAGTAATATCGGACCTTCATAGCCGCCCTCAGGAACAGACTAAGTGCTTCATAAGCAGTAATTTTAAGGACTTTCGAGACCCTGCTGGAATTACCTCAGAGTTAGAATCACATAACTGCCAGTATTACTATACATTCAGTGCAGGATTATCATTTATAGAGCGTAATCTTGCTTGACAACATTATTCGGGATATTTTCGCGTGCCGCACGCTCGGTAATTAGCAACTCTAGACCTGCACCAGCAATAACAACCCTGTCGGGTTTGCAAACTCAAATCCTTGCTGGTCAGGGTCTGTGAATAAATAGGTATGGCCTCGGAACTCCGCACGGTGGCCGGGGCCTATTTGCAGCTTCTCGCCTCCCTCCACCAAATAGAGGCCGACATTGAGCAGCGTGTGATACACCTCGTCAGCAGTCGAGCGGTCTGTGACGTAGATGCCCAACTCAGGGAGCGCCATCTGCTCCATCCCGTAGGTGCGCATCAGGTATCGTTGCGGCTCGCCATCCGTTTCATCGCCCATGACGAAAGTGACTACCCCCACCCACAACTGCAAAGGCGGAGGCTCGTCAGGACGTAAGGGGAGGTAATTGACCAGCAAGTCGAGGGGCTGAGCGAGAGCGGCGCGCTCGTTCAAAATGCCAAGCCCGCCTTGCGAGAGGAGCGCGGTGGCTACCTGGTACGTCACCATCAACTGCTCCACAGGACTATCCGCACCCTCCATATAAAGCACGCGTATCGCCGCCTTATGGCCCATGAGCGCCTGACGCTGATCATCCGGCATAGGAGAGACCTCAACCGTGCGCGCCAGCACCTCCTCACGCACCCGCGCATCAAACGCGATCAGCACAACCTGGTGCCCATCGAAGCGCACCACCCCGGCGACCATCGGCTTATCCGGCCCAAGCGCACCACCCCACTCAACGTCGCACGGCCCAACCAGCCTCTGCAAAATGCCTCGCAAGCGCGCCGCATCGAGTGGCGGCAGGGTGTTATACAGGACGGTGCAAGCCTGCTTCACAGCCACGCGTCCGGCCCCTGTTGCGCTCATGCCTGTGCTTGCCTCTTCCCACCGTTCAAGCTCATAGGGACAACCTTTAAAGAATTTCTGTGAATCCTTTGTGTTCTTTGCGTCTCTCTGTTTAAACTATCCTAGTTACCCGTTGCACTATGCGGCGCGGCAACAGGCTTCGATTCGGGAGACCCTTTCTGGCGCAGGAAGATAGAGAGCACTATCAGGCTGCCAACGGCCAGGAACTCGCTCTGCCAGTTCTGGAACGACTCGAACCAGAAGCGGGACGTAGCGAAATAACCGAAGAACGACACTCCCTCCTCGCCATGCTCCATTTGCTCTTGGTTGTATTCGCGCATCCCTCCCAATGCGTGGAGCAGGAAGGACATCAAGAACAAGAAAGCCAGCGATAGAGACAGAGAGTTCTCGTAAATCTTCAGCACCAACCCGCCACTCTTGACAGGTCCAGGCGTATCCTTCGTCTTTTCAGCTTTGCGTGGGTCCTGATCAACGTCCTCCATAGGCTTGTCCGGGTCCTTCGACTCCGAAGACCCCTTCTGGAATAGGAAGGCCGTGAGCACTACGTAAGCCGCCATTTGCAGGAACTCGCTCTCCCAGTTTTCGAACACGGCCTCGATAAAATGGCCTGTTCCCAGGTACTCAACAAAGCCGACTTCAGATTGCTGGTGCGATTGCTGGTCCTCATTGTATTCAAAGAAGCCGGTCACCGTCTGGCCCGACAGGAAGATGAAAAAGAGCGCAAACATTGCGATGGAAAGGCCATTGTTACGCAAGAATTGTTTCATTATGACCTCCTATGGCAGCGAGATATGAGACAACATGGGTCATGAAAAGCAAACGCAATGCCATGAGGTGAGTAACGCCTGCCCTAAATGGCTCTCACTCTGCCAGCAATATAGAAGGTGCGTGCAAGAGGCGGTAAGGGGTTGGGGACCAGCCTGGCGGGTAGATGAGGTAGACCGTGCCGCCGGAATGTTCGAGCCACAATCGCTCAAGCTCGGTGCGCTTGTACGTGCGCTGCACTTCGGCGTTACTCCCCGCGGCGGGGTCATTGACGACCGGATTGCCGCCAGCGTCGAAGCCCACTAACACGGCCAGGTGTCCCCCGCTGGATGGAATGGGTGCTCCTGTCAGCTCTCCCTTGCCCCATCCTAGACTGATAATTATGGGCACACCCGCCGCTATCCACGGCTCGGCCTGTGCGAGGCTGGTGAAGCGTGCTACGTACCCCTCAAGCTCCTGTGCAGCGACGTAAGCTGTGTTGAACGGCCAGTTCCCGTGGCCATCATAAATCCAATCGTACACGCCATCCACCGAAGCCCGTACTCTCCCCTCACATTGAGCGCCATCAGCTTTCCAATAGGAGAGGACCATCGAAATTGAGGTCGGGCTGCACCATATCTCTCCCCCATCCTTGTAAACCATCTGCGAGCATTCCGGGACCTCGATTCTCTTGCCCCACAAGGCAGGCTGGCCAGGTGTCAGCGTCGTGGGGCGCGTAGGCGTGGTCGAAATGGACACCGCCGCGCTAACCAGCCTGGGGAGCGCCAAGCCGTTCTCGCTGAAGAGGCGCACTTTCACCTGATAGGCATCCGCCGTTGCAGGCTTGCCAGCAACCCCCAGCACCAACGTATCGGTTGACACCGATCCATCAGCGTCCTTCTGCCCCTCTACCGAATGGCGCTCCACAGCCGAGTTGTCTGCGGCCCATACACCCATGTTGTACCACTTCGTCCAGCCTCCCTGCGATCCCGTCCCGGTGCGGGCGCGAAGCTGCGTCTCTATCCACGTGCCGGGCGGCGTCTCGGCATTCCACGACGCTATAGCCTGGGTGAAAGGGAAGGGTGTGACCATAACGGGGCTGATCGCCTCCCCAACCAGGAACCTGCCGCCGTTGTAGAAGTTGTGGCCGTTGTATCCCTTCAGTGGATATGGGTCAACGCCAGACTGCGCGGTTTCGGGGTCCAACCGGAGCGCACCTTCTGTGTCGAGAATCATCCCCGCGCGCTCCCAGGCGCGAAACTGCCGATCAGCAGCGCGCCACCGCATAAGCGAAGTCTTATAAGGCTCAAGCGGCGCGCTACCCGCCGCATCGACGCTCAGCATGAGAGGCATAAGGCAAACCGAGATAGCGAGCCACAATCGAGTGCGAAATCGTAGCTTCATAACAGACATGGTAACAAAATGCTACACGATACCCAGCCGTTTGCACAAGTAGCCGGTAATTCAGGATTCAGGATAAGGAAAAGCCTGTCGAGATGGTTCGCAAGCCATCCTGGCAAGAATGAGCGTGTTCCCACAAATGCCCTTGTAAAAACCGAACCGCACATAGACTTCTCTTAAGATGTGGGGTTTGGTTTTGGCCTCTATGGGGCGAGAGAGCCAGGGGAGTAGGGGCTACAGGCCAGGTGTCATGTGCCTCAAGTGGGCCAAATCTAACTTCACTTCACATAAGGCTTCCTTAAGATATGAAGTGAAGTTATAGGGAGGATAGCGCTATTGGCAGTAGCTTAAACCGCAACCTACATAGCCTTCTCTTAAGGTGCAAGTTAAGTTTGTAGCCCTCTCCACCGCCCTTGCTCCTAGTCTGAACGCTTACGATTAGGGGTCAGGGGTCAGGGATCAGGGATTAGGAATTAGGAATTAGGGATTAGAGGCAGGAATAGTGTCTGTCGTCTGTCGTCTGTCGTCCGTTGTCACCGACTACCGACTACCGACTACTTGTACACTTTCATTCACTACTATAGAATAATTCAATGGGCGACGTCTTCTTTTATGGCGGGCTGTCGGTAACGGGCTTCGGAGCGGGGCTGCTGGGCGCACTTCTCGGCCTGGGCGGGGGGGTCTTCGTCGTACCCGCCCTGATCCTCATTTTCAACATCCCCAACCTCACGGCCATCGGCACTAGCAACGTAGCCGTGGTAGCAACCTCTACAGCCGGGGCCTCCTCCTACGTGCGCAACCGCCTTGCGAACATCCGCCTGGCCCTGGTCCTCCTCATCTCGACCACTCTCGCCGCGCTGGTAAGCTCGCTCGTCGCCTCCTACCTCCCAGCTCCCTTGCTGAGCGGGCTATTCGCCATTGTCCTCCTCTACACGTCAATCACCATGCTAAGGAGCGGCAAGAAAGCAGATGCCGCCCCAGCCACACCCCAGATTCGGGAAGAAGGAGATGAAGCGTTAGACCTGGACGGTACTTACCACGACGCCGCAACGGGCAAGACCATACACTACCGACCACGCAACGTACGCTCAGGGATGGGCATCAGCGCGCTGGCAGGCGTAATCGCAGGGTTGCTGGGCGTTGGAGGAGGCATCATACAGATGCCCGTAATGAACCTCCTCATGGGCGTCCCTTTCAAGGTAGCGACCGGCACGAGCAACTTCATGATAGGCGTAACCGCCACCAGCGCAGCCTTCGTGCGCTACGCCCACGGCGACATCAATCCCCTGATCGCCGTGCCGACTGCCCTCTTCGTCTTTTTCGGAGCAAGGGTCGGGGCCTGGCTCGTCCCACGCACACCTACTGCCCGCCTGCGAAAGATTTTCGGCTGGGTGGCGATAGTGATAGCCGCGCTAATGGTGCTTCAAGCCTTTGGTGTCTATAAGAGATGAACAAAGAAGAGGCTTACAAAACAGGCGCAGACGCGGATACGCAGACCTACAAATGGGCTGCGATTACTCTCACCGTGGGCATGTACTCCAGCTTCGGAGCTATGGTGGCCGGGCTGGCGTGGTGGCTCCTCACGGGCGCACCGGGTGGAGAGAGCGTCGCAGGGCAAGGTATAGCCCTCGATAAGCTTTGGGGCGAGCTAATGGCGCTACACCCCCTCGCGCTACTCAACCTCGGCGTATTGCTCCTGCTAGCCACCCCAGGCGTCACCCTCCTGGCCCAGATAGCCACCTATGCCGCAGCCCGCAACTGGCGCTTCGCCGGCATAGCCTCATTTGTAGGCCTCCTTCTCCTCCTCAGCCTGGCAATCTCACTGAAGTGGATTGTACTCTTCTGAGGGGCGCGTAACAGTACCGAGCAAAATAGTACCAAACTTCATCGTAAAACCTATTGACAACGGGTCTCCTTACCGCTATAATAGATAGCAGGAGGCTCGCTATGTACTGGCTTGTCTATAAGTGTCCTCGTGTCGCACTATCTATCGCCACTCTCTTGCTCTTGGTGCTTATTGGAGGGGCGAATACTGGCGCGTCCCCTCCCAGCCAAACCCCCACCCCTCAACCCCCTAAAGGGATACTACTCACAGACCCTGTGCCCGACCCTAAGCAGCCGGATGTGATGTGGTTCCCACAGACGGGTCACACCTTACAGGGTGCTTTCCTCGATTATTGGAACAAGTATGGTGGGCTGGCGCAGTTTGGCTATCCACTCACGGAGGAGTTCTTCGAGCCTGTAGGGGGTGATAATAAGCTATATCGGGTGCAGTACTTCGAGCGCAATCGCTTCGAGTACCACCCTGAGAATGCTGGCACTCCATACGAGGTGCTGCTTGGTGTGCTAGGGCTGGACTTCCGCAAGGCTGATCCACCTGCCTCTCCTGTAGCTAATGCTACATACTTCAAGGAAACGGGACACAACCTATCGGGTGTGTTCAAGCGGTACTGGGACACTCATGGTGGGCTGTTCGTGCATGGCTTTCCCATCACTGAGCCTGTGATGGAGAGGAGCACCAATGGCAAAGAGTATCTCGTCCAGTGGTTTGAGCGCAGTCGGTTTGAGTTGCACCCTGAGAACGCAGGCAGCCAGTATGAGGTTCTGCTGGGACTACTGGGGAGGCAGTTGTCGGAGAAGAAGGGGTATCCCTATGGGTGGTATCCAATATTTGGTAACGCGCCCGATTTCTCATGGGTCGCTGGAGAGCTTTGGACCTATAATCCAAATGTCTACTGCACGTCAGCCGATTGTGGCTGTGCCATCGTACGTATAGATGGAGACTCAATGTGTACGTACAAATGGTAGATACCAATGATACGTTTAATCCTGTCTTTTTGGATGTTAAAGGCCCGACATCAGTTAGAGGGTTTACCCCTTACGTGTTCTTCGGGCGCAAGGCTAACCCAAGTGAACAATATGTAAACTGTAAAGTTTATGCATCTGCTCCTGGATATTTAGTTCTGCGCTGGCAAAGGAATCCAGCCCAATAGCATAATCCCGCGTACATAGCCAATCTAAGCTTCACCCGAAATAACTGCGTGCTGTAGTTGATCGATTTGTCTACCTTTAGCTTCTACACCCCAATTAGGAGATACAGATGCTCAACAAGTCAACTGAAGTACGCATATATTGCCATTTCCATCAAAGACGTAGCTTTGCAGCAGGAGCGTTTACAGCTTTGCTCGCTGCATTGGTTTTGCTGTCCTTTGGAATGATCGCAGAGAATGTTACTGCTCAATCCCCGCAGGTCTTACCTATAGCTACAGCGCCTATAACATCAAAGACATCTACCACCCTTGTCGGCAAAGAAGCTTCAGGGGGGAGATCGA
Source organism: uncultured Chloroflexia bacterium (assembly GCA_963811305.1). GTDB lineage: Bacteria > Chloroflexota > Chloroflexia > QHBQ01 > JADMIH01 > JADMIH01. Next base: position 39,250 of record CAWEQU010000021.1, read on the forward strand.
AAATAACTACTGCACTGTTGGAGCAACTCGACGGAGAGCCTAACGCCCAAATGCGTTACCTCGTAATGTTAGCTGAACAACCTGATACCTCCAACAATATCATCGATTGGAATGCAAAAGGTAAGTATGTCTATGACATTTCTAAGCAAGTAGCTGACAGGACACAGCCTATCGTCGAAAGACTGCTAACTAGACATCAGGCAGAAGGTAATGTCCGTAGATATAAGAGCTACCTAATCATCAATGCATTTGGAGTTGAAGGTAATCTGGCTTCAGCGTATGCAGTAGCGGCCTTGCCTGAGGTCGGTAGTCTGGACTTATTCCCTAACCCTAAGATAGTTGACGAATCAAACGAGCCGGAGGGTACACCACCTCCTAGTGCTACACCTTGCCAAGAACCTTGCCAATCCAGGCCAAGCAGTAATCAATGGAATGTGGAGTTAGTGCATGCACCCCAAGCGTGGGAAATAGATTGCAATGGCCTACCCTGTAAAGGTATGGGAATAACCATTGGCAGCATAGACACTGGTGCTTTCTACACACATGAAGCGTTGGCAGGTAAGTATAGAGGTAACATGGGTGGAGGTAACTTCGATCACAGATATAACTGGTGGGACGCGACGAATGGCACACCTATACCGTATGATGACGATGGACATGGCACGCACACTATAGGTACGTTGGTTGGAGATTTTGGCATTGGCATTGCACCTGAAGCGCAATGGATTTCAGCGAAGTACAGTGCAGGTCCTGAGGGTCATGCGGATATAGTTGAAGCCATGGATTTCATGTGGTGCCCTTGGGACCTGGATGGAAAGAACAGAGACTGTAACAAGAGACCCCGCATTGTCAGTAACTCCTGGGGACTAATCCGAGGCGATTGCTCAACAGCGGATGAAGATCCTTTCTTGGTCATGATTAACAAATGGCTCAGTGCGGGCATATTTCCATCCTTCTCCGCGGGTAATGATATAGTCAACTTCTGGCCGGCTGCTTATCCTGAGACCTTTGAGACTGGTTCTGTGACACTCAATAATGTAAGGTGGGGCTATAGTAGCGTTGGACCTTCCTGTATAGTGCGTGAAAATCGGCAATTTCCACAGATAATGGCTGGAGGAGGAGCTCATTGTGGAAATGGAGTTCTTATCTGCTTCTGGAAATGTGAATGGGCTCTACTGTCTCAACTTCGGAACATCTCAAGCACAACCAGCCACAGCAGGCGCAGTAGCTATTATGTTGCAAGCCAATCCTAACCTCACGATAGATCAAATATCGACAATTTTAAGAGAAACTGCTCATTGGCAAACGTCTTACGAAACCGATCAGAATCCCATTACAGGTCAGATGTGCGGGCCTAGACCCAACTATTGCTACGGTTGGGGTTTGCTTCAGGTTGATGCCGCGGTGGTGCGGGCTTTAGAATTGGGTAGTGCTACCCCAACCCCCACGCCGTTGCCATGTGGAGGGGACCTCAACAACTACACGTACACAGAGGGCACTGGCTCAATCGTGCCTGGCACCGGCGAGCCAGTGAATAGCTGCGACGATTGTTCTACCACCATTGCGTTGCCCTCCGGCTTCTCTTTTCGCCTTTACGATCAGATTTTCGCGGGGCCCACTGCCGTTACCGTAAGCTCTAACGGCAGCCTTTATTTCGATAATGGTGATGCTGGTCCGCCACCCAGCGCCACAGAGTGCTTACCTGGCATAGCGAACGCATTTACCTACGCCATCTTCCCTCACTGGGCAGAGCTTAGAACCGACGGCACTTTCGGTGGACACGCGCTCGGTGTCTACACTTCTACCTCCGGTAGCCCACCCAACCGTATCTTCAACATTGAGTGGCGAGCTTGCTATAAGGACAAGAAAACCGGGCTGTGCACTGCTTATGTGAATTTTGAGATACGCCTGCACGAAAGCGAGTCAGGTAATGAGGCTCAACCTGTCAGGCAGGGGACAGGCCAGGCAGAAGCAGTTGACTCCGCTTATGCAAGTGAGTTCGAGGTGATATTTGGGCCGGAAAACGCCAATGGTCCAGCGTCAATCATGGGCGTGCTGAGGGACCAAACTACTTTTACTGCTTACGCGTGCCATCAGAGTATATCTCCTAATTTGCGACTGACATTCACCATGTTGAGACCTTGCCCTACGCCCACACCTCAGCCAACTCACACATACACTCCTACGCCCATACCACCCCCTACCAGCACATATACACCGTGTCCCTACCCGAATTGTGGCACCTTCTACGACGTACCCACTAACAATACCTTCTACCCTTACATAAGTTGCTTACACTGCCGCAACGTCGTCAGTGGCTACCCATGTGGAGGGCCTGGGGAGCCGTGCCTGGACTGCACCTATGCGCCATACTTCAGACCTGGCGCTTACGTCACACGCGGGCAGCTCTCCAAGATCGTCTCCAACGCCGCAGGCTTTACCGAAGACCCAGGCGGTCAGATATTCCAGGACGTGCCTCCCGGCCCTGACCCTCCTCGCCACACCTTCTACGACTGGATCAATCGCATAGCCCGCAGAGGCATCGTAGGGGGCTACCCTTGTGGCGGTGCGGAGGGAGAGCCTTGCGTGCCACCCGATAACCGCCCATACTTCCGGCCCGCAGCTAATGCCCTCAGGGGGCACGTAGCCAAAATGGTATCTAACGCGGCAGGGTACTTGGAGATTGCATATCTACTGGCGGTTCCAGGACACCACACCCGACAGCACATATTACATCTGGGTAGAGAGGCTGGCATCACGAGGCATCATGGGTGGTTACCAGTGTGGCTCGATACAACAAGAGCCATGCATCGAGCCAGACAATCGCCCTTACTTCCGCCCCTATAATGAAGCTACGCGAGCGCAGACCTCCAAGATAGTAGCCAACACCTGGCCTGGTAACTGCCAATTCCCTCAGCCTGATCTACCTGTAAGCATCACGCCCCCCGTGATAGGAACAGGCACGCCTCCTCTACCTGCACCTACGTCGCCCACCCATATTACTTCACCCACAATACCTACAGTCGAAATTACGCCACCATACATCCCGTCGCCGGTGCCCTCAGTCCCTCTACCAGTGCCATCCGTGCCGGTACCCATACCAACTGTGCCTACTATACCTGTACCAAGCCCCTCTGTGCCTATACCACTTACGACAACACCTATAAACACGGTATTGCCTACAGTATCCCTACCCTAACCGAAGGAGAATAAGTAGAAAATATAAGGTAGGGTTGCCTATGAGATAAGGCGACCCCTTTTAACCCCAGGTACTTACTCACCATCCATCACACCCCGCATAGGCGGGCGCTCCTGCGGGCCGAGAGCGCGTACCTCGTACACATCTCCCTGGTTGGAGATTGTGCTTGAAGAACCTGTCCCTTCCAATTCCTTCTGTAACCGTAACGCGGTCCGCATAGCGCGGTTACGCGCCGTGGGGTCGGGAAGTCGTCTCTCGAGGGCCTGCAATACATCAAGCGCGTTACGCATGCCAGGCTGAGGTTCAGGGACGGGGCGGGTATGGCTCAGCTCCACCTGGGCAATCGCCCACGTACCGTATTCAACCGCCAGCGATAGCAGCAATCCAATCTCGTTGTTCTCCCCGGCGAAAGCAGGCATGGCAAGCATCGCTTCGCGCCTCCCTGCCATGTCCCTACTGAAAGGCGCTATCACCCCCGACAGTGGTGGATAAAAGACCTGCAACAGTGTGCGAGGAGGTAAGGCCGCTACCTCGCCTGCGCTCAGAGCATCCAGGTCGGCTGGCCTGAGGGCCTGCACCCTGATACGCCCTGATAGTATACCTACTTCCCCCTCTCGCCTGCGCAGCATCGTCCCGCCCCAATTTATATCTGACACGGGCAAGTCACTATCCTCGTCGTCTTTCCGTTTGGGATTGTCAGTGTGCGGCGTCTCAAATGCCTTGACCATCTGTAGCGTAGGGACCCGCAGCAGCGGCCCGGCCAGCGACATCGCAGTGGTAGGGTGGAAGCGCCTGGCACGAGGGTCGAGCCACACGCACACGTCCCCCCGTAGCACAGACAGGCTCTTCCACCAGCTTTCACCCCGCCCATACAGGCTCCCCTGCTCCGGCAATAGCTCCTCTGTTGAGTACACCTCAACCCCCAACGACCGTGCCATCTCAGCAGTGCCGTCAGCAGAGCCTGCATCCACCACCACGATTTGATCAACTATGGGGTGCATCTCCTGTAGCACCCGCTTCAACCCCGTCAGGATAGAGTAGATGTGCTTCTCATCATTGGAGGTCAGCAAACCGATACTGATGGAGAGGCCACTCGCTCGCTTGAGCTTCACAAAGTCGTCCGGGTCCTTGAACTCGTCGCCGTGATACGTATTCTCAACGAACCATCGCTCGAAGGACATATCGTGGGGACTGATCTTAGAGCGGCCTGAATTCGAAGCCTGAATTGCGCCGGCAAGAGCTCCGCGCGCTTTGCGAGCATATTTCGCTATGTCGACGTGCCCCGCCGCCCGTAACACCAGCATCGGCAGTTTCTTATTCTTAGCAATCGTCAGTGCCATCGGGCGCGCCCGCTCACGACTCCCAGAAGAAGAGGCGGCCATGCCCATAATCACCAAATCGTCGTTTTGTATCTCCTGGGCGAGCACAGCCGCCGGGTCGCCACCGATAGTAAGGAAGCTCTCGACGGGCACCGACGCGGACTCCTGCGCCACCTGCAAATGCTCATTGAAGATGATGTATGGCTCCTCACCGAGCGCCGCCATATCCCTTACCTTTGCATCCCCAGGCTCAGTATCAGCACCCGGCATCTTCGGGACATTATGCATAACCGTCAGGGGCAAGCTCATGCTCTCCGCGAGCGATAGGGCCAGCTTGAGGGCGCGTTCCGCAGAAGGCCCGCCGCGTACAGGCAGCAGCAGACGCTTTGCATCGCGCCACCCTTCAGGCCGGACAAGCACCACATCATATGGAGGGTCCCGTAGCGCGGCGTCCAGGGTGCCGCCAAACATATTCCGCCGGGGGTGCGTTGCATAGCCCTTCCAGTAGAAGAGCACCAGGCCCGCCTGCTCGTCACAAGCCGCCTCGTACACCGCCCCTGACACGCTTCGCGCTACTTTCACCAGGCGATCCACGCGCACGCGACGCCCGCCCGACTCCACTTCGCCCGGCAGGAAGTCAAGCAACGCCCTGTAGGAGCGCGCCATATCGAGGCCGCTGGTAAGGGGCTGGTCGTCAGGCACCTCGACCACCCCAAGCACTACCACCCGGGGCTGCAAAGCGCCCTGCTCGCCTAGCGGAGCGGCCCCGGCAGCCAATGTGGCCGCCAGGTCAATCATCCCCTCTGCAACGCCCAGGTTCAACATCGGAACCAGCACCGTCGCCGGGGATAGACTTAGAGGCGCAGTATCACTCGCCGCGCCCGGCAGCCCGTTCTCCACTACAGTCTTCATAGTATCAGGTCCTCGTCGCTGAGTACCCTGGGACGAGGAGTCAGGAGTCAGGAATCAGGAGTCAGTATTTGCTAGTTTCTGATTCCTAATTCCTGACTCCTGACTCCTCGTCCCCCTAATCACTCAATCGCCTCGTATCAAACGCCAGCTTCTTCGTACCTGCGGCGCTCATCTGGCCCCTGGTCTCCATTAGCTGTGCTTCTTGCTCGGCGGCCTCGGCAAGCTCGGTCTCACCCATATTGAGGAGGCGGGTCGCAACCGCACGCAGATTGCGCGTGGCACCCTCCACGTCTCCCATGAGGCTGGCGTTGAGGGCGCGTGTCTGGAGCTTAAAAGTGGTAGCCTTCTCCACTATATTCATCACCCTGGGATTGCCGGGATCCCGGCCCACACCAGGGGCAAAACTCACAGTCAAATCGAGCGCGGCGTCGCTCTTCCCGGCAGATTGGTCTCCCGTCTCATACTCAAGCAAAAGGCGCGCAAGGCGGTACTGCCCGGCCTTGCGCGGTGGAACTACCACCTCAAAGAGGAGAGTTTGACCGCTACCTGACTGTATCTCTCCTACAGGTAAGGTGATCGCACTCTCCCCCGTACTTGACCCGTTACTCTGCGGCTCGCCTGAAGGCCACAGCTTCGATATGAGAGGAGCGACCCTGTAGACCGCCCGCACCGATACCCCGCCAGCGGGGTTGAATGACACCCGCAGATTGCGAGATGTAGTGGCCTGCATCGTCTTCAGGGTCCCCTCGAACGCTTGCGATATCTCTTCCGGCTTCGCTATATAGTCAGACATGCCGCCGCTCTCAGCAGCCAGCGCGTCCAGAAGCTCGATGCTCCAATCTTCGTCAGCGCCAACCCCCAGGGCTGTAATAGGTATGCCCGCCTTGCCCGCCTGCGCCGCGAGTTGCTTGCACTTGTCGCTGTCCCCCCATGTCTGCCCATCGGTCAGCACGACTATGCGCGAAATAGCACCGGGCTTGCGCCCCTTCATCGCCTGGTCAAGCCCAACCAGCAGGCCCTTGCTCATAGCGGTGCCTCCCGCCTCGCGTATCGCGTCAATCTTCTCGCGTAGCGCCGCGCGGTCACTCACGGGCGTGCTAGACACAAGGGGATGCACTTCGTCGTCAAAGAGGGTGATGGCGAGGTTGTCATGAGGGCTGAGGTGGTCTATCACCCAGCCTACCGCTCGCTTGAGGTTTTGCAGCTTCGCCCCCGACATCGAGCCGGAGGTATCCAGCACGAGGCTCAGGTTTAGAGGCGCTATTCCGCTCGTTCCCGCCCCAGGCTTAACTCCGTTCGCACCTGCTTCGTCAATTATGTCAATTACTAAATACGCCAGACTAGCTTCGTTCAGAGCGGGGAGCGGGTCGTGGCTCCACGTCGCCTGGAGGTTCAATTTACCGGACATTAGGTTGCTCCCTTACGGAGAAGGCCGAATATTACAGACTCTCAAACTCGTCAGGACTCAGGTTAGCCTGCCGCAAGATGCTTCTTAGAGTGCCAATTGGGATTTCACGGTGATGCGGAACGGTAGCTGTGAGTAATCCCTGTTTCGTATTCTTCATGAATTTCACATGGCTACCCTTCTGACTGACCTGCATAAATCCTGCCGCTTCCAATTTTCTTTTGACTTCACGGAATGGAAGTGGCTTAAGCGGCACTAATCTCGACCTCGATGGTTCGCATCTCAGGTACTATAGTGGCTACTGGCGGCTCAAAATGCAGTTCAAGGGCCTCGCGCAGATTAGTAAGCGCCTCGGTTTCACTCCGGCCCTGGCTGGCAACGTCAACTTCCACACATTGAGCTACAAACCACTCACCCTCTTGCCACACGCTCGCGGTAAAGGTCTGCTTCATAACTGTACCTGCCTCTCCACCCACAAATACGCGCTACCAACCCATCACGTTTCATATATACTCTCTATCAGCTTTCGTCCTTCGTCTATCGTCCTTCGTCCACCCCGCCCATCACCCTCACCAGCACTACGCTGATGTTATCCTCACCACTGTTGCGGTTGGCTTCGTCCACCAGGGCCTTGCACGCGGCCTGCGGGTCCATCCCCTCCTTGCCGACTATGGCGGCTATGTCGGGGTCGCGCACGAAGTCCCAAAGGCCGTCCGAGCACAAGAGGAGGCTATCGCCCGGCTGCAAGCGGTGGCTGAACACGTCTATCTCGTCTTCGCTGATGCGGGCGTCGCCTAGCGCGCGGTATATCTCGTTACGCCGGGGGTGGGTATAAATCTCGTCGCGGGTAATCTGCCCCGCCTCTACCAGTTGCGCCACCAACGAGTGGTCCTTCGTGATGGGCGAAATCTGCCCATCATGCCACACGTATGCCCGGCTGTCACCCACGTTCGCCACCGTCAGTTGGTTCCCTATAACCAGCGCGGCCACCAGCGTCGTGCCGAGGTCGGAATGACGCTCGCGTGCCAGGTCGGAGATGCGCCTGTTAGCCTCCAACGCCGCCTGCCGTAGCAACGTCATGCAGCTAGCGGGGTCATGCGCCACCGGGTCGCCCGACACCATCGAGCCGAGGAGGGAGGAGTTCATGACCGCTCCAACCGTGCGCGCTGCTATAGACGATGCCACCTCCCCGCTCTGGTGCCCACCCATGCCGTCCGCTATCACGTACAGACCAACGGGCAGATTGCCTTCATGCTCCAGCGAGGTAGCCTCAAGGGTCATCACGCTGTCCTCGTTTATCTGGCGCACGCGCCCCACATCGGAGGCGCGCCCCGACCACAGCAGCAGGTCCGTCTGGGGCTTGCTCGCTTCGTACAAGGCTTTCAGAGCCGTAGCGAAGTCCTCAGCCGTGGGGTAGACCCCTTCCTTCGCCTCGGTAAGCACCACCGCCGGGTTCATAGCGTTCGGCAGCGGCCCCGTCGTGACCATCGCGCCTTGCTCTTTGCTATTCGCGCTTCCCCCCCGGTTAGTCATATCTCGAACTGCCATGTACAGACGCTCAAGCTCCGTAGCGAGGTTGCGTATGTCCGCGACCTGGGCCGATTGGCGCTCCTGCTCGTCACCCTTATCTGCTGACAGGCAGCCTGTCGGATCGAGCAATAGGATGCGGTCACCCGGCTGCACGAGCAGGTTGTCGAGCATCAGAGGGCAGCCCACTATGCCTTGCGAGTGTAGCTGGGCCAGCACTTCCGCCGCCTGGGCCATCCAGGTAAGCACCTGCTCCTCCCCAAGCGCATCCGATTGCGGGTTCTCCGAGCCGGGGAGCCATGAGGAGAGAAGCTGGCCGGAGTCTTCCTCCCATATTACATACACGGTCCCCTCTTCGCCCGATTGAAGCGTGTCATACACGTGCGACACGCCTGGGACGTTGTTCCCCAGGATGGCGGGGTGTACAGGAATGGGAGGTCCCTCGTCGCCCTCGACGTCCGAGGTTGTAAAGAACTCTTGAAGGCGATAATGCCGCCCCGCAAGCTCAGCGCCACACTCCGCGCAATATATATCCCCAGGCAGCGAATTGCCCGTGCCACACGCCCAACAGCGCCTGTAGCCCTGCGTGTCGAGCACGCGATACGTGTTCGCCTCCGGCGAGCTATTGAGGAGAGACACCACCTGGTATCGCTCTCCCACCAACATATCCGCATCGAGAGTCGGGATGGTGGCCTCAACTACAGCATCAGAGTCATGCAGAGGGGTGGTGCTGAAATTGCTGCGTGGTGAGGTTTCCGCGCCTAGTGGCTCCGTAGTCTCTTCGATATTATCTTTAACGTCGCCTGATTCCTGGTCGCTAGCTACTGGCTGCTCAACCTCAACATCTATCGATTGCTCCGCGGTTTCAGGTATAGCTTCTGGGGCTTCAGGAGCAGATTCAGCGATGGGATTCCCATCTATTGCATCTGGGGATTGTGCGGAAAGCTCTTCCGGCGGTTGCGCGGTTGGCTCTTTCTTGGACATAAGGTAAGGACCTCTCCCACGTCACCCACGCTGATGCCTGGGCGCGAAATTAGGGGCAGTGAAGATAGGCTAACTATAGCACAAGCCATAAAGATGGGCAAACCTCTTGACCCTCACCCGCGCACGGAGTACAATGCCACCCATGAAGGTCATCGTGCAGATACCCTGCTACAATGAAGAGGCCACGCTGCCCCTCGTCATGCGCGATATGCCCCGCTCCATACCGGGTGTAGACGTATTGGAGACCCTCGTTATTGACGACGGCTCCTCCGATCGCACAGTAGAGGTAGCCCGCGATCTAGGCGTAAATCACGTCGTGCGCCACAACGGCAACAAAGGGCTGGCGGCTGCCTTCCAGACCGGTATTGACGCCTGCCTGCGCCTCGGAGCCGACATCATCGTCAACACCGATGGCGACAACCAGTACCCACAGTCGATGATCCCTGACCTCGTAGCCCCCATCCTGCGCGGAGAGGCCGATATGGTGGTGGGCGACCGCCAGGTGCGCAAGATCGAGCACTTCTCCCCTATGAAGAAGCTATTGCAGGGGTTAGGTAGCTGGGTGGTGCGCCAGGCCTCCGGCACTTCCGTGCCCGACGCACCGAGCGGCTTCCGCGCTATCTCCCAGGACGCCGCCATGCGCCTCAACGTCATCACCAAATACACCTATACGATAGAGACCATCGTACAGGCGGGCAAGAAGAACATTAAAATCGCCAGCATCCCCATCACCACCAACAACGTAACACGCCCCTCCCGCCTCATCAAGGGCATCTGGGACTACCTCAAGAAATCAACAGCTACCATCGTCCGCATCTACGCTCTCTATGAGCCGCTAAAGGTCTTCTTCTACATAGGTCTCATCTTGATGCTCATCGCGGGCTATGGCATAGTGAGCCTCCTGTTACATTATTTCTTCCAGGAAGGGATGAACTTCCGGCAGACCTTCGACCGCCACCTCCCCACGGCAATCCTCACCTTGCTCGCCCTCGTCTTCGGCTTCCAGATATGGCTCATCGGCCTCCTCGCTGACCTCATCGCCTCCAGCCGCCGCCTCACCGAAGAGACCCTCTACAGGATAAAGCGCCTCGAGTCGGACCTTACCCGCGAGCGCAAGTACCTCCCCACCGAAGACGGGAATATTCACCGCAGAGACGCAGAGAGCGCAGAGGTTTTTGAAGAATAATGTTATAATGCTGGCCCAAACCTTGCAGTGAGCACCGGGCAAGCAGGCTGCCTTTTTATGCAATTTATATTTTCGTATACTAATTTGCCCTTTTCCTATTGTGTACCCTGAAAGATTGTGATATAATGTACAATGTAGGGTGCATAGCGATGGAGTTGCATCTACCACCGGGAGGGAGCGATGACGCACTTGACATGGTTAGCGCAGGCCGCCACCCAGACCGCCGCCCAGGCGGCCCAGGGCCAGGACCCCGTTGGGCAGAGCCAGTCTAACTGGCTAATCATCGCCATCTTCTTCCAGATGGTTATAGGCGTGGGGGTCGGCATGATGCTCCTCCCCTTCCTCTTCGCCCCCAAGAAGCCCAACGCCATCAAGGAAGTCCCCTACGAGTTCGGGCATGCCCCCCATCGGCTCTGCCCAGCAACGATACACCATCCGCTACTACGTCATCGCCATGCTCTTCGTCATATTCGACATCGAGGCGGTCTTCTTCTATCCCTGGGCTGTGGCCTTCAACGCCATCGGCTGGTACGGCCTGATCGAGATGGTGCTATTCATAGTCTTATTGTTAGTGGCGTACGTTTACGCCTGGCGGAAAGGAGCACTGGATTGGGTCTCATAGTCAACAAGTTCCGCCCCAACGTGGTCACGACCACGGCGGACTTCCTATTCAACTGGGCGCACAGGTATTCGATGTGGCCCCTCATCCTAGGCACCGCCTGCTGCGCTATCGAGATGATGGCTGTCGGTATCTCCCGCTTCGACATGCTGGAGCGGTTCGGTATGCTATACCGCTTCTCCCCGCGCCAGAGCGACGTCATGCTGGTGTGCGGCACCGTCACCAAGAAGTTTGCCCCGGTGATGCGCACCGTCTGGGACCAGATGTCCGAGCCGAAGTGGTGCATCGCCGTCGGCAACTGCGCCTCCGCTGGCGGCCCCTTCCCCACCTACGCTGTCGTGCAGGGCATTGACGAAGTAGTGCCGGTAGACATCTACATCCCCGGCTGCCCCCCCAACCCTGAAGCTATCTTCTACGGCATCCTGAAGCTCCAGGAGATAGTGCAGCAGCAAACCATCGCCCGCACCGGCCCCAAGCCGGAGAAGAAGCGCGCCGCCAACGCTTAGTTCCTGAACACATTTTGGAAGTTGTGATGAACGATAAGCACCAAATCCTCAAGAGGCTGGAGGACCAATTCAACGGTTGGGAAGAGCTATTGGCCGGCATGAGCGAAGAGCAAATTACCGCCCGCAATCTTCCTTCGGACTGGTCCATCAAAGATGTTATCGCCCATCTGTGGGCCTGGCAGCAGCGCTCCGTCGCACGCAATGAAGCCGCTCTGCACAACAGAGAACCCAACTACCTCTGGGGGCCTGCGGCATTTGCCGACGATCCTGAAGAGGACGTGGATCAGACTAATACCTGGATATACGAAACGAACCGTGACAAACCCTGGCGTACGATGTATGCAGATTGGAGAGGGCAATTCCAGCGCTTCCTGCAACTGACAGAGCAGATCCCCGAGAAAGACCTGCTCGACCCGCAAAGGTACGCATGGCTGGAAGGATACCCCCTCTCGGCAAGCATCCAGGCCTCCTGTGAACATCACGAAGAGCACCTTGAACAGCTACTCCCGAAGACCTCGTAACCCTTAACAACTCTCCACCGACTACCAACTACTGAGGAAACAAATGGCCGACTACGTACCATTCAGAGGCAAATACATTCCACCTCCCGGCGGCGTGGACCCGGAGGAGAATGTCGCGGTCCAGCAACTGCGCGCCGCCATGCCCGACGCCATCGAGGACGTTAGCTCCTTCCGCGACCAGGTGACAATTCGCGTCTACAAGGAGCGCATAGTGGATGTCTGCTTCTTCCTGCGCGACACGCCCGGCCTTGAGTTCGACTTCATGACCGACCTCACCGCCGTGGACTACCCCGCCCGCCCGCAGCGTTTCGACGTGGTCTACCACCTCTACAGCATGACCCAGAACCACCAGATACGCGTCAAAGCAGCCGTCGCGGAGGATGAGGAGATAGACAGCTCTTACCCTGTCTGGAAAACAGCCAACTGGCAGGAGCGCGAGTGCTTCGATATGTTCGGCATCGTCTTCACAGGCCACCCCGACTTGCGCCGCATCCTCCTCCCCGAAGACTGGGAAGGCTACCCCCTCCGCAAAGACTACCCGCTAGCGGGATACGGAACGTACACTTCGTGAATTACGAATTACGAATTACGAATTACTTTTCACAATTCGTAATTCGTAATTCGTAATTCGTAATTGGAGAAAGAGATGGCTATCGAAGAACGAGAGCGTGGGGTCGAGGGGCGCGAGTTGGACGCCTCCGGCCAGTGGGCCACTTCCGGCGTGGACACAGGCAATCAGATGGTCGAAGCCGGAGGCACCGATTTAAGTTTGCCCGGACATGGTGCCGTCATGGCTGAAGGCGACAAGATGGTGCTCAACCTGGGCCCACAGCACCCCTCGACCCATGGCGTACTGCGCATCCTTCTTGAGCTTGAGGGCGAAGTAGCCACTAAGGTCATACCCGATCTTGGCTACCTGCATCGCGGTATCGAAAAGATTGGCGAGTACAGGATGTACAACCAGTTCGTCCCCTGGACGGACCGCACCGACTACGTGGCCGCCTTCACAGGTAACTACGCCTTCGTCAAAACGGTCGAGGAGATGATGGGCGTGGAGATACCTGAGCGCGCCCAGTACCTCCGCGTGATATTCTCGGAGCTACAGCGCATCGCCTCCCATCTCCTCGGCCTCGCTACCCATGTCATGGACCTGGGGGCGATCACCTTTTTCCTCTTCGCCATGCGGGAGCGCGAGCTAATCCTCGATCTCTTCGAGATGCAGACGGGCGCCCGCCTCACCTACAACTCAATGCGCGTCGGTGGCTTCCCCAAGGACCTCCCGCCCGGCTTCCGTGAGAAGCTCGAAGCCTTCCTTGAGATCATGCCCAAGCGCCTCCAGGAGTACGACAAGCTCCTCGCCGAGAACCCCATCTTCCTGCGCCGCGTGAAGGGCGTTGGCGTTATCTCCGCCGAGGATGCCATCCAGTGGGGCCTCACCGGGCCAAGCCTGCGCGGCTCCGGCGTGGCCTACGACGTTCGCAAGGCGCGCCCCTATGCCGTCTACGACCGCATGGACTTCGAAGTGCCAGTGGGCACGCATGGTGACGTGTATGACCGCTTCCTCGTGCGCATGGAGGAGATGCGCCAGTGCATCAAGATCATCCGCCAGGCGCTTGACCAGCTACCCGATGGCCCGGTCATGACCCCCGACCTGCGGGTAGCCCTCCCCGGCAAAGAGGCCACCATGACCTCTATAGAAGCGATGCAGCGCCACTTCATCCTGGTGATACATGGCTTCCGCCCACCCGTAGGCGAATATTACTCCTCCGTGGAGTCCCCCAAGGGAGAGTTAGGCTGGTACATCGTATCCAACGGCGAGAACCACCCTTACCGCGCACGCAACCGCGCCCCCTCCTTCGTCAACCTCCAGGCGCTCCCCGTCATGAGCGAAGGCGCGCTGATTGCTGATATAGTGGCAAACATCGGCTCGATTGACATCGTGGTAGGCGAAGTAGACCGCTAATTCACGGTACATGAGTTGTAACGAGAAAACAGTAACTCTTTCCCTGTCATTCTGAGCGAAGCGAAGAATCTGAAGAAGTCAAAGAAGCGATACGTATGGGCACGAAAGAATACTATGTCTACATCATGTCCAACGCTTCTCGCAATCTCTACATCGGTGTCACCAATAATCTTGAACGCAGGGTATACGAGCACAAGAACAAAGTAATAGAAGGCTTCACGAGCCGATATAACCTGACATGGCTTGTCTACTATGCATCAACAACGGATGTGCGCGAAGCTATTGCACGCGAAAAGCAGATAAAGGGATGGCTTCGGGCAAAGAAGCTGGCACTCGTTAGTGAGTTCAACCCTGAATGGAAGGATTTGAGCGTGGAATGGTATGATGAGCAAATACTTCAGCAAGGTGTAAAGCAATAAGCGTCATTCTGAATGCAGTGAAGAATTCTACGGTCTTTGCCACACTACACACCCAAAGATTTCTAGATTCTTCGCTTCGCTCAGAATGACAGGCTAATGAGTACAGTTCTTACGCATTGCACAGGGGTTTAGCTAATGAATAATGATCAAATCGGCGGCGAACGAACAGACCTGAGCGGTGTCCGCAGTGGCGATCTCGCGCCATACGAGGAGCGCGCACCTATCACGCCACTGGCTGACAGCAGCGCCATCTCCCCAGCACGCGCCCTCCCCCGCGAGGAGATAACCGCCATCATAGACCGCTACCGCCACGTCGACCCCTCCGAGGCGATGATACCCGTTCTCCAGGAGATGCAGGTCAAGTTCGGCTACATCACCCAGGACGCCGCCCAGCAGATGGCCGAGGAGCTTGGTCTTGCCGCTTCCGACGTGTACGGCGTCATCACCTTCTACTCCTTCTTCCGTTACACGCCCCGCGCTGGACACGTTATCATGTCGTGCGAGGGCACGGGCTGCTACGTCCTGGGCGCTGCCAAAGTGCGCGAGGCCATCGAGAACCGCCTCAACGTTGGCCCCGGCGAGACCAGTGCCGACGGCCATTTCACCTTCGAGCCACAATCTATCTGCCTGGGCGCATGCGATCTCGGACCCCTTGTAGACATAGACGGCACATTCTACAGCCACGTCACTCCTGAAAAGATGAACGACATCCTCACCCAGTGGCAAGAAGCGGGGGACGACATGCCTGTGGGAGATAATATGACCGGCGGCCACCGTCCCCACTACGAGGGCGGGCACGGCTTCGGCCCCACCGTAGAAGAGCTATACTCCGACTACGACGTGGCACGCTTCATGCCCACAGGCAGCAGTGGCCCCTTGAGCAGCGCCCAGGCCCCCGCGGGTGTAGTCGAAGCAACACATAACATGCCTCCCACGCCTCAGCCGGGCGGCGGTGTAGGTTCTGAAAGCAACAGCTAGATTCCCAAATAATCTTCGTGTCCTTCGTGCCTTTGTGTTCTTTGTGATTAAATAGGCACGCCTCACCAGTTCAGGAGTAGCAGATGAGCGAAGTAGCGCACTATTACCCGATGGACGTGCGGGGTCGCACCCAGATCACCCGCGAGCAATTCGAAGCGCGCCAGCAGGCTGCCCGCAAGCGCTGGCAGGCCACCATGACCCAGGCCGAGGTGCCTGTCATCATCGTACCCTGGGGGTCATCTTCGGTGGCGCACGGCGCTGCTAACACCTTCGAGGCAATACGCGAATGGGTATCCGAGAACAACGTACGCGCTATCGTGCGCCGAGCAGGCCCGATGGGCACCCATTATCTTGAGCCGCAGGTAGATATCGTTATGCCAGGCAGTCCCCGCGTCTCCTACGGCCACGTCACCGCCGACAAAGTGCCCGACCTCCTCGACAGCGTCGTCCGGCGAGGCGACCTGCGCCCCGACCTAGCCACCTGCATCTATGGCACCGACGAGTGGGACGGCGCGGAGCTTGGTATACGCGGCATACCCGTCGCTCGCGAGCTTGATTTCTGGAAGCTCCAGCAGCGCGTCGTAGGCCGCAACCTCGGCTACATAGACCCCGAAATCGATAGACGACTACATCGCTCGCGGCGGCTACGAAGCCCTCAAGCGCGTCCTCTTTGGCATGAACCCCGATGAGGTTATTCAGATGATGAGCGACGCCGGATTGCGCGGTCGCGGAGGGGCAGGTTTCCCGGCAGGCACCAAGTGGGCCGGCGGACGCAAGGCCCGCAAGACCCCCAAGTACGTCATCTGTAACTCCCACGAAGGAGAGCCGAACGTCTTCAAGGACCGCCTCCTCCACGAGGGCGACCCTCACCAGATACTCGAAGGTCTTATCATCGAGTGCTTCGCGGTCGGCACGCCCTGGGGCTACTTCTACGTCGGCGACGAATATCCACTCGCCATCCACCGCACCAAAGTGGCCGTGGAGCAAGCATACGCTGCCGGTCTCCTCGGTGAGAACATCATGGGTTCCGGCTTCACCTGCCACATAGACGTGCAGATGGGTGGCGGCGCGTACATCTCCGGCGAGGCGTCCGCTCTCATGTTCGGCATCGAAGGCAAGCGCGCCATGCCCCGCACCAAGCCCCCGCGCTCGGTAGAAGCGGGTCTATTCAACCTCCCCACCGTCGTGAACAACACCGAGACTATCTCGTGCGTGCCCCAGATCGTCCTCAACGGCCCGCAGTGGTTCTCTGCCATCGGCACCGAGAAAAGCAAGGGCACGAAGCTATTCACCCTCATGGGTTCGGTGGCGCAGGTGGGCGTTTACGAGCTACCCCTGGGCCGCACCATGCGCGAGCTTGTCTACACCTGCGGTGGCGGCCTCCTCGACGGCCGCCCCTTCAAGGCCATACAGACGGGCGGACCCTCCGGCGGCTGCCTGGCAGAGCAGCACCTCGACCTCATCATGGACTTCAACTCCCTAGACAAGTACGGTGGCACGATGGGCTCCGGCGGCTACGTGGTATACGATGACCGCACCTGCATAGTGGACATGAGCCGATACTTCGGGCAATTCAATCGCTTCCAGTCTTGCGGCAAATGCGTCCCCTGCCGCAACGGCACCAAGAATACCCTCGCCATCCTGGACCGCATCGCCCTCGGCGGCGGCAAGCCAGAAGACCTGCCCATCCTCGACAAGTGGGGCGAGCACATCATCGAGATGTCCCTATGCGGCCTCGGCCAGACCGCGCCACTCCCCACGAAATGGGGCATGCGCTACTTCAGCGAGGAGTTCGATGAGCACGTCAACCAGAAATACTGCCGCACCGGCACCTGCCCAATCCACGTCAGCCAGGTCGAAGAGCGCTTCATCCCGGCGAGAATAGGCGAGCGCTACCGCCAGCAATTCGGCGCTATCACCCAGACCGGCAACGGCTCCCGCACAGGCATAGGCGGCCCCACAACTCCGGGCGCTCACCAGGGTGCGGCTACGCAGAGGGAGCAGCCGGACGGGGTGGGCAGGCGGTAGGCATGATATAATGTCACATCTAATCAAGAAAGGGCAAAACCGAGAAGGAAATTTGCTATGGACCGGACGGTGACAATTCCAGAGGAAGTATATGAGCAGCTAGAGCGGGCCGCCCGCAGTCGCCACTTGGGGAGCGTCGAGCAATTTCTACAGGAGGTGGCAGAGCAGGAACAAAGTGAGCGTCGCCGCAGACGGGAAGAGGCTGTACGGAGAATTGACGCACTACGCGAGCAAATCCAATCTGAGATTGATCACTTGCCCGATGTGGTAGAGCTTATCCGCGAAGGCAGAGAACGCTAGGGTTGGACAAAATCGTCATTGACTGTGGTGTCGCGATCAAGTGGCTCACCGGAGGGACTTATTCAGAGCAAGCCCACGCCGTTTTGGATAGGTATCGTGCTGAAACGCTCATCCTACTCGCACCAGATTTCATCCGCATAGAAGTAGCTAACGTGCTATGGAATCTGCAACGTCTCACTGGACTAACACGTGACTCGGCGCAGAAAGCACTAGAGGAGTTCCTAACAACGGAAATCGTATACACTTCGGCAGAGGAATTGCTTAACGATGCGTACAACCTGGCATTGCGGTACGAACGCTCCGTTTATGACTCTCTTTACCTGGCTCTGAGCGTGCGAGAACAGTGCCAACTTATCACAGCCGACGAGAGACTTTACAACGCTGTTGGTCGGAAGTTTCCAAACATGACGCTACTGGCAAACTGGTCTTGACCACCGGTCAAATACAAAAGGAGGCCAACTAAGAACGAGACATCTACCCAAATCATAATAGCGACCTACAAGAACGGCGTGTTTGAACCCCTGACCGATTTTGCCAGGCCACTCGATGAAGGGCAATCAGTAAGACTGACAGTGGAGTCCATAACTCCTCAACAAGAGTCATTGGAATTGCTGTTTCACATGTACGATGGTCTATCAGAAGAGGAGATAGACGAGATCGAGAAGATTATCCTGGATCGTAGCAGACCCTGGTTCCCTGAGAGGGATTGGAGTTGGGCGGATGAGGAGGAAGCAGAGTCTGCGGGAAATACATCTGGGTAATATTCTAGCTGAGGAGGCGTGCTTATGGTAAGCCAGACGATCAAAGTAGTATACGAGAATGGCGTTTTCCGACCCCTGACCCCACCGGAACTGCCAATAGAGGAAGGGGACGAGGCCTTCGTGACAGTAGAGCATCGCTTGTCCCCAAAGGAGATGACCAAATTGGCCGCGAGCGTCTATGAAGGTTTGTCTGAGGAAGAAATCAAGGATATTGAGAGAATAGCCCTGGACCGCACGCACTTCTTTGGCGACCGCACATCGGTATAATTCACCCTCAAGTTCTACTGGATACGGATACCCTGTCGGCATATATGCGCGAGGAGTCAGCAACGGTCATACGTGCAGAGGCTTATTTGGAGGTATACGAGCAACTTAGCTTCTCTGTCATGACCAGATATGAAATAACACGTGGGTTAAAAGCGAAAGGCGCTACTGCTAAACTCAAATCTTTCGAGGAACTCTGTAGCAACAATCGGGTACTACCCATTACAGATGAGGTTATTGAGCAGGCAACAAATATATATGCGGAACTCTACATACGTGGAAAGCTTATTGGTGATGCGGACATCCTAATTGCGGCAACCGCCCTCGTGCATGGAATGGCCCTTGCTACCAACAACGAGAGGCACTTTTCACGCATCAACGATTTGCAAATACAGAACTGGCTGAAATAGAGCAAGAGTGCATACTAAACCCAGGAGCACCAAATGGCAGACGCCAAAGAGATCACGGTTGACATAGACGGCATCAAGGTCAAGGTCCCCGACGGCACGTACGTGTGGGACGCCTGCCGCAAGATTGGCATCGAGATACCCAACTTCTGCTACATCCCCGGCCTGCGCGCGTTCGGCGCTTGCCGCATGTGCGTCGTTGAGGTCTCCGGGCGCAAGGGGTTCGACCTCGTCACCTCCTGCTCCACCCCCGCCACCGACGGCATGGAAGTCCACACCATCAACGAGCGCATCTGGCAGCAGCGCAACATGGTCATGGAAGGCCTCGATACCGACCACCCCATTGACTGCCCCATCTGCGAAGCCAACGGCGACTGCCGCCTCCAGGACTATGGCTACGAATACGCCGTCACAGGCACCGACCTACGTCGCCCCAAGATAGTACGCCCCGCCGAGCGCCTATCCCCCGCCGTCGACCTTGACCGCGACCGTTGCGTCTTTTGCGGGCGATGCGTACGCGAGTGCGACGAGGTCATAGGCGCGACCGCCCTAGCCTTCGTAGAGCGCGGCGTCGAGTCCCTCATTGACGCTCCCTTTGGACGCTCACTCTTAGAGACCCCATGCGTCTCTTGCGGCCAGTGCATCGAGCTATGCCCGGTGGGCGCGCTTTCCAGCCGCCTCTACGACCGCCAGCAGCTTGAGCACCATTGGTGGCAGCGCAAGACCGAGACCACCTGCACCTACTGCTCCGTCGGCTGCACCATCAAGCTCGGCACCACCCGCAACAAGGTTTACGAGGTACGCTCCGACGACCAGCTTGGTATCAACGATGGGCGCACCTGCGTCAAGGGTCGCTTCGGCATGGACGTGATAAGCTCTAACAACCGCCTCAGCACCCCCCTGGTCCGCCGCGACGGCACGTTGGTGCAAGCAACATGGAGCGAAGCGCTCGATCTTGTCGCCTCTAAGCTCCACCAACACAAAGGTGCTCTGGGTGTGGTAGCCTCTCCGAAGCTGACCAACGAAGAGAACTACCTTCTCCAGAAGGTATCCCGCCTCGGCCTCGCCACCAACAACATCGACTACGCCGGGCGCGCCACCGAGTCCGTCGCGTTGCAAGTGCTCCAGGACATGCTGGGCTACGCAGCCCCAACCAACAATCTGATAGACACCCGCCAGAAAGCAGGCTGCGTCCTCACCATAGGCGACAGCATCTACGAGACCCACCCCGTCTACGCCTACCAGCTACAGCGCATGGTGCGCCTGATGAACAAGACTGCCATCGTCATCAGCCCCCGCTTCACCAAGATGTGCGAGTGGGCCACCATCTGGCTTGCCCCTCACGCAGGCACCGAAGACCTCGTGGTCAATGCTATGGCCCGCGTCATTTACGACGCCGGTCTCGTCCAGGGCGACCTCCTCAACGAGCGTACTGAGAACTCCGGCGAATACCTGCACTCCCTCCGCGCAAGTGAATTCTCTCTTGAAGAAGCCAGCCGCGTGACGGGCGTGCTTGCGAAGGATATAGTGACGGCAGCCTATCTGTACGCCACTGGCGGTCAAAACCCTGGCCCCAACAAGCTATCCCGCCCAACCCACCCCAGCAACATACCCTCCAACGGCCACAACGCCCCCCACACGTCAGGTGGGCGCAGGGACGCTTCGAGCGATATACCTTCCAACCTGGCAGACCACCAGGTAGAGAGACCAGAAGGCGGCTTCCCGCCCTCCACAATCGTCTTTTCGGCGTCTGGCCCTTATACCCTCACGCCCCGCACCGTCGCTGCCCTCACTAACATGGCCCTAGTTACAGGCAATATCGGTCGCGCAGGCGCGGGTGTGAACCCCCTTGTAGCCGACAACAACTGTATGGGCGCAAACGACGTGGGCGCGCAACCAGGCTACTTCCCAGGTTATCGCCCCGTCAACGCCGACAACGCCCGCGAGATGGAGGAGCTTTGGACGGTGAGCATGGATACGGCTGCTCCCGAAATCCCCTCGGAAACAGGTCTGAGCCTCCCCGCGATGCTGGCAGCCGCCGACGCGGGCGACCTCAAAGCGATGTGGGTAGTAGGCTCCAACCCCGTCCTCAGCCTGGATGAGGCGGACAGCAATCGCGTACGCGCCGCACTCCAGAAACTCGACTTCCTGGTGGTACAGGACATATTTATGAACGAGACGGGCGAACTTGCAGATGTGATCCTACCCGCCTCCTCCTACGCTGAAAAAGAGGGCACCTTCACCAACAC
The DNA here is from genome assembly GCA_963811305.1 of uncultured Chloroflexia bacterium. Classification (GTDB taxonomy): domain Bacteria; phylum Chloroflexota; class Chloroflexia; order QHBQ01; family JADMIH01; genus JADMIH01. The sequence continues at coordinate 60,797 of CAWEQU010000021.1, forward strand.
CGAGCGTCGAGTGCAGCGCGTCCGCCAGGCCATTGAGCCTGTGGGCGCATCGAAACCTGACCTGCAAATTATCGCCCAGATCGGCCAGCGCCTGGGCGTAGACCTCCCTGCTACCTCTCCGAAAGAGGTTCTGGAAGAGATCGCCCGTATCGTGCCCCAGTACGGTGGCATGACTTTCGCCCGCCTCGACATGACCGAGTTCATAGACGAGGCGATCCCGATGCCTGCCGCAGTCTCGTTCAAGCAGCTAAAGGTCAAGAGCCTCATGTGGCCCTGCAAGGACCGCCTCGACCCCGGCACACCTATCCTCTACACGGACGGCTTCGCCACGGAGAGCGGCAAGGCCCGCATGTGGTCCGCCAAAGCGTTGCAACCTGAGACCCGCCGCATACCCCCCACATGGGAGGCAGACATTCTCCACGCGACTGTAGGCTTCCCGCTCTACCCATTCGGCACGGGCACCCTCAGCCGCCACAGCTACGGCCTCAGCGAGGTCGAGCCACACCCGCGCCTCCACATCAACACCCGCGATGCGGAGCGAATGGGTATACAGGACCAGGCAGCCGTTTCGGTTACTCTCGCAGGTGAAGACAATCTTGAGCCAATCTACGCGGTATCGCTCGTGATGGACAGCGTACCGCAAGGCCGGGCCTTCCTGGCTATGCGTCTCGTGCAAGCTGGCACCAACCTTGCAGTCCGCCAGATGCGTCAGACCATCTCAGCCGACACCACAGGCGACCACAAATCTATACCGATCAAGGTGCAGCCCGTCCCCAACGCCCCCGACCTGCGCGAGTTGCAACCCATAGCTACAAGCAACCTGCTCGACCCAACGATGCAACCCCTTTAGGGAATTTTGAATTCTAAGTTTTAAATTTTGAATTGTGGGGGTTGGGGGTGAAGGAGAACTTGATAAAGGAGAAGTCGTTTGATTTCGCGCTACAAATCGTAAGGCTTTACCAGAGGATGCGGGACAGCCACGAATATGTACTTTCCAAGCAATTACTGAGATGTGGGACCAGTATCGGCGCAAATGTAGAGGAGTCTAGCGCAGCACAGAGCCGTAGTGATTTCATATCGAAGCTGTCCATCGCCTCCAAGGAAGCCAGAGAAACTAGATATTGGCTGCGATTGATCCAGAAATCAAAGCTAGTGGAGATTGATCTCACTGATGAACTGGCCAAAGTCGAGGAATTGATAAGGCTCTTAACCGCAATTGTGAAGACATCTGGCGAGAAACAATAGCCGATTTTGAAGCTTGAATGCAAACCTCGCAATTCAAAATTCAAAATTCAAAATTCAAAATTCGGAGTATCCGATGGATTGGGTATACATCCTCATAAAGCTAATTATAGCCTTCATCTTGATGAACCTCGCGCTCACGATTGTGGCCTTCCTGGTCTACTTTGAGCGCAAGGTGGCTGCCCACATGCAGGCCCGCCAGGGTCCCAACCGAGCAGGGCCAATCGGCCTCCTACAGAGCTTCGCCGACCTCCTCAAGATGCTCACCAAGGAGAATACGATCCCGAAGGGCGCGGACAAGTGGGTCTTCTACATGGCCCCGGTCGTCGCCACCTTTACTTCCCTCGGGGCGCTCGCCATCATACCGTTCGGCCCCGCCGCCAACCAGCCCGGCTATATAGACTTCTTCGGGCGGCCCACCGACTGGTTTGTCGCTAACGTAAACGTCGGCGCGCTCATGATACTTGCCCTCTCGTCCCTCGGCGTATACGGCATCATCATGGCGGGCTGGGGGTCTAACAGCAAGTATTCGCTCCTGGGCGGGCTGCGCTCCTCCGCACAGGTCATCAGCTACGAAATCACCCTCGGCATCTCCCTGGTCGGAGTCTTCCTCCTCGCGGGCACGCTGGACCTCACAGGTATCATCAACGCGCAACACCCCGACCCTGGTATCCATCCAGCTACCACTCCTGGCGTGTGGTTCGTCCTGCTCCAGCCCGTAGCCTTCATGGTTTTCTTCACCTCCATGATCGCCGAGACCAACCGCACCCCCTTCGACCTCCCCGAAGCTGAGTCGGAGCTTGTCGGCGGCTACCACACCGAGTACAGCGGCATCCGCTTCGGCCTCTTCTTCCTGAGCGAGTACATAGCGATGGTCATCGTCTCCGCGATGGCGACGATATGCTTCCTGGGCGGCTGGCTCTCCCCCTTCGATGCATGGATTAGATATACCGACATACCTTTTATATCGGGCCTGCTAGGCTCCGGCATCCACTGGTTTATCCTCAAGCTCGCCATCTTCATCTTCGTCTACTACTGGCTGCGCTGGACCCTCCCGCGCTTCCGCTACGACCAGCTCATGGGCCTCTGCTGGAAGGTCTTCCTGCCCTCATCCTGGCGAACATTATGATCATCGCCGTGCTCAAGCTTATATTCTTCCCACCAGGCACGGCAGTCACCGAATACAACCCGTTATTCTGGTGGATAATCGCGGTCCTCGAAATCGGCCTCTTCATCATCGCGCTCTTCGGCTTCTCACGCACTGCCGGTGCAAGCTGGTTCGGCAAAGCCGAGCGCGCCGTCCTGGTTGACCGCCAACTAATCCTCGTCCGCAACGTCCAGGGAGGCCGTGGCACAATCGAAGGCGAAGCCAAGCCCGTGGATGCGTGAAACGTGATGCGTGATGCGTGATGCGTAAGGTTGAAACACATAGAATAACCATATAAAATCTCTGCGACCTCTGCGTCTCTGCGGTGAACATAACAATCTTGGCGGTTCCTTGGTGCTCTTGGCGTCTTGGCGGTTAAGGTAAAAAGGAGTAAAAAGTGGAATTAGTCAACCAGGTAGCCGGCTTCTTCGTGACGCTACGCCAGTTCTTCAAGCCAACGGTCACGGTGGAGTATCCAGACGTGATGCGTGAGCTTTCGCCGCGCTTCAGGGGAGCCGTCGGCCTTCTGCCCCACCCTGAGACGGGGCGCGAGAAGTGCGTAGGGTGCGGCCTCTGCCCTCAGGTCTGCCCCGTTGACTGCATCAGCATTGGCGTCATCGAGGACGATGCCCCAGGCGCGGACCACATGGACGAGTGGCACCCATTCGAGCACTACTACCTCAAAGGCCTCGACCCGACGGATGCGCGCTCCAAGAAGATACGGTATTATTACGAAATCAACGAGACCCGCTGCCTCTACTGCGGCCTCTGCGTCGAGGTCTGCCCCGTCGAAGCCATCATCATGAGCCACCACTTCGAGATGGCGACCACCAATCGTGGCGAGACGATTTACGACAAATACAAGCTGATGGACCTCGGCAAGACCTACATGGCCGAGCTAAACGTCCGCCTAGATAAGCAAGCTCGCGCTGCCGGTCTCCAGGGCATCAACGACATGGCCGGGGCGATGCCAGCAGTAGGTTCCACCACCCGCCCCGCCCAGCTAGGTCGCCCCGCAGGACCTGAGCAGCCAGGTCATGGAGCAGAGGCCTACAGCGAGGAGCCAGGGCAAGCGTGAAACGTGAAACGTGAAACGTACTCTAATTCTGGGTTTAATTGACGCTCAGATAATCGGTTTTCGACCTTACATAAGCCCGTTGGAGGCCCAAATCTCATGGAATCGAAGCCGTTTACCAGCCAAGGATATCAATTTCATGCGTGATGACCTCAGAAAAACCCAGAATTAGAGTACGTGAAACGTGAAACGTGAAACGTGAGGAAAGTGGTATGAAGTATCAGGAATGGGAGGAGGTTGTACCGCAAGATATAAAGAGTGATAGCCTTTGGAAGGTTGAGGCGTACCGCCTCGCCCTCTTTGCTACTGATTTAGGATGGCAAGATGTCACTCAGCTACGCGGAGATGCTCGAACCAGATCGTTGTCAGACCAGCTTTACCGGGCGCTTGGCTCGGTGAGTGCGAACATTGCCGAAGGCTACAGTCGCGGCACAGGCAAGGACAGAGCGCACTTCTATGAATATGCTTTAGGTTCTGCCAGGGAAAGCAGAGATTGGTACTATAAAGCTCGCCATATATTGTCAGAGACCATAGTCACCCACAAATTCCGCTTATTAAGCCAGATCATCCGCCTGTTACTGGTAATGGTCGAGAACCAACGAGGCCGCACTATAAGAGAAGAAACAGTAGAGTACAGCATAGATCACGAATAGCCCCAATACCACCAAGCACGTTTCACGTTTCACGCCTCAAAGGAAAGTCTATGAACCTGCAACTCGGTGATATGGTTATAGCCCTCCCCAGCCTGGGGCAGATAGTCTTCCTCAATTCGGCGGGGCTGGGCATACTGGCCTCGGTGATGATGGTCACGCGTAAGAACGCGGTCCATTCGGCACTGTGGCTCATCCTGGTCTTCTTCAACCTGGCGATTATGTACGTCATGCTGGGGGCCGAATTCCTGGCAGCCTTGCAGGTGCTCGTCTACACCGGCGCTATCCTGGTCCTATTTCTCTTCGTAATCATGCTCCTGGGCCTCCGCGAAGGCCCCAAGCTGAGCGGTCTCCACCAGGCACAGGTGTGGGCGGCATGGCCCGTCGGCCTCCTTTTGGCCGTAGAATTAGCCCTCATAATCCTCTTTAGCTCCCAACCCCGGCAGGCAGCTATAGGCGATACCGTGGGCGGTACAACCACTGTTTTCAGCACAACCGAAGTAGCCAGGTTAGGCGGCAACGTACAGGCCCTCGGCCAGACGCTCTACACCCAGTTCCTCTTCCCCTTTGAAGTGGCCTCCCTCATCCTTCTCCTGGCCGTAATCGGCGCTATAGTTCTGGCCCGCAAGGAAGAGCCTGCCGAGGTGGAAGATATGCACACCTCCATAGGCATTTCACTAGCCCGCAGAACGGGAGCAAACCTGCCGCAGGACGAGCAAGTAGAGAAGAAGCTCCTCCCCGCCCTCGGCTCGAAGTACACCAGTCACAAGAGCGACAGCATGACCGAAGTGCCCACAGTAGAGCAGCCGAGTGGCGTAGGCGCAGGCACCACATCAGGCGTGGAGGTCGAGACGAAGTAAAAAGGATAAAGGATAAAGGATAAAGGAAAACTGTTCAACTTTTATAATTTATCCTTTCTAATTCCAAAAAGGGAGCGGTTATGTTTTCAATCCTGGCACAATCGCAAGCTCCATCTACCGTATCGGGCACCACGGGTGTGCCTATGGCGTGGTTCCTGGCTGTGAGCGCCATACTCTTCAGCATCGGCCTGATCGGCGTCCTCACCCGGCGCAACGTGCTGGTCATCTTCATGTCCGCCGAGCTGATGATGAACGCGGTAAACCTCTCTCTAATAACCTTCGGCGCTCAGCTAAACTCGATGGCCGGGCAGAACTTCGTGGTCTTCGTCGTCACAGTAGCCGCCGCCGAAGCCGCAGTTGGCCTCGCCATTATCATCTCCCTAGTCCGCCAGAAAGCCACAGTAGACACCACCGACATGGAGATTATGAAAGAGTGAGGAGCAAGCATAGCTCAGGACAAACAGCACCCCTTTACCTATCATTCTTGAGCGAAGCGAAGAATCTAAAGATGGTGGGGACGCTCAGAAGTTAATAGAAAACAACACAAGTGGCGGACATCCCTAAATTCTTCGCTTCGCTCAGAATGACAGGCTGAGAATTACAGTTCCTGGACACCTTCTAACAATGACAGGCTAACTATTACAGTTCGAGATAGATTACGAGATAGATTATCGGATGCCGACTACCAACTACTGACAACCGACTACCGGAGAAGTAGATGCATCATACGTTACTAAACACTCTATACAACATCGCGGCCCAGGCCGAGGAGCATACGCCGGCGGCTGCGACTGCCCCGCTGGAAGCCTACGTGCTCAATGTCGTATGGCTCTTGCTCGCCTTCCCGCTGCTTGCTTTCATAATCAACGGCCTGTTCGGGCGCAGGCTGAAGAAAGCCTCCGGCCTCATCGCTTCCTCCCTCGTCGGCCTCACCTTCCTCCTCTCAGTAGCCATCCTTCTTGAGTTCATATTCGTCCGCACGCACGGCGAGGCTTTCGAGTACACGCTCTACACCTGGATACCCTCCGGCGACTTCACCATAAACGTCGCCTTCCTTATTGACCCGCTAACCGTAGTCATGCTCCTCGTGGTCACGTCCGTCGGCACGCTCGTTCACATCTACTCCATCGAGTACATGGCCGACGATCCCGACATCGCCCGCTTCTTCACCTACCTTCCACTCTTCGTCTTCAGCATGTTGGTGCTCGTGCTATCGAACAACTTCCTCCTCTTGTTCGTGGGGTGGGAGGCGGTAGGTCTCTGCTCATACCTCCTCATCGGCTTCTGGTACGCCAAGAAATCTGCCAGCGACGCCGCCAAAAAAGCCTTCATCGTCAACCGCATAGGCGACTTTGGCTTCGCGCTCGGCATCATGATGATTTTCGTCAACTTCTTCACAATCGCCCCCGACCTGAAGTACAGCAGCATCTTCGAGATAGTGGAGCACAACCCGGAGATGGTGCTGGGCAACCTGACCGTCATATGCCTGCTGCTCTTCGCGGGCGCGATGGGCAAGAGCGCGCAGTTCCCCCTCCACGTCTGGCTCCCCGACGCTATGGAAGGCCCCACCCCCGTCAGCGCCCTCATACACGCCGCAACGATGGTCACGGCGGGCATCTATATGGTAGCCCGCCTCAACCCGATGTTCTCCCTCGCGCCCGACGCACTCGCCGTTGTCGCCATCATAGGCACGGTCACCGCCGTGCTTGGAGCGACGATAGCCCTCGTCAATAACGACATCAAGCGCGTGGTCGCATACTCCACCGTATCCCAGTTAGGTTACATGTTCGCGGGCCTCGGCATAGGCGCGTGGGCTTCCGCCATCTTCCACCTCATGACCCACGCCTTCTTCAAGGGCCTCCTCTTCCTCGGCTCAGGCTCGGTCATACACGGTATGCACGGCGAGCAGGACATCCGCAAGATGGGCCAGCTACGCAAGAAGATGCCCGTCACATTCTGGACATTCCTCATTGCGGCCCTGGCGAACGCGGGCGTGATACCGTTCGCGGGCTTCTGGTCCAAAGATGAAATCATAGGGGGCGCTTTCCTGCGCAATCACTGGGTGATCGGCACGATGCTCATGGCGGCGGCCTTCCTCACCGCCCTATACATGTTCAGGCTCGTCTTCGTCGTCTTCTACGGCAAGGATAACGTGCCCAAAGACGTTCACCCGCACGAGTCGAAGCCCCTCATGACGATACCTCTCATCCTGCTGGCTCTAGGGGCAGCATTCGCAGGCTTCGTTGGCGTGCCACCCGACGCGGGCTTATTCCACCACTTCATCGAGCCGGTTTTCGAGCCTGCTCTTCATGCCTCCGGTGCAATCCACCCCGCCGCGGGCTTCACCCTGCCCACGATGATGATTATGCTCATCTCAACGATGACCGCGATAGCAGGCATATTCGCCGCCTTCCTGGTCTACTTCCGCCAGACCACCCTCCCCGGCACGATGGCGCAAGGGATGCCCTGGCTCTACAACGCCCTCCTCCACAAGTGGTACTTCGATGAGCTTTACCAGAGAGTGCTCGTGGATGGAGGCAAGTCCCTCGCCTACCGTTTCTGGCGCTTCGACCAGCGAGTGGTTGACGGCGCTGTAAATGGAGTGGCTGGCCTCGTAAGAGGTTCCGGTGGCAAGCTGCGCCGCGTCCAAACCGGCTTCGTGCAAGGCTACGCCCTGGCTATAGGTGTAGGTGTACTGGCTCTGGTGACGTATTTGTTTATCATCCTACCGAAGTAAGAAAAGGCAACGACTTATAGTTCTTATGGAGTTGCACAATGACCCAATAGTGATAGAGGCTCTAAACTTCCTAGCTCGAACGCGAGAGCAACTTGCAGATTTCGGACGTTACTTGAGTTGGGGAAGAGGAGAAATTGCTCCGATTGTTATCAATGTAGTATCTGATGTCAACTGTCTTCGATATGATATAGCATTTGATTTCGAGAAGCGCAGACATGAAAGTGGGCTTAATCTAGAAGCATGGATCGAAGCTGAACTGGAGAATGGATATACGCTTACTTGGTGGGTTGACGTTGCGGCTCTAAAAACCGGATGGCTCGTAGATGCACAAGTTTACTGGAATGTAGCAATTCCAGGACAAGATATCTTTGAAGATGTAGTTCAAAGATTGCCGGAGCTTGTATATCCAGATTTTCACACAGTTCAGGAGAAAGTGCCAGGTATATTCGAGGAGCTATTCAACACAGGTAAGCAGGCACTAGAAAAGGGTTATCAGGCCAGTCGTGAACATAATGGTTGACAACTAACCCGGAGGATCGAGTGTTCGACATACAAGACAACACACTAGGCTTCCCCATCTTATCCCTAATCGTCTACGTCCCGGTGCTGACGGCGATAGCCTTGCTCTTCCTCAAAGAGAAGGGCGTCATCCAGAAAGTCGCTATGGCGGGCGCGCTCATTACCTTCGTGCTCTCTATAGTAGCGCTCGTCGCTTACCTCACCACAGATGCGTCCAGCATGAAAGGCGTCGCCAGCTTCCAGCTCCAAGAGAAATTCGTCTGGCTCTCCACCGCAAGCGATGCAACCGGTTCGACCGGGGGCGGCCTCAATATAGGCTACCATATGGGTGTGGATACAATCTCCATCCTCCTTGTAGTGCTGACTACTATACTGACCCCCATCTCCCTCTGGGTCTCCTGGGAGCCTATACAGAAGCGCGTCAAAGAGTATTACATCGTCTTCCTTCTCCTTGAAGCGGGTATGCTCGGCGTATTCGTCTCGCTCGACTTCTTCGTCTTCTACATCTTCTGGGAAGTAATGCTTGTACCGATGGCCCTCATTATCGGGGTATGGGGTTCCTCCAACCGCGTGTACGCAGCCGTCAAGTTCTTCCTCTATACGCTGGCAGGCTCCCTACTCATGCTGGTTGCGATTATCGCACTCTACCTCCAACACAACACGCTCGACATATTGAGGCTAATGGAGCTAGGTCCAGGCGACCCCCGCGACTTCCAGAACTGGGTCTTCCTGGCGTTCGCTGCCGCCTTCGCCATCAAGGTCCCCATGTTCCCCTTCCACACGTGGCTCCCGGACGCGCACGTCGAAGCCCCCACCGCAGGCTCGATCATCCTGGCGGGCGTCCTCCTCAAGATGGGCGCGTATGGCTTCATCCGCTTCGCCATGCCTATCACCCCGGCAGGCGCGGCCACCTTTGCCGACATCATGATCGGCCTCTCCGTCATTGCCATCATCTACGGCGCGCTCGTCTCCCTCGTCCAACCCGACCTCAAGAAGCTGATAGCCTACTCCTCCGTCAGCCACATGGGCTTCGTGACCCTCGGCCTCTTCACGGGCGTGCTGATGAATCGCGCCCCCGGCCTGCAAGAGCGCGGCCAGGATGCGGTCAACCTCGCCACTCAAGGGGTGGACGGCGCGATTATCGTTATCCTCTCCCATGGCCTCCTCACGGGCGGACTCTTCCTATGCGTAGGCGTTATCTACAACCGCCTGCACAGCCGCCAAATATCCGACATGGGCGGCATCACCAAGCCGATGCCCTTCTTTGGCACCATGTTCATGTTCATGATGCTCGGCTCGGTGGGCCTCCCCGGCCTGAGCGGTTTTATCGGTGAGTTCCTCGCGATGCAGGGAGCATTCCGCGCCGACTGGCTGGTAGGCACCATCACTGCCGCCGTAGTCATCTTCGCCGCATGGTACTTGTTCTGGATGTTCCAGCGCGTCATGTTCGGCAAGACCGTCAGCGAAGCCAAACGCTTCCCCGACCTCAACCTGGCTGAAGGCGTATCGCTCAGCGTACTGGCCGCTGGCGCTATCCTGATGGGCGTCTTCCCCGGCCCCATCCTCGAAATGATAGCTCCCGCCACCCAGCACCTGGTCGCAACCGTAACCACCCAGATACCCAACGCAGCCTCATTCACCCACATCTTCTTCCGCTGAGGATTTTCTAAGCATCAAGACACCAAGTACACAAAGGAGTCATCAAGATTTCACACTGTTTCACCGCAGAGACGCAGAGTACGCAGAGGTTTTATGGAGTAGGTAGCGTAAGAAAGAACTGTAATCCTCAACCTGTCATTCTGAGCGAAGCGAAGAATTTAGGATGTATGAACGCTTCCAAGCCTGAAGAGCACGATCCTTCTTTAAATTCTTCGCTTCGCTCAGAATGACAGGTTGAGGATTAGACTCCTCGTAAACATTCCCACTACTGACTACCGACTACCGACTACTTTGAACCTTGAACCTTGAACCTTGAACCAGAGGAAACGATATGCCCAATTACGACGCGCTGAACATGAACCTGGAGACTATCCTGCCCGAATTGATCGTGCTGGCGATGTCTCTCGTCCTCATTTTCTATGACCTATTCACGCGGGGCCGCAACTCCAAGAGCCAGACTCTCGCGGCTATCAGCATCGTGGGCTACGTCGTCGCCTTCGTCGTCTGCATCGCCTACTTCAACAGGTGGATAGGGAGCGCGGACATAGACCAGCAGCAATCTTTCGGCGGCATGGTCGTGGTCGACAACCTCGGCTTATTCTTCAAAATGCTCTCCCTCGGCACCGCCATTATCGCCGTCCTCTTCTCTACACAGTTCATCAAAGAGCGCGGCATGGCCCTGGGCGAATATTACGCGGTTGTTGCCCTCGCCACATTGGGAATGATGTTCACCTCTGCGGCGGTTGACCTCACCTCCCTATTCGTGGGCATCGAGCTGATGTCCATCTCGATCTACATCCTCACAGGCTTCGCTCGCACCGACAAGCTCTCCAATGAAGCGGCCCTCAAATACTTCCTCCTCGGCATCTTCTCCACTGCCATCCTCGTCTACGGCATGGCCTGGCTCTACGGCTCCACGGGCCACACCAACCTCCGCGAAATCGGCAAGGTCATCTCGCAAATAGAGACTTCGACAGGCGCGGCCAATTCCGGCTGGGTCCTGCTCGCCATTCTCCTGCTCATAGCTGGCCTCGGCTTCAAGATAGCCGCCGTCCCCTTCCACATGTGGACCCCCGACGCCTACCAGGGCGCGCCCACGCCGGTCACAGCCTTCATGTCGGTAGGCCCCAAAGTCGCGGGCTTCGCCGCCACCATCCGCATCATGACCGAGGCCCTCGGCCCCGCATGGCAAACCTGGGTGCCCGTCATCGTCGTCCTCAGCATCCTGACGATGACCCTCGGCAACATAGTCGGCGTCACCCAACGCTCCGTCAAGCGTATGCTCGCCTATTCCTCCATCGCCCACACTGGCTACGTGCTGGTCGGCCTCGCATCATACACTTCCGCCCCCGCCCAACAGCAGGAAGCTATCTCCTCGATGCTCTTCTACCTCTTCTCCTACATGTTTATGAACATGGGAGCGTTCGGCATCGTGGTGTGGGTACAGCGCAACGGCCTCACCGATGGGATTGAGAGCTTCCGGGGTCTATCGTCGTGGGCACCCGCCCAGGCCGGCCTGATGATGTTCTTCCTGCTCTCCCTCATGGGCATACCCCCCACCATCGGCTTCCTGGGCAAATATTACGTCTTCGTAGCCGCCCTCGACGCCAACCTCACGTGGTTAGCCGTCATAGGCGTCCTCAATAGCGCGGTGGCTGCATTCTACTACCTGCGCATCATCTGGTACATGTACTTCGAGGAGCCGAAGGCCGCCCGCGAGCCGCGCCCCTCCCCCGCCATCCATTGGACCCTCGTGGCCTCCGCCATCGCCGTCATCCTCTTCTTCATCGTCTCCTGGCCCATCCTCGACGCCACCCGCAACTCCCTCCCCACGATAATATCATCCGTCCTGACGGCTGGGGGCAAATAAAGGATCATAGTATGAGTAAACAAAATCGGTGCGCTCGGCGCACCGATTTTGTTTACTCATGAGATTCTGAACATCAGTCCAGGCTTGTTCCAGCAATGACTTTGGCGTACAATGACCTCAGACGTAACGTCGGTGACGAAAGTAGGAGCGTAGCAGCATGGAGTTTCAACGTATCACTATTAATCCGAAGCAGATGGGCGGTGTGCCGTGCATTCGTGGCATGAGATTTCCTGTTGCTACTGTGCTAGGTATGTTAGCCGATGGGATGACGGAGGATGAGATTTTTCTGACTTTCCTGACTTAGAGAAAGAAGATATCCGTGAAGCTTTACGATATGCAACTGAAGCAGTTCAATGAACTGTCCTCAATGCAACGCTGATACCCACCCAGGCCAGAAGTTCTGCGCCAGGTGCGGCTCCCCTCTCGCATCTACTTCCACTACGACCGCACCCGCCTACACAGTAGCGGACGCTATACCGCCCGCGCCTATTCCTGCACTTCAACTTCCAGTACCGTACTCGCAGGAGACAGCCAACCCTCAAACACCAATCACCGGCCCCATCTATCCACAATACGCCCAACCCTACACCCCTACCTACATAACCCCCACACGCCCCCGCAGCCGTGTCCCCCTCCTCATAGCAGCGGTCCTGGCCCTCCTCGCCATACCTGCCCTAGTCCTGACGCTGCTCCTTGCCTCCAAGGGGCCGTCAAACGCATCAAGCGCGCTTCTTACTCCCACAGCCATAGCCGCCCTTACCCCCACTTCTCTAGCCACGTCTTCGATCACAGCCGTTGCCATAGACGCAGAGGCTGAAGCCACCCTCAACCGCGCCGCTGATGCGATGCGTGACGTGAAGACCCTGAGCTACCGTAGCGAGGTCGGCTTCTTCGGGGTCAATTCGGAGAGGCCAGACATCACAGATACCCAGCCACTGAACCTCACCTTGAGCGGCGACGTCTCCCTCCCCGATACTTTCACCCTCGACTCCAATATCCCCCAGCTAGGCCAGTACGTCACCATCGGCGGTGACACCTGGAAGCGCGACACCATCAACGACCCCTGGGCGCAACAGGATACCAGCAGCTCAAGCCTCGGCATTGTCAATCCCCTCACCTTTACCTCATACCTCAACTACTACCAGCCCGGTACGGCCCAACTTATAAGCACTGACACGCAGGGAGATAAGACCTTACACCGCGTCCGCTTCGCGGTAGACACCGCGCGCATGGCCGCCGACACGGACGATAGCTCTACACGTCAAATCTATAGCACCAGCCGCATCAACGTGGACGTTTGGGTCAACGACGCCAACTCCCGCCTTGACCGCATGACCCTATCAGTAGAGATGGAAAGCGGCGCAGGCGTCATCGTACGCACTTCTTTCTCAAACTACAATGGCAACGTAACTATAGAGCCGCCGCAATAACGTAGGTAGCAATAAAAGGAGGTCCACCATGATTGCACTCGCCACTCGCAAGTCCTGGTTGCCCTATACTGCCGTGCTCCTCCTACCCTTCCTCAATTTGGGAGGGATAACCTCCAGTCCTACGCGGTCAGACACGCCCCACGCCAATTGCGACCGGACCTCCACCGGCTATCCGCCGCTAAACGACCTGGGCGCAGGCACGTACCATGGCTACGAGGGCGGCCTCTACCCCTTCGGTGAAAACCACCCCCCGCTCGACTACAAATGGATAGGACGCGCTCGCGCTCGGCTCGTCGTGCCCCTCAACGCCAACGGCCAGCCCGACCCCACCAACGGCAAGATCGTGCTCCTCTCCGTCGGCATGTCCAACACCACCCAGGAATTCTCGACGTTCAAAAGCATGGCCGACGCCGATCCCCAGAAAAACCCCAGGCTAACCATAGTGGACGGCGCGCAGGGCGGGCAGGATGCCCAGGTAATCAGGAACCCTAACGCCCCCTTCTGGACGATAATAGACCAGCGCTTAGCCAACGCGGGTGTCACCCCCAATCAGGTGCAGACCGCCTGGCTCAAAGAGGCCATCGCAGGTGAGAACCGCCAGTTCCCCGCCGACGCACAGGGCCTGCGCGACGCCCTCCGCGACATAGTTGGCATCATGGAGACGCGCTATCCCAACCTCCAGATTATCTACATGGCGAGCCGCATCTACGCAGGCTACGCCAGCACAGCCCTCAACCCAGAGCCATACGCTTATCAGAGTGGCTTCGCCGTCAAGTGGCTCATCGAGGAGCGCACCGTAGGAGACCCGCCAGGGGCCTGGCTCGCCTGGGGTCCATATCTATGGGCGGACGGCCTCAAGCCGCGCAACGATGGCCTTACCTGGCAGTGCAGCGATTTCGCCGAAGACGGCACCCACCCAGCCACAACTGGGCGTGCAAAGGTAGCCAACATGCTGCTAAACTTCCTCAAGACGGAGGAGACGGCGCGCGGCTGGTTCCTCCTTCCAAGCACCAGGTAATCGTAGCGCCCCTCACACTTGGGGAGGGGCGCTAGAAACATGAGTTATCCCGAATTTTCAGCAAACTTGGTGACGTATCACTGCCCTTGAAAAAAGCATCAAAAATGAGCTTCCTGCTGCGCAGGAAGCTCATTTTTGATGCTTTTTTCAAACTCCCCTCCCCAGTGGGGAGGGGCTGGGGGTGGGGGTTTGGTGTGTATTTGTACATGAGACAGGCACGAATATAAAATTCGGGATGTCTCATGTTTTTCAAAGGTCATTGGAGTTCTAAGCCTTATGCCTCCAGGCTACCAGGTTCTCTATGAGGACGGCTACTGCGAACAAGATAGCAGGCCAAATCAATTGCCCAGCTATCAAACCTACTAGATCGCCAACAGCACCGAGCAGAACCTTGAAGCCATCTACTTGCGGGATATTCGTGAGTATGAAGATGCCTTTTATACAGGCCGATATCACCACGAATAACAAGGCGACCCACGCTATAATCCTTATCAGCATGACCGCCATTCGCTCAAGCGGGTTCAGGGGAACGCCTGGGCTTACGAACATGTTGCCGCCACCGCCCCTCTGTGGGGGCCCTTGCTGTGGGTAGCCCATCGGCGGGCCTTGCTGTGGGTATCCACCGGGCTGTTGCTGCCCTGGTGGTGGAGCTTGATACATAACTTGTCCTCCTCTTTTATTTCTTCTTAGTAGTAATCGTCCTTTGTCCTTCGTCCAATATCCCGGCTGGTTTTGTTAGAAGCTCTAAGACCTGTTGCTTCGCATCGTAGCCAGGCTCTCCACTATGGACGCCAGCGCGAGTAGGCTCACTGCGGCGATAGCGCCACCGGCAAACTCTGCCAGGTAGTTGAGGAACGCTCTCCAGATGAGGCCGAAGCTGCCGTTGGAGTTCATTAGCGAATCGATACCCCCGCCGCACACACGTATGATGAGCAAGATCAGAGCTATCCACGCGACGAGCCTGATCAGCAGCACCGTCAATCGCTCAAGCGAGTTCAGCTTGACGTCCGGATTTACCAGGTAGGGGTTACCTTTCCCCATGTTTGCCATATTCCCCATATCCGGCATTGAAGGCCCCTGACGCTGAGGGGGAGGCTGCTGATAGCTTTGCTGCGGTGGTGGCTGCTGGTAGCCTTGCTGCGGAGGGGGTTGCCCCTGCGGTGGTTGCGATCCTGCTGGCCGGTCATCTGTGTTCATTACGTTCCTCCTTCTCTAGCTTAACTTTATCTCTTGATATAGACAATACCGTTGCACAAAGCAACAACGGAGCCACTCTGTACTTCGGTTCACAAATTACGAGTGAGCCAAGTATAAATCAGCCCTACGCGCCTGTCAACCATATAAACGAAAATTTGCTGACAAATAATCTACAATTTGTAACTAACAGCCGGTATTTACGCACTACGCCATCCCAATTACTCTCACTCATCCACATGTTTTATCATCCATCGTCCATCGTCCATCGTCCATCGTCCATCGTCCGTCGTCCATCGTCCATCGTCACATCCTCCCCCGACTCTTCACCACATTCTCCATTATGGTCGCAAGCGCCATGCACACGGCCCACAGCACCCCTGATATGACCGTGATCGCCAGTCCAAAGGCGATATTTTTGAGAAACATATACGTGCCCAGGTTCTGACTTGCCGCAGACACCCTGTTCCAATCGCCCATTTCAGCCGCGCCTATCCCACACAACATCAAGGCGGACAACACGCCCACCCCCAGCGCGACCCATGCCAGGACGCGTAATGCCGTAAGCACGTTACGCTCCATCGCCTCTTTTGCCCCCTGCTGGTTGGGAGGGCCGCCGTAGTACACCGGCTGCTGCGACATCTGCGCTTGCCCCCTGTCCTGGTCCTGTGGCGACGGCGGCGGATTTTGCGTGTACATCAGTCTCTCCTGTTCCCTGCAAGTGTCGCATCAACATCTACGCGCAAGCTAACACGCTATTCAGCCACGCGCCGAAGTGAGGCAAGTATAGAGCAGGCACCATCTTATGTCAAGGGTGCATCCACAGAATACCAGGGCTGCTGCATCCTTGACAACGGACGACAGATGACCAACTACTGCTCTTATCCTTTATCCCTTATCCTTTTTCCTTCTCCACACAGGTGTTACCTCACCTCGTATATCTCATTGGAGGCCAATTATTATCATGCAAGAAATCGTACACTATTCAGATAGCTCCACAAAAATCACCAGCGAATCCGCCCGGCTCGGAGGCAAGAGCTACAGGCTGGCCGACATTACCTCGGTAAATGTTTTGACCACCCAGACCGACCGTGCTCGCAATGTGCCCTCCTTCCTCATCGTGGCAGGGTCGCTCCTGATGTTCGCCGTAACCAATTTGCAGCATTTCCTCCCCATCTCCTGGGAAGGCGCTATGCCTGTTGCCAGCGTGTTAGGTATGCTCATAGCCCTGGCGGGTCTCACCATACTCATAATGCAGATGGTCATGAAGACGGACCACATCTTCATAATCTCTATCAACGGCACCTTCGGTAGCGCCTGTCCCTTCGCCTCCGACGACGAGCGTTACGTTCGAGCGATAGTCACCGCCCTGCGAACTGCCCTCCGAGACAGCCCTATGGCGTCCCCCACAATTGTGTCCCCGACAGTTGTGTCCCCGACAGTTGTGTCCTCCCTGAGCAGCGACACAGTAACCCAATAACCCTGACGCGTAAGCATTTACTCCCGGGCCAAACATTCGTCTCATACACCCTGTTGGACGCGCCGTCGTTGCCTTGTTATACTCTCTACCATGAGAGATGTCCCTCCTGTTACACGCCCAACAGCCGTAACCGTAATTGCCGCTTTGCACTTTGTCGGCGCGGCTTCCCTGCTCTATACATGGGTACGCGTACTTGACGTTGATCTCCAGAACATAAGCGACAACTCGCCCGCGCTCTATAACCTTCTTATTTTTGGATTACCTGTATCTATTGGAGTCAGCCTGATATTGGGCGTAGGCTTGCTGTACCTGCAAAACTGGGCGCGCATCACAGCGATAGTCTTATACCTTCTCGGTGCGGCGGCCAGTGTAGTGGCCCTGGCACTAACCTACCCGTCAGACCCTTCTAATTACCTATCCTCCTTTGCAAGCATCGGGCTTGGCGTTACCTTCGCCATAATCCTCTCATCCCATGAAGTAGCCCGCGTATTCAAGTAACACCACGCAAAACAACACCCAAACTTGCGTATGGTTTGTAGGGGCGTGCCGCTGGCACGCCCCCATGCGTATCAAGCGAAAGAACAATACATGGGCGAAGGAATGCAAGCTGGTGGGAAGAAGCACCAGTATGAATGTCATCCTGAGCAAAGCGAAGGATCAGGTGGATAGAGCACTTGTATCCCCTTTGCTTTGTTGTTACTCTATGCCCCTCATTAGCCCCGGCGGGTTCCAAGCGTTCCTGGTATCTCAGCGGTTGCATCCTTCTTTAATTCTTGCGAACAAATATTCTGATATTATGTGTAAAACCTGGCTAATTTCCCCAAGAATCGGGTATAATATGTTGATACAACATCCCTCGCCGCGCGAGAACAAAACAGCGCAGTTATTATTCATTCTTACCTTCTGAATCTCTAATTTCTAGCTTCTAATAAGGACCCAACACACATGGAAATAGGCACAATTCGACCCGTAAATCTCGACAGCGAAATGCGCTCGGCCTACCTCGATTATGCCATGAGCGTAATCGTCTCCCGCGCCCTCCCGGACGTGCGCGACGGCCTCAAGCCTGTGCAGCGCCGCATCCTCTATGCCATGAACGGCATGGGCCTGCGCCATAACGTCCCCTACCGCAAGAGCGCCGGTATCGTCGGCGAAGTCCTCAAAGAGTACCACCCGCACGGCGAGACCGCCGTCTACGACACCCTCGTCCGCATGGCGCAAGACTTCTCCATGCGCTACCCCCTCGTGGATGGGCAGGGAAACTATGGTTGCTTCACAGGCGACACCAAGATCAAGCTGCTGGATGGTACGGAAAAATCGTTCGCTGAGCTTGAGCAACTTACCCCTGATTCGGTCTTCTACGTCTACTCTGTCGATAAGGAAGGCCGCATTGTTGTTGGCGAAGGTCGCAACTCGCGTATAACTCGCCACAAGGTGCGCTTGTTCGAAGTAACACTGGACAACGGAGAAACGATACGTTGCACCCCTGACCATAGATTTATGCTTCGCGATGGAACGTATAAAGAGGCCCAAAACCTCACACTCGATGATAGTCTAATGCCGGGCTACTTTGATACAGCCCCAGTCAAAGAGCGCTTGAATAGCTATCTGCGCGTACTTCAACCCGCTACTGGGCAGTATGAGTTTGTACATCGCTTAGCGGATGAGTTCAATGTGCAGCGAGGATTGGCGCGCAAAGTTAGAGGTCCTTTCGTCCGGCACCACAGAAACTTCAATCGCTTCGACAACAGTCCCAGCAATATAGAGCGCATGACCTTCTTGGAGCACCTACACCTTCACGCTGAGCAGTTGGGAACACTTTGGAAGAATGAGTTATTCAGGGCCGTACAGCGTCAGGGAGTACAACGTTACTACGATGAACACCCTGAAGTGCGACGTAGACTCAGGCGTCAATTTGCCCTGCAAAACCGGGATGAGACGTTTCGCCGCGAGAATGGCCCCCGTGTCTCTGCGTCACTAAAGAAACGCTATCAGGATGATATAGAAGCACGCGCAGAGATGTCCAGGCGTATGAGAGCGCTCTGGGAAGATCCTGACTATCGAGCAAAGATGAGTGTAGCCCTGTCCGGCATTTCAAAGCGCCCGTTGTCCCCAGAAGAGAGGACGCGTGTAGCCCAGATTATCTCAGAAAAAAGTCGCGCTATGTGGGGAGATGAGACCAAGCGTGCTGAAATTATAGAAGCTATCGTGCGTGCTATGGCCTCCCCTGAATTACGTGTTAGGTTGAGTGCTTCTTCACGTCGATTATGGCAGGACCAGACATACCGCGCTAAGTATCGTAAGGACCATTTTTCCCGTATGGCCTCCACTTTGTGGGAAGACCCGGCGACTCGTGAACAGCACCGTGAGAAGATTGCCCACCAGTGGGAAGACAGTGATTTCCGCGAGGCTCAGAGTGAAGGCGTCAAACGCAGCAATGCACGTCGCTTAGCTGACAATCCGCAAATGATGCGCGAAATGGCAGCCAAGGCAGTTAAGCAAAGAATAGCACGTTATGTTTCGCGTTTGCTACACGAAGCAACTGATGCCTCGATCACGCCGGATGTATATGAAGCGCGGCGTGACGCTAACTGGATACCCAGGCTAGATACCGCTATCAGTTCCTTCGGTAGTTTTGAAGATGTACTCGAAGCAGGCAGGACATATAACCATCGTATCGTCTCTGTGCGTTGGCTGGATGAATATGAGGATGTTTACGACATTACCGTAGGTGAGCATCACAACTTCTTACTTGCAAGTGGCGTGTTCGTGCACAACTCCGTAGACGGCGATCCCGCGGCGGCAATGCGCTATACCGAGGCACGTATGCGCGAAATCGCTGAAGAGCTTCTCCTCGACATAGACAAAGATACCGTAGACTTCATACCCAACTACGACGAGAAGGCGATGGAGCCTACCGTCCTGCCCGCTCGCGTGCCCCACATGCTCCTAAACGGGGCCACAGGCATAGCAGTTGGTATGGCGACCAACATCCCGCCCCACAACCTGGCCGAGCTTACCGACGCGATCACATTCCTCATTGACAACCCCGACGCCGCAGTGGAAGACCTGATGAAGTTCATCCCAGGTCCCGACTTCCCAACCGGAGGCGTCATCCTCGGCAACGAAGGCATCATGGAGGCATACGCGACGGGCAGGGGCCGCGTGGTCATGCGCGCCAAAGCCTACGTCGAGGAGAGCCGCGCTGGACGCTACAGCATCATCGTCACAGAGCTACCCTTCCAGGTGAACAAGGCCCACCTGCACGAGAAGATAGCCGATCTTATGCACGATGACCGTCTCCCCGGTGCGGGCGTCGTCCGCGACGAATCTGACCGCAACGGTATGCGCCTCGTCATCGAGCTGAAGCGTGACGCCCAGCCCAAGAAGATACTCAACCTTCTCTTCAAATACACCGCCATGCAGTCTACCTTCGGTGTGAACATGGTGGCCCTCGTCAACGGCAACGAGCCGCGCACGATTACCCTCAAGCGCGCCCTGCAATACCATCTCGATTGGCGCTACGAGGTCATCACCCGGCGCACCCGCCACCTCCTCAAGAAGGCCCAGGAGCGCGCCCACATCCTCGAAGGTCTCAAAATCGCCCTCGACAACCTCGACGCGGTAATCACCACCATACGCCAGAGCCGCACCACCGACAGCGCCAAGAGCAACCTGCGCGAGAAGTTCAAGTTCTCGGCAGCCCAGGCCCGGCCATCCTGGAGCTACGCCTATCCCGCCTTGCCGCTCTTGAGCGCAAGAAGATCGAGGACGAGTACATAGCGGTCATCAAGGAGATAGGCTACCTCGAAGACCTGCTGGCCCGCCCCCAGAAGATATACGGCCTCATCAAGGCCGACCTCAAGGAGCTAAGAGAGAAGTATGGCGATGCGCGCCGCACCCGTATCGTCGAGTCGACCAGCGCCGAGTTCAGCGAGGACGACCTTATCCCCGACCTGCAGGTGCTTGTAAGCATCACCGACCGGGGCTACATCAAGCGCCTCCCCCACGACACCTACAAGCGCCAGCACAGGGGTGGTCGCGGCATCATCGGTATGGTCACCCGCGACATGGACGCCGTGCAGCACATGATCACCTGCAACACCCTCGACAACCTCCTCTTCTTCACGAACAAGGGTAAGGTCTACCAGCTAAAAGCCCATGAGGTGCCCGATGCCGCCCGCCAGTCGAAGGGCCTCCCCCTGGTCAACCTGGTCTCTCTTGAGCCGCAGGAGCAGGTCACAGGTCTCATCGCCGTGCGTGACTTCCAGAATGACGGTGCATTCCTGGTCCTGGCGACCAAGCTGGGCAAAATAAAGAAGACCCCCCTCAAGGATTACAGCCTCTGTACGCTCCACAGGCATCATCGCCATCAACCTCGAAGAGGGGGACGAGCTGGCATCGTCCAGGCTCTCACATGGCGACGGCGATGTGGTAGTCATCACCCGCAAGGGCCAGGGTATCCGCTTCTCGGAGAAGCAGGCACGCCCGATGGGCCGTGCAACGGCAGGCGTGGCGGCTATCCGCCTCGCTAAGGGTGACGAAGTGGTGAGCATGGACGTGGTGCGAGCCGACACCAAAGCTTCTTTGTTGGTCGTTACCGGCAAGGGTATGGGCAAGCGCACACCCATCGCCAGCTTCCCACGCCAGGGTAGAGCAGGCGGCGGCGTGCGTGCCATCACCCTAATCCCTAAAGGCGGAGAGGTGTGCATAGCCCGCGTGGTGTACGGTGCAGATGACCTTGTAGTCATCTCGACGCAAGGTCAGGTAATACGCGTCTTCGCCGACAACATCCCCCACAAGGGCCGCCCAGCCCAGGGTGTCGCCGTGATGAACATGCGCGACAACGACGAAGTAGCCTCCATAGCCCTCGTCCCGCGCACCGACCAGTCGGGCAAGATGATGGGCGACAGCGAGCTAGAAGTCCTCACCGAAGAGGAACTCTTGCTCGAAGACTGACTTTTCCGGGTAAACAAAAATCAGGAGCGCGCTGCGCTCCTGATTTTTGTTTACTTTTACGCTTCGCGTGTCGGAATTAGCCGTTCAGGCCGGAGCCGATCTTCGAGAAGGTGCTGTTGACTTGGCCGCCGAGGAAGGTCAGGATTACGATAACCACTATGGCGATGAGGACGAGAATGAGTGCATACTCGACCAGGCCCTGGCCCTTCTTCTTCAGCTGCTCGATCTTGGCGCGCATTGGATTTTCCTTTTCCGAATATGTCGGATTAACTATTTGCGGATAATTGCTGCTGACGCGATAGGTGCATCAGATTTCATAAGCATATTACCCTCAAACACGCGCCACTCATATAGCCCACCAGTCCTACTTTACGCCCCCTCGAACCACAACAAAGTCCTATCCATTACTAGTACTTAATGCATACTACTTTACGAACAAAGACGTTCCAAATCATCAGCAAGTGTGCAGACGCACTAACAACTCCTTGGAAAATAAACAGAAATAAAGGTTCGGCTAAGCCGAACCTTTATTTCTGTTTATTTTCCAAACTCCCCTCCCCATTGGGGAGGATCGGGGTGGGGAGAAGCTTATACGCTAGCTCTAGTTTGTCGCGCTGGGAATTATAGCCATCCCAGGCGCGGTAAAAGTTGGGTCGAAGGTGAACACCTCCGTCACCCCGGTGTACTGGATCACTGAGTAGTTCACACAATCGGTGAACGTCCACTTCGGCTGCTCGTCGTCCACAAACACCTTCCACGCCCTGTCGAAAATCACGCTATCCACCATAAAGAGGCGCACCAATGCCGATTTCGACACCACCTGGTGGAACGCCTGCGCCGAGTGCAAAGACCCGAACACCTTGAGCGCGGTATACACCTGGTCCAGCACGTAATCTGTGGTTATGAAGCGCACCGCCTGGTGGCGCAGGTCCTCCCATAGCTGGCGCGCCGCTTCATGGTTGGGGTCTTCAGGGTTATACAGCGCCAGCCACCCACTTGTATTGACGAAAATCAGGCGGCGCATTAGCTCCCCCCCTCTTTCGCCTCAACCCTGACCACGTCAGGATTGTAGCGGTTCAGCTTGCCATACGACGCGCTGAGGCCGGGCAGGCTGCCAGATCGGATCGTCAGGCTGCGGGACCAGTTGCCCCTGCTCCGGCACTTCCGGTATCTTCTCAAAGTATTCCACAACCGCCTCGCGCACCACAGCGCTCAGTGGCACCCCAAGCTCTTGTCCCCTCTCTACGAGCCGGGCATACATCCCTTTTTCCATGTAAAGATGAACGTCAATCGAATATCCACTCACAAAATCGCCTCCTATCAGAATAAGCATCTCAGTATAACACAATAGCCCACCGGGTGTTGGCTGTTGGCATCCAAGGGTGCTGCCGGTGAATTCTAACCGCTCAGCGTCCATGAGGTCCACGTGGGCGTTTGTGAGGCCGAATGCGTGGACCTCTGCACTGGTCCAATAGGACCAGCCCCTCCGAATAGTCTATAGCTATAACCTCGCCTCGTAGGCCAGCTTTTTCGGAGGCGGGGAAGAGCAGCGCGCCCCTATATGCTACGTCGCGGCAAATTCCGCTTCCCTGTCGTCAGCGCCCTCGTTCGATATCGGCAGGGTCATCTCTGATAATGAATCGTTATCCCTGCCTCTTAACGTCATATTGCAGGTGCAGCGCGTCATTATACTTCACTAGCTGCCAGCGTGGAGCACCATCTTCCTGGAAATGCTTCCAGTGGGTAACCGACGTGTTGTCGGTGTCCAGGGTAACACTGGGACGATAAAGGGCACTCAGGCCGAAGAAGGAGATAAGGGAGCCGTCCACGACCCCGCCGTGGCAGACCAGCACAACGCTCTTGCCCTCATATTCGTGAGCGATGCGGTGCAGGGTAGAGGCGACACGCAACAGGAACTGGCTCCAATATTCCCCACCGGGGGCAGTTGTGCGGAAAGGCTCCCGGAAAGGATCGTCCCGTCCGTACTTCTCGAGGTACTCGTCCCAGTACATGCCACCGTTGTCGCCTGGCCGCCACTCCTGGAGGTCATCTTCCAGGACCACCGGCAACCCAAGAGCAGGAGCGATAATCTCAGCCGTCTGGCGGGCACGTGGGTAGCTGCTGGCGAGGAGGGCGTCCGCCTTAATCTCTCCCGTAGCGGCGAGGCGGTCACGCAAGCGTTCGGCCTGCTTCACACCTTCAGGAGTGAGGCGGTCCTCCGTCAGAATATCCCGTATGTGCTGGCCGTGCGCCAGTATACTCTCGGCGTGGCGTATAAGATAAAGATGGGTCATATTTGGACGATAGACGATAGACGATAGACGATAGACGATAGACGATAGACGAGGGACGATAGACAACTAATCCATAAACAATTCTTGGCGGTTACTTGGCGCTCTTGGCGTCTTGGCGGTTAAATAATTACGCATCACGCCTCGTCGTCTCCCACGATAGTTCCATAGATACGATCTAGCTCTTCATCGGAGTAGAAGTAGATGACGAGCTTGCCGCCACGACTGCTACGGGAGAGTTGCACTTTCGTGCCGAGGGCGGTGCGGAAGCGGTCTTCGAGGGCGTGAACTTCGCTGTAGAGAGGAGGCTGACTTGTATCAGGCTCCTCTTTTTGCTGTATAGAGGATGCGGGCTGGGCTGCGAGGCGGCGGGCGAGGGCCTCTACCTGCCGGACGCTGAGGCCGTTGGCGACGGTGTGGTGCAATAGCTTCAACTGGGCATCTTCGGTGGGGACCTGGAGGATGGCGCGAGCATGCCCCTCGCTGATAAGGCCGAGAATGAGAGACTCCTGGACGGCAGGAGGGAGCTTGAGGAGGCGGAGGGCGTTGCCTATTGCTACCCGGCTCTTACCGACGCGGGATGCTACTTCCTCCTGCTTCAGGCCGAATTCATCAACGAGGGACTTGTAAGCAGCAGCCTCTTCGAGGGGGTTAAGATCAGCGCGCTGGAGGTTCTCGACGAGGGCAAGCTCAAGCATCTCGCGGGGGGTGGCTTCTTTGACGAGGACGGGGATGGTCTGGAGACCGGCAAGGATAGCGGCTCGCCAGCGGCGCTCGCCCGCTATGAGGGTATAAGCGCCCACTTCCTTATCGTGTGTGACGACGGGAGGTTGGAGGATGCCGTGCTCGCGTATAGAGGCGGCAAGCTCATCCAATTCCCCCGCGCGTATCTCCTGGCGGGGCTGGCGGGGATTGGGAGAGATAGCGGTGGTGGGGACTTCTATCAGTCCTTCGGACGACGGACGATGGACGACGGACGACGGATGAATATCTGGAGTGTCGGGCGTAGGGTATTCAGCAGGCGTGGGTTGGGGCTGCTGGGTGTTGTCGAGGTCCTGGGGGATGAGGGCGCTGAGGCCGCGACCGAGACCGCCTTTAGGCTTAGGCATGGGTCAGACCTCCTCTCTCCACGAGAGCGGTGCGGGCTACCAGTTCCGCAGCAAGCGCGGCGTAAGCCAGCGCGCCTCGTGAGTTGGGGTCATATTCGAGGATGGTGAGGCCGTAGCTGGGAGCTTCGCTGAGGCGGACGCTACGCGGGATGAGCGTGTCGAAGATTTGGTTTGGGAAGTGGTTGCGCACCTCCTGGACGACCTGGGCCGAGAGGTTGGTGCGGCTGTCGTACATGGTCATGGCGATGCCGAGGACGCGCAGATTGCGATTGAGGCCGCGCAGGACGAGCGAGATGGTGTTTGTAAGCTGCATCAATCCTTCTAGGGCGAGGTATTCGCACTGAAGCGCGATGATTACCGCGTCTGCGGCGGTGAGGGCGTTGAGAGTGAGTAGGCCAAGTGACGGGGGACAGTCCACCAGGATGTAATCATATCGAGCACGCAGAGTTTCAAGCGATTGCCTGAGGCGGTACTCGCGTGTGCCCTGGCCGAGAGTTGCAAGCTCTACCTCCACGCCCGCAAGCTCGACGGAGGATGGGAGGAGATGTAGGCAGCCTTTGAAGATAGGGCGGTCTATGGGGATGATAGCTTGTTCGGCGCTGGCTTCGCCCATGAGGACGTGGTAGAGAGACGATTCGTCGCGGTTCTTGTCTATGCCGAGGCTGGAGGTGGCGTTGGCCTGGGAGTCTGCGTCAACGAGCAGCACGCGATGCCCCCCAGCAGCAAGGTAAGCCGCAAGGTTGACGGCGGTAGTGGTCTTGCCAACGCCGCCTTTCTGGTTGGCGAAGGAGTAGATACGGGCGCGGTTGGGGGTGGGGGAGGCGTTCACTGAGGGGTATTTTATCACAATCGGAGGGTAGGTGTTGGGTCTTCGCCACGAGTAAAAAATGCACACAGCATGAATACATGCTAGGTTGTCTAGCATTCTGCCAGCCAATTTGCTATCATGGTACTAGTATTGAATACCAGCTATAGATAATATAGTTGTCGCATGTAGCGGTGTACGTCCAATCTGCATCGCTCATGGACATTACATAGCGAGCAAAACTTAGTTGGACTGCTAAGCGGAAACTACGAATTCACGAGCAGAATCGTATATAGATGCGGCTCTTACTCTTCTGAGGGGACGAAGATGACAAAAGAAATCGAGTACGACGTTGCACTTACGTTCGCTGGGCCTGATCGCAAGTACGCGGAGAAGCTCGCGCACCACCTATCCGAAGCGGGTGTTCGGGTCTTTTATGACAAGTTTGAGACTGAAAGGCTTTGGGGTGAGGATCTCTATACTTATCTTGCGGATATATACTCAAAAAGAGCACGCTACTGTGTAATGTTTCTGTCTAAGCATTATGCGGAGTTGTTATGGACTAATCATGAACGGAGATTTGCACAGGCACGGGCATTCCGTGAAAACAGTGCTTATATCCTGCCACTAAAAATCGATGACACAGAAATCCCAGGAGTAGCAGATACAATTGGGTATGTCAACTTGTTGACCACACCTATAGAGGAAGTAGCAGGATTGGTCCTTCGGAAGCTGAACCTTGATCAGACCATAGGAGATAAGAGACAAGACTGGGAGGATGCGGTAACTACATTTGCTCGAGAGATGATAGCCCAACAGAAACAAGACTTGGGAGTAGCTAACTATGTACCGTTACGATATGAAAATAGAAGTGGCCACAACGGTAATACTGAAGAAGCTTTGAACACATGGTTATCTCAGCCTTCCGATCCTGTGATGCTTATTCTTGGAGACTACGGAACAGGCAAGACAACATTTTGCCGTTGGCTTACTCTACAGGTCAGCGAGAATATAGTAAATAAGCATGACATTCCGTTGATTCCGGTGTTCGCCCCTCTACGTGAAGTCGCACAATTTCTAACTGCAGCAGACCCAATTGTACCCATTCTTGATTACTGTGCTATACCAAGAGTATCAGAACAACAAGTAAGGTATCTAATCATATTTGATGGCTATGATGAGCTTCTCGATAAGAATCAACGATCGTCATTTCATTCACTGTTACGGAGGTTGATAAGACGACCATCGGCAAAGATCCCTAATTACTGCACGCTCCCATTTTTTCAGATATAGTATGGAGGAGATGCTCTCACTAGCAAGTCAGACAACTACAGGAAGTGGATTGATGGATCTAGAGCAACAGAAACAATGGATAAGCAACCATACATTGTATCTGCTGCCATTTGACGAGGAACAAATATGGGAGTATCTAAGAAAAGCAGTCAGTAAAGCAGCATCTAGCTATTTCGATAAGATAATCAAGATTTATGACTTAGAGGATCTTTCTAAAAGGCCGATCCTCCTTAGTTTAATTGTGAACATCCTTCCAAAATTGGATAAACGAAAGGTAATCACTCAAGATAGTATTTATGAGACTACTGTTCGCTTATGGCTTGATCGTGAAGCTTGGCGGGGACTAGATACAGAAGAGATGCTAACTTTCATGGAAGACCTTGCGACAAGCATGTTCATCAAACGAGTGCTTACAATGAATTTCAAGGATTTATCTGAGGAAGTACGATCTCAACTTCAACATAAAATTATCTCTTGGATAGACTTGGAATACTTCGACAGCTTAATTCGTACTAGTGGTTTTCTGTATCGTGACACAGAGGGAAATTTCTCTTTTATGCATAGGTCGTTCCTAGAGTACTTCTTTGCTAGAGCACTAAGAAAAAGGGTTCAAGCTGGGAAATTGACTATACTGGAAAACAATGACCTTCCAAGAGAAGATTATTATGGCATCAGTATAGACGAAGAAGATGAGGAAGGAGACAAACAATACAGAATAAAGCTACGCACAGAATATGAGAAGAAAAAGGAAAAAGCGCTCTTAGCAATAAACGATAAACTTCAAACACATTCTGATGAAGTATATCAAGTCAGCGATGGCATAGTTGAGCTTCTGGCTAGTGCATTGGCAGTGCGCTTCAGAAAGCACAATATTACAAGTATGTTACGTAGCTTCGTCCAAAAGCGACGCAAGTTCCGCGAAGATGAAAGGGTACTATGGAAATTCGGATTCTCACTTACGTGGAGAGAACGATCTTAGCCCGCAGGACCACTCGCGACTCGGCGATGCCTTCAGGCGCGTCACGATGATAGGAGGCGAAGGGCGCGTTTATTATACGGTGGAGCATTTCAGGTTCTTCCTCCTTATTGACAAGAATAATCTTGACAATAAATGGGTTTTTGTTCTTAGTTATTTCACATCCTGGATGCACACGTGATTAGATATATCAGTTCCATGATCTCTAGGAGAAGCATTCCTTCCTCAGTAAATAGTGTAGCATAATCTCTTCAAATGGTTAGCCACTGGTGACCTAGAGGAGACTTCTGAGTATATGCTGGAAGATGAGGATAACTAATATGCGCGTGCTAATCATGAGCGACATGGAGGGTGTTGCGGGGATCGTCAAGTGGGCGCAGGTGAACGCGGGCGAGACGCAGTACGAGGAGTGCCGCAAGCTCTACACGGAGGAGATAAACGCGGCAGTGCGTGGGGCGCGGGCGGGTGGGGCCACCGAGGTCGTGGTGATGGACTGCCACGGCGCGGGCGGCGACCATTCATTCAACTCACTTGTGCATGAGATGCTCGACCCAGGCTGCGAGTACGTCGTGCAGGAGAAGTGGACCGGCTACACGGGTGCGCTTGAGGCCGGGTGCGATGCAGCCCTCTTCGTCGGGATGCACGCGATGGCGGGCACACGCGATGGCGTGTTGAGCCATACTGTCTCCAGCCAAGCCTGGCACAACCTGTGGTTCAATGACAGGCTAGTGGGCGAGACGGGGATAAACGCTGCGCTGTGCGGCACATGGAACTGTCCGGTGCTCATGGTGACGGGGGACAAAGCGACGTGCGACGAGGCGCGAGAGCTACTGGGCGAGGAGCTTATCACGGTTGCGGTCAAGGAGGGGCTGGGGAGGTATACCGCCCGCCATATCCCACCGCAACGCGCCCGCCAACTGATCGAGGAAGCCGCCAAACGCGCAGTCAAGGAGCGCCCCGCCGTGAGTCCCTACGATCCAGGGAAGCCGTGCGAGATCAAGATAGAGGTGGTATCACCCGACCGCGCCGAGCCATACAGGCACAAGCATGGTGTAGATGTGCCGGAGCCGCGCACCATCATATCGCGGGCGGACGATTGGTGGGCGGCCTGGAAGCAGTTCTGGTTCTGAGGCTAAGAGAGTATCCCTTTCCTCCTCAAATAGTGCAGCACCAGGTCTTCAAAGGGTTGGTCAGTTGTGACGTGAAGGTAGTTGATGCCTCGGCGGCGGCAGAAATTCTCTATACCGCCCTGCCATTGCTCGTACTTTTCGCGGTAGAGGTCGAGGATCGCGCCGTCTATTGACACGTCCTGGGTCGCGCCCGTTTCGACATCCTTGAGGCGGAGGTCGCCTATGAGGGCAAGCTCAGGGTGGACTTCGGCTGGGGAGAGAATGTGTATAAGGTTTATCTCGTGGCCCGCCGCCTGGAGCGCGGAGAGACCCTGCACGCCACCTCCATCCACCAGGCAGTCGCTGAGGAGGAATAGAAGGCCGGGGTACTTCGCCTGGGACGCGTACTGCCGCAACATAAGGTCGAGGTCGGTCTGGCCTTCAGCTTTCACGCCCGCGATGAAGCGGAGCAGAGAGATAGAGTGCCCTTTGCCGCGCACGGGAGTGAAGCGCTGGATGCCCGATTTGGAGAAAGCGGTAACGGACAGGCGGTCCAGGTCGGTCAGGGAAATGTAACCCAGCGCGGCGGCAACGCGCTTGGCGTATATTAGCTTATTTTGGTCGGCGGTATCAGATCGCGTATTAACCATCCGTCGTCCGTCGTCCGTCGTCTGTCGTCCATCAATCGGCGCGACGGGCGCAGTGAGGGTGACGTCGTTGGGGTCGCCCCAGTCCATCGACTTACTGGCGTCGAGGAGGATGTGGACTGTGAGATCTTCTTCTTCCTGGAAGAGCTTGATGAAGAGGCGCTCCATACGGGCATAGGCGTTCCAGTCTACCCGGCGGAGGTCGTCACCGGGGGAATAGGTGCGGTAATCAGCGAACTCTACCGACTGCCCACGCTTGGGACTGCGCCGCTCCCCCTTCAGCCGTCCCGACTTGAGCTTGCGGCTGATCAGCGACAGCCTCTCCAGCTTGCGCATGAATTCGGCGTCGAACAGCTGAGTGTAATCGAGTGGAGAGTGCGGAGTTCGGATTGTTGGGTTTGAGGTTTGAGGTTTGGGGTCCATTCGCGACCTCCTTTGGACTTGACACCTTCGTAGTTATGCCCTAAAATCACCCCATCCTTGCATCAGGAGATAGTACTGTGCCTGACAAAGCTCCCAGCCCCAATGGACGTACCGCGTTTACTATCAAAGAGTTACCGCCCGATGGCAGACCTCGTGAGAAGTTGAAAGCGCTGGGTGCGGGCGCGCTATCGGACGCGGAACTGTTAGCTATTATACTGCGTATGGGCACGCACGGCGAGAGCGTGATTGATCTCTCGAACCGCCTCCTCGTGACCTATGGCGGGCTGGTAGGGTTGAGCAGGGTGTCATTCGCCGAGCTTTGTGACGTGCATGGGCTGGGAGAGGCGAAGGCCTGCCAGCTCGAAGTCTGCCCTTGAGCTTGGCAGGCGATTGTTGCTGGCGCAGCCGGAGGAGAGATTGCAGGTACGCTCCCCCGCCGATCTAGCGCCGGTGCTTATGCTCGAAATGGCCCCCCTCGACCAGGAGACGTTGCGGGTGGTCTTACTAAACACAAAGAATCAGGTGATAAAGTTCAGTGACGTGTACAAGGGGTCGCTCAACTCGTCGCTGGTGAGGGTGGCGGAGGTGTTCAAGGAGGCGGTGCGGGTGAACGCGGCGGCGATTATCGTCGCGCACAACCACCCCAGCGGCGACCCTACCCCGTCACAAGAGGATGTACGGGTCACTGAGCAGATAGTCTCGGCGGGTAAGCTGCTGGAGATAGAGGTGCTGGACCACCTGGTGATTGGGGAGAGGAAGTACGTTAGCTTGAGGGAGAGGAAGTTGGGGTTCAAATGAGACGCGAGGACCCTAAAGTACCTCCCACTCTTACTCCGGGCTGATTACTGCCGGATCGAGCCAAAATGCAGGGCCGCCAGCTTGTGTTTTCGTACCTAGAACGAAGCCTCTGCTGTGGAGCCTGCGGACAAACTTGTTCAGCTCAGCCCCTGAGACCCTCCACCTCAGCGTGCGTGCGATACCTCCCGCCAGAAGGGGAGCGCTGTGGTCCGCTTGCTCGGCGTATAGTTCCAGCGCCTGCTCAAGGAACTCTATTTCTCTCTCGTCCAAACGCTCTTTGATGCTTTCGGGAATCATCGGTTGCTCCTTTTCTTGTACGCTAATCTTACCACAGTGTAGCAGCAGATAGTGGCGGCGGGGAATTCTGCTGGAGATAGAGGTGCTGGACCACTTGGTGATTGGGGAGAGGAAGATGGGGTTCAGATAGTTGCGCGCACAAGTAATACGTGGCACAATATAAATTAACTGCTGGCCAAGTATGGCATATAGAGGAGATTGCGGGATACTCGACCACCGACCGAATATCGGTGCTGATGACTCGCTCAACCAGGAGACGTTGCGCAATGTTGGACAACATATCGATTGGCAAAGCCTAATTGCTGCCACAGAATCCCCATCTATGGGTTAGCGTGTAATGAGTTACTTTCTCGCACAATCAACACCCACATCCACTCCGACTCCTAGCCCAAATTATGGCTGGTTGGAGTTTATGCGTGACCCGCTATGGCAGTTTATAGGTGTGATTGTAGCTCTAATTGCTATCATCATTACCATTTATTTCTCCTTGCGCTCCCGTAGGGAAAAGCCAATCAAGCGGCTGAGTCCTGTCATAATTACCGAGACACCATTGGTTTCGATAAGAGAAGAAGAAGAACTCAAGGGTAGATTGGTTGTATTGTTCGACAAGCAACCAATGCAGAAACCAGATATTTCCATGTTGATTATTGAGTTCTCAAACACAGGCACAGAACCTATAGACGACGAAGATTACTCTGGGCCAATACGGATAGAATGCGGAGAGAATTCAGAGGTATTAACTGCGAATGTGACAAAGACTGAGCCCAATGACTTTGATGCTAAAGCGGAGATAGACCCTACAGACCCAACAAAGGCTCTACTGAACCCCGTCTTGCTCAATGCAGGTCAGTCGGTTACGGTCAAGATACTGGTACGGAAAGCAGCACAAGTTGTAGGTATTTATGCTCACATAAAGGGGGTCGACGTAGAGAAACTGATTTCCAGGAGAAAAGAAATCGATGCAATAATGCGGCAAGTTGAAGAGCGGTCTGGGCTAGAGCGCGCAACTAGTTCGCTCATTATGGTAGAAATGAGCCTAATAGTTTTTGTGTTTTCATTATTTCTTGGTTTGCCTGAACTAATAACGTTTTTACTCTTTACCCCATTCATTTTGTTATCTATTGCACGATTAGTACATACATGGCCATGGCGAAAACGATAACTGCTTTTTTTCAGTAGCATAAGAATCGTCGTGTTCCTGTCTCAAAACGTCGAAACCCATACCGCTCGTAAAACTGGGCAGACCCTTCGTCCTTCGTATCAACGAGTACCGCCATAGCCGCGATTTCTTGCGAGAGCTTCAAACATCGCCTGAGCGCATTGACGAGGAGATATTCGCCAAGCCGCCGGCCACGATAATGTTGGTCAACCGCAAGTTTGCCAATAAGCATCGCAGGCAGCGCGCTATAGCGTGGTAATCGTTTCGTGATCTCTTCGGGCAGTTGGGTTGTCTCTATCGAGGCTGTGCTTATCGTGTAGTACCCGATAATAAAGCTGGAGTCCTGCTCGCAAAGCACATAGGTCCCCGCGACCCTTTTCTTGACCTCCTGGCTCGCCTGGGTCTTGAGGTAAGTGTCGAGGGGTGCTACGCCGGAAGAGAAAGCTGCCCGATCATGCTTCTGCGTATCGAGCGGCTCAATAACGTACTTTTCGTTCATGGCGTTCGACTGGCCTTACTTCTCTATTACTTTCTCGCTATAACGCGCGAACGCAGCACGTAGCGCCTCATTCGGCTCGCCTGGGTTGAGCAGCGCTTCGGCAAACGCAAGACTATCTCGCGCCGTCAGCGTAATAACATTATGCTCGCGGATAGTGGCCTCTGCGGCACTCTGCGCGCTCGTAACCAGGAAGTCGGTGAGGGAGAGACCACGCAGCTCCGCGGCGCGCTGAAGGAGAGCCTTCTGCTGCCGGGTGACGCGAGCTTCCAGGCGCTCAGACTTCGTAGCTCGTCGAGCCTCAACATATTCGCCCATAGTCGTTGAATACCTCCCCAAGAAACGCGCCCTATAATGATTGAGTTAACAGAATTGCTCTCATAATGTACGGCATTTTACCGTACAAGTCAAGACGTTGTTGGTCAATCTCTAGAGCCTGTTATGAACTATGGGCAGCAGCATAAGGCACCGTTTGGTATCTGGCAATTTCACCACTGCCAGCCGAATCCCATGTTCGGCAGCCGCCTGTTCAGCGTTCTCGCCGGTACATCCCTGATCCTCTGATCGACAAATGCCACTTCCACCGTTTCGCCTGTCACCAGATGCGCCCATAGAGGTTTTTGTTATAATGGCCCTATGACCAAAAGAAATATTTCCAGCGGTGTAGTGCACGAAGTTCCGGCGGATTTACGGGAAGTTTTGACTTCTGACCCCGAAGCGCTCGCAGCATGGGAAAATCTTACGCCCCTTGCACGCAATGAATGGATATGCTGGACGATCTCCGTTAAAAAGCCAGAAATCAGAAGGCAGCATGTTGAAAGGATGTGTACAGAACTTAAAGAGGGAATTCGCCGACCTTGCTGTTGGTATGGCTGTATTCACCGGACAGATAAGTCAGCTAGTCCTTCAGTACAGAAACTGGTACTTGATAGACAAACTAAGTCCAAGTAGCTTGTTTGCCGCCCATAGTTCATAACAGGCTCTAGTACCATACCAATAAAGTCCAGATAGAGTCCGCCCGGCGAATAAATTCGCGGGCTACTATCTACGAAGTCCGCCTATGCGGACTGAACCCTAGTCCCCGAAGGGGGACTTTGTTTAGGTAGCCCGCGAATTTATTCGCCAGGCGGGGCCACAAACCTAACCTACACCTTAAAGAGACGTCTATGTAGGTTGTGGTTTCATCTCCTCCAAGAACCGCTATCCTTCTCGGACCTGGTTTCGATGACTTACCATGTGAACTGTACAAACTCCGCTCACTGATGTAGGATAAGGTGCTGAAGTACCCTGGGCCATCGATACATACATGCGCCATGCCCCGTGTTACCTTCGCAGATAGAGGCCCGTATTGTAACGATTGAGGAGCTAACCAGGAGGTCTAAGATGGCAACGTATGTATCGCTAATCCAGTGGACCGAACATGGGGTCAAGAACGTCAAGGATACTGTGAAGAGGCTGAGGCAGGGTGAGGAAGCCGCAGAAAAGATGGGCGGGCGTTTCCTGAGTGTTTACTATACCCAGGGCAAATATGACATCGTAGTTACCACTGAATGGCCGGATGACGAGACTGCGAACGCCTTCCTCCTTTCCATTGCAGGCATGGGAAACATCAGGAGCCAGACAATGAGGGCTTATTCGCCGGAGGAGATGGAGGGAATAATCAGCAAGATGCCTTGAAAACTGTCAAGGCATCTCCTAAAACCTAACTTCCCATGTTAAGGAATACTTATGGGAGGTTAGGTTTGGGCCACCTGACCTCTATTCCCTACTTCACTTGCTGCTTAGAGAAACCAAAACCGGACCGCTCACTTAAGAGAAGTCTATGTACGGTCTGCTTTTTACAGGGGATCATCCCAACAAAGTTCTAGTAGAGTCCGCCCAACGCATTGGCGGAGCCAGGAATCTGAAGGCAAGGGCTATACAAAGTCCATTATTCTACGCAACTCGCGCAGGCGGACTTCGTATTTCATGTAGCCCGCACATTTTATCTACCAGACGCCGCCTCCCGGCCAACCTAACTTATTGCTCTTCGGCCGTCTTGGTTTTTGCTTTGTTGGAAATGTGTACTGTCCATATAACCCTGCACCCCAACCCTCATCGTTCAAGTTGAAGTAGGCGCCTGCTCCCCAGGGGCTACGCGGTTTAGTGAGATCGGAGATGACTCCGGGCACAGCTTTTATGGCGTCGAGTTGACTATCAGCGTGCTGCATCTTGTCGATTGAACCTCCCGCGCCGAACGGGCTGAGGCTCTTTGGCATCTGAGATGCAATGTCTCGATTGTACTGGCCGGACATCGGGATGTAGGGGGAGCCAAATCCCATGCTCATGCCAAAGTTCCCCCCTTTATCGCCCGAGACTGCGCCGGTGAACTCCCGGTCCTTACGGGGCTTATAGCTGACGTTTGCGGAGCCTGCGCCTTCTGCGATGTTGTACTTCGCTCCCACCTTGAGTTTCTTCCCCGAGTTGAAGTTGGCGGAAACTTCCTTATTCATGAGATCGTAGCCAAGTCCCAGGCCGTAGTCCCCAAGCTTTAAATCGATGGAAAGCTGGCCGACGCCGAGGTTCTTCAAATTGAAATTGGGGGAATTCTTGTAGGCAGGGGTGACGCCTCCTCTCACCTCCCAGTTCTCGTCTTTACCGGTCATACCTCCCAATTCGCCGACGATACTATTCTCGCCAAAATCGTAGCCTGCTCCCTTGTAGGACTGTTCGTCGCCGAACTCCAGTTGGGGTTTGAATGGAGAGGCAGCTTTATTGCCGAAAGGGAGTGATGGAGAGGTCCCCTTGTTGTGGGTGGGCGGCGTCCCCATGGCCCAGTCACCATCGCTGTCGATGTACCGTTGCGGCAGGGGCCGTTTACCTATGTTGCCGAAGGAGAGAGGAGACCCGAAGGAGAGTGGAGGCCAGTAACCGGTGTTGTTTATGGGCGGGTACAAACCCTCGTGCTGCCGCTGCACCGCTACCTGACTTTGCGCGGGCAAAGGTGCCATGCCGAGATTGACTTGTGAAGGGGTGGCCGCGCGATTGAGGAAGCGTTGCACGGCGCGGTTGCCGTAGGTGCGCTGCATTTGCTGCATAGTAGCGGCGCGAACGGCGGTATTAGGGCGCTCATTCAGGGCATGGTCCTCTACAAGTGATCTGGCAGAAACGAGCCATTCCATCCCTGGCGCAGGCACGTGTGCATGTGGCACTCCCCCTAACGTGTGCTCCTCGGTTGCATGGCTGCGCGCCATCCTATCTTCAGTTCGCGCACCGTCAGTATAGCTCATGTCACTCTATACCTCCGAGGATAGGGCTATGTGCTGTGTGCTCTATCACGACTGCGAGAGCGGCAGATCGGGTTCCGTGAAAGGACATTCCAGTTATTAATAGCTGAGTATATACTACCCCAATAGAGTTAAGTGGCAGTTAGCTGGCAGTTAAGGAAGAGCGTGAACCAAAAGCTCTACACCTTTGCCTTTGGATAGGGGAAATCCGCGGGCGCGGCAATAGAGCTATCCACGTACCTGCGCATCGCCGCGTCGCAGACCGCGAACCCCCAGTTGATGAGCCGCTGTTGGGTGAGACTATCCAGGGGGGCTAAACGGGTCTGCACGTTCGCAAGCTGGGTGATCCTATCGAGTGGACAGGGCAACATATCCTTCAGCTTATAGTCAGCTATATTAGTGCCGATCCCCCAGTAA
Source organism: uncultured Chloroflexia bacterium (assembly GCA_963811305.1). GTDB lineage: Bacteria > Chloroflexota > Chloroflexia > QHBQ01 > JADMIH01 > JADMIH01. The sequence continues at coordinate 97,723 of CAWEQU010000021.1, forward strand.
GCGCCTTTGCGAAAATTCTCATCAGTGTCAGGCGCGGTATAAGAGGCGATCAACTGTCGCTTGCGAAGGCCGCGTACCTGGTTGTCAGCCATCTCTCTGATGCGCAGGAATTGGAATGGGTAGGAGCGCCCTGGCGTCGGAACCGCCTTCATATTGGCCCCTCCATCGCTCACCAATATGGTGTCGAAGTACTTCCATGCTGTTTCCAGGCCCAGGTTGTCGTAGACCCCCCCGTCCGTTAGCGTTACATTTGTCGTAAATGGAGGGCGATTCAGGTCGGTAAGCCTGGCTGGTCGAACTTCCGACGCCTTGAAATTGAAGACCGCCGGGGAGAGAAATGGCGGGAAGGCCGACGATGCACCGACTGCCTCCGCTACACCCACGTCAGGCTTCTGGACCCAGCCGACGCGGTAGTCTCCGGCGGAATCCCTGGAGAACTGCCAGAGCACCCCCGACTGGAGATTAGAAGCGGTAATAACGAATTCGGGGTCTCCATCGAGCGCCGGGAGGTCCTGGAGCTTGCGGTCACCAAACAGGCTACGATAGCGACCCACCACATACCTGTTGGCCCACGTCGGCACGATCAGTCCTCTAAGCCCCGCCCAAATATCGATGAGCTTTGTCGACATGTCGCGTACGGGCTTGACGATCACCTCCTCGAAGTTCTCCGCGACCTCGGGCGTGCCGCCGGAGAAGCGCAGATCGCGCCACGCGAGGGCCATGGCCGCTGAGGTGATCGACCCACCTGATACGCTGGTGACGCGAGTTAGCTTGCGAAGGTAGCCTGCCGTATTGAGCCTCCAGAGAGTGCCGATATGGAAGAGCATCGCCCTGTATCCCCCACCCGATAGGCATAGCGCTATGCCAGGCCTCAGGCCCGGCATCTCGCCTACATACTCAGAAGGAGCAGTAGGAATTTGGGTGACGGGAATGAGTGCTCGGTCCTCAGCCTCGTCCGGGGTAAGGGTTCCCTGAGGGGAGCTGACCGAGCTTATATCGCCTGTGCTCTCGTCAAGCGACATATTCGACCTCCATACCGCTTGCTATTCACACGCCTCATTGACCGGATCTACCTCGTTGCACACCCCGGAAAGAAGGTATTGGCTACAATCTTGGAGGTCTGACCGCGCGTGACGTTGTTGTATGTGCGGAAGTATGGCCGGTTCTCGCCATCGCATGGTTCCCCCGGACCGCCACACGGATAGCCGGTCATATGGCCTCTGTTCGACAGACGGTTGATATGCAGGTAGAACGGGTTCGTCGGTGGGACGTCGTTATAATATTGTGGGCCAGGGTCCTCCATGATGCCTGCCGCGTTAGAAACTATCTTGGCTAACTGCCCACGAGTGGCGCTGTTGCCGGAGCGGAAGTACGGCTTGCTCTCTGTACCGCACGGCTCCTCAGGTACGGTCCCGCACGGGTAGCCACTCATAATCTCGCGGTAGGCAAGACGCTGTATCCACACATAGAAGGGGTGAGATGAAGATACGTCCTCGAACATCGGGTCGTCCGGGAAGCTATCGTAGCCCACGGCATTAGAGACTATCTTGGCTATCTGCCCCCTGGTCACGTCACCATAAGGGCGGAAGTATGGGGTGTCGTCCTCGTCGCACGGCTCGCCATCGCCGCCGCAGGGGTAGCCACCGATAATGCCATCGCACGCCAGGCAATTCACGAACTGGTAGAAGGTATTGGTAGACGGCACGTCGGCGAAAGACAGGACGCAGGCCGTCGGCGTGGAGCTAGGGGCTGATGTGGCCGTTGGCTCTATAGGCGTGGCCGTTGGGGGAATCGGCGTGTCTGTGGGTGGAATGGGCGTGTCTGTGGGTGGAATGGGCGTGTCTGTGGGTGGAATGGGCGTGTCTGTGGGCGGAATGGGCGTGGCCGTTGGCGGAACTGGAGTTGCGCTCGGAGGGATAGCCGTAGAAGAGGGAGTGAGAGTTGGTGTTGGGCTGGGGCCTATAGTGTGAGTGGGAGCCGGTGGAACTGATAAGTCGTAGAGGGCGATTTGGCCCCCGCGCCCTACCGCCCAGGCGTCGGACTCGGGAAGCCCCGCTACATCGGTAGGGCCGAACTGCATCGGAACGAAGGTCACACTCCACTCACCACCTATACGGTGAATGGCCGACCCACATGCCGCCCATAACTCGTCCAGGGAGGGCATATTGAGATTGCGGCACGCGGTACTCATATATACGTCCAGGGTCCAGACGCCACTAACCAGTTGAAGAAAATGGCCCTCACTGTGGTCATGTCCCGCCATCCAGCCCTCACTCCCATCGGGGGATAATACGATAGCATCTATCGAAATAAGGCTGGAAGGGAGGGTATTGCTGCGATTGACCCAAACATCATTCACATATTCGTAGAGAACGGCCACTGTGTCTAAACCTATGTGTCTGAAGCCACCCGCCCAACCATGAGTGAGCGTGTCCATCGCTATAGCGTTCACAAAGGCAAAGTCACTTGAAACGATGCCTGTTTCCACCTCCTCCCACTGGCCACCCGTACTGCGCCACAGTACCCTCGCAGTGGACGAGGCTGCCCAACCCTCCCCAGGCGAGGTAATTGATATGTCCGTCAGCGGGTAAAACGTGGAAATGTCCACCGGTGTGCGCGTCCACGCAGAGCCATCCCAATGGGCAATAGTTTGAGTACCTACCGCATAGACGTCATCGCTGGCGAGCATCTGTACGTCAAATAAGTGGTAGGTAAAGCCGGTGGAGACAAGCTGCCATTCGTTGCCATCCCAATGTGCGCTCGTCCCATTGTTGCCCACGGCCCAGGCGTCATCGACGCTGAGTACGGAAACAGACCAGAGGTCTTCGGTAGTGGGTGAGGGTTGAAGGGTCCAGTTGCCTCCGGTAGCACGTAGCCCAGGACTCGACCCTAATGATGCGCTGGTCGTATGAGCCAGGCAGAGCCACCCTACAGCCAATATACTCAGTGTAAGGCTAACGAAGAGAAATCCGCGATATGGCATGGCGGAACGCCGGGCTTTCGAGTTCGAAAGTATGAGCAGGCATGTACGGCAAGCCTCCTGTTTGAAACCGATGGTCGCTAGATGCGCGGGTCCAGGTCACATATACGCGTTACTTTGTGACATACAGTAGAGTATACTCCTATCACTTCCCAGAAGCAAGAGGGGACTGGCATTCTGGGAAGAAAGTATTGGCTACAATCTTAGAGGTCTGCCCACGCGTGACGTTGTTGTACGCCCGGAAGTATGGCCTATTCTGGCCGTCACATAGCTCCCCTGGACCGCCGCATGGATAGCCGCCTATGAAGCCGCGAGAGGCAAGGCGCTGCACCCATATGTAGAATGGGTGGTCCGGCGCTATGTCCGTGAATAGCTGGTCGGGTGGCGTATCTTCGTACCCTGCCGAGTTGGAGACTATCTTGGCTAGCTGTCCCCTCGTGGCGCTGTTGCCGGGGCGGAAGTAGGGTTTGCTGTCGATGCCACATGGCTCCTCAGGCACGGTTCCACAGGGATAGCCGCTCATGTAGCCACGCCTCGATAGGCGATTGACCCATACGTAGAAGGGGTTGATGGCGGGCACATCCTCGTATATCTGCTCGCCTGCATCTTCGTTGAAGCCCGCCGAGTTAGAGACAATCTTGGCTATCTGCCCCCTGGTCACGTCACTATATGGGCGGAAGTATGGGTTGTCGTCCTCGTCACACGGCTCGCCGTCGCCGCCACATGGGTAGCCGCTGATGATGCTATGGCAGGCCAGGCAGTTCACGAACTGGTAGAAGGAATTGGTAGATGGCACGTCGGTGAAAGTCATAGCGCAGACCGTTGGTGTGGCACTAGGTACTGATGTGGCCGTTGGCGGAACTGGCGTGCCCGTTGATGTACGCGTAGGTGTGGGGTTGCCCTGAACACATGCCAGCCTGGGAGTGCTTGCAACATCTATGGTCCAGCAGGAAGATGAGCCGGTCCCGTTCAAATGGAGATGCATGCGGAACCAGTTATAACCGTTGGGGAGCGGCCCATTCCACAGCGGGCCACTATCTTCAGTGTATCCCGTCTGGAAAGTTACACTGAACATATCCGCGACGACAAGCGACGTCCACGGCCCATTTTCATTCTCAGACGCCTCCATCCAGAGTGCCCCTGAAGCCGTGACGGCCTGCTGGCAACTGTTGGTCAGCCCATATGTATAGCGATAGCTATTGCCATCGCAGCTGCTGGCGATAGTCGCCGTCACACTATTGCAACAGGTTGTTGAAGTAGGGGTAGAAGTGGTACAGTCCGGCGAGTTCCCGGCGCAGGCTATCGTGGCGGTGGGTGTGACAGTCGGCGTGCTAGTTGGGATAGAGGTAGGTGTGGTAGTCGAAAGGCCGCATACAGGGTGCGACGCTGTTGGCCCTCCGAAGCCTTGCCCGGTTCCCAGGCGGCCATCCAGCTCGAACCTGTACCAGCTGTACTGAGCAGGGACTACTGCTGATACGTTACCCTGAATTGTATTGTTTCCCGGACTGAAAATCTGCTGGAAGGGTAGGGTGCTCAATGTCGTCCACGGGCCGCTCGCGTTCGGCCCAACCACAAAGAAAACATTTCCCGTGGCGTTGTTCCCACAACTGGAAAATACCGTGAAATCATAATTGTAGGTATCGGGGAGCGAGCAATAAGCGACGGAGTTGACCACTTGCGCATTGCAATTGATGATCCCTGTGGCGGTAGGTGTAGGTGAAGCAGGTGAAGCCGTAGAGGTGGGAGTGCCCCCAACAGCCGGGAGGTCGTAGCGCAGGATGGTGCCGTATGGCCCCACAGCCCACCCTCCAAAACCTGGGACCAGCGATACGCCGTTGGGAGTGCTAGTGGTCGGGAGGCTGATCTGATTCCATAGACCGTTGGTGCGGCGGAGCGTCGGACTGCCTACCGCCCATACGTCGTCCGGGGAGAGCATATCTACGCTGTTGAGGAAAGACGGCGGTTCGTAAGGCTCGAGGGACCAGACGCCGTTGAGCAGGTGGACTACGGGGCGCTCGTTGTTGCCGAGGCGGTGGCCTACCGCCCAGCCCTCATTGCCGCCGGGCGCGAGCACTATATCTTCCAGGTTGCCCACGTTCGCGGGCAGGGTGGCGCTACGGTCAACCCACGCGCCGCCTGTGTACTCGATGAGAGCGGGGATGGAGGAGTATACCTGGCTCAGGTCGCCGCCGACTGCCCATCCATGCGTAGGCGAGTCCATCGCTATTGCCGTGAGAGTGCGGGTGATGCCAGTCGAGACGGCGCTCCACTGGCCGCCGCTGGAATGCCAGATAGAGCCGGAGTCGCCCACCGCCCAACCCTCGCCGGGAGAGGTCATGGCGATGCCGCGCAGGGTATTGGGAGGGAGCGCCACGCGCGTCCACGACGCGCCATCCCAGTGGGCGATGGCGTTGCTCCCAACTGCGTAGACGTCGTTCGCGGAGAGCATCTGCACGTCATAGAAGCTGCTGTCGAGGAGGGCAGGTACTTGCTGCCAGGAGTTGCCGTCGTAATGGAGGGCAGTGTTGTAAGCGCCAACCGCCCAGGCGTCGTTAGCGTTGAGAGCATGAACGGCATTGAGGTTGTTGAAGGTGGGCGCACCGCGCTGCCGCGTCCACGTCCCCGCGCCAGGGCGACTCACAATAGTGCCGCCATTGCCGACAGCCCAGGTCATACCGGGGCCGCCCGCTATAGAGCGTAGGTAAAAGTTGCTGGTGTATTCAAGGGTCCATGAGGTGCCGTTCCAGTGGAGGATACCGCTCACAGACTGGATAATGGTAGCCCACCCTTCGTTAGGGCTGAGCATGAATATGCTGCCCGGCACCGTGTTGGAGGGCGTGGTTCGGGAGGACCATGCGCCGCTGCTGTAGTGGTAGACGGTGCCTGCGTGAGTTGAATCACCACCCGTAGCCCATGCCTCGCCGGGCATGGTGGGGCTGGTCCAGATGCCGCGCAGGGGGGCGATGCCCGCGGGGTTAGAGACCTGCTGCCAGGAGACCCCATCGTAATGGTACATGGTTCCCTGCCAGTAGGAGCTTACGTAAACCTGGCCGATTGCCCATCCTTCATTGGCGGAGGAGATAGAAATAGCGTTCATGTAAGAGGAGGAAGGGAGGATTGGCCCGGCTGGGGTCCACTGCGTGCCGTTCCAGTGAACGAAACCATATCCGCCGGGGGTCCAGGCTACGCCCCACGCATCGTTGGGTGCAACGGGCGCGATGCCGTAGACCGAGGCGACATTGTAGCCGAGGCCGTTGCTCTTTTCGACCCAGTTGGTGCCGTCATATTGAAATGCACGGTAGCCCGCCGCGACCCAGCCATCCGTAGCCGAGCGCATATTGATGTCATAAGGGTAGATGCCTTGCATGGCGGGCACGTCTACGGAGGTCCATGCACCGCCGGTGTAGTGGAGAAGCTCGCCATATGAGCCTGCTGCCCAGGCTTCGCTGCCTGACACGGCGCTGACGCGCTGGAGGTCGGGGTAGAGGTTGGTCCAGTTGTTGAGCGTAGCGTCTTCAGACTCAGAGCCTGAGCCGGGCGATGCGACAGCCCTGGAGGATAATGAGAGCAGGCCAACAAGAGCAACTGTCATAGCTATACCAACTATGACAACCGTCCTATGTAATCCAACGGCCCGGTGCGTATGGCGCACATAGAGGCGAGCGTTCATATAAATCCTCCTGCTCTGGGTGTATATCATGTTTGGAAATGCGCTCTAAATCAGCTGCTTATTGCGATACGACTCCCATTCGCCGCCTCTCAGGTGGGCAACGTAGTAGATATGTTGGAGGTAGCGAGAGTGAGCGATGAGGATTTCTTCTCCCGGATCGAGAGCTTCAAAGGAAGCTGGGTCTACGCGGTAGACCACACGTGGGACGGAGGGGTCGGCGGGAGCGTCTGAGGTAACGGCACGGTCAGCGATACGGTTCGTCGGGAGATAGGAACTCGTGCGCTTGGCCCTCGTGGTGACTGCCCCTGGGGAGCCTTGTGAGAAGCGAGGCTGCACAATCTTCGAGCGGTCAGGAGAAGCCGCGCGTTGATCGTCGGTGATTTCACTGGCAGTCTCGAAGTCGGGACCTGCGTAGCGCACCCCCACCCCCATCCAGTTCCCTGTCTTCCGCCCGCCCAGTATGCGCTTATCCAGCATAACGCCCCTGGCATAGTGCACCGGGGCGAAGAGGTCACGCAGACCCTTGAACAGGGCCGTGATGAAGTAGAGGGTGGACACTGTTCCCAGTATGCCGAGCAGCCCACAGAATCCTACGCTGACGGTGATATCGCTGCTATTGGAGGCATTCGCCAGGCTCAATTGCGAAGCAACTTTTGCGAATGCAAAGAGGGTCAACGTACCCAGCACGAAGATGATCATCAGAGTCGCGAAGATAGTAACCAGGATAGGCACGTGATACCTGATAACAGGCAAGCCTTCAAACGGCGCGTCCTTCTGACTGCGTGCCGCGTCTGCGCGTGTAGATGAGGTTGATGGCATACTGGTTCTCATTAGCAGATTATAACATAGTAATATCTAGTTAGGGACGACGGACGAAGAAACGTGATGCGGGATGCGTGACGATAGACGATAACTGCCTACTGCCTACTGCCTACTGCCTCTGCTTTCTGCCTTCTGTCCTTCGTACTTCGTCCGTCGCCCGGTGTGCTATAATGGCCTCCATTCAGGCCTTGGGAGAAAGAGTTGCCGGAGTATGTGAACGTCAGCATCGCGGTGACGGTGTTCATGGGGTTGGCGAGCGGGGGTTTGCTGGCTCTGGTCTTGATGTCGAACCGCAGACAGCAGACTAGCTTCTCCATCATGTTTGGGCTGACCGTGCTGCTGGCTGTGCTGGGCGCTATAGGGTCGGCGGCGATGCTCCAGAGCACGGCGACTGGCTTGCTAAATGGCTTGGTGCTGTTGGTGCTGTCATTCACTCTTGGCTACACCCTCACAACGTATTCTGTACTGTCACGCAGAAACCATAAGATAGAGATCAATGCGTCACCCGCACAGACTGACTATACTGCAGTGGTCTGCTTAGCGCCCGGCGAGCCGCCTGAGTACGAAGTGAGGAGCGCGGCGGAGCGACTGGAGCTTGCTGACGACGCAGCGGACGTGCCGGGCGCGCTGCTACGCCCCTTTTACATGAGAGACCTGAAGGGGAAGTACGCGGCGATTGGCGGCAGTCCATACAAAGATTATTACACCCAATTGGTCCAGAAAGTTCAATCCAGGCTGAACTCGACCCATCGGGTATATCCCGCCTTCTACAGCGACGAGCCGGGGCTTGCGAAAGCGGTGGCGGCGTGCATCGGAGGAGGAGCGGGCCGGGTAATAGTCCTGCACCTGCGGGTTGCCGACCCACCGGACGGGGTGCTGGCCGGGGAATTATTGAAAGAGTTAAACCTGCAAAAGCATGACGTGACAGTGAGCGAAGCGGGACCGCTGTGGGATACGACCCTACTGCCCCAGGTTTACGTGCGCCGGGTGCTGGAAGCAATGGCCCAGGTGGGGGACAGCGTGGAGGAGATAGGATTACTGCTGGTTGGGCGGGGCCACCCCATGAGTGGAGGGGACTCTTCGATGCAGCGCCATGAGCAGGAAGAGACGTTCCAGCGAAGAGTGCGCCGGGCGCTTCTCAAGGTTGGGTTCAGCGAGGAGCGTGTGGTGTTGTCATGGCTGCGACACGGCTCGCCCTCGGTAGCCGATGCCCTGGACGCGCTGGTGAGCAGAGGGTGCAAGTCGGTGTACTGGATGCCTTCAACCTACCCGGCGGACGGGGTCAATACGTTGTACGACATACCGCTCCAACTAGGGCAAGTGCCTGCAGCGCGTGGAGTGAAGCTGGTGCCGCTAGGCGCGTGGAACGCTGACGACCTGGCCGCGCAAGAGATAACGTCGCGGGTGCGAGCGGTCTCGCGGGTGGTTAGTGGACGATAGACGATAGACGATAGACGATAGACGATAGACGATAGACGATAGACGATAGACGATAGACGATAGACGATAGACGATAGACGATAGACGATAGAGTATACACTTCCATAAAATAATCTCTGCGAACTCCGCGTCTCTGCGGTGAATTTAATTTCTGTCGTCCATCGTCCATCGTCCGTCGTCCATTGTAGGTCCGGGACGCATTCAGGTATAATGACAGGCATAATCCAGGAAGAGGGAGAGCTAATCTGCCTGCCATCGCGGGCGTTATGGCGGCAGTAGACGCATGTATTCGGCGTTATGAGCAGCATAGAGAAATGGTTACCTAGCGGGTTCGGGTTCCGGCGTTGGGCGTTGGTGCTGGCGGCGGGCGTGGCAATCATCGGACTCGGCCTGGCGATGGGCATAACAAACCTGTACCGGGCGTTCATCGTGGACCAGACAGGGACGACCTTCCTGTACTATGCCACGCTGCAATTTATACCCCACCCTTACCGTGAGCTACTGGTAGGGTTGGTAGGGGTGGTGTTGAGCCTGCTGGGGGCGAGGGGCATTTACGGGGCTATCAAGGCTGCCGCGGCACAGGGCCGCTCCCCCGAGTCGGTGCTTGCGCCACTGCGGGCGGCGCGCAGGCCGGAGGGGCCGCGCGTAGTCGCAATAGGTGGAGGGACAGGGATGCCTGCCCTGCTGCGTGGCATCAAGGAAGTGACGGACAACATCACGGCGGTGGTGAACGTGGTGGACGACGGCGGCTCGTCGGGGCGACTGAGACGCGACCTGGGGATACTGCCACCTGGAGACTTCCGTAATAACCTGGTAGCGCTCTCCGAGGTTGAGCCGCTGATGACGGAGCTGTTCCAGCACCGCTTCGAGGGGGCAGGCGACCTGGAGGGCCACTCCTTCGGCAACCTCTTCCTGGTAGCGATGACGGGTGTTACGGGCAATTTCGAGCAAGGTATACGCGAGTCGTCCCGCGTTCTGGCGATAAGGGGCAAGGTGCTGCCGTCGTCCCTGACCGACATCGAGCTATATGCCGAGCTTGAGAACGGGGAGACGGTGCGAGGCAAGTCGGTGATACCCAGAGCACCTGCGCGTATCAAGCGCGTCTTCGTGAAGCCCACCCATGCGCCTGGATACCCGGAGGCGCTCTCGGAGATATACAACGCCGAGATGATTATACTGGGTCCGGGGTCACTCTACACGAGCATCATGCCACCCTTGTTGGTGGAAGATATAGCTCGTGCGGTAAAAGCGAACCGTACCGCAGTGAAAGTATATGTATGTAACGTGGCTACACAGCCCGGCGAGACCGACGGGTATGGGGTGGTGGAGCACGTGCGGGCGCTACACAACCATATCGGGCCGGGGCTGTTCAATTACGTGATCTACAACTCCAACCTTGAATGGGAGCAGGATATCGATCCTGATTGGAAAGTATCGCCCGTGAAGCTGGACCCGGCAGCGGCGGCACGCATAGCAAACGTAGAGTTCATCCCGGCGGATGTGGTGCGCGACGACAACCCGCTAAGGCACGACCCCGCGAAGCTTGCCGACACTGTTATGCGCCTGTTCGAGAATCGAGGTGGGAGAGGCGCGCCTGGGCGAGTGAAGGAGCAAGAGCGCAGGCTGGCGTCCGAGAATGGGCGGACTGCGGTGCTGAGTGAGGATGAGATAGTAACGGGGGTCGGGAGTCGGGGGTCGAAGCCATGAGACAGGTAGCCGCCCAGACAGACAAAGCTCCAATGCAGGAAATAGTCAACCGGATCGTGGAGACGTTACACCCGGTCAAGATTATTCTCTTTGGCAGCCGAGCACGCCACGACGCTCACGCAGACAGTGATATTGATCTCCTGGTAATAGCTCACTCGACACAGCCTAGATATCAACGCGCCGCACCTCTATATGGCGCGTTAAGTGACATACTCGTGCCCATGGACATAATGGTCTACACTCCAGAAGAGGTCTATGATTGGAGCTCGGTTCCCCAAGCATTTGTTAACACGGCGATGCGAGAAGGAAAAGTATTGTATGAAAACAATAGAGGACCTGGTGAAAGGTTTGCGTCGCTACGCTTCTGTTGAAGGCAGAGACCGATCTGATATTACTCGCACGTGTAGAGTTATCTCATTCCATAGAGAAGGAAACATGAGTCATCCCGAATTTAATATTCGTGCCTAACTCATGCTTACAGCGGTTCCACCGCCCCACCCCCAATTCTTCCCCACACATGGGGCAAGACTTTCAAAAACAATAAAAAAGAAGAAAACATGAGTCATCCCGAATTTAATATTCGTGCCTGCCTCATGCCCACAACTGTCTCACCGTTAACCTCTCCCCACGTCTGGGGGACTTTTCAAAATAATAAAAAGGGTGAAAATTGGCGGCTGCGCCGCCAATTTTCACCCTTTTTATTATTTTGAACTTGGGATTCTACGCTTGACAAGCGTAAATCTTAAATTCGGGATGACTCATGTTTCAGTTTATAGATTATCAAGGTTCTGTTGTTAATTCAATGGATTTGCAATCTGCCACTAAATACAGTACCATAATTACATCTAGAGCGCTGTCCACTTCTAGGGAATGGGGTGGGGATGACCAAGAGAGATAAGCGCATAGAGTCTATGAGGCGTAATCCCAAGAATGTGCGTCCGGCAGACCTGGACGTGGTATTACGCGCTACTGGATTCTCGGTCAGACAGCAAGGCACAAGCCATCGCGTCTACGTGCGAGGCGCGCAGCAGAATAACCGTTCCTCAGCGTCACCCTTTTCTGTTGTCAGTATATGTGAGACAAGCGCTTGCGCTCATGGATGTAGATAATGAAGAGATGGAGGATAGCGACAATGGCAACTAGAGTAGAAACAAATAATGTATCTCAAGAGTTAGAGCAATATATGTCCCTGCCCTATCGTATTGAGCTAGTACCTGACGAAGATGGCTGGTTTGTGTCTATCCCCGACTTACCAGGGTGTATCAGCCAGGGAGAGACTCCACAAGAAGCATTGGAGATGATAAGGGAAGCGCAGCAGCTATGGCTTGAAGTCGCATTGGAAAATGGAAGAGCTATCCCGACGCCAGGCAATCAGGAGCACAGCTATAGCGGCAAGTTCAATGTGCGCGTCCCCAAGGGCCTGCACCGCGACCTGGTCCATGCTGCTGAAGCGCAAGGGGTAAGCCTCAACCTGTTCGTGGCTACTGCACTGTCGCGAGCGGTTGCCCACTCGAAAGATTAGAGCTAAACGTATATAATACTCCCTGGTGGCCGTCGCACTGCTTCCAAGAAAAGGGTACAGCGAACTGGCCTTCACACCAAACATACAGACGCGAACAATGAAGTTCGGAAGGAGCAGATAAAATGGCGATGAAAGTTGGTATCAACGGGTTCGGGCGCATCGGGCGGCAGGTCTTTAAGGCTCTACGCGATTACTACCCGGACGAGATCGAGGTGGTCGCCGTAAACGACCTCACCGATAATCACACGCTGGCTCACCTCCTGTCTTATGACAGCAACTACGGCGCATTCGACGGCGACGTATCGGCTACCGAAGAGGCCATCAGCGTGGACGGTAAGGAGATCAAGGCCCTGGCCGAGCGCGACCCCTCGAAGCTCCCCTGGGGCGACCTCGGCGTCGATATTGTGATCGAGTCGACCGGGGTGTTCACCGACGCTCCCAAGGCGAAGATGCATATAGACGCCGGGGCCAAGAAGGTAATCATATCTGCTCCCGCGAAGGGCGAGGACATAACCATAGTCATGGGCGTGAACCATGACAAGTACGACCCGGCAAGCCACCACATCGTATCGAACGCCTCCTGCACGACCAACTGCCTCGCGCCTGTAGCGAAGGTGATATTGGAGCGCTTCGGCATCGTCAAGGGGCTGGTGACGACGGTCCATTCCTACACAAACGACCAGCAGATCCTCGACCTGCCGCACAAGGACCTGCGCCGTGCCAGGGCTGCCGCATTGAACATCATACCCACGACGACCGGCGCAGCTAGGGCATTGGCCCTGGTGATACCGGAGTTGAAGGGTAAGTTCGACGGCTTCTCCCTACGGGTTCCCACTCCTACAGTCTCGATTATTGACTTCGTGGCCGAGCTTGAGCGTTCTGCGACGGTGCAGGAGATCAACGGCGCGCTGATCGAGGCAAGCGAAAATGAGCTTGTAGACATCCTCGATTACACCGAGGAGCCGCTGGTGAGCATGGACTTCAAGGGCGACCCGCATTCAGCAATCGTAGACGGGCTAAGCACGATGGTGATAGGGGATAACCTGGTAAAGGTCGTCGCCTGGTATGACAACGAGTGGGGTTATTCATGCAGGGTGGCGGATTTGGTGAATTTCATGGCGGAGAAAGGCGTCTAGCGATTGTAGTAGGGGCATGGCACGCCATGCCCCTACTCCTCAGCAGTCAGGCCAAAGAAGTGGAAGATAACAACCAATTCACGAAGCCGGGTGCTCTTTGCCTTCAGGAGAAATCACGCGCTGATGAGAACAAAGCGGTCATCCGCCGCCTGGTAGAGAAGGGGATGAACCGGGACCAGTTGCACATATTTGAGGAGAGCTATTCACTTGCATACATACAACGCCGCGGGGTCGAAGGGTTCAAGGAGCAAAGCAGGCAGACCCGCTCTGCTTTTCCCGATTACGCATACACAATCGAGTATATGATAGCCGAAGGCGATAGAGTAGCCGTGCGCTGGAGCATGAAAGGCACCCACCTGGGAGAATACAGGGGCATAGCCACCACAGGCAGGAACATAACACTCACAGGTATGCACATATTCCGCCTGGAATCGGGTAAGATTGAAGAGATGTGGAGTGAGGCAAGCAGGGAGAACCTGCTGAAACAGATAAGCTGAGGTCACTCTTGAGAGAAGAGCAAGCTCATGGGCAAAATGACGGTGCGCGATATTAATGTGGCAGGCAAGCGCATACTGGTGCGGATGGACTTCAACGTGCCGCTCGATGAGAGCGGGACGATAACGGACGACACGCGCATACGAGCCTCAATGCCCACGATAGAGTACCTCCTTGAGCAAGGGGCAGCGGTCATACTGATGTCGCACCTGGGGAGGCCAAAGGGTGGCCCGAATCCCAAGTACAGCCTCGCCCCCGTTGCAACCCACCTACAAGGGCTTCTTGGGGACAGGGCGAAGGTGACATTCGTGAGTGATTGCGTGGGGAACGAGGTGCGGGATGCTGCTCAGGCTTTGCATGCCAGGAGAAGTGCTGCTCCTCGAAAACGTGCGCTTTCACCCCGAAGAGGAAGCCAACGACCCTGACTTCGCGCGGCAATTAGCGTCACTCGGCGACGTATATGTAAACGACGCATTCGGGTCGGCGCACCGCGCGCACGCCTCTACTGAGGGAGTTGCCCACCATCTCACTGCAGTATCAGGCTTCCTCATGGAGCGGGAGCTGAGCTTCCTCGGCAAGGCGCTGGAGTCGCCTGAGAGGCCATTCGTGGCTATCCTGGGCGGCGCGAAGGTGTCAGACAAGATAGGCGTGATAGGCAACTTGCTGGGCAAAGTGGATACGCTCATCATCGGCGGCGGTATGGCGAACACCTTTCTAAAATCGGCGGGCTTCCCGGTAGGGGAGTCGCTGGTGGAGGAGGACCGCGTTAAGGACGCCGAAGCTCTGATGGGAAAGGCCGCTCTCCAAAACGTCACGTTGATGCTGCCTCGTGATGTAGTGCTCGCCTCGAAGTTCGCGGCGGACGCAGATGTGAAGACCGTGCGCGTGAGAGAGCGTAGCACCGGACGCTGACAACACAGGCTGGCGCATACTTGACATCGGACCTGAAAGCGCTGCTGAGTACGCCGCGGCGATAAAGAGTGCGAAAACGGTAGTGTGGAACGGGCCGATGGGTGTATTCGAGATGGAGCCGTTCGCCCAGGGGACCCTCCGCGTCGCGCAGGCAATATGCGACGCCACCCGCGAAGGAGCGACCACAATAGTTGGAGGCGGCAACTCGGTAGCGGCGATAGAGCAGATGGGCCTGGCCGATTGCGTGACGCACATCTCCACAGGCGGCGGTGCGTCACTCGAATTCCTGGAGGGGAAAGAGTTGCCTGGGGTGGCGGCGTTGAAGGATAAGGGGACGTGACGCGGCGGACGATGGACGATGGACGATGGACGATGGACGATGGACGATAGACTATAGACGATGAAACGTGATGCGTGATGCGTGATAGAGAGGCGGGAGTTGGGGATCGGATTCGCGGCTACTGATTCTTGACGGCTGACCCCTAATTTCCAGAAAGGATAACTTCAGGGTATGAGTAAGCAAAACACAGACAAGAAGGTTGGAGGAGAAAGGCGAGCGGATGGGACAACCAGCAGCAAAACCGCTAAGCCTCAAACGACGCCTCAAATGGCGGATAGGACACCCGTTGCGGGAGCCAGGTCAGCACGAGCCCGCGCAAACACCTGACAAGAAGGTTGGGGGTGTGAGCAGTAGCCCCCAGTCCCAGGCTCGGCAGAGGTCCCGGACATTGCCCCCTCAGAAGAAAAGTAGCTTTGAGGTGCGGCCACTCGATCTTGGACTGGTGGCGCTGGGGTTGATAGTGGTCGGATTGATCGTGTGGAGCAGCCTGGCGAGTAACAACGCAGCAACCCTCAGAACTCCGCGTCCGTGCCGCAGCAAGAACCAACGACGGGGCAAGAAGCTACCAACGTTCCGAGCGGGCCTACCGCAACACTCGACCCGACCTTCCCGAAGCCGGTGGCGATAGGGGAGACCGCACCCGATTTTACGCTCCCCTCCGCTGATGGCAAAGCATACTCGCTGAGCCAGTTCAAGGGGAAGGTAGTGTTGCTTGAGCTATTCGCCCCGTGGTGCCCGCATTGCCAGGGTGACGCGCCCCTTTTCAACGAGGTGTATGAGAAGTATAAGGACAAGGGTGTACAGGTGCTGGCGGTAAGCGCCAGCCCATATGGGCGTAACTACGAAGAGGAATTGAAGGCTGAGAAGAGAGCCAAGTCCAATCTCGATGGATGACGTGATATGGTTCCGCGACACGTACAAGGTGCCTTTCCCGATGCTTTTCGACAAAGACCTGAGCGTAGCAGATCAGTACGGGCTGGCCTCCTACCCGACCATCTACGTAATAGGTAAGGATGGGAAGGTCGTCTCTATGCCCTCAGGTAACTACGTATTCGAGAACGGCGAGCGGGTACCAGTGCGCGAGGAGGGGCGGAGCGTAGAGTTCCTGTCGAGGAAACTGGACGAGGCGTTGAAGTAGAGACGACAGACGATGGATGTCTAATAGCTCAAGTAAAAGGGTAGAACATGGCAAAGGTTGGTGAAGCGCCGGAGAGTATGAGGGGCGCGCAGAGGATAGAGGCAGAGGGCGTGGCGGAAGTGCCGGATGTCGAAGAGCGCGCGTCCGCAGGGCGGCGCGTTTGGGACTTCCTCCGAGGGCCATACCCTACCCTGCTTTCGCGGCTGGTGCTTGGCGGCGTATTCGTGCTATCCGGGCTGACGAAGCTGCCTGCCCCCAGGACGTTCGAGATCAGCATCAATTCGTACCAATTGAACCTCCCTGTTCCAGTAGTGGAGACGATGGCGCGGGTGCTGCCCATCATAGAGCTTGGCCTGGGGATATGGCTGCTCGTCGGCCTCTTCACGCGCTTTTCGGCCATAATCGGTGGGGTGCTAATGTCTGTGTTCACCATAGCCATAACGCAGGCATGGATAAGAGGGATAGACGCAGATTGCGGCTGCTTTGGGGGCGGGGGTGCCGGCGGCAATACAACCTTCGCCCAGGGAGTGATGAACGCCCTGGGGCCGGTAGGCGACTTCCTGGCGAACGAGAAGATAGGGTTCGCGGTGGTCTTGCGCGACATGCTATTCGTGCTGATGGCGCTGCACCTCATACTCGTGCCGACCATATTCGCCCTGGACGACCTGCGGAAGAGATACTCGCGTCGCGCAACGGAATCTTGAAAAAGCAGAAACAGATTACTTCTTATTGAACCGCAGAGACGCGGAGACGCAGAGGTTCTATAGGGTCCAACAGGATCACCAGAGATTCGCTATGGGTTTTTGGATATGCTCAAGAGTATATATCTCACATTAGAACCTCTGCGTCTCTGCGGTGAACCCATAATAAATCTTGGCGGTTTCTTGGCGCTCTTGGCGTCTTGGCGGTTTCGGCAAAACAAGCAGGGAGGGATATGAGAAAGCCTATCATAGCGGCCAACTGGAAGATGAACATGGATACCGTCACGGGCTACGAGCTTATGGACGACATGCTCGATGAGCTAGACGCGATAGAGGACGTAGAAGTGGTAATATGCCCACCCTTCATCCTGCTGGAGAGTTTCGCCGAGCTATTCGACGGCACGGGCCTCTACCTGGGCGCGCAGGATATGTTCTGGGAGGAGCGGGGCGCTTATACGGGCGAAATCTCCCCCCTCATGCTCAGGGGTATGTGCGACTACGTCATAGTGGGGCACTCGGAGCGGCGGCAGTACTTCGGGGAGACGGATGAGACGGTGCGGCGCAAGGTAGACGCGGCGCTGGCTTATGAACTGAAGCCCATCGTATGTGTAGGGGAGAACCTTCAACAGAACGAAGCTGGCGAGACCCTTGAGGTCATCCACCGCCAGGTGACGGCAGCCTTCTACGAGATGGACAACGCGAAGGTGCAAGACTGCGTGATAGCCTACGAGCCAATCTGGGCTATAGGCACGGGACGACCCGCCACAGGCGAAGGTGCGAACCAGGTAATCGGAGCCATCCGGCAGAAAATCCTGGAGTTGCACGGCGAGGAAGCAGCCTATGCCATGCGCATCCAGTATGGCGGTAGCGTCAACGAAGGCAACATAGCGGAGTTCATCTCGCAGCCTGAAATAGACGGCGCGCTGGTGGGCGGGGCATCCCTCAACGCCGAGCAATTCGTGCGCATCGTGGCGATAACAAACGAAGCAAAACGGTTTTCCACTTCATAACATCCCAGGGGCTTCCAAAAATCAAAAAGGCATGAAAATAGGCGTCTGCACCGCCTATTTTCATGCCTTTTTGATTTTGAGTTTGGGATTCTACACTTGCCAAGCTTAAATCAAAATTCGGGCTGATTGATCGCAGGAACACCGGAGATGCGAAACCTTGTAAAGCCCTAAACGTCTCAATATTGCCTATAAATAACTGGAGGCACTAAAGCAAAGTAGATACAGCAGTTTGACAGCTGGAAAGACAAGGTAGTCGTGAATGGATAAGCTTAGAATTAGAGTATGGGGACTAATCGCTGGCATCCTCGGTATGCTTATACAGGTTGGTGGGGGCTACCATGCCACACCCGCATCGGCACATACTCAGAGCGGCACCAGGTTTTTTGCTGAGACTGGCCGTACAGTAAAGGGTCTATTTCTTACGTATTGGGAGGAGCACGGTGGCCTCATGCGGCAGGGCTACCCTATAGGCGAGGAGATGCAAGAGGTATCAGAGATCAACGGCAAGACCTATACGATGCAATACTTTGAGAGGGCCATATTCGAGCGCCACCCTGAGAACCAGCCTCCTTATGATGTGCTGCTGACCCCGCTTGGGGTAATTGAGGACGCCAGGCGTTACGGTAACACAATCGCTCCGAATCAGAAGGCGAGCACCGACAATCCCATCACGTTCAGAGAAACCGGTAAGACGCTCGGCGGCAAATTCCGGCAGTACTGGGAGACGCACGGCGACGTGATGCAACAGGGATATCCATTCACTGAGGAGTTCCAGGAGCGCAGTCCCGTGGACGGCAAGGTTTATACCGTGCAGTATTTCCAGCGTGCGGTGTTCGAGCTACACCCGGAAAACTCAGGCACGCCTTACGAGGTACTGTTGAGCCACCTGGGTACTTTCCACTACAGGGCCAGGCATCAAAGTCTAGTTATACCTGAGCCTGTTACGGGCCGGCGACAGCTAATGCCACAAGGCTCAAACTCGTACCTGATCTGGCTTGAGGCCAGTCCCCACCCTATGAATGAGAACTACGACATTCGTGGAATGGATTTGAAGAGTAACAGTCCTATCACCGTAACAAACGCGCCGGGTGACCAGCTCTACGCCAGTATCTCTGGTTCGACCGTCGTGTGGGTAGATAATGGACATAGCTGCCCTAGCTGCGATTACGACATCCTGGGCAAAGACCTGGCAACGGGTAGGGAGTTTGCGGTAGCTACCGGGCCAAACGACCAAAGCGCACCTGTAATAGCAGGCAAGAGGGTTGCCTGGGTAGAGATGAGCCGGGACGCGCTGAAGCTGCTCGTCAAGGACCTCAATTCCGGCGAGATATATGAGGCACAGTCATTCCCAATGCAAAATGGTATGGGCTATGGGCCTACGTTCGGCCATACAGCCATGAGTGAGGAATATCTGGTCTGGTCGGAGCTGCCACAATACAGCAAAAGTACGGGGCAACTCTTCGAATTGCGAGCTATGAGCCTCAAGACGCGCGAAGTACGCTCGGTTTACAAGGGCATGCTGGGGATCACCGGAGCAAGCGACGAGCCATCCCTTTCAGGCCATCACGTGGTATACACCACACCCACAGTACAGATAACCGACCTTGACACTGGCGAGACCCGTAAGCTCTTCGATACTCCTGCTTCCAGTGCCAGGGTCAAAGGCGATATAGTCGTCTGGCTCTCGTACTCCAGGATATGGGGTCTGAGGCTTAACGACCCCAGCCCTACGGCTGTACAACTGGTGGACCAGGAAATACACCAGGGAGATATGGCAGTGACCCTCGCTATCGCGGGTGACTGGCTGGTATGGAATAATGTTGTAGGGACGCATGTAAATCTGTTGAGTGCGAAGCAACTCAGTGAGGCTATTGGCCCAGGGCGGTCTTCTATCACTCCATAACCGGTAGAGATGTAGCCTTATCCTCGATGGGCGCGAACCCAATCGCGTTCACCATCTCCACCACCCCTCTCCTCATCATCTTGTCCGCCTCTTGTAGCTGCGCATAGAGGGGATTATCGCGGTCGTATCGGTAGAGCATATCGCGGACCTGCCTCATTATGTCAAGCGTCTTGTTGAAGGTCATCACCAGGTCCCCCTCGCTAATCTCCACTTGCTGGAGGAGGTCTGCTATAGAGGTGCCCTTGCACCATGCGCGCGCCGCTCCATAGAAGTAGGGATTGTAGCCCCGCGTGAGGGAGATGCCCTGGCGGCGCTCGGCGGCGAAGATGGCGTTTTGCAGGTGGTCCAGGTCGCGGCGCAGGTTTATGAGGTAGCGCGGGATGAGCAGCCGATTGGGGAAGTCTATATCGCGGTCATACGCGAACCATGAGAAGACCTCGGCCACGTCCTGCGCGTGTAGCCCCTCCAGGTAATTCCCTTCCACCATCTCGACAATCATAAGAGCATTAGTATCGAATATGTCGGCAAGCTTGTTGGCCTTGTGCGTCAACTCACCCTTGCGCAGATAGTGGAACTGCACCAGAACGCTCGATAGCCCCTTCAGGATTACCTGGAGGCGGGTGTCCTCGAAGCGCTGGCGCTCTTGCAGGCGCTTCTCGGCGGCATCGCGGTCAAGCAAGAGGCGGGCGCGAGTGCGGCGGTAAGTGCGGTGCTCCTTACGGACGGGGCAGCTATGGCAAACGTGAGTGCGCTCAGCTTCGGCGGCTTGGCGCACTTCTTCCCGCAGAGCATCTAGCTCAACCCGCACTTCGGAGGCTGCGACTTCGACATGCCGCTCCTGCTCAGCCCGATGCTCCTCTATCCACCCTTCCAGGTCGGGCAGGCTCTCCAAAGCACGGGAGATACTAACCTCAAGCGCATCTAGCTCCTCAGCAGTCAATAATTCGTTCAATGGGACCGTCGGAGATACCGCAAGCGTGGTAAGAGCATAGGGTAGCTCAACCACCACAGGCTCAGCGGGAAGGTAATCTATCGTGCGGTACTCGGTAAGAGGAAAAACCTCTCCGATTTTGGATTTTGGATTTTGGATTTTGGATTTATCTCCGTCGTCCGTCGATGAGCTTGCGAACTCTCGTCCGTCGTCCGCGACCTCAAGGAAAAGTCCGATTACCGCACCCAAGCCACGCCCCAGGTAAACGGCCCACCCCCTCTTCTCGACATGGACCAGCGCGCCCTGTGGGAGAGTACGAAACTCACGGCGCAGGATGTCGCGCTCCGGGCGCTTCCAGGGGAGAGATTGGCGGCGGGACTGGAGATAGATGAGGTTCTGCGCGACCTTCTTCTCTCGGCGGCGCGCTTCCTCGGCAATGCGGCCCAGGCGCTCGTACTCATCCAGCAATTCTTCGCCGTTGTCGTAACCAATCAAGCAACCGACCGGCACCTGGGCAAGCTCAATCTCCTCTTCCTCCAGGTCTTGCTCAAGGTCACGCAGGCGGCGGCTCTGCTGGAACTGTAGGAGGGAAGCGCGCATGACGCGTATCACGCGGTCGCCCCGAGGCGGGTCCCACAGGTTCAGGACCGAGTTATAACGCATGGTGAAAGCGCTCTCGACTGGCCGGAGAGGTCCGGTGGCGATATTCAGCGCTTCGTGGAAAGTCACCCACGGGGAGTACGGGATTACAACGTGCCCCTGCGGATCAATCCCACGTCGACCTGCGCGACCCGCCATCTGCTGGAACTCGTTGGGGATGAGGGGGCGGCGCGATACGCCGTCGAACTTGCTCATCCTGCCGATGACCACCGTTCGAGCAGGCATATTCACGCCGAGGGCGAGGGTGTCGGTGGCGAAGACCACGCGCATGAGGGCCTTGTTGAATAGCTCCTCCACAAGCTGCTTCAGGATAGGGAGGAGGCCCGCGTGGTGGAAGCCGAAGCCGCGCCGTGCAAGGTAAGTAATGATTTGCACCTGCTCCAGCTTGCGGTCTTCGGGCGAGAGACGCTCAAGGTAGCTCGCAAGCACTTCGTTGACGCGGCGCATAGTATTGGGGCTGCGCATCGCCTTGAGGCGGGTCATGGCACAAACTTCGGCGGCGGCCTCACAGTCCTTACGTGAGAATAGGAAGAAGATGGCGGGGAGGAGGTCGGCCCGCTCCAGGCTCTCGACAATCTCGCGTGACGTAGGCTCCCCGCGCTCGTCGGGACGCGTGGAGTCCTCCTCCAGGACAGGCCCTCTGTAGCGGTTGCCCCCTTTCTTGCGGACCTCCCCTCCCACGTTGAAATCTGCTATCTGCTGCCCCTTCTCGTTTATGACCATCTGTAACTGCCCGTCGAGGAAGTAGTAGAGGGAGAGCGGGACGGCACGTTGCAGGTGGGTGATGAGGTGGATGGGCGCGTGGGTGCGCCCTATCCAGTCGGCCACTTCGGGAGCGTTGGTGACGGTAGCCGAGAGGCAGACAAGCTGGATGTGCTCCGGGCACATGATAATCAACTCTTCCCAGGTCGTGCCGCGCTCAGGGTCGGCCAGGTAATGTATCTCGTCGAAGATGATGCACCCCACGCCCCACAGCTCGGAGGGTGTCTGTAGGAGCATGTTCCTCAACACCTCTGTGGTCATGATCATGATAGAGCCTTCGCGGTTCTCTATCACGTCGCCGGTGAGGAGGCCAACCGCGTCACCGTACTGCTCGCGGAGGTCGCGGAACTTCTGGTTTGAGAGGGCCTTGATGGGGGTCGTGTACATCACCCGAAAGCCTTCGCGGTGGGCGCGAAAGATGCCGAACTCGGCTACCACAGTCTTGCCCGTACCTGTGGGCGCGGCAACCATGACGCTCTCCCCCGTATCTAGGTGGGCGATTGCTTCTTCCTGGAAGGGGTCGAGAGGGAAAGGGTAACGATGGCGAAACTCTTCGACGAGTGCGGAGTGCGGAGTGCGGAGTGCGGAATGGGCGGGGTCAAGGATTAGGGGTCGGGGGTCGGTGATAGGTTGGATAGTCTCAGGCTCGCGCTGTTTGCGGGGGCGCGTGCGCTTAGGTGCGGGTGGGGGTTTGGTAGGGATAGGTTGTTTAGGTTTTCTGGGCATAATGATGAGTATCTAGCAAACATCGGGCCGTTAGGTAACAACAGATAGATGAAGCGCAAGTATATACAATATCTGATCTGAGCCTACAAAAAGGGGTGGTATAATAATGTCGTGGATAATCGCAATCTAGCAAGCCAAGCCAAACTTGAACGGTTTTGTGAGGGTAATTGACGAGTTAGGGGAGGATTACCTTTACCCTGCCGATTATTTTGTGGCGGTCGCTCTGCCACTAAATGTGAGGGAAGCAATCTTCCTCTCAGCTTCGTAGGAGAAAAGGCCACATATGCCCAAGCAGACCGAAGAGCGCGTGCCGGATGCAATGCGCCCCACCTACGACACCATCGTGAGCCTGACAAATACTTTCTGCAAGGAGCACCTGGACGAGGAGTATGCAAGGCTGGCGCGCAAGATGGCGGCTGCGCTGGCTCGGAAGCGGCCCTCACCGCTGGCTTCGGGAAGGGTGAATAGCTGGGCGTGTGGGATATTGTATGTGCTGGGGCGGGTGAACTTCCTGTTCGACAAGTCACAGACGCCGCATCTACGAGCAGATAGGTTGTGCGAACTATGCGGAGTGAGCCAGCAAACGGCCAGTGCGAAGGCTAAGGTTATAGAAGGTGCATTGAAGTTTGGGATCTATAACCCAGAGTGGTCCACTTCCAACATGATCGAGCAGAACCCCTTGACGTGGATACTCGTGGTCAATGGGATGCCAGTGGATATACGATGGATGCCGCGCGATGCGCAGGAACAAGCATTCCGGCAGGGCTTGATCCCGTATATCCCGGCCGACAGGCCGTCGCAAGAATGAAGGGCCAGGAGGGTTGATATGGAGTTAATCCAGGTCGAATCTAGCATGATAGACGCGGTGGGGTACGACCCGGAGGGCCGGGAGTTGCTGGTGATATTCAATTCAGGCAAGAGCTACCGCTACACAGGCGTGCCGAAGAAGGTGTATGAGGAACTGCTGGCCGCCGAGTCGAAGGGTTCGTACATGAAGACTTTTGTCATTGACATGTACCCTTATTATCAAGGATCGGGAAGACGTGGTAGGTAAGGGCGAACCGTTCTTCCAGCCCTAACTACGAGGCGCGCTCTTCGCCCATATCAGCTTCATCGGCAGCAACAGCCCGCGCTTCTTCTCTACCCTCTCTACTCGCAACCCTGCCTCACGAATCAGACTCTCAGTGTCCTGGTTGAGGCGGCAGCCATCCGCAACTTTCGACCAAAGAGGCGCGAGCTTGTCTTGCATACGTGCCTGCCAGCGTCGCTCAGCGCGGACGTGCTCAAGGAAGCGAACAGGAGCGCCTGGTTTTAGCACGCGTTGCGCTTCTCTCAACGCCCTGGCAGGGTCAGAGATGGTGCAGAGGGCAAGGTTGCAGACGAGGGCATCGAACGTCGCATCCTGGAATGGAAGCTGCATAGCATCGGCGCGTGCTACTGAGACCTGCGCCTTCGCCTTGCGGACCTTCTTTATCAGGCGCGAAAGGCTGGCGGAGTCTGGCTCGGTGGCGACCACGTGGGCGGTAGAGGAGTAATAGCGCAGGCTGAGACCAGTGCCCGCGCCTATCTCCAGCACGAGTCCCTG
This sequence comes from uncultured Chloroflexia bacterium, assembly GCA_963811305.1. Lineage (GTDB taxonomy): Bacteria > Chloroflexota > Chloroflexia > QHBQ01 > JADMIH01 > JADMIH01. Next base: position 122,163 of record CAWEQU010000021.1, read on the forward strand.
TAGAGGCGCTATCAGCTTGCGGCGGCGAGGGCCTATAAAGAGCATCTCCGGTATACCCTGAAGAGCGAGGTCATAGCCCAGTGCAGCCAGGCTGCTCTGCCCGCCAGATCGCTTGCCCATTCCTTTACTCATTATTGACTGATAATCTTGCGGACAAGCTCTAGGTCGTCAGGTAGAAGAGCAGGAGTCACAAGGCGCGGTACCAGGTCGCGCCAATGGGCATCAGCGTCGAAGACCTGCTTGAAGAGAGGTAGCGCATCGTCCACCCTGCCGGATGAGGCAAGCGCGACCGCGTGCCAGAACGCCAACTCAGGGTTATCAGACGCCCCACTCATCAGTTTGGAAGCCTCTCTGAAGTGGCTGGCAGCGACCTCAGCAGCCTTGTCGCCCAACGACTCGTCTGTGAGGGCGGCCTCTGCCTTGTCGGCGAGTATGTAAGCCCGCGAGACATTCAGTATCCGTCGTAGCTCTTCCAGTGGCTTAGGATGGTCGTCCACGCGCAAATCGAAGAGGCGGTGGCTCCAAACCGGATCGCCTCGCTCGCCGGATACCACTAGCATGGCAGCCGATTGCTTGCCGCGTATATCGCCACCTTCCGCCTCGGCCGCCTCGAGAGCCACCATCATGCGCTCGGCCAGGTCGCCAGGGGCGGCCTCAAAAGCCTCAGACATGGCGTCCCACACCGTATCTTTCAACATGAGGTTCGCCTGGGCCGAGTAATTGACACCCTTTCTGTACCCGGCAGGCTGAATGCACTTGTCGCCTGTATGGGCGGCCACGTTCCCCTTCGTGTCAATCATCGCCACCTGGCGAACGTCTGCGCGTGGATCGGCTGTAAGGAGCGCGGCTAACGCCTGGTCCGCCGTCTTACCGGCACGCATGAGGGCGAGACCGAGGGGTCCATAAGACGCCTCGACAAAGGACTGGGTAGCGACAGCGCCCACGCCCGGCTCTGCCCAGGGGACGATATTTCCAGTGCCGAAATAGTGGGACTGCACGGCGACGCCCAACTGACCGCTCTCCGCGTCATAAGCCACTATGGAGTAGGTATGGGCAAGACTGGATAGGGCAATCTTCATTCTGGACGCTCTCCTGGGGGTTTGCCAGATTATACTCGCAATACCCCAGGAGACGCCAGAAGCATGGCATCCCAAACCAAATTTGTTTTTATCTTTCTTCCAACAATTGGACCCTGCAGGGTCCAATTGTTGGAAGAAAGATAAGATTTCTCCTCTTCGCCCCTATGAATAAGAGGCCAAGAGTATTAAGCAGACTGCTGATCTACTTCATCGAGGAAGTAGATGTCGGGCACGCTAGCGACGCCGGCGCGCTGCATTGCATCGCGTAGGCCGGGAGACTGGCCGAACGCTCGTGCCTGGTCGATGTTATCCCACTCTGTTATGGCGACCACCTCGTTCGGGTCATCGACGCTTTGGAGTACCCGTGCCCCTTTAGAGCCATATTCTTTGCGCGAAACGCCGTGCTCATCGAAGACCGCCTTCCATTTGTCGTAATCTTCTACCTTATGGTGAACAATCAAGAATGCCATTCTCTGTTACCTCCTCTTTACCAGGTGTGAATTTACCACTCAGGACGCGTATAACTCCCGTCCCACAGAGTTCTAAAATTGGGGCCTGTATCCCTTCATAATTGGAATAAGGCACAAAAGAGATGTAATCCGTAGGGGCGGTTCGTGAACCGCCCTGGTGGGGACAACGCCTCTTTGACACGGGGCGGTTCGTGAACCGCCCCTATAGAAAGTTTTGAGAAATGCATTCTTAGCTCACCTGCGGCACGCGCTGCTCCTGGGTAGAGGGGCGCGAAGGAGAGAGGAGGTAGAGCGCCTCACCCGCCACGAACACCAGTTGTATACCGACTGCGAGGTACTGGAACCAGGGCGCGGAGGTCTCAGCCCCTACAATCAGCATGTAATAGAGGATGATTATGCCGGAGATCAGCTTTGCGATGATCACCGACAAGATGGTATCGCGTGACTGGTCAGGGTGATTCCCCGCCAGGTACGCGGCCAGCGACAGGCCCACCAGCGCCGCACCGAGAGTGTTCGCGTATATCGGAAACTGAGCGTCCGGCCAGCCTATAAGCGACAGCACCGGCCTGATGAAGAAGAGGAGCGCCACGCCTGCAAGCCCGTTGAAGATAGCGTCGGCGCGCAAGACCCACTTTACGTTGATGTTCATAATAGCCTCCTATAAGTTATGCAGGCGCTATGAGCGCCGAGATTGCTGAATCCATGCGTATGCGACGGCTGGGAGGTAGAGGGCAGAGAGGAGGACGTACAGCCACGATATCGCGGGCACACCGGGATTGGCAGCAGTGATAAGGGTCACGATGACGGAGAGGACGATGTAAGGAAAGGAGAAGGCGAAGTAGACGCGAGCGCCGCTCCACTTATTCTGGTAGAGAGCATACGCGGCTGCGACGGCTGTGGCGAGGTAGTTCAGGAAAGCGAAATTGGCTACCTCTTTGGGCCAGGGCGCGAGAGGCGAGGTCCAGAAGAAAGAGTTCCACAGGTCCGTGAATAAAAGGCCGGTAAGGCCGAATATGAGTTGCACCGCCGCAGAGACGGCCAGCACCAGTTTGGTGAAAGGCAACAGGTCACCGTCTGCGCTTCTTGCGTCCGTCAGCATAGTTGAGCACCCTCCTGATTTTGTAAATATAGACCGGATCGTTACTGTCCGGTAACAACTATATTCTGCACCCGGAGAGTGCCCACTTTCCAGGCCGGAAGGTGCTCACTTTTTGCTCATTTTCCGTTCGGGTATTGGGCCTTATAGCGGAACGTGCCGAGCTGGGAGAGCAACACATCATAAGGTGGCTTGTTTTCGGGGTGCGCCTCGAAGACGGAGCGCTCGAAGTACTGCACCTGGTATGTCTTGCCGTCGGTATCGCTCTTCTCCATGAACGGCTCGGAGATGGGGTAGCCCTGCTGGGCGATGCCGCCATTGGCGGTCCAATACTCCAGGAAGCGCCCCGATACCGTCTTACCCGTCTCAGGGAAGGTGCGCGAAGTGGGCACCTCGGCAGGTCCTGACTGAGCGCCAGAGGGTAGCACCTTGAAGAAGCCCTTCATAGAGCCTGCGTGGTCCTGGAAATGGCAGTGATACATCCACATCCCCGGCCCCACGTCTTCACCCGCGATCACCAGGAAGCCAAAGCTGTCGCCTGGGGCCAGGATGTGGTTGTCCTCACGCCCACTGCCTGCGTTAGCTGCCGCAGTCGAACTGGGATCAGCGGTACGGTTCGGAGTGAGCCAGCGATGAGCGTGCAAATGGAACGTATGCACGCGGTTGCCGTGCGATATGACTATCCATTCGACAAGCTCCCCATGCTTGGCGGTATACGTGGGTGTGTCGGGGTAGATGCGCCCGTTGAGGGTCTTGTCGTTGCCCACGATGACGAATGTGTGGGCAGGCTTAGGATCACCCGGCTTGCGCACGATGAGGCCGCCGTAGAGGCCATTGAGTATACCGATAGTCCCTTCGTCGTCCCCTATCACGTGGTCGTGATAGTGCCAGTAGCCGGACGTACCAACTGCGGCGCGCCACTGGAAGACCCTCTGTTGCCCAGGCTTCACGAACGAATTACTGTGGCGGGTGCCATCGCTTTCCAGGTTGTAATGCACTCCGTGAACGTGGAGGCTCACGTCGGTTGTTAGCTCATTCTTGAGAGTAATGTTCAGGGTTTCCCCCTCGGTCATCTCGATTGTGGGCCGGACGCCGTTAGCGCCGTAATCGGGCGCGATAAAGGCCATCGAGCCATCGCCAGGGTTCTTAGCGATAAGCAGGAGTGTCCCCTTTGGGTGAATAACCTGGTCGGGGAAGGTAGTCTGGGCGGCGGCAGGAGCGCTTTTCGTGAAGAGTAAAGCAGGCACGATTGCGACCAGGACGGCCAGAGGCAAAAGGACTCGATTTTGGATTTTGGATTTTGGATTTTGGATTGATGTAGCCAGTTGAAGCTCGATAGTGCCTGTAAGCGAAGTTACTATTGCATCCACGATTAGCGCATAGAGAGCAGTGGCTAGCATAATTACGAGCGCGTGGCTGAGGAGGTCCAGGTTGGAGATTTCGACCCCCTCATGCGCGGCGTGGGTACTGCCTGGAAATGCGCCGCTCAATAGGAAGCCCGCGCCCATGACGGCTGAATAAAGCGCGGCCACGCTGAGAGCACTCGATTGAGCGCGTCTGAGACCCAACAAGACTGCCCCCGCGACAAATGGAAGCGCGAGCGTACCGTCGCGCACCCACACCGCCGCGCCGGGCAAATCACCCCCGCCGGAGAGGGCAAGGTGGACCCACTGAAGTAAGGCTATACCCCCATAAGAGAGGAGCAGGATACGAATGATGAGGCCCGTGAATAGGGGCGAAGAGGGGATTTTCACGTATGAGTGCCTTTCTGGTGAGTAGCGAGTAGCGAGTAGTGAGTGGTGAGTGGTGAGTAACTAGGTCGTCTTTCGTCCTTTGTCACTCACTACTCACTACTCGCTACTCGCTGCTAATTACTACCGAGTGACCTTGCGAAGCCGCAGACCAACGCCTGCCGAAGCGAGGAGGAGACCTGTGACGAGGGCCAGTAGAGGTAGGGTATTGTCGCCGTTACCTGTGGTTGGCATACCAGGCTCGCCGCCTGTGCGGGCAGCCACCACTACGCTGCCGTCCATACCGTTACTGTAGTGGTAGGCGCAGATATACTCAAAACGGCCAGGCTGCGAGAAGGTGAGGGAGTAGGAACTAACCGTCATGGGTATCTGATCTTCAGGACCGACGAGCTGGCCGGAGCTATAGAGGCCGGTCCCGCTATGGACGTCCGGGCCGATCGGAAACACAGTAAGGCCGTTCTGGTACACCTTAGGGGGGCCTGCCGGCTGCGGCTCGATGATAATCACCTCAGGCTCATCGCCAAAGAGGACATTGTGGAAGGAATGCGGCGTAGCAGCGGACCACTCAATAGTGTCGCCCACGCTGATATTGATGTCCTCCGGGTTGAAGCGCTGGTACTCAATTACCGCCCCAAGCTCGCCTGCGTTTATCTGGTAGCCTGCGTCGACGTGGTATATGGTGGTGCCGTCGGGGCCGGGCATCGAGGTGACGGCCTCGTCCCTCGCATCAGGCTCGGCTGCCATCACGGCAGCCTCATCGGCGGCGATCATAGCTGCCGCTTCGGCTTCTACCTGGGCGGGGGACTTGGCAAGAGGACTACCCGCAGCCTGCACGGTGAGCACACCCTGCATACCAACAATCGTTCCGTCGGGAAGTGGGAAGGCATGTATCAGGCAGACGAATTTGTATGTTCCCGGCTTGGGGAATGTCACTTTGATTTCCCTGGGTCCAGGGATGTCGGAGGCCATTAGCCCGGAATTCAGATAGTTGCCTTCATAGGTATTCCCACCTGTAGCGAAGGCCGCCGTAGGGAGAATCTCGATGTTAGGTGGGCCGCCATCCGGTCCGGGGCCGGTGGGCGGGACAAATACGTCAGGGAACTTGCCGTCAGGTCCAAGCAAGGTCACTGTGTGAGGATCAACCCCACCATCGTGCTTCCACATAATCGAGTCACCGGCGTTGACGGTGATGTTCTCCGGGTAGAAGCGGTCCGCCTGCCAGGTAGACTTCTCCCCTTCTACGGTGAAGAATTCGTGCCCGATAAGCGCATTGAAGGTCTGGGGTCCGGCGGGCTGCTCGGCGGGAGCAGCAACGGCGTGGCGTATCCCCGCGACAGACATAATGAGCATAGGCGTCACCAGGAGGGACGCTGCTACTCGCGTATACCATTTCCGTGTTTTATTCATTGTTTCGTCTCCTTCTCCTTAATATTGTTCATTCTCACGCAGCCATCCGGCTGGGGCCAGGCACACCACATATAGGGATCGTCTGCCTCTGCCGGGGACGGCTGGATTTACCATGTTCCCGTAACAGGTTTAGATGCTGACGTACTCCACATCACCCCCTATCGCGCGTGTGCTTCAAGCAGTGCCAGTATGCGCCCGCCAGGCACTCACTTTCCAGGCCATAAAGTGCTCATTCTTTGCTCATTTTTGTGTCTGCTGACCATCGATGGCAAAGTAAGCCTCTACTCGACGGGAGTAGAGAAGTAGAGCCTACCTGAGATATGCTTGTGCGCCCACTAAGATGATAGCAGCAACGAAGAGGGAACGGTCTGCACAAAATCCGCACAATAGCCGCATAGGGACGGCTGTAAGGTATGCCTCCTGGTGTAGAGATGCACGGCGGTAAAGCACGCCGAAAGCATGGGCAAGGATTCACAGATTATACACGCAATCGTGCTCGAATGGAAGTGTTTAATACGTGAACTCTTGCACGAACATCTTCCCGTAAATTCCCCACCATATCATTTTATAGTAAAACTTAACGAAACTTTAATACTATCTTGATTACAATAGCTATTGAAGCAGGTACGTACGCTTTATTTCTGGCTCTCCATAAGAGACTGGAATTTTGACGTTTCATTGGCTTATATAGTAAGCTTGCTATGCAGTCAGACCACTCTTCATAATCTGCTCGTTTCCTGCACCCTTCAAATATGTAGAGAATTCATCTATGAGCAAATTGCCTGAAAAAGCCAACTTCCTATGGCCCATAGCCAATCGCCTCCGAGGCTCTTATAAAACCGTTCGGAACCCCAAAGCGATGCTCCCCTTAACTAAGATGTATAGGTATCATGATGTTAATAAGGGTTCTCACGGGCGCGCCGTGGCGTTGTGCGGGACGGGCATGCTGGCTCTACTCTTTGTCAGTTTGCTCGCACTTTATTGGCCTGCTAACATAACACACGCTGCCGACCCAGAGCTAACTATAGAGGTTGTGCCCACCTCTGTAGCATTACCACTAGAGGGAGAGGCCTCAGTTGAGGTCGTCGTACGAAACCCCACGACATACACCCTGAAAAATCTTGCGCTTTATAGCTTCACGAATTCTGGAGTATCTGTGGTCATCTCCGGGGATAATACCCTTACACAGCTTATTCCCAATGAAAAGCACATCTGGACACTCAAGCTCTCAAAAAAGCAAGAGGATCCAACAGCCGGCCCGGTCTACATCCGAGCTGATTTCACCCTGGAGAATCCATCCCCCAACCCACCGACTGAGCGTTCGGTCTTTGCCTCGCTTGACGTTACTGACCGCGCCTCGGTTACTACCGACAAGATTGCTGATGTTAAGGTCGAGACCACCATCACCTCTATCAATGAACGCCGTCCCGGTAAGCTCTATCTTGTGATTACAAACAAATCTAACAGCAAAATCTATATTACGGGCATCGAGCCCCGCCCAACCAGGTACATACGCTTTACGCCAACTTCTATGGGCACCATTGTAGAGTTGGTGCCTCGACAAGCGCATACAGCTATGTTTGACATTGAGACCCTGGAATCGGTGCAATCGGGCAAATATCTTCTCCTCTTCGAAGTAGCTCTTAAGTGGGGGGAAGGCAAAGCAGATCAACGTGCTAGCTTGATAGCTACACAGCAGGTGGACGTTGGTGTCTTCGGTGAGTCCGAAGTGCTGGCTCCTCTTGCCGTGCCTTCTTTCTTCGTGCTACCAGGCTTTCTCATGGTAGCTCTCTGGGGTCTCCTCTGGCCGATTTTCAAGCCGAAAGACACCTTCCGGTTCAAGATACTAAGCACCGAGTTCTGGCTTATAGCTATTACTCTCTCCCTCTTGATGGCCTTCTGGCTGTACCCATTCCTGACAGGGAGGTTCTCTGTAGTCCCCAGGAACTATCTCGATAGCTACGGGTTCAGCGATATTGCGCTCGTGTGGGGTTGGTCGCTCGGACTTTCATTTGTCTCATACTTCGTCGTAATAGGTGGTTTCCGTCTGTACCGGCTCTGGGATGAAGCTCGCAAGGCCAGGGACGCACAGGCCAGGGAATTTGCAGTTGGTGACGAGCCTTTGGTGATCTTGCGCAAATTAGCCAAGCGTGGTCAAAATCTTTATCTACCCCAACTCCAGGTTATAGAGGGACAGCCGAGAAACGCCTTTCTTCTTGAGCGCTATGATCGTGCGCAGCCCGAGCACTGGGTTGCGCCACCAATGAGTATCACGGGGACCAGCGCAGTCTCACCAGCGATTAATCAACAGATACAGGCTCAGATGGGTGAGCGAGGTAATGCGGCAATTCTCGCTAAAATTATTCAGGAAAATATAGGCCTTGGAGTTGTGTGGATGCCCCAGGGGTCAATTATCGGGCCGCGGAAGCTGAATACGAATCAGTTCGACGCGCCGCCTCAAAGTAACATCATTGTACAGTAATAAAAAAGCAGCCGTCTTGAGGCTGCTTAGTCCAGGCAATACTCTAATGAGTAAGGTTCCAGGAGGAACTTAGTGTCTAGTTCTTACTCGATACAGGATTCGAACCTGGGGCCTCATGGTTTTGCCATGCGCTCTACCGCTGAGCTACTCAAGTAATCGCCAGACCACGTTTCCTAGACTTTAGAGATTAGTTGTCTTTAGTATATAGTAATCAGGAGGTAGATGTCAAGTGATACAATCACCGAATATACCTACAGTACCCCCAGAACCCTCAGAAGAGAACGCAGATGGAACACCTCAAGTAGAACAAGTAAGGGTCAATGACTTACGCCTTTCAATTATCTGGAATGAGACAATTCCTGATCTCTTGGCAGGTGAAGTAGCGAATGATCGCCTGAGCTTTCTGCGACAGTCCTACACCTATGAGCCGCAGTTTGCCGCCCTCCAGCAAGGTCAACAAGCAGCGCAACAGAACGACTGGGAGCTACCCTGGCACCATCCGGGTAAACACCACTACTGGAACAATTATCTGGAGCGCGGAGCAGGTAAGACCCTCCTGAGCGTTACACCAGCCCAAGCCTGGCACGCCCTTGTCCCCCTGCGCAAAAAGCTCTACATAAGCGCGGCATGGCTCACCAATGGACGGCTAGTCCTCGAAGCCTTCTTCTATCCGCATGGCCTCGCACTCGTCTTGACCGCCATGTGCAGGGGCGATTTCACCCTCAACCAGACTGTTGAGCTTGCCTTTAGGATAAGACGTGCACGTGATCTCACTATTCAATGGTCTCAGAACGAACAGGAGACGGTATCAGCCGATGCTCTCGCCAGTGTTATCTTCGCCCGCCTCCGGCGTGACTATCTTGGGGCGACCGCAGCGGAGGGTATATCCAGCGAGCCTTTCACCGTCTTTACTGTAGTTCGCGCTACTGGCGTCGACTATAACACCCCCGTCGAAAATAGAGGTGCTATTCATCGTATCTTAGAGGCTTTGGCTAGATGGAGCCCCAGCTGGCAATTGAACCAGCTACCTGATCTGACGCAAGTAAGCCTGGGGATGAGGGAGTCGCCCTCCAGCCATATTCTCTACAGTCACCGTCGAGGGCGAGTTGTGTGGTATCCCAGTGCTTTTACTCCCGAAAGTGGTGTTGTATCCTCTCTCAGTTGCTACCATAGAAACCTTGTTTTTGCCTCCATGCAGACCGAGTCCCTATGCGGTCTTGTAACAAAAGTTGCGGATCGTATGCGGACAGGCTTCCGGTTGCCTACGGGTGAACAGCTTTCTGTTTCCCAACGCGCCTGCGCGAGGAATGCTGCCGATATGATAGGGGTAATTTATGGAGCCAAGAAGCACAAAACTTACAGGTCATATAGCCCCAGGATTTAAATAGACCAAAACGGTTTCACGGACGATATCAACTACGTGCGTGCCTACTTTGGTTTTGGGCCACTCCATATAGAATAATGGTGTAACTCCTACTACTCCACTCCGGTACCATGGAAGTTGCACCATGAAGGGAATACCCAGCCGACGTTCTTGGCCTGGTCCGTGAACTCCTGCACGAACATCGCGCCCCAGGTGCCGCTCTAAAGCATATTACTTACCGCATAACCGGCAAACGGCGTGGCGGCATAATCGAGACCACTATCAGGATCAACGCCCCTACGGTTGAGAAGACCATGCCTTGCCACCAAAAGCCATCTTCCGGCGAGGTCAGGGAAAAGCTATCAGCCTTCTGACGGATGTCGAAGTACATCCAGACAACCACAGCCAGCATAATCAGGCCCGGTATCCACATAAGCCTGTACATACCTAGCAGGGAAAACACCAGGGCAGCGACCGCTACCGCAAGAATAACCCCGAAGGACTGCTGCAAGGTAGAGACGATGCCCGTACCGGAAAAGCGGGCGATAGGCATAAAGGCTCCCACAGCCAGCACTAAAGCCCCAATCACCCCCACCACCTGGCGAGCTTCCACCTTCGCTATAAGAGGCTTACGCACCGCCTGCTGTTGCGCCATCGGCGGGGCATAGAACTGCTGAGGGTTGTTGAGCGTGAGCGGAGCGTCACACCACCTGCATCGTTGCGCGCCCGGTGCATTGCCGCCCTGACACCTGGGGCAGAAAACCTGTTGTATTGCATCATAACTTGGCCTCATTTCTACCTCCTGTACGCCCGGTAAATCCCCAAATCAACTCCGCCAAGTGCCGAGGTACGGCAAGCACAACCGCCATACTTCAAAGTCAGTCGCTCTACACTACAAATGATACATCCTATGTCAATATCTGTGGACTGAGACCACGCAATTTAGTATGTAAACTCTTGCACGAACATCTTCCCATATGCCCCCCGTCAAGCACGCCTATGCTGACCTTGCGAAAGCCCTCTCTGAAGATGTTTGCCCATACTATGGGCATTTAGGTTTTGTTTTTCCTCTACCTCTATCTTAGTTGCTTCGTTGCGCTCTTCGCCGCTTTCAACGTGAACAAGGGACTAGACTTCTCGACAACGGGCTATGTTTCGAATTCATTGTGCATAAGTAACGTCACATCTCTTATAGTAATATAATCAAGTTCGTGCTATGCAAGTATTATGAGCATGTTCTTATCGGTCTGTGATCTAAACATAAGATGAATGAGGTAATACCATGTCGGGTAACTACGCGATAAACAAACGCAAGGATGCAAAACGGCGGCTTGCGGAAATCCTCACACAGCCATCAAACGTTGTCGTAATCCACTACTCCTGTGCTAGTTTCTATAATATCCCAGACGGTGCATCTCCAAGAATAACATCTATAGCTGCACGTAATCTTAGCTCTGGGCAAACACAATCATTCTCGATACACCAAATGGCAGAACGACGGCATTATTCTCATGCCCAGTTAGAGCAATATTATGATGAACTCGAATGTGAGATGCTGAAGGAATTCTATGCCTACGCTAAAGAGCATGAGAGGGATAGATGGATGCATTGGAATATGATTAATAGTCAGTATGGCTTTCAAGCATTGGCTCATCGCTATCAGGTATTAGGCGGTGACGCAAGCCATGTTGATTTAAAGGAGGATGCGCGATTTAACCTAGCAGATGTACTTAGAGTCATTTATGGTCCTAGCTACGCACCACATCATCGCCTAGAACACCTTGTTCAAATGAACAACCTGACGAGTGCAGAGTTCCTTAATGGTCAAGGCGAGGCTGACGCGTTCGACAACAAAGAGTATGTGCGTCTTCACTACTCCACATTAAGGAAAGTCACGATTATCTCCGAGTTGGCAGAGCTTGCGCATACGGGGAAACTCGTCACAAAGGCGACATGGAAAGATAAGTATGGAGGCTATGGCGAAGCGTTAGGTGAGCTTCTCAAGGACAATTGGTGGATCGTGCTTTTGGTTTTCTTGCTCAGTTTGCTAGGCAACCTTGCAAGCATTGTTGAATTATTCCAGTAACTTATCGCCGCACAGCTAGTTGTATTGGGTGAGTTGCCTAAGCTGTATCCTCAAAGCCAATGTGAGCGGCGAGCGAGGCCAGACTATGTTGTCTTGTGTCCATGTTCTTAGTAGTTTGTGTCCGACCTCTTCAATGCTTTCCATACTCCAGTCATCTGCACATTGAATGGAATGTGTAGCTGAGGTTCCTCTCTTAGTCCGTGAACTCCTGCACGAACATCTTCCCGTATATCCCTCCGTCTAGTACGCCTATTCCCACCTTGCGGAAGCCCTCTTTGAAGGATGTTGATATTGTGTTCGTAATAGAATGTCACGGAACCTTGTTGCATAGTCTGTCGCGTGTGTGGGAGCAGGAGAAATTAGTGAAACCCTATCGGTCACTATGCCCTCGATGTCAACGCTGTCAGGACACACCCTCAAGCGCAAGTTCAATGCCTCCAACATTCGCCGCTTCTCCTCCGGCGTGACGTTCGATATTACCGTTCTCATCTCCCGACACAACTGCTGGATCGAGTAGACTGTGCCTGCGAATACCGTGCGCATGAACATTCGATCAAGAACTTCCTTGCTCTTACAGGTAAGCTGGCTCAACTTCGCTTTCAACTCACTTAGCTTAGTATCGTACTTGCTCTTGGGCAGTGTTCCCTCAACGTACAGGTCTAGGAGGCGGTCAACGGCGCGCTCCGTCTTGGTGCGCGACTGCTCCAGGATGTGTAGCTCGGCTTTATCGCGTGCCTGTTCACGGTCTGAGCCTGCATCTGCGGCCTCGATCAAATTCGTCAAGCGTGCTGGGTCCGTCAAGAACCTCTCAGCCCAGGTCCATATTGCCTTCTCCAGTCTGTTCGCATTGTGAGAGTGCCTGACTGGACACCGCTCCGTAGGCGTGAGGGTACTGCTTGGATGAAGCGCCATGCACTCGTAAGCTCGCACGCCGTTATTGAAGTGGCCGCGCAGCTTCTGACCACAGGCGGCACACCAGCAGAGACCACGTAGCAGGTAGTCGTGCTTGGCATTGCGCGTCGAATATTCCTGGTTCTTCTTTAGTTGTCGGTTCACGGCCTCATACATCGCCACGCTTACCACAGGCTCCACCTGGATGGGTATCCACTCGCTTTCCTCTCTCAGCGTCCAAGTGCTCTTCTTCTCGCCGTCATGGTTCGGTGTGCGCGGCTTGTTAGGCAAGAGGAGCGTGTTTTATTCCAGAAGAACGTGCCTGTGTAGGCGTGATTGCGGAGGATGCTGCGGACGCTAGACTGTCTCCATACCTGCCCACCCCTTGGGAGCGTCACCCCTAGGACGTTGAGCCTTCGCGCCACGCCTCGTAGGGAAAGCCCCTCGTTCACTACCCACTCGAACATCTGACGAACAACATGCGCTTCCTCCTCCACCAATTCAAGCCTGCCCTCACCCACCACGTAACGATAAGCATAGGGAGTGAACATCGTACCAACGAACTTGCCGGACCTGGCTTTCTGCTCCTTGCCTCTGCGGGTGCGGTCGATGAACTGTGTGCGCTCGTACTCAGCCATAGCCGACAGCATGGTGAGCATCATCCTGCCCTCTGCCGTGTCCTCGACTTCGGCGGTGGCTGTCTTGAATTCTACTCCAGCCTTCCTGAACTCATTTAGCAGGGTGAGGGTGTGGCCTGTGTCACGTGAGAGGCGGTCTAGCTTATAAACGATAACTACTTGCACTAAGCCTTGTTTTACCATGTCACGTAAATCGTCAAGCCTGGGACGGTTAAGCGTGGCTCCTGACCGCTCTTCACGAAGCTCGCTCAGCACCCTGTATCCGTTGCTCTCCGCGTATCGCTTACACGCTGCCGTCTGGCTATCTAAGGACGTACCCTCGATGGCCTGATCCTCTGTGCTAACCCTGCTGTAAATCGCTGCCATTTTCATCGTTACGCCTCCTCTACTGTGTTGGCTTTGGGTCGGCCAAGTTTCTGTTTGACCGCACCTACCTCGATGTCATCCAGTAATTCCACCACTCTGTCTCCTAGCACTTGTCTGAGCCTAGCGAGCGTCTGGAGGCTCGGCAGCGTCTCGCCCAGTTCAATCCCCGCAATAGTGCGCGAAGTCAAGCCAGCAGCCTCTGCAAGCTGCTCACGGGTCATTTCTGCTGCTTCTCGTAGCGCTCTCAGTTTGCTCATGATCAGAGTCCCCACTCTTCAAAATTCAACTGAATAGGCTTTCCAGACGTGATGGCCGTTCCCTGCTTCTCAACAGCTAACTCTAGTTCTGGAAGCTCTTCTACCTCAACACCATGCTTGCCCATCCAGAGGGCAAGCACCTGCCGGTGACACCACTCTCCTGGCTTTCTTAGATCTTCAAAGCATAGCAAGCATATATCCTTCCCGTTGCTGACCTGGTGGAGCCTTGCCATTATAGTGTCTATACCGATACGGTCCAGCTTTTCCCCATAGAGGCGGGAGAATTCGACCTGATCCTTGATCTGAAGCATAGTTAGATCGGGCGCAAATAGCTTTAACCAGTGGAAACTATAGCCTAAAGTGAATCTCGGACGGCCATGTGTTATGCCGACTTTCACGCCAGGCCATAAGACCAGACTTTTATTCTGGTAGCGCGAGGTGTAAATCCTCATCTACGCCTCCTTACTGCAAGTGAAGGGCGGCAGCTATGCAGTACCGCCCTCTCACCACCATAACCCATTTAGAATTTCAGCCCGCACATCCGCCGCTGTGCTCGCAGCAGAGAAGCTGCGAGGTCGCTCAAGATGATCTCTGCTTGCCAGTTGCCCTGCTCTCGGAAGGCGTCCCTCAGCAGGTCCAGGATGTCCAGCGTCTGCTGCACTTCCCGCATCCTCCTCCGGCTCCATCTTCGATAGCTTGGCCTGATAGGGCGATTGCATCAAAATAAGGGGAATAAAAGGAGAGGGGAGAAAGTGGTGAGATAATGGTGGCAACCACTAGGAGGAGGAGCCGCCATGAGCACAAAGAACGCAAACCCTGACCCGTTGGAACAGTTGAGCAGTCGCTTCGCGGAGCTTGGAGACCCACGATTAGAGCGCAGCAAGCTGCATGAGCTACTAGACATCATCACCATTGCCATCTGCGCTGTAATCTGTGGGGCAGACGACTGGGTAGAGATAGAACAGTTCGGCAACGACAAACTGCCATTTTTCAGCAAGTTTCTAGGGCTGCCCAATGGAGTACCTTCACATGACACCTTCGGGCGGGTGTTTGCGCGGCTCAACTCAGAGCAGTTCCAGTCTTGTTTTCTGGAGTGGGTGCAAGACCTGATGAGCTCCAGTGGAGAGGAGCTAAAGGGAGTAGTGGCAATCGATGGCAAAACCTTGTGTGGCTCACGAGATAAGGCAGGGGGCAAAGGGGCAATCCAGATGGTGTCAGCGTGGGCACAAGAGCACAGAATGGTGCTGGGGCAGGTGAAAGTAGAGGACAAGAGCAACGAGATTACCGCCATCCCCCAACTGTTGAAGCTCTTTGACCTCACAGAGTGCATCGTAACGATTGACGCTATGGGTTGTCAGACAGAGATTGCACGAAACATAACA
Source organism: uncultured Chloroflexia bacterium (assembly GCA_963811305.1). GTDB lineage: Bacteria > Chloroflexota > Chloroflexia > QHBQ01 > JADMIH01 > JADMIH01. The sequence goes on from CAWEQU010000021.1 coordinate 137,431, forward strand.
GATGAGGGAGCCGAGTACGTGCTCTCTCTCAAAGGCAACCACTCAACAATGCACCAGGACGTTATCACCCTGTTTGATGAAGGCTTGGCTAACGGGTTCAAGGAAATACGCCATCAAAAGGAAGAGACGGTAGAGAAAGGGCATGGCAGGATTGAGCGACGGCGCTATTGGCTGGTAGATGACCCTGAGTACCTTGCGTACCTCAATCCGAAAGGAGCCTGGACTAACTTGCGTGGGGTAGGCATGGTGCAGGCAGAACGTGAAATGGCAGGAGTTGTAACATCAGAGAGGCGTTACTACTTGTGCAGTGTAGGGAGGGTGGCAGAGTTCCGAGCGGCATCGAGAGGACACTGGAGCATAGAGAACAACCTGCACTGGGTATTGGACGTGGCTTTTCGAGAGGACCACAACAGAACACGCACCGACCACTCGGCTCACAACTTTGCTATCTTGCGCCATATTGCCCTCAATCTACTCAAAGGAGAGAAAACAGCCAAAGTAGGGGTCAAAGTCAAGCGTCTGAAGTGTGGCTGGAACGAATACTACCTACTCAACGTGCTGCTTGGACCACAACCAGTTTAGATGCAATCGCCCTACTTGGCCTGAGTAGTGCCCTGTACTTCGCCTGATTTTCTGTTACAATAGCCATGACCCGTATCTCCTTTCAATCTGGGGGTTCTGGTCAGCGGCTACTGCTAGTTTTCGAGGCTTCAGTAGCCGCTTCTTCTTGTTTGGTATCTTCATTATACCATGAAAATACTTTCATGTCAATAAATTGTCCAAAGTTGGTCTGGTATTTTATGTGCAAGGACCTTAGCGTTAGGTCAAGTTACGACGATTGGCTATGTAGCTTTTATTTCTTGAGTAAACCAAGCTACTGTGCCCAGAAACTGGTTCAGAAGCACACCATCCCCTAAGATGGATAATAAGAAGCTGGGTCGACGGCTTATGCTGTTGGCTGGGAGGGCAACTCTGGAATTGCATTCAGGCGCTGTGGTAACACTGCACGTTTGGCTTCACCAGTGAAGGCTGGCTTGATCCGTAAACTCTCGAACTGAATTTCTACGAAGCCGTTGGACCAAGAACGCATGGCTCAGGCATTAGAGGAATTCGAAGCACAGCTTCAGAGTAGACCTCTTGATGAGCGGTTGTGGAAATGGAAGGGTCATTTGCTGCTTTTGCTGGGCCGGGATGCCGAGGCTAAAGATGTTCTAAAAGATTGCTTATCACTTTCCTGGTGCGTTGGCGATACGCGGACAACTGCCAGGTATAACCTTGCCTGTGCTTACGCCAAGCTGGACATGCAGGACCTCTGCAGAAAGGAGCTTGAGCAGGTACTTGAAGAGAACGTTTCTTACAAGGACAATCTTGCTACAGACCCAGATTTTTCGACTGTGCGCAACGTAGAGTGGTTCATCCGCCTTCGTAATGGAGCCGTATAACTGCTGCTTGGGGTATAGCAAGGCCTTCCAGTACGGAGTATGTCAAATGACAATGGCGATGCACTAACCCCCTAATCGAGCATTAGCCGGTGACTGTGAATACGGCTTCGGCCTCACCGTTCTTGATGGGGCTACCAAACCACACTGCAGATACCACGGTAAACACAGATGTTTCGGCATCTGGCATTAGGGTGCGTAGCTCAACATGTTCGAATGTGCAAATTCTAGTTGGTTGCCTTAAGCTGGTTCCAGCAGCAGGAAGATCACACTTTGCTGTCCATTTCTCATTGCTATCCCCAGGTCGCCCAGATGCAAATGCAACCGAAGCTGGAGTTTGTCTAATTGTTCCTGTGCATGTGATGTGTGATCGGTAAGTCAAAAGGCTCTTGATTTGGACAATATGCTTTATGCCAGACTGGCCCTGTATTTTGCACTTGGACTTCGCTTTTGGTGATGGACCGGACCATGCATCTACACTCAATCCGCCTCCTTCAACTTCAGCATTACCTTTACATATAGAGCTTGACATTAATCTCCTTTTATACACAAGGCTCCAATGCCCACGTTATTTGGTTCATACGTCGTGGAAGCAAGTGTTCCAGAGTTCATGGGTAATTCGAAAGCTTAGCAGGTTATATCTCTTGTCCCAGATGACTACATATGGACGCTTAGGACAAAGTTCAGGTAATTCACTCGGTAGGTAAGTCCCGTAACACTAGCCCCTACCCAAACTAGAGGTGCTATAGCACCGCCTTACCTCTTTCAGTCCGCGCTCACTATTTACGGTTCTGTAACCCCTAGAATTGCCGCGCGAACAGAGCCCGCAATCGCACGAAATCTATCAAGGTATTGCATCTTCTGATCTGAGTCAAGATGAAATATATAGGTTGTGATGTTTCAATATCCAACCTATGAGATTCGAAGACCATGTTTGGGGCTTAGGCATGAGTATTGTAAGCTCGCTTGCCTCACTACCCAGCACATCTGGATTCGAAGCAGTGAAAGTATATTCAAACATCCGATCACGGCGTAAAGCCCGATTACGTATGTCAAACCGCGCGAACCTAATGTCGGCGGACTTGTCTCTAAGTATTTTCTTGTATGCGCGATATTCCAGGGGATTAACTAAGGAATATGTTTCAACCTGCCCAGAGATAATCAAGCTAACTGTTGTTGCTTTAATTAGATATCTAATTGTTTTAGGGAGAAAAGCCGGAGGAGTGTGTACGCTGCCATTCCCAGGACCATGCATAGTGCGAGGTAAAGCATAGAGGATTTGACCAGTAAGCTTTGAGAAATCGATGACGCCATTCCACGCTAGTGTGTAAGTGTCAGGCATAACATATACACGTAGGAAAAGCTGCCCGTCGACATTAAGCAAGTATGCTTGCTCTCCCTGACCAGCATATTGGTGGGAAAACTCTTCGAAACTATGTATATCTATGGGAGCAGGACTTGCCAGCATGACTTAGGTGTTCGCTAATAACATGATATGATAATCTAAGGGTACTAACTGTACTTTTAGCTTTCCAATGGATCACTAATATCAGCCAACGAGTGTTATACACATTATAGTCGAGGAATTTATCCTGTCAAGTGATTTCAAACAAGAACAGGGCGAAATATAGTACCACTATGTGCCAGATTTGATTTAGGCTGATGATATTCGCCACACTCAGCCGATGCCCCGGGGACCACATGCACACAGGCTCACTTTAACAGATAAGCGTTAACAGATAAGCGCGGTTCTATCAGGTCTAACTATTTGAGTTTGCGTATGATCCATCGCCGCATTAGCTCGACATGGAATGTGTAACCACCGTCAACCTCCTTGATTATCTCCCTTCGCGTGGGCAATTCTAGCGCGTTATCAAGCGAATTTCCAAAGCTAGATTCCAATTCTTTCCTACTTACGACTGCCTGTTCCCCTTTTACCGCGATGTGTCTAAGAGCCTTTTGGCTTCTGCTATCTGATACAGGTTTTTCGATCTCACGAAAGATAAATGATGCCTCAATCAGTGTATTTCTGGCAGCATCTTCAACGTTGCGAACGGTCACAAGCCGCTTGTTGCCTCGAGTTCTATATTCTTGAGATCGATTACTGAGCTGCATAGTGCCTGCAACACTGCAGGATGGTAACCTGCAAGTATCAGAACACGTTCTAAGGCTGCAGGCTCGTAACGCAGGTTGAAATTCCTCCCTACTGGTCGCTTGATCAGGTCTTCAGCTTCTTTGGGTTGGAGGTATCCAATATACGTTGGCCGCAACATTCCAATATGCTCTGACCAACCCAGCATTTCTTCGATTTGTAGAGGTGCTGATAAGACTATGCCTAACTTTGGGTGAAAACCGATCATTTCCCTAAACAAATCTAACACGCGAAACTCCTCGAATTTCCGCTGTGCAAAAGCTCTTCTTAGGGCGAAGAATTCATCAAACATTAGTAATACTACATCTTCGTCACGCGGCGCTACCGTCTTAATCGAATTGAACCAGCCAGTCATGAAATTCCAAAAACGGCTGATCAGTTTTTAGTTTCGTAGGGATATGGGATAAGTGTTCTTCCGACAATTCCTGCGCCATGTCTACCATAGTACCCATCAAGCTAGTAAAAAAACCAAAATGATCCTCTGCTGATCCAAGCCCTCGGCATTCAATATAGATTGGTAAGACAGTTCTGTTGCCTCTGTCCTTGAGGAGTCTTTTTACATTGAGGAGGAAACTGGTCTTTCCCATCCGGAACTGCCCATATAAGAGCATATGGATCTTTTTCTTATTATTGAGCAGCATCATAAGATTATCTATGATATTGGTCCTGCCTACAAAGACTTCAGGTCGGTTGCTGATTGGCACCCCCACAAAATATGGATTAGGTACCAATTTATCTACAGCCGCAGCTATCTCAATCTCAGAGAGCAGATAACCATGCCGTCTTCCGAGTATCTGCCGCCAGCGCTCGGCTGCGAGCAGAAAGATGCGGTCAGGATATTTAGTAGGGACTAACGACTTGATTAACACATCCATTCTTTCTTCAGCTGACGCTAACGCCACGCTTTGGTTGTAAAGGTTCTTAGCTTGGAGCCAAGCACTTTGCACATCTTCACTTATGCGCGAAAACTCACGCACAATGCTTGATCCACGCCCTCCTTCATCGCTGCTCCTCAAGTTCTTACTCACGTTTCTTATCTTCTTTATCGTATCACACTGCGCTAAGACCTTAGCATCTAACTGCAATAATGCCTCGTACTTTGCCCACTGCTGTCTACTAGAGTTGAGGAACCCTAATGCTCGCTTCGATTCCGCATCGCTCCTCTCAGCGATAAGCAAAAGATGGCTATCAAGTCCGTGGAGCAAGTACCCCTGACCTTCATCCCAAAAAGCAGCGTTCCAGCGCAATCTGCTTCTATCTCGTTCACTCTGGCGCACGTCGAGCGATAGCAGTATCAGATTAGATAGTATCTCGAATGGATAGAACAATGCAGCGCGCCATGAGGGAAATAGAAGACCAGCTACTACACCTATAAAGCTTAACATGGGTGCGTGCCACGATACGTGTTCAGGCGACGTAAAGACTAGCCAAAATAACTCCCAACCCAATGCAGCACCAACAGAGGCCCCAAATATTTTCGCATGAATATTTGTGTGGCGTGGAAAGATCGTGAAGGGGAGAAGGGTAAGCAGACTAAATGTGCTTCCCATCGTTGAGCCAAGTGCCAGGCTTCCAGCAATACCCCCATCCGGGAAGAAAGGACTCGTCCTTCCAGTAGATATCCACCTGCTACGAACGCACCTAATACAGATCCGTAGAGTATCCCTACCAAAATGGCTTTCAGCCTCCTCCTCGTAAACGCCAACGTGAGAAGTCCAGCAACTGCGCCATTACCAAGAGCAATAATCAACCCTGACCAGAGCTCTGATGCAATACTTACATCTACTCCAATGCTACTGATAACCCGGGTGCCGCTTGCAACTACCGTTTTCATACCTGCGTCATATGATCCTGCCAACACTCCTACTATGCCGATTACCACTCCAAATGCTATTGGCACGATAGTTACTAGGAGGAAAGCTATGTTCGAAGTAGAACGCGCAGCGCCTTGTAGAGACCGCTTCCTCAACGCCATTATCAGTCTGCGAGGCTCCGGAACGCGGAGTAAGCCGATCCATATCCCCGACGTCATCAAACGTGATGCTTTATTTAGACTCAGCGCCAAACTAGACGCTATACCAAGGGATAACCCCCCAGCTACAGGTTCCCAGAACGAGAAGACATGTGGCTCTAACAAGACTGCTATTAAGCCAAATAGCATGCCAGCTGGTAGTCCTGCGGGCAATCCAAATCCTAATCCGATCCCAACTCCGAATACTAGGCCCAAGGCAAGACTGAATGCTAGCCGCGGAACCGGTATGCTAAATGTAAGGCAGAGTATCCCCAAAAGCAAGCCGAATATTGTCGGCCAAAGTACATAGGACTGAACTATTAGTCGGCGGATAGAAGTATTCTGAAGGTGTTTCCCGCTGATTTCTATTAAACTGAAATCTGGCCGCAATGTCCCCGCGCTAATCCGCCTGATATGACTGCGCCAAGCGCTAGGATGAAGAATCAGCCAGCTTATCAATTGTAGACTACCGAGAATAAAGTTTGGGTGTTGCGGGGGCGAATGCGTATAAGCAGATGAGTCGCTCGAACTCCATCGACTGCTGTGTACGTCTTCTACAATAGCAACCTCAGATGCTTTCACTTGAATCCTTCGGAAGTGATAAGCTTTAATAGTCTCATCTATTACGGTATCTATTGCTTTCGTTACCTCCGGCACACGCCTACGCTGGCGATTTCCCTCGCCTTCATCCAACGCTTTGCCTACATATAGCTCACGACAAACAGCTTGCAGCAGGAAAGGGTGGTATCCCGTTTTCTCACATATTTGATTGATCTGAGATTCGCTAAGGTTCAAGTTATCACTATCAATCAACGCTCGTGCATCCTCAGGCGTAAGGGGTCCCAGATCATTTCTGTATCCAATACTTGAGTAGAAGCTGGAGAGAAAGAAATCGTGGTTCGTTTCCTCAAACTTCGCCTTTGCTGTAAATAGAAATGCAATCTTCCCTTGGGTGCTGCTGTTTAGCGAACCTAACCCATCCCAAAAATCCTGATCGAATTCACCACCTAAACGCTCAATCGCAATATCGAGATTGTCCAGCAGTACTACTCTAGGCATCTCCCTAGGCTCCCGCAGGAACTTGGTAATCTCAGTAAGAAGGATGGACATGTCTGCTGACTTCGGCGTCTGTCTGAGAGGTAATGCCCAACTCCCCTAGTAAGAAGACCAGAAATTTCTGCTTGGCTTGTATAGGCGGAGTGCGGAAATCAGCATATATCCATTCCACTGGTATTCGGTCAGGCAAGTGTAAGGAACGCTGGTCTGGGCGAAGCATATCCTCAGATGCATCAGAAATGCTTTCTAGGCACATCAGTAGCGATGTGCGTCCGATTTTGCGGTCTCCATATATTGCAGCATTGCTTAAGGGTAGTCTGCTCAGAATATACATTAGCCGTTTTAGGATTACGTGCCGTCCGAAAAAGCGTTGTGGGTAAATGATTGGGGGCCCAGCTATGAAAGGCGGAAGTTGTGCCAGCTTGGCTCCACCATTTTTCCAGGATGTTATAGCACGTACCAAGTCCTGTTCAGTCGGATCATTGGGATTTAGCTCACTCATGCGCGCAGATTGCATGAGTTCATTTGCTTCAGCTACTGTGTCTAAGACCTCAAGCTTCCAGAGTGCACGTATTAATGAACGCACCCGTTCTCGTGCACCTGGTCCCGTGAGTTTGTTTCCCTTCAGCATAGCTGAAACTACAGCTGGCCTCAAGTTAGATGCCGTCGCTAAATGCTCTTGCAGTATACTGGGTTTACGCCCAATGTGACGCTTAACTAAGTTCCCAAAATCCACATTCATAGTATTCACCCTATCATCGATAACAGAGATTGTAGCTCAATGCTCTCATCAAAACACTACACATTATACCTACGCGTTATTGATGTTATCATATGTTAGGATAACTTGCAATAGTTCTAGGCTTAAATGACGTCTGAAATGGTGTGTGATTGTATTGTAATTTATTGTAACTTCATTGGTTGACTTAAGTTTCAAAATCTGTTATCTTTAGTGTCCAAGGCCATATTGGACAATTGATACTTAGTAATCAACAAATGGAGATGACAATGCTAGAATCATCCTCTAACCCAGTGACCACTGAGGAAGTTAATCAATTCAATGAGCCACCATATAAAGTGCTTATCGGAGGTGCTTGGGATGAGTCAGATCCTTATCTACGTGGGATGACTTATATGTACCCTTATGATATTTCGGTGATCGATCTATCGAGTATCCATGCCATTCCTGAGGTAGATATGAGTCAAATAGACTGGGACTTTTACTGGCAGTGGTTACAATAAGCAAATTGAAATTAATCTGGTAGCATATTTTATGATTTCTCACCTCTAACCAACTGTGAGCACATTATGGTGGACACAGTCCTAGTGGGCTAACCTTGGGTTCAGTGGATAAATCAGCCTGGGAGTATAACATCAAAGCTTACGCTCGCTAGCGTAGTAACACCGAGAGACTTACCAAAGCACTGCGCCTTCTATCACAAAGTTCTGTGGCGCAGTCAACCGCCAGAAAATAGTTACAACCACAATCGGCAGGATTCTGCATATGAGTTTCTATGACTACCTACCAACTATAATATCCTTGCTCCTGATCGTTACCACACGTATAGGAAGTCTCTATTTTGCGAACCATATTGGCAACTACCAATTTGGAGAGAAAGGCCTGCAAAAGAACAAGCTGGCCGTGAAGAACATTGCCCTTGATTGGGGTAATCGCCAAGCATTCCTAGGTTCAATGGTGGCAGCATTTTTTGCCCTGTTCTCAGTCTTCTCGAAGGCCAGGCACAATTGGATTGGGGGCATAGCTGTGGTGCTAATATTTGTTGTGCTTGTAACTATATTTCTTTGGGCCATGGGCCGTCGTCCTGGTGAGTGGGAAGATCATATTCTGCTGCACGTCCCACTAGGTTCAGATATGTCAATCAAAGTCACACGCGCAGGTCTTTGTAATCTGGTCCTCATCGTAGTGAACATTTCAGTCTTGATCGTACTCCTCCTATCTGAGCCTGATATCCGAACTGCCGAACAGATTACAACCCATATGGTTCCTTGAAGCCAAGGCGTCTCTCGTATGGAGGGTGATTGCGCAAGGTAGCGCTCAGCACCACTATGCTCACGACATACTGCTGAAATATGTACCTCCTGGGTACCACGCTTTACTCCTAGTTCCTGCAAGAACGAAGGCTCGTCCCACTGCCTTTCTTCGCGTGAAGCTCCTGCCTTCTTTTGCTGTGCTTGTGCTGTTTGTCCGATCATCCTGGGTACTAAGGTTTTCAGACCCTGCCCCAACCGTTCTTTTGACGTACATTGGGTTTTGCGATATACATATAGGACTTACGCAAGAACCATCTTGATGGCAGGATATTTGAGTTGAGCAACAAGATAGTCATGAAGCAAGGCATGCTTAAGTTGATAAACGGTCTGTGCGGTCTGGTAAGCCAAGTCCTTGAGCCTGCTCCACACCAGCAACGAACAGGCTATGTGATTGCGCTGAATACGAGCTTTGCGACACTGGCAATCCTCAAGGCCCGTCAGTTGCTTGGCTTCTCGATGAAACTCCTCAATCTTCCAGCGCAAGGCACTCACTTGTTGAGCGCCTTGTGTCGAGGATTGAGACAAGTCGTTGGTCACGACCCATTCCGTGCGGTGGGTACGAGAGTAGGACACCTCAACCCGGAACAGCTTCACCTTGAACTCCCCTGGGAACCCTCTGACCTTGACCAGCTTGCCTCCTACCAATTCAGCCTCGCTCCAATCCAACTTCTCGATACGACGGTAAGGCTGCTCCCCTCCACTGTCGTCCGCCAGACGGTTGGACTTGAGCGGGCAATAGAAGAGCTTGCCCATTCCGGCGATCTGCATCATCACCTCTTTGGCAGCATACCAGGCGTCCATCAAGACCATTTGGAAGGGGAGCCTACGCTGTCCTGCCATCTGAAGCATCTCCCTAACATGGTCCAGTTTGCTCTTGCCATCGGTGTCAGGGTCAAAGATGCGGTAGTCAATCACCCAGAACTGCTCCGTCCGAGGATTGACATACACACACGACACCAATCCTATGCCTCGGATCACGCTCTTTTGGTTGCCACTCCACTGACGACGTACCATCTCGATACGAGGGCCAAAGCTGTGGTCAAGCACGGTGTCATCGAAGATCAGGTAAGCTCCATCGTCGAATTCCAGCATCGGCTGTACTTGCTCCCACAACAGACGAGGCGAAAGCTTCTCGCCACGCAGGTACCGATTGATGGTATCATGGCTGAAGCTTTGCAGGTGGTCAGCCATGTGCGTCAGCGTGTAATTGATCTGGCTGCTCAACAGAAATTGGCAGTAGTCGAGTTTGCTAAAGGCTCTTTCGCTCATGTCTCTAGTTTACCATCCGATCTCCCTTCTGTTGCTGCTGCGTAAGTCCTAACATAAATGAAATGAGAATAGAACCTCGAAGTGTATTTGTTAGCGAAAGCTAGAGAGGTGCGCAGATCAGAGAAATACGAGACCTCTTCGAGGGAGAGCGTGGCAAGGCGGTTAGTACATCTATGAAACCCAAGTTCATTTCTGTTATTCATGCTCTGGTGATGCTCATTGCTGGTACCGTAGCCTGCATGTCGGAAAATACCCTTTATATAATGCCCGGCACGGTAAGTAGCCATTCGCTGAAGACCGGAAGTACAAGCGGTGTGACAATCACAATACCAAAGGTCGGAGAACCTACAGCGGACGCTACGGTCGGCACCAACAACATGCGAGTGTCGACTGTGTCCAAAGACGGGCATGGTCTGTTGAATAGTGACGGTTTAGATGCGTGCGAAATCAGCCTGCAGGCATTAGGTGTGCAAGTCACACATGCGAGTTGGCCGAACCACGATCTGAGTGCAGTCCAGACCATGCTCAACCGGGTCGCTGATGGCAGGCTGACTCACGTGCGATTTCACTTCTATTGGAACCAGGCGCAGACTGAGCGTGACGTGTGGAACAACTGGTACTTCGACAGGGTGAGCACCGTTCTAGATATGCTGGAAGCACACCACATCGAGCCAGTGGTGGTGTTGAGTGGTGTTGAGTGGTGTTGCAGAGTGGGCACGTATAAACAGTACAGAAGTGGCTCCCTACTCTGATCGACCTTGGGCCATCCCACCGGATGACCCTGCATACTATGCAGAAGCGGCTATGTATATCGCCCAGTATTACTACGGACGGATTAGAACCTGGGAAATATGGAATGAACCAAATATGCCTGAGTTTTGGAACGCACCTAGTGGTCCTGATGCAGCGCGCTACACAGCTATGCTCAGAGCCGCGCATGACGCAATCAAGAGCGTAGATCCGACTATAACTATCCTTGGTGGATCCCTTGCTGGGATCGATGAACTTTTCCTTCACCACATGTACGACGCAGGGGCGGACGGGCATTTCGACGCCCTCTCCATGCACCCTTATTGTGACCCCAATCCCCCGGAGTGCGTGGATCCCGGACAGCCTGGGTGCGATGGGACTGACGTGGAGCGTTGGAGTTTCGCTCGCATACCGAGGCTAGAGGATATTATGGCCTTACATTATGAGCCTAACAAGCCAATTTGGATAACTGAGATGGGATGGTGGTTCCAGCAATAATCGGGGGCTAAGGGGCTGATCTGAGGGCATTGGCGTGTTCCCACTCAGCATTGAGAACCTGCACCCTCAGTGCCACCACGGAGTCAGCATTGCCTCGACACCAACGCCCGCCCCGCCGCTTCATGCGCCTGTTGATTACCAGTTCCACCTCACGCTCTACCATGCCACTGCCCACCGGATAGCCTTCTTCCTTCCAGCGGGCATAGTTGCCCAACCACCCTGCCTCCCACTGAGACTGTAAGTAGCTGATAGTATCCTCCAGGGCTTTCACCCGCACGTTTTCCGCAAACTCGTTCGGTCCAGGTGCAATACGCAAGGCTTTTAGCTCCCTTAGTGTTCCCCCTACCTGGCCTTGCCATAGAGCCTCACCTAGCCGTTGGTGTAATTCCTTGCGCAACTGCTTGTGTTTGGGACCTGGACGTGCTGCCCGTATCGCCTTGTGTACGGCTCGTGAGACGTGAGGCCAGTCGAGTATCTTGCGGCTCCAGGGAAAGTGCATCTCTGTCTCACTCTTGATCCACTCTGCTCCATCGCCCAATACCACCTGCTCCTGTGCATCTTCCCCGCCCAACTGCACACACGCCGCGTATGCTAACTCTCCTAACTGCTCCCCTGTGCCAAAGGTAGCTGCGTAACGGCGCTTTGTCAGTCGCTTGCGGTCTCTCTTGGTGTTGATCACTTCCCAATCGGTTGCCAGCACGCCCACTTTGCCTTCCATTCCTCCTGGCTGCTCACGAGAAGGTACCCAACCTCCATCTAAACCCACTAACAACCTTCGCGCAACTTCCTCCTTTGCTTTGCAGATTTGGGAGTGTTGGGAGTTGGACTTAGTTACGCCCGTTACGCCAAACTCAGCGTCGCGTTGCTCGCGTAACTGCTCAACCGTTAGCGGCTCCAACAGCTTAGCAGCTTGCTCCCTTTGCCTGTACACTTCCTCTGCTCCGGCACTCTCCGTCAACTGGCGCAGTTTCTCATCACTGACCACTGCTCCACACAGTTCGTGCAGCACTTTGGCTGCTGCTTCGTATGTCCAAGAAGTACCTGCAAGTACACACGCCTGGCGCAGTTCACCCGTGACATTGCCACCCCCAAGACACTCTATCAGAGCTTGCCCCGGTCTGAACCGCCGTCGGCATTCAGCTTTGTAGCAGCGTGTTCTTCGTAGAGGCAGTTGCACTTTCCCGAAGAGGGTAAGCAGCACCCTTGTGTCTGTGCCCTCGCTCTTCAGCAGACGTGGGTCAGATCCACAGTAAGGGCAAGACTGCGACAACACTACCTGTTCGTACTGGCGCACTGCCTCTATCAGGGCCTTTTTCATGCACTCTCGTCCTGCTTGCAACACCAACGGCTCTACGCTATCCACATTCAACCGCTCTGTTGCAGGCAGTTCCAAAGTGAGCGATACTTGTATCTGCACGAGAAGCCTCCTACTCTGTTTTGGTTTGGTCACCTAAACAGTAGTGGCTTCTCGTTTTCCTTTCAACCCCCGATTGTTGGTGGAACCACCACCTTTAGGTCCATTGACATATGCGATCATTTACTCTATACTATTGGCCCAGCTAGTAGTATTGTGTATTGTATCACAAGGCGCAAGGACTTAGATTGAGCAAACCGCAATTTGCTCAACTGCCTTTCCTGCGACATTCTGGCTCAATGGAACACGAGAAAGTTGAAGCATTAACTTTCTATGGTACGGATCATACTTATATCTGGGGCTATCTTCTCTTATTATCAGCAAGAAGCTCTACAGATTATTTCGGAACTAAACTATCAGATAACTGAGGTGGCTGCTGTTGAGACTATAGTTGCTTTTATCGCGCCAACATTGATATCTCACAAATGTGGTGCAGCTCAGCACGGTCACGGTATGTGCTGCGACTGACATTATAGATGGTCAAGTGCCTAATAATTCAGCGTTTACTTCAAAACCGCTGGGATACTAGGTTAAAGCCAGTATGCTACACAATGGTTTGATACGCTACTCAACAGCTAGAGTAATAGTCGCTAATTACAATGTGAGGCAAGATACATGGATCCAATACACATAGGAGGTGACTTTCTGCGCCTTGTTCCAAGCGAGTTAGAAGTCCGCTCTCCTGGGTGCTCGTATATATACCAAGGCGCAGGGAGGATGGTCAAGACATGCAAAGGAGTGCGGTGTGTTCTTTGATTTATCGCGGGTTGGCTGGGTGGAACTGAATGCACTTGTTCAGCTTACTCTGTTAGTAGAATCAGCGCTCGCGAATGCCATAAAGGTAAAGTTGGCCTGGCCCTTGCCCCACGCTCGGCATTCAGAAAGCAAGTACCTGAAAAATCACACAACTCCGAGTGCAGGAATTGCCTCGGTAAAACGACGTATTGCAAAGAGGGCTGCCCTTTGTCGATACTTGGACTATATCAAATTTGAGTTCGGCTTTGCGTCCCGAGCATATCCGAGACGTTGTACATCTGCTTGAGATCGATAAGGACTATGATCCAGGACTCATCGGGCCCTCTACTAGAGAAACACCTCTAAGCTCTAGCAGTGAGTTCGTAGAACTCTCGGTTATTGATATTGAAGAGGAATTGCTCGATGAGCACCCTCAATGGTTGTACAGACTCAACAGTACCACTGACTTGGATGTCCCGCAATGAACCGGAAAAATTAGACCAGCTATCGAAACTTCTAGAGGGCATCATTGAGGATCGTGAAGGAAAGAAACGGCCTGGCATTCAGCACTTAGATGCTGAAACTATTACCAATGTATTGCTTTACGAGTTAGTCGAAAATGTAGCCGAGCATGCGCGAATCACCAACTGGGCTCAGTCACAGCTTGGGTGAGGCCCGCAGCTACTCTCCCCAGGCCGAAAGACTATGCTAGGGCGTGTCTGCAAAATCACAACCAGAGGAGGATAGAGGCCACAACCAGCATAGCTTTGTAGTTTTCGCCTCGCTTCTCGTAGCGAGTAGCAATCCTGCGGAACTGCTTGAGGCGGTTGAAGAGCCTCTCCACGACGTTGCGTAACCTGTATAGCTCCTTGTCAAACTTGGCCTTGCGACCATGTCGCTCGTTCTCCTTGTGAGGGATGGTGTACCTTATGCCTTTACGACGTAAGTACAACCGAACGCGACGACTGCATATGATTTGTCTGCCACTACTCGGCGAGGCTTGCGTTTGGGCCTCCCTCTCCCCGCTCGCTTGACAGCGCCACTTTCCATCAGTCCCTCAAAAGCTATCGTATCATGGCGCTCCCCTGGAGTGAGTACGAAGGACATAGGTTTGCCCTTGCCTTCACATCGCACGTGTACTTTGGTCGAGAACCCTCCTCGGCTTCTACCTAACCCCTCTGTTTGTGGGTCCCCCCTTTTGCCACTGCTGCATGCTGGTGAGCACGTATCACGGAGCTATCTACAAAGTGGATTTCCCACTCTACCTGGCCTCTGGTATCGGCGTCCTTTTGCACTTCAGCCCATATCTTGTCCCAGATGCCTTGTGCTCTCCAACGATAGAAGCGAGAGGAGACCGTTTTCCAGGAACCGTAGCGTTCAGGCATATCTCGCCAGGGAGCACCAGTCTTGCTTATCCAGAGGATGCCGTTGATGATGGTGCGGTGGTCTACCGATGGACGCCCTCTTTGGCGCTTCTGTGGAGGGAGCAGTGGTTGTAGCCGCTCCCATTGTGCATCTGTTAGCTCGTGTCTATGTTGTTTTGGACTCATAACTCCTATTTTACGGCAATTTGCAGACACGACCTAGTAACGATTCAAACCGTGAAGGACCAACCAGACCTAGAAGAGTGGTTTGGCGACCTTTCAATTGCACGAATAGTTCTCCAAACTGGCGAACCACTCGTTATGCCTGATAATCAGGATTGCCTAAACTGCGTATTCCGCAGCAATGAATGCTCGTGTATGTGGCTACCTCTTCGCGCTGGTAATGATGTGATCGGTGTAATGGCCATAACCTATCCAACTACGCACGATTTTGCCAACGATCATGAAAAGCAGGTAGCTGAGATAATGGCTGCGTATTTGGCGTCCGCTATGGCTAGAACCGGACTTATAAAGGTCCTACAGAAACTGGGAAGCATTAGCATCCTCAACCTCTCCAAGAACGATATGCTGAGGTCTATAGCTGAATTAACTCAGGAATTGCTAAATGTCCACGGCACATTAATCTGGGGGTTTGACGAACACGATGACAGGTAGTTGCATGTAGTTGCTCATGCTGGGAATATAAATAGAGAATATGTACGCAAGTTTAAGCTTCGCGGCGACACACCATCGATGGGGCAACTACTCAGCCGCGCAGCGCCCATGTTTGTTAGGGATGTACAACATGCACCATATTTCCAGCACAAGGTTGAAGCAGAAGAGATGGGTTGGCGTTCTATCCTCTGTATGCCTCTTCGTGTAAAATCGGAGGCCATAGGCTTTATACAAGTAATCACCAGAGAAGAATGGAAGATAAGCAATTGGCAAAAGGCGCTCCTGAAGATCTTAGCTAATCAGGCCTCAATAACTATGGAGCGGACAGTAATGACTGATGAACTGCGGCAGATGTATGAATTATTAGACTTCTCGTTTCTTACGCTGACACATCAGCTGCGATTTGACGCTAGCTTCATCGCTGATACTCTTTCTACAATAATAGCAGGCAAATTGGGCCCAGTTGAATCTCACCAACTAAATAGACTTGAGAAAGCGTCAAGAAGAATGGACGAACATTATGCTAATATCGGAGAATCTAAATATTTACGATCGCCTAGAGGGAGGGAAGATTATCCCCACATTTAAGGATGTCAATCTCAATCGGTTCATGAAGGAATTCGTCGGAGGTATGAGGAGAAACGCTAGCAAAAAGAGGGTCACTATTAACCACGATATTGAACAAACCCTCCCAACAGTTCAAATGGATGCTATGTTAGTTCGGATTGCATTATCTAACATAGTTGATAATGCGATAAAATTTAGCCCTGGAGGAGAATCCGTTACTATAAGGGTGAGGTTTGACAATAAGGGCATATATATACACGTAGATGACAATGGGCCCGGTATTGAGGCGGCTGACAGGGTCAGAATTTTCGCAAAATATCAACAAGCAGGGGCTACCCCGGTCCGCGCTCTTGGAAGCTCAGGCCTTGGGCTCTTCATCGCCGATACATTTGTCAAAATGGCACGGTGGCACAATATCACTCCCTGACAAACTCACCACAGGTGCAAGCTTCGAGGTCTTTATCCCAAGGTATGCTCCTGATCATTAACTTCTGAGGAGATCACAACTTGAGAATGCTAGTTGTCGATGATGAGTTAGATCGCATCGAACAAATCTCTGACTGGTTTACGCCGCTAGGATTCGAGATTGTCGGCGCACTTTCCGGGAAGGAGGCCCTTAAAGAGGTCAGGACGTGCCGTCCTGACCTCATATTGCTAGACATCAAGTTAGATCCAAATCTGATTGAAATGGACGGCATTGAGCTACTGATGCGGCTTAAGCGTAACCCCGCACTGGCAGATATACCAATTGTCATTAGGGCGAATAAGGCTGATGAACTTGAAGGCTATCAAGAATTGCTTCAAACGGGCCTGAATGAAGGGGCAGATTTCGTAATAGCAAAGAAGGTTGGATTACCTGCACTAGAAGCTGTAGTAAATCGTCAACTTAGAACAACGCAGCGCAGTGATCAATTAGAAGTTGGCAATCACGTGTTAAGACTGGGTCGTGATTGCATGGAAGTTTGGTTAGACGGTACAAGAAAGTCACTTACCTCCAAAGAGGGCAAGCTCTTGTCGTATTTGAGAGATCACAGAGGCGAAACATGCAAAGCTGAGGAAATCCTCGATGCTATATATGATGGAGTAGGAAATAGCCATAATGTCTATAGAGTTGTTAATCTCCTTCGAGGGAAAATAGAGCCCAACCCGAGAGCACCTATCTTCCTAGTGAACCAGAGCCTGTTATGAACTTCGACCATTGCGTCACGCTCAGAGCAGCCGATCGTCTGTGCTGCTCACGCCTGGACAGCCGCCATTTAACCTGTTGTTTGTGCGTAGGAAGTTCATAACACGCTCTAGGCACTGATTGGCTCGGCAATCATGAGTATTGTGTCTCAGTTCTCACATCAGCGAATTCATGACAAAGAAAGTTCAATAGCAAACGGTATGTGTAAAGGGGAAATTACCTCTAGTCCGTGAACTCCTGCACGAACATCTTCCCGTAGATTCCCCCATCCAGAACTCCGATCCCCACCTTCCTGAATGTGGTTTGAGGATATTGGCACGGTGGCCGGGGGAGTTCATCAGGCCGTTGTGGGCGATGTCGAGGGTGGGGGCGAGGGCAAGGTTCTCCCCCGCGAGGCCGAAGACGATGCCCGCCTGCTTCATGCGCTGGAAGGGGTCTACCCCCTCCGGCGTGTCGTGGGAGAAATAGCCGCGCCGGAACATGTCGTCGGCGTGGGCGCGGGCCACATGCGCCAACTCGCGGGTCCATCACGAGCGCCACCACCCCATGGAAGTGCGCTCTTTGTTCACCAGTTCGAGCATACGGCCTCGGCTGCGGGGTCGGGCTGGCATCGCTTACGGTGAAGTTGAGGGTGCGGCCTCCCTCGGCGTGCTCGCCTGGGGAGGTAGGGGGCTTGATAGTGATGAAGCCGAGGGCCTCGCGGGCGGCAGGGCCGAATATACCCTCAAGGGGGCGCTCGACGGCGAGGGTCGCCTTGACGAGCGTGCCGCTGATGGGCGATTTGATGATGGTCGCGCATCGAACCCTGCAAGGGTATGAGGGCCAACATGGTCAGCAGCACGGCGGAGGTCAGTATGCCCTGGAGTGCACCGGGGATAACGGCAAGCCAGCGGTTAGCTACAGAGGCACGCAACTCGTAGCCGAGGCGTCGCCACAGCAGAGCTTCAATCAGACCGAATATACCCTCGACAATCAGCCAAAGCGCGATGAAAGAGATGGGCTGCGTCCAGAGTGGTGCCCACCCAAACAGGTTGGTGAGGAGTTGGGACAGCGGCGGGTACAGGTTGAACGCAACCAGGAGCGCTACCACGAACCCAACCAGGGAAAATAGCACCGACACGAATCCACGACGCGTCGCCAGGAAAATAGACGCCGCGACGATACCGAGCACGATAAGGTCAGGCCAAGCGAGGTTATTCATCAGGGTTTTGTACCTCGAAGTCGGTCACTACCTGCGTAGCGCACGCCTCCTTGAAGGCCGTGGAGAAGCGAACATGATTGGGGTGGGTTGTCATACTCGGACAGGCCCTTGCGGTCGTGAAAGTACATGACGAAGCAATGAGAAAACGACTGGTTCGTCCCCCAAAGACAGGCCCCCACTGCACGCTCAAAAGAGAGGGCACCTGGGACGGTAGCTCTTCCAGCCAGGCCTGGAGGCGCCTCTCGCTCCTCGGCTGATGCCTCCTCACGATAGTTCCAGAGCATTATATGTTGAATCATCGTTTCCTCATTAGAAGCTATTGAAACATGAAACGTGAGTGTATGAGCTAACTTCTAATTTCTAACTTCTAATCTTTATATAAAACCTCTGCGCACTCTGCGTCTCTGCGGTGAATTCATAAATAAATTTTGCGGTCTTTGTCACCTTTGCGTCTTGGCGTTTAGATAATCTTAGATTTTGGACTACTGACCTGTAACTTATCCCGTACCATATATAGAATAATGATGGCGTGCAAGGCGTTGGAACCACAATACGGGGATAGGTGTAACCTTACGTCGTATCTTTTTGTGGAAGCTCCCTTGCAAGAGCCAGTGCATGATTGCATCATAACATAGTGACACTATCCTTACGAAAGTGTCGCAGGAGAGTGGGTGGAGAGATGCGGGCAGATACAGAGATAGAGACACTTGTAACAACTACATAGACCGGCTCCAGGCTGATGCCAGCCCCGGCGCGCACATCACATGGCGTGGCAATGGGGCAAAGGGCCAGCAGGTTGGGCTAGATGTTGCCATGTTGCAGATGGCCGCGCATTTGAACAGCATGAGGCCAGGAGCTAACGTCCCGAACATGGGATTCGTGGCCCAATTGAGGTCGCGGGTCCTCTCGGAGACTAACCCTGGCACTGACCTTGCAGAGTAGCAGCCAATAACCGCTAACCAGTGATCGCGACCACAGTTAGGTAGTCGTCATTGGCCGGTAGCTAGAAGATAAACATTAGCAGAATCGAGGAGGAAACAACACAAATGAAGAAAGTATTGGGCGCAGTGCGCAAGTTCTGGTTGGTAGGGGCGATGGTAGGCCTCATGAGCATGGCCCTGGTAGCTTGCGGCGACAGCAACACCACTACCAACACCCCCGTGCCAACATCAGTGCCGACCACAGGGTCGGGCGTAGGTCCTAGCGATGTAAAGGAATATGCCGTAGCATTGAACGAGTGGTCCATCAACCCCAGCAAGCTAGAGGTGGCGGCGGGCAAGGTGAAGTTTACCGTAACAAACGATGGAACGTTCGACCACAACCTCTCAATCGAAGGTGCAGGGCAAGATTCCCGACTTCGCGAAGAGCGACGGCTCCCAGACTCTGAGAAGTTGACCTGACTCCAGGCACCTATAAGTGGGTCTGCGACATCACCGGTCACGCTGAAAAGGGCATGACGGGCTAGTTGACCGTCAAGTAATAAGCAAGCACAAAATAAAGAGGCAGGGTATCGTTTCAGTCGATACCCTGCCTCTTTATTTTGTGCTCTCTATCCGCACTCACAAATCCCCTCAACGACCTTAAGGCCATCTTATGGGCGGCATACGGTTCTATCAGGGGTCCTTAAGGTCTCGCTTTGTATTATTAGGCGCAACGATAAATAACGCGTGCTATACGCTCGCATGAGAATGACCTGCCACGCTCTTAACTACGATAAAGCTGCCCGTAAAAGATAAACTCCAAATAAATAAAGAATACAAAAAGAGGGGATGAACATCATGAATCAGAAAGGAATTATACTCAAAGCCGCAGCGGTATTCGCGGCCCTCCTGGGGATAGCGGCGCTGCCGGTAACAGGTATGCAGGCACGCAGCCTCGACGCTATCAACGCACAGAGCGGCCAGCGTGCGCTATATGCAGGCGCGCCTGCCACCTCCTACATGTTCGGCCAGGCCACCAGCGCCGATGCACCCGAAGGCACCTGGACCAGGCAAGCTGCGGAGCACCCTATCGAGATAGTGGACTTCTCGCGTAGCGCCGATGCGTCCCACATCTGGGGCGTAGGCCCTTTCGGGCGCGTCTTGCTCACGACGGACAGCGGCCAGAACTCGAGTCCATCGAACGTTGGCGACATCTCCGCCGTGCTTCATAGCGTTGACTTCGCGGACGAGCAGACGGGCTGGACCGTTGGCGAGGGTGGAAACGGAGGGCTTATCTACAATACCACCGACGGCGGCGCGAGCTGGTTCCAGCAGGTTGAGCCTAGCGGCCAGCGCGTATTCGGCGTAGATGTTATCTCCCCCAGGTCGTGATGGTCGTGGGCGGCGGCACCTCTTTCACGATTGCTCGACGCTCGACTGACGGCGGGCAGACCTGGAACTTCATGGACGTGCCCCTGAACGACGGGATATTCCTCGACATCTTCTTCATCAACTCGCAGACCGGCTGGGTAGTGGGTCTCGATGGCGGCATCGCAAAGACCACGGACGCGGGCCTCACCTGGACCCGGCAAACCGCCCCCTCAAGCTGGGGCTTCGTACGGATACATTTCTCAGACCTGCAGAACGGTTGGGCGGGCGGATACTACGGCAAGCTCTTCCATACCACCAACGGTGGGCAGACCTGGATAGAGCAGAACCCGCAGCTACCAGACTACACTCACGTACTCGGAGTGGCCTCGATCAGCCCGCAGGTGGCGTGGATATCCGGCTACGGCGGCGGTGCCAACTCGCGTCCATACGTCAAGAAGACCACCGACGGCGGCAATACATGGGTAAACCAGACCCCGTCGGTAGGCCCTTATGACGGCTTCGCATCGGCCCTCTTCCTGGATGAGGAGAATGGTTGGGCGGCAGGCGCTGCCGGGCTGTGGAGACACTCAGGGTCCGTCGCTCCCTCCCCAACACCACAAGCTACAGCAACAGCGACAGCCACTAAAACGGCGACCGTCGCAGCCTCCAACACCCCGGTACATACCGCAACTGCTATGGTTACATCTACATCTACATCGATGTATACATCTACCCCCAGGACCACGAGCACACCCGTCGCCACCTCGACGGCCCAGGCAACGTCCACCACACAGGCGACACCAACAGCACAGGCTTCCGCGACGGCTACTTCCATACCCCAGTGTGAGATAAGCTTCAGCGACGTAAGCCCTGTAGACTACTTTTACGATGGAGTTCGCTACCTCTTCTGCGCCGGGGCCATCTCAGGTTACCAGGACGGCACCTTCAAGCCCTACGAGAACGCCACACGCGGTCAGCTAGCCAAGATAATAACCTTGGCCGAGAACTGGCCGATCGAGCTTCCGGAGACCCCCCACTTCTCCGACGTGCCCGCAGGCTCGACCTTTTACTCCTTCATAGAAACGGCTTACAGCCACGGGGTTATCAGCGGCTACGAAGACGGCACTTTCAGACCCGACAACAACGTCACGAGGGGCCAGATAGCCAAGATCGTGGTCCTTGCGAGAGGGTGGGAGCCTGTTTATACGGGCGAGCACTTCTCCGACGTGGCATCAGGCTCGACCTTCCACCCCTTCGTAGAAGCCGCCCTCACGCACGGCATCCTGTCGGGGTACGAAGACGGCACGTTCCGCCCAGGCAACAACGCCACTCGCGGCCAGATAGCCAAGATAGTTCACCTGGCCGAGAGCGGAGCGCGCTAACAGGTAACCGGCAGATAGGAAGAATAAACAGACATGAGACATCCCGAACTTTAGAGTACGAAACCGCCAAGACGCCAAGAACGCCAAGAAACCGCCAAGATTAAAGAGGGATTATAGGGCAAAAAGAGCACTACTTCCTCTAATATCTTGGCGTTTACTTGGCGCTCTTGGCGCTCTTGGCGTCTTGGCGGTTCCGTCTATGCGAAGGACGCTTGCTCAAAATTCGGGATGACTCGATGTCTGTTTTACAGTCAAGGGTCTCGTCGAGTTGTTCAGCTTTGCCAGACCCTTGCCTATCGCTGCCAATCCAGGGAGCTTTTGACGCTCACCGGCTCTAGTTGTATCTTCACGCGCTGCACGCCGGGCATGTGCCTCTGGTAGGTCTGGCCCAGGTAGCGAAGGGAGAGGCGGTCTATATGATCCGCGCCGCCTTCGTCGGTAGCCTCTACAAGGCGGCCACGTACTTCGGCGAAACGGTACATGTCTTTGGGGTCAATAAGCGCCAGGGTAATCTCACCCTCGCGCTCAAGGTTCTCCAGCCACTTGGAGCCGCGCCAGCTATTGAGCCAGAAGTAGCCATTATCATATTCGAACCATACGGGGTTCATATGTAATGTGCCATTGGTGCGCTTTGTAGCTACGATTGCCGGGAACACTTCTCCTACAAACTTCTTTGTGTTATCGCTCAGTTCAACCATAATATGCATCTCCTATTCTATTTCTATATTGGGGTTCACTATGTACTTCACACTTGCCAGGACGTGGCATAATTACCCATTATACCACCTGAGCAATTACGCTTAAGCGACCTGCCAGGGCAAAGCTAGATTACGGTATACTTACAGAGAATGACCCCTCTCCACTTCACACACGCGTGCGCGACACGCCCATCGGAATGGCCGCCAGATGCCCACCTTGTACTCGCCATGCGCCGCCCGCGATGGAGGACCGGGCCTGTAATTGAAGCAGGCGGACGGAGTATACCCGCCGCAGGCCCTTCGGACGCCCTGCTGAATGCCTACCTGGGTAAAGCCCCGCGCGGCACCAGCCCAGGCACGCCAGGCATACCGAAGATAACCTGGGAAGAATTCGCAGCAGGATACCGCGCCGAGATGCGGACGCCTGAGGGCCTGCGCGTGCTTGACGAACTAATCGCTATTGCCCAGGAGGACCCTACCCGCCCCCTGGTCGTGATGTGCTGGGAGCGTCTCGACGGCCCTAACGCCCACGCCCACTGCCACCGTACTGTCCTCGTCGAACTGCTCGAAGAGCGAGCGCGAGAGCGGGGGCTGCCGGTGGCAGGTCCGTCTTCGAATGAGACGGACGATAGACGATAGACGATAGACGACGCAGTATACATTTCCATAAAAATCTCGGCATCCTCAGCGCCTCTGCGGTGAAATCCATCGTCTATCGTCTATCGTCTTTCGTCTATCGTCCGTCCTTACAGCTGTCGCATAAAGCGTTCGGGATTGGCGAGGAAATCTCTCGTCACGACCACGTGCTCTACCTCGTCATACCGGACTTTCTTCACGACCTCGCCGTCTAAGCTGTAGATAGTCGCGTTAGGGAAGGCCATGATTATGGGCGAGTGGGTGGCGATGATAAACTGGGCGTTTTGCTCCGCCACCATCCCTTTGAGGAGGGAGAGGAAGGATAGCTGCCGCACCGGCGACAGGGGCGCTTCCGGCTCGTCCAGCAGGTAAAGCCCGTTCGGCACGAAGCGGGACTGGAAGAGGCTGAGGAAAGCCTCCCCGTGCGACCTCGCGTCTAACCCCTGCCCATACCGCGCTCTCAGGCCGCCTAGCTCCTTGGCGTAGGGCGATTTGGCGAGAGCACGTGACAACTCGGACCTCCCCGTCGTCTCCTGCTCCACCCTGACGAGGTCATCTTCCAGTTCCCTCTTTATGCTCTCTACTTTCTTCGCGAAGCCAAAGAAATCTTCAGCCCTCATGAAGAAGCCGTTATGGGTCCGCCTGTTCCATGATAGCCTGAGGTATTTCGCAAGCTTGCGAGCGTGCGCGAGGCTAGCGTCAGCGCCCACGCTCTCGCTCCCCACGACAGGAAGCCCGACAGCGCAGGCCAACGCTTCCAGGAGGGTTGATTTGCCTGAGCCGTTCTCCCCCACCAGGAATGTTACCTCCGAGGTAAGCTCCAACTCAGAAAAGGCCCTGATTACGGGTATGTTGAAGGGAAACTCATCGGGGAGGGATGTGGCGGGGGTGAGTAGTTTGGTAGTGGAGAGGTGTATCATAGTTACAGAATTTACGCGCTACAATGCGCAGTTGCGCGGGGCATGAAGTTGTACTATACTCGGAATGAGTAGTTGCGCAGAAATATAGTACGGCCATATTTTCTTGTCCGTCTATCAGGGAGTTCGAAAATGCCGATAGTGATTACATTTGCGGAGGCGCAAGAGCATCTGGCCTCCTTCCTCGACAAGGCTGTGGAGGGCAAGGAGGTAATCATAGTGCGCCGTGACAACGCGGGTGATGCTGCCATTATAGCAGCCGACGAGTTCAGAAGCCTAATGGAGACAGTTCATCTTCTCAGTTCCCCGCGCAATGCCCAACGCCTGCTATCCGCGCTAGATAGGGCGCTTAAAGGGAAAGGGAAGGAGATGTCCCTCGTACAGCTGCGGCAAGCGGTGGGCTTTGATGAAATCGAAGCGGACGTCTAATGGTGCGCTTGCCCAGAAAGAACCTCTATCTAGAGATGAATAAGAGATGTTCGGAAACATGCCATGAAAAGTAGCAAACATGAACAGCAAATGGTTGTGGATTATTTAGCTTCACAGAGGGTCAGTGAAACAGTTGTGCATTTAGAAAAAATGCAATCCCACCGTGTTGCCGCAACAAAATATGAGATATGGAACGTCCATACTGATGAAGAACGGTACTGGGTTATTACACCACCTATGAATTTCTATGTTCAAGACATGTTTCCTGAGACAGATATTGCGCTTACCTTTCACATAGGTCTAATGCACAGAGTATTCGCGCAAGAACGTCAAATGCCGAGACCCACTGAAACCACGCGTTACGCAACGATACTAAGACGCATGGAGCAAGCGAAAGAAGCGTTAGATAAAGCAAATGAGGCTGAAGACTTTCAAGCGATAGGTGTACGTTGCAGAGAATGCTTGATAATGCTCGTTAAGGAGTTAGCTAACATTGCTGAATTACCACCTGGAATAACCCCGCCACAAGAAGCAAATTTTAAGTCGTGGATTGACTTGCTCATAAACACAGTTGCCCGTGGAAAAAGCAATGAACGCATACGGAGCTATATGAAATCAGGTGCAAACGAAACTTGGGAGATTAGCAACTGGTTGACGCATGCAGCAAATGCTACTCTGCATGACGCTTGGTTCGTATTTGAGGCAACTGACTATTTACTTGCCACCGTTTTTATGGCAGTCGCACGATTTGAGCAACAACATCCAGATCGCTGTCCGAATTGTGGCTCATACAGTATAGCTGCAAACAATATCCTTGACGATGAAAACAGGGTTATGGAGTTCTCATCCTGTAATGTTTGTAATTGGGAAAGTGAACACAAGCAAGTTACAGAAACTGGAAAACCAAGACGTGGCAGACGCCGAAAAGCCAATTCGCCTTGCATAATTATCAGAGTTCCAATAAGGAGTGAGCAGCCCCCACGAAGTACACTAAGAAGCAGAAAGCTTTAACTCGGTCGGGAGTAGCGGTCTCCTAGGAATGAAGCTAAGGAAGGAGTATTGCTAATAAGGCTGTGCCCTCCTTAGTTTCCTTCTAACCATAATCCACATACCCACCATACGCCCCACAACCCAGGCACCCGAATGAGAACCTCTCCGCACGCTGCCCGTTGTATTTGTAGTGCCAACTAAGGAGAGGATTTCTATGCCCGTCCCATTCTATTTCCCGACGATCAGGCGAGTAGCAGCGATAGTTGTATTGCTGTCTGCGAGCTTGCAATCCGCGCACTTCGCCCAGGCCCAAAGCACGCCCGATTGCGTCACCTTCTCGGAAACTGGCAAGCAACTTTGCGGCAACTTCCTGAATCATTGGAAGAGCAATGGCGATCTGCCACGCTTCGGATTTCCCGTCAGCGCCGTAGAAACAAGCCCTGCCACTCACCGCGTAGCCCAATATTTCGAGCGGGCCGTCTTTGAAAGCCCGTCAGCAAGAGGCGAGCCGAGCACCATCAGGCTGGATACGCTTGGCTCCGAGCGATTGGCCCAAAAATACCCCTTCCGCGATGAAAAGCGAACATTTCCCGAAACGACCATGCCAGGCGCGAAGCTCAGCGTTCCAAACCCCTGGTACTCCCTGAGTGGGACATTCCTGACCTACTGGCAAACTCAGGGAGCAGAAATCAGAATTCGGCTATCCAATTTCCCCGGTGCTGCGTGAGGAGAGCGAATTGGATGGTAAGGTGTACACCATGCAATATTTTGACGGGGTCGTCTTTGAATACCACCCTGAGAATGCGCCCCCCAACGACGTGCTCCTCAGCCAACTAGGCACGCTCAAGTACAAGAAGCTATATCCGCGCCCTGAAGAGATAATCACGGGCGATTGGTGTGGCCCAGAAGTGAAAATTACAAATGGAATGGACTTAGCGTTCAAGTCGGGGGAGTGGGGATCATTCGACAGCCCCACCGTGCTTATATTTGGCCGCTTTGATATCATAGGCACCTACATACATACCTACACAATTCGACCATATCCTGGCATGGAGCAGGCTGTACGTTATATAGGTAGCGTGAGCGGAGATACTATGGCTTTCATCATCAGGTTTGGTGATTTACCAGACCAGGTGTCACATGTCTACACCCTAACAAGAGGCCAATGTCCCAGATAGGGATAGCGACTATTCCCATCTCGCAGCTTCCCATATCACCTCTACAACTTCCCGCCCAACCTTCTTCCCACAAGTACAATCGTTATGCAGATGTTCATATTAGGGCTAAGGGTAGGGGAGAGGGCCACAAACTGATCTGCACATGTTAAGAGAAGTCCATATGTAGAGCAAATTCACCCACCCTCAAAAGCACCATCCTCCTTATAACTTCACTTCACATCTTAAGGAATTCTTATTTGAAGTGAAGTTGCGCCACACGGCCTCTAGCCCCTACTTCCCCGGCGCTCTCACTGCATAGAGACCAAAACCGGACCCCACATCTTAAGAGAGTGCTATGTGGGGTCCGGTTTTACAGAGCTTGCCCTGGTGCACCCTCGCTTTTATTGCTCCGGCTCGAAAATGGGTATCCATTCCCCAGTATCCGGGTCTTGGATATCGAACTTGATTATCGGGTGTATCTCCCATGGGGTCGGGCGGCCTACCTGACTGAGGTGCATCTGGTCGAGCATCAGCCAACCGCTGATCCGTATTTGACGCAATCCGTTGGGCGTCTTCGCCGCTCTTACGCCGTCGGCAATATCGTCCGCGTTGTCCTTGCTAATTCGTGGCGTAATCTCAGCGACCAGAGCTTGCGTCTTGTCGTTGATCTTCTCGGGACCGTCCACCACCCACAGATGGTAGTCTACGTCGTCACATGAGCTGCAATTGCAGGTTTCCGAACCTTCCTTATCGAGATCGACCAGCCAGCCCACAACCTGCACAGGTATGCCCTCAAACTGCGCCACGCCCAACACTTGCTGCGGAGTCCAGTTGTCGCGGTTCTTACTGAGATGAGCAGGGTGTCCGAGGTCCAGAATGCTACTGATGCTGACCAGGTTCCATACCGCACTGTCCGTCCGGTTCTTGCGCCTGTTGAGTTGGTGGTCTCCCTCCGCAGCCCTGGGGGTGCAGCCGTGGTAAGGCTCGCCGAACGGTTCGGGCTTCACAGCGATGGGAGCCACATCTAGGATCGACGGAACGGCTACGGCTGCCAGCCTGGCCGCCATAGGCATTGCCACAATCAAGGCTTCGATAGCTTCAGGGGCAGGCCCTTGTAACCCAATTCTCCTTATCTCATCTTCTCCCTCATCATTCTCCACACGTTCGATACGCCCGAACAGTGGCCGCCTGGGTCGGGCGATATCTAAAGCCGCGAGTCCAGGAGGAACAACGGGGATAGGGATAAGGTCCGCCTGCAACTTCTCGAGAGCCGTACGAAATGCATTACGCGCGAATGTCCCGAAAGATTTCATGGGCTCCTGTTGGCCCCTGGCCTTGATCCGCACGGCGGCACGATTCCCATTGGCGGCTGCATGGATAGGCCGGGCCGTCAGTTGCAGTTCTACCGGCTGGGTTGTGTTGATGGCGTTTTGCAGACGCTGGCGTAATTCCCCTAAGTCGGTGCTGAACTCCTGAGGCAGCTGGGTCAGATCGATCGATACACTCAGTTCTGTGCATTTAGTCACTGTGGGACCTGCCATGATTGTTCCCTCCTTCCTGCTTCACCCAACTCATAGTCCCGGGAGAAGAATAAGTATTCAAACGGAGAGTGGCATGATGACCAGAGCCACTCTCCAATCTATGGACACCTGGATCATGGGTCACCGTAAGACTATTCTACCACATAGAGGAAGCAAAATCATCACCTTTGTATCAGTGCATTTGGGGAGCGATGTCCATGTCGGGCGCTAATGCCTGTTCTGTTGCATAGTTGCTGGGATTGGTCAAGGGGAGACAAAACCAGGAACAAACCCCGTCTCTTTGAGGAGGCGCAGTAATCCTGCGTGATCGAAGCGAGTGTCCTTCGCGTTATTTCTCCGCATTTTCACATAGAAATCAAACATTAGTGTAGTGACGCTCCGGTATTTTGCAAGACTGGTGACGTACTCTCTATCCAGCTTCATGATGCCGCTCGCTACGATCTGGTCGCTATGGTCGAGCAAGATAGGGAACACGTCTTCATACGCGACCTCTGCGCTGATGCCACATATTTCCGATATACGCTTTTTGTCGTCGTCCGGCAGGCTATGATAGATATCAGATAAGAAGGACCCCAAATTCCAGAGTAGATAGCCGTAATCGAAATAGCTGTGCCGCCTGTAGAACTGCTTCTCCGCGGGTGTCAGCTCAAACTTCTTATCGAGGGCCAGGCCAAAATCGGTGAGATAAACTCGCTTGCCATCGGTGAGCATATTGAAAAAATGGGCGTCTAGGTGGAGGATTCCCTTCTTCCTCAGAAACGTAACCGTTGCCTGCATATCAGCAATCACAAGGGGCATTTTTGCTGGGTTGGCCGGTAACCAGCTAGCTACCGTATATGGGATATGCTCCAGGAACAGGATCATCTCGTATTTGGCGCTTGCCCGGTCCAACATATATCTCCCGACGTTAGCATTATTGCCCCAATATTCCACGTACCTGGCGTGACGTTCCTGGTCTACCTCCTCGTGTGCCCCCTCGAACGGGATGATGCGATAGTGGTACATCAATGGGAATGTAGCTATCGCTCCCTCCAATACCCAGTTGGTCGTTTTGATTTGCGCCACAAGCTCACGGAACACCCCCAGCCCCGCCGAGCCGAAGCCGTAATTGTAATAGGTTGGGAGGTCATACAGGTTCCTGGTTGAGAACATGTTGTCATACTCGATGTCCGTAACCGGGACTCGTTTCACAAAGACTTTTGACCGCCCAAGGGTGATGATGTGATTTCTCCCATAGCTGGATTGCGCCCCGCTCTCGCCAAAGAGCGAATGCAATCGTGCATTGTCAATCAGTGCGATCTGGGAGCTAAGCTCAAAATAGAGTTTCCGTCGCTTTTGGAGTTGGTTATCTAACATGTGCTGCCCTTGCGAGATAAAATCCCTTATACAACGAGAGGCCCCTTCGAGCCTCTCAGGTCTGATCATAGTAATTTGAAAGAGAACAATCACTATTGTAACTTACCAGGATAATTGAGGCTAGCCCATGCCATGCATGGGAGCAGATGTAGGGGCGAGATTTATCGCGCCCTGGAACGACCGAATATTGTACCGATCAGGGCGCGATAAATCTCGCCCCTACAGATCTTTCTCTTCGCTCCCCCTAGCTCCAAATTCACCAGCAGAAAATATGTGCTATAATAACGCACAAATCCACATGGGAGGCACTTTAGGCATGCGTACTGTGGGCATTACAGCGGCCCGGCGACTGGCGGTTACCAAGCAGAGGCTGAGCGGGCCGACCCTTCCCGCCACCAGGGAAGGAATCATAGAGACGGTACGCAGTATCGGCTGCCTCCAGCTCGATCCTATCAGCACGGTAGCACGTAACCACCTCCTTGTCCTCTGGAGCCGCCTCGGCAACTACCCCCTGGAGGAGCTCGATGCTCTCCTGTGGGAAGAACGCAAGCTATTTGAGTACTGGGCGCATTGCGCCTCTCTTGTCCTTACCGAGGAATATCCGGTACAGATGAGGCGGATGCGATGGCATCATACGGACCAGGCAGGCTGGGAGCAGCGCCAAAAAGAGTGGCTTGAGAAGAACCGCAGCTTCCGAGAGTATGTGCTAGGGGAGATACGCGAGCGGGGTCCCCTACAGTCTAAAGATTTCGCTGATACAACATCTTGGAACTGGACGTCTACCAACTCGTTAGATGAGCGTAATATCACATGGATGCTGGACCACCTGTGGATGCGCGGCGAAGTGATGGTTGCCGGGCGCAAGAACGGGCAACGATTATGGGATTTGGCCGAGCGGGTCCTGCCCGATTGGACCCCACGCGAAGCCCTGTCTGACCGGGAATGTACCCACATCGCCGCTCAGAAGTCCCTCCGAATGCTGGGTGTGGCTACATCCAAACAGATAAAGAACAACTACACGCGTTACCGCTATCCTCACTTATCCCAGGTGCTGAAGGGGTTGGAGCGAGAAGGTGTTATCCAGCAGGTGGCGGTGGCTGATGGCGGGAATATCTTACCGGGCACCTGGTACATTCACCGCGACGATCTGCCTATACTGGAAGGGATCGAGGCGGGCGATTGGCAGCCCCGTACTACCCTTCTCTCCCCCTTCGACAACCTGATAGCATACCGGGAGCGCACCGAGTCGCTCTTCGATTACAGGTTCCGCATCGAAATCTACGTTCCCAAGCACCTGCGCGAGTACGGCTACTATGTGCTCTCCATCCTGCACGGTGACCGCATTATAGGGCGCATTGATCCCGTTATGGATCGCAAAGCCAGGCGTCTGAATATCAACGCCGTGTACGCGGAACCCTACGCGCCCATGACCGCTGAGGCAGCACAATCCATCGCCACCTCTATAGCTGACCTTGCTACCTTCCTGGGCGCTAAAAGCATAGATTATGGCGAGCGAGTACCTTCAGAGTGGCGGCCAACGTTGATAAAGCACGCTGGGTGGTAAAGGCGTGCAACAAGGGCCGAAATTCCGGTTCGGGATAGTCCGTCCGCTTGATCCGGGTGGGGGGATTGACAGCCCGTATCGTCGGCCTGTCCTCGGCGATTATTGCCCGGATGCAGTTGCCCCAGACGTCAGCTTACACGGTTTCCTTATCTTGTAGAGCGAGGTCCGTTGGGTGAAGGCATGCCCAGATATAACTTGCCCATCCAACGGGGTTCACGTGGTTCTGGTCGTCACAGGCCTGCAGGTAAGTCCACCCTGTTATGCCACCAAAGTTTGAGTACTTCTTCAGTAGACCAGACAGGATGACTTTCAACGCAGAAAGGGAGTTATAGCCATCGTTACCATGATCGTCGTACGTGAGGACGCATGCTACCAGCTTGTGTACATTCGCCAGGCCGCACGTATTGACTACGTCGTCGTAGTGAGGTGGCGCACCTGCAGGGTTCAGATCGCCCCAACCATTGTAAAACTGTAGATTGTAGAAGTCGAATTGGTCGATGAGCCGCTTGTAGTCAACATTGGGTGACACCGATCCCCCACCACTCAACGCAGCGGCCACTGGAGCACTTGACATCAAGAAGCCACCCTCACGACCTTGGAAATCGCGGCGCAGAACCGAGATTAGCCCCCTTACGTGTTCCGTATCGACGTTTGATCCCAACTCCTCAATATCGAGGTCTAGACCGTCAAGGTTATATTTCTGAAGCGTGTTCTTCAGCATCCCGTAGAACGTCGTATAACTCTGAGGAGATGCAAACAGAATTCCTAAAATCACTGACTGAACCGCCGCCGAGTGAGCCCATGACTTTGACACCTTTGCTTTGAAGCCCCGGAACGATGTTCCAGAGGGCATTATACATGGGATCATCGGGCTTGACGTTGTTAAGATGAACATATGGCTTAGTATTATTCGGTCTATCATCGTAACCGAGGTGAAAAAATGCCACCAAGACGTGGGTTATGTAACCCTGTGTAGCGCACTGCACAAGCCAATCAAGCTTGCTCAAATTGTTAGCATAGAAGATGACGCGCCGCCCAGGTGTCTCAACCTGTACAGGTTCGTTCTTGTCGTTCATCGAAGCCTCCTCCAATCTCTACAGACGGAATATTATCCGTCATTCCTCATTCCCACTCTTCTTGGGACTCTTCATTTGCGCACGCTCATATGTCGTGCGGTGTAAAACAGTATATCACATTAAGGTACTATAAAGCTACATCCTGCGGAGAATGTAACTCAATCGGGTTGTTGCCATGGGCCGATGTAGACACCATAGGATGTTTGCGGTGGAAGGGCCAGCGTTCGCCCTGCCAGGTTGGGAAGGGCCGTTGCTAGATGTGCATGGTATTGACAATGCGTTCGATCTGCTTGACGTGCGGCCGTTCGTGGCGAGCCAGCCACTGCGCATAAAAGAACACGGTCCGTACGAGCGGCTTTCCCGCCACCGTAACTGTCGCCGCACGTGACCACTCTTCGTGCGACAACAATTCCAATAGTGCCAATAGCTCGCCACGTTGTTCGGTAAAGGCGTGCAGCGAAGGCCGAAATTCCAGTTCGAGATAATTTGTGCTCTTGATCCAGGTCGTCGGATTGACAGCCCGTATTGTCGGCATCTCTTCGTCGATGATCACCGCGATGCAGTTGCCCCAAACGTCAGCACACGAGCGCATATGAGCAAGCACATCATTTGCGGACCACTCTCCCTCACTGGGACTGCTATGCAATTGAGCCGGTGCCAGGCCAGCGGTAAGAGCGGCGATGCGCGGCGGCGCATCCGCAAGCAGGGTCAGAATCTGCTCAATGGTGAGTGATCTGGGATACACCTGACGTCTCCTTCAGATTAGAATTCGAATTCCTAAGACGATTATTGGCTGCCAGGTTCATCCTTCGCCCGCGAGACCTGGTCGGGGACGGCACTCTGTCCGAGGAAAAGGTGCAGTTGGGCCGCATGTTCCTGCACGTGGCGCATGTTATACATCTGTAGCTCCAGGAAGCTGACTGCATACCCCTCCGCCCAGGGGTACTCAACGATCTGGCGCGCCCGCTCGTCCGTCAGCGCGACCAGCGTGGCATGGCACCTCTGGCGCGTAGACGCGAGATATGCAAGCAGTTCCTCCTTCGTATAGGGCCGTGCAGGCAGCACCCATACGGGGTCAAGCTCAACCCAGATAAAGGGGGCGGGGGGAGCGAATTCCTCCTCCCGGGAGCCAGTGAGATACAAGTCGAGCCAGAAGAGCGTATGATACGCGACGTGCCAGAACTCAGCGAACCCTGGTGGTATGGGGTCGTCCGGAGGGACGCGCCAGAGGCGTTGGGTCCACAGCAAGTCATGGCAGGTCACTAAGGCGTTTTCCAGAGTATCGATGGCGATATCGAACTGCCGCCATAGAGCGATGTTCCACGAGGTCTCCATGTGTTCTCCTCCAGGGATGGCTACTGCACCAGTCCGCAGGCCCTTCCCGGCTGGTCAATGCGCTGCTCGCCGACCTGCTGCACCAGCGCTTCCCAGCCTGTGCGCCACTGGTGGTACTGCTCAATAAGTTCTTGTTTGTTATCTGTCATGCCTGAGGCCGAGCAAGATTGAGGCCTCTGCGCTGGGTTCTCCACGCAACCCAGAAATACAGCTACTTCGTCTGCCCCTGCGGCACAATTCGCACGTCTGCAATGCCCAGACTGAGCCGGCGAGTATCGTCACCCTGGCCCACGTCGCCAGGGATATCGCTGCCGTCAGGTGTTGTTACCCTCACCAATTGATGCCCCCGCGGCCACACGAGGTCAGGGGTGGCGTACTGGTGGAACGCACCGTCTGCGGGTACTATCGTCTCCAGCAATAGTTGGCCCCGCACCCGAACTTGCACCCTCCGAGGCTTGAGGAAGCTCACAGCCTGAAAATGCAACGCGCCAGTGACCGGAGCGCCCTGATATGCGCAGAGTTCGGCGCTTTCGCCTGCCATCCATCTGAAACTCATACCAGGCCCCTCTTCCAGTGCGTACCAGCTGCTGCCCACCTGCATAAATCTCTCGCTTGCTACCGAGCCAGGCAGCACGGGCTTAACTTTATAGATCGCGGCGATGTTATCTTCGGCAACGCGCGTGCCCAATCTACTCGCGAGTTCCTTGAGGGGAATCACTAGCTCTTCAGGTATCGGCGCGGGATACGATGCATTGTTCAAACCGCTCTTATATACTGTGATGAAGGCAATGCCGTTTTCCGCCAGGTAAGCTGATGAAAGCGCCCCGGTATTTGGACCAGCGATGTCCTCCACTGCCTCGGTGTCGCTGTAATCTTTATAGGCGCGGAAAGGCGAGCAGACATCCTGGTATGGATCTATTACCACCCGAGAGAGGTATGCGCTCGTTATCGGCCTGCCGTGCTCGGTATCGTACAGCATCCGGTCGGCTTCGCGAGCGCCATTATCCAAAAGCGGTAGCTCAAGCACGGCACCGGGCGCAGTCTCTAGCCCTAGCGCCTTGATGCTTTCAGGTATGCTCACCGGGTCGATGGGTCGAACCCGAAACGGCAGGTCCAGGAGGAGCAGACATACAATCAGCGCCGTTGCCGCGAGCCTCATATTGCCACGGACGGTGCGAAGCGCGGCCAATATACCAACCGCCGACAATATGCCCAGGCCAACATAGGTGAGCAAGATAAACCGTTGCGGAGCTCGTACAAGCCCGAAAAGGGGTAGCGTCTGAAGCCAATCAAATGGTAGAGCAATCCCCAGACTGCCGGCATTGACGCGCAACACCGGCCCAAGAGAGAGGACCACTCCTACGAGGGCAAGAGACAGCCAGAGCCACGTGCCACGCTGTTTGCGGCCAATCCACACGCCAACCGCCGCGAAAGCCATCATGACTAAGCCGAGATACATCCAGTCACGGATGCCAGGGCTAACAAGGGACCACCAGGGCATATCAGAGCCTAGCAGCCAGTGCTCGCGGTTGGGTATGAAGAAGCTCAGCAGATCAGATGATTGGAGGAGGGTGCGACCCTCATCCCTTTCGGACCATAACACGGCGTTCCCCTTCATCAAGCTCTGCCACGCGCCGACCAGGTAAGGCGCAAGCAAAAGTCCGGCGGTTCCAACGCTCCAGACGCCTATGGTGAGGATCCGCCTTACGAAGCCCGCAAGCGCTGCACGAGGACTCAGCCCGCCTCGCCCATGCAGCGCGGACCATAACGCCCATGCGAGAAAGACCACAAGGAAGGTGATGAAGAGTACTTCGAAGTAGGCGACCGGGAGGACGAGGAGCGCAAAGAAGACGCCGGCCAATATAGCCGGTCGCTTCCCTCCGGTATGGTACGCTCTCAGCAAGAACTCTATACACAAGAGAAGCCACTGCACGCTGGCAACGTTTATCTCCCCGTGCACCATCTCGATACTAAAGGGGTTGAAGCCGATTATGATGCCGCCTAGAAGCGCGCCTGTGACGCTGCCGGTCGCATACCTGACAAGACGAAAGCCGGCATAGCCCGACAGCGTAAGCGCAATTAGAACGCTGGCGTTGTAGGCGGCAATTTTACCCCAAAGTAGCAGTGGAACGAGGGTGAGCAGCGTGCCCGGCAGATTGAGCGTATGGAAATAAAGGTCCGCGCCATCAGGGTAGAGAAGCAGGCCAGTATGGAAGGGGTTGCTATGCAGGTCGAGCAAGGAGACCTTCGTCCACCAGAGGTTCCAGATATTCTGGGCGTGGTCGTTAAACTCTCTCCCCCACGGCCCCTGAGCCAAAGTCCAGGATAGCAGGCCAGGTTGCCAGGAGACTGAGCACTGCATAAGTGGCGAGGGCGGCAAAATGCAGCCGCCACTCCACATGCGGCTTAGCGCCAGTCGGCTCCTGGCTATTTGCGGTCTTCTGGCTGTCCCCCTGGGTCGAGATTTCGGCCTGCAAGACACCTCCGGCACCGCTCTTTTACCTATCAGCGTTAGAATTCAGTTTCTACTTAGCGTCTGGCGTAGACTGATAGGCCATGCGCTTGTAAGTTACCACAGTACCTGAGTGTAGTTCTTACCTACGGGGTAAGCCCACATCGCCCCAAATAATTCCGTTGTTCCCAAGTTATTGAGGCAATCCACACTTCTCCCCGAAGTTAGTGATTTCGAACTGAATTCGCCCCCTAAAACGCTTGCAATCGATTCGCGTTGATGCTGTACAATCGTACATTTTATAGCATCTGTCAATGTTATTGCACCAGACGTCAATCTGCTAAGCGCGCGTCACACACCAGTGGTTGCCTGTTGGTGGTTACTTGCCCAGCAGGTGGCGCACGGTCTGTATGTGACCCCGGTGCTCAGCTTCGTGCTGGATAAGGTGGTGCAACACCCATTCGGGCGTGACATTTTCTTCAGGAAGGTAGCGTAGGCGGCGGAAGTCCTCAATACTCATGCCACGGAACTCCTCCATAAGGGAGGCGCGCACCTTTTCCAGGCGCTGTAGATGCTCTTGCAGCGACGCTCCCTGTATATTGGTGAGTTGCTCTTGTTCGTCAACAGGGTCAGCGGGAAACAGCGCCCCAAACTCCGGCGGGAATGGCTTCTTGCCCTCCAGCACCTGAAAGTACAGCCAGCCGACCTCGACGATAGCGATGTGGTAGAGCAGCGCGCCTATCCTGTTATCGGCACCCGGCGGCAGGGTGTCCAGGTCTTCGTCGGTGAGGCCATCCAGGCACTTGAGCGTCTCCTGGCGTGTGTCCTCCAACGCCCATAGCCAGCGGCCAATTTCGGGATTGTAGCCCGGCAGGGGTATTACTCTCAGGTCCTCAATATCGTTGTTCAAGGTTATGCTCCTTACCATTACCCTAACCCTGACCGTTTACATCGTTATCAGGGACTGTGGACCAATTCGAATGCGTAGGACAATACCATACACCAGCGCTCGTTCTCACGGCGGAAAACATTGGTAAGCATTACGCGGCTGGTCAATGCAGTCCCGTTCGGGAGGCTGATCCCTGCGATTTGCACCCCCGTGAGGACTGCTATGTCACCTGCGAAGGGTTCTGGTGAATACCGCATGACCATGTGATATAATTTTAGTAAAATCTACATTGTATATTCACTGACTTGAATATTCAGGCACAACTCGGTGCAGGGAGATAAATTATGAGCCGGACGCTTGGAAAATGGGGACATAGCCTGGCCGTGCGCATTCCGAAAGCATTCGCTGAACAATTACGTTGGGATGAGCACACCGAGGTCGAGCCACGGGTCGTGGATGGCAAGTTAGTTATCGAAGTCGTAGATAGGGCAGATATTCCTTATTATAGCCTTGAAGAGTTATTGGTAGGGTTGACACCGGAGAATGCACACCCAGAAATCAGTACCGGCCCGGCAGTAGGTAATGAGGTATGGTAGGGACAGTAACATCAAGCAGCAGGCATTCCAACTATGTGCCTGATCGGGGACACATAATCTGGCTCGACTTCGACCCACAACCCGGCCACGAGCAGGCTGGCAGACGGCCTGCGCTTGTCCTGTCCCGCGCTGCCTACAATAACGCGTCGAGTCTGGCTTTCCTCTGTCCGATTACCGGCCAGGTAAAAGGCCACCCTCTCGAAGTAGCCATACCGGAGAGGCTTCCGGTCAAGGGCGTCATACTTACCAACCACCTGAAGAGCCTGGACTGGCGCACCCGAAATGCTAGCTACGTATGCGATCTACCTCAACCACAAGTGCTTGAGGTAATTGGTAAGATCGTAGCGCTCTTGCGTTAGCCTCTTTTCGTAACCAAGTTCCTGTATTGGGGCTAGTCCAGGTCATTCGGTGCTGTCTCCACAAGCATTTGTTCAATCACACGCTTGAGACTAGGTAGATCGTGCTCTACTACTTCCCAAACAGCAGGTATATCAATTTCCAGGTAATCGTGCACAACTACATTGCGGAACCCGATTATTTTGCGCCATGGGATTTCAGGATGAGATGACTTCCACTCCTCTGGGAGCCGCTTTGTGGACTCGCCCATTACCTGCAAGTTCCGCACGACGGCATCCTGAAGCAGGCTGGACTGCATAAAAACCTCCCTGCCAGCACGAGTGTATTCTTCTATCCTGGTTATGCACTCGCTAATGTGGATAAGGTAAAGCCTATTGTCCTTCACAGGGGCACAGCCTCCTGGAGCACGCGGTCACGAATGTACCAGTGGAGACTACGTTCAGTGACTACATCCACTTTACAGCCCAGAAGGTCCTGTAAGTCCAAGAGAAGCCCACTCAAGTCGAGCAGGCTTCTCTTCGGTTCCAAATCTACGAGGATATCTATGTCACTGTCAGTACTGGCTTCGCCCCTGACTACCGAGCCGAAAACGCGCACATTATGCGCCCCGTGTATCGCAGCTACACGGAGTATTTCAGCCCGGTGCGCTTTCAGCCGCTCGTTTATACCCAACGCTGTTACCTTTCAAAGTTACTGGGATTCATGCCGCTCGGTTTTTTGCTTATTTCAAAGTTACTAGGATTTATTTGCAAAGTTACTGGGATAGATAGATAGTTATTGCATAGTTAGTGAGTTTACCCCAATTTCGTGCCTAAAACCCCTTATATCAGCAATAAACCTGTATGTGTTTAGCTACTATACCACTCTGCTATGGGACTTGGCAATTAGGAAAGAAACTGTTAGCAATGATCTTAGATGTCTGGGCACGGGTCGCGGCGTTGCCGGGTCGGAATGTGCCATCCGTGTATCCGCCGAGGATACCCCTCGCCGCTAGGCGCTCGATGAACAGGTAGAATGTGTGGCTGTGAGGTATGTCGCTGAAGGTCTGTCCGCTCACCGGCTCATTGAACCCCGCTGCGTTGGCGTCGATTTTTGCCAACTGCCCACGTGTAACGTTGTTGGCTGGACGGAAGGTGCTATCGTCATAGCCACCGATGATGTTCCGGGTAGCCAGACGCTCGATAAAGAGCCAGAACGTGTGGCTTGGGGGCACATCGCTGAAGGTCTGCTGACCAGGCGGTATAGTGTCGGTTATGCCCGCTGCGTTTGCGATCATCTTGGCAACCTGGCCTCGGGTCGCTTCGGCTCCGGGGCGGAAAGTCCCGTCATCATAGCCACTGATGATGCCTCGGTCAAGCAGGCAGCGCACGTAAGGGTAGAACGGGTCTGTGATCGGCAAATCTGTGAACGGGCTGCGTGGAATAGCTGTGGTGTAAGCGTTCCATGTCTCAGTTGGAACACTTGGGCTGCCTACCCATAATTCGTAGCCGTGCGGCGGGTCTCCGTCGGCATCGAGGTAATAGGCAATAAACACTTTGACGTAAGGCCACGATTGCACCATCTCCACAGCCCGTCGAAAGTAGGCAGCACGCGTTGAGTCACTTACTCCAAGGTCTGTTGACCATCCCATCTCTGTAATCCAGATCGGCTTACCCGGTTCACCGAGGTCAGCCATTGCCTGCTCCATTTGCGGTACTGCAGCAAAACTCCATCGCTCTTCACCTGGAACCAGCCAGTCGGGATCATGGGGGGTGTATGGATGAAGTGACAGCGCGTCGAAGTAGCCGCCCGCCCCCGCGGCATACATGCCTTGCAGATACGCAACGTCATTTCCCGATAGCGAACCGGCAAGCACAACAATGCCAGGGTCAACAGCCTTCAGAGTTGAAATATGCGGCCTTGAGCATCTCTGTGTAGCGGGCAGAATCAGGACCGGTCGGAGTATTCCAGAAATCACAGATATTCGGCTCATTCCAGATTTCCCACGCGTGAATTCTCCCTACATAGCGCTGCGCCAAATAGCCTATTGCATCGGCGTAATCAGCCGAGTTATCGGGTGGTATGGCCCAATCCCGTGGTTCAGGCCAGCATCCCGTGCCCGTGGTGCGTGCCCAGGGTGGTGCCGTCAGGAATATGACAAGCGGCTCAATGCCACGCTCATGCATCAAATCTAATACACTATCCAGCTTCGACAGGTATGTTTCATCCCAAGCGCCGCGAGTAGGCTCTGCCAGTTGCCACTCCAAATTTATTCGTAGCCGTGTCAAGCCCCCCGACCGCACCCGGTCGAGCATAGTTGTGATGCTGGCTAAACTGTGGTTTCCCCAGAGCACGTGGGACTCTTGGATTCCGAACTCCTGGATGGCTGAAACACTATTAGGTAGATACTTGTCCGTCCGAGCGAGAAGCACGCTGCTTGATAGATTGCTGCTCAGCACTATGACAGTTATCAGGGCCAGTGCCCATAAATGTTTCATGTTCTTGGCCCTTCCTGGCTTCTCTGCCCCTGAAACTCTACCCACTACATATTCTACTGCAAAGTTACTGAGATAGATGCTGCGCTATTTCATAATTAGTGAGTTTACCCCAAACTCGTACATAAAACCCCTTGTATCTACAGTACACTTGTGCTATAATTAGATACATTTTACCACATCTGTCAATAGTATGGATGCCGGGAACTACACGCGAGCGCGTTGCTTGTTCCCGGCATTTTTCATCCTTCTAAAAGTTATGTGTTCCTACCTGGGAACGCATGGAATGACAGAGATAGCACGGTAGCGTAGCAACCAGCATAAGGGGCACTAGGGGGGGTACGTTAATGGCGCAACTTAACTTCTCGGTCGGCACCCGCTTCTTATGGCTGGGGCACGTTTATGTTGTGCGAGATATACTCCTCGAAGATAACGTGAGGATAGAGGATAGGAGTTTCGGCGGACACGAAGTCAAGACACTCGCCGAACTATACGATGCGTGGGGCCGTGGAGAGTTACGCTTTGAACTCACCGGACGCAATACGCGCAAGACCGGCAGTGATCCGGTTCCTACCGAATATACCTTTGCCGATTTCAGCATACTGCCCGCCCATCAAAAGCAAGAAGCCTACAGGCGCTATCAGCTTATTCAACCCCTGCTTAAACTTGACCCTCACGAGAGATCAAGAGAGGCGCTAGAGAAATATGCAGACGCTGTACTGGAGCGAGCAAATGCGGTCATGCCTGACCCAGATAATTTCGAGGATCTGATAACGTCAGCGAAAGAGCCGGGGAAAGAGCCAGCAACAGAAATGGGGCCAGCACCAAAGGCACCACAACTCGCAGCCGATACAGCCGATACCCTTGAGGGTGAGGCGGAACCTCGCCCATATCGGTCATATAGAGCCTCGGAAATTAGCGTAAGCAGGTCCAGCCTGATGCGCTGGTTGAAAGATTTCAAGGATAGTGGCTATGACATACGTTCCCTGGTACCGGCCACCCATGAGCGAGGGGGTAAGGGCGAAGGCAGGCTCAAACCCGTCGTAGAGGACATCATTAGTCAGGTCTTGGACAATTGCGCGGCACACCCTAAGTACCGTACTGTCCAAGATGTGTACCTGAGCGTTGTCAACGCAGTCGGAGACTATAACGACCTAAACAAGAACAACAAAATATCTCTGCCCAGCTACTGGACTGTCTATAGACGCATTATTGCCGCAAACGATGCGACTATCTTACGCCGCAGACGCTCAAGCGTTGAGGCGCACTCGGATAAGGAAGCACAACTCGGCCCGCGAGCTAAAGACATCCTTGAGCGGATAGAGATAGATCACACACGCCTCGATATTTTTGTGGTAGACACTGAAGACCGCCTCCCTATCGGTCGCCCTACCCTCACACTCGCCCTTGATGGTTACTCGGGAATGCCTTTCGGATGGTACATAGGATTTGAAGAGGCCTCTTATCTCACGGTCATGAGACTGCCTGGAGCATGGCATTTTACCGAAACCCGATGTTCAGAGTCTCTACGAAACGAAACACGACTGGCCTGTTTTCGGCCTCCCCAGGCAATTAATAGTCGATAATGGTAAAGAGTTCGTCGGCCAAGACTTGGCGGACGCTTGTAAGCAACTGGGTATTGAGCTTAATCGATTGCCTGTGCGTAGCCCCTGGATGAAAGGGGCAATTGAGCGCCACTTTCGCTCATTAAACACCGCACTCGTGCATGGGTTGCCTGGAACGTCGTTTAGTAACATCGTAGATAAGGGCGACTACGACGCTATGCAGAATGCGTGCATATCGCTGGATGTGTTCATAAAACTCATGCACATCTGGCTGTTGGATTATTTCGCGGAAAATTGGCATGAGGGCAAACAAGGTAGACCCGCTCGCTTATGGGCGAGCAAAGTAGAAAATAGAGAAGACGGCACGGGTCCTGATGTTTCGCATAGCGCGGAGGATTTACGTATCTCCTGGGCCGCGTAGAGGACCGTACTCTACAGCCAAAGGGTATTGAATTTCTGGGCTTGCGATACAGGTGTAGCGACCTTACCCGTATGCGCACGCAACTGAAAAAGGGTGAGACAGTCAGGATAAAATATGACCCCAGAGATATCGGGGCTATTCACGCGTTGGATGTGAATGGGCCTGCTGGGGCCCGATGGGTGCGTGTACCGTGCGTGGACGAAGACTACGCCGGTGGCCTTTCGCTGTGGGCGCATCAGAAAATCTATGCGTACGCGCGACGGGATAAAAAAACAGTGGACATCTACGCCCTGGCCGACACCAAACGTCATCTCCAAAAGGCGTGGTGTGCGAGTTGATCTCACCGCTTGGAAATTTGCCAGCCTGGCATTGACGGCCCCATAAACGCGCGGTGCCCAAGGTCAACGCAGCCCAATGCCTGCCCCAATTTTTCCTCTGGAATCACCGAGTATTCGCATCGTGCGGGCCGACCTGACGTGTTGGATGACGTGGCGCCCGATACAATACCACTCTGGTGTCGCAATTCTCGCACAAGGAGCAACATGCTGTGCCGTATCCGCGCCTCGGATAGCGGGTATTGGACGGTGCCGCGACCGCAGCGGCCGTGCTCGACCGGCGCAGGTGCGATTGGAGGACCGGAAAGGTTCGGATCTTCGATGAGACTGGGGTATCAGGAAGATGAATAACGACAGGTTCAGAAAGCCGCTCTCAGCATCGGTGGTGACCCTTGCATTGCTGTTTTCGGGCCATGGCCTGGCGCAGCAGCCCAAGGCACCCCCCGCAGACCCTGCAGCGGCCGCAGGCGATATCGCCGATTTTTTCAGTCAGGTCGGGGACCAGATCTACGAGGATTGCATATTTGAACTCTCCGAAGAACAACTCGAAGTTCAGCAATCGCTCATCAAGGCCTATATCAAGCAAGGCGCCAGCAGCTCTCTTGCAAGGCAGCTTGCCGTAAAGCAAATTCAACCTCCAAATCTATCGGATAAATGCCAACGGATCAGAGGTCAGGCGAAAGCAGCGCCTCCAACTTCCATCACCCCGCCGCCCGCCGCAAAAAACCCGGCGGTTCGTGCGGCCTTGCCCAAAATCCCAGCCGCAACGCCTGCGATAGGACCTCTTGCAGACAAAAAAGTGTTGCCGCAATGGGATTGCGCGCCGAACGTCGACTACGTCACGATTTAACACAAGGGCTATGAGCGAAAACTGACGGGCGGCGAAATTTGCAACCCGTTCGACGATGTCGTTCGCAATGTCCCCGAGTCATTGAAAAGCTTCCGGCTGGGATACACGATAAGGACCGGCCGCCTTTTTGTTCTCGCCGACGACCCGCAACTCGGTGGCAAGACGATCGCATGGGCGATCTCCGGCAGAGAGGCATGCAGAAACAATCCCGATCCCGAGTGCTTCGCTGCAAGAGCCGTTGGCCCCCTGCCTCCGGGAGAATATTCCTTCGCATCGGAAAAAGAGCAAAGAGTAAGCTGGGGACCGAGAAGCAGGCGCATGGTCGCTGGCATCTACCTGACGAAATTATCCGAATAGAGACAGGTTTACGCCCGCACAAACCGCCGCCATTCTGGCGCGCGGAAATATCGCCATTCATGTGCGTTTGAAAGGTGAAATGTCGGAGGCCTGCCTGGGCTTGGGGCCCAACGGATGGGCCTACGTCGCTGCGCTGATCAACGAAGGGCGCGCCACAGGCGTCAGCGTATTCATCGATGAGCCCTATCCACAGATTGCCGAAAAGCCCCCCGTTATCAGCGCTTCATCGTTTTCTCTGTCCTCACTGTTCAAATAGTCGCGTCTTGCGTTGCGCGAATCGTTGCTCCGCAAGAGCGGCAATCGCCGGCAGCAATCGATGCGGGTGCGCGCGAATGCAATAGCCGAGGGCGTGAACGCATTGAACGCGCAGCCATAGGCGGATGGATTGCAACGGACGCTCTAGGAACGGTTGGCGCTCCAAACGCCCGAGCAGAGACCGGAAGGCCCGCGGCCCGCCCAAGTCCCGGTGCCCCGAAACCGCCCGAACCGTCCGGTGCCTTGGGCAGTGCGCGGGCCGGCCACTGAATTCATCCGGACATGCCCCGAGGCGGAAACGCGGCCGCCCAACTTGATCGGGTAAAAAGCGAAGGATCCACCGGTAGAGTAAATTCGGCCGCGGTTTATTCCGATGCCGAGCTCGATGATTCCGCAATGGCCGCGGGTCGTCGAGGCGACCATGCGCCAGTCACCATCGAACTGGGCCGCAATTGCGGGCGGAGCGGACCAGATCGTTGCGGAAGCGGC
Organism: uncultured Chloroflexia bacterium; assembly: GCA_963811305.1. Lineage (GTDB taxonomy): Bacteria > Chloroflexota > Chloroflexia > QHBQ01 > JADMIH01 > JADMIH01. Next base: position 182,212 of record CAWEQU010000021.1, read on the forward strand.
CAACAGAGCGAAGGCGCACATACGATTGCCAATCATGGGAATCCTCTACGTGTGTTGTACTGCTGTCAGCTCGAGCTGTCCCGGTGGTGAGGCCCGTCGAGACCCTGAACTCGGCAGACTGGCCAAATCACTCGTGACCCGTTTGTTCGTCCCTGAGGCTACCATCAACCAAAGGAATCGCAACAACCATGGGCCACAAGAACCCTGGGGCAGCTGCCAGCGATGCGTTAGGTCGAGCTTCTTGACTTTCATGACCCGGCTGCTGCTGGCCGGCCGAACGAGGAGCACGGCCAGAGCGCCGGCGAGGCTGAGTGCTGCGATGAGCGCCCAGGCTTCGTTGACGGCTTCCACAGTTGCCTGACGCTCAACCGCCGCCCGGACAAACGCCAAGGTGGCCGGTGGCACTTCAGTGCCGGGTATGTGCGCAAGAAACTGATCCATCGGCAGTCCGACCGTTCTTGCCGCCGCGACATCTCCCCGGGCGAGCGCCTGTCCCAGCCGTTCGCCGATTGCCGGTCCGCGTCCATAGAGCACGGTGTCAATGAGTGCGAGACCGATCGCGCCGCCAAGATTGCGCATCAGGTTGAACAGCCCGCTGGCATTGGCAACCGCTTCCGGTGACAGATGGCCCAAAGCGATGCGTATGGGAGGGAGGAGGCACAACATGATCGCAACGCCGCGCAGGATCTGCGGCAGGACCATGTCCTCGAAATCGGTCGCGCGGGTTTGGAAAGCACTCAGCGCAAGACCGACGGAGAACAGGGCAAAGCCGACGCCGGTCAGAACCCGCGCGCTCATGCGGCGCTCCAGGACCACGGCAATTGGCGCCATGACGAGCTGTGCTGCGCCGGTGACCATCATTGTTTCGCCGATCTCGAACGCGTCGTGAACCCGCACGAATGGCAAGGAACACGGGCATCAAATACACCGCACCGTAGAGCCCGATCCCCAGAATGAAGCTCAACGCGGTGCCGAGCGCGAAGCTCGGATCTTTCAGTGCGCGAAGATCGACAACAGGGCAGGGCGATCGCAGCGTACGGCGCACAAACAGGGTGCCGCAGCCGAGGCTGCCGGCGAACAGAGACAACGATCGGCCACGCTCCCCAACCCTGTTGGGGAGCTTCCTTCAGTCCAATGATCAGGCATGCGAGCGCGGCGGCCATAAGAGCGAGCGCCGGATAGTCCAGCGTTCTCACCAGGCGGAGCGCCGTCGGCTCCTTCGGCAATAGCCATGCCGACACTGCAATCGCAACCAGACCAGGCCCGAGGTTGATGAGGAACAGCCAGGGCCAATCGTAGGTCCGGGTGATCCAGCCTCCAACATACGGGCCCACGGTGGGTGCAAGCACGGCAAGGACGCCGGCGATGGTCGTGGCAAGAGCCTGTCCACGACCTGGAAAGAGAACAAAGCCGCCAGCAAACACCTGAGGTATCAGCAATCCGCCGGCGAAACCCTGCACGACGCGCCATGCCAGAAGCTCGGCAAAGGATTGGCTGTAGCCGCAGCCGACCGATGCCGCCGTGAAAATGGCGAGCGAGGCCACTGACAGCCACCGCATGCCAAGCGCTCGCGTGAGCACGCCCGTGAGCGGGATGGCGACGACCTCGGCGATGAGGTAGCTCGTCTGGAGCCAGCTCATCTGATCGGGACGCATGTCGAGCGCGGCCTGGATCGTCGGCAGCGAGGTCGCGACCACCTGGATATCGAGAACCGCCATGAACATGCCGAGGCACATCGCGCCGAAGCCGGCCCAGGTGCTCAGCGAGGGGTTTGGCCCGGCGAGGCTCGCGGCATACGGCGTCATGGCGGGATGGGCCCATGGCGCTTAGCCAGCGCTGCATCCTCGAGCCGGATTTTGTAGCTCAGCACCGCGACCCAAATTGCCGTCATGATGAGGGCGAGAGCGACGGCTGAAAACGCCAAAGGCAGCAGCAGGGTCTCGGCAATGGTGATGGCGTAGTTGGGGTGCTTGAAGAAACGATAGGCGCCGGACGAAACGATCGGGGCCTCGTCGAGCGTGATGATGCGATGTGTCCAGTACGGCCCGAGCGTCGCAATCACCCAGTAGCGCGCCGCTTGCAGGACGACATAGAGGCCGATCACCGGCCAGAACGGCTGGGCGTCCGGTGGAATGAGAAAGAAGAGGCCCGCGATCCAGCCCAGATGGGTCAACCGCGACCACCGGGTAATAGCTGGCGCCCTCCTCCCGCGCGCCTCGGGCCAAGAGCGCTCTGGTATTGCGTGCAGAATGAATCTCTTCGGCGCCACGCTGGATCAGGATCAGCAACGCAGCAATTTGTGGTGCTCCGATTGCAATGCTCACGGATCAGAGATCCAACAAGGCAAGGGACACGGTGAAGCCCGGCCCGAACGCGGCCAGCAAATGCAGACCGGATGCGCTCGCCGACAATGTGCGCTGGAGCACGAACAGAGCCGTCGGGGACGACATGTTGCCGTATTCGGCAAGGACGTCCCAGGCGTGGCAGAGAGCCTCGTCAGGTAATGCGAGGGCTGTTTGGGCGGCCTCCAGCACTTTACGCCCGCCGGGGTGCATGATGATCCCATCGAGATCGCTCAGCACCAGGCCATGGCGGGCGAGAAAATGATCCACCGCAGGTCGCAGCTCCTCGCGCGCGCACTTCGGGATGTCCGGGCTGAGGACGACTCCGAAGCCGTCGTCCTCGATGGACCAACCCATCATGTATTCGCTGCCCCGCCACATGTGTTCACCGGACGCGACAAGGCGGGGCAGAGCCTTGCCAGTCGGACGGGCGGCACAGGAGCAGCGCAGCGGCGCCGTCGCCAAACAGCGCAGTGGAGATGAAGTTCTTGATGCTGTGGTCGGTGTTGCGGCAATTGATGGTGCACAGCTCGACAACGAGGAGCAGCACATTGCCTTTGGGCAGCGACTGCGCCATCCGAGCCGCGCGCGCAAGGCCGCTCACACCTCCCGCGCAGCCAAGGCCAAAAATGGGCAACCGCTCAATCGTGGCGGGAAGACCCAGACGATTGGCCAGGATCGCGTCGAGACTTGGGACGGCAAGCCCCGTGGTGGACACCGTCACGATGGCTTCGATGTCATCCAGATCGATGCCGGCCCGGTCGATGCAGTCCCGGCTCACGCGTTCCAGGAGGTCGGCAGCAGCGTCCTGGAACACGCGGTTGCGTGCCGCCCAGCCGTGCGACTCGAAGTGCCATTCGAGAGGCACGCATGAGTAGCGCTTCTTTATGCCGGTGTTGAGAAACAGGGCTTCGTGACTGCGCAGCTCGGGCGCGATGGAGAGTACGATATCGCGAGTGGCCTGCTGATCGATGCAATGCTCCGGCACCGCTGAAGCGAGCGCTGCGATCGCAACGCCGGGCCCGGAGCGAGCGCAAAGATCGAACATCGCTCATCTGGCCGTTCGGCCCGAGTTTTGAGAGTTCAACAACGTCACAAGCCTCCCATCCAACACCGGCAGCGTTGATTTCGCGTTGAAGGGCAACGTGCGAACCCGTTTCCTAGTTGAAAGCGCCATAGAGTTCGTCGAGTGCATGGATCAAGTTCGCCATCTGCTCGTCCGAGTGCGCCGGCGATGGCGTAAGGCGCATCCGCTCGGTGCCCTTCGACACGGTCGGATAGTTGATGGGCTGGACGTAGATCCCGTATTGGTGGAGCAGCGCGTCCGTCACGGCCTTGCAGCGGATGGGGCAACCGACCATCACAGGGACGATATGGCTTGGATTGTCCATCACGGGCAGACGCTTCGCCTTGAGCGACCTCTTGAGTGTCCGAACCCGCTCCTGGTGGCGGGCGCGCTCGATCCCGCTCGTCTTCAAATGGCGGATGGACGCAAGCGCCCCGGCCACGATCGCAGGCGCGAGCGACGTCGTGAAGATGAACCCCGAGGCAAACGAGCGGATCGCATCGCAGAGGTCGCGGGAGCCGGCGATGTAGCCGCCCATGACGCCGAACCCCTTGGCGAGCGTGCCGTTGATGATGTCGACCCGGTCCATGACGCCGTCGCGCTCGGCAATGCCCCCGCCGCGCGGGCCGTACATGCCGACCGCGTGCACCTCGTCGAGGTAGGTGAGCGCCCCATACTTCTCGGCGAGATCGCAGATCGCCGCGATCGGCGCGATGTGCCCGTCCATGGAGTAGACGCTCTCGAAGACGATGATCTTGGGCGTGCCCTTCGGAAACCTCTTGAGCTTTGCCTCGAGGTCGGCAACGTCGTTGTGACGAAAAATGTGCTTCTCGCACTTCCCGTGGCGGATGCCCTCGATCATCGACGCGTGGTTTTTCTCGTCCGAGAGGACGACCGTGCCGGGAACGAGCTTGAGGAGGGTCGAGAGTGTCGCGTCGTTGGCAACGTATGCCGAGGTGAAGAGAAGCGCGGCTTCCTTGCCATGGAGGTCGGCAAGTTCGCTTTCGAGCTCCACGTGATAGTGGGTCGTGCCGGAGATATTGCGCGTGCCGCCGGAGCCGGCCCCCACGGCGTCGATCGCCTCGTGCATGGCCGCCAGTACCGCTGGGTGCTGGCCCATGCCGAGATAATCGTTGGAGCACCACACCGTAACCTCGCGCGAGCCATTTGCCGCGAAATGATCTGCCACTGGAAAGAACCCGCGGCGGCGCTTCAAATCCGCGAAAACGCGATACCGGCCTTCTCGATGAAGGGTCTCGAGCCGCTGCTGGAACAGGCCCTCAAAATTCATGCCGGTCTCCTGCATGTCTTTTCTTCCGGTCAGAATGCAGAAACAGTCATTCGGCCTTCAGGCCGAGCTCAATCGCCGCGGCCGCAATCTTGCCCGATGCTGCCGAGTCGTCCTTGAAGACCTCAAGCGCCTTGCGGAAGGCTGTTGCCGCGACCTCTCTCTCACCAAGCACAACTCGAGAGCGCATAAGGCGAAGTCCAGCCCTCGAGGTCTCGCGGAGAATTCTCCAGGCGATCTGCCAGGCCATCGACCATCGATCGGATTGCAGCGTCGCTCTCGTGCGGAGGCATCGTTTCGGACTTGGTCACTTTCGCGACGCGTAGATCCGTCACCACCTGCCGGTCGGCCGCCGGGTTTGCAAAGACGAGGCTGTCTCTTCGGAGGCTTTCGCCTTGGCCTCCTCGTACGAGACCTTGAGCTCGGCGGAATTCGGATCAAGCTCTACGGCTCTCGCATAGGCGGTCGCTGCCTGCTCATAGCGTCCCGTGTGGAAGTAGGACCAACCGAGCATCCGCCAGCCTTTGACATCCTCTGGCGAGGTCTCGAGCCGAGCCACTAGCCGCTCGATCATCGTGCTCACATCAGGCAGCAGCTTGCCAGCTGCCGCCGCGCCGGTTCTTCGGTTGCAATAGAACGCGTGTAGTCCTTGAGGCGCGCAAGCATTTCGCCGTTCGATCCAGAATGCGAGAGACCGCGACCCTGAGCCGGCCGCCTCGGGAGGATCCCGCAAATAGGACGTAGCTGCGCCAATGCCTGCAATGAGGAGCAAAGGCCACCAGAATGGATGCGAGCAAATTCCGACTACTCATGAGTTACCTCGCATAGTTCCCCATCCCGAACCAGAACCACCGTCCGCGATCGGTCAAAACTTTCTCCGGAGCTCCATGCGGACGCCGAAGTTGTCTTCGCCGTCCTCGAGGATCTGATAGGTCGCATCGGCGCGGAGCAGCCAGGCCCGGTTGAGCGCGATCTGATAGCGAACGCCGAAGCCGTATTGCGGTTGGGACGATGCGCGATCGGTCGCCGAAGGGCTGAACCATGGCCACCTCGAAGATGAGCTGCTGACCCAGATTGGCGAAGAGATAGGTCAAGCCGATCGCGCCGCCAAAGGTGTCGGAGCCGGTGTCGTTGAGTTTCGGGTAGCCGGTCAGGGCGTCGGTCTCGAAGTTGATGCCGACGTTCTTCAGGATGCCCGCGCCGAAGCCATCGACCAGGGGCTGAGGGTTGCCGAAGCCGACGAAGAAGTTGGCATAGGGGATCAGCGTGCTCGGCAAGCTCGTGATCAGACTGTTCTCCGAAATGATGGCAAAGCCGTCGTCGTCCTTGCCGTTGCCGAAGTTCGCGAACACGCGGGTTGAGTTCGATACGGTGTTGAAATAGCGCCGGCTGTAAGCGGCGGTCAGGAAGTGCGTCTGCAGGCCGTCCAGTTCGTCGCGGCCCTGCAGGAGGCCGTAGCCCGCTTCGATATAGCCGCCGAAGGCGTCAATAAAGGTGGTTACGCCATAGATGTTGGCTCGTTCTTTCTGTCCGCTCCGAGGATGCCCGCGTTGTCGACATTGTCGAACGCGGCGAAGAAGGTGATGTCGTAGTTGGGAAGGCCCAGCTTGCGCGAGTTCTGCGCGGGAAGGGTCACGGCGCCGCCGAGGATGGCGTCGTTCGCCCAGGTCCCGTTCTGCAGGAACAGCGGAAAGAGACCGACAGTGAAAGGCAGGTCGAATCTGGCTTCGCGTACCGGAGAAGCCGGAATAGATGGAGCCGAGGTCACCCTCGAAGAACAGCGTCTGCGGGTTGAGGTCGAACTCCTCGTTGAACCTCCGGTCGCCATCGCCGCCGCCGAACTCGTAGCGGGTGAATTTGTTGTTCTTCTGCAGCGGCGTGAAGAAGGCGTGGATGCGTTCGGTGCCGGTGAGTTTTAGGTCGACGTCGACATTCAGCCGGGTCGCGATCTGGGCAATATCCTTGCCGTTGTTGCTGTTGTAGGCGACCGCCGTCCGCCAGTCGCCGTAGACGGCGAGGCCCGGCAGCAGCGGATTCAATTGACCAAAGAGGGTGCTGCTCTCCTCGTATGGGCCCGAGGTATATTGCTGGCGACCGAGCTCAATGGGCGGACGCGGCGGATCGACCACGGTCTTCGCGCCGTAGATGTCGACATTGCCCTTGGCATCGTAGTTCTTGTCATACTGCGGACCGGGCAGAAAAAGATCATCCTTGCCGCCGCTCGCGTTTACTGTGCCGCCGGGTCCGACTTCTTTGAGACGCGCCACGTAGCGGCGACTTACTTCGAGCTGACCCAGGCCACACCTGTGCAACCACCTTCGGCCTGCTGCCTTGGCCCGCCGCAGGCCCTGCAGTGGTGCCGGACATCACGAGCCAGCAACCGGTCGCCAGCACGATGGCGGCAGCCGTTGTCCTGGCACGGTACCGAAGATTGCCTCTTGCATTACAGAGTCACGTGTACGACCCCCGTCGTGGCTCAGACCTGCGGGCTAAGGCTGGGGATCCAGCTTCCCTTTGCGGATCCCCAATCCAAAACCCCTCGGCTTCCCGGTGCTAGCGCTTCACTTCGAGCTCTACGGTGTAGGCTTTGAAGCTCAACATCCGCTCGTTCATGCGTCGCTCCATTTCCTTGGTGGCACGGACGAAGCGCATGAAGTAGATCGGCTCGGCACGGCTCCGCAGGCGGAAGGCGAGGCGGTAAGTGCCGGGCTTCGTGATCAGGTTGCCCGGCACCCGGTACTTGGCCAGCCTCTCACCCAGCGGCGGCAGCGAATGGTTCTCCATGCGCACCAGCGGCGGATGGTTGAGAACGGTGGTCGGGATCTGCGGCGGACGCAGATGCGGCAGCGGGTCGATGTCGAAGTTCACCGGCAGGTACATCTCGCGGTCCGTGCCCTTGAGGTTGGTGGTCAGGAACTTGGTCTGGAAATTCACCACCTGCTGGTCCGTCTTGATTCTGCCAGCCGCGACCTCCAGGCTGTGCAGATCGGCCAGGTCGCCGTTGTTGTCGACGTAACCCGACTCCCAGACGTTCTTGCCGTCGGGATCGACGAGGGCGACGTTCACCCAGAGCTGCGGCTGCGCACCCAGCGAGCCGGACGGCAGGTTGTGTCCCGAATTGAGGTTCTTGATCTTGTAGGAGAATGCCAGATCCCTGCCGACCTTCGGGTCGCCCTCGATGTAGGGACCGTCGACTTTGCTGCCGTTCTCCATGACCTGCCGCCTGAGCTCGTCCCGCTGGTCGAGCTTTGCGAGATTGTCCTCGATGATCTGCCGGGCATCTTCGCGGTCGAGCGCGTCGGCCCAGCGCTTGGGAAAGTCGACCTTGACCTTGCCGCGTGCGACCTTGTCTTCGAACTCGTTGGTGCCCCAGCCGGCGCGCCAGTCGAACTGCAGCCAATCCTTCATGGTGAAGGCCTGGGCCTTCACGTTGTGAGGGAAGATGCCGGGGTGGGCGATCGCATAGCCCGGGCCGATGAAGTGGTGATTGGCATGCTTGCGTCCCGGGTTGATCTCCTTGCCGCCGATCACGGCGGAGGGCGCGGTCGCATAGCCCTCGGGCTTTCCGGGGACCTTGCCCATGTGGCAGTCCTGGCAGGTGACGCCTGCGTTGCGTGCCGGGCTGTCGCGATACTGATCCCAGACGATCTCCAGCTTGATCCCCAAGTTGACGGCAACCTGGTGGCAGCTGACGCAGAATTCCGACTTGGTCAGCTGGGGGTTCGTCATCATGCCGTTGTGGATTCTGTTGCCCCGCCCGTCTTCGCTGGTTTTGACGGAGTAGGTCTCCTTGTTGCCGAGGATGTCCTTGAGGACGCTTTTCTCCCCGCTGCCGTAGACCGGCTCGAAGATCTTGCCCGGCTCGACCCGGCGCTCGCCGTTGACCTTGCCGTACTGCTCCTTGACCCGGTGGCAGGTGATGCAGCTCACGCCCTCGCGCGAGATCTGGCTCATCGCCCAAAGCGGCGTTTGGCGCGTCCTCGCCGAGCTGGGTGCCGACCTGCTGATGGCAGCGCACGCAGAAGGTGCCGACCGTACCTTTGGTCAGTTCCTGAAACTTCTGCTCGAACGCGTGGAACATCGGCGAGATCGACGCATAGGCATGCTGCGACGAACGCCATTCATCGTAGATTTGCTTATGGCATTCGCCACATTGCGCAGCGGTGGGATAGAGGGAGAGGGTCTCCTTGTCGACGGCGGGGATGGGAGCTTCCTTGCCCTTCTCGGCTCTTGCTGCGGCGGCGAGCGCGGACATTTGCCCATGGCCGTCCGCTTCTGCCTCCGGCGGCAGCTTCTCCTCGCCGCCGATCACGGTGCCGGTTTTCTTGGCCGCTCCTGTATTCTGGGCGAGTCTCAATCTGGGTTGTGCTTGTACGGTTTGGGTCTGCGCCACTTCGCTGGATCCGGCGACGGCATTCTGGCCAAGGAATGCTGTGTGACTCAGTATGGCGCTTGCGAAAGCGCAAGAAAGCACCGCACTACGCATTACTCTCTTCCCCCTTGGATTTCAGGGCGGCATTCCGATTTGTGCCGCTTACGCGAACGGCGCTCGACCGGCTTGCGGGATCCGTCGGCGGCGCGCGCATCGCCGACCACCACATCATTGTGAGCAGGGGGCCGGCCTTTATGCTTGCCTCCACGTCAGCGGCCATGCCCGGACAGATGGAGAAATCCCATAGCCCTCCCTTCAGCCGAGCTGCACAGCTCGGCCGCCTGTCTTTCACTCGGAGCGCAGAAGGTCAGCGCGTCGGAGCAGCGGTCCCCTGCGCGCTGCGCGACACTATGCTGGTGAAACGGAAGGCGTCGGCGGACCGGACACGAGGAACCCCCATCGTGGGTAAAAACCTAACTCCGGAGCACCGCGATTTCCCTCGATGCCCTCCCCGCTAACTTCAGCTCAACACGCGATAGGGATCAAAGTTGGGCGATTGAATGGAATCTTTCGAGCGACAGTGTTCGTTCTGAGCCTAATCGGTGCGATCCCGCATCGTCTGGATACGTTGGGTTGGCTCGGCCTTTTTTCAGTATTGTGCGCTTCGACCTTTGCAGCTGCCGGTGAGCCGCGTGGCAGCTGCTCTCAGCTATCCTAGCGAAACGTAGCTCACCTGGACCAGGTCACGCCGTGCTCCGTGAGCTTGATCTCGGACAAGACCAGCTTTCGTGCCGCATTGAGAATCTCCAGCACGCTCTTCTGGTCGAGGGCGCTGCTCCTCTCGAACCGGCCAGGGATTGGCTCCCTCTTTTCGCCTGATTGTCACGTTTCTACTGCCGAACGAATGAGGGTGCGGTGTTTACAGATCCCAGAACGCTTGGTTCGCTGAGCATACCAGGAAGCGCAGTGACGGCGGGTCACCCGCACCAGCCGTACACGCGGAATTTGAAGCCTTCCGGGATCAGGCAAATGGCAAGAAGTCACCAAGTTACTATCAATGGCAGTAGCTTTCTGGCGCGCCGCGGCGAGTTGCTGCTGGACGCTGCTCTGAGCAACGGCATCGACCTGCCCTATGACTGCCGCGCCGGCCACTGCGGCACCTGCTGCGTGCGGCTGGTATCCGGCGAAGTGCGGGGCGGCGAAGGCTCCGAGCCGGGCATCGTTCATGCCTGTCAGTGCCGGATCGTCGGCGATGCGGTGATCGAGAGGGGCCAGCCGTCGGGTGTTCGCACCGTCGAAGGCGTGCTGAGCTCGTTGCGCCCGCTGTCGCCCGAGGTGATGGAAGTCGGCATCAGGACGGACCGCGCGCTGCCCTATCATGCGGGGCAATATGCGCAGGTGCGCTTCAGCGGCTATCCGAGCCGTCCCTTCAGCATCACCCATCCCTTGAGCGGCAATCCGAACAGCCGCTCGGTCTGGTTCCATGTCCGGCGCATGAAGGGTGGGCGTGTCACCTCATCGCTCGGCAAGCGCATCAGGCCGGGCCATCGGGTGAAGCTGACCGGGCCCTATGGCTCGGCGCATTTCCGGCCCAATCTGGACAGCCGGCTGATTCTCGTCGCCACCAGCACCGGCTTTGCGCCGATCTGGTCGATCGCCGTCGCTGCGCTGCGCGAGAACCCGGAGCGCATGATGATGATCATCGCCGGCGGCCGCACCATCGAGTCGCTCTATATGGGCCCGGCTCTCGCGCAGCTGGCCCGCTTCCCCAATGTCCTCGTCGTGCCTGTCTGCAGCACGCCGCAGACCTTGAGCAATGCGGTGAAGCTGGGCCGGCCGACCGACTATCTGCCGCGCCTGCTGCCGACCGATGTGCTCTACGCCTGCGGCGCGCCGGGGATGGTCGATTCGATCAAATCGATCGCGGCGCACATCGGCGCGGTCTGCTATGCGGATCCGTTCCTGCCGACCACCGACGACACGGTCGAGGAAAGCGTTCTGACCCGCGCCATGGGGTGGCTCGCTGTGCCCACCAGCCGGCAGATGGGCCGGCTCGCTCTCGATCGCCCCCGCAACCGGCGGGAACAGCCGATGCAGGCGTATAGGATGGCTGAAGCAAGGGTGAGAAGTCATTATCGTTCTTAGAGCGCATAGCCTTCGGTCGATCGGGTTCGGGCCCAGGGCCCCTCTCCGGTCTTCCGTGCTTTGTCTCTGCGGCTTGCTGATGATCTTCGGCTTTGCCGCGGACGGCACCGTTGCGTCCGATCCGGCCAAGATCGTCGGTCCGAATGCCTGTGCCGAATGTCACAAGCAGGAGGCCGAGGCCTGGAAGGGCACGCATCATTTCAAGACCTTTCGCGAGATGCCGCGCCGGAAGGAAGCGAACGAAATCGCGGAAAAAATGGGCGTTCAGCGCATCAGATCGGAGAGTTTGTGCCTGACCTGCCATTACACAGTGCAGCAGAAAGAAAACAACAAGCAGCCGATTGCCGGCATCTCCTGCGAGTCCTGCCACAGCGCCGGTGAGGACTGGATCAAGGTCCACAGCCAGTTCAGCGGCAAGACCGAGAAGACCGAGACCAAGGCCGAGGAGGAGGCGCGCTGGAAGCTTGCCGATTCCAAGGGGATGATCAGGCCGTCCTCGCTCTATCGGCTGGCGAAGAACTGCTATAGCTGCCATGTCGTGCCGCAAGAGGATCTCGTGAACAAAGGCGGTCATCCTGCCGGCAGCGCCTTCGAGCTGGTGTCCTGGTCGCAGGGCGAGGTGCGGCACAATACCTGGCACTCCAAGGGCAAGGAAAACGTGCCGGCCAGCGCGGCGCGCAAGCGAATGCTCTATCTCGTCGGCCTCGGCGTCGAGCTCGAGACCGGGATCCGCGCGGTCGGCCGTGCGACGGTGAGAAAGCGTTACGCCTTCGAAATGGCCAAGCGTGTCGACCGGGCGCGCAAGCAGCTCGCCGCCGCAGCGAAAGCGGCGCCGAACGTGCCGGAAATCGCAAAGATGGTCGAGTATGCCTATTCGGCCGGGCTGAAGCTGAACAATGAACGCTTCCTGACGGCTGCCGCTGACGGCGTCTCCAAGCTGCTCGCGAGCATCACCGAGAAGTATGACGGCAGCACGATGGCTGGGCTCGACAGCCTGATTCCCGGACCGGACAAGTTCAAGGGCACGGCGAGAGAAGCCGGCGCGGCCAATTGATCCCGGCCGGCTGGCAACGACAACAACCTGAATGGGCTTGATGGGGAAAGAACCACCGCGATGGGTGATTTTGGGGGGCCGCCGTGAGATCGGCGGGGCGGCGCACGTCTGACGCCTCGATCGGCGGACGCGGCTCGGGCTCGGCGAGATATCTCGCCAGCCAGACAGTCCAGGGCCTTCTGATCGCGGCGATTTCCGGCGGCCTGTTCTGGCTCGTCTGGATCTATGGCAACGGGCTCCGCGACCCGCGCTATCTCGACGGCTGGGTGCTGGCCGGCGGCATGAGCTTGCAGCTCTCTTTCCACATCGCCATCAAAACGGCCAGCCTGTCGCCGAAATCCGCCGCGCGCTGGCGGAAGATCCATATTTTCGTCGGCTATCTGCTGATCGCCGCCTTCATCTCGCATTCGGATTTCTCTCTGCCGGACACCGGCTTCGAATGGGCGCTGTGGGCGGGCTTCGTGCTGGTGGCGCTGAGCGGCATTTTCGGCACCTATCTCGCCTGGTCGCTGCAGGCCAAGCACGGGATCGACGAGCGCGTCGGCTATGATCGCATCCCCGCCCGCCGCGCCGAGCTGGCGCGGGATGTCCACGCCGCCGTCGCCAAGACCGATCCGGCCGCCGCTGCGATCGCCTTGCCGGCGCCGCCCTATGACGCCTGGATCATGGACCTCTACACCACCCACCTGCGGGACTTTTTCCAGGGGCAGCGCAATTTCACCGCCCATCTCATCGGCTCGCAGCGCCCGCTCGAAGCGGCTGACGGACGAGATCGACAACCTGTCACGCTATGTCGACCAGCCGAGCCAGGAGAAGCTTGCCGCCATCAAGAACCTGGTGGTCGAGAAGGACCGGCTCGATTTCGCGCGTGTCTATCTCGGGCTCAGCAAGGGCTGGCTGTTCGTGCATGTGCCCGTCACCTATGCGCTGGTCGTGCTGACGGTGCTGCACGTCCTCGTCGTCTATGCCTTTTCATCGGGGCCCTGGTGATGCGGCGACCGGTACGGACCAGATCGGTTCGGCCGCCGAAGGCCGAGAGGCAGGCGGCCCCCGGCTCCCGGCGCGACCGTCTGGCGGTGCTGCTGGCGCTCGTGACCGTCGTCTGCCTGGGCTCGGCCTTCTTTCTCGCCAAGGACACGCAGTTCCGCAGTTCCTGATGCCGGGGCCGCTGGCGAGCGCTCACGGCGCGATCGAGAATTGCAACGCCTGCCACACCAAGAGCGGCAGCGGCAAATTGAGCTGGATGCACGGCCTCGTCGCCGGCGATCCGCTCGCCGACAGCAAGGCCTGTCTCACCTGCCACAAAATGCCGGACACGGCCTTCAACGCGCACAGCGCTTCGGCCGAGGTGCTGGAGCAGAGCACCAAGCGGCTGACCAAACTCGCCGCGGGGACGCCCGTGCCGCAATCGGCCCGCGCGCAGAGCATCGCCTTCCCGACCGACGACAAGGTCGCACACGGTCTCTACTGCGCGACCTGCCACCAGGAGCATCAGGGCGTCAATTTCAAGCTGAACAAGATCTCCAACGAGCAATGCCGCTCCTGCCACGTGGTGAAGTTCGACAGCTTCGACGGCCATCACCCGAAATTCGAGAACTATCCGTTCAAGCAGGCGCACACGGATCATCTACGACCATGCCGGCCATTTCGGCAAGCACTTCCCGGAAGTGGCGAAGAAGGATCCGGCAAGGCGCATTCCCGCTACCTGCTCGACCTGTCACAACAGCCGCGAAGACAAGCGAGTCATGGCCGTGGCGCCGTTCGAGCAGACCTGCACCGCCTGCCATCTCGACCAGATCATCGGCAAGGAGCGGGTCAGCGGCCCGAAAGGCATTGCCTTCCTGACCCTGCCTGGCCTCGACCTGCAAACGCTGAAGAAGAAGAAGGCCTCGATCGGCGAATGGCCGGAAGCGTCCGAAGCCGAGCTCACACCGTTCATGAAGGTGATGATCAGCCGGAACGAGCGGGGCCGTGCTCTGATCAAGACCGTGGACAGCCTGAACCTCCAGGATCTGAGCGGTGCAAGCGACGCCCAGATCAAGGCGGTGGCGAATCTGGTCTGGGAGATCAAGCGGCTGTTCCATGCGCTGATCAAGGGCAAGAGCGTCGGACGTGCTGGCCGACCTCAATATTCGGCGGCAGGGCGAAGCTGAGTGCGAATCTCGTTGCCGATCTGACCGCGAGCATCCCGCGCGATGTGGTCGTCAGCGCGCAGCAGCAGTGGCTACCCAATCTCGCCGCGGAAATGGCCAATCGCCCGGTCGCCAGGATCGGCGTCTCCCCAAGTGCAATCTGGTTCGGATGCGCGTCAGGCCAAGCGCGACCAACGCAGTCCAGCAGCGGCAGAAGGCCCAGCCCAAAGGAGCGGCCGGAAAAGCCGATGCCGCGAAGGCCAAGCCCGACGGTGGCAAGAAACGCTCTCCGCAGAAAGAACGAGCCTCCGGAACCAAAATTGGACGGATCGGAATCTTCCGAGAAACCGTCCGGTTCGGATGCGCGTCGGGCAACCCAGAGTCCCAGCCCGGAAGCCGCCGATAGCGCGGCAGCCAGCAAGGCCAGAACGCAATCCGCAAGCCTGCATCGTGGCCGTCTTTGGCCAGTGTCTGCTGTCCAGGGACCGGAAGCTGAAGCAGTCAAGCCTGAGGGAGCGGCCGGAAAGCCGATGCCGCCAACCCTAAGCCCGACGGTGGCAAGGAAAAGTCTTCCGCCGAAGAACTGCCTCGCGCATCGCGAGCAGGGCTCAAGGAGGTCGCGCAAGCAGCTCAACCTGAAGGAGCCGCCGGAACTAGCCAAACCCGCCGACGAACGGCCTCGACGAGCCAGAAGGCAGCGGACCAAACCGACGATCTGCTCAACCCCACGGAGGAAGAGCTTCGCGGGATCGCGCGCTCCTGCCAAGGATGCCAAGAAGCCAGCCCAGCCTGAAGGAGCGGCCCGAAGACCCGATACCGCAAACGCCGAGCCCGCAGACGCGGACGCCTCCAAGGCGGACGCAAATGCGCCAGCCGGCGCTCCGGCGAGGCTCAGATACGCAGCGGCTAAGCCTCAAACAAGGGCTGCGCCCGTGATCAGCATCGAAAGCGACGTGGATGCGGAGAGCTGGGCTGAATATGGCGGCTGGTATCGGCAGGATTACGCGATTTTCTACCGTCCCACAGGCCACAAGGACAAATTCATCTATTCTTGGCTCCTTCTGACCGGCCCCCAGGCGCCGAAAGGCGATAGAAGTCCGGCGGCGGCCGTCTTCGATTTTCTCACCGGCAAGGACGCCCAGGGCTCATGCACGAAATGTCACAGCGTCGACGATATCCAGGGCAAAGGGCGGGTCGTCAATTTCTCCCCGCCTTCGGTCGAGAGCAAGCAGGGACGCTTCACGAATTTCATCCATGAGCCGCATTTCGGCATCCTGGAGAATCGCGGTTGTCTGACCTGCCATAACCTTGAAAAAGGCCGCCCCTATCTGCAGAGCTACGAGCAGGGCAATCCGCAAAATTTCGTGTCCAATTTCGGTGCGGTGAAAAAGGAACTCTGCCAGACCTGTCACACCAGCAGCATGGCGCGTCAAGACTGTCTGCTGTGCCACAAATATCATGTGAATGGCGTGACCACGCCAATCATGAGCACGAGAATCCCAACCAAATAGCATTTTTCGGCCATCGCCATAATCATGTGGGCCGTCACTGAGCCACCGCCGGCCAATTGGCAGATTGTGGCCACCGCACCACAACGGGCTCGCAAATTGGACGGGCGGCTCGGCGGGTGGGCCGGAGCCAGGTGAGGCGGTCAGTCTCGCACAAAGGCGATGTAGCTGATGCGGCTCTCGACAGCCTGAACTCCGGGGATGGCGTGCATCAGACGGACCGTCTCGGCGATCATGCGCTGGTCGCTGAGAGCGCCCTTGAGCAGGACCTTTGCAGCCGTCACCTCCGCGTCTATGCCGAGGGCCGCGCTCGAGCTGCCGAAGCGGCGATCGAGGGCCGAGTGCACTTTCGAGAGGATCAGCTGGTCGCCCAGTGCCAGGCGCGACGCTGCCGTCTCCTGGAACGTCGCCGACGCTGCGACCTTTGCGATGTGCTCGACGCAATCCGCAACTGGAACACGAGCGGTATTGAGCACTACGGCATAGAGGGCTGGATCGGTCCAGTCGATGCCGAACAGGCGCTGCATGGTCCCGTTATGGGCGGCATCGTTTCTCTCGATCTCACGGCGCGCCGTCGCCGGATCGGATATCCCGAGCCGCTGCATGAGCACGCGCTCGCGATCCGCCATTGGCGCACAGATGCGAACACAGACAACGTGCGGGACGTTGCGCAGAAGGTAGGTTGCACCCCATCCTCTGATCAACACGTTGCCTTTCACGGCGCGTTCGAGAATTTCCTCGGCGGTGTAGCGCGAGACACGCGCGCTGTCGACGCGCCAACGCTCCAATAGGGAAGCCTCACCTCCCAGAAAGCGTTGCACCTCGCTCTCGCGCATGCCTGCACGACCCGCGATGTCCTGCGCGACAAGCTCATGGTGCACGATGTCGAGACCTAATCGTTCGGCGAGGCCCGCCGCTACGTCCCTGCCCAGCGTCGCCATCTCGCGGGTCATTGCGATTATCGCCATGACATCCTCTCAGATGATGAGTTGTCGTCCACACCAAGAGAAGCGCCGACGCAAACTTCGGCGCTCTGGATGCGCGGGCAAATCCTATCACGTGAGTGGTCGTTGGCTATCGCCCGCTGCCAGGGCGTGGACGGAGATGCAGAGAACGGCGCATTGCTTCTCCCCCATGTCTCAATCGTCATCAGCAGTAGAACGCCGGCGCGGCTTCGCCTTTTTCTCTGGATTGCGTGACGGATTGGTTGCGGCAGGCGGTTGCGACTTTGCCGCGGGCGGGCCCGCTCTAACAGGCTGAGTGCCGGGAGTTGGCGACTTTGATGACGGTGCCGCTGTCGCCCGGGGAAGAGGATCAATCGAAGGCTGAGGCGTGCCTTCCTGTTGCGGTGCCTCTTTGGTGGGTAACCGCACGATCGTGGCGACCACGTCGAGGAGCTTGGCCGAGGTTCGGGCTACCGTAGCGGGATCGGCGGAGTAGAACCATCCCGCAAGACCACCTACTGACAGGGCCATAAGTCCGCTGAAGGCCAACCGAACGCTCAGTCCCATGTCTCCTCCCCGGGCGGCGCGGTCTCTAGAACTGTGAAGCACGAACAGTCTTGCTTGCCCCCGCGCTTTCGTATGTTTCCGGGGGAACACCCTAGGCGGTGCAGGAGCAGTGGGAATAGCGATAAGGCATCGCGGGGCCGGCGAAGTCCGCAAACGAGATAGCTTTACAGCGTCACCCTCGTACGCCGTTGAACTCACGGATATTGAACGCGGCGCGAGTTGAGGCGGGGTTGAGCGGTCTATTGGGTGGCTGTTGCTGACACGTCTTCGGCTGGGGAAGGGAGATGCCGGCCACGGGTTGCTCTGTACCGAGGGTAACATCGGTGGTCGAGCCGATGGTGCTACCGCACGGTGTGGCGAATTGCTCTAGGGCGAGGCAGTTGGCCTCTCCATTGCCGATCTACCGCATCGCCTGACGATTAAGCCGGGAACACCGAAGGACCCCCTGGGAGAAGATAGATGGCCGGCAGTGATCCCAGCTCCCCGCTCATTCCACGCCAGGTATTCTTCGAGAATGCTCACGCACTAGATCCCATCCTGTCGCCCGATGGCCGCTGGTTATCGTGGCGCTCCGCCGTCAATGGCGTCATGAACGTTTGGCTTGCGCCGCGCGATGATCTCAACGCCAAACGCCCCCTAACCCGACAGACCGACCGCCCGATCGCTGGTCATTGGTTTGCACGGACGAATGAGCATATCTTGTTTGCAAAGGATCGCGATGGAGACGAGAATTTCCACTTATGGTGCGTCGACTTCAAGGACGTGGAGCCACGAGATCTGACGCCGTTTGCTGACGTCCTCGCCCACCTCATCGGTTTTCATTACGATGACCCTTATTTGATCGCGGTCGGCATGAACGACCGTGATGCTCGCTGGCACGATTTGTATACCGTCGATATCCGCACGGGCGAACGCCACCTCATTCATGAGAACTTGAACGAAATCGCCAGCTACATTGTCGATCGACAACTAGAGCTGAAGCTCGCGACCAGCACGCGCGGCAAAGGTCGCGGTAACGCTATCCTTCGCTGGAACGGCAGGGCATTCGATGAGGTAACTTCCATCGAAGCGGATGATGTTTTGCTCACCAGCCCGCTTCACTGCACCCTCTCCGGTGATGCGTGGTATCTCCAGAGCTCGATTGGAGTTGATAAAGCGCGCATTATGCGCGTGGATTGGCACACGGGAGAGGAAACGGTCATTCAAGTCACCCTCACGCTGACTCACGTCCGTTCTTCTCGATCCCCGAACCGACGAGGTCGTGGCCACATCCAGCGAATATCTTCAAAGCGAATGGACCACGGTGGATGCGGAAGTTGGTCGTGACCTTGCCAAGCTCGCGCGCGATCTCGACGGCACGGTCGAAGTCGCGAATGAGTCTGATGACCAGACCCTCTGGATCGTTGCCGCAAGCCGACCAGACCGGCCGTTCGCGTGGTATCTGCTGGACAGGAGTTCCGGCGCACTGACGAAGTTGTCCTCGACCCGGCCTAAGCTTGATGGTGTTGTGCTCTCGCCGGTGCAGGCGGTCGTTGTCCGATCGCGGGATGGACTGGATCTGGTCTGCTATTTGACGCTTCCGCGCAGTCTATCTGGCGCCAAACCACATCATCCATTGCCGATGGTGCTCGAGGTCCACGGAGGACCCTGGGCGCGCGATAGCTGGGCCTATAACCGCTGGGTGCAATGGTACGCCGATCGCGGCTATGCCGTGCTCCAAGTCAACTATCGAGGTTCCACAGGCTTCGGCAAGGCCTTCGTCAATGCAGGCGACCGCGAGTGGGCGGGCCGCATGCATGACGACCTGATCGACGCCGTCGATGGGGCGATCGGGGAGGGCGTTGCTGATCCGAAGCGCATAGCCATCTGCGGTGGATCCTACGGCGGTTACGCCGCTTTCGTCGGTGCGACCTTCACGCCGGACACTTCTGCTGCAGCGTCCCCATCGTCGGCATCACCAATCTCGAGACCATGCTTGCCAATCCGCCCCCATACTGGGCCGCCTTTTACGAGCAAGAGTGTCACCGCGTCGGCGATCCGCGCACCGAGGAAGGCCGCGCCTTGCTCAGAAGCCGCTCGCCATTACATCGGGCGGGAGCCATCACGAAGCCTATGCTGATCGGTCATGGGGGAAACGATGTGCGGTGCAAGATCACGGAAAGCGATCAGATGGTTGCTGCGATGCGCGCCAGAAACATTCCCGTGACTTATGTGGTTTTCCCAGATGAGGGCCATGGGTTCGCACGTCCGGAGAACGATATTGCTTTCAACGCGATCATGGAGGCGTTTCTTGCTCGGCATCTCGGCGGCCGACTTGAGCCCGTGGGTGACGATTTCAATGGTTCGAGCCACGAAATCCGCGCGGGCGGAGAGTTGCTGGGTCTGCAAACTTCAACAGTGAGGCGCTGATCTTCGACACCAACTCGCA